>NZ_JACSJU010000001.1:0-1200000 GCF_018617235.1 Exiguobacterium sp. s132 | reverse complement strand
TCAGTTTGATGCAGATGGCCAATACGTCCATCGCTCTAAAAGAACATGACGAAGCAGGACTGCTGTACATCGCGTATTTGACTCATCCGACGACAGGTGGTGTGTCAGCGAGTTTTGCGATGCTCGGCGACTTGAACGTCGCAGAGCCGGGAGCGCTCATCGGGTTTGCAGGACGACGAATCATCGAACAGACGATTCGGGAAAAACTTCCAGAGAACTTTCAAACTGCTGAGTTTTTACTTGAGTCAGGGCAGCTGGATGCGGTCATTCATCGTGAACAGATGCGTTCGTTCTTGAAGAGGATGATTGAATTACACGATGGGGGTGTCCGTCATGTTTGACCCAATCAAAGAAGTCACTGAACAGCTGAATAAATTACGGGAGACCGCTGAGACGAAAGGGATTGATTTATCCCGAGAGATTCGTCATCTCGAGTTAAAGCTCGACCGATTAGAAAAAGATATTTATGGGAATATGAAACCGTGGGATCGCGTCCAGTTGGCGCGAAACCCGAAGCGACCGACAACGCTCGATTATATCCAGCATTTATTCCCTGACTTCATGGAACTCCATGGGGACCGACATGGGTATGACGATGCGGCAATCGTATCTGGACTTGCGACGTTTGAAGGAGTGCCGGTGACGATTATCGGACATCAGCGTGGGCGAAACACGAAAGAGAACATGAAACGGAACTTTGGTATGCCGCACCCGGAGGGCTATCGAAAAGCATTGCGTTTCATGAAACAAGCCGAAAAGTTCAACCGTCCTATTTTGACATTCATTGACACGAAAGGGGCTTATCCGGGGAAAGCCGCAGAAGAGAGAGGGCAAAGTGAAGCGATTGCCCGTAACTTGTTTGAGATGGCGACGCTGAAAGTGCCCATCGTCTCCGTTGTCATTGGAGAAGGTGGTTCAGGTGGTGCGCTTGGGATTGGTGTATGCGACCGTCTATTGATGCTTGAGAATAGTACGTACTCAGTCATCTCGCCAGAAGGTGCAGCGGCACTATTGTGGAAAGACGCGAAACAAGCAGAGCGTGCGGCAGAGACGATGAAGATTACAGCACAAGATTTATTCAACCTAGGGATTGTCGATGAAGTGGTAGGAGAAGTGTATGGGGGGGCACACGTTGATGTGTCACTACAGTCGTCACTCTTGAAACCTGTCTTATTACAGCACATGAACGAGTTGCTTGCGCAATCGACTTCTGAGCTGATTCAAGGACGTGCGACCAAATATCATCAAATTGGCACAATTAATGAGTGAAAACGGTAACAATGGCTTTGAATAAAGCTTTATTCATTCATCAAGTGACTGCTTTGTGAGATACCCTGTGCATTTTTTTCACATACTTGTGTTGTAAAACAAAGGTCAGACGTGGTATTTTATTTTCAGATTTCGTTAAAACACATAAGAGGTGAGCGACGTGAATTTAAAACGTATTGCGGTATTAACAAGCGGAGGAGACGCTCCTGGAATGAACGCTGCTGTCCGTGCCGTGACCCGAAAAGCAATTTTTGAAGGTCTTGAAGTGTACGGCGTGTATAACGGCTATCAAGGATTAATCGAAGGTGATTTAGTCGAATTAAATCTTGGATCAGTCGGCGACATCATTCAACGTGGAGGTACGTTCCTTCGCTCTGCGCGCTGTCCTGAATTCAGAACAGAAGAAGGTCGCGCAAAAGCAGTAGAACAGTTGAAGAAATTCAATATCGATGCCCTCGTGGTCATCGGTGGAGACGGCTCTTATCGCGGAGCTCAAAAATTGACTGAACTCGGATTCCCAACAATCGGCCTTCCGGGTACAATCGATAACGATATCCCAGGAACAGATGCGACAATCGGTTTCGACACAGCACTCAATACAGCGCTTGATGCGATCGATAAGATTCGTGATACGGCGTCATCACATGAACGTACGTATGTCATCGAGGTCATGGGTCGCGACGCTGGTGATATCGCGCTTTATTCTGGTCTCGCTGGTGGTGCTGAGTCGATTCTCGTCCCAGAACGTCCAGAGGATTTGAATGCAATCGTGGAACGAATCAATCACGGGATTGCACGCGGTAAGAAGCACTCGATCGTCATTGTTGCTGAAGGTGCGGGAAGTGCAGAAGAAATCGGCAAATTGATTGCTGAGAAGACGAACTCAGAAACACGCGTCACGATTCTCGGTCACATCCAACGTGGTGGTTCCCCAACTGCCGCTGACCGTGTCCTTGCAAGTCGTATGGGTGCATACGCTGTTGAGATCTTGCTTGAAGGGAAAGCGGGCCGCGTTGTCGGAATCCGTAACAACCAGATGATGGATCTTGATATCGATGAGGCGCTCGACAATAACAAGCACACGATTGATATGCAATTGATTGACCTCGTTAACCAATTGTCGATTTAAACGATTTTGTATGTTGCAGAGACGGGATACGGTCCAAGGCCCCCCGTTTTCTGTTTGTAAGTTGCACTATATCCCCTAGGAGGTTTTTATATTATGCGTAGAACGAAAATTGTATGTACCATTGGACCGGCTTCTGAGAAGCGTCTTCCTGAGATGATCGAAGCTGGGATGAACGTTGCCCGTCTCAACTTCTCACACGGTGACTATGAAGAGCACGGCGCTCGTATCCGTGACATCCGTGAAGCGGCGAAAGCAGCGGGTAAAGTTGTCACTGTTCTTCTCGACACAAAAGGTCCAGAGATCCGCACGCATACATTCGAAGACGGTAAGGCACTTCTTGAAAAAGGCAAAGAAGTCACAATCGTCTCAACGGAAGAAATCGTCGGAACGAAAGATCGTTTCTCTGTGACGTACGAAGGACTCTACGATGATGTGGAAGTCGGTTCACACATCATGCTCGACGACGGTCTCATCGGACTCCGTGTCGTTGAAAAGCTTGATAACCGTGATCTCCGTTGCGTCATTGAAAACGAAGGAATCATCAAGACGAAGAAAGGTGTTAACTTGCCAAACGTCAAGGTAAACCTTCCTGCCCTCACGGACAAAGACATCGCGGACATCGAGTTCGGGATCTCACAAGACATTGACGTGATTGCAGCATCATTCGTACGTCGTGCATCTGACGTAGTTGAAATTCGCCAACTTCTCGAGAAACATAACGCATCACACATCAAGATTTACCCGAAAATCGAGAACCAAGAAGGTGTCGATAACATCGAAGAAATCTTGGCAATCTCTGACGGTTTGATGGTAGCCCGTGGGGACCTCGGAATTGAAATCCCGACAGAAGAAGTGACACCAGTTCAAAAAGAACTCATCAAGAAGTGTAACGATCTCGGGAAGCCGGTCATCACAGCAACGCAAATGCTTGATTCAATGCAACGTAACCCGCGTCCGACACGTGCGGAAGCATCAGACGTAGCAAACGCAATCTTGGATGGAACAGACGCAGTCATGCTTTCTGGTGAAACAGCTGCAGGGGACTACCCAATCGAATCTGTTCAAATGCAAGCTGCAATCGCAGAGCGTACAGAACGCATGCTCGACTACAAAAACTTGTTGAAAGATCGTCAGAAGCGCAGTGAGCACACAGTGACGGATGCGATCTCTCAAGCGGTTGCGCACACGGCAATCAACTTGAACGCCAAAGCAATCTTGACACCGACACAATCAGGTTATACGGCTGCTCGTACAGCGAAGTATCGTCCTGAAGCGAACATCATCGCGGTGACAGAATCGGAGCGCGTTGCGCGTCAATTGAACCTCGTATGGGGCGTATACCCAATCGTTGCTGAAACAATGCCGAACAACACGGATGAAATGTTGGTTCAAGCATCGGAAGCGGCACGTCACGCTGGATTCGTCACTGACGGTGACCTCGTTGTCATCTCAGCTGGTATTCCTGCGGCGACAGCTGGTACGACAAACATGATGAAAGTCCACATCGTTGGTCACGCTCTCGCAGACGGGCGTGGAATCGGTGAGCGCGGTGTTGTTGGAGAAGTCGTTGTCGCGAAAAATGCGGATGAAGCAAATGCAAAAGCGAAAGACGGCATGATCCTTGTCGCACCATTCACAGATAAAGAAATGATGCCTGCGATCGAAAAAGCGGCTGGAATCATCACAGAAGACGGCGGATTGACGAGCCATGCTGGGATCGTTGGACCATCACTTCGCAAGCCAGTCATCGTAGGTGTTGATGCAGCGACAGCATCGCTTCGTGACGGTCAGATGATTTCAATCGACCCACTCACAGGTAAAATCTACAACGCATAATTGAACGACAATCGAACCGGCCTTCTACAAAGGTCGGTTCTTTTTCCGTTCGAAGAAAGGAATACGTATGAGTGCATATCTATTTTTATTGATGCTTGTCTTAATCGGTGTCATTTCAAATAACCAATCTGTCATTATCGCAAGTAGCGTCTTGTTGATCATCAAAGCAATCGGATTCGGAGACCAGTTATTTCCGACACTTGCATCGAAAGGAATCAGCTGGGGTGTGACAATCATTACGATCGCAGTTCTCGTCCCAATCGCGACCGGCGATATCGGGTTTAAAGAATTGTGGAATAGTATTAAAGGGCCGGTCGGGATTGTCGCATTTGCCTCAGGGATGTTCGTTGCCATTGCTGCGGGGCAAGGTGTACAACTGATGCGTGTCGACCCGGTCGTCACCACGGCACTCCTCGCAGGTACGATTCTAGCGGTTGGATTCATGAAAGGGATTCCCGTTGGACCGCTTGTCGGAGCTGGTATCGCGGCATTGATTTTAGGTGGATATCAAGTCATTGAAAAATGGTTTTGATATTTTCTGACAACTGAAGCCGCTTACATTTCTTTTTTGCAATAAATTGTTTATACTATATAAAGGACAGGGTAAACGGAGACTGGGTGAATGCAGGGGAACAACCCGTCCCGTATCCTTATTCCCTATAAACAGACTGTTTTTACGGTCGACCACTTTATACAAGACTGAGGGGGAGTTATGAATGTCAACGACAAAAGGGTTAGAAGGTATTGTGGCAGCAGCCTCAAAAGTCAGCTCAATTATTGACGGACAATTGACTTACGGAGGATACACCATTGATGATTTAGCGGACAACGCCACATTCGAAGAAGTAGTGTTCTTATTGTGGAACGACCGCTTACCAAATGCAGAGGAATTGACAGCGCTCTCAGATGCGCTTGTAAAAGAAGCGACATTGCCTGAAGAGGTGATTGATACGTTAAGACGTGCACCGAAATCAGCCAATGCAATGGCGACGATTCGTACGGCACTTTCACAACTCGCTCTATATGATGAGGAATCTGAAGACATGAGTGACGAGGCCAACATGCGTAAAGCGATTCGCCTACAAGCACAAGTCGCTACAATCGTGACGGCATTCGCCCGTCTTCGTAAAGGGGAGCAGCCGGTCGCACCGAAACCAGGTCTTTCTTACGCTGCGAACTTCTTATACATGCTAAACGGTGAAGAGCCGAGCGATGTAGCAGAAAAGACGATTGATAAAGCGCTCATCTTACACGCAGACCACGAGTTGAATGCTTCGACATTCACTGCTCGCGTTTGTGTAGCGACGCTCTCGGATATGTACTCAGGTGTCACGGCGGCCATGGGGGCACTCAAAGGGCCACTTCACGGTGGTGCGAACGAAGCGGTAATGAAAATGTTGCACGAGATCGACTCGGTCGACCGTGTTGAAGAATATGTTCGTGGCAAATTCGAGCGCAAAGAGAAGATCATGGGCTTCGGTCACCGCGTTTACAAGGATGGCGATCCACGTGCGAAACATTTGAAAGAAATGAGCCGTCAGTTGACTGCTCAAATCGGCGAACCGAAATGGTATGAGATGTCTGAGAAAATCGACCATCTTGTCGAAACGGAAAAAGGTTTGAAACCAAATGTCGATTTCTATTCAGCTTCAACTTATTATGCGCTCGGTCTCGAAGAAGATCTATTCACACCAATCTTCGCCGTATCTCGTATGTCTGGCTGGATTGCGCACATTCTCGAGCAATATGCGGATAATCGCTTGATTCGTCCACGTGCGGAATATGTCGGTGAAACGAGCCGTAAGTATGTTCCGGTAAACGAACGTTAATTCGAGACACATTTTAGACAAAAGTTTGGTAAACTAACAAGTGACGTAGGTCGGCGCACGCGTCGACCTACAGTAATGTACTTAGGGGGATTCATTATGTTGACACAAGGACAAAAGATTACAGTTGAAAACGGTGTATTGAACGTACCAAATGTACCGACCGTACCATTCATTATCGGTGACGGAACAGGTCCTGACATTTGGAATGCGGCTGTTCGCGTATTTGACGCTGCGGTTGAAAAAGCATATGGCGGCGACAAGAAAATCGAATGGATGGAAGTATATGCTGGGGAAAAAGCATATAACGAAAAAGGCGAATGGCTCCCAACAGAGACACTTGATCAAATTCGTGAGTACTTGATTGCCATCAAAGGACCACTTACGACTCCGGTCGGTGGAGGAATTCGTTCATTGAACGTCGCACTTCGTCAAGAACTCGATTTATATACATGCCTTCGCCCAGTTCGTTACTTCACAGGTGTTCCATCACCAGTAAAACGTCCTGAAGATACAGACATGGTCATCTTCCGTGAAAATACTGAAGATATCTATGCTGGAATCGAGTACGCTTCAGGAAGCGATGAAGTGAAAAAACTCATCAAATTCTTGCAAGACGAGATGAATGTCAACAAGATCCGTTTCCCAGAAACATCAGGAATCGGAATCAAGCCAGTTTCTTCTGAAGGAACAGAACGTTTGGTTCGTGCAGCAATTGAATATGCGATTGCGAACAACCGTAAATCTTTAACGCTCGTCCACAAAGGGAACATCATGAAGTTCACAGAAGGCGCCTTCAAAAACTGGGGTTATGCACTCGCTGAAGCGGAGTACGGTGACAAAGTGTTCACATGGGCACAGTATGACCGTATCAAAGAAGAATCTGGTGAAGCAGCTGCTAACGAAGCTCAGTCGAAAGCGGAAGCTGAAGGGAAAATTATCGTCAAAGATTCAATCGCTGATATCTTCCTCCAGCAGATTTTGACACGTCCACGTGAGTTCGACGTTGTTGCGACGATGAACTTGAACGGTGACTACATCTCAGATGCCCTTGCTGCTCAAGTAGGTGGAATCGGGATTGCACCTGGTGCGAACATTAACTACATCACAGGACATGCGATTTTCGAAGCGACACATGGTACAGCTCCGAAATACGCGGGTCTTGATAAAGTAAACCCATCTTCAGTCATCCTTTCAGGTGAGATGATGCTCCGCCACATGAACTGGAACGAAGCGGCTGACCTCATCATCAACTCAATGGAGAAAACGATCGCTTCGAAAGTTGTCACATACGACTTCGCACGTCTCATGGACGGAGCGACAGAAGTGAAATGTTCAGAGTTCGCGGATGAATTGATTAAAAACATGTAAGACGACCGAGGAGGAGAGCTCATGATTCGTCGTAACAAAATTTCTGTTATTGGAAGTGGCTTCACCGGTGCAACGACTGCACTGTACTTGGCTCAACGTGAGCTAGGGGATGTCGTACTGCTCGATATGGAAGAAAAAGTAGGACCGACGAAAGGGAAAGCGCTCGACATGCAAGAAACGGCACCGATTCAAGGGTTTGATTCGTGGGTCACAGGTACGTCTGATTACGCGGACACGGCCGATTCCGATGTGGTTGTCATTACCGCGGGAATCGCGCGCAAGCCGGGGATGAGCCGGGACGACCTCGTCGCAACGAACGCAAACGTCATGCGCTCGGTTGTGAAAGAGATTGCCCGTTACTCTCCAGACGCCATCCTGATCGTATTGACGAACCCAGTAGACGCCATGACGTACGCGGCGTTCAAAGAATCAGGGTTCCCGAAAGAACGCGTCATCGGTCAATCCGGTGTATTGGATACGGCTCGCTTCCGAACGTTTGTGGCACAAGAGCTGAATGTTTCTGTCAAAGACGTATCCGGATTCGTCCTTGGAGGTCATGGAGACGATATGGTGCCTCTCGTACGCTATTCTTACGCTGGAGGCATTCCGCTCGAAAAACTCATCCCACATGAGCGAATCGAGCAAATCGTCGAACGGACACGAAAAGGTGGCGGCGAGATTGTCCAACTACTGGGCGATGGCTCGGCGTATTATGCGCCAGCCGCTGCCATCGTGGAGATGGTCGAGGCGATTGTAAAAGATCAGCGTCGAATCTTACCGGCCATCGCATACCTTGAGGGAGAGTACGGATTCCATGATTTGTATCTTGGCGTCCCGACGATTCTTGGTAAACATGGAATTGAGCAAGTGTTAGAGCTCGACTTGACGGATGAAGAAAAAGCAGCGCTATCGAAGTCTGCGGATTCTGTCCGATCGGTATTAAGCGTCTTATAAGTTTGAGGTGCTTCCTGTCATGTTGCAGGAGGCACCTTTTTTGCGCCTTCTCTCTTATCGAACATGCTACACTGAAAGTGGATTTGTTTTGTTTTTGTAAAGATTTGCTTTGAGGTTGGTCGTTTCAAGCATTGATTTGTAAAATAGAAAGTGACATTTGATGGTTTAAGAGGAGGAAGCAGTGTGGCTGATAAAGTAATTGTTGTCGACGATGAAGTATCGATTGCGACATTATTGAAATTTAATTTAGAACAGGCTGGCTTTGAAGTAGAGACGGCGCACGATGGCAAAACCGGATTGGAATTGGCTGAGAAAAAGGACGCCGTGCTCATCGTGCTCGACTTGATGCTGCCGGAGATGGATGGACTTGAAGTGTGCAAACGACTCCGTCAGCAAAAAGTCAATACACCGATTTTAATGCTCACGGCAAAAGATGATGAGTTTGACAAAGTATTGGGGCTCGAGCTCGGAGCGGACGATTATTTGACGAAGCCGTTCAGCCCACGTGAAGTAGTCGCGCGCGTCAAAGCGATTCTTAGACGTTCTGCCCCGCAAGAATCGGCGGTTGAAGAGGACGTCATTCAAATCGGAGATGTTAAAATCGTCGCTTCAAACTACGAAGTGTTCAAGCAAGGGGAGCGCCTCGAGTTGACGCCGAAAGAATTTGAATTGTTAGCCTATTTGGCGAAAAATAAAGGACGCGTGTTGACGCGAGATCAATTATTATCGGCCATTTGGAATTATGACTTTGTGGGTGATACCCGGATTGTTGATGTCCATATCAGTCACCTTCGTGAAAAAATTGAACCGGTAACGAAGAAACCGACCTATATTAAAACGATTCGCGGTCTTGGCTATAAGATGGAGGAGCCGACTTCGGAATGAAGACGTATCGCTCTAGATTTATGACGACTCTCATTTTTCTTGTCACCGGTGTCTTGCTGACGCTCGGGATTGTCCTTGGGCAGCTCTTCAAAGACTTTTATCTGGATTCAGAACGAGATCGTCTAAAAGAAGATGCTCAATTGGCAGCCCTCTACCTCGAGGGAGGCGAATTGGACGAGATTCGTGAGTATGTCGGTCAAATTGATGACGGAAGCAGCTTTGATATTCTCCTTCTCAATAGTCGGATGGAGGTAATCGCTGGCACGCCGTTTCGCGTCGGGTCCATCGATTACAAAATTGATCCGAATATGGTCCCTGAGGAAGGGACGTTCGGTGAAGCGGATGAGGATGAGTTGATTCAATACACAAAACCGATCGAACTTGCGACGGGTGGGACAGTCTATTTAACATTCATCCGTTATGTATCGGATTTAGAAGGGGTGTACAATCGCATCTGGTTGACGATTGCCCTCGCGCTCTTCTTCTCCTTCTTCATAATTTTATTCGTGCTCCAACATTTGACGAATCAATTTATTCGACCAATCGATGAGGCGACGATTGTCTTGCGGGAACTGGCGGACGGGAATTATCGGGCCCGTGTGTATGAACTCAGAAATGATGAAGAGACCGGTAGCCTAGCAGGGTCAATCAACGTGCTTGCCCGGAATTTGGAGTCGATTTCTCTCGGGGAGTCCGTACAACGGGCGAGACTCGAATCGTTAATCGAGTATATGGGGGCGGGTCTTCTGCTCGTCGACGAGCGTGGGATCGTCACGTTGGTCAACCGTTCTTACCGTGAGATGTTCCAATACGATGATTTATCGATCGGACAGTTTTATCACGGGATTCTACCGAGTCCAGAAGTTGAAACACTGATCGAAGACGTCTATCTGACGGAGGAGGTCCATCGCCGGCAATTATCGATTCGAACGGGTTTCAATCAAAAAACGTATATGGTATCCGCGGCACCGATTTTCAGTGATACCGGGATGCTTCGCGGCACGACGTTGTTGTTCAACGATATTACAGAACTGAAGCGACTTGAGAAGATGCGGAAAGACTTCGTGGCGAACGTCAGCCATGAGTTGAAGACACCGCTCACGTCCATTCGTGGGTTTAGTGAGACGCTTCTGGATGGGGCGAAAGAAGTCCCGGAACTTCGAGACCAGTTTTTAGACATCATCCAAAAAGAAGCGACGCGGATGCAGATGCTTGTTGAGGATCTCCTTGAATTGTCGAGATTGGAGCGGGATGACTTCCAAATGGAGTTGGTGTCCGTCGATCTGAATCAGCTCGTCGATGAGGTCTGCCTCCTGCTTAGTCAAAAGGCGAGCAAGAAGTCGATTCAGCTAGAAGCGAAACACGAGGGGACGGTCGTCTTGCAAGCGGACCTGAACCGAATGAAGCAAGTCATCATGAACTTGGTCGCCAACGCCATCAACTATTCACCAGAAGGAAGTCGTGTCGAAATCGCCGTGGAAGCAAAGGCAGATTCCTATAAACTTCGCGTCAAGGACAACGGAATCGGGATCGCCGAAAAAGAAGTGAGTCGTATCTTTGAGCGCTTCTATCGTGTCGATAAGGCAAGAAGTCGGAACTCGGGTGGAACTGGCCTCGGACTCGCCATCGTGAAACACATCATCGATTTGCATCATGCCACGATCGACGTAGAGAGTGAGGAAGGCAAAGGAACGACGTTTACCATTACATTCCCTCGGGTTTAACAATGACTTTATCGTTCGTTCATATTTACTTTACAAAACCTTGCTATCCTATGAATGAGACCTCTTCATCATCTCGTGACTCGATCGGTGCTCATCTCCACACGATCGAGAATTTGGCCCTTTTCTATTCGTAGAAAAGGGCCTTTTTTTTCGAACGCATGTACCCGTATGGTATGATGGTTGAAGAGAAGAATGGAGGTCGATTGAATGAATAAACTACTAGTCCTTGATGGGAACTCCTTAACATATCGTGCGTTTTTTGCACTGCCTCCGATGTCGGATGCGTCAGGTCGGAATACGAATGCAGTGTATGGGTTTACGATGATGTTATTGAAACTAATGGAAGATGAGCAACCGACTCATTTTGCTGTGGCGTTCGATGCGTCAAAGAAAACGTTCCGTCACGATACGTTCGCGGAATACAAAGGTGGACGTCAAAAGACACCGGGAGAATTGCGTGAACAATTTCCGCTCGTGCGTGACGTTTGTCGGGCGTTTGGCATCTCTGTCTTAGAGCTTGACCAATACGAGGCGGATGATATCATCGGGACGCTCTCAAAAGACCCGACCTTTGATCAGGTGACGGTTGTGACGGGGGATAAGGATTTACTTCAATTGATCAATGAACGTGTGACGGTCTATTTGACGAAACGAGGCATCACCGAAGTTGAGAAAATGACCGTGACCGCGTTCAAGGAACGCTACGACGGACTACAACCGATTCAGATGATTGATCTAAAAGGATTAATGGGAGATAAATCCGACAACATCCCTGGTATTCCAGGGGTCGGGGAAAAGACGGCACTGAAGTTGATTGCCACATATGGTACCGTCGAGGCCCTTTACGAACATACGGATGAGTTGAAAGGGAAGCAAAAGGAAAAAGTAGAGGCGAATGAACAAGAAGCGAAAATGTCGAAACAGTTGGCGACCATTTACACGGATGTACCGATTGATGTGACGATGGATGAACTTCTCTTTAAGCCATATGACGCTTCGGTCGTCAAAACGTTATTTATGGATTTACAGTTCAAGTCACTCATCGGCAAACTGACGGATACCTCTTCAGAAGAACCGGTTGAAAAAGCGGTACGACCAACAATCGCGTTGGCCGATCAAGATTTATCGCGAGCTGTGTTAATACTTGAACAGCTGCATGATGATTATTTTGAAGAAGACGTGATTGGAGTGGCGATCGCGTCGGAACGAGGTGTCACGATTGGAGATGTGACGCTTCTTGAGGACGAACGGGTCAAGGAATGGATCGAAGACGAGACGAAGACGACGATTTGTCTCGATGCGAAGCAGACAATTATTCAATTGAAACGTCACCAATTGGCACTGCGTGGGTATGAAGACCTGCTTGTCGCAGGGTATTTGCTCAACCTATCTGGTGGGACGTCTCTCAGCTCGATTGCTGCACACTTTACGTATCCTCTTGAGGAAGATGAAACGGTCTACGGAAAAGGTGCAAAAATCAAGGTGCCGGAAGAGAATGTTTTTCATGCACATCTCGGAGAAAAGGCGTACGCCATCTATACATTGTTTGAACGTGTAGTTTCGGAGTTGAAAGAGAATGAACAGACAGAACTCTATGAGGCGCTTGAAAAACCACTCGTCTCCGTATTGGCCGAGATGGAGTGGGCTGGTATCCTCGTAAATGTCGAAACGCTTCAACATATGGAAACGGACCTGCGTGAACGTCTAAATGCACTTGAGGTCACGATTCATGAATTAGCCGGCGAACCGTTCAACATCAACTCACCGAAACAGTTAGGGGTCGTATTATTTGAAAAACTGTCACTCCCTCCTGTGAAAAAGACGAAAACGGGATACTCAACGGCAGCGGATGTCCTCGAAAAATTGGCACCGCTTCATCCGATCATTGAGAAAATCATGCATTATCGTGAACTTGGCAAACTTCAGTCCACGTATGTCGAAGGCTTGCAGAAAGTCGTGAAGGATGATGGCAAGATTCATACGCGTTATACACAGACGCTTACTCAAACGGGACGGCTTTCGTCGGTTAACCCGAACCTTCAAAATATTCCGATTCGATTAGAAGAAGGGCGTCGCATCCGTAAAGCGTTTACCGCGAGTGAACCGGGATGGGTACTTTATGCGGTCGATTACTCTCAAATCGAACTGCGCATCATGGCACATATGTCACAAGATGAGAAGATGATGGCAGCCTTCCTTCACGATGAGGATATTCATACGTCGACGGCGGCGAACGTGTTTAAAGTTTCCACTGAAGAAGTTACGTCACTCATGCGTCGTCAAGCAAAAGCCGTCAACTTCGGAATCATCTATGGCATCAGTGATTATGGACTCTCACAAAACCTAGGGATTACACGGAAAGAAGCGCAGACCTTTATCGATACGTACTTTGAACAGTTCCCTGGGGTGAAGACGTTCATGGATGCCGCGATTGAACGGGCACGTGAACACGGGTTCGTCGAGACGATGTTGAAACGACGCCGGAACATCCCGGACATCCATTCTCGTAATTTCAACTTGCGTGGGTTTGCTGAACGTACCGCAATCAACACACCGATTCAAGGAACGGCAGCGGACATTATAAAAAAAGCGATGATTGATGTCGATCATGCGTTAAACACGTCAAAACTTCAATCTAAGCTGTTGTTACAAGTACACGATGAATTGATATTCGAAGGTCCGGCCGAAGAGATGGAAGCATTAGAGAAACTCGTGACCGAAGCGATGGAACATACGGTCACACTTGATGTCCCGTTACGTGCGGACGGAGCGGTTGGAACGACATGGTTTGATACGAAATAAACGGATAGAAAGGAAATCAGTATGCCAGAATTACCAGAAGTCGAAACGGTCTGTCGTAGGTTGCGACCTGCCGTTTCAGGAAAAACGATTCAGTCTGTCGATGTCCTCGACCCTAAAATTATCCGCGGGCTCGACCCCGAAGAATGGGTTCACCATTTGATTGGAGAAACGATTACGGATGTGGAACGTCGGGGGAAATTCATCTTATTCAAATTGACGAACGGGTATCTCGTCTCCCATCTTCGCATGGAAGGGAAGTTTTTCCCTTATGACTCCATTACAGAACCGGTAAAACATACACATATCGTGATTACGTTTACGGACCAATCGACTCTACACTATAATGATGTCCGTAAATTCGGTACGATGGAGTTGCGGACGAATGAAACGATTCATACCACACCACCGCTCTCATTACTTGCGTACGAGCCGTTTGACGAGCGTGTGACAACCGAGGTGTTACACCGACGTTTAGAGCGCATGAAGACACGCGCGATTAAGACCGCCCTCCTCGATCAGTCCATCTTTGTTGGATTAGGTAACATCTATGTAGATGAGACGTTGTTTCGTGCGGGTGTCCATCCGACACGACCGGCCGCAAGTTTGTCACATGAAGAAGTCGACCGTGTGCGGACTGAAGCCGTTGCTGTCTTGACTGAGGCTATTGAGCGTGGAGGTAGTACGATTCGCAGTTATGCCAATCCAGATGGCGCCACAGGAACGTTTCAAGAGAGGCTCTACGTATATGGACAGACCGGAGAAGCGTGCCGCCGATGCGGACATGAAATTGAAAAGATGAAATTGGGCGGGCGAGGTACGCATTACTGTCCGCACTGTCAACAACGTTAAGGGGTGGACGTGTATGTTGAAGATTGGATTGACTGGTGGAATTGCAACCGGGAAGTCTACGGTATCGCGACTGTTTCGAGAACGAGGCATTCCGATTATCGATGCCGATTTGATTGCAAGGACGGTCGTTGAACCAGGAGGAAAGGCGATTGAAGGGGTAAGGGCTGCATTTCCAAAATGTTTTGTGGGCGACGTGCTGAACCGTCCTGCGCTCGGTCGGGAAATCTTCCATGATGAAGCAAAACGTCAGCAATTGAATCAATTGATGCATCCAGCGATTCGAGAAGAAATGAATGAGCAAATGCGAACGTATGAGGCATCGGGGGAACCTGTCGTCATTTTTGATATTCCGTTACTGTTTGAAGGAACGATGCTCGATCTGGTTGATTATTCCGTCGTCGTCTATTGCCGTGAAGAGATTCAACTGATGCGTCTCATGGAACGGAATGGATTGACGAAAGAAGAGGCGTTAGCCCGTATTCGTTCACAGATTCCAATTGAAGATAAAAAGCACCAGGCGGATTTCCTCATAAACAATAATGGGGCATTAGGGGACCTTCCTCCACAAATCAATCGTCTGGTCGAACAGTTTCAAACGATACAAAAAGAAGGCGACTGATATCGCCTTCTTTTTAGTTTAATGGATCGGATTCTGGAGACCCTTTTTTCCATGTATCATAAATCGCACGTCCATCACTAGGATGACCGTTCGAATAATAGATGGGATAGAGTGAGAAGAAGATATAGTAGAACGAGAAATAGGCGAACTGATACGTATAGAGTGTCGGTTCAATATCTCGTCGAAGAATGAACGCGTTGACGATTAAGATGCTCGCTAAATTGAAAATGGCTCCACCGCCATAGACTAGCGTACGGGTGACCTTGTTGCTCCATTTTAAATCAGTGAACTGGCACCATGCATCGTAAAAATAAACACGATTTACTTGTAAACGACCTACTTTAAACATTTTCTTCCCGGTACCGATTTGCATATCGAGTGAGCCACCGAACAACTTTGCGAAGAAGAAGTGACCAAGCTCATGAATTAACGTCACAATCGGTAAAATGATAAAGAACGAAATAAAGAATTTATCGATATCTCCCCAATCAAACATCATGACGCCTCCTTTCTCTTGTCTGTTACGCCAAGAAATTTCCCTCATTTTCAAAAAATAAACAAAGAAAAACGAAAAAAATGTGACGAATCATAGTGAAAACGCTTACAGCTATCCGTTATAATGAAACCGTAATGTAGAAAAAGGGGGATCTATCATGGGGACAAAAGTGGCAATTAACGGATTTGGTCGAATCGGAAGAATGGTATTTCGAAAATTGATGCTCGAGGGACGTCATGAAGTGGTGGCGATTAACGCAAGTTATCCGGCGGAAACACTTGCGCATCTTATTAAACATGACTCGATTCACGGTCCATTCGGATTGACAGTACGTGCGCATGGGGATGCGCTCGAAGTCGATGGGAAACGGATTGAACTTATTTCGGAACGTGATCCATCACGGTTGCCTTGGTCAGACCTTGAAATCGACATCGTCGTCGAAGCGACCGGGAAGTTTAACTCCGATAGCGGGGCAAGACTTCATCTTGAGGCAGGCGCGAAAAAAGTGATTTTGACCGCACCGGGTAAAGGGGACTTACGCACGATCGTGATGGGGGTCAATGATCGTGACTATCGCCCGGAGGAAGACCATATCATTTCAAACGCATCGTGTACGACGAACTGTCTCGGACCTGTCGTGAAGGTCTTGCATTCGACGTTCGGTATCGAGACGGGACTGATTACGACAGTACACGCCTATACGAACGACCAGAACAATATTGACAACCCGCATAAAGATTTGCGGCGCGCGCGTGCGTGTGGCAGTTCCATCATCCCGACATCAACGGGAGCGGCTAAGGCGATTGGTCTGGTGATGCCGGAACTACAAGGGAAGTTAAACGGAATGGCACTCCGTGTACCGACTCCGAACGTATCACTTGTCGACTTGGTCGTCGAACTCCACCGAGATGTTACGGTCGATGAAGTCAATGAAGCGTTTGAACGGGCAGCGTATGGAGAAATGACGGGTATTTTAGGCGTTTCTCACGAACCGCTCGTCTCTATCGATTTTAACGGGGACGATCGCTCGTCGATTATCGACATGGATTCGACGATGGTACTCGGAGGGAATCATGTCAAAGTACTCGCATGGTATGACAATGAATGGGGCTACTCATGCCGTGTCGTGGACTTGTTGGATATGGTGGCCAGCTATCTTCAAATCGGGCAACAAGAAACACACGCCTAAAAAATATTACGTGCGGAGAAATATTTTTTAGATTTTTTTATCAAATGTCTTGTAACGACGTCCCAAACACGTTACACTCAATTTCGTGAACTTCAATTGGTCTGACAAACGCAACTTAAAGGGTTAGGACCTCTTAGGACTAACTTGCCCCCGTGGTTGTGGGCGATTCAGGCACAAAGTGAGTGATCATCAACTACTTTGAGACCATTGATGTAAAGGGGGATCCACTAATATGGATACTATGGGACGTCACATTATTACAGAACTTTGGGAGTGCAATCCCGACAAATTAAATGATATCGACTACATCGAGCGTTTGTTCGTCGATGCTGCTCTTCGTTCGGGCGCTGAAGTCCGCGAAGTTGCATTCCACAAATTTGCGCCACACGGTGTAAGTGGAGTCGTCATCATTTCAGAATCACACTTAACGATTCACAGTTTCCCAGAACATGGCTATGCGTCAGTTGACGTGTTTACATGTGGAGATCGAATCGATCCGGCTACAGCATCGCAGTATATTGCTGAAGGATTGGATGCAAAAGTACGTGAAGATGTGAAACTTGAGCGTGGAATGGGACCAATTCGTGTTCCGGAAGCGCAAGTGGCAATCAGCAAATAAATCAGATTGACCTTTTGAGGCTGACCGTTTAACGGTCAGCCCTTTTAATTGTTTTGTTGTCGCCTTAATTTTGATATGCTTAACGTATATAACTCAGGCGTTGAGGTGGATTATGGGACTGTTAGATAAGTTACAAACACATATTGAAACGAAAGATACACATAAAAATGAAATGCTCCAAACACGTTACTATGCGGCATCGTCACATGCGATGTTGCAATGGTTAGAAGGAAAAATTCAAGAGAACGGTCAGACGGTTCGTCGAATCGATGCGAATCGAGGAGAACTTTCGTTTCTCGGAGAAGGCTGGGACGGGCTCATCACGATTGTACAAGTGGATGGCGGCCGGACGGCTGTCGATTTTACATTAAACCGTGAACAGCGACTCGGTGCAGACCTTTCGCAAATTGTATCGCACTACTACGAGGCGCTCACGCAACAATTCCCGTTACGTGCCATTGGTAATAAAACAGTCGAACGATAAGGAGGTTTGAGCATGCGTTGTCCGAAATGTGATCATAATGGAACGAGAGTGCTCGATTCCCGTCCGGTGCAAGACCATTATTCGATTCGACGTCGTCGTGAATGTGAAAAATGTGGGTATCGGTTTACAACGTTTGAGACGGTTGAACAGACACCGCTCATCATTGTTAAAAAAGATGGAAATCGTGAAGAGTTCAGTCGTGAAAAAGTGCTTCGCGGCATTATTCGGGCGTGCGAGAAACGACCTGTCACACTTGAACAGCTCGAAGGGGTTGTGACGAAAGTCGAACAGCAACTCCGTGCCCTCGCCCAGTCAGAAATTCCAAGTGAACAAGTAGGCGAGCTTGTGATGAATGAACTTGCACGAGTCGATGAAGTCGCATATGTTCGGTTTGCATCGGTTTATCGTCAATTCAAAGACATCACGGTGTTCTTTAAAGAACTTGAAGATTTAATGAAGCAAGAAAATTCGACCAACTAAAGGGCGGCCTGCTGGTCGCCCTTTTTTCAAGGGAGAGAGCCATGGAGAAAGAACGTACAATCTTTGGGACGGACGAATTGTTAATCATGAGTACCGGTCTAGTCGACCGTGAATCGTACCAGTCCCTTTACCACTTATATCAACCTGTCATCGGGGTGAAGGCGCTCGCACTCTATCAAACGTTATGGAGCGAACTAAAACCGGGCAAAATGAAATCCAACTATATGTCCCATAGTGCATTGTGTGAGATGTTGGAGTTCTCTATCAATGAGTTAATGGACAGTTTGTTCCGCTTAGAAGCGATCGGATTAGTGCGCACCTATAAAACAAAAGACGCTCGATTGACACAATACGTTTATCAGTTACGTGTTCCGCTTGCACCGCACACGTTTTTGAATGATGGGTTACTGTCGAGTTTCCTCTTCTATAAAGTCGGGGAAGTACGATTCAAACAACTACAAGGGCGTTTTACGATTGATCCGTTGCCTGCAGGTATCGTCGAAGTGACAAAGGATTTCAATGAAGTATTTGATGTCAAAGGAGTAAACCATCGTGCGTTCACACAAAAAAATTATGAAAAGCCGGACCGGGCTAAGATTGAGATCAACTATTCGTTCGATATGGAAATTGTGAAAAAACTGACGAATTTTCCAGTTGGATTTTTCACGAAAAAATTAGACGAAACGATCACAAAATTGGCCTACGTGTCACAACTCGATGAAGAGACGATGGCGGAAATGTTGAAAGAATATTTCGTACATGAGGCGTACCTGCCACTCAGCGAGCAAGAGAAGCGGGACGGTTGTCGTCAAATGGTTCTGCAGTTGAAGAAGAAACAGACGCGCCACCGGAAAGAGAAGACCGTCGAACTTGAACAGACGAAACTAGGAGATTTGCATGATCCCGAAGTGATGGAGTCCGCACACCCACATCAATATGTCTCGACGCTTCGGAAGACCCCGCAACTTTCAAAAAGTGATGAACAGTTAGTCATTGAACTCGTCGACACACTCGGTCTCGCGCCAGGGGTCATCAATGCGCTCTTCTATTACTGTATCGAAGTGAAGAAGCAGACGCGGCTGAGCGAGAACTATGTCTTGCGCATTGCGACGAGTTGGAAAACAGCGGGCTATACGAATGCAAAAGAAGCGCTAGAGCGTGAAGAATCTCAAGATGCGCTCATCGAGAAGAAACAGCAAAAACGTGAGAGTGTGCAACGCACCACAGTCGGGTCACGACGGAAACCCCAACAAGGGGATATGCCGAAATGGCTCGAGGACGAGGCGAAACAACAGCGCTCATACGACCAAGCGAGGAAAAAAGAACTCGAGTCGTCCGTACCGGATGACGCGGAACTTGTGAAACTATTAAATGAATTGAAAGAGAAGGGGTGAGGGGATGGAACGAATCAATCAGTCGCTGTCTCAGTTGATGAACCGAAAAGAAGTTCGGGAGGCGTACGAGTCGATTCGCAGACGTACACTGAACCACCCGGGTGTCATTGCATTTTTGAACGCTCATCCAGAGTTAGAGGAGAAGGCGATTGAAATCGGGTTTACCAAACTGAGTGAGTACGCGGAACAGATGGATGGAAAAACGTTCAGAGAAGATCAGGCCGTCATCCCAGGCCATCAACCGGTACTTTATGTCGATTTAGGACAGATTGCAATTCGATATGAAGAAACGGTCGCACATCGCCAGGCGAGACGACAAAAAGAAATGGACCGTAAATTCAAAAGTTTGTTTTTACCGGAAGAAGTTCGCGAGGCGAGTTTCGAATCTTTCGATTGGGGCGACGACGCGCGTAAAATCGCATTGCGTGAAGCGATGCGATTTGTAACAGGGATGAAGTCTCGTCAAAAAGTGAACGGCCTCTATCTCCATGGTAGTTTTGGCGTCGGGAAGACATATTTACTCGCCGCAATCGCCAATGAGTTGAAGGTGGCGGACATCGAGACGATTCTAGTCCATGCTCCGGGCTTTGTGTCGGAGGCGAAACGCAAAATTCGTACCGAGTCGTTCGACTCTTTCTTGACGTCGTTTCAACATGTGCCAGTCTTACTGATTGATGACATCGGAGCTGAAGCCATCAGTCCGTGGGTACGAGATGAATTGTTCGGGATCATTCTTCAGTATCGGATGATGCATCGCTTGCCGACGCTCTACAGTTCAAACTTTAGCGGAGAAGAACTCGAGACGCACTTTTCAATCGATGGTTCGCCGCAAAATAAAATGAAGGCACAGCGACTCATGCAACGTATTTCCACGACGACGACCCAAATTGAGTTAAAGGGTGAAAATCGCCGTCGGTAAAGGATTGTTTTTCTTTGGTGAGTTGACTATACTAAGAAGCATATAAAGGATGCATAGAAGAGGATATGGATCATCGAGACGAGTTTTAGCGAGGGAAGGGCGGTGGAAGCTTCCTAACGACGACGATGGATTTACTCCCTCAGAGCACCGTACGGGTCAATCGTGCGGCGATTCACACTCGTTATCGTGTGTTCGAGCCAAGCAGATTGCTTGGGAACGAGGGTGGTACCACGAGAATCAAAGCTCGTCCCTTTTTGAGGGATGGGCTTTTTTTATATTCATTTTTTGAGAGGGGACAGATGTACATGATTCAATTAACATTTCCAGATGGCGCGGTAAAAGAATTTGATGCAGGCGTCACAGCAGAAGACGTCGCGGGCTCGATCAGTCCGGGACTTCGTAAAAAGGCAATCGCAGCAAAACTAGACGGAGAACTCATCGACTATCGTCGTCCAATCGAACATGACGGCAAAATCGAACTCGTGATGCCGGACTCGGAAGATGGTCTTGATTTGATGCGTCACTCGTCAGCGCACTTGATGGCTCAAGCGATCAAACGGTTATACGGAGAAGACAACAACATCTATCTCGGAATTGGACCGACGATTGAGAACGGGTTCTATTACGATATCGAGATGGATCGTCGCATCAATGAGGAAGACCTTCCTGAAATCGAAAAGATGATGAAACGCATCGTCGACGAAAACTTAGAAATCACACGTGAAGTCGTTTCTCGTGACGAGGCGCTCGCTCGTTATAAAGAATTGGGAGATCCGCTCAAGATTGAGTTGATTGAGGACATTCCTGCTGATCAAACTCTTACAATCTATCATCAAGGTGAGTTCTTTGACCTTTGCCGTGGACCTCACGTCCCGTCAACATCGAAGTTGAAAATCTTCAAATTGATGAGCGTGGCTGGTGCCTACTGGCGCGGGGACTCAGACAATAAGATGCTACAGCGTATTTACGGGACAGCGTGGGCGACGAAAGAACAACTCGCTGAACACTTGCGTCTTCTTGAAGAGGCGAAAGAACGCGACCATCGTAAACTCGGGAAAGAACTCGACCTCTTCTTCGTTTCACAAGAAGTCGGTCAAGGGCTTCCGATGTGGCTTCCGAAAGGGGCTTCGATACGTCGTACGGTCGAGCGCTACATCGTTGATAAAGAACTCGAACTCGGATATCAACATGTCTACACACCGGTTCTCGGTTCGGTCGACTTGTATAAGACATCTGGTCATTGGGATCACTATCAAGAAGACATGTTCCCGAAAATGGAGATGGACAACGAAGAACTCGTCCTTCGTCCGATGAACTGCCCGCACCACATGACAATCTACAAACATGAGCCACGTTCGTACCGCGAACTTCCACTTCGAATCGCTGAGCTTGGTGGGATGCACCGTTACGAGATGTCAGGGGCGCTCACAGGTCTACAACGTGTTCGTTATATGGTATTGAATGATGGACATACGTTCGTTACACCTGAACAGATGAAGCAAGAATTCAAAGACATCGTTCATTTGATTCAAGAAGTATACGCTGACTTTGGCATAAAAGATTATCGTTTCCGTCTCTCGTATCGCGATCCTGCTGATAAAGAGAAGTATTTCGATAACGATGCCATTTGGGAAATGGCACAAAGTCAGTTGAAAGAAACGATGGACGAGCTCGAACTTCCGTACTTTGAAGCAGAAGGCGAAGCGGCATTTTACGGACCGAAACTTGACGTACAAGTACGGACGGCACTTGGGAAAGAAGAGACGCTCTCGACTGTCCAACTCGACTTCTTGCTTCCGGAACGTTTCGATTTGACATACACTGGGCCAGACGGTAAGGACCATCGTCCAATCGTCTTGCACCGTGGTGTCGTCTCGACGATGGAACGGTTTGTCGCTTACTTGATTGAAGAGTATAAAGGCGCGTTCCCGACATGGCTCGCACCGGTCCAAGTCAAGTTGATCCCGGTTTCACACGTCCACGACGAATACGTCGCAGAAGTGAAAGCAGAACTGGTCAAACGTGGTGTCCGTGTCGAAACGGATCTCCGTGACGAGAAACTAGGCTATAAGATTCGTGAAGCACAAATGAAGAAGATTCCGATGACGCTCGTTCTTGGCGATAAAGAGCGAGATGAGCGTGCGGTCAATATTCGCCGCTACGGTCAGCAGGAACAAGTTTCTGTTTCACTTGATGAATTCATCGCATCGCTCACAGATGAGATTGCGAACCGTTCACGTTAAGTGAGGGACCACCTTTCCAACCAGAAAGGTGGTTTTTTTCGGTCTATAGACGGATGTGTATTTGGTCATCTACACGTATCGTAAACGTAAGGAGTGATACTTAATGAATTATATGAAGCCAGTATTGGCACTTACTATTGGAGCGGTTGCGTTCACAGGAGCGCTTCCGAAAGTCGGAGCGGAGGCAATCGTCAATGATACGATTGTGACCCTCGGTGAATCATTATCTTCAGAGCAACAAAAATGGGTACTTGAGCGTATGGATGCCCCAGAAGGAATCGAACCCATTATCGCGACTGCCGCAGATGAAGAAAAGTATTTAGGTGATTCGGTCCCGCAAGCACAACGTGGAGGCGGCATGTACTCGTCTGCCCGAATCAAGTTGACGAACGGGACTGGTCTTGATATTCAGACGGAAAACGTGACGTGGGTCACGAAAGATATGTATGCGAACGCCCTCGTCACGGCGGGTGTGACGGATGCCGATATTTATATCACGTCACCGATTAACGTGACGGGTACCTCGGCCTTGACGGGAATTATGAAGGCATATGATCAGACCGCGGCCGAGACCGGGATTGAACTGTCGGATGAACGAAAAGAATTGGCGCAAGAAGAGCTGGCGGTCACGTCTGAAATCGGTAAGACAGTCGGACAAGAGGACGTAGCAGGTCTCATGAACGAGATTAAAGCGGAAATCGCAAATCAGATGCCAGAGACAAATATTGAGATTCGTGACATCGTCATTCAAGTATTGAATCAAAATAACGTTCAGTTGTCTGAGGGTCAACTCGATCAACTGACGACGCTATTCGAAAACATGCAGCAAGCAAATCTTGATTGGTCAGCAATCAGTAGTGGATTGAAAGATGCGGGTCAAGATGTGCAGGCATTCCTTGAACAAGAAGAAGTAAAAGGATTCTTTGCCCGATTGTTTGAGGCCATCGGTAACTTCTTCAAATCGCTTACAAACTAGGTGGTACTAAAAAGGGGCAGACGCCCTTTTTTAGTACCACCGTTTATGGATATAATTCTGAGCCGACTCATGGTCATCGACGATTTTTAAAGTAATGCGATTCATTTCTTCTAATAAGTCTGTTAATACCGCCTGTAATTTTTCGTCTTCTAGCCCATGTGCTTGCATCGTCTTACTGACAATCTGCTGGACTTGATCATGGTAGTCATGTTCTCGCGATATATCTTTTCGCCAGTTCATGTCGATCCCTCCTTTGATATTTCATTATTCCCTTTGAAAAGGTATTGCGAAACGAGAGAATGACTGGTATCATCATAAAAGTGTGAGCTACCAATTATTCATGCGCGATATCTTGACATCTTTTCCTGCTAGTGCTAAGATGACATAGTGATTAAAAACAACAAAGCAGAAGCACCCGCTTTTCACCTCGTCTGAGAGTCATCAGGCAGGTCCATCAAGTTCTTGGTTCATTCGGCATCGTCTGCCGTTTTATGACCTCAACTGATGTGTGGGTGGGAAACTGCCGACGCTTTTTTTATTGCCATGTTGTCTTGTCAATCTAAATCTCGTGCAATCGCACGATGGAGGTGCTAACCATTAGCAAAGAGCTCTTTATCAACGAAAACATTCGTGCCCGTGAAGTACGTCTCATTGGCGCAGACGGTGCACAACTCGGTGTGACATCACGTAACGATGCGTTACGTTTAGCTGAAGAAGCGGAACTAGACCTCGTCTTAGTCGCGGATAAAGCAAATCCACCGGTCGCTAAAATTATGGATTATGGGAAGTACCGTTTCGAACTCCAGAAAAAGGAGAAAGAAGCGCGTAAAAACCAAAAAGTCATCCAAATGAAAGAAGTACGTCTCAGTCCAACAATCGAGGACAACGATTTCCAAACAAAATTGCGTAATGCACGCAAGTTCCTTGAAAAAGGAAACAAAGTGAAGGCTTCGATTCGTTTCCGCGGACGTGCCATCACACACTCGGAAATCGGGAAACGTGTTTTGGACAAAATGGCAGCGGAATGTGCCGATTTGGCAACAGTTGAACAAAAGCCGAAGATGGAAGGACGCAGCATGTTCTTAGTGCTGGCTCCGAACAAAGAAGATTAATTATCGATTCTCAGTGGGGAGGAAATACTCATGCCGAAAATGAAATCGCACCGCGGTGCTTCAAAACGTTTCAAACGTACAGCATCAGGTAAACTCAAGCGTTCACACGCTTACACAAGTCACTTGTTCGCAAACAAATCGACTAAAGCGAAACGTAAGCTCCGTAAAGGCGCTATCGTATCAGCTGGAGACTTCAAACGCATTCGCAACATGATCGCGAAGTAATACAGAAACAATTTAGGAGGGAATCCATATGCCACGCGTAAAAGGCGGTTATACGACTCGTCAACGTCGTAAAAAGCAAATTAAACTTGCCAAAGGATACTTTGGTTCGAAACACATTCTATTTAAAGTAGCAAAACAACAGGTCATGAAGTCACTCATGTACGCTTACCGTGACCGTCGTCAGAAGAAACGTGATTTCCGTCGTCTTTGGATCACACGTATCAATGCGGCAGCACGTACAAACGGTCTCTCATACAGCCGTATGATGCACGGCCTTAAGCTTGCAGGAATCGACATCAACCGTAAGATGCTTGCTGAGCTTGCTGTGACAGATGCACAGGCATTCGCGTCACTCGCTGAAACAGCTAAATCAAAATTGAACGCGTAATCGTTCAATCGACAGCGCCGAGACACTCTCTCGGCGCTTTCTTTTTTCTTTAGAATTTCTTAGAATTAAGAGAAGGAGGAAAGCGTATGAATCAATCGGTTGTTGCGATCGTCGCCTTAGCGCTCATTATCTTGAACGTTTACACTTATATCCAAGCGAAACAGTATGCGCAAGGAAAAGGTGACTTTAACGTCCTATACGCCTATGCAGGAGGAGCCATCGGTGCCTTGTTCGGTCTTCATTTGACTCGGAAGAAGGCTGTTCATGCCCCAAAACTGCTTCAATTACAAGTATTGATTTTAGCATTAGGCTGGTCTTTAATGATTTTAGTACTGCTATAAGTGGAGACAGAGGAGGAACATCCGGTGAACTGGACAACATTGTTTGATCGGCAGCGCGAATTAGACGAGCGGATCAAAGTACAACATGGATTATCCGGCAATCAATTCGATGAACGGTTACTGGCGCTGCTTGTCGAGCTCGGTGAACTGGCTAACGAAACACGTAGCTTTAAGTTTTGGTCGAAGAAAGGACCGTCGCCTCAAGATGTGATCTTAGAAGAATATGTAGACGGCATTCATTTCTTACTGTCACTTGGTCTTGCGCTTGGGTATGAACGAGATGCGTTTCCTGCGGGAAGTTCATATCTTGATGCGACTGATGCTTTTTTAGATATTTATCGAAAAGTGACGAATTTTGGTCTTTCAAAAACGGAAGCCATGTACGAGACGCTGATGGCAGCTTATCTCGAACTTGGTTATACGCTCGGTTTTAATGAGCAACTCATTTTGCTGGCATACATGAATAAAAATGAAGTAAACCATGAGCGACAAAATCAAGGATATTAATGAAAAGGAGCGGATTGGTATGAATGAATCGTTACATATGTTAAAACGTTTGACGGATGCAACAGGCGTCCCGGGCAATGAGGGAGAAGTCCGTCAATTGATGCGTGAATACCTCGAACCACACGTCGAGTCGTTTGAACAGGATGGTCTCGGAAGTCTATTTGGTCAAGTGACAGGAGATGCTGAAGGTCCACGTGTCATGATTGCGGGTCACATGGATGAAGTCGGCTTCATGGTGACACGTGTGGAAGAAGGCGGTTTCCTTCGTTTCCAAGCGCTCGGTGGCTGGTGGAACCAAGTGCTGTTGGCACAGCGAATGGATGTTGTCACACGGTCTGGTGAAAAGATTCCCGGTGTCATTGGTGCGAAACCACCTCACGTCCTACCGCTCGAGGCACGAAAAAAACCCGTTGAAATCAAAGATATGTTCTTAGATATCGGTGCCACGTCGAAAGACGAAGTGGCTGATTGGGGAATTCGTCCAGGCGATACGGTCGTGCCCCATTGTGAATTCACTGTCATGAAAAATGAGAACTTCTTGATGGCGAAGGCATGGGACAACCGAATCGGATGTGCGATTGCCATCGAAGCAGCAAAACGTCTGAAGGAAGATTCATTCCCTGGCGTCGTCTATACAGGAGCGACGGTACAGGAAGAAGTCGGATTACGTGGAGCGGTTACCGCTGCCAACTTGATTCGCCCGGATGTCGCGATTGCTGTCGATACAGGCATTCCAAGTGATACACCAGGAATGACCCAAGCAGAAGGGTTGTCAAAACTTGGTGACGGTGTGCAAGTCATCTTCTTTGATGCGACCACCGTCACGAACCCACGCCTTGTCGACCTCATCGTTGACGTCGCAAAAGAACAAGACATCAAATATCAATTGGATTTAACGCCAGGCGGTGGCACAGATGCTGGGCGATTCCACCTTTCTGGGATCGGGATGCCGGCTATCGCATTGACAGTGCCAGTCCGCTATTTACACACGAACGTGTCAATCATCCATAAAGATGATTACGAGGCAGCGGTTCAACTCGTTGTCGCATTGACAAAACGTTTAGACCACGAAACGGTCCAATGGTTGAAAGAGGGATAATATGACGAAGATTACGTCTACGAAGAGCGAGACGATTAAACGATTAAAACGATTGATGACGAAAAAAGGTCGTCAAGAAACGGGTCAATTCCTAGTAGAAGGAGAGCATTTGGTGGACGAGGCCATTCGTGCCGGTCGACTCGTCCAACTCATCATGGCTGAGTCGTATTCACCGAAAGGAACGTGGCGTCTTGAGGATATGCCGGTTCTCGAGTTATCCGACCACGTTGCTGACCTTCTTTCCGAAACAGAAAAGACCCAAGGCGTGTTTGCCGTTGTCAAGATGACACCGGTTGAACGTAAGATGAAGAAAGTACTCGTACTTGACCGAGTACAAGATCCGGGTAATCTCGGTACGATGATTCGAACAGCAGATGCTGCCGGATTCGATACCGTGCTACTCGGGAAAGGAACGGTCGATCCGTTCAACGCCAAAGTCGTGCGTGCCACACAAGGATCGCTGTTTCACGTGAACGTGACCACGGTCGACTTGCTTGAAAAATTACCTGAGTTGAAAGAGGATGGCTTCCACGTATATGGGACTGCCCTCTCAAAGGCGACATCGTATGAGCAAGTTGCATTCGAAGACAAGGTGGCCCTCGTGATTGGGAATGAGGCGCAAGGGGTCCATGCTGATGTATTGGCACTCTGTGACACACGTGTGCATATTCCAGTGCTTGGTGATGCAGAATCGCTCAACGCGGCGGTCGCTGCAGGCATTTTAATGTATCGCATCGCTTTACAATAATCTTGTCAGCACGTGAAAAACGTGATAGGTTAAACACATCGATGAATAAGATATGACGTTGAAAGAACATAGTAAGCGAATGACCGATTCCGTTCAGGGAGCAATGGCCGTGACTGAGAGCCTTTGCCGGACTCGTCGCTGAATTCACTCTGGAGTCGTGTTGGAGACAACACCGGTTTGGCATCACGATAACGATGCTCTCAAGTGGGCCATGAATTGGCCAAGTAGGGTGGTACCGCGATGATTCGTCCCTTCAGTCAACGACTGAAGGGACTTTTTTATGTAGAGGAGGAAGCGAACACATGAAAGAACAATTAGAACAGTTACAAGTGGAAGCGTTAGAAGAAATCAAACAAGCATCCACACAAAAATCATTGAATGACGTCCGCATCAAATATTTAGGGAAAAAGGGACCGATGACTGAAGTACTTCGTGGCATGGGTAAATTATCTGCTGAGGAACGTCCGGTCATCGGTGAGTTGGCCAATACCGTTCGTACCGCGATTCAAAGCACACTCGATGCTCGAATCGAAGAAGTGAAGGCGATTGAATTAGAGGAAAAGTTAAAAGCGGAAACGCTTGATGTGACACTCCCGGGACGGACATCGACTCCTGGCCATAGCCATCTCTTGCAACAAATCATCGACGAGATGGAAGATTTGTTCGTTGGACTCGGATATACGATTGCTGAAGGTCCTGAAGTCGAGACCGATCTCTATAACTTCGAAATGCTGAACTTGCCGAAAGATCATCCGGCACGAGACATGCAAGACTCGTTCTATATCACGGAAGAGACGTTGCTTCGTACTCATACATCTCCTGTACAGGCTCGCACGATGTTGGAGGCGAATGGGAAGCCGATTCGCATCATCTGTCCAGGTAAAGTGTATCGTCGTGATGAAGACGATGCGACGCATTCGCATCAATTCATGCAAATCGAAGGATTGGTTGTCGATGAATCCATCTCGATGGCTGACTTAAAAGGGACACTTGAAGTGTTCGTGAAGCAGTTATTCGGTGAAACGCGCGAAATTCGTCTTCGTCCAAGCTTCTTCCCGTTCACGGAACCATCGGTCGAAGTCGACATCTCTTGCTTCAAGTGTGGCGGGAAAGGGTGTAACGTCTGTAAAGGAACCGGTTGGATCGAGATTCTCGGAGGCGGAATGGTCCATCCTCATGTATTGGAGATGGCTGGCTATGACTCATCAAAAGTGTCAGGATTCGCATTCGGAATCGGAGTGGAGCGTATGGCGATGCTCAAACACGGCGTCGATGACATCCGTCATTTCTACACAAATGACTTACGTTTCATCGAGCAATTCTAAGGAGGAAGACAGATGTTACTTTCAAAAAAATGGTTGAATCAATATATTGATGTATCCGATTTAAGCGGCGAAGCGCTCGGTGACTTGATTACGAAGAACGGAATCGAAGTCGAAAGTGTGACAAATCGTGGGGAAGGACTTTCTGGGATCGTCGTCGGACGGGTCCTTTCATGTGAGAAACATCCAGAAGCGGATAAGTTAAACGTGACGAAAGTGGATATCGGAGAGTGTGACCCTGTTCAAATCGTCTGTGGCGCACCGAACGTGCGCGAAGGGCAACATGTAATCGTGGCCAAAGTCGGCGCACGCTTACCAGGACTTAAAATCAAAAAAGCAAAACTTCGTGGTGTCGAATCACAAGGGATGATTTGTTCACTCGAAGAGCTCGGCTTTGAGAAGAAACAAATTCGGGAAGACGAGCAGGATGGGATCCATACATTCCGTGAATCGGTACAAGTCGGTGCAGATGTGCTCGATTTGCTCGACTTGGACGATGAGGTCATCGAACTCGGTTTGACACCGAACCGTTCAGATTGCTTGAGCCTTTATGGAATCATTCATGAGGTTGCGGCCATCTTAGAACGTCCTTACACGTTGCCGACAGCAGATGTCACTTCATCATCCCCAACTGATGTATCCATCGAACTCGCAACGCAGAACTGTTCATATTACGCAGCTCGTGAAGTAAAAGGGGTAACGATTGCAGAATCGCCACAATGGCTAAAGAATATCTTGATCGCAGAAGGTGTCCGTCCAATCAACAACATTGTCGATGTGACGAACTACGTGATGCTTGAAATCGGACAACCGCTTCACGCATTCGATGCGAAGAAACTCGGCAACTCGATTGTAGTCCGTCAAGCCGAAAATGGAGAAGAAATGGTCACACTCGACGACGTGACACGCACGCTCGATACATCGATGATGGTCATTACGGACGGGAAAGCCCCGGTCGCCATCGCTGGCGTCATGGGTGGTGCCAATACAGAGGTAGATACTTCAACGACAGATATCGTTTTAGAGTCAGCGTACTTTGATCCGGCATCTGTACGCAAGACAAGCCGAACGCTCGGTCTTCGTTCAGATTCAAGCGCTCGTTTCGAAAAAGGCGTTGACCCAGAACGTGTCATGCTCGCGCTTGACCGTGCTGCGCAATTGATTGTCGAACTCGGTGGAGGAGCCATTCATGATGCGGTGCGTTCAGGTGAAGCCGAATCACGTGCCCGAGAAATCCAAGTGTCGATTGACTATATAAACAAGCGTTTAGGGATGACACTCGATCGTCAGACGATCGTTCACATCTTAGAGCGTCTCGGTCTCGCGACAGAAGGGGATGACGTGCTGACAGTACACATTCCATCGCGCCGTCCGGATTTAGAGCTTCCGGCTGACATCACAGAAGAAGTGGCACGTCTATACGGATATGATAGTCTCCCGTCGACGTTACCTGCCTCACAATCGAAAGGGTATTTGCCAGCAATCAACGTACTGCGCAGACAGACACGTCGTTTGTTACAAGGAGTCGGCTTATCACAAGCCATTACTTACTCGTTAACGAGTGAGGCGCATGCGACACGCTTCGGTGGGAAAGACGATCAGCTCGTCCGATTGGCGATGCCGATGAGTGAAGAACGCTCTGTCCTTCGTACGTCGCTCGTCCCTGGATTGTTGGAGGCGGCGCGCTACAACACGGCGCGTCAACAATCGAACGTCGCACTTTATGAAACAGGACGTGTCTATACGGAGCACGGAGAAACGTTACCGCGTGAGAAAGAACGGGTGGCCGGCGTTGTCGCAGGTCTTTGGATGGACCATCGTTCGCAAGGAACACGGATTCCGGTCGACTATTTCGTCGCAAAAGGGATTGTCGACACGTTAGTCCAAACGCTTCGCCTAGATGTCACGTATGAGGCTGTATCGATGCCCGATATGCACCCAGGCCGCACGGCGAACATCTTGATGGACGGAGAGGTCATCGGATATGTCGGACAAGTGCATCCAGGAACATCGAAAGACGTCTACGGTATGAAGGAAGTGTATGTATTCGAACTCGACCTCTTGGCACTTCGTGGAGACGAGACACTTCTTTATCAAGACGTACCACGTTATCCATCGATTTCACGAGATTTGGCACTCGTCTTATCACGTGAGATTCCGGCTGGGACAGTGGAACAAACGATTCGCCAAGCGGCTGGTCCACTCTTGATTGACCTCGTCTTGTTTGACGTCTATACAGGGGAGAATGTTGGAGCGGATGAGAAATCGATTGCCTTCTCACTCAAGTTCCAAAACCCGTCACGAACGTTACAAGATGAAGAAGTAACGGCAGCATATGAAACGATCGTCGAGGCGGTCCGTGCGACACACGGCGCTGAACTTCGAGCGTAAAAAATAAGGAGCGTTGTCCACATGTGACAACGCTCCTTTTATTATTGAATCTCAAGTGCGAGATCGCCGAACTTGGTCCATCCGACAAGACTCGTCACACGATAAAGAGCCCATGTAATGAGTGCAGGGAGTACGACGCCGGTCATCGTGAAGATGAGAAAGGCATCCAACCCTTGGACCGCTAAAATCTGAAGCGGGGCAATCAAGGAGTTGAGCCCGAGACCCGCAATTTCATATGGGACTTGGAGTGAGAACATCAAAGTAGCAATCGGTGCGGAAATCATCGCGGCGATAAACGGTGGGACGACGATTCGTGGGTTTTTGATGATATTCGGAAACTGCACTTTCGGTGTGACAAAGAATGAGGCGACCAATCCACCTGGGTCGGTTTGACGATATGCCATTAAGGTAAATCCAACAAATTGAGCAGAGCAACCGATCAAGGCAGCGGCGCTAGCGACAGGGTCAAGTTGAAGCGCGATGGCGAGTGCGGCAGATGATGCAGGCGACATGAGCATGACACTGAAAACAAGTGCGATGACAAGAGATGTGGCAATCGGCGACGTTTCTACAGATGCGGTGATCCCTTGACTGATTGAGTTGATAAGAGGAGTCGTGACCGCTGCTGCAGCAACCCCAACGATTCCACCACCTAAAACGGCTGTGACCGGGACGACCATCATATCAAACTTTGTTTTGCCGAGGACACGTTTTCCGAGCCATACAGCGGCAGCCGCTGCAATCAGTGCGCTAATCGGTTGACCTGGAACGAGGACGAGTCCGCTTTCTGACGCTTTTAAAGCTGCACCGCCAATGGTTGCAGCAATCATGGCGCTAAATAGGATGAGCGTGTTGCTTCCGAGTTGAAACGCGACACCAGCGCCTAAAGCAGGTGCCAACAATGATTTGGCGACTTGTCCAATCTGTACGAGCATCGCGATTCCGCTCAAATTACCAATCGTCTCAATCAATAAACCGACACCGAGCGTGACGAGTACGGCATTTGCCATACCTGCTGAAATTTTTACCATTCGATCCATCATATACTGCTTCACTTCCATCATCTCCTCTATATCTTTATGTCAACAAAAAAACCTATCCATCAAGGATAGGCGCGGTTTCAATCTGCAGGCGCCTGTCCGATTACCACGGGAACAAGGGCCTGAAAAGTCGTTTTTTGAAAACAAAACGATTTCAGTCCCTCAGTCGAATAATAATCAGCAGGCTGTTCATATGTACGGGATTGGACATTTCGAGCATCTCCTCTTCGTTGGATTTGCTAAAGAATACCATCTATTTTTGTAATAATCAATATTTTCTGAAAATAAACACAAAAAAATTCAGGAAGCCCAGTGGCGTCCTGAATTAGCTCATTTGTAATGAGCGTGCTTGAATCTGATCGTCGATAAAATTCATCGACAATGCATTGAATTGATCGGGTTGGTCTACATTGACCACATGACCAGAGTCTGCAACGATTTCAACATTGGCTGTCGGTTGATGTTTCGCTGTCCGCTCGACAGCTTCAAGAAACATATAATCCTCATCACCCATAATATACAAAATCGGGACGTTCGTTTGAATCGAAGTGAACTGATTCAATAAAGGATTAATATTTTCCGTCATCTTGAACCAACGGATAAACTCACGTTGACATAAGTTCGCCGCATCGCGGACGAACATCATCCGAGACTTCTTGTGACGCTTCTTCGGGAGTAAAATCCATGCGAATAATTTATATAACCACATATAGGGGACGAAGTTTTGCACGAGACTACCAAGTCGGATGAGCAACGTGGAGCGCACATTAAATTTTACAATGGCTCCGCCGAGGACGACTGATGCGATTCGATCCGGATAGTGCTCAAACATCGCCTGAATCACAATCGTCCCTAAAGAAAGACCGACCATGTGCCCTTTTTCGATACCTAAGTGATCCATGACTTCAATCACGTCTTTGGCAACGACATCAAACGTATAGGCATTCAATGGTTGTTTGAGCGACTGTTCAGCATCGTATGAACCGCCATGACCGCGTAAATCGACGAGCAGGACATTATATTTTTTACGGAAGGGACGAAGTTGGCGATACCAATGCGATAAACTTCCTCCGGCCCCATGTATAAAGATGACCCAAGGATGGTCATCACTAATCGTGTAGGTTTTATAATGCAACATGAACGCTATCCTCCAAAAATTTTAAGTTCATTTAACCGTAAAACGAGTATATCATACTTGATGTCGAAGCTCTACAAACGACGTTCATTCAAGTTGATGGCTTTCTTTGTATTCGCAAAATGGACTTTAGCAATCTTTTGTAAATAATCCTGTCCATGACCTCGAATGATTTGAGCGGCGACTTGGTCGACTTTTGCTCCTGCCCCTTTCGGGAGGGTCAATCCTACTTGTTTACTTAGTTTGTCCATTTCTTTTAAGAAGAAGGCGCGAGCTAAAATGGAAGCAGCTGCGACGGCGACATGAAGACCTTCTGCCTTGGTTGAAAAGTAGACATCGTCGCGCACGATATCCCGCTCTGCCCGCAAGTGTTGATAGTATACCGACTTCTCTGCGAATTGATCGATTAGAATGGCATCGGGTTTCTGTCCGATTTTCTCAAGCAACGCTCGAAGTGCAGCATTATGGGCGATGGCGGTCATTTTACCTTGTGTCATCGTCCGTTGCATGTTGTTATATGTTGGATTATGCAGTGTTGCTTTTTGATAGGGAATCGTAGCGTGTAAATCTTTCGCAATCCGGATGATTTCAGGGTCGGATAACTGTTTTGAATCTTTCACGCCGAGTTCTTTGACGAGTGCGATTTGATCGCGTGAGACAAAAGCCGCTACGACGACGAGTGGTCCGAAGTAGTCTCCTTTTCCGACCTCGTCGCTTCCAATGACAGACCAACTTGAAAATCCTTCAGGTAAGAGGGTGTTCGGTGCGGATGCTTGTTTCTTCTCAGCAGGTAGTCCCCATTTCACTGCCTCGGTCTCAGCATCTTTTCCTTGGAACATCACTTTCCCTGATTGATAAACCGTTACGACAAATCCCGGTGTCTTGGCGCTGAATGACGCATATGGTGGTGGCGCGACTGCATACTCATGATACATTTTCTTTAGTTTTTCTTGTGATGCGGATGATAGCTTGATGACTTGGTTGCCCAACATGAGCACTTCCTTTCTGTCTGGCAAATTCATTTTACATTTTTTTATGATTTTTTGAAACCGAAGATGAGGTTTTATCGTATATGGAGATGAGTAGAGAAAAGTGAGGTGAGGTGGACGTGTGGTGGCGCGATGACACGCAACGAGATGAGGTAGAGGAATTATACAAGCACATTCTCGAACTCGAGGCGAGAATTGCTAAATTAGTAGCTCATCAAGTGAGAGTGCGTCGGCTACTGATGCAAGATTCTTCTGAGGGCGTGACGGATCAAGTCGTTCAAGTTCAAAAAGAAGTGGAATATTTTTTAAACAGGATGCGACTCGAACGACAAGAATTTGTCGACATATACAATCGGCGACGGATTGAACGTTCCATTGGTCGAGTTCGAGAAGTGAACGACTTATCCACTTCATCACTGTCGGAGTGGGATGAAATTGAAGATCGGCTTGCATTAGAAGTCGAACAACTTCGACGCGTACTGATGATGGAACAAAAACGTCGACAGGAGGGGTGGTAATGGAGGCAATCGATCAACTTTATTGGTGGGTGTTGATCATCGCTGGTCTTGGAACCTTTATTTACATGATGTTTTCCGATGCGTTCGATATGTTTGAAGGTTGGTTCAACCCTGCAGTCATCCTATCTTTCTTAGCACTAGGGGCAGGAATTGGGCTCATCTTAAACGCATTGGCTCACGTTTCCCCGATGATTGGGCTCGCTGTCGCATTGATCGGGTCTCTTGCTCTGACGACGCTTCTCTATTTGTTTGTTCTCTTACCGCTCTCAAATGCGGAAGAGTCCATTGGTTTGACGGATGAGGCATTAGTTGGACGTGTCGGACGATTGACCGTGCCCATTCCTGAAGGCGGATACGGTGAAGTCTTGATTGAGACAGTGACGGGATCGCTTTTAAAGACGGCTCAAAGCTTAGACGGTACATCGATTTCGACAGATCGTCGGGTAGTTATCATTGAAGTAAAAGGCAATATCGCAATCGTCATGCCATATGACGAACCTACAATTCGAGAGGAGATATAACACATGAATACGGCTATTTTAGTCAGCATTATCGTCGGGGTCATCATCCTCGCACTTGTGTTTGTATTCGTACTAAAATATCGCACAGTCGGACCAGATGAGGCACTGATTGTGACAGGTAGTTATTTAGGCAAGAAAAATGTACATAGCGATACATCCGGTAACCGCGTCAAAATCATTCGTGGCGGCGGGACGTTCGTCTTCCCAGTATTCCAGCAAGCAGAACCGCTCAGCTTGCTCTCAAGCAAATTAGAGGTCACGACACCTGAAGTGTATACAGAACAGGGTGTCCCGGTCATGGCGGACGGAACAGCCATCATTAAAATCGGCGGATCGATCAGTGAAATCGCGACAGCGGCTGAGCAGTTCCTCGGAAAACCGAAGATTGAACGTGAAAATGAAGCAAAAGAAGTGTTAGAAGGCCATTTGCGCTCGATTTTAGGTTCTATGACCGTTGAAGAAATCTATAAGAACCGTGACAAGTTTTCGCAAGAAGTTCAACGAGTTGCATCACAAGACTTAGCGAAGATGGGGCTAGTCATCGTATCATTCACCATCAAAGACGTTCGAGATAAGAACGGATACTTGGAATCGCTAGGGAAACCGCGTATCGCCCAAGTGAAGCGTGATGCTGATATCGCGACAGCAGAAGCGGATAAAGAGACGCGCATCAAACAGGCGGAAGCAATGAAAGATGCGAAGAAGGCCGAGCTTGAGCGTGCGTCTGAAATCGCGGAAGCTGAGAAAGAGAACCAACTTCGGATTGCGGCTTATCGCCGTGAGCAAGATGTTGCCAAAGCGCGGGCCGACCAAGCGTATGAGCTTGAGGAAGCGCGTGCGAAACAAGAAGTCACTGAACAACAGATGCAAGTTCAAATCATCGAGCGTCAAAAGCAAATCGAGCTCGAAGAGAAAGAAATCATGCGTCGTGAGAAACAATATGATTCAGAAGTGAAGAAAAAAGCCGATGCGGATCGATACTCGATTGAACAGTCTGCCGCTGCGGATAAGGCACGTCAAATCGCAAGTGCGGATGCAGAGAAGTATCGTATTGAAGCACAGGCGAAAGCCGATGCGGAACGCGTACGTTTGGCAGGTCTTGCAGAAGCGGATTCTGAACGTGCGAAAGGTGAGGCAGAAGCTGAAATTATCCGCTTGACCGGTCTTGCCGAAGCGGAAGCGAAAGAGAAGATTGCCGAAGCCTTCGCGCAATACGGGCAGGCTGCGATTCTCGATATGGTCGTCAAGATGCTTCCTGATTATGCGAAAGAAATTGCATCGCCACTTGGAAACATCGATCAGATTACGGTCGTCGACACGGGGAGCGGTCAAAACGGCGGTGCCGGGAAAGTGACAGGTTACGCAACCGACCTCATGGCGTCGCTTCAACAAACATTAAAAGCTTCTTCGGGCATTGATATGAAAGACTTGCTCGAGAACTTTGCGGGGAAAGGGAACGTTGCAACAGCTCCTACACCGGAGCGAGAATTAGCTGATACGACGGTCGCTGCTTCAAAAGAATAAGTGTACGAAGCCATGGACGATGTCTATGGCTTTTTTTATTGCCACAACTTTTAAAAAAAATAATGTAGAATAGCCCTTTCTCGGTCGATATAAGTGTTGTCAGACCATTAGAGAGAGGGAGTATTGAATATATGAAGAAAAGTATAATGCTCAGTACAATCACGGCTTGCACCCTTTGGTTGTCCGGTTGTCAGTCAGTTATCGACAATCCAAGTGCCACTGTCGAAGAACGACAGACGATGGGAGTTGTTTTATCTGACGTTGGTCTCGGGGACCAATCGTTCAGTGACGCAGCTATGCGTGGGATGGGTGAGCTACGTGAAACGGGCGATTGGTTCGTTGATTATCGTGAACTATCCGAAACGGAGACATACAAAGTTGGTTTTGAAGAATTGGTAAAAGAGGGACATGACGTAATTGTCGGTCTCGGTTTTGCGTGTCAAGAAGACTTAGAGGCCGTAGCGGCTGAACATCCGGAACAGCAATTTGCTTTGATCGATGGCGTGTCCGAACTTCCAAACGTCTTGAATATCACGTTCGAAGAGGGAGAGGGAAGTACGCTCGCCGGCGCCGTGGCTGGTCTTGAGACAGAGTCCGATACGATTGGATTTATCGGTGGGATGGATATGGAACTCATTCAAAAATTTGAAGCAGGATTTGAACGTGGCGCTAAAGCGGTGAACGAAGATGTCGAGATGCTCGTTGATTTCTCGAATGATTTTGCTTCACCAGAGCTCGGTCGCGAACTCGCTGAGAAACAAATTAAAGCGGGAGCAGATGTTCTGTATGCTGCAGCTGGACTTACAGGAGTCGGTGTACTCGAGACGGCTGAAAAATACGGCGTCAAGGCAATCGGGGTCGATAGTGATCAATCGATGATTGCACCAGATGCGGTTGTGACGTCGATGTTGAAACAAGTTGATTTGGCGATTGTAGAAATCGCGGGTCGTGTGACCGAAAAACCATTTAATGAACACGTCATCCTTGGAATTGAAGAGGGCGGCGTCGGCTTGGCTCCGCTTCGTCGCATTCAATGGGATGAGAAAGAAACATCAGAGTATGAATCGGTAGAACGTCAGTTGAAGGAGGGGACACTTAAATGAGTTTACGTAAACGTTTTATCTTCTCAACCGTCTTCACTGTCGTCTTAATCGTACTGATGATGAGTTACGTCTTGTCGACGTTGAATCGCTTGCAAACATATAACGAGCAGTATGGAAGTCAAATGATTGAATTGTCTCAACTTGAAACGTCACTCCTACAAGAACAATCCCTCTGGACGTCACTTGGCGAACAGTCGAACCAATCTACATTGACTCAATTAGAGCGCATCCGTGTGACGAACGCGGAAACATTCGATGATTTAAAACAGTCTTATTTGATTCCGGCATTTTCAAATCATTTAGACCGTGCCACGATGAAGTACGAACAGGTGAACGAAGATGTCGAGTCGGCACTTGAAGGTGGTATCGGAGCTCGGATCCAGGCAGCGAAACTAGAAGGTTTGTTAAATGATATCAATACGTTGATTGCAAAGAACGGTTCATTCTATGAAGCGCTTCAAGTAGAGGCGGCAAATGAGACGGAACGTCTCTTGTTGATTTCGGTCCTTTTGACGATTCTTGTCATTCTTGCGCTCGGAATCTATAACTTCTTCTTTGCCCGTTCGATCACTCGACCACTCGAAAAAAATGTCAAGGTGGCCGAAGCGATTGCAGCCGGACGTCTCGTCACGTTGCCTGAGTCGACGCGCAATGATGAAATCGGACGTCTTGAACGTGCCATGCGTGAGATGACGGCGTCTCTTCAGACGGTGATCGGGTCAATCCGAGTCACATCAATGAAAGTGAACGGGATGACCGAAACAGCCGCAGCCGAAAATGAAGCGGTCGTGAGTACGACATCTAACATCACGAACGCAGTTGATGAGATGGCACACGGAGCACAGTCGATTGCAAATGAGTTGCAAGAAACGCTCAGCTCAGTGCATACGATGGCAACTTCATTTGAGACGAGCTTGAACCAGACGAAACAAACGACGGAAGAAACGTCAGAAATGACACGTGAAGTAGCGGCTGGAATTGAAACATTAACGGACCAGGAGCACATTTTAGATCGTTCAAGCGAACGGAATGAAGTGCTTGTCACGCGAATGGACCACTTTGCACGACAAACGGCTGAGATTGAGGCGATGGCGAAGCTTGTCGAAGACGTCGCGGCTCAGACGAATTTACTTGCCCTCAATGCGGCAATCGAGGCAGCCCGTGCGGGAGAAGCGGGACGAGGATTTGCTGTCGTAGCAAGTGAAGTGAAGAAGTTGGCGGAAGAGAGCAACAAGGCGACTCGCTCTATTTTCCACGTCGTCGAGACGATCCAGCAAGAAGTCGTCCGTTTGACGGAAACGGTGAATGAGTCAAAACGCGAGCAAGAGGCGCAATTAGAAGCGTTCGGATTGACGAAAGAAGCATTCAACCGAATCCATGAACGGACAGACCACGTCGCTTCGTTCGTACGCACGATCGAACAAGAGATGCGCACATCGAGTAACGAGGTAAACAACGTCTTGCGTCGGGTTGAAGAAGTATCTGGGGTGACGGAAGAGTTGGCCGCAGGAAACGAAGAAGTGGCAGCCTCGATGAAAGAACAGCAGGCAAGCTTCGATCAAATCTTTACATTGATGCAAGAGTTAGAAGGACAGGCAGCGGCACTCGCTGACCAGGTTCAGCATTTCGAAGAAGAATAATCGAACAGTGAACAGTAGGAACGGAGGCCACGTGATGGTCTCCGTTTTTTCCGTCATTCTATAACCTGTTCATAGAAATTGTGTCGATGAATATCGTTACATGTACGAGTGCGATATGGAACATGCAAACAAATCATTTCCTAAAGTTAAGATTGTGGGGAAGAATGAGACGTGTTTCGAAACAGCTGATTCGCCATACTGAACGTAACAGTCGAACAGGGTGGTGATTCGCTTGGAAAGATGGAAACAACTCGTCATCGGTCTCCTAGTCGTTCTTTTTTTAGGAGTGGGCTATTTGTTTTATCAAAAGGAACCGGAGCAACGAATGGTGGACGAGTTCGTCATGGAACCTGAGGAGGTCACGCCGACCACGACCCCAGAGCGTATGGAGCTCGTTGTGTATGTGACAGGTGCGGTTGAATCTCCGAACGTATATACCGTACCAGAAGGGGCGAGAGTGGGCGATGTGCTCTCTTTGGCAGTCCTGACAGACGAAGCTGACCCAGAGCAGTTAAATTTAGCACAGTTGTTAGTTGATGGAGTCAAAATCATCGTGCCGAAAAAAGGAGAAACACCGATTTCGCAAGACTCAGCGAGTCCTGAGGTCGAAACGAACGGTGTTCATGTCAACAGTGCGACGAAAGAGGAACTGATGACGGTTCCAGGAATTGGTCCAGCCAAAGCCGAGGCGATTTTAAATCATCTGAAAGCGAACGGCCCATTTAAAACATATGAAGCGCTAGGTGATGTGAAGGGGTTCGGCGAAAAGACATTAGAAAGTATGAAGCCATATTTATTGGTACCTTAAGATGCCGCTGTTTCCATTGTTTGCGGTACTCATTGTAACCGGTCTGAAAGAAGGATTCTATTTGGTCTCTGTGGTCGCTATTGTCTTTTATCTGGTCACACGACGTGGGCAAGGCCTGTATGCGAAAGCCGGAGTGATTGGACTCATCTGTATCGCATCGTTCCATACGACCCCTACAGAATCGTTACCGTCAGACACGATTTCCTTCTCAATCGAAAGTCGAAAAGAGAATGGGAAATCGGTAAGACTATACGGGAACGTAGACGATCTTCAGGGCGTCTTACGAGGACGCGAATTAGAACACGGACGACCTGGAGAGACGTGCCTCGTGCAAATCGAAGTAGAGGCGTTTCAACCGTTACGAAACACCGGGGGATTTGATGAACGGGCTTGGGCACGGAGTTCAAACGTATCCTTTAAAGGGAAGGTGAAGCGAATCGACACGTGTCGTCCGACGGCAGGGTGGGACGGTCGGTTGTTGCGTTGGAAAGAACAACAACTTCAACAAATTGAGCATCGTCATCGTGCGGATGTCGCATTATATATGGAGGCATTATTGTTCGGAGAGAGTCGAATGCTAGATGAAAAGACCTCATTTTCTTATCGTGTGACGGGCCTTCTTCATCTTCTTGTGATTTCCGGTTCACATATTGCCATGTTGATCGTGGCCATGCGCATATTGATGCAGCCAATCCCTATTCGACGTGAAACGAAGACGGTACTGATGATCTTTAGTATTACGATGTTCGGATGGATGACTGGTTTTTCCCCACCTGTTGCAAGAGCTGTCGTCGTCGCAGATGCGATCCTCTTTCTCTCTCTTTTCGGTGTGACGATTCGAGACCCGATTCGGCTCTTGAGTTGGTGTGCGGCGGGCATGTTGGCCGTTCAACCGTTCCTTCTCACGAATCTGGGTTTCCAATTGACGGTCGGGATGACCTTCTTTTTGTTAGTCACGAGACAAATCTGGACAGGACTAATCGAGTTGTCCGTTTTCGCACAGCTGTTTGGGCTGATTGTACTATGGCAAGTACAACCGGTTCTATCCGTCGCGGCACCGATATGGAATCTCGTGATGGCCATCTGTATCTCGTGGATCATCATGCCACTCGCATTTGTCACATGGATGATTCCTTCAATTGCCCCGTTGTTCATGATTGTGTTGGATGAGATCAATGGAATGTTCGCCCTCCACGATGATTTACGACCTTGGCTTCCGTTGCACGATCTGGCATTGCCGTCGCAAATCGCATTGTTGCTAGGATTGTGGGGGAGCTTGACGCTGATGAATCGAAAACGATGGATCGGATGGGGGGCGGCCATCATGACATGTGGGTTGATTGCGGGATGGTCAGAATGGTCGGAATCCTCCAGGGTGACCTTTTTGGATGTCGGGCAAGGTGATGCAATCGTCGTAGAATCGGGAAGAACGATTGGTGTCATTGATGTAGGAGGCGTATTTCAAGATCCAAACGAGCAAAAGCGAAGCACATTTGACCCGGGGGAAGATGTATTGGCCCCTTATTTATGGAAGCGTGGGGAGCGTTCGCTTGATTTTGTCCTGTTGACCCATGCGGATCATGACCACATCGGCGGATTAGAAGGATTATTGAAAGTGGTGACGGTGGAAGAACTTTGGATATCAAAAGAAGTGGCGAATGCTGAAAAACGAGAAGAACTGCTACACTTAGCAGCGGCCTATGATGTATCGGTCCATTATCTCGAGGCAGACGATCGTCCGACGCCATGGATGTGGATTGTGGCACCGAATCGGCGACATGAAGATGAAAATGATCATTCGATTAGCCTTTACATGAATGTAGGTGGCATGCGGTATCTATTGACAGGAGATTTGCCGATAGAGGGAGAAGCAGAGTTACCGACGCTTGACGTCGACGTATTTAAATTAGGGCATCACGGATCCAACACGTCGTCGGGGGAAGAACTACTTGAGCGAATCGATCCAGAATGGATCATTGCGAGTGTCGGTTCGAACAATCGATATGGACATCCGCACATAGAGACGTTACGACGGGTTGTGGGCAGACGTCTATTACGAACCGACTTAAATGGAATGATTGTCTGTGAAGAGAACATGTGTCGGGGGATCATCGAGTAGTACGGGATAAAATGTGATACACTAAAAAACGATTGCTCCCCCGGGGCAATCGTTTGATCACTTATAGACTTAAGAATTTGATGATGACACCGATGAAGAAAATCGTGAAGAAAAAGCCAAATGGGACGATGAAGCCGATCGCAGAGTCGATGGCGTCATTACGTTTGCATTGAACGTCATTTTCAAACGGGTTTTCACTCGGTGGGCGTACTGAGTTGATTTGCATATTAGGTCCCTCCTTATCATACTTCCTTTATAAGTATAGCGAATCATGGGAAGATAATCTATGTTTAGATGAGAATAAATTGTGAAAGTGGTGTGTGTTTTGAATGAACCGTGGTTACATAATGGAAAACTGGCGAGCGTCTATGTTCTCCATGGCACCGAAAAATATTTGTTAGAGACGTGGGAACGTGAAATCGTGAAGGCGGCCAATCCATCCGGTGATCAATTTGATGTCATGCAACTAGATCTTCTAGAGACGTCACTCGATACGGCGCTTGATGAAGCGGAGACGGTCCCTTTCTTTAGTGAATATCGCACGGTTATCGTGAAAAATGCCCAGTTCTTAACGGGTGCGAAAGAGAAGCAAAAGCACAATGTCGACCGCCTGGCGGAATATGTCGTGCAACCGGCGACTTACTCGGTTCTTGTCTTAATTGTTGAGTCAGAAAAACTCGATGAGCGGAAAAAAATTGTGAAGCGCTTGAAAGAGCGTGCCATCGTACTCGAAGCGAAAAAACCGAGCCAAAACGAACTGATGCGATACGTGAACGATGCATTGAGTCGTGAACAACAAAAGATGGAGCGCTCTACGATGGAGCGTCTTTTATTCCTATGTCAGGATGATTGGGGAAAGTTGGTTCGTGAATTAGAGAAGCTACAGTTGTACGCGGGAACGGGTGCGACGATTCCGATTGAGATTGTGAATGATTTAGTTCCCCGTACATTAGAAGATAACATCTTTCAACTCTCGGAGCTTCTCGTCAAACGTCAAGCAGATGCAGCGCTTCGATTGGTTCGGGATTTAGAGAAACAAGGGCAAGAACTGATTGGACTACTCGGGTTGCTTGCTAGACAATATCGGAACATGTACCTGTCAAAACAGTTGACGGAGGCAGGTTATGGAGAGAAGCAAATCGCATCGAAAATCGGGGCCCACCCGTATACAATCAAATTGGCGACACAAGCGAGTCGGGGCTTTTCCGAGGCTCAGCTCGCACGAGCGCTGACCTTGATTGCAGACGCGGATGAAGCTATGAAAACGGGACGTGGTGACAAACAAATCGTGTTCGATACGCTCGTTTGTCAACTGGCCTTATTGTGAGGTGAAGGAATGGGATTCAAACAAGTGACACTTCAAGACGTGATTCCGCTCCGTCATGTTGTGCTCAGACCAGGAAAAGACGTTGAGACGTGTTATTTTGAAGGGGATGAGGCACCGACGACGCGACACTTCGCTTGGGTTGAAGGCAATCGAGTGCTATCGGTCGCTACAGTCATGCTGTCCCCGAAACAAATCGAGGGTGAGGGGATTCCGCTCCAACTCCGTGGTATGGCGACGGATCCTTATGTTTCGGGACGAGGAATCGGCTCTCGGTTTTTACAGGCACTCCATGATGAGCTGGGATGTTCATGGTGGTGTAATGCGAGAGAAGTGGCTGTCCGATTCTATGAACGAAATGGGCTTACACGAATCGGAGAGCCATTCGACATTCCTGAGATCGGTCCTCATTACATCATGGTATACAAAAAAACAGCCGGCTCCGAATAGGAGGCGGCTGTTTCGTGTGATCTCTAATTAGAGAGCAGCGATACGAGCTGCGAGGCGTGATTTATCACGACCTGCTTTGTTTTTGTGGATAAGACCTTTTGATGCAGCCTTGTCGAGCTTCTTCGTAGCGAGGACGAAAGCTTCTTGAGCAGCTTCTTTGTTTCCTTCGAGTACGAGAGCATCAACACGTTTTACTGCTGTACGCATTGCCGCTTTCTCTTGTGAGTTCGCAACACGACGTTTTTCAGAAGTTTTTGCACGTTTGATTGCTGATTTGATGTTTGCCATTGTTTGTCACCTCCTGAAACAAGAAAGTGTATGTTCTTATTACTTCAAGTAATCATTCAACAGAACAAGCACAATTGTAGCAAACGGTTATATGAAAAGCAACCACTTGATGATTATTCTGAAAACTATCTGTGGTATTGTTGTAGTAGGTCGTACACATTACTTTAGGATTTTGATATAATGACACGGTATGCATGAGAAGGATAGGTGAACCCATATATGAACAAACAAGAATTAGAGAATCGTCAGAAGAAGATTCGTAACTTTTCCATCATCGCGCACATCGATCATGGAAAGTCGACGCTCGCTGACCGGATTCTTGAGAAGACTGGTGCACTCACGGCTCGTGAGATGAAAGAGCAGACGCTTGACGCGATGGACTTGGAGCGTGAGCGTGGAATTACAATCAAATTGAACGCCGTCAAATTGAACTATACGGCGAAAGACGGAGAAGAGTATATTCTTCACTTGATCGACACGCCAGGACACGTCGACTTCACATATGAAGTGTCACGTTCGCTTGCGGCATGTGAAGGTGCAATTCTCGTCGTCGACGCAGCGCAAGGAATTGAAGCGCAAACCCTTGCGAACGTTTATTTAGCACTCGATAACGACCTTGAAATCATTCCGGTCATTAATAAAATCGACTTGCCGTCAGCGGATGTCGAGCGGGTCCGTCAAGAGATTGAAGACGTCATCGGCCTCGATGCGAGTGATGCGGTCCCGACTTCTGCAAAAGCGGGAATCGGGATTGAAGAGATTCTCGAACAAATCGTGGAACTTGTCCCTCCGCCGACAGGTGACCCGTCTGAACCATTGCAAGCACTGATTTTTGACTCATACTATGACGCTTACCGCGGTGTCGTCGCATCGATTCGTATCGTGAACGGTTCAGTCAAAGTAGGAGACAAAGTTCAAATGATGGCGACTGGCAAGACGTTCGAAGTGACGGACCTCGGTGTGTCGACGCCAAAACCGATCTCTGTTAAAGAATTGAACGTAGGAGACGTTGGTACGCTTTCTGCATCCATTAAAACAGTAGGAGATGTTCGCGTCGGGGATACGATCACACTTGCTAAAAACCCGGCAACGAGTCAGCTACCTGGTTATCGCAAGATGAACCCGATGGTTTACTGTGGTTTGTATCCGATTGATGCGGCTAAGTACAATGATCTTCGTGAGGCACTTGAAAAGCTCCAGCTCTCAGATGCCGCACTCGAGTTTGAACCAGAGACGTCGCAAGCGCTCGGTTTTGGTTTCCGTTGTGGATTCCTCGGCATGCTTCATATGGAAATCATTCAAGAGCGGATTGAACGTGAGTTTAACATCGACTTGATTACGACGGCACCATCGGTAATTTATCACGTGACGACGACTTCAGGCGAAGTAATTCACGTCGATAACCCATCGAAGATGCCAGAGCAACAAAAGGTTGATTCAATCGAAGAACCATACGTCAAGGCGGCTGTCATGACACCAAACGACTACGTAGGTGCAATCATGGAACTTTGCCAGAAGAAACGCGGAACGTTCATCGATATGCAATACATCGATACGACTCGCGTCAAAATCACGTACGAGATTCCGCTCAGTGAAATCGTCTATGATTTCTTCGATCAGTTGAAATCGAGCACGAAAGGCTACGCGTCTCTCGATTATGAGTTGATCGGCTACCGTCAATCGCGTCTCGTGAAGATGGATATCTTGCTCAATAACGAAATCGTCGATGCCCTCAGCTTCATCGTTCACCGTGACTTCGCGTACGAACGTGGGAAGGTCATTGTTGAGAAGCTTAAAGCTCTCATTCCACGGATGCAGTTCGAAGTTCCAGTCCAAGCGGCCGTTGGAACTAAAATCGTCGCACGTTCTACGATTAAAGCACTTCGTAAAAACGTTTTGGCTAAATGTTATGGGGGAGATATCTCACGTAAACGGAAACTCCTCGAGAAACAAAAAGAAGGTAAGAAGCGCATGAAGATGGTCGGGTCCGTCGAAGTCCCGCAAGAAGCGTTTATGTCTGTTCTCTCTATGGACGAAGAATAATGAGTTTGAGTCGCCCTGATTTTCGAATCAGGGCGATTTTGTATTTCAGGCAGGAAATGCCCTTTCATATAAGGAAGAGTAAACCCTTAGACAGACTATAGAGGAGGAAACACCGTGTCGACGTATACATACTCTGCGGGTCCTGGCATGCTACCGACAGAAGTGATGCAAGAGATTCAACAACATCTTTTGACGTTTGAGTATGAAGGCGTTTCGATTATCGAAACGAGTCATCGCTCAGCGTCTTTCGAACGTGTGGTCGACTCTCTTGAATTGAGATTGAGAAGACTCATGCATATCCCTGAGAATTACGCTGTGCTTTGGCTACAAGGCGGTGCGACGTTACAATTTTCAATGATTCCGATGAATTTACGGAAGCGGAATCGATTCGCTTATGTGGATACGGGCATCTGGTCTAAAAAAGCGATGGAAGATGCGAAACACTTTGGAGAGGTCGATGTCATTCACCCATTGGTAGATGCGACGGGAAAGATGTCGTTTGAATCGAGCCTTGTCCAAGAGGTGGACTATCTCCATGTGACACTGAACAACACGATTGAAGGGACTCGATTTACACATCTCCCTGAAATCGATGTCCCGCTGATTGCAGATGCTTCCTCGAACATTCTAGCCGAGCAAATCGATGTGGAGCGCTTCGGGGTGATTTATGCCGGAGCCCAAAAGAATATCGGACCTGCAGGACTGACGGTCGTCATCATCCGTCGGGATTTGATTCAGTCGCTTGAGTTGCCGAGTTATCTTCAGTATGGGTCACATGTCGATACGTTATTCAATACACCATCGACCTTCAGCATGTATGTAGCAGAGCGTGTATTGAAGTGGGTGGAAGACCGCGGAGGCGTCGAAGCGATGGAACGATTGAATCATCAGAAAAGTGACAGGGTCTATTCCTATCTTGAAGAGTCGACCTGCTTTTCTCCAATTGTTTCGGGGGAATGTCGTTCATTGACGAACATCCCATTTACAACGGGAGATCAAGAGATGGATCGGCGATTTGAACGATACGCTTTAGAACGTGGATTGCTCGAACTCGGTGGTCATCGTTCGGTAGGGGGCTTACGTGCAAGTCTGTATAACGCGATGCCGCTAGAAGGGGCAGAACGCCTCGTCGACGTCATGAGAGCATTCGAGGAGGAAACCCATGTATCACATCAAAACATTTAATCAAATCGCTGCCGCTGGTCTGAAACGATTTGAGCCAAGCGAGTACGTCATCAATGCATCGGATCAAGCCGATGCTTGGGTACTGAGAAGTCATCAAGTCCACGAAGAGGATATCTCTCCCTATCTTCTCGCCATCGCTAGAGCAGGGGCCGGTGTCAACAACCTTCCGCTCGATCAACTTGCGAAGCGAGGAATCGTCGCGTTTCATACACCTGGTGCGAATGCGAATGCGGTGAAAGAACTCGTCCTTGCGAGCATGATCCTCTCGGTACGACCCATTGTGAAAGGACTCAATTGGGTGAATGAACAGACTATCGCATCGCAATCGCAATTAGAAGAAGCGATGGAAGTGCAAAAACGACAATTCCTCGGAGCGGAGTTGCGAGGCAAAAAAGTAGGGATTATCGGTCTAGGAGCCATCGGTGCGTCGCTAGCCAACGATCTTCTCCAGCTTGGGGTCGATGTTATCGGATACGATCCCCATCTCTCGGTTGATGCCGCCTGGAATATTTCGAAACACGTCACGCGTGCCAAACATTTAAGTGAGGTACTGGGAAATGTTGACTTATTGTCGATTCATATGCCTTTGACTGAGGAGACTCGATTCAGCATTGACCAGAGTTGGTTCGAACGGATGAAACCGGGGATGACTGTTTTGAACTTTGCGCGAGGAGAGCTCGTGAAAGATGATGACTTATTGAAGGCGTTGCATCATCATGTGGGACTGTATGTGACCGACTTCCCCCGTCACACGTTGATTGGTCATCCGCAAGTCATGGCACTGCCTCACCTCGGTGCATCGACTAAAGAATCGGAAGTTAATTGTGCCATTCAAGCAGTGGAGACGCTGAAGTTGTATCTCGAGACAGGGAATATTCGTTCGTCTGCTAATTTTCCGAACGTCGAGCTTCCTTACACCGGTAAACGCCGTCTTGGAATCTTGCATCGAAACGTCCCGAACATGGTCGGTCAAATCACGGGAGAACTTGCCTCACATGGATTGAATATCGATAACATGGTCAATCGTAGCCGCGGGGAGATGGCGTATACGTTAATTGATTTAGACAACAGTGAGCATGAACCGTTATCGATTCATGCGCTGTATGAAATACAGGGCGTCATCCGCGTCCGGGAATTTTAAGGAGGATCTTATGGTCGTATTTAAACCGTTCAGCCCTTATATGCCTGCGCATCCGGAACGTGTCGCCGCAGACCCGTACGATGTCGTATCGATTGAAGAGGCGCAAGCCGTCATTTCAGAAAATCCTGATTCTTTTTTAGCAGTTGATAAGCCGGAAGCACTTCAATCCGACCTTTCGCTTGAGAAGTGGGGGGATTTGGCGCGTCATGAGCTAGAACGTCTCTATGAGAAGGAGTTGACGGAACGTCCGAATGGATTTTACGTCTATCGATTGACATCGGGACAACGTCAGCAAACCGGTTTAGTCGCCACCTTTTCAGTCGCGGATTATGAAGCCGGTCGAATCAAGATTCACGAATATACACGGGAGGCGAAGGAGCGGGAACGTGTCGAGCATGTCCGGGCGACGCGAGCGCACACCGGTCCTATTCTACTCAGTCATCCTCCACATGCAAACTTGAAGCAAATCTTACATAAAGCGACAGACGGAGACCCGTTGTTCTCGTTCACGGATGAACGAGGCGTCATGCATGAAGGATTCATGGTTCCAAACCGTGAACTCGCTCGTGTCATGATGATTGGCGCAACCATCCCGTCGATCTACATTGCGGATGGACATCATCGTGCGAAAGCGGCAGCGGTCGTTTCCGGGATGGGTGGGGATCGTTCTCAAAAGAATGAACGTACACACTTCTTAGGTGTCCTCTTCCCGAGTGACGAATTGACGATTTTGCCGTATCATCGCGTGCTGACAGCGATTAGTCCAGAAGAGGTGGAGAATATGTTAGACGGACTCTCGTTTTCATACATGATCAATGAGGAGGATGGTCTTGTCCTGCCGAAAGAACATGGCGTCTTCGGAGTCGCCTATCGAGGGAAATATTATCAGTTGACGAAACGGCAAGAGGACAAGGCGCTAGACGTTGCCATCTTACAACGAGATATACTAACGCCGTACTTCAACGTCGAGGATATTCGTACAGACGCGAGAGTCGATTTTGTCGGTGGGAACAAGACGGCCTCGGAATTAGAGAAGCTGACTAAAGTACCAGATCGATTGCTTTTCACGTGCCATGAGACAACGATGTCACAACTGATGCGCGTGGCGGATGATGGTGGCCAGATGCCCCCAAAATCAACCTGGTTCGAGCCGAAATTGAAGAGTGGTTTATTCATTCATCGATTCGATTGATGGCGCAGGCTGGAAAGAACAGACGAAAAGCGTTATAAATGGAATGAGAAGAAAGGGGTGGCCGAAATTGGCTAAAGCCGTATATCTTCACATTCCATTTTGTGAACATATTTGTTATTACTGTGATTTCAACAAGGTGTTTTTAAAAAATCAGCCTGTTGATGCTTATTTAGATGCATTAGAGCGAGAGATGGTATTGACGCTCGAGGCGTTTCCGACAGAGCGGATTGATACCATCTTTATCGGAGGCGGGACACCGACCGCGCTCAATGAGGAGCAGATGGCGCGCCTGATGGATATGGTCCGCCAACACCTTCTGCCACTCGCGTCAGATGACCTCGAATATTCTGTCGAAGCGAACCCGAACTTTGTGAGTGCGGAAAAGCTTGATACGATGAAAGCAGGTGGCGTCAACCGGCTCAGTTTCGGTGTCCAGACGTTTGATGATGGTGGACTGGAGCGCATCGGCCGTACGCATCGTGCGGATGATGTGTTCGAGACGGTAAGTGAAGCGGCAAAACGCTTTGACAATATCTCGATTGACCTGATGTTTGGTCTTCCGGAACAAACACTTGAACAAATTGACCGTGATTTAGAGCTAGCGCTTAAATTACCGATTCAACATGTATCCTCTTATTCGTTGATTCTCGAACCGCATACCGTCTTTGCGATTCAAGATCGAAAAGGGAAGCTCCGTTTACCGGGAGAAGATGTCGAAGTCGAAATGTACTTGAAAGTGATGGAGACGCTTGAACGCCATGGTCTCCAACAATATGAGATTTCCAACTATGGCTTGCCTGGTCGGGAGAGCCGTCACAATCAAGTGTACTGGCGCAATGAAGAGTACTATGGATTCGGAGCCGGAGCGCATAGTTATTTGAATGGGACACGTCGCGCCAATATCGCTCCAATTCCTCACTATATTAAAGCAGAAGGCATCCCTGTGAAACGGGTGACCGAACTAGAAGAAGTGGAAAAGATGGAAGAAGAGTTATTCCTTGGCCTGCGTATGCGTTCCGGGGTCTCGCTTCAGACGTTTGAACAGAAGTACGGAGTGTCGCTCGATGATGTGTTCGGTCACGTCATCGAAGAGTTGGTGAAGAAGTCACTGATTGAACGGACGGACACACATATCCGTCTAACGGCATCCGGTTTGCCACTCGCCAATGAAGCCTTTGCAGCCTTTATTGGAGAAGCAAAACTTGAACATGCTGATTCATAAAAAAATGGACAAGTCCCTCGTGAGGATTTGTCCATTTTCTTATATTACAAGACGAGATCACGATAGAGCGGTGTAAGCCGACCGAACGTGTCTTCGACCAACGCGAGAAATGCGTCTTCATTTTGAAGAATCGACGCATCGGCAGGAAGTTGACGGCCGATCAAGAAATCAGCCTTTTTCACAGTGCCGAATCGCTCAAGTAGCGATTGAATGTCTTCAGTTGACGTATCTTCAACAAGTAACGCTTCTTTTTTCATATGGTCGCCCGCGATATGGAAATCAGGGAATGTTGATTTCAAATCGATTTGTTGCAGGTGTTTCGCGATGGCGTCCTTGTTCGGCATCTCATAGATGAACGCTAGCCAGATGAAGACACGATCGTCGAAAAGCCCAACTTGTAAGTGCGGATGTTTTTTGTACCCACGTTTGTCGTGACAAATCGCCATCCACGTATCTTTCGGTGGGTTCACCGTCCGACGAGCGTGCTTCGCCACATGCAAATAAAGAGGAATACCGACATCAGCTTCAAGCTCTGGCCCGACCTCGTCATAAATCCGATGGAAGAGCGGTTGAATATCCGAACGGATGCCAGACATTCGTTCGTCGAGTCCATCCTGTTTAAATACATTAAATTGTTTTGTTGTAAACATTTAATCACCTCATCATCTATTCTACCGAAATGGGCTTTTATTTTCATTTCGTAGGTTTGCTATCGTGAAAAAAGGTGAAAAAATCCGAGTGTATGAATTGACAAATAGTGAGAACATGATAATATTTGAAGTGTGATTAGCACTCGTTAAATATGAGTGCTAATAAAGCGGGGTAACCTTTTCAGAGAGGAGTGATGTTGTGCTGACAGATCGACAATTGCTCATTCTTCGAGCCATCATTGACGATTACATCCAGACGGCTCAGCCGGTCGGTTCTCGGACATTGTCGAAACGAGACGATTTGACGTTTAGTTCAGCAACGATTCGGAATGATATGGCCGATTTGGAAGACATGGGGCTGATTGAAAAACCACATACTTCTGCAGGTCGCATCCCGTCAGAGGTCGGCTATCGATATTACGTGGACCACCTCGTCGAGAAGCAGATCATCGACGAACGGGAGACAGGTCGACTAGAAGAACGTTTGAAACAATCTTCAAAAGAGTCTGAGATCCTGATTCGACAAGCTGCAGATCTCCTTTCTGATTTGACCAATTATACGACGGTCGCCCTCGGTCCGAACAGCCAAATGGAAACGTTGGCCCGTGTGGACTTTATGCCATTAGACGAGCGGCGTGGTGTCGTTCTCATCGTCACGGATCAAGGTCACGTCGAGCATCGTACCGTCATGTTTGAATCGCGTGTCGCTCCTGACGTCATCGAGGAAACGATTCGACTGTTGAACGACCGCCTTGTCGGAACGCCAATCGGACAATTGAAAATCCGGATTGGGGAGGAAGTTGCCAAATTGCAACTCGCTCAGCGACAGCAGTACGAGAACATGATGCAACTGATTCAATCGACGCTCGGAATCCAAACGCCGTCTTCGCTTTATCTCGGGGGCAAGAAGAAAATCTTCAATCAACCCGAGTTTCAGACGCTCGACACGTTACGCCCATTCCTAGAATGGATTGATGAGCAAGAACGATTGACGCACTGGCTCGAATCGTTGCCAAATCGTGAGATTTATGTGAGCATTGGGAGCGAGAACGGAATTGTCGCCCTTCAAAATTGTAGTGTCATCACCTCGGATTATACACTAGACGGAAAAACATTCGGTACAATCGCTATGATTGGTCCAACGCGTATGAATTACCGTCATGGTGTCCAAATGATGGGACAAATTATCGAAGCGTTGCGACGAACGAAACTAGATGAGTGACGGAAAGGAGTTTTATTATGACAGCAGATCACCAAAACGGGCACGAGCAAGATGACGTGCTTGAAGAAAAATCTGTAGACTCGGCACAAACAGAAGAGAATGAGTCGACTGAATCAAATGAAGATGAGGTTTTAAATGCTGAGATTGTGGAAGAAAGTTCTGAGGGGACGGACTTACAAAAAGAAATCGAAGCGTTGAAAGCGAGCGAGCTCCGCATTCGTGCCGACTTTGACAACTTCCGTCGTCGGACGAACGAAGAGAATGCCAAACGCGTCAAGTTTGCTTCACAGTCTGTCATTGAAAAATTGATTCCGCTCATTGACAACTTTGAGCGTGCACTTCAAGTAAACGCAACTTCAGAGGATGCGAAGCAGATTCAATCAGGAGTCGATATGATTCATCGTCAACTGCTTGACGTATTAAATGCTGAGCAAGTCGAAGTGATTGAAGCAGTCGGACAGCCGTTCGACCCGAATTTCCATCAAGCAGTCATGCAAGAACCGAGCGATGAGTTCGAGTCAGGTATCGTGACGATGGAGCTTCAAAAAGGATATACGATGCATGGTCGAGTCATTCGCCCGAGCATGGTAAAAGTCGCAGAATAACACTACTTAACGAGACGGAGGAATAAACGATGGGTAAAATTATCGGTATTGACTTAGGGACTACAAACTCATGTGTGGCAGTAATGGAAGGTGGCGAAGCAGTCGTCATCTCGAACGCAGAAGGTAACCGTACGACTCCTTCGGTTGTTGCATTCAAAGGAGAAGAGCGTCAAGTAGGTGAGGTCGCGAAACGTCAGGCCATCACGAACCCGAATACGATCCAATCAATTAAACGTCACATGGGAACGTCACATACAGTCGACGTAGACGGCAAAAAATTCACACCACAAGAAATCTCGGCAATCATTTTGCAAAAGTTGAAGAAAGATGCTGAAGACTACCTCGGTGAAACAGTCACGGAAGCCGTCATCACAGTTCCTGCATACTTCAACGACGCGGAGCGTCAAGCGACAAAAGATGCTGGTAAGATTGCTGGTCTTGATGTCAAGCGAATCATCAACGAGCCAACAGCTGCGGCACTCGCTTACGGTCTTGATAAAGGCGAAGACCACACGATTTTGATCTATGACCTCGGTGGTGGTACGTTTGACGTTTCAATCCTTGAGCTTGGCGACGGAGTATTCGAAGTTGTCGCAACAGCTGGTGACAACCGTCTCGGTGGAGATGACTTCGACCAAAAAGTCATCGACTACCTCGTTGCAGAATTCAAAAAAGAAAATGGTATCGACCTCGGGAAAGATAAGATGGCACTTCAACGTTTGAAAGATGCAGCTGAAAAAGCGAAGAAAGACCTTTCAGGTGTGACAAGTGCACACATCAGCCTTCCGTTTATCACAGCAGGTGAAGCAGGTCCACTCCACTTGGAGATGACACTCACACGTGCGAAATTTGAAGAATTGACGGCTGACCTTGTCGAACGCACAATGGAACCGACGCGTCGTGCTTTAAAAGATGCAGGACTTACACCATCTGACCTCGACAAGATCATTCTCGTCGGTGGTTCGACACGTATCCCTGCTGTTCAAAAAGCAATCCACGACTTCACGAAGAAAGAGCCGTTCAAAGGGGTAAACCCGGATGAAGTCGTTGCACTTGGTGCAGCAATTCAAGGTGGAGTTCTTGCTGGAGACGTGAAAGACGTCGTTCTTCTCGATGTGACTCCACTCTCACTTGGAATCGAGACAATGGGTGGCGTGATGACGAAACTCATCGATCGCAACACGACAATCCCGACATCGAAATCACAAGTGTTCTCGACTGCAGCCGATAACCAGCCTGCTGTTGACATCCACGTCCTTCAAGGGGAACGTCCGATGGCACCAGACAACAAGACACTTGGTCGCTTCCAATTGACGGACATCCCACCAGCACCACGTGGTGTGCCGCAAATCGAAGTAAAATTCGATATCGATGCAAACGGAATCGTTCATGTATCGGCGAAAGACCTCGGTACGAACAAAGAACAATCGATCACAATCCAATCTTCTTCAGGTATCGATGAGGCGGAAATCGAGCGTATGGTGAAAGAAGCAGAAGCGAACGCAGAAGCAGATAACAAACGTAAAGAAGAAGCAGAACTTCGCAACGAAACAGACCAACTCGTCTTCGCGACAGACAAGGCAATCAAAGATCTTGGTGAGCAAGTAGAAGAGGCGGACAAAGAAAAAGCAGAAGCTGCGAAAGAAAAAGCGAAAACTGCTCTCGAAGGTTCAGACCTTGAGGCGATCCGTACAGCCAAAGACGAATTGTCAGCTGTCGTTCAAGAGTTGACGCAAAAAGTATATGCTAAAATGGCTGAACAGCAAGGTGCTGAAGGCGCAGAACCACAGGCGGAAGCGAAACAGGACGATAATGTCGTGGACGCAGAGTTTGAGGATCTCGACGACCGTAAATAAACAGCCGTTGTAAAGGAGAGCGCCAAAGCAGGTTTCTGCTTTGGCTCTTTCCATGTTAAGGTAGAATCGGTAAAATCGATACGTAGTTAGTGAGGATAGGAGCGAGAATAGTGGCGAAACGAGATTATTATGAAGTGCTCGGGCTCGACAAGTCGGCCTCAGCACAAGACATCAAGCGGGCATATCGAAAATTAGCCCGTCAATATCACCCGGACATCAACCAAGAAGCAGATGCTGCCGACAAGTTCAAAGAGATTGGTGAAGCGTATGAAGTACTCTCAGACGAACAGAAACGGGCCCAGTATGACCGATTCGGTTTCGAAGGGGCCAATCAGTTCGGCGGTGGAGGTGACTTCCAAGGCGGCTTCGGAGATATCTTTGACATGTTTTTTGGAGGCGGTGGGCGCCGTCAAGATCCGAATGCACCACGTCGCGGTGAAGACTACCAGTACGTCGTCGATCTCGACTTCATGGAAAGTGTCACAGGTAAAACAGAGACGATTGAACTCGAAATCGAAGTAGAATGTGACACGTGTATGGGAAGCGGAGCAAAACCGGGCACGAAACCGGAAACGTGTAACCGATGTGGCGGTAGCGGCGTCGAAACGGTCGAACAGAACACGATTCTCGGTCGTATGGTCAATCAGCGTCCATGTAGCCAGTGTCACGGAAGTGGTAAGACGATTAAAGAAAAATGTCCGACTTGCCATGGTTCAGGTCATGTGAAGAAGAAACAAACAGTCGAGGTCAAAATCCCAGCCGGTATCGATAACGGTCAACAGATTCGTCTCTCTGGTAAAGGTGGTCCAGGCGTGAACGGTGGTCCAGCAGGAGACTTATACGTCGTCGTTCGTGTCAGAGCACATGAGATCTTTGAACGTGTCGACCAACACATCGCAATGGATATGCCAATTACATTCGCCCAGGCTGCTCTCGGTGCGGAAATCGAAGTACCAACAGTTCACGGGAATGTGAGCTTGAAAGTACCTGCAGGGACACAAACCGGTTCGAAATTCCGTTTACGCGGTAAAGGAATGCCGAGTGTTCGTGGTGGTGCAAATGGTGACCAGTATGTCAGTGTCATCGTGATGACGCCGAAAAACATGACAGACCGTCAAAAAGAGTTACTGCGTGAATTTGAAGAAATTAGCGGAGAGTCCGGTGTCGAAGAGGAACATGGCATGTTCCAAAAAATGAAAAAGTTCTTTAGTCACTAAAAGGAGTGTGTACGAACGATGAAATGGTCTGAAATTTGTGTCCACACGACACAACTTGCGGTAGAAGCAGTATCCAATTTACTACACGAAGTGGGGGCACAAGGTGTCGTCATCGAGGACGTGGAAGATTTCGACAGAATGATGGCGGAGGACCATTTCGGAGAAATTTGGGACGTTTCGGATCGTGAAACGTATCCAACTTCTGGCGTACACGTCAAAGCGTATGTCCCGGCCTCAGGTGATTTTCAAGATTTACTTTCGAATCTTAAAAAAGAAATCGAACGACTTCGCACGATGCTCGACATCGGATCTGGAGACGTCACGGTCGCTGAAATCGATGAAGAGGACTGGGCACACTCTTGGAAGCAGTATTATAAGCCGGTAAAGATTTCGCAACAACTAACCATCGTTCCTTTATGGGAAGAGTACACCCCGCAGCCGGAAGAGAATGTGATTTTGCTTGACCCGGGTATGGCGTTTGGCACAGGAACGCATCCGACGACAATGCTCTGCATTCAAGCGATTGAGAACTACATCCAGGAAGGTGACCGTGTCATTGATGTCGGTACAGGATCGGGTGTATTGTCGATTGCAGCAGCAAAACTTGGTGCAACGAAGGTAAAGGCACTAGACTTAGACTCGGTCGCAGTCGAAGCTGCTCGTCAAAACGTTGAGACGAACGGAGTGGGCGAACTCGTTCAAGTGGACACAGGTGATCTTCTGAAAGGTGTGGAAGGCGAGTACGATTTAGTCGTAGCGAACATTCTTGCTGACGTCATTCTCCTTTTCATCGAAGACGCCTATGCACGTACGAAGTCAGGTGGGCGCTTCATCACCTCTGGAATTATCGGAGAGAAGCGGGCTGAAGTGACGAATGCTTTGGTCGCTGCTGGATTTGAGATTGAAGAGACGCGCGTGATGGAAGACTGGGTCGCGATTATCGCCAAGAAGGGGTAAGTTATGCAACGTTATTTTTTGACAAAAGAAGCCTTTAAAGGCGAAACGGTGACCCTTCCTTCAGATGTGGTCCACCACATCGGTACAGTCTTACGACAAGGTCCTGGATATGAGATGGTCCTGTTGGATGGTACAGGTGTTGAGTATGCCTGTGTCGTGACATCGCTTGAGAAGAAGAGCGGGGAAGCGAAAGTCACGTCATCGCGACAGGCGACGACTGAGTTGCCAATCGAGGTGACTTTGGCGTATGCACTCCCGAAAGGGGACAAAGTCGAGCTCGTCGCCCAAAAAGCGACGGAGCTTGGCGTTCACCATCTGTTGCTGTTCGAATCAGCGCGCTCTGTCGCCAAATGGGATGGAAAAAAAGCTCCGAAAAAAGTGGAGCGGATTCAAAAGATTATGCAAGAAGCGGCTGAACAATCCTATCGTGCCGTTGTACCGACGTGTTCCTACATCTCTCCGAAAGAGCTTCATCAGAAAATGGAGGGCTATGATGCCGTCATCATCGCGTATGAAGAGTCGGCAAAAGAAGGGGAACAGTCTGCTTTCGCACAACTGTTGACTCAACTGAAACCGAAACAACGCGTTCTCGTCATCACGGGACCTGAAGGTGGATTCGATGTGAATGAAATCAATCAATGGACTCAGGCTGGAGCGACTGCATGTGCATTTGGACCACGCATTCTTCGGTCTGAAACGGCGCCGCTTTATGCATTATCTGCGATTTCTTTCGCGCTTGAACTCAACAAATGACATGAAAAACGGATGACCTGATTGAGGTCATCCGTTTTTTGTATCGCTTATTTTTTGTTAATTGTAATTACTTTTTTCGTGACGTTCCCGGCAAGGTCGGTCACTTCGAACGTGAAGGTATTCTTTCCTTTCGCTGTCACTGGAAGTGTGATTGTTCCCGTGCGTGAGAATGCACGCATCGCGTATGGTTCTTTCAACGTATAGTTCCATTTCAAGTCCCCGTTGACCCGAAGCTTGATTTCGTCGAAGTTATCCTTTACTTGAACTTTCACGTTTACAGACTTCTGTTTAGCCGATACGTTCTTCGGTACGTTTGTCACCGACAATGTTGCTTTCGTAGAGTCGACAAAGATTGGACGGACGAAGTTCGTCACGTTCCCAGCAGTGTCTTCTGCGACAAAGCGGACTTTGTGGAAACCATCCTTATATGTGCGTGTCGTATTGAACGTATATTGTTTCGCTGACGCGTCATATTTGAGTGGTACGTCGACCCCGTCTACCGTGAACGATGCGATTTCAGAGGCATCCTTGATTTGACCGATCAATGGAACGATGGATGTACCGTAAGGAGACAAGGCGAGTGGTGCATCGACAAAGATACCAGGTTTGGCCGCATCATTTTCTGTTGAAACATTTCGAGTGATCACGTTCCCGGCATTGTCTGACACACGAACTGAAAGCTGATCTGTAGTCTCGAGCGGCTGTTCAAGTGTGAAGTTCGCTGAAGCTTTCGCTTCTTTTGCCACGACTTTCCCGTTGATGAGGAATTCGATACCGTTGATTCCAGCAAAGTCATCCGACGCTTTGACGCTTGCTACGTTGTCGTCCCAACGAAGCGTGAAGCGTGGGTCTGTGTAATCTACTTTGACAGGAATGCGCATCGTTTGAGCTTGTTTCTTCATGTAATCGATGCTTGCTTCGATTTCATAGTAATATGTGCCTTTTGGCGCCATCTTCCCATTCAATTTTCCGTCCCAAGCGTTATCCGCTGCGTAATAGTAATAATCACCACTTCCGCCATCGAAGTAGTTCTTTCTCAATTCGTCTTCCATCTTGAGGGTGCGAAGGACGTTCCCTTTCTCATCTACGACGCGATATTTGATGTCTTTCGCATTGCGTAATAGCGAGAAGACTGGAGTAGCCGTATCTTTCGACCCGTCTCCGTCCGGTGAAATGGCAACCGCTTCGCTAGCCACAGATTCATCTAGTTTTTCACCTAAGTAGTTTCCTTCTGCATCCACCAATCCAGAGACGCCATAGAATGCGCCTTCTCCATAGATTGTCTCGTCAAAGATCGGCGCTTTGCCCCAATCCCCTTCAAATCCGACGATTGGAACGACGAGAGATGGATGACCGTCTGTACCGCGCGGATCAGTCAAACGAAGGAATCCGTCGACGAAATAGCCGTTCTCAAAGACAGATTTAGCGGATACAGTGCCTTCCAATGTTTCAGGATTCAACACTTTTGCTTTCGAGACATCGATTGAAACGTTAATTTCCTTCTTCTGTTTTGCTTTCAACGTGACTTTACTTGTGTTTGATCCGTTAATTTTAATGATCGCTTGTTGAAGTGCTTGCGCTTCCATCGCATTTTGAACGATTCCGTCTTTGTTTTTGACAGCGAGATCCGTTTGCAACGATGCGGCTACATCATAAGTTAACGATTCAGTCGACGTGTTCTCGACGACGATCGTGAACGATGCTTTGCTCTTCGACAACTCTTTTAAAGCGACTTTTGCTTCTTTTGTCGACTTCTCATATGCGACAGCAGGAGAGGTGACGGCTGCATGCAATTGCATTAGACCTGCTCCGGCCCGACGTGGTGAGTATGGGAGTGATTGTTTCAATTCTTGGTTATAAGGTCCGATATCTGTGACAGGCTTCGACGTGTTGAGTAACAAGTTTTTCGCCATCGTGACACGTGCTTTTCCACTCAATTTGAAGTCACGGTCCACACGCTCAAGGACGAGGGCCGCCCCTCCGGCAACGTGTGGTGCTGCCATCGATGTTCCGCTCATCAACCCATATTGGTTATCGTTGAACGTAGAGAAAATTTGGCCACCTGGAGCAGAAAGCTCTGGCTTGAAGTCAAGGTTCGGTGTGACGCCCCACGATGTGAAATCAGACATCGCACCGGCTGAACGGTTATTGACACTGATGCGGTCACCGGCAAACGTCACTTGAAGCGGAGCGTCTGCTAACTTGTCTTTCAGTTCATTCCCGTCCTGGATGCTGAGTGAAGCCATCGGAATTTGAGGTTGATCGAGAGCCATCGAGACATAATCGCCGTGCCCGACCGCACCACGTACGATGACACCTGCTGCGCCTTGCGCTTCAGCTGTTTTTTGGATCTGCGAGTAGAAGTAACCGCCGTCGCGAACAGCAAGGACGAGTTTTCCTTTTACGTCTTTTCCTTCATAATTCTCCGGTTGTCCGTCTCCGACATATACGATGTCGTATGTTCCTTCTTTGAAGGCAGGACCGTCTTGTTTCTTCCATCCAATCTTCTCATCACCGACTCTGAAAGCATCCAATTGAATTTGATCGTTCTCAAGAGAGGCGACCGATGTAGATGCTTGACTGACACTCGGCGCCCCAACGACGCCCGTATCTGGGTTTGAAGCAGTTGGCAAGTCAAATCCGTGACCGAAGTATGCGGAGTTCCCAGCAGAAATCGACATAAAGATGCCGTTGTCGACAGCACGTTGAACGGCTTGTTGCTCTGGAGAATCGGCATCGACGAAACCGGCTGTTGATCCGAGGCTCATGTTGATGACGTCAGCACCGAGTTTAATGGCATCATCAATTGCTTTGATGTAGATATCTCCATATGTAGACGCATAGTTCGGGTCGTTACTGAATACTTTCAATCCCAAAATTTGTGCTTCCGGTGCGACACCTTTGATCCCACCGTTTTCTAGGTCACCGTTTGCGGCAACTGTACCGGAAACGTGCTGTCCGTGCATTGAAGCGCCAGGTGAATCATCTTTGATGTCATCGTTCTCATCGTAGTAGTTATATGCGTATGGAACTTTCTCGTTGACGTATTCGCCTGGGAGACCGAACGATGTGATGGCTTGATTGACTTCTGATTGAGTCAACTCTGCCGTTTTAGCGTCGGTGATCTTATAATCCCGGTGCTCAGGGTCGATTCCAGAATCGATGACAGCGACGACAGTACCTTCTCCGGCAAATCCGTAATCTCCCCACGTTTGTTCGGCTTGAACCATGCCGTTACTCGTGATCATATCCGGTTTGACTTCAGGGCGCTCGTACTCGTTGACAATGTGAACGGTCGCCACTTCAGGTAATGCTTCGACTTTGGCGATTTCACTTGTAGATAAGAATGTAGAGAAGCCATTAAAGACGGTCGTGAACTCTTCAATCGGTGTAGCGGTTACGCCTTGTTTCTTCAAGGCAGACTTGGCACGTTTTTGCTCCGATTGAACAGATTGTTGTGCCTTATTTTGCTCTGATTTCGACAATTCATTAAATTTCTTCCCTTTTTGAGCGGCTTCGGCAATGGCAGGATCCCCGACGAGCTCTACAACGACCCGAACTTTTTTCTGTTTTTTCTCAAGAACCAATTTCGGTTTAACGGAAGCTTCTGCTGAAACAGAAGTTGTTCCAGCTTGAATCAGTGCAGGTGACAAGGCGATACATGTGGCGAGTGAAGCGTTTAAATAGATTTTTTTTCGTGACAACGTATGGACCCCCTAAAATTTGTTATTACCTGTAAATAATAAAGCATAGACTTACATTGAGAATTATCATATCGCTATTCAGATAAAAAAGAGTGGATTTATTTGTAAAATAGGTAAGTGTTTTTGCACAAATTTTAATGTTCTGACAATTACTAAAGACCTAACACATAAGACCTATATCCAATTGCATATGATGCGTGAATCTAGCGAATGACTTGAAATGAATAAAAAAACCTGTTAATGTAACGTTAAAGTTAAATACCAATAAAACATATCAAATTAGTAAGAATTAAGATTGGGGTAGCGATATGAACTTACCATTCATGGACATCTTTAAGGATTGGGCAAAGGATTATGATACGACGGTCGAGGGGCATGATGAGCAATATCACGAAGTCTTCATCGGTTATGAGCAAATGCTCGATGAGGTTGCCCTACATGTCGAAGGAAGGGTACTTGAGTTTGGTGTCGGAACAGGAAACTTGAGCAGTCGAATTATAAAAGGGCATCCGTTGATTGCGATTGAACCGTCGCCGGAAATGCGACAAATTGCTGTTGAAAAGTTGGGGATTGAAGTACTCGAAGGTGATTTTCTCCGATATCCGAAGTTATCACATGTAGATACGATCGTATCGTCATATGCTTTTCACCACTTGACAGATTCTGAAAAGGCCACGGCCATTGGTCGATATGTCGAAGACTGGGAACACCCGAAGTTCGTGTTGCTTGATACGATGTTTGAGTCACCAGCAGCTCGTCAGGACATCATCGATTGGGCGACTGCGAAAGGGTACTCGGACCTCGTCGAAGATTTAAATCGTGAATACTATCCATATACGTCAACGATTCGTTCCATGTTAGAAGCGAACGGATACAACGTGACGATGACGCAGAAAAACAAGTTTGTCTGGCTCGTAATAGCCACTAAATAACGAGGAGGAATTACTCATGAAAACATATAATGTTGAAAGTTTTAACTTGGATCATACGAAAGTACAGGCGCCGTTTGTCCGTTTAGCTGGTGTGAAAGAAGGGACGGCTGACACGATTTATAAATACGATATTCGTTTCATTCAACCGAACGAAGGACTCATGCCGATGCGCGCGGTTCATTCACTTGAGCATTTGATTGCCGAGAACAGTCGCAATCATTCCGAAGACATTGTCGATATCTCACCGATGGGTTGCCAGACAGGTTTCTATTGGACAATGCTCAATGATGGGAACTACGAACGAATGCTTGACCTCGTGGAAGCGACGTTGCGTGATGCGATGAACGCTGAGGAATTGCCTGCGCAAAACCCTGTTCAATGTGGGAATGCGAACCATCATGATTTCGAAGGTGCCAAAAAATTAGCGGCAGACATGCTCGCAAAACGTGATGAATGGCATATCGTCTTCAAGGACGAGGCATAAGATGATTGTCCGTGACGTCTATGAACTCATCGGAGACACACCGCTTATTGAACTTCGAACGCTTCCTATACCAGCGAATGTCAAAGTGTACGGAAAGCTCGAGATGATGAATCCAGGTGGGAGTGTCAAAGACCGACTCGGGATGAATTTGATTGAACGGGCGATTGAGCGTGGCGATGTGGCACCTGGTGGAACGGTGATCGAACCGACAGCAGGCAATACGGGAATCGGGCTTGCGCTCGCTTGTCAGCGATTCGGAATTCGACTCATGACGGTCACTCCTGAAAAATTCAGTCAAGAGAAGCAGGCATTGATGCGACTGCTCGGGGCCACCGTCGTCAACACGCCGACGGAACTCGGCATGAAAGGCGCGATCGCACATGCTATTGAGTTGGCCAAAGAACATGACGCCTATGTCCCAGAACAGTTCTCGAACCCAGATAACCCGGATGCTTATGTCGACATCCTTTCACATGAGTTGTTGAAAGATGTGCCACAAATTGATGTATTTGTAGCGGGAGCGGGATCAGGAGGCACGTTCACCGGTGTCGCCAAATCATTAAAGCCACTTGGGACGAAAACTGTCGTCGTGGAGCCGGTCGGTTCCATTATGAACGGCGGTGAACCAGGACCACATAAAACAGAAGGAATTGGCGTCGAAAAATGGCCACCATTTCTGGAGAAGTCTTACGTCGATGCGATTCATACCATCACAGATGAGGAAGCCTTCTATTACGTGGCACATCTAGCGAAACAGGAAGGCTTGCTCATCGGTAGTTCTTCAGGGGCTGCCATTGCAGCATGTGTAAAAGAAGCGAATCAATTGACGGAAGGCACGATTGTCACCATCTTGCCTGATAGCGCAGAACGATATTTAAGTCAAGGAATTGTCAAGGAGGCAGAACATGCGTACAAAGACAGCACTCATTCACGGCGGTAAAACGACGGACCCGTTGACAGGGGCCGTCACGCCACCGATTTATCAAACGAGCACGTATAAGCAAGACGGGATTGGCAACTTGCGAGAAGGGTACGAGTACTCACGATCAGCAAACCCGACTCGGACGGCATTAGAGACATTGATTGCCGACATCGAAGGCGGCGTGCAAGGATTTGCATTCGGATCTGGGATGGCAGCCATCTCGACGGTGCTTATGTTATTGAAATCTGGAGACCACGTCATCGTCGGGTCTGATGTATATGGAGGAACGTACCGTGTATTCAATCGAGTATTTCAGTCACGAGGCTTGGAAGCAACTTTTGTCGATACATCCGATGAAGCAGCGGTTCGGGATGCGCTTCAAGCGAACACGAAAATGATTTATGTCGAGACGCCGACAAATCCTCTCTTGAACGTGACGGACATTCGGGCGATGCGTACGATTGCCGATGAAGCAGATGTGTTACTCGTCGTGGACAATACGTTTATGACCCCTTACTTCCAAAATCCGATTGATCTTGGTGCAGACTACGTCCTTCACAGTGCCACGAAGTACTTAGGTGGACATAGTGACGTCGTAGCGGGACTTGTTGTCGCACGTACGGAAGAGCAGGGCGAGGCCTTGGCGTTCCTTCAAAACTCTGTTGGCGCAGTCCTTGGACCACAAGATAGCTTCCTTGTTGTACGGGGAATCAAGACGTTGGCTGTTCGGATGGAAGAGATTGAATCGAATGCACGAGCATTGGTTGAATTCCTTCAGTCGAACGAGTCTGTATCACGCGTGCTCCATCCAAGTGTATCCAGTGAGGAAGCGAAGCGGATTCATTTATCGCAGGCACGTGGATTCGGTGGGATGATCGCATTTGATGTCGGTTCAGCGGAAGCGGCAGAAATGATGGTAGCGAAGACGAAATACTTCACGCTCGCAGAAAGTTTAGGAGCGGTTGAGAGTTTGATCAGTGTTCCGGCACGCATGACACATGCCTCGATTCCAGCCGAACGCAGAGCGGAACTTGGCATCACCGATGGGCTCGTCCGTATTTCGGTCGGACTTGAGGACATTGATGACTTGATCGAAGACTTGGCACAAGCATTAACAGCAATTGAACAAGTGAAACAATAAACGGTCAGGGCGCGATTTCGCGCCTTTTTTTCATGAAACAAAAGTCTTGTATCGGGAGTCTTTCATCGACTAAACTGTCTTTAACTTGTAAGGGAGCGGGTGAACGTGTGAATAAGGGAGTATGGACGACAATCGGGGCGTACGTCATGTGGGGCGTCCTTCCGATTTATTGGAAATTTTTGCAAGAAGTACCGAGCGGTCAAATTTTAGCACATCGAATCGTTTGGTCATTTTTATTTATTCTGCTCGTTCTGAGATGGACAAATCAGTGGAAAGAGTTCGGTTACGCACTTCGACATCCGGCTACACGAAACGCATTCATGTTGAACGGATTCATCGTCAGTGCCAACTGGTTTGTATACATATGGGCTGTCAATCACGGATATATCATTGAAGCTTCTCTCGGGTACTACATCAATCCTCTCGTCAGTATGGTGTTAGGGGTGCTCGTCTTTCGGGAATCATTAAATCGAGTCCAATGGATGGCCGTTGGGATTGCATCAATTGGCGTCCTCGTCTTGACGTTAGGATACGGCACGTTCCCGTGGATTTCATTCGTCTTGGCGAGTACGTTCGGATTCTATGGAATGGTGAAGAAACGACGTCCTCTTGCTTCTACGGTCAGCCTAGGAATTGAAACGCTGGCGGTGGTCCCGGTGGCATTGCTCTTCCTCGGAAATCAAGTTGTCACCGACAATATTGCGTATAACATGTCGCCTGTCATTTGGATCGCCCTTCTTGGAACGGGCGTGGTCACGGCGTTACCTCTTCTCCTATTTGGGTACGGGGCACAACATATCCCGTTCACGCTTGTCGGGTTTCTTCAATTTATCGCACCGACACTTAGCTTGATTATCGGGGTCGTCATGTACCATGAACCGTTCACGGCATACCATGTCTTTGCCTTCACCTGCATTTGGCTCGCTATTTTCTTCTTTAGTTGGAACAGTTGGGTCGTCGCTCGTAAACGTCGTCAGTTGATTTAGATTTGAAAGCTGTTACATCTCATCAAAACATGGTAATATGTTAGATGTCAGACTTATTTGTCAGAGGAGGAAATGAATCATGGAATTAGCCCGTTATATCGACCACACAGCTTTAAAGGCTGAAACAACAAAAGATCAAATTACAACACTTTGTGCAGAAGCGCTCGAATACAAATTCGCAAGCGTTTGTGTCAACCCGACATGGGTCAAATATGCAGCAGAACAACTCAAGTCAGATGATGATGTCAAAGTATGTACAGTCATCGGTTTCCCACTTGGTGCAAACACACCTGAGGTAAAAGCATTTGAAACAAAAGATGCGATTGCCAATGGAGCAGATGAAGTAGACATGGTCATCAACATCGCAGCACTCAAAGATGCTGACTACGATCTCGTAGAACGTGACATCCGTGCGGTTGTCGAAGCGGCAAACGGTACACTCGTCAAAGTCATCTTCGAAACATGCATGCTTACAAAAGAAGAAATCAAAAAAGCTGCCGAACTTTCAGTGAAAGCTGGAGCAGACTTCGTCAAAACATCGACTGGTTTCTCGACTGGTGGCGCGACAGTTGAAGACATTCGCCTCATGCGTGAGACGGTCGGACCTGACATCGGCGTAAAAGCTTCAGGTGGCGTCCGTGACTTCGAAGGTGCGAAAGCGATGATCGATGCTGGTGCGACACGTATCGGTGCTTCAGCAGGTATCGCGATTGTCACTGGTGGACGTTCAGACAGCGACTATTAATAAGTGGTTGACCACACGACTTAATTTCACTATAATATGATATGACGTGTGAAACACGTTTCCTTAGTCGTGTAATTCGGAGGGAGGGAAAACTAGTGGAAACTCGTGTCCGTAAAAACGAATCGCTTGAAGACGCTCTTCGTCGTTTCAAACGCGGTGTTTCGAAAGATGGCACACTTGCCGAAGTTCGTAAACGTCGTCACTACGAAAAGCCAAGCGTAAAACGTAAATTGAAATCAGAAGCTGCGCGTAAGCGTAAGAAATTCTGATTCCAGTTTCATTTGTAGAGAGGGTGTTGGCTCATGAGTCTTCAAGAACGCTTGACGGACGACATGAAGCAAGCCATGCGCGCGAAACAAAAGGATCGTCTTACGACAATCCGGATGGTCAAAGCGTCGCTCCAAAATGAGGCTATCAAACTAGGTCGTCAAGATCTTACCGAGGAAGAGGAACTCACGGTGCTCAACCGAGAGATGAAACAGCGCAGAGACTCCCTCCGAGAATTCGAAAGCGCTGGTCGTGAAGACCTTGCTTCCAAAGTAGCAGAAGAGATTGTCGTCCTAGAAGCCTATATGCCTGAACAACTTTCAGAAGATGAAGTGACCGCCATCGTCCAAGCAGCAATTGCTCAAACGAATGCAGCCGCTCCATCAGATATGGGTAAGGTGATGGGCGTCGTCATGCCGCAAGTCAAAGGCAAGGCAGACGGTGGTCTTGTGAACCGAATCGTCAAACAACAATTGACGAATTGATGAAAAAAGCAGTTACTTTTCGGGAAACCGAAAGTTTCTGCTTTTTTTTGCGTATTCTGAAACCACATTCAATCTTGTTTCGTATACACTAGAGATAGGAGATAGCTTTGAATTTGGAAGGGGGTAGCAAGACGATGACATTTGGTCTCGGAGTGATTCTGACAGTCTTTTTTGTCGGAGTCGTCCTTCTTGGAATTGAAGTGTTCGTAGCAGGGTTTGGATTGTTCGGTTTGCTTGGGATCGGAGCCGTCGTTGCGAGTTTGATTATGGCTGGTGCGACGATCGGTCAACTGTGGCTATCGATTGGTCTCGCGGCAGCGGTGCTAACAGGTCTCGGCTTTTGGGCATACCGCCGCTTGAGTACGAATCGTCCGCTCATTTATAAAGGGTTGATTTTGACGGATTCGACATCGACTGAAAAAGGCTACTTGTCCCACGAAGATCGAAAACAACTTCTCGGCAAAGTGGGAGTCACCTTGACACCACTTCGCCCAGCAGGTACTGCCGAAATCGACGGAGAACGACTTGATGTCGTGACGGAAGGTGGCTATCTCGATCAGCAGACAAAAATTCAGGTTTATAAAGTGGATTCTGGACGGATTGTCGTTCGAAGCTTTGTAGAACCGAAGGAGGATGTAACAGAATGACACCAGAATTACTGACAACGTTACTCATTACAGGTGGAGGATTGATTGCACTTGCCGTATTCTTCACGTTCGTACCGGTCGGACTATGGATCAGTTCGTTTGCAGCGGGCGTCCACGTCTCGATCTTCACATTGATTGGAATGCGCCTTCGTCGCGTTATTCCTTCGAAAATCGTGAACCCGTTGATTAAAGCGGTTAAAGCAGGAATTGAATTAAACACGAACCAACTTGAAAGTCACTTCTTGGCTGGTGGTAACGTAGACCGCGTTGTGAACGCATTGATTGCGGCGCACCGTGCGAATATTGAATTGTCATTCGAACGGGCTGCTGCCATCGATTTGGCAGGACGTAACGTGCTCGAGGCTGTACAGATGTCAGTTAACCCGAAAGTCATTGAAACGCCATTTATTGCGGGTGTCGCGATGGATGGGATTGAAGTGAAGGCGAAAGCACGTATTACCGTACGTGCGAATATCGATCGTCTCGTCGGTGGTGCGGGGGAAGAAACGATTATCGCCCGTGTCGGTGAAGGGGTCGTGTCGACAATCGGTTCACAAAACAACCACAAGCACGTACTAGAGAATCCGGATATGATTTCACGGACTGTCCTCACAAAAGGTTTAGATTCAGGAACAGCGTTTGAGATTCTTTCGATCGATATTGCCGACATCGATATCGGTAAGAACATCGGCGCGGTCTTGCAGACGGACCAAGCAGAAGCAGATAAGAAAATCGCTCAAGCGAAGGCGGAAGAACGTCGCGCGATGGCGATTGCACGCGAACAAGAAATGAAATCTTCAGTAGAAGAAATGCGTGCGAAAGTTGTCGGTGCCGAAGCGGAAGTCCCACTCGCGATGGCAGAAGCGTTACGAAACGGAAAGCTTGGTGTCATGGATTACGTGAACTACTTGAACGTTCAAGCGGATACAGAAATGCGAAAAGCGATTGGGGCACCTGTCGATTCTGAATCAGATAATGAGTGATTGATATGGATGGACTATGGGTACTCTTGTTAGCCGCCTTCGGAATTGCCTCGGCAGTGATGAAACGGCTCGAAAAATCATCGTCCTCTGGAGACCGTCCTCAAAGCAGTGAACTGAAACGCTATTTGGATTCGGTAGGGGACGTCATGAAAGAGATTGAAACGGCATTCGATGACTCGGACGAAAAACCGACACCACAAAAGGTGAGGCGTCGAGTCGCTCGAACGGTAGAAGAACGACCGGCTCCACGTGAACGTCATGTCGAGATGCCGAAAGTGAGCGCGCAATTCGAACAAGCGGTTAAAATTCCACCGATTCAAAAGGAAAAGAAACCGAGACAACTGAACGTTTCACAAAAGCGAATGCGGGAAGCTGTCATTTGGAGTGAGGTATTACAACCTCCTATCTCGAAACGGAAGAAGTGAACAGAAGGCAGTGACGTCATGTTACTGCCTTTTGCGCGTGGAAAATTACGCGGTCTTTCTTTCACGATAGGCGTGATAGTGCTAAAGTAAAAGAGGAATAACCGATTTTAATGAGGGGGCAATGCATCCATTGATTATGACTGATAAAATACCATTCGTCATGGAACATGCGAACGAAGCACAAGCTTTACTCGGACCGAAAGATGAAGTGTTCCAGGCGATTGAAACAGAATTGAAAGTGGCACTCATCCCAAGGGGTGAGGAGTTGATTATTCAAGCCGATACACTTGAGGCTCTTGAATTAACGAAACAAGTGATCATCACCTTGCAGACGTTAGTGAAAAAAGGTGCACGTCTAAATGAAAGTGATGCCATTAGCGTCATCCAGCACATTCAAGTCGGAAAGGGAGATGAACTGCTCGAACATTATGAACGAGTTGTTTTTACGACGAATAAGGGGAAACCGATTCGTGCCAAGACAGTAGGTCAAAGCCGGTATGTTCGTGCGATTGAACGACGTGATCTCGTCTTTGGTATCGGACCAGCCGGAACAGGAAAGACGTACCTAGCTGTCGTACTTGCGGCGCGTGCCTTAAAAGAAGGGCAAGTCAAACGGATCATCTTGACGCGTCCTGCCGTTGAAGCGGGAGAGAACCTTGGATTTTTACCGGGAGATTTAAAAGAGAAAGTGGACCCATATCTCCGCCCATTATACGACGCCCTATTTGATGTGTATGGCGTGGAACAGACGAACCGTTTGTTAGAACGGGGCACGATTGAAGTGGCTCCGCTCGCTTATATGCGTGGACGCACGTTAGAAGATGCGTTCGTCATCTTGGATGAGGCCCAGAATACAACAAAAGAACAGATGAAGATGTTTTTGACGCGACTCGGTTTTGGATCGAAAATGGTGGTCACAGGGGATTTGACCCAAGTCGATTTACCGAAAGGCAAGGCATCGGGGTTACAGGAAGCGTTACGCCTGTTAGAAGGCGTGGATGGTATTCATTTTGAACACTTCAGTGCGTCTGACGTCGTCCGTCATCCGCTCGTTAAGAAAATCATCAACGCCTATAGTACGGACCTCACTTAAATGTACGTGTGAGGTCACCAGATCGTGAAAAGGGGGGGCACGAATGCAGCAAGCTAAAAACTGGACAGTCGCGACCATCTCGTTGATTTTCTTTCTCTTATTAGGCGCCATTCTATACTTTACCGTGCGCCCATCCATCATCAGTGTGGAACCGCTTGGGATTGCCGAACAGGATATTCGGTCTCCGATCACGGTTGAGGACCGTGTTGCGACCGAACGATTGAAACAAGAAGTGACAAATGGTGTCGGCAGTCAATTCTCCTTGAGAAAAGAATTTGCAGACCAACAAATCGCTAAAGTCGAGCAGTTGTTCGCAGCATTCGACCAAACGGATGAGGAGACTGAACTGGCGGATATTAAAAACCGTCTAAATTCTACAGAGGCGAACGGTGTATTAGCTGATGAAGAGTTGAATTCGTTGCTTGAAGCGAGTGAAGATACCCGACAAACGGTAGAAGATGTCACAGTCACCGCGTTACAACAAGTGATGGACGACCGGATTGAAACGAGTAATGAAGCGGTCGCTGCGGCTCGAGACCGAGCAGCAGCGATTATCGATCAATCGCCGCTCTCGTTTGAGTTCCGCGCCATTTCGAAAACGTTAAGCGATGAACTCATCGTACCGAACTATGTATTTGACTCTGAGGCGACCCGTCAAAAAGAACAAGAGGCCGTCGATGCTGTCGATCCTGTCATCATTCAAGAAGGACAGTTACTCGTCAGTCAAGGTGAGGTGGTGACTCGAGAGATATATCGGAAATTAGAGCTATCTGGAGCCATCGATCCGAATCGTTCCCTTGCACCATTATTCGGGTCATTCTTGCTCAGCGCATTGTTGACCGGTGGGTTTCTATTCATGCTCATCCGCTCGAAAATCAAAGACCTGTTACTGAGTCCGAAAATCTTAGTGACGGTCTATGGCTTGCTACTTTTACAACTCGGCATCTTTTTTGGTGTCGGATATATCGGTGTCGATTTTACGACATATGCCTATATTTTAGCGCCGACAGCGTTCGTCGTATTGCTTCTACGCATCTTGATCGATGAACGAGTTGCGCTCGCCTCGGCCTTCATTACGATGATTGCCGGGAGTGTCGTTGTCACATTCGGACAGAGCACGAATTTCATGACGCTCGTGTATGTGGCGACGGGTAGTTTTCTAGCTGTCTTTTTAGTTGAACCGAAAATTCAGCGGAAGCGACTATTCTTATCAGGGGTGTTGCTCGGTTTCGTCAACATCATCATGGTCATCGCGTTACTCTTACTTCGGAACGTGCAAGTTTCCTGGGAAATGGCGATGTATCTTTCTGGATTTGCCGTTATTAGCGCCTTGCTCTCCATTGTCTTGACGTTTGGCTTCCTGCCATTTTTGGAACCGTGGTTTGGCGTCTTGTCTTCTGGTCGACTTGTAGAATTGATGAGTCCGACGCATCCGCTGCTGCGGAAACTTTTAATGGAGGCACCTGGTACGTATCATCATAGTATGATGGTGGCGAACTTGGCAGAGTCCGCATGTGAGGCGATTGGCGCAGATGGTCTTCTCGCACGTGTCGCAAGCTATTATCACGATCTTGGGAAGACGGAGCGTCCCCTTCATTTCATTGAAAATCAACAAGGTGGCGGGAATCCTCATGATCGCTTGACGCCTGAAGAATCGGCAGACATTATTATGGCTCATCCTTATGACGGAGCGGATCTGTTGCGACGTTATAAGTTACCGAAAGAAATCATCGATATAGCAGAGCAGCATCACGGAACGTCTTTATTGAAATATTTCTACGTTAAAGCGAAGGAAGATCCTGATAAAGAGGTGTTAGAGTCTCGTTTCCGCTACCCAGGTCCAAAGCCACAATCGCGCGAGGCTGCCGTTGTCATGATCGTCGATTCAATCGAAGCGGCTGTCCGCTCGCAGAAACAACCGACGCCAGAAAAAATCCGAATGCTCGTTCGAACAATCATTCGCGACAAGTTGGCGGATGGGCAGTTCGAAGAATGTGAATTGACGACGAAAGAAATTTGGCGCGTCGGAGAGAGTGCGTGTGAGACACTGACCGGCTTGTTCCACGAACGAATCGAATACCCAGAATTAAAGAAAGAGGGAGAATTACATGCAAATCATCTCGAACGATGAACATGAATTGTTAACTACATCTCAAATCGAGCTCGTCGAGTCGATTTTACAACATGCCGCCCAACTAGAAGAGGTGGAAGAGCCGAGCGAATTGTCGGTCACGTATTTAACAAATGCGGAAATCCATGAAGTGAACCGAGAATGGCGAGGCAAAGATGCCCCGACCGATGTCATCAGTTTCGCATTTGATGAGATGGGGGATGACGAGATGGATTTCATGCTCGATGAAGATGAGCCACATCTTCTCGGTGACCTCGTCATCTCGGTAGAACGATGCCGAGAACAGGCAGCTGACTATGGTCATTCGTTTGAGCGGGAGCTCGGCTTTTTAGCAATTCATGGATTCCTCCATCTACTTGGGTATGATCATATGACACCTGAGGAAGAAGCGGAGATGACGGCAAGGCAAGAAGAAGTGCTCACTCATTTTGAGTTGAAGCGAGGCAACGTGTGAGACCGTTCCGTGTGGCATGTGAGGGAATCCTCCATGCCGTTCGTTCGGAACGGAACATGCGACTCCATCTCCTGTCGGCTTTTCTCGTATTCGTCTTTTCCATCTGGTTACAGCCGACAAGACTCGAGATTGTCATCTTGTTCGGGTGGGTGATTGCCGTTATTAGCATGGAAATGATGAATACGGCAATCGAACGAACGGTTAATCTCGTGACAGAAGACGTCCATCCACTCGCGAAGCAAGCGAAAGATGTTGCCGCAGGAGCCGTTTTAGTTACTTCACTTGGTGCTGCCGTAACGGCGCTCATAATATTCGGTCCACGGCTATGGAACATGCTATACTAATAGTTCTGAAATAGAGAAAGCAGGTGCATTATGTATCAAGAAGATTTTAAATCCGGATTCGTCTCGATTATCGGACGACCGAACGTCGGGAAATCGACATTCTTAAACCGTGTGATCGGACAAAAGATTGCCATCATGTCGGATAAACCACAAACGACACGAAATAAGGTGCAAGGTGTGTACACAACCGATGATTCCCAAATCATCTTCATCGATACACCAGGGATTCATAAACCGAAACACCGTCTTGGCGACTTCATGATGAAAGTGGCGACGAACGCATTACGCGAAGTTGATGCGATTCTCTTCATGGTGAACGTGACGGAACCGCGTGGAGCTGGCGACGACTTTATTATTGAGAAACTCAAAGGGCTCGACACACCGATTATTCTCGTCATGAACAAGATCGATTTAATCCATCCAGATGAACTTCCGAAAGTGATTGAACAATATACGAACGAATTGGATTTCGCGGCGTACGTCCCGATTTCGGCGCTACAAGGCAACAACGTCGAACCGCTCTTAGGTGAGATCAAGAAATTGTTGCCTGAAGGACCGATGTATTATCCGGCCGATCAAGTAACGGACCACCCGGAGCGTTTCATTATCTCAGAGATGATTCGTGAGAAAGTGTTGCATAAGACACGCGATGAAGTCCCTCATTCGATTGCTGTAGCCATCGAATCGATCAAGAAACGTGAGAACTCTGAGATGATTGATGTCGAAGCCGTAATCATGGTGGAGCGTGATTCGCAAAAAGGAATCATCATCGGAAAAAAAGGGGCTATGCTTCGTGAAATCGGAACAGACGCGCGCCATGATATCGAAGCGCTTCTCGGGACTAAAGTTTATTTGAACCTATGGGTAAAAGTGCAGAAAGACTGGCGTAACAAGATGGGTCAGCTTCGTGACCTCGGTTTCCGCGACGACGAGTATTGAGCCATGTTACAAAAAGTCACGGGAATCGTCGTTCGTACCGTTAATTATGGGGAATCGAATAAAGTCGTGACATTGTTTACAGAGGAACTTGGCAAAGTCGCGATCATGGCACGGGGCGCAAAGAAACCGGGTAGCCGGTTTCACGCCTCGAGTCAGCCGTTTGTGGAAGGTGTCTATATCTTTCCGTCTAGCCGAGGACTCGCTCAGTTAAAATCATCTGACGTCATGACGTCTTATCCTGAAATCCGAAAAGATGTCGAACGGATGGCATATGCGATGTATTGGTTAGAACTTGTTGATCGATCTGTCGAGGATCGTGTCCAAAATCGTCCATTGTTTCGAATATTACGGGATGCCTTGCAGGCACTGAATGCGGGCATGGACGCAGATGTCATCACGCACTATGTTGAATTACGTATTTTGCATCTATTAGGCGTCGCCCCAGTCTTGACGGGATGTGTGCGCTGTGGAGATGTGACGGATCCCATGTACTTCTCTGTCGCGTCCGGTGGCTTTTTATGTGCGCGACATCCAGAAGAAGGTGTGATCCGGCTGTCCGAAAGATTGGCGAAACTACTTTATTTGATGAGTAAGCACGAATTGTCAGAGTTTCGGAACGTTCCGCTATCGGATGAGTCCAGAGTCCTTTTGCGCCTGCTCTTTGATGCTTATATGGAATCGTATAGTGGACTACGATTGAAGACGAAACGGGTGCTCGATCAAATGATTCGACTTCATCTGAATGAGGATTGACTTTTTATAGTGAATTCGATACGATGATGTACGATTAGACAAATGAAATAGCGTGCGCGATGAAGGAAAAAAGTAACTCTTCCTGTCATGAATGAAGCGAGTCCGGGGCGGTGTGAGCCGGGTATCATGAGAAGAGCGAATGGCGATTCCAGAGCGCCCACATCTTTTAAGAGTGGTCCCATTATTGGGGCAAGTAGGGTGGAACCGCGGGAATCAATCCCGTCCCTATGTGCTAGGCACATAGGGGCGTTTTTTGTCGTTTCAATACTATTGGAGGTGTCATTAATGAAGCACATGACAGTGCAAGAAATCATTCTCACGCTACAAAACTTTTGGGCGTCAAAAGGTTGTTTGACGATGCAGGCGTACGATGTGGAAAAAGGGGCCGGGACGATGAACCCGATGACATTCCTCAGAAGCCTTGGGCCAGAACCGTGGAACGTCTGTTATACCGAACCGTCACGCCGTCCAGCTGACGGTCGTTACGGAGAAAACCCGAACCGTCTTTACCAGCACCATCAGTTTCAGGTGATCATGAAGCCGTCACCAAACAACATTCAAGAGTTGTACTTGGAGAGTCTTGAACTGATTGGCATCAATCCGCTTGAGCATGACATCCGTTTCGTCGAAGATAACTGGGAAAACCCGACGTTCGGAGCAGCAGGTCTCGGTTGGGAAGTTTGGTTGAACGGAATGGAAATCACGCAGTTCACATACTTCCAACAAGTCGGTGGAATCGAGTGTGACCCGATTGCCGTGGAAATCACATACGGACTTGAACGCCTCGCGTCATACATTCAAGAAGTAGAAAGTGTATTCGATCTTGTCTGGACAGACGGATTCAAATACGGTGACATTTTCTATCAACCAGAATTTGAACATTCGAAATATACGTTCGAATTGTCTGACGTCGACATGTTATTCACGTTATTTGATACGTATGAGAAAGAAGCGAAGCGTGCGCTTGAAGAAAACCTTGTCTTCCCTGCATACGATTACATTCTAAAATGTTCGCACACGTTCAACTTGTTGGACGCAAAAGGCGCCATTTCTGTGACGGAACGTACCGGCTTCATTCAGCGTGTCCGGAACATGTCACGTGCGTGTGCCGCTAAATTTATTGAAGAACGGGAACGCCTTGGATTCCCACTTTTGAAACAAGAGAAAGCAGGTGACTTGAATGCGTGACCTTCTGTTAGAGATTGGATTAGAGGAACTGCCGGCTCAATATGTCTTGCGTTCAGAGAAACAGTTGGCGGAACGTGTTGACGCGTTCTTAAAAGAGGCGCGTGTTGATTTTGGCTCAATCGAAGTGTACTCGACACCACGTCGTTTGGCTGTCATCGTTCGTGATGTGGCTGAAACGCAACAGGATTTGGCAGAAACTCTTCGTGGACCTGCCAAAAAGATTGCACAAGATGCGGAAGGTAACTGGTCGAAGGCGGCACAAGGTTTTGCACGTGGCCGCGGATTGACAGTAGAAGATCTCTATTTCGCAGAAGAAAAAGGAGTCGAGTATGTCTTCGCGGAACGCCATGAAAAAGGACAAGAGACGCTCTCGCTATTGAACGGTCTTGAAGATGTGGTCCGTAGCTTGACGTTCCCGAAAAACATGAAATGGGGAACGAGCAGCCTACGGTATATGCGTCCGATTCGTTGGTTGATCGCACTCTTTGGTCAAGACATCATCGACTTCACAATCGAAGGCGTGAAAACGAATAACGTGACGCGTGGGCATCGTTTCCTCAGTAAAGGGGACGTGGTCATCTCATCACCTACCGAATATGTCCAGACATTAGAGTCTGCTTTTGTCATGGCGAACTACGAGATGCGTAAAGCTGAAATCGAACGTCAAATTCAAGAGCTTGCAACGAAACAAGGATGGACGATTCCACTCGACGCCGACTTGCTTGAGGAAGTGACAAACTTAGTCGAATGGCCGACCGCTCTCTTCGGGGAATTTGATGAAGCGTACCTCGACTTGCCTGAGGAAGTATTGATCACAACGATGAAAGAGCATCAACGTTATTTCCCGGTCTATCTCGACGGAACATTGAAAAACTATTTTGTGACCGTACGAAACGGGAATGCCGAGCATCTTGAAAATGTGGCGCGCGGTAACGAGAAAGTCATCCGGGCCCGTCTTGCGGATGCCGTGTTCTTCTATGAGGAAGACAAAAAGACGAAAATCGATGATCAGCTCGGACGTCTCGATCGCATCGTCTTCCATGAAAAATTGGGAACGACTGGTGCGAAAGCGCGTCGTGTGACGAAAATCGCTCAGGAACTTGCACCGTTGTTCGAGGCAGACCTTGAAAAAGTAAGCCGTGCCGGTGCCATTCATAAATTTGATCTCGTGAGCCAGATGGTATACGAGTTCACAGAACTTCAAGGAATCATGGGTGAGAAATATGCACTCCAACAAGGTGAAGACAAGGAAGTGGCAGCGGCAATCCGTGAGCATTACATGCCACGCTTTGCTGGGGACGCTTCTCCAGAGACGGCAACGGGTGCCGTTCTTGCCCTTGCCGACAAATTAGACTCGATTGCAGCATTCTTTGGCATCGGGATGATTCCGAGCGGTTCACAAGACCCGTTCGCGCTTCGTCGCCAGGCCCAAGGTGTCGTTCAGATTCTTGGAGATTGGAAGATTGATCTCTCAATCGACACGTTGCTTTCAAAAGTTGTCGAATTACAACTGGAAGCAGGACTCTATGAAGCCGATAAAGAACAAGTTAAGGCACAACTAGATGAGTTCTTCAAATTGCGCTTGAAATATCGCCTGCAAGAACAGCAGGTTCGTTATGATGTGATTGACGCCGTATTGACGACCTCATTGACGGTTGTGCGACTCGATGCTCGCGCAGACGCGATTCAAGAATTTGTATCGACGGATGCGAAGGCGTTGATTGAGCAATTGTCGCGCGTCGTGAACATTTCGAAAAAAGGTGAAGCGGGAGATGTCGATCCTTCCTTGTTTGAGAACGATCATGAGATTGCATTGCATGATGCGATTGAACAGACCGCTCCTGCAACAGCCGAAGCTGTCGAGATGGGAGATTACAAGAAAGCGCTCGACCTTCTACAACAACTCGAATCACCGATTATGATGTACTTCGAACACACAATGGTTATGAGTGATGATGAGGCGGTCCGCCAAAACCGTCTCCATGAAATGAACCGACTTGCAACGACGATTAAGCGTGTCGCAGATTTCAACGCGCTCGTACTCTAAACAAACTAGAGGGGGTTGGCTATGCAACTGAATGAACGCCAACAAAAAATCGTCGAGATCGTGAAGGAGAACGGGCCGATCACAGGGGAACAAATCGCACAAGAGCTCTCATTGACACGTGCGACCCTGCGGCCTGACCTCGCTATTTTGACGATGACAGGCATACTTGAAGCTAGACCTCGTGTCGGCTACACGTTCGTTGGCAAACGGAATTCGTCGATGCTACGAGAAAAGTTAGATTCGCTGACCGTAGGGGACTTCATGTCTTCTGCGAAAGTCGTACGGGATGAGATGACGGTATATGATGCGATTGTCACGTTGTTCTTAGAAGATGTCGGCTCATTGTTCGTTGTCGGACGTGACCGGGAGTTAGTCGGAGTTTTATCTCGTAAAGACCTCCTTCGTGCGGCCATCGGAAATCAAGACTTAGACCAGTTACCCGTCAACGTCATCATGACCCGCATGCCGAACATTACAGTATGTGAGAAAACAGAAACGTTGATTCGAGCTGGGATGAAATTGATTGAGAAACAAATCGATGCCATGCCCGTCGTAGAAGAAAAAGATGGGAAATTGATTGTACTTGGCCGTATGACGAAGACCAATATGACGAAGGTGCTCATTGCGTTAGCGAACGATGAGTCGATCTGAGGAGGAAATCGAATTGACTACGAAACAACTTGTGTTCGTTGTAAGTGACTCGGTCGGAGAGACGTGCGAACTCGTCGTCCGCGCAGCGAGTATCCAATTCCACGAGAATGCGATCGAAACCCTTCGCATCCCGTTCGTCGAAGATGAGCAGACGATTATCGATGTCGTCACGCAAGCAAAAGCACAACAGGCCATCATTGCGTTCACGCTCGTTAATGAGGAACATCGCGCCCTTCTCATGCGGCTTGGTGAAGCTCATCAAGTGAAAACGGTTGATTTGCTCGGAGATTTGCTCGATGTATTATCTAGCCAATTGAAAGAAGCGCCACGTGAAAAGCCGGGACTCATCTATCGATTGGATGATGATTACTTCCGAAAAATCGAGGCGATGGAGTTTGCCGTCAAGTATGACGATGGTCGGGACCCACGTGGCCTGAAAAAAGCTGATATCGTGTTGGTCGGTGTTTCTCGAACGTCAAAGACGCCGCTATCTCAATATTTGGCACTGAAACGATACAAAGTCGCGAACGTGCCACTCGTTCCAGAATCGAGACCGCCTGAGGAATTGTTTGATTTGCCTGCTGAACGATGTGTCGGGTTGATCATCTCCCCGGAAAAGCTGATTTCAATCCGGATGGAACGTCTCAAATCGCTAGGTTTGAAGCCGGAAGCAGATTATGCGCAGCTAGAGCGAATCAATCGTGAACTCGAGTATGCGCGTGGTATTTATGAACGAATCGGTTGCGATGTCATCGATGTGACGAACAAAGCAGTTGAAGAAACGGCAGGGATCATCTTGCGTCATCTTGAACAGTCTAAAGATGATTGAATGAGTAAGTGTTTCAATTAGTAATCATTGCTTCAAGAGGGTATAATAGAGTATTGACAGTACAGTGAAACGGAACGTGATGAGCGTTCCGTTTCGTTGCGAGATTGGAAACAGGGAGTGGTCAACATGCCACGAATACCAGATGAAGTCATCGCAGAAGTGAAACAAGCGACCGATATCGTAGAATTGATTGGCGAACGTGTCGAATTAAAGAAACAAGGACACCGCCTTGTCGGATTATGTCCGTTTCATTCCGAAAACTCACCTTCTTTCTCCGTTTCACCTGAAAAAGGGATGTATCACTGTTTCGGTTGTGGCGCCGGCGGAAATGTATTTACGTTCGTGATGGAAACCGAGGGATTGTCGTTTCCTGAGACGGTCGAACGCTTGGCAACACGGGCGAATATTTCGGTAGACGGGATCCAAGGGGACGAGGAACTGACGCGAGAACAGGTATGGCGCAAACAGATGCGTGATGCGCATCGCCTTGTCGCTGACTTGTATCATGAAGTGTTGATGAAAACAGAAGCTGGAGAAGTGGGCTTAACGTATTTACGGGATCGTGATCTGGCTGAAGAGACGATTGCGCAATACAAGATCGGTTTTGCCCCAGACCAACGACGCTTTACTGTCGAGCTGTTGGAGCGGCGCGGGTTTGATTTAGAAGTAATGGTTGAGGCAGGTTTGATTTCAAAGTCGAAGTCCGGTGAATATTTTGACCGATTTGAAGGACGGGTCGTCTTTCCGATTGCGGATCGAGACGGCACCATCGTTGGCTTCAGTGGACGAGCGATTGATGACCGACAACCAAAATATGTGAATACGGCTGAGACGCCACTCTTCAATAAGAGCGAGTTATTGTTCGGCTTCTCTCAAGCCCGGGCGACGATGCGTAAGAAAAAGCGTGTCTTCCTCGTTGAAGGGAACGTTGACGTTTTACAAGTCGCGCAAGCGGGCACACAAGAAGTTGTGGCATCGCTCGGAACCGCGTTCTCTCCTCAACATGCGAGGGCGCTATCTCGAATCGTGGATGAAGTCATTATCTGTTATGACGGAGACCACGCGGGACAAGAAGCGACACAAAAAGTCATTCGCCTCTTAGAAGCGTCTCCACTCGATGTACAAGTTTTGCCACTACCGGAAAAGACGGACCCAGATGATTATATCCGTCAGCATGGGGCAACTCACTGGCAGCAGTTTATTGAAACTGAGCAGTTGAGTGTTCTCGATTTTATGAATCGCATGTACCGGCGAGGAAAAAACTTGAACCGAGAAGGAGAACGGATTCGCTTTATTGAATCTATGCTTGAAGAGATCGGGAAGACAAATGATTCGATTCGAAGAGATTTATATGTGAAGAAACTGTCGGATGAGTTTGAGATTCCGCTAGAGACGCTCCGTTCGAGAATTCCTCGTCCGACGTCAAGTGAATCAACTCCCACCCGTGCGATGGAACCTGTAGAGCCGGTACGGAAGCGTTCGAGTAAAACAGGTGAGCCTCGTTGGATGAAAGCCGAGAAGTACTTGTTGCGTGCGATGTTGACGGGACCGGAGCAGGTCCGTTTCGTACGCGACCGTTTAGGGCTGCGTTATCAAGATGAAACCCATCGTATGTTAGGGTCAGCATTGTATGAAATCGTATCCGATACGATGACACAGGATGAGTTTGATCAAATCACGCTTTCGTTCATGGAGCGTTATTGCGATCAACGCCCTGATTATGCGATGCGTTTTGCAGAGATCCGTCTGATGGCTGGACCGGATGAACTGTCTGAAGAGGTTTTAGACGAATACATTCGGGTGATAAACAGTTATGAGGAGCAACGTCAAATCGAGCGTGCAAAAAGGGAAATCGCTCAAGACGCCGAAAGTATTGTAGACCAGGCGTCCAAGCTACAAGAATTGATTGCCCGTAGTCGTCGTCTTCGAGAACGATGATCGTGGATGAAGTTTGGAAGGAGTTGAACTGCTAGATGGCAGAGAAGAAGAAAGAGGATTTATTTAACGCCATAGAGGAACTTGAAAAGTTAGGTAAGAAAAAAGGCGTCGTCTCAATGCAAGCAATCCAAGATCGCCTTAGTCACTTCGAGGTGGATTCGGATTTCATCGATAACTTCATCGAAGATTTAGAGGCTAAAGACATCCGTGTCACAGAAGATGCTGCGGACGCAGAAGAAACACCTGCGAAAAAAGAGGATGAAGAAGTCGATTTGAACGACTTATCAGTACCTCCTGGAATCAAAATCAACGACCCGGTTCGGATGTATTTGAAAGAAATCGGACGTGTCGACCTTCTCAGTGCGAAAGATGAGACGGAGCTCGCTAAACGAATCGAGCAAGGGGACGAAGAAGCGAAAAAACGTCTCGCAGAAGCGAACCTACGTCTCGTCGTGTCGATTGCGAAGCGTTATGTCGGTCGTGGGATGCTCTTCCTTGATTTGATTCAAGAAGGGAACATGGGACTCATTAAAGCGGTCGAAAAATTCGACTACATGAAAGGGTTCAAATTCTCGACGTATGCGACGTGGTGGATTCGCCAAGCCATCACACGTGCGATTGCTGACCAAGCCCGTACGATTCGTATTCCTGTACACATGGTGGAAACAATCAACAAATTGATTCGTGTCCAACGTCAATTGCTTCAAGACCTCGGTCGCGAACCTTCTCCGGAAGAGATTGCCAAAGAGATGGAACTCACACCTGAGAAAGTCCGTGAAATTCTAAAGATTGCCCAAGAACCTGTTTCTTTAGAGACACCGATTGGGGAAGAAGACGATTCACATCTCGGTGACTTCATCGAAGACCAAGATGCGATGGCTCCTCAAGATGCGGCAGCCTATGAATTGTTGAAAGAGCAATTAGAAGACGTGTTGGATACGTTGACAGACCGTGAAGAGAACGTCCTTCGCCTGCGTTTCGGACTAGACGATGGCCGCACACGCACACTCGAAGAAGTTGGTAAAGTATTCGGTGTCACACGTGAGCGGATTCGTCAAATCGAGGCGAAAGCCCTTCGTAAATTGCGTCACCCGAGCCGTTCCAAACGCTTGAAAGACTTCCTCGATTAATTTCATATTTGAATAAAGTGTGAAGTTTTAGAAGAAAGGAAGGAAAATGAGTGATTTTCCTTCCTTCTTTATTATTTTTTGAGTAAAATAGTGTTGGATAGAAATTTGGAATGAACATGAGGGGGAACTACAATGCGTAATCCATTGTTACCGTTTGCGGCAATCGCAATCGTCGCAATTATTGCCATGGTATCATTATCGTATTTTGGGGTGAATCAGGCGCAACAAGCGGCTGAAGGTCCAGCAGTCACTGAAATGAACCCAGAAGAGTTGTATGCTGCGAAGGGTTGCACAGGTTGCCACGGCGGAAACCTTGAAGGTGGCGTCGGTCCAGCACTTACAGGTGTCGGCGATCGTCTCTCACCAGAAGAAATCGCAAACATCATCGTCAACGGTCAAGGTGCGATGCCAGCAGGTCTTGCATCAGCTGAAGAAGCAGAAGTGCTTGCGAACTGGTTGATTGAACAATAAGAGGTGACGCACTCCGTGATGGGGTGCGTTTTTTGTTGTCGAACTGTAGAGAATTCGATACGCTAGGGAAGAAGTAGAACAAAGGAGTTGTCTGTATGCAAGAACGTGTCATGTTAGACCGACGATTGAAGCAGGTTGTCGATTATATCCCAAAAGGAAGTGTGCTCGCCGATATCGGTTCGGATCATGCGTATGTCCCATGCTATGCCTTTCAGCAAGGAATCATTTCAAAAGGAATCGCGGGTGAAGTGAACGTTGGACCGATGGAAGCTGCGAGAGCACAAGTCGATTTGATTGGGGCCAGTGATGCCATTGATGTACGCCTTGGCGATGGTCTTGCTGTCTTACAGCCCAATGAAGCGACGTGTATCTCGATTTGCGGGATGGGCGGCAGTTTGATTCGCTCCATTCTCGAAGCGGGTCAAGATAAGCTCGGTGCGGTCGAACGGCTCGTCCTTCAACCGAACGTTGATGGGCAACACGTACGAAGCTGGCTGCTTGAACATGGATATGTCCTTGTCGAAGAGGCAATTGTGGAAGAAAATGATAAAGTCTACGAAATCCTTGTCGGAGAAAAAGGAATTGAGTCCATTTATAGTGATGAGTCGGACGAGCGCATGTGGCAGTTGTTATTCGGTCCATATCTCGTTCAAGAGCGACCAGAAGCATTTAAACTCAAGTGGAGTCGTGAAGCTGATAAGCTCGATTATGTGCTTGGACAGATGGCAGCTGGCATTCAATCGGAAGCCTTGATTCAAAAACAAGTGGAGTTCAAACGGATGCGTGACAAGATGAGAGAGGTGAGTCAGTAATGGCGAACGGCAATCAAGTGATTCAATTGTTTGAGGAATTCGCACCGAAACATTTAGCGGTCGAAGGGGATAAAATCGGCTTACAGATTGGGTCGCTCAACAAAGAAGTCAAACGGGTCATGGTCACGCTTGATGTACTTGAATCGGTTGTGGATGAAGCGATTGAGAAACAAATCGATTTGATTATCGCGCATCATCCCCCCATCTTTAGTCCGTTAGCTCAAGTCAATGACCGCTCCACGGCTGGGAAGATTACGATGAAATGTATTCAGCACGATATCGCGGTCTATGTCGCCCATACGAATTTAGACGTATGCAGCGGTGGTGTGAACGATTGGATGAGTGAGGCGATCGGTCTTCACGATACGAAAGTACTCGTCCCGACCTATGAAGAGCCGGTCTATAAACTATCTGTATTCGTTCCATCCACGCATGCGCAAGACGTATCCCGTGCTCTAGGAAAAGCGGGTGCGGGACATATAGGTGACTATGCGGACTGTCAGTTCCGTGTATCCGGAACGGGACAATTCACTCCGCTCGCAGGGACAGATCCCTTCATCGGTCGCCCACATGAAACGGAACAAATGGACGAAGTGAAAATCGAAACGGTCGTTCGGGAGAGTCAGAAAAAGCGTGTACTAAAAGCAATGAAAGACGCCCATCCTTATGAGGAAGTCGCGTATGACCTCATGCGCGATGAAATCGACGGTCATGTATTTGGGCTAGGGCGAATCGGTCGACTTGAACAGGCCATGACACTTGAAAAGTTTGCCGAACACGTGAAAACAAGCTTTGGGGTTGAGGGCGTGCGAGTCGTCGGAGACCCGAGGCGTTCGATTGAAAAAGTTGCCGTATTAGGTGGAGACGGGAATAAATATGTGTCTACTGCGCATTTCAAAGGTGCAGATGCATATGTGACGGGTGATTTATATTTCCACGTGGCTCATGATGCGATGGCCCTTGGGCTTGCAGTCGTAGACCCAGGGCATCATGTCGAGAGTATCATGAAACAAGGTGTAATCGATGTGCTCAGCAAAAAGTTTGAAAAAGCGAAAATTAATGTCGACTTGATTCAATCTGTTGCCAACACGAACCCGTTTCAATTCAAGTAAATCCTAAAAATCCCCCATCCTCTGAGAGAATGGGGGATTCCTTCACTTACGCAAAGCTTTCACTTTCGGTAAGATGCTCCGAAGTTCAAGAAATGGCGTTTTATCGTGCGTGCTTAAATCGTCTGGGTCATACTGCGACAAAAAGTCGATGACTTTTTTTGTGATCGGTGTAGGAGTAGAGGCGCCCGACGTCACAGCGACGGTCTCGACTCCCTCGAGCCAATTCAAGTCAAGTTCACTCAAGTCACCGATTCGATATGCATTCGTTCCGGCAATCTCTTTTGAAACTTGTGCTAAACGATTGGAGTTGTTAGATTTAGGATCTCCGACGACAATCAACAATTCGCAGTCTCCCGCTTGTTCAGCGACGGCTTCTTGTCGAACTTGCGTCGCGTTACAGATTTCATTATGCACTTCCACGTGAGGATAACGGGCTTGAATCGTTTCAATTAATGCGGAAACGTCCCATTGACTCATCGTCGTCTGGTTCGTCACCAAAATTTTTCGTTCGAACAAGCGACTCGGCAACTGATCGATTTCATGTTCATATTGAATCAAATGAACATGGTCTGGTGCAACACCAATTGCACCCTCCGGTTCCGGATGCCCGTGTTTTCCGATATAGATGACATCATATCCTTCTGCCGTTTTCTCACGAATCAAATCGTGTGTGACCAAGACGTCAGGACAAGAGGCATCTACAATCGTCAATCCTTTCTCGATGGCACGTTTCCGGACGAGTGGTGAAATGCCGTGCGCCGTGAAGACGACCGTTCCTCGATCGATGGTTTCGAGCGCTTGCATGCGGTCTTCTCCATCAACGGTTTTGACACCGAGATCCTCAAACGCCTGCGTGACGTGACGGTTATGGACAATCATTCCAAGTATATGAATCGGGCGTGGCAAATCTGGATTTGCGACCGCCTCATTTGCGAGCTTCATGGCATCGACGACACCATAACAATATCCGCGTGGGCTAATTTTTTTAACTTTCATATGAAGACGAAGGCTCCTTTCGAAGTGCTTTCATACGTATTAGTCTAACATTGTTTCGAAAATACGAAAAGATTTGCGTGTATTCATGCTATAATTTTTAGGTTAGAGAGGAGGGACGCCGTGAATCGCATGAAACCATTGCGTGAACTAAGAAAATCGTACTTTTTCCAAATTACGTTCATCATCATCATTATTTTAGCACTTGTCATTTCATCACTTGCCTTCTCTGCTGACCGCGTCACGGTGTCTCGAGCAGAAGAATTGGCGAAAGAGCAATTTGATTACGCCATCGATGACAGTATTGAGAATGTGGAGTCCCGACTTGGGAAATTGTATGAGGATTTAGTTTACTTAGGCGCTTACGTTGGAAATGAGCCATGGATTGAAGAACGGATCCGAACAGGATATTTGAATCAACGCACGAGTTTTACGTCCATCTTTTATTATGATGTCAATCAAGACTCATTTAAATGGTACTCGGAGCGACAAGTCGCCTCTTCTGTCTTGAAACGCGATCCGAAGTTTACGGAAGTATTGACTGCAAGTGGAAAAGAACTATATATGAGTGACCCTGTGATGATCAGTGGGGATATGGGAACTTTCCTATACGTTCCGGTCATCGAAGAGAACCGACCAATCGGTATTTTTGGGGGAAGCATTAGTGTCTTGAACTCTGACTTGTATCGTCGTTCGTTGGAATCTGCGAATGATGACATGATTCTATACTTGTTAGATGAGCAAGGCGAAGTGTTGACGACTTCGTTCAACTTGGTCACAGATGCAGAGCGTCGGATATCGCGTGAAGTCATCGACGAAGCATTAGATCGAAGCGAACGGACAATCTTGAGTACGGATGAAGATACGGTAATGTTTGAACCGGATGCACGAGTCAGTGGATGGAGCATGCTCGCAAAACATCAAAATGACTCCGTCTATGAAACGGTCTACGACACGCGTTGGCAGTATTTGATGATTGCGCTCGTTACATTCTTCCTGAGCATTCTCGTTGGATTGTTGCTTTCCCGGACGTTAACGAATCCGCTTGTCGAGCTGGTCAATCAAATTAAACAACAACAATCGCTCGGAACGATCTCGTTGGAAAGAACCGGTTCGAAAGAAGTGGAGACGCTACTCGACACGTATAACGATTATGCACAACGGATGGAAACGTCACGACGTGAACAGTTGAGTCAGCAACAGTTGATTTTGCATCAAGAAAAATTAGCTTCACTCGGTCAATTGGCCGCGGGAATTGCCCATGAAATTCGAAATCCTCTAACTCCCGTCCACATCACGTTACAAATGGTGCGCGAGGGTCAAGGTAGCTCAGATATGGTGGATGTCGCCATCAAAGAACTGGAGCGGGCGAATGATTTGATTTCAACGATGTTGACGCTCGCCAAACCAGATCAGGCTGGTAAAAACGAAGATTGGATCAACATGTTAGACTTTGCGAAACGACTTGAATTTTTAATGGATGCCGAATGTTATAAACGACCTACGAAATGGGAATTACTTGTACCGAACGACATGCCTCCATTTTATGCATCCTTTGATATGCTCGTTCAAATCATCTACAACCTCTTCAAAAATGCGGTCGATGCCGTCGAATCAAAAGGGGCTGAAGGTAGTGTCGTCGTGACGGTCCTCTTTACGGAGCAGGAATATCGCTTCTTGATTGAGGATAACGGGATTGGCATGAGTGAGGAACAACTCAAGACAGTTGGTTCCGCCTTCAATACGACGAAGGAAAGTGGGAATGGTCTAGGGATCTATATGATTCAAGAGTACTTGAAGAGCGTTAACGGTGCGATGGAGATTGATAGTGTGATGAAAAAGGGGACCGCGATTTTAATCAAAATCCCAAGGAGACAACCGTCATGAAAGGACTAAAACATTATTGGCTTTGGTTACCGGTCGTGTGGGCCATGACGATTCTCCTCATCACCTCGATTCAACTCCCAGAGCAAAAAACGAATGAAAAAGAAGTCGGATTCGTGTTTGTCAGTGATAAACATGAGCATGCGAATAAACTACTGGACTCGTTCGTGCATACAGCAAACCAAAAAGGGTTCATCCCGATTCCGACCACGAGTGAAGACTCGCGTGTCCTTGAAAAAGAAAAACTAGATTCATTGATTGACCGGGGTGTCGAGGCCATCTTTTTGACGACTCTCGATGACACGTTCATTCAACCCTCATTAGAACGCGCAAAACGAAAAAACATCCCGATTATTGCGATTGACCGTATGATTGATCATCCGAGTGTGCTCACATCTGTCGTATCCGACAATGTCGACATCGGTCGGATGGCGGCCGAACAAATTGCTGCCAAGTATAGTGAGCTCGAACGTCCGATTCGCGTGGTCGAAGTGAGGGGGACGCCGAAAGTTCGCTCCACGATGGACCGAAGTCTTGGTATCCGAGAGTACGAAAAGCAACATGGCGACGATTTTCAGATCATTGCATCCATCACCGGGAACTATGACACATTCCAAGCTGAAATCGAGATGTCACGTTGGTTAGAAGAAGAGATTCCGTTTGATGCAATCTTTTCACATAATGATGATAATACGTTTGGTGTCGTCCGGGCTTTAGAAAGTCATGGTTTGACGGACAAGACGATCGTGTCGGTCGACGGGATTTCAGATATCTATCCGCTCATTCAAAATGGGAAGGTCAATGCCACTGTCGTGCAGTCACCGAACGAGATGATGGAAGTCGGCTTCAAAGCACTCGAACAACATTTAAATGGAAAGAAAATTGCCAAACACTATTATTCATCGAGTTATTTATATGAAGGTGTGGCAAAAGATTGATTGACAAATCATTTGATTCCGCTATGCTAGGAAAAGTGGAAAGAAACAGGAGGTGTATCGATTGAACAGCTTCCAACAGTTCAAATTGCTACCGTTTATGGTTGATGCGTTAACAGAAAAGCGCATTACGAAACCGACCGATATACAAGCCCGGATTATTCCGGCTGCCTTGAATGGTCGAGATATTATTGGAAAATCACAGACAGGAACGGGTAAAACACTTGCGTTCTTGTTACCGATCGTTGAAGCGATCAATCCAGAAGATGCTTCAGTTCAAGCAATCGTCGTCGCACCGACACGCGAACTCGCTTGGCAGATTCATGAAGAATTGAAATCGATTCTTATTAAAAACCCAGATTACATCAAATCGAGTTTGATTGTCGGAGGGACAGACCGCGAACGTCAGATCGATAAGATGAAAAATCCGCCACAGTTAATCATCGGGACACCGGGACGAATCCTTGATCTCATGAAAGCACAGGCGTTATTCCCGCACAAAGTGACACACTTTGTCGTCGATGAAGCCGATCAAATGCTCGATATGGGATTCTTGCCCGAGGTCGACCGCATCGCACAGGCGCTTCCTGAAAAACTGCAAACGATGGTCTTCTCAGCGACGATTCCTGAGAACCTTGAACCGTTCTTGAAGAAATACCTTCATGACCCACGCTTTGCAGAGGCGAGCCCCGAGCATCGCGTCGCACCAAAAATCAAGCACCACGTGATCCCCGTTCGTCACCGTGACCGTAAAGAATTGACTGTCGAGATTGCGAAAGCAATCAATCCATTCGTTTGTCTCGTCTTCACAAACACAAAGCAAGAAGCGGATGAGTTAGAGACATCGTTCCGTGAGGCTGGACTTAACGTCGGTACATTGCACGGAGATATGCAGGCACGTCGCCGTAAACAGGCGATTAAAGATATTAACGACGCGAAATACCAATACGTGATTGCCACGGATTTGGCGGCTCGCGGTATCGATATTTCAGGAGTCTCTCACGTCATCAACCATGGGATTCCGAAAGATCTTGATTTCTATACGCACCGTGTCGGTCGTACGGGACGTGCGGGCGCGTCAGGTGAGGCGTACACACTATATGAGGACCATGAGAATGGACCGATCAACAGACTTGAAGAACGTGGGTTCGAATTCACTCATGTGGACTTGCGCAACGGTTCGATTCAACCGATCAAGACACGTCGTCGTCGCCAAACAGACCGTAAGATGAAGGTCTCACACACGGCTCATAGTCGGATGGCCGGTGAAATCAAGAAGGCGAAGAAGAAAGTCAAGCCTGGCTATAAGAAGAAATTCAAGTATAAGTTGAAAGAGACGGCATCACGTGAGCATATGCAACAGCAACGCTCGGATCGCCGTGCAGCACGTAAGAAAAATAAACGATAATGTTTGGGAGAATCGACTTCTTGGAGTCGGTTCTTCTTTTTGTGTACACTAGAGAGAGAAGATGATGAAGGGAAGATGAGGATGTTAAAAATAGGTTCACACGTTTCGGTATCAGGTAAAAAGATGTTGTTAGCAGGGAGTGAAGAGGCTGTCTCTTACGGGGCGAATACGATGATGGTGTATACAGGTGCGCCCCAAAACACACGCCGTAAACCCATTGAAGATTTAAATATTGAGGCAGCACTCAAACATATGGCCGCACATGACATCGAAGAGATTGTTGTTCACGCACCATATATCATCAATCTCGGGAATACGACGAAACCAGAGACGTTTGAATTGGCTGTTTCATTCTTGACTCAGGAATTAAAACGGGCAGAAGCACTCCAAGTGGCTCGTCACGTCGTTCTTCACCCAGGCGCTCATGTCGGAGCGGGAGAAGAAGTCGGTCTCGCTCGAATCATCGAAGGATTGAATGAAGTGTTGACGGGTGATGAAAAAGTGAAGATTGCGCTTGAGACGATGGCAGGGAAGGGAAGCGAACTTGGTAAGACGTTTGAAGAGCTTGCGACCATCATTGATGGCGTGACGCACAATGATCGAGTCTCAGTTTGCTTTGATACGTGTCACGTCCATGATGCAGGATATGACTTAGTCGGTGACTTAGACGGCGTCATTGAACAATTCGATCGCATCGTCGGACTCGACCGTCTCGGAGTGATTCATGTAAATGATTCGAAGAATGTGCGCGGTGCAAAAAAAGACCGTCATGAAAACATTGGCTACGGAGAGATCGGGTTTGATACATTGAATCGTGTCATTCATCACGAGGCATTTGCGCATCTACCGAAAATTCTAGAAACGCCATATATCCCGATTAGCGAAAAAACAAAAGTCGCTCCATATAAACAAGAGATTGAAATGTTCCGTGCCAATCAATTTGATGCCGAGTGGCGTGAACGATTCACGCTCGCTCATCAATAAGCGATGAACGTCCTACAAGTCGATCCAAAGCGATATGATGTCTGGAACGCATTCCCGACTTATTTTCTTGAACAAAGTCCGGTTTATGTAAAGGGGTCCGTGACGACACCGACAGCATTTATCGAAGTGATGGGGCATGGCATCGTGGCGGAAGCAGAGGTGTTACTTGAAGAGACGATTGAGCGACCAGACGATCCGTATTGGCTCGGAGAGAAACAGGAAGGGATAGCGCTGTATTCCTTAGTCGACCTGTTACAACTTCATTTTCATCATCCGCTCTTGCAAGTGGGAATGTATGAGGGGGATGAACCGTACGAGTCGATTCGAACAAAATGGAATGACGGCTATCATGTACCATCGTCTAAATGGACGAAAGCGTCATATGAGGCGCACTTGTTTCGAGAAAAACTTCTAGCACCAAAGTCGAACGTGACGACTTGTGCGAACTGTCATGAAGACCTAGCTGAACGCTTTGGGCAAGAGGCGTATCACTTGATTGAGTATCACTTGACAGAGGAACGTGGCATCTGGGTTTGTCCGACCTGTCATAAAGCCATTCATACATTAGACTAAATAATAAAAGATGCCCTTTTTCGAGGGCATCTTTTATTAGAATGGCCAGTTCGCTACAGCAAATTGATAAACCTTCATTCCGAGGAATACCCCGAAAATCCCAACAACTCCTGGCAATACCGGTGGGGCAGGCAGTGGCAGTTTGAGTGCGGTGAAGATGGCACCACAAATCAAGCCGGCGAGTAATGATAATAAAATCTCCTGCATAAATAATTCCTCCGTCTCTAAATGAAAGCGCTTCATAATAACTGAATCGAATTTATTATACAACGAGTTTTCTTATTTGAGAAGTCTAACATCAGTCATCTGTCATTTTCTCGTTCTCGGCCCGAAGGCGGAGCACTTCGCGTTCCGCCCAATTTGACGGTTCTCGTTCGAATACGCTAGGTATGTTGTTCCATCGACCACCCGTATATTGATGGATGATAATTTGAGATTGAATCTCTTCCTCGTTGGTCTCTCGTTTCACGTATACATAGCGACCGTCAGAACGTTGTCTTCTTGCTTTCACATTATCGACGAGTTGAAGGGCCATCATATCTTTGATGTATGTTTTATGTGATGCGTTCAAGATAGGGAAGAGTATCTCGATCCGTTTTTTCATATTTCGTGTCATCCAGTCCGCAGAGGAACAGTACAAGTCTTCTTTTCCATTTTGGTAAAAATAAAAGATTCGGGAATGTTCGAGATATCGGTCGATGATCGAGATGACCTTGATGTTTTCAGAGACCCCTTTAATTCCCGGTCGTAAGCAACAAATGCCTCGGACAATCAAATCGATTTTCACTCCCGCGGACGAAGCATCATACAATTTTGTGATGATGGCCCGGTCCGTGATCGAGTTCATCTTAGCGACGATGCGACCGTTGCCGTACTTTTCATGCAGTTTGATCTCATCATCGATTTTATTCAAGAAGAAGTCTTTCATGTCGTCAGGCGACGTCTCGAACTGATGCCAAGATGGTCGTTCCCCATAACCGGATAACCAGTTGAAAAAGTTCGTTGCATCTTCAGCGAGTTCTTCATTTGTCGTGAGGAGCCCAATGTCTGTGTATAGCTTGGCGGTCGAATCGTTATAGTTACCGGTACCAAGATGAATGAACCGTTGCAACACACCACCTTCTAGAATGCGAACGACGAGGGTGATTTTTGAGTGTGTCTTCAGTTCTTTATAGCCGTAGATGACGTGAGCTCCGGCTTTCTCAAGTTGCTTCGCCCATTGAATGTTTTTTTCTTCATCAAAACGTGCTTTTAGTTCGACGAGGACAGTGACTTGTTTTCCGCTCTCGGCTGCATCAGTCAAGGCTTTGATGATGGGAGAGTCCCCGGAGACGCGATAGAGTGTCTGCTTGATTGCCAAGACGTTCGGGTCTTTGGCGGCTTGAACGATAAAACGGACGATTGGATCGAATGAATGATACGGGTGATGGAGCAGATAATCCTGTTTAGCGATACTTTGGAATAAATCTTTGCCCGATTCAAGACCTTCTGGGATAAATGGGATCAACGTTTCATTGATCATGTCATCATATTCCATCCCGATCTGATTGTAGATCCCAAACAGGAAGGTCAAGTCGATCGGACCGTCGACAATAAAGATATCCCGGTCATGTAAGTCAAGGACGTCTTGTAGCATGAACAAAAGTTCTTTTCGTAACGATCGTTGCTGTACCTCGAGTCGGATGGCAACCCCATATCTTCTCTTCTTCAATTCTTTCTCAATTTGTTTCAAGACGTCACGACTGCCCTCTTCGTGAAACGGCATGTCCGCGTTCCGCGTAATTCGGAATGGCATCGTGGACTCGACGACAAATCCTTTGAAGAGTGAGTCGATGAATTGAATGATCAAATCCTCAAGTAAAATCAAATCGGTATGTTCTTCATCATCAGTAGGTAGTTCCAGATACCGCGGAAGAACGGATGGCACTTGAACGAGGGCGAGTCGTTTTTTTCCTTCGCCATTCGAGGCAATCTCGACAGCAATGTTCAGTGACTTGGATAAGAGCATTGGGAACGGACGATAGGCATCGACTGCAATCGGTGTCAGGACAGGGAATACGTGCGTTCGAAAGTACTCTTTCACGAAGTCTTGTTGGGTCTTGTTCAAATGTTTCGTCCGTAAGAAGCGAACGTGCTGATTCGATAGCTGTTTCGTGATTTTTTTATATGTCGCATATTGTGTCTCGACGAGTTCTTGCGCTCGCATCGAAATGGACTTGATCTGCTGTTTTGGAGTGAGGCCCGTCTTATCTTCCGGACGATTGAACCCGGCGAGGACCTCATCTTTCAATCCACCGACTCGTACCATATAAAATTCATCAAGGTTAGAACTGAAAATCGCCAAAAATTTCAATCGTTCCATCAATGGATTTCGTTCATCCATCGCCTCCTCGAGGACACGCTCGTTAAAGTCGAGCCAGCTGAGTTCACGGTTGTTAAAATGTTCATTCGTATATTCGGACATGGTTACTCCTCCTCGCTCAAGACAATCTCAATCGATTGATCAATTGCGCGTTCTAAATGCTTTTTATGGCGAGTGCTTCGCTGCAACTCAAAACGTGCAGAACCATTCGTATCTAGCGTAAGTGTGAGACCGTCCTTTGTACTAGCAACATGGATGTCCGTCACGATCTGACGCTCCGTCAAGTCGAGGGCATCGACGAGTTTCACAATCGACCCGAGTAGCTCCAAACTCTTCAATAACTTTTGATCAAACCATTTCGGGAAAGCCTCGATATGTTGTTCCAATACTCGTTTTGATTTGAAGGATGTGACGAGGGCAAGAGCGAGTCGATCCTCGTTGTTTAGTCCTTTGAAATCGTTTGTGGTAATCAGATGGAACGTGTGGTCACTTTTATTGTTGTGATCGATATATTCACCGACATAGGCAAGGCGGCAGGCACCTTCAAGAAGACCAGGCTCAAATGGTTTCGGTTTAATCGCCTTCACTTCAATTAATCCGGTATACAACTGTCTAGCCAATCGGATGAGATGTTGATGACGAGTCGGGTTCACGTCGTATTGTTTTTCAAAATGACGAAAACTTTCTTCTTTCACATCGGCAAAACGAACTTTATCATGCTCATGTAAATAGTTTTCATAGAAGAGACCTTCACGGAGTCCATTGTTACTCATCGTGAACTCAGGTACTTTCAAATATTTAGCGAGTTCGCCGATTGCTGTCACGGCAGGCGCGATGATGTCGACCCGGTCTTTTGACAGCCCATCCAAACGTCCGAGTTGTTTGCTCGACATTCCGACGAGTTCATCTATGACGTCCTCCAATTGTTCAGCAGAAATCGTATACTGATGGATTCCTTCAAGCGGGAAGTTCGATATGGTCTGTTCGACCCGGACTAAGTTACGAGCCGTCCCGCCGACACCGACAAGAGGGACACCGTGTGGTTCGAGCCATTCAATTTCCTTGAATGCCTTCTTTAAGTATGCGGTCAACGCTTTCCGCTCGTCTTTCGTCATCGTCTCATCTTTCATGAATTCTTTCGTTAACGTCACGGCACCGAAAGGGAAACTATGATAGAAGACGAGTTCGCGGTTCTGAAAATATGTGACTTCCATTGATCCCCCACCAATATCGACAGAATATCCATCTTCCACATAGGTAGAGTTGACGATGGCCGAATATCCGTAAAATGCTTCTTCGTAATCGCTCAACAGGCGGATGGTCATCCCAGTAGATTGTTTGACATTCTGCAAAATCTCATCTGAGTTATTTGCGTTTCGAATGGCTGCTGTCGCTACTGGGAGCACATCAGTAACGTGATGATGGTCGTTTAACTCTTTAAAGTGACGTAACGTATCGATGAGTGAAGCGATTCCTTCTTCAGTCATTTCATTCGCATCACTAATATGGCTGGACAATCGCGCGACTTCTTTCACATTTAACCGTTCGAAGTATTGTCCTTCCTCGTTCACTTCGAAGATGACGTTTCGAATCGAGTTGGATCCGATATCAATAACTGCCAGTTTCTTTTCCATAAAACCATCCCCTTCATAATACTAGTGTAATCGACAAGGTTTTGAACGAACATACGATTTACGTTAATTTTAACAAAATCAGGCGAGAATTCTCCCTCCTCTAAGCGTCTCGGGGCGAAGCCCGGCGTAGGCGGGTGATGAATCGCCCGGTCCAAAACTTTTTTCCCTTGTGACAGATATGACGAACAAAAGTTCGTGATTACGTCAGATTCTCCCTCTCCCTCCGCGGTATCGGATGAGGAGAACATATCACGATCTGCTGGAGGGAGGAGGGACGGACATGCTGAAAGGCTATAAATACAGGCTCCACCCGACGCCGGCACAGGCCGAGTTCCTGATTAAGACGATCGGCTGCGCCCGGTTCATCTACAACAAGCTGCTCGAGGACCGCATCGCCATCCGCGAGGAGGCGAAAGCGGGGAACGGAACGAGACGGAAACCGGCGACACCCGCCTCCTTCAAGCCCCTGTTCCCGTTCCTCGCCGAGGCGGACAGCCTCGCGCTAGCGAACGCGAAGCTGAACCTCGACACCGCGTTCGCGAAGTTCTTCGCCGGGACGGGCGGCTTCCCGAACTTCAAATCGAGACGACGTTCACGCGCCTCCTACACGACGAACAACCAGCACGGAACGATCCGCATCGAGGCGGGCAAGGTTCGGCTGCCGAAGGTCGGGTTCGTGCGGTTCACACAACATCGTCCGTTCGAGGGCGTCATCCGGTCGGCGACGGTCTCGATGACGAGGACGGGTAAGTTCTTCATCTCCATCCTCGTCGAACAGGACGATGAACCATGGATTCCAGCCGAGAACAAGGTCGGGATCGATCTCGGTATAGGACACTTCGCCGTCATGACGAACGATGCGATGGTCTCCGAGAAGGTCGACAACCCTCGCTTTCTCCGAAAATCCGAAGCGAAGGTCAAGAAGGCGCAGCGCGCTTTGTCATGCAAGAAGATCGGGAGCAAGAATCGTGAAAAAGCCAAATTACTTTTGGCTAAGAAACACGAAAAGATCACGAATCAACGTAAGGACTTCCTTCACAAGCTGTCGAGACGGATCGTTGACGAGAACCAAGTCATCGTCGTGGAGACATTGAAGTCGAACAACATGATGAAGAACCACAAGGTCGCCAAAGCGATTGCAGATGTCAGTTGGTACGAGTTCGTCCGTCAACTCGAGTACAAATCAAACTTCTACGGACGGACGCTCATTAAGGCGGACCCCTGGTTCGCATCGACGCAGATCTGTTCTTCTTGTGGCGTGAAAGGCGAGAAGAAGGCGATGGATGTCCGTGAATGGACGTGTGCCTGTGGCGCGAATCATGACCGTGACATCAACGCGAGCATCAACCTATTGATGTTGGCTGACTGACAAATCCTTCAGGGCAGGGACTGCCCGACGAGCTTGGTCCATAACCGTGGCTAGTAAAAGTACGGTCTTCCCAAGAAGCTCCCACTTCAATTTGTGAAACAGATAAGTGGCGAGTAGTTCACCATTTGGCTAGATGAAACCGGTCTTGCTTGAAGGTATGCGTGATATTCTGTATAATACAAACGCCTAGAAAGTAGAAATGATTACGATTTAACATATGAGAGAAGGGATTAGATGACTACATCTGTCGTCAAATTAAACGAGGTGTCTTACTTCTATGATGGGACACCAGCCTTACAAAACGTATCGATTGATATTCGACAAGGGGACTTTGTCGCAATCGTTGGAGAAAACGGTTCTGGGAAGTCGACTTTGATTCGAACCATTCTTGGATTACTGAACCCGCAACAAGGGTCGGTCGAATTGTTCGGCAAGCCCATTTCGCAGTTTAAAGACAAGTCTCGTATCAGTTACGTTTCCCAAAAAGCGGCTTCCTTTAACTCGGGATTCCCGGTTACCGTCGAAGAAGTTGTTGCGATGGGCAGATATGGACGTCTCGGTTTATTCAAACGTTTAAAAATGGAAGACCAGGCAGCGATTCAAAATGCGTTACAAACGGTCAACATGTGGCAGTTTCGTCATCGGAAAATTGGAGATCTGTCCGGTGGGCAACAACAGCGTGTTTTTATCGCTCGGGCGATGGTCAACCAGCCTGATCTATTGATTCTCGATGAGCCGACCGTCGGCGTGGACCAAAAACACTTACAAGATTTTTATGAAGTCTTGCATATGCTTCGTGAACATACGACTTGTACGTTCGTCCTCGTCACCCACGATTTAAACGTGGTGACCGATCTTGTCACGAAAGTCGTCCATCTCGACCGCGGACGATTAGCATGCAATTGTGGACTGAGAGAATATAGCGAGCTCGGAGAACTCGCATCGTCCATCAAACCTTATCCTGTCAAAGTTCTTGTTCACGAGGGAACGACATGATCACAGATCTTTGGACATATAGTTTTTTACGTTATGCGTTCATTGCAGCACTTGTGATCGGGTTTACCGCACCGCTCATCGGTTCATTCATTGTAGTGAGACGGATGAGCTTGATTGCCGATGCATTGTCACACATGACGCTTGCCGGAATTTCGTTCAGTTTATTTCTCGGACAATATATCGCTCTATTCGCTGACCTGAACCCACTGTATATGGGAACGCTCATCTCTGTATTGGCTGCGTTAGGACTCAATTGGCTTCGAGGTAAATATGTGCACTTCCAGGAACTATCCATTCCGATTATGATGTCCGCAGGAATGGGACTTAGTGCCATCTTTATCTCGCTATCACGAGGATTCTCGGTCGACTTGTCCACACTCTTGTTTGGATCGATTTCAGCTGTGAGTCAATCGGACATCACATTGATTGTCAGTGTAGCCGTCTTGACGGCCTTTGTGATTCTTATTTTCTATAAGCAGTTGCTGTTCTTGTCATTTGATGAAGAACAGGCAAAAGTGTCAGGATTACCGAGTACGATGCTTCACCTTTTATTCATGTTCATTGTAGCGCTTGTGATTGCCGTCAGCATGCGAATTGTTGGAACACTTCTCGTATCTAGTTTGATTACGTTACCCGTCGCAGCGGCGCTACGCTTTACTTCGAGTTTCAAACAGACCATTATGTGGTCCATCATCTTCGGAGAGGTCGCGACAATCGGTGGACTTGTCCTTGCGTATGATCTCGATGTCGCTCCGGGCGGTGTTATCGTATTGATAGCAGTCGGTATTTTAGCAGCCGTCATGGCGTTCGAGAAAGTCATGAGTTTTAAGAAAAAGGAGGTACAACATGAATGAGACTGAACAATTGAATCGTCTTCGTGCATCTTCTTTAAAAGTGACGCCGAAACGTCTTGAAATGTATGCTTATCTCTCTGAAGAAGACCGATATATCAGTGCGAAGGAAGTACTCGAGTACATGCGAGACAAACATCCGACGATGAGTTTTGATACGGTGTATCGAAATTTGAAGTCGTTTGCGGAGGAAGGATTACTTGAAGCGACGGAACTCGATGGTGAGAAATCCTTTCGAGTCACCTGCAGTGCGGCACATCACCATCATCATTTGATTTGTCGGAGCTGTGGAAAGACGAAACTGCTCGATTTATGTCCGATGCGCTTTGTAGAGGCGCTCGACCCTGAATTTGAAGTGGTCGATCATAAATTTGAGATATATGGGTATTGTAAAGAATGTAAGCAAAAGGGATTGATTTGATTCAATCCCTTTTTTGTATCGAAGGGGGAGGTTAGATGATCTATACAGCTGCTGAGATTAAGCAGATCGATCGCACAGCGATTCAAAATGGGATGCCCGAAGAGGTGTTGATGGAGCGAGCGGCCTCGGCGATTGTGCCTCACATTCGAATCGATTCGCAGTCTACCATTTTGGTGATTTGTGGCACAGGCAACAACGGTGGGGACGGTTGGGTCGTAGCTCGAGAGATTGCTATGAAAGGGCATGAGGTCAGCGTGTGGTCACCGTTAGGGAAAAGTCAAACGGAGGCGGCTGCAATCCATGCTTCCTATGCATCTTCATTCCTTCGCCTTGTGGAACGGCCAATCCAAACAGATATCATCATTGATGCCTTGTTTGGCGTTGGGTTGTCCGGTCCCGTGACTGGTCAAGCGCGGGAAGTGATTGAATGGGTGAATCGTCAATCGACGCCTGTCATTTCGATTGATGTACCATCAGGCATACCGAGTGATCATGCTCGAGACTTTGATAATATAGCGATACGGGCGACGTATACGTATTCGTTACACGGTTTCAAACGTTCGACATTCTTAAATCGGACTGCTCCATTCTATGGCAAAGTGGAACGGATTGATATCGGACTCCGACATACATCCGATTGGAAGGTGTTGACCGAAACTGATTTCGATCGATCTCTTTTGGAGCGCGACCAATTCAGTCATAAGACGACATATGGACACGGGATGCTTATCGGGGGGAGTCGTCATTTTCTCGGTGCGCCATTCTTGGGTGGTCGTGCTGCAACTCGTTCTGGTATCGGCTTATTACGTCTCTCCATTCCACGTGAAGCGATCCCGCTTATCTCAACACTGCCTGAGGCGATGTATCAGCAACACACCGATGTGGTGGAACAACCGTACGATGCACTTGCCATCGGTCCCGGTATGGTCGAAGGGGAAGCGTTGAATCTCATTTGGCAATACGCAAAACAGCAGTCTTGTCCTGTCATCTTGGACGCTGGGGCACTATCGACGAAACGATTGGAAACCCGGGGGCCGCTTACGCTGACACCGCATCCAGGTGAATTTTCAAGATTGACCGGAAAATCGGTTGAAGAGATCGAGGCAGATCGGTTTTCCATCGCTTGTGAGTTCGCGAAGCAACACCGAGTCCATTTGATTTTAAAAGGAACGTATACGATCATCGTTACACCTGACGGAACAGGTGCCGTCAATACCGTTGAAGCATCGGCGTTAGCGAAAGGTGGAAGTGGGGACGTGTTGACCGGAATCCTACTTGCGCTATGGGCTAGAAGAAAAAAGCCTTCGGCACCGAACGAGCAAGCGGTGCTATGGCATGCGCTCGCTGCCAAGTCGATTAGCCAGAGTATACACCCCGCAAGTGTACTCGCAAGCGATATAATCGAAGAGCTCGGACGAATTTAAAAGGCAAGCCCGATTGTGTCGGGCTTGCCTTTTAACGTTGCTGTAGAACGATTTGTTTCTCCAATTGCGCGACATGGTGATACGCCTCACGCCATGTCGAAATGCGAGTTACGCCTTCAGGTAACGTCTTACGATTATAGGGTGCGTCGAATAGGAGTACTGGAATTGACGTTTCTTCATGAATCGAGATGGCATTCTCATACCGGTCTTCCATAAACAGTTCGAGTGACAAGTCTTTGACGACATTGATTTTATCGTGAGAACCGGTCATGACCAACGAATCAAGGGGCAAACGATGCTGTTTGATCCATTCTTCGGTAACCGGTCGAACCGCCTCACTTCGGGCGGTGACGTAATGCAGGTGATGTTGCTGCTTTAATTCCCATAACACATCCAACACATCAGAGTGCGGAAGTGAACGACGGTAAATCGCTTCTTCATGCCCCTCTTCAATCATAAACTTCCAAAATTCATGTTGCTCCATCGTCGTATACGTGTGCAACTCGTACTCGGTCGCACGATGATAGTCAATCGAATAGCCGAGTGATTCATTCATATATATAAAACAACTTTTAGGATCTGTAACGGTTCCATCCAAATCAATGCCGATTCGCATCTCATCACTCCTCCTCACATGCCCTCTATTCTATCAAAAACCCGTACGGTTGCAACCGTACGGGCATGAGATTCATTAATTTGATTGGTTTGCGAGCTCTTGTTCTTCGCGCTCACGTTCCGCCATTTTTTCAGCAGCGATCGCATCGATTTCTTTTTTCAATTCTTCGACCATCGTCGCCTCAGGCACTTTACGGATGATCTTTCCGTGACGGAAGAGAAGTCCTTCATTACGTGCGCCTGCGATTCCGATGTCCGCTTCACGAGCCTCACCAGGACCGTTTACCGCACATCCGAGAACGGCAACTTTAATGTTGACGTTGATGTTTTGGATGTATTCTTCTACCTCTTTTGCAATCGAAATCAAATCGATTTCAATTCGTCCACATGTTGGACAAGAGATCAAAGTCGCGGCATTTGCTGCAAGTCCAAATGACTTGAGCACTTCTTTCGCAACTTTTACTTCCTCAACCGGGTCGTCTGAAAGTGAAACTCGAACTGTTGAACCGATTCCAAGAGAGAGAATCGCACCGAGTCCTGCAGCCGATTTAAGTGAACCGGAGAAGAGTGGACCTGACTCTGTGATGCCGACGTGAAGAGGATAATCAAACGTCTTCGCAGCGAGTGTGTAGGCTTCGAGTGCAAGGTTTACGTCTGAAGCTTTGAGCGAGATGATCGTGTTATAGAAGCCGAGATCCTCGAGAATCTTCACGTGGTGCATCGCACTCTCGACCATACCTTGCGCGGTCGGATATCCATACTTTTCAAGGAATTGTTTTTCTAATGAGCCGGCGTTGACACCGATTCGAATTGGAATCCCTTTTGCTTTCGCCGCATTGACGACGGCCTCTACTTTCTCACGACGACCGATGTTACCCGGGTTAATCCGGATTTTATCGACGCCACTTTCAATGGCTTTTAAAGCAAGCTTGTAGTCGAAGTGGATGTCGACGACGAGCGGGATATTGATGCGGCTCTTAATTTCTGCAAGTGCGTCAGCTGCACGTTCGTCTGGACAAGCCACGCGAACGACTTGGCAACCAGCTTCCTCAAGACGCTTGATTTCGGCGACTGTTGCCTCGACGTCATGCGTTTTCGTAGTGGTCATAGATTGAATAATGACTTCGTTCGATCCTCCGATAATCAAGTTACCGACGCGGACCGGACGTGTTAATGAACGATGCAAAATTTCTGACATATACGTAATCTCCTTCTTTTGGAAAGAATCCAATCGATTTAAGATGATAAGGTTTCTTCATTATCATAACGAAAAGAATGTGAAAAAGCATCTAGGATGCGTGACGGATGTGTGCTCTTTACAAACTCTAACGCTATCTTAACATCTACTTCATAATTTTCCACCGTCTCAAGACCGATATATAGGCGAGATTAGAAAAAGAGGTGGCTTAACGTGAAGATGAATTTCAAGCGCAATCAAATGAAGGGTACGGGACGAAACGCTCGACTAAATCGTCATTTTAAAATAGGGCACCGCCTCCAATGGACGCTCATGCCAATCATATTACTTGTCTTTATCGTGACGTTTAGCTGGTTCGCCCTAAAGTCTGAACAACTATTGTCCGCAGAAATCGAGCAGCGCCTTATGCGAGAAGTTACGGTCATGCGAGAATCGGTGAAGACGTCGTACAGTGCATATGTAGCAAACGAGAAGCAACTCAACCGGTCATTAAAATCTACTTATATGCAACAAGCTTCTATTCTATCGGGAGATGATTTTGAAGCAGCGCAATTTTTAGTACGTGGAGAGTCTGTTGAGCAATTGAGTGGGTCAAAAGGAATGAAAACAGAGCAGATTGTAGGGAAAGTTTCACAAACGACAACATCTGAAGTAGAAGAGACAGATGGTTTACTAATGGCATCGGTCTCGATCCCTGAGCTAAAAGCAGATTACGTTCTCGTTGTCACGAAAGAATCTGCGCTTGGTCCAATGACTGAACTGCGAAAATATATCACGTTCATTTTATTCATTGCGATGATTGGGATGGCCATCCTCTTTTCGCGATTGATTCATCGTGAAGTCAAACCGTTGAGTGTATTGGCCCATTCATTGCGCCGTGCCGTTGAAACGCGTCGTTTCGATGACGTGGCACTTGGAGCGAAATCCAAAGAAATCCATATACTCGAAACCGAGTTCAACACGTTCATTCAATTATGGAATCAGTCCATGGATATGATGGGGAAGACAGCGAGTGCATTTCATCAAAGTCTTCCAATCTTCCAACAAGAACTGATGAACAGCCATCATCAGGTTGAACAATTCCGTGAAGTTGCGGTTACGGTAGAACATACGAGTCATTCATATCAGTCGGTGACAAGCGATTCTACATTCAAAATGAGAGAAGTGACACAACAAATCGAAATGCTGGAACATCAAATTTCGAGTGTGGACGACCGTGGCAATCGACTGAAATCCATATTACATGAAGAACTTGAAACGTTCTATTCTGTGAAAGAGGCGAGTGATTATGTTGAGCAACAAGTGGAGAGTATTCAACAAAAGCTTGAAGAGAGTGAGTCGAACTCTTCAAAAGCGGATGAGGCGCTAAAGAGTATCCTATCGGTGTCGACAGCTACGAAGATGTTGTCGCTTAACGCATCGATTGAGGCAGCCCGCGCAGGAGAACATGGTAAAGGATTTGCTGTTGTTGCCAATGAAGTTGGGAAGTTAGCAAAAATGACGAATGAAGCGACACTTCTCGCGGTAGATGCAATCGAAGCATTGAACGAAGAACGAAAGGACCTGTTGTTTGAAGTCAATGACTTTATCAAAGAAGTGCATCTATTAAAAGATGCTGTTTATCGAGTAGAGATAGGAATCGGAACAATCGATCATGAAATCAAAGTTCAGTTAGATGAGTTTCAGTCCATCTCGGATCAAACGTCACATACGGGGAGACAGCTCTTGCAATTAATCGAATCGAATGAGCGGTTGCGAGAAATCAGTTCGTTACTCGAACGAAAGTTATTCGAGCTGAACGACGGTGTCGAACGATGGTCCAATGTGCAGTCTGCCTTACAGTCTGCAGGTACTGACTTGAGTGACCAAAGTGAAGCACTGAATCAGACGCTCGAGGAACTTTCTCCGGCATAAAAATAACGACAAGCGTTTACGAAGACGCTTGTCGTTATTTTTTTTTTGGCACTTTCGTTAAAGGGTAGGTGATATATCCGAGTCCAATGATGAAACCAATCCATATAAGAGACGGGTTCATGTGGTACAACACCACTAATATAACGGTAGGGACGAATGTCATCGCCACGGCATATGGCCAAGCTTGACGGTAGGCCCACATGTTTTTCGAGTAGACTTTTGTAACCAACTGAACATATAAAGCCATGATGGCGACCCAAAGTAAATAGAAAAAGAAAATGGCGAATCCGTGTAAGAATAGCCACATCGGAACGAAAAAATCAGGACGAATCACAATAAAGTCCAAGACAGTGATCAGAAGCGTCAACACGAGAGTGGCTCCCATATAGGCATGGAGCGGGGCTAAACGAAGACGCAATACTTGCTTAGATGGGACAAGACTTGTCCGAAGGAACGTCAAAATAGTGGACAACATACTAAAAACTCCAATCTGTTGTATTACAGAAGTCGATAAGATGCATGAAGTGGTACAGTGTTTTAATAAAACTTTTACATTAAACGTGTTTACATGATACTACCGATGAAGGCATAATGAGTAGGGCATTAAAAACCAAGCAAATCCAACCAATTCTTAATTAAAAGGAGTACAAAAATCGTGGAATACAATTTGCAAGAAATGTTATTCATGTTTTTTGGAGGTCTAGGGATCTTCCTCTTCGGGATCAAATCGATGGGAGACGGACTCCAAAAGTCTGCAGGGAATCGCCTGCGAGACATCCTTGATAAGTATACAACGAATCCATTCCTTGGGGTACTCGCCGGGATTATCGTTACTGTATTGATTCAATCATCTTCAGGTACAACCGTCATTACGGTCGGACTTGTTAGCGCCGGGTTCATGACACTCCGTCAAGCAATCGGGGTCATCATGGGGGCGAACATCGGGACGACGGTGACGGCGTTCATCATCGGATTCGATGTTGGTGCATATGCGCTTCCAATCATTGCAATCGGTGCAGTATTGTTGTTCTTCTTTAAAAAAGAAAAATTACAACACCTTGGTCAAATCTTCTTTGGCTTCGGGATGTTGTTCTATGGACTTGAATTAATGGGAAGTGGGATGAAACCACTTCGTTCAAGTGAATATTTCATCGACTTGACGCAATCAATGAGTGACAACCCGTTCCTCGGTGTTATCGTTGGTACAGTATTTACCGTGATTGTTCAATCATCGTCTGCGACGATCGGAATCTTGCAAGAACTATATGCTGGTGGTTCCATCGATTTAGGTGCTGCTTTACCGGTATTGTTCGGAGATAACATCGGAACAACGATCACAGCGATTTTGGCATCGATTGGTGCATCAGTTGCCGCACGTCGTGCAGCAGCGGCACACGTCATCTTTAACTTGATCGGTACGACAATCTTTATGATCTTGTTAGTTCCGTTCACAAACTATATCTATTGGATCACAGAACTCTTGGCGATTGAAGATAAGATGCAAATCGCATTCGCACACGGTACGTTCAACGTCGTCAACACTTTCATCCAGTTCTGGTTCATCGGAACGATTGCTTGGATCGTGACGAAGTTGGTTCCTGGTGAAGACTCAATCGTCGATACGAAAGCACAACATTTAGACCCGATCTTCATTCAACAGTCACCATCGATTGCAGTCGAGCAAGCGAAATACGAAGTCATCCGCATGGGAGATTTCGCAAAACTCGGTCTCGATGAAGCACGCAACTATTTGACGACTGGCGACAAGAAGCACGCTGAAAAGTCGGCACATATCGAAGAAGCATTGAACTCGTTGAATGCGAAAATTACAGATTACCTCGTGAAATTGGCTGCTGTTGATTTGACAGAACAAGAATCTCAAGAACACAAAACACTCATGCATGCCATCAACGATATCGAGCGAATCGGTGATCACGTTGAGAACATCATCGAGTTGATTGATTATAAGACAGCTACGAAAGTGACGCTTTCGGCAGATGCACAAAAAGAATTGACTGAAATGTACGACCTCACACGTGCGACATTAGAGAAATCTCTTCAAACGTTGGGGAGCGGCGACATGATTGAAGCACGTAAAGTCATTGAAATGGAAGCGAAACTCGACATGCTCGAGCGTCAATTCCGTAAGAACCACGTCGTTCGTTTGAACACGGGTGCTTGCGATGGACAAGCAGGTATGTTCTTCGTCGATATGCTCTCGAACTTGGAGCGAATCGGTGACCATGCTATGAACATCACGGAAATCACACTTGAAGATGCAAACGAAGTAACCGTATAAATCAGAAGCACTCCAAATGAAATTTGGGGTGCTTTTTCTTATTCGGCAAGGAATACTCCTTGACACTCCAAGACATATTCAGTATATTATTACTGTATAACAACATGGCGGTGTAGCTCAGCTGGCTAGAGCGTACGGTTCATACCCGTGAGGTCGTGGGTTCGACTCCCTCCGCCGCTATTTATAAGGACCCTTAGCTCAGCTGGTTAGAGCAGACGGCTCATAACCGTCCGGTCGTAGGTTCAAGTCCTACAGGGTCCATTCGTAAGCGACGTCACAATGTGAACGTCGCTTTTTTGTTTTCAATCTAAAATTGCTGGGTAAATACTCGTTAGCATTTTGTTTTTTGAAAAATATGAAATGAGGCGGACAAAATGGAACGAAACCACACCATGATGCAATTTTTTGAATGGCATGTCGAGGCAGATCAAAAGCATTGGAAGCGACTAAAAGAGAGAGCAGCCGACTTAAATAAAGCAGGAATCACTGCACTTTGGCTACCACCTGTCACAAAAGGGCAAAGTGATCAAGATACCGGTTATGGAATCTATGACTTATATGATTTGGGTGAGTTCGATCAAAAAGGATCGATTGCCACGAAATACGGTACGAAAAAAGAACTACTTGAAGCGACAGCCTATTGCCAACAAGAACTCGGGATGCAGATTTATATGGATGTCGTCATGAACCATAAAGCCGGGGCGGATGCGACCGAGAAGTTTGAAGTGTTAGAAGTAGATCCCGACGACCGTACGAAAGTCCTTTCAGATGAAGCGTTCGAAATCGAGGGATGGACAAAATTTGATTACGAAGCTCGTGATGGGAAATACTCTTCATTCAAATGGGACTTCACGCACTTTAACGGAACGGATTATGATGCGGCGACTGATCGTTCCGGTATTTTCTTTATTGTTGGAGAAAACAAAAGATGGAATGATAACGTCGACGATGAATTCGGTGTCTATGACTATTTAATGTTTGCGAACATCGATTACCACCATCCCGATGTGCGTGAAGAAGTGTTGAATTGGGGGAAATGGTTCATCGAGGAGACGAAATGTGATGGATTCCGTCTTGACGCCATTAAACACATCAACTATGACTTTGTAAAAGAGTTCAGTCAGACGATGCGGGAAGAGAAAGGTGACCAATTCTATTTTGTCGGCGAGTTTTGGAAATCTGACCTTGATGCCTGTCGTGAATTTCTCGATAATATCGATTACCATGTCGATTTATTCGATGTCCCGCTCCATTACAAATTACATCAAGCCTCGGAGGAAGGGGCCGCGTTTGACATGCGAACCATTTTTGATGATACGCTCGTTCAGTCACACCCGCTTCATTCCGTGACGTTCGTAGATAATCACGATTCACAACCCGAGGAGGCGCTTGAGTCATGGGTGAAAGATTGGTTCAAGCAAATCGCCTATGGTCTTGTCTTACTTCGTAAAGATGGTTATCCATGTGTCTTCTATGGCGATTACTACGGTATAGACGGTCCTCACCCGACTGATGGGATGAAGCTCGCCATTGATACGCTCCTATATGCGCGCCGAGAGAAAGCGTACGGGGAGCAGGATGATTACTTTGATGATGCAAACGTCATCGGGTGGGTACGAAAAGGTGTGGAGGAAATCGAACGTTCCGGATGTGCCGTCCTCATTTCAACTTCTGATGAATCTGAAAAGAGAATGTTTGTCGGGGAAGAACGTGCCGGTGAAACATGGGTCGATTTAACGAATACATTGAATGATCGAATTGAGATTGATGAAGAGGGATTTGGGGTATTTAAAGTGTCGGCGGGGTCGATTTCAGTTTGGGCATTGCCAGAAGAAGATGTCGAATAAAGCATTACAATTGAGTCGACCGTCACATATCTGTTACATTTAAGACGAACGTTGTTCAAAACACTTTTAAGGGGGATTTTAGTAATGGCTAAATTTGAATTACCACAACTTGATTACGCATATGATGCACTCGAACCACACATTGATGCACGCACGATGGAAATCCACCACACGAAACACCACAACACTTACGTCACAAACGTAAACAATGCACTCGAAGGAAAAGATGTGGAGTACTCTTCACTCGAAGACTTGCTTCAAAAAATCGATTCGCTTCCTGCTGACATTCAAACAGCTGTCCGCAACAACGGTGGAGGTCATTGGAACCACTCGTTCTTCTGGAAGCTCTTGAAGAAAAATGAGAACGGCACACCGTCTGGCGATCTCGCTGCTGCAATCGATGAGTCGTTCGGTAGCTTTGATGCGTTCAAAGACGAATTCACGAAAGCTGCAACGACTCGTTTCGGTTCAGGATGGGCTTGGCTCGTCGTGAAGAACGGGAAACTCGAAGTCACGTCTACACCAAACCAAGACTCACCAATCATGGAAGGTGTTACGCCAATCCTCGGTCTTGATGTATGGGAACATGCGTACTACTTGAACTACCAAAATCGTCGTCCTGACTATATCAACGCATTCTTCCATGTCATCGATTGGGATTATGTGGCGAAATTATACGCTGACGCAAAATAAACTGGTCTTACCCGGGGTTCTTATACGAATCTCGGGTTTTTTTGTGGTTTTCATTAATTTGTAAACAAATTATGATATAGTGAAATTCGGACAAAACGACAGGGATTCCTGTCCTCTATAATATAGAAGGAAATGAACGTGGAGGGAGTAAACGGACTTGGCAAAAAATCGGGTAAAAGTGCCGAAAAAACGGCGAAACCACTTACCGTTACGCTTAAATTTACTATTTTTCATCGTCTTCATTCTATTTGCGACCCTCATTTTTCGATTGGGTGTCGTACAAATCGTGAATGGTGAACTGATTGCTCGGGAAGTACAGAAAACGGAGTCGAGTAAAATCAAATATGAAGTGCCGCGAGGTAAAATCTACGACCGGAACGGTCAAGTGCTGGCGGATACGATTTCAAACTACTCGGTCATGTATCGCCGCTCTCAAGTGACAAAGACGGATGAACGTTTAGACGTCGCGAAAAAATTGGCGGAAATCGTCGACATTCCAAAAGAAGACCGTAAAATGACGGAGCGAGACCGAAAGGATTACTGGATTGCAACGAATCCGGAATTGGCGCAAGAACGGACTCAAGCGTTATTGGAAGAATTATCGGAAGAGGAGCGAGCCGCATTGTCTAACCAAGACGTGGACCGGCTCTTGCTTGATTCAATCACCGAAGAAGAGATCACGTTTGATGATGCGACAGAAGAAATCATCGCCATTAAACACAATATGGAGAGTGGCTATGCACTCGACCCACAGGTCATCAAAATCGGTGCAAGCCCGAAAGAGATGGCGGTCATCGAAGAGAACTTAGAGCAGTTGCCTGGAGTGAGTGTCGAACCTTACTATCAACGGGATTATCCGTATGATGAGACGTTCAAGAGTTTCCTAGGAAGTTATCGTCAAATTCCGGCGGAACAACGTGCATCTTATCAGGCGAAGGGTTACGGGTTGAACGACCGGGTTGGTACCTCCTACTTGGAACAACAGTATGAAGACGTCCTTCGGGGAACGCCGGCCTATGATGTGTTCACGACGTATAAAGGGGAGCCGGTCGGTGAACCGACACGAGTGAGTGGGAATCCAGGGAAAGACATCGTCTTATCGACCGACATCGAGTTCCAAAAAGAAATCGATGAGATCTTGAAAAAGGCGATTCGCGCAGGGCGCTCTGGAAGTCCTCATTTCGACCGAGCATTCGCTGTCGTCATGAATCCACAAACGGGTGAATTGCTCGCCTTATCTGGACAAGAACTCGATTTGGAAACGAACGAATTCAAGGATGTATCGACCGGAACGGTTCTTCGCGCCAGCCAAATCGGATCAACCATCAAAGGGGCGACGGTCGCCTATGGATTCGAAGAAGGTGTCGTGAAACCGGGAGAATATATTTATGATGCTCCGATTCGGATTGGTTCGTCAGTGAAAGCTTCCTACCGGAATATGGGGAACATCAACGACTTAGATGCACTCGCGATGTCATCGAATATCTATATGTTCCAAATTGCTTTGCGTCTGGCTGATTATTACTCGACAGGTCAAATTGTCGGGGAAAATGTCACGCAGGCGTTCGAAACGATGGAACACTACTATAAACAATTCGGTCTCGGAATCGAAACAGGGATCGACTTGCCGTTTGAGTCGACCGGATTCCGTAGCATCCCGGACCGCGTCACGCTTCTAATGGATATGTCGATCGGACAGTATATTTCTTATACTCCGATTCAATTGGCGCAATATACGTCAGCATTGGCGAACGGTGGCTATCGTGTACAACCACACTTGCTGAAAGAAATCATTGAGCCGGGTTCGCTTGATGAGAACAATAAGCAAGTCGTGAGCACGTTCCAACCGAATGCGTTGAATAAAGTCGATATCCAGGATGAATACATTCAACGTGTCCGTGAAGGATATCGTCAAGGGGTTGAATCTGCGTCCGGTTCGTCTCGCATTTTACAGGAGACCGGTATGACGGCTGCAGGTAAAACCGGAACTGCTCAAGCAATCGCGGAAGGGGCAGATGGTCAGGCGAAACGAAATGCGAACGGAGAACCGATTAAGACATTGAACTCAAACCATGTCGGTTGGGCACCGTTCGATGATCCGGAAATCGCTTGGGCGATCATCATGCCTGGACTTGAGGCGGAAGGAATCAATACGCGTGTCGCGCACGACATCATGAAAGCTTACTTTAATCTAGAAGACGTCAATGCAATGCTTCAGTAAAAGAAGTCACTTCGGTGACTTCTTTTTTTGTCTTTACAATTCTTTTACGTTCCGTTTATTTCTCGTTAATAGAAGTTCATTAGGATATTAATTGTAGGACAGAACAACAAATCCACAACAAAAATCAAAGCAAACTCAAGGAGGACGTCACAAATGTCTTGGATGAAAAAATCAGCTTTACTCGCTTCAATCACTTCAGTCGCACTCGTAGGTGCTGCTTGTGGGAACAATGAAGAAGGTGGCGCTGCTGAAGGCGGCGATGCGCTCTCAGGAAAAGTGGTCATGGATGGATCATCAACTGTATTCCCAATCATGGAAGCAGTCGCAGAAGAATTTTCAGCTGAACAACCAGAAGTTGAAGTGACAGTCGGTGTCTCTGGTACGGGTGGTGGCTTCAAACGTTTCGTGACGGGAGAGACAGACTTCTCGAACGCATCACGTGAAATCAAAGAAGAAGAAGCAGCCGAAGCTGAGAAAAACGGTGTGGAATTCACGCAACTCTCGGTTGCACTTGATGGACTTTCGCTCGTTGTAAACCCAGCGAACGATTGGGCACAAGATATCACGATTGAAGAATTGAATAAGATGTGGACGGACACAAGCGTAAAAACATGGAAAGACGTTCGCTCTGACTGGCCAGATGAGGAGATTTCATTCTTCGCACCAGGTAAAGACTCAGGTACATTTGACTTCTTCAATGAAGCCGTTCTTGACGATACGGACATTCGTGAAGACGCACAATTGTCAGAGGATGACAACGTCCTCGTCACGGGTGTAGCTGGAACGGAAGGTGCAATCGGATTCTTCGGATATGCATACTACATCGAAAACCAAGACACGCTTCGTGCCATGGCAGTCGAGGGTGTAGAGCCAACTCCAGAAACAATCAATGATCTTTCTTATCCACTCTCACGTGAAATCTACACGTACGTCAACAACGCTTCGTTGAAAGACAAAGAGCAAGTTGCAGAATTCGCACGCTTCATGAACGAAAACGCAGGTGCGCTCTCTGAAGAAGTAGGATATGTCGGTATGGAACAAGCGCGTTACGACGAAAACATGAAGATGATCGACGAAATCGCTGGAGAATAAGATGATAGGTGGCAGAAGGTGAGACACGGTCTCGCCTTCTCGCCATGCTTTCTAGTATGAAGAGGTAGGGAGCGATACACGAGATGAATGAACCGAACAATAAGCTTTCGATTCGAGAGATGATTCAACAAAATAAACAAAAGAAATATAGTACGACGAACGTGTTTGATAAAATCATGCCGTTCTTATTATTCTTGAGCGCATTCGTATCGGTCGTCACGACCATTGGTATTGCGTTCACACTAGGCTTTGAGCTATTCAAGTTCTTTGAACGAGTCCCTGTCGCAGAATTTTTAGGATCGACAGAATGGTACCCACTTAGTGCAGATCAGCGCTTCGGGGTATGGGCCCTTGTCATGGGAACACTCCAAATTACTGTGATTGCGATGATTGTAGCCGTCCCACTCGGTTTGGCGTCTGCGATTTATTTAAGTGAATACGCCTCTGAACGGGCACGACGTGTATTGAAACCAATTCTAGAAGTGTTGGCCGGTGTGCCGACCATCGTATTCGGTTTCTTCGCCCTGTCATTCATTACACCGATTCTGCAAGCACTCATCCCAGGACTTCAAATTTACAATGCACTAAGCCCAGGGATTGTCGTCGGGATTATGATTATTCCGATGATTGCCTCGATTTCTGAGGATGCAATGAGTGCTGTTCCGAAGAAAATTCGGGACGGTGCACTCGGTTTAGGTGCGACACGTCTTGAGGTGGCAACGAAAGTTGTCATGCCTGCTGCGACGTCTGGAATCATCGCCTCTATCGTTCTCGGAATGAGCCGTGCGATTGGGGAGACGATGATTGTAACCATTGCTGGTGGTTCACAGCCGAACTTCGAGTTCAACCCGCTCAATGCGATTCAGACGATGACAGCGTATATCGTTCAAATCGCCAAAGGTGATGCAGGTTACGGCACAATCGAATATTACAGTATCTATGCGGTCGGTGCGTTGTTGTTCGTCTTTACCCTATTGATGAACTTATTCGCAAACTGGGTGACGCGCCGCTTCAGAGAGGAGTACTAATATGGCTTTACCGAACAGTGAGTTCAAGAATACGAAGAACTTGATGAATCGTGAGACCGTGTCTCAACGAATTAAACGACGTTTACAATTGAATGAAATATTTAAGTACATCTTTTTGGCGGGACTTGTCTTTGCGCTCGTTGTCTTATCGACGTTGATTTATGACATCGTGTCAAAGGGCGCAGGATGGGTCGACCTCGATTTCTTGCGCAACTTCCCGTCGCGCCGTCCTGAACAGGCTGGATTATATCCTGCGTTGATTGGGTCGTTATGGCTCATGCTATTGATCGTACCGATGGTGTTTGTCATCGGTGTTGGAGCGGCAATTTACTTGGAAGAATACGCTCCGAAAAATCGCATGACTTCGTTTATTGAAGTCAACATTTCGAACTTGGCAGGCGTTCCGTCAATCGTATTCGGATTACTTGGATTGACGATTTTCGTTCGAGTCATGGAATTAGGGAACTCGGTTATGGCTGGCGCCTTGACGCTCGGTCTCATGAGTTTGCCGATTGTCATCGTGGCCTCACAGGAAGCGCTACGAGCAGTCAAAATGGAATTACGACACGCTTCGCTAGCACTCGGGGCATCGAAGTGGCAGACGACATTTAACGTCGTGTTACCTTCGGCGCTACCAGGAATTATCACGGGAATTATCCTAGCGGTTTCCCGGGCGATTGGTGAAACGGCTCCACTCATCATGGTCGGAGCGGCAACATTCATTTCAACAACACCGAGTAACATTTTCTCTGACTTCACGGCCCTCCCGATTCAGATTTACAACTGGACGAGCCGACCACAAGCAGAGTTCCAAAACTTAGCGGCAGCAGGGATCATCGTACTTATGACGATGCTCATCGCGATGAACTCGGTTGCAATCTATATTCGAAACAAATATACAAATCGACACTAAGTCTTTTTTGCAGATGAATGAGGAGGAAGCTCGAGATGATGAAACAACAAGAGCTCAACAAAGGAGATCAAAACGTGAACACAACTACGACAGAACCGACAACGACTGAGATGAAAAAAGATAGCGCCTATGTCGTCAACAATTTGAACTTGTGGTATGGAGAAGACCAGGCTTTGATTGACGTCAACCTCGATATTAAAAAGAATGAAGTCACGGCAATCATCGGACCATCTGGGTGCGGGAAATCGACGTTCATTAAGACTCTAAACCGTATGGTCGAACTCGTTCCATCGGTTCGGACGAACGGTGAAATCTTGTATCATGGTCGTAACATCTTCGATCGCGGATACAAGGTGGAAGATTTGCGTACCTCGGTCGGGATGGTATTCCAACAACCGAACCCGTTCCCAAAATCGGTCTATGACAACGTGGCATACGGACCGCGGACGCACGGAATCAAAAATAAGAAAGTACTCGATGAAATTGTCGAGCGTTCATTACGTGGTGCGGCAATCTGGGATGAAGTAAAAGATCGATTGAATGAGAATGCGTACGGTCTCTCAGGCGGACAACAACAACGTCTCTGTATCGCGCGTACGTTAGCGATCGAGCCGGATGTCATCTTAATGGACGAGCCGACATCAGCCCTTGACCCGATCTCTACACTCAAAGTGGAAGAATTGGTACAAGAGTTGAAAGAACAATATTCAATCATCATCGTGACACATAACATGCAACAAGCTGCCCGTGTTTCGGATAAAACGGCATTCTTCTTAAATGGAGAAGTTGTCGAGTTCGATGCGACAGATAAGATTTTCTCGAATCCATCTGACAAACGGACGGAAGACTATATTTCTGGCCGTTTCGGTTAAGGAGGAGACTGGATTGATGGCACAAAACCGCACATTTTTTGATACGAAGTTAACTGAATTAGAAGATCAGGTTGTTCGTTTGGCAAACTTGACGATGCGTCAAACGGCGACGGCAATCGAAGTGTTAGAAAAACACGATCTTGAATTGGCTAAAACCGTGATTGAGAACGACAACGAGTTAGATGAGTTGGAGTTGACAATCAACGATGAAGCAATCCTGTTGATCGCAAAACAGCAGCCAGTCGCGACTGACTTGCGACGTCTGATTGTGACGATGAAATCAGCGACAGACCTAGAGCGTATTGCGGACTATGCGACAAATATCGCAAAAGCGGTGACACGAATCGAGCACGTTCCCTATGTTCTCGACATCCAACCGCTCAAGAAGATGGCCGAGCAGTTGATTGACATGCTTGAACTAGCGACACGTGCCTATCGCAAAGGTGAAGTGAGCCGTGTACGTGAACTCAATGAGATGGACCGCGTGATTGATGACATCAACCTAACGGTGATTAAACAATATATCGGTTCTCTTCCGGCCATGACAGTGGGGACGAACGATGTATACGAATTCTCGAACATCGCTCGATACCTCGAACGGATGGGCGATCATGTGACGAATTTCGGAGAACATTTAATTTTTCTCGAAAAAGGGAAACATTATGATTTGAATCAATAAGATTAGTGGTAAAGAACAACAGTGCTGTTGTTCTTTATTTTTTTGGGCAGGAATACAAACTCAAGGAGCGAATAATAGTCTACATGGATTTTTACATGAAGGGAGCCATATAGAGATGGAAGAGAAAATCGTGTCCTTGAAACAACAAGGTCTTACGTTAAAACAGATTGCGGCAGAATTAGACGTCCCGATTGGCAAAGTCCAATACGCATGGCGGAAATGGAGAAATCAGCAACAGGAAGTGGAGGCGGTTGCCCCTGTGAAACAAAAGCGTGAAACGAAGAAAGCGAAGACGTCGGTGACGACCTCACGCAAACAAGTGGCATCAGCGAAAGAGACGGCCAACGTGTCGACTTCTCCACTTCTTGAAAAGGGTCCGGAAGGATACTGGAAGCTACCCGATCGGTACAACGTGGACTTTATGCATGCGGTCGTACAGTCTCCAAACTCAGTGTATGTATGCTGGGAAGTATCTGATCTCGTGAAAGAAACGTTAGCGCTTCAATTTATGCGACGCTGGGAAGAATTGCCGAAGGCGTTTCGCATCCTTGATGTTACGTTACTTGATTACAATAGCGGTCACGCAAACCGCTCCTATACATTCGATCTTCCTGAAATGACGAACAGCTGGTTCGTTCGCCCTCTCGACCCGAATACGACATATGTGTTTGAATTTGGGATTCGAACGATGGAAGGGGAGTTTCTCCCAATCGTTGCATCAAATCCGCTTGATACGCCGCGGGCAGAACCAGTAGGAGTCGGACGATTCGCAGAACCGGTCCGACGTTGGCAATACGGGGAAGTTGATTCTCCAGAACTACTTGATACGTTACCAAAATATGCAGCATACCGACTCGTGCGTTAAGGAGGACTTTTTATTATGAAACCTGGGTACTTTTCACTCGTCCTTCATGCTCATTTACCGTACGTTAGGCATGAAGAGAAACACCGTTTAGAAGAAAGATGGGTTTACGAGGCCATCTCTGAGACATATCTTCCGATTCTATGGCAAGTCGATCGCTTGAAGCGTCCCTTGCATTGGACGGTTAGTATTTCCCCACCTGTCGTTGAAATGCTTGCCGATTCTCTCATTCAGGATCGCTATGTGGAGCACTTAGACGATATGCTCGAATTGATTGCCCTCGAATTGTCTGAGGACCGAACAGACGAAGAAACAGCGACGTTACATTTTTATCGTCAACGATACCACGATTTAAAAAATACGTTCCTTCATTGGAATAAAAATTTGAATGAGGCGTTCCGTACATATCGTGAGGCAGGTTATATTGACATGGTGACATGTACGGCAACCCATGGCTTTAATCCACATCTCTTCACGGAACAGGCGGCGCGCACTGAGATTCGCACAGGTTTGAACTGTTTCGAACGTCATTATGGGTTCCGTCCAACAGGCATCTGGTTACCAGAGTGTGCTTATACACCAGGAGTTGATCGGATTCTTTATGAAGAAGGAATTCGCTACACATTTGTCGATGAACATGCTCTTCTCGACGCAGATCCGACGCCAGAGAAAGGAATTGGAGCCCCTGTTTATTCACCACATGGCGTCGCGTTGTTCCCTCGGGATCAAATCATCTCAGGTAAAATTTGGAGTTCGATGATCGGATATCCAGGCCATCCGGATTATCGTGAGTTTTACCGCGATTTGGCATACGATCGGGACTGGGACTATATCCAGTCCTTCATGCATCCGGAAGGAATTCGTTTTGATACGGGTTTAAAAATGCACCGGATTACGGGTGATACGGATCAAAAGGATTTCTACGTGCGCGAATGGGCGGAACATCAAATTGAAAACCATGCGACCGATTTTGCCAAAACGTTAGAATCACATCTTGAAGCGCACGGTGCTCAGACATTCCCACCATTTTTAGTCACGGCTCCGTTCGATGCGGAGCTGTTCGGTCACTGGTGGTTTGAGGGGCCAGAGTTTCTTGGGAAAGTAGCAGAGAGACTTGCTGAATTTGGAATTGAAACCATCACGCCAGCGCTCTTCCTTGAACGTCACTTTAAAGATTTACAGACGGTCCACGTGTCGATGAATACATGGGGACGTAAAGGTTATGGTGAAGTTTGGATTAACGAAAGAAATGAGTGGATGCTTCGTCATTTGCACATGATGGAGATGCAACTCGTAAAAGATGTGGCGGACTATCGTAATCAATCGGAAGCGACGAATCGCGCCTTGAAACAATTAATCCGTCATTACGTATTGGCTGTGTCGAGTGACTGGGCGTTCATCTTGGATGGGCAAACGACGGCGCAATATGCCGCCGAACGGTTCCGTGAACACACACGACTCTTTGCAGAACTTGAAACGGCACTCTATCAGGATGGAGTATCGGAGCAGTTGCTACATGATCATTATGCTGCATATCCATTCCTTCAAGACGAAGACATCGATATTGATTCGTTCTTATCTCCTCACGATTACTATGTGACAATCGAGCGCGAAGATGAAAAATCAGCTATTTTAGTACTCACGCCTGAATATCACGGTCATATCGTAGGGGGACTCGGAAGACGGGTCGTCGATGAAATCGAGGCGAGAGCGGACGATGGCGAAGTCGTCTATGTATTAACGCCATATCATGACGAGTTGCCTGAGTATGAACGTCAAGGAAACATACATGTGTATCGTGTTCGCCCAACTAGCCCATTTTTAGAGCATGTTATGAACCAGGTGGCTACACAAAATATCGCCTATGTAAAACTAGTACATGAACTTTCGAAACGTGTTTCCTTCAAAGTGATCCATCACTTCGATTGGATGACAATTCCTGCTGCAAGAGAACTTGCGCAATCCCTTGCGATTCCGTTATACTCAACTATGTTGTCCTTTGAAGCGACTCGCAATCCGCATGGTCACGGTGGTTTGTTCGATGCAATCCATCGAATCGAAAACAGCGTGTTTTCTGCATCAGAACGCGTTTATGTCGGTGAAGAGATCTCGATTCACGACCTGAAACAATGGTATAACGTGAGTGAGAACGTCAACACATGCCTACCTCTTGAGACTTCTCCGTATGGACAGGAATCAATGAAAAAGAACGTGAAATAACCTTGCTTTTTCACAAGAAACTTGGTAGGATAATTGAGTATGCTTAGACTGTAAAGCAAAAGCACTTGATACAACATCATTAAGATGGGAGTGAAAGAAATGCGCGTTAAAATTACATTAGCTTGCACAGAAACAGGCGATCGCACGTACATCACGAAGAAAAACAAACGTAACAACCCTGAGCGCCTCGAGTTGCGCAAATACAACCCACGTCTCCGTCGTCACACGCTTTACCGCGAAGTGAAGTAATGAGGGACCGGCCGTCACATATGTGGCGGCTTTTTTTGTAAGGAGGAATACGTTGTGGAAGAGAAAACAGCGCTCCGGCGCACGATTCATCAATACATCAAACAAATGGCGGATCGACATCATGCGGACGAAGTCATTCACCAATCATTATTTGCCTCGGACTTATGGATTGAAAGTCAAACAATCGCGCTAACGTTGTCACTCCCTCTAGAAATTGATACGTCCCCGATTATTCATATGGCCTTTAAAGAAGGAAAAACGGTCTGCGTCCCGAAAGTAACGGAGCGGGGACTTACGTTTCACATCATTCATTCATTTGATGATTTGGAAGAGGGAGTCATGAATATTTTAGAGCCGACCACTCCAGCGACTACGCAAGTGATCGACCTTTGTCTTGTTCCGGGGCGTGTTTTCGATCGAACCGGTTATCGCATCGGTTGGGGTGGGGGCTATTATGATCGCTTTTTAAAAACCTATAACGGTAGAACGCTTGCTTTGGCATATACCGTTCAGATTGTCGATCATGTACCAACTGAGCCGCACGACCTACCCGTTCAATGGATCGTGACAGAGAAGGAGATGATTCAGTGTTCGCCATATTCGCTGTAACTTGTTTCGTCGCCTATCTCGGTTATCGGTTACGCTCGTTGACTCGTTCTGGGGCACTGTTGACGATAGTGACCGGTACGGTGATTGGATTCTCCTTCGGATGGTTCGGTCTATACTTGCTTGGGGTGTTTTTTTCGACTTCTTCTCTCGCTTCGAAATATCGCTCTCGCGATAAAGAAGGAGTAGATGAGATTGTCGAGAAGACGGGGGCTCGTGATGCCATGCAAGTGTTGGCTAACGGTGGGGTCGGGATTTTATGTGCACTCGGTTATCAGTTTACAAATGATCCGGTCTACCTCTATATGTATGTCGTGTCCATCGCGGCAGCGACGAGCGATACGTGGGGATCTGAATTTGGTGTCCTCTCGAAGCGGAAACCTCGGTTCATGTTTACCTTTAAGCGAGTCGAACCGGGAACGAGTGGGGCCGTCTCGACATTCGGTACCGTCATGTCGATGTTTGGTGCAATGTTGATTGTCATATCCTCTCTTGTTTTCATTGACTTAAGCATCACGCTTCTTCTTTTATTATGGGTGATTGGATTAACTGGTAGTATGATTGATACGCTACTTGGTGCGACCGTCCAACGAACGTTTCGTTGTGCTGTTTGTGGAAAGTTGACCGAGCAAAAAATACATCACGACGTGCCGACGACATACGTGTCGGGATGGCGTTTTCTCGGAAATGATGCGGTAAATTTCCTTTCGGTTTGTGGGGCAACTATGATTTGTTTTTTTGTGTTTGGATGAGGGTAGTACAGAAAATGAAGGTGTTCCAAATGAATGTGAATATTGTCACAATATCGCCAAAGTGAAAACGGTTTCCGCTGTAGTTAGAGTTTGTGAATGATGTTACAATCTATTTGTAACAGAGATAATAAAAACATGAAACAGATTGTTTGAAGGGTGGAGAATCATTATGGAAACATTAAATCATGCTAAAGTAACACGAGTCGCACTTGTAGGGGCAGGGGCAGTAGGTGCGAGTTTTGCTTACCAGTTGACGACAGCTAGTCTATGTGAAGAACTTGTCATCATCGATATTAATAAAGCCAAGGCAGAAGGAGAAGCGATGGACTTGAACCATGGGGTTTCATTCGCTTCATCACCAATGCGCGTCTGGGCAGGGGACTATTCGGATTGTGGCGTCGCTGACATCGTAGTCATCACTGCTGGCGCACCACAGCGTCCAGGTGAAACACGTCTTGATCTCGTTGAAAAAAATGCGAAGATTATGAAATCTATGATTTCAGACATCATGGACTCTGGTTTTGACGGAATTATCATTATTGCTTCAAACCCGGTCGACATCATGACACATCTCGCTTGGAAATATTCTGGTCTTCCGAAACATCGTGTCTTTGGTTCAGGAACAGTGCTTGATACGTCTCGCTTGCGTTACATGCTCGGAGACTATTTCAACGTCGACCCGCGTAACTGTCACGCCTACATTATGGGTGAGCATGGTGATACTGAGTTTGCTGCCTGGAGCAACGCTCGTATATATGGAAAATCGGTCGAGCAACTACTTGAAGAGCATGATGAGTATAGTTGGGAAGACCTTGAAGACATTTATGTCAACGTTCGTGACGCAGCATATCATATCATTGAACGTAAAGGTGCGACGTACTATGCGATTGGACTCGGTCTCCTTCGGTTGGTCAAGGCTGTCCTTCGTAACGAGAATACGTTGTTGACAGTCGGTGCCCATCTTGATGGTGAGTATGGATTGCACGATATCCATATCGGTGTACCAGCGATTATCAACCGTCAAGGCGTTCGTGAAGTCGTTGAGATTGAGTTGTCACAAGAAGAGCATGAGAAAATGCAACATTCTGCGAACGTACTCATGAAAACGATGGAACCTGTCTTGTAATCTCCATCCTTTTGAAACCCGTAGCCATATGGTTACGGGTTTTTGTACATATAGAACGAATCATCGTTTGGTCGTCTGTCGTCTCGTGATTTACAATAGAATTGAGAAAGAGGAGGGGTTTCGTTGGCGACAACTTGTTTTTGGGAAGATATATATCGAAAGGTCAAAAACGGTGGGCGAATTGAAGGCATACTCGAACCCTCCCGTGCGGTCATCTTGTTCGATACAAAAGCAGGTGATCGGTATGATTTGTTCATTCAGACTGAAAAAGCATGGGCGAATCATGTTGGGACGGATATAGACGCGATTTTGAACGCATTTCGCTTATCTCGTATCGGGCGGAAGCGATTGACCATTCATGTCTATGGCGAGCGCCTTGTGGATGAAGAGCGTGTGGACTCGTTGACGTTCCAAATCCCTGCGAAAGTGACATTGTCTCGTTCGATTTGCACACCGACTATGGAAGAGGACCGGTTCCGAATGCTAGCGGTCTCCCTCGACCGAAAAAAGAAAGCAGAGCTGAAGAAACGATTTTCCTTTGGGAAACCACAAGTGGTATATGGGCTACTGTTCATCACTTTTTTAGTCATGTGGTTAGCGGAATCGGTCGGTTCGACTCTTGATCCAAACACGTTAATCGCATTCGGGGCCAAAGTGAACCCGTTGATTGAACAAGGGGAATGGTGGCGTTTGATTACACCGATGTTCCTGCATATTGGTTGGTTCCACTTTGCGATTAATATGTTTGCACTCTGGTCGCTCGGTCCGCTCGTTGAACGGATGTATGGCTCCATACGATTTTTAATCATCTATCTGCTCAGTGGAATATTAGCGACATCCGCATCGTTTGCATTCAGCGAATCGATATCAGCAGGCGCTTCAGGAGCGCTATTTGGTTTGGTCGGTGCGCTCTTATATTTTGGGTTACGTGATCGTTCTCTCTTCATGAAGACGCTCGGACCTCCGCTCTTTATTATGTTAGGATTAAATGTAGGACTTGCCTTTGTATTAGGTGCAGGTCTTGATCATTTCGCACATGCGGGTGGTCTGATTGGTGGTTTTGTCGTTTCTGGAGTCGTCGGGCTGCCGGATGAGAAGAACCGCGTACAACGAATCTTATTTTCCGTACTCACCATCTCGCTGTTTGGACTATTCGTCGGGTACGGATTTTGGTAAGGGGAGAATTCAATGATTGAAACATTAAAAACACTCGTTAACATCCCGAGTCCTTCCGGTATGACGGAAGAGGCCATCCGTTTCGCTGAGCAAGAATTGAATGCACTGGGTGTCAAGACGTCACGTCTACATAAAGGGGCACTACTGGCAACGTTTTCAGGTCGCTCTGGCAAGGCACGTCTGTTGACGGCACACGTGGACACTCTTGGTGCGATGGTCAAAGACATCTTACCGAGCGGGCGTCTCCGTTTGACTCAAGTAGGAGGATATGCATGGACGGCGATTGAAGGAGAGAACTGCCTCGTCCACCGAGAAGAAGGAGAGGCGATTGAAGGCACAATCTTGATTCATCAGTCGAGTGTTCACGTCTATAAAGACACGAACTCAGCGGAGCGATCTGCATCAAACATCGAAGTCCGATTGGATGCAAAAGTACATTCTCGTGAAGACGTGACAGAATTAGGGATTGAAATCGGAGACTTCGTTTCATTCGATCCTCGCTTTCGAGTGACATCTTCAGGATACGTGAAATCACGTCACTTGGATGATAAGGCTTCTGTCGCCATTCTATTGGACCTTGCGAAAGACTTGGTCCGTTATGACTTACCGCATACCGTTCATTTCTTGATTTCGAATTATGAAGAGGTCGGATTTGGAGGAAACGCGGGTATCCCGGAAGACGTCGTAGAATACATTGCCGTTGATATGGGCGCGCTTGGGGATGGACAGCATTCGGATGAGTATACAGTCTCGATTTGTGCCAAGGATTCGTCCGGACCGTATGATATCGGATTACGACGGAAGTTCACGTCGTTGTGTAAAACTCATGAGATCGCATATAAGGTAGATATTTACCCGTATTATGGTTCAGATGCTTCGGCAGCGATTCGAGCAGGGTATGATGTGCGACATGCTTTGGTTGGGCCAGGAATCGAATCGAGCCATAGTTATGAGCGAACGCATGTGTCATCAATGGAAGCAACACGAGAATTGTTAAATCGTTATGTACAATCGACGATGGAGGAAGAAGCATGAAAAACTTTTATGATGTCCAACAGTTTTTAAAATCGTTCGGTACCATTATTTATATCGGAGAACGGGATGCTGAAATCTCACTCATGATGATGGAACTCGACGAATTGTATGAAGGGGGCATCATCGAACAACGTGTGTATGATACGGCCAAAATCATTTTGACCCACGAATTAAAAAATTCAACAGATTGACAGAAATCCCCTTAGTGCAAAGGGTTGCACTAAGGGGATAATAGTGTACACTATTCAATGAAAGCGATTTAGTTGAGATGAGGAGTGAACGGTATGAAATGGTTATTAGGTATCGACATCGGTGGTACGACGGTGAAGATGGCTGTTTTAGACATGAACGGCATCATTTCGGATAAGTGGGAAGTCAAAACGGATATTCGAGAGAATGGTGTACATATTCCAAAAGACATCGCAGCTTCTTTTGAAACATACTTACAAACATCAGGTAAGAAGAAAGAAGACTTTGCGGGTGCGGGAATCGGGGCACCAGGCTTCGTCAACTTCTCAGAAGGAGTTGTCGAATATTCTCCGAACATCGGGTGGAAAGATTTTGCTCTCGTGAGTGAGTTCGAAAAAGCAGTCGGTCTTCCGGCCGTGCTCGAAAATGATGCGAACGCCGCGGCCCTTGGTGAGATGTGGAAGGGCGCGGGCGAAGGGGCTTCAGAATTATTGGCGATCACGCTCGGTACAGGTGTCGGTGGTGGCGTGATCACGAACGGGAATATCGTTCATGGGACGGCAGGAATGGCTGGAGAAATCGGGCATATTACCGTGGAACGAGACGAGTCGAAAGCTGTGAAGTGTGGTTGTGGGCGCCTCGGGTGTATCGAGACGATTGCTTCGGCGACCGGCATCTCACGTCTGGCATTACAGAAGCGTAAGAATCAAGATACTTCATTAAACGAGTTGAAAGAAGTGACAGCACGTGACGTGTTTGAAGCATATAAAGCCGGTGACTCAATCGCCACAGAAGTCATTGAAGAGATGACTGAATACCTCGGCTTGACCATCTCGAACATCGCGAACACGCTCAACCCGAAAATGATTGTCATCGGTGGAGGTGTCTCAAAAGCTGGCGACGCGTTATTGGATCCGCTTGATGCACAGTTCAAACGGTTTGCGCTCGAGCGCGTTTACGAGTCGACAACATTCAAAATCGCTGAACTTGAAAACGATGCCGGTGTGATTGGATGTGCGTGGCTGGCACGGAAACACTTCCTTCCGACACGGGTATGAAACGGACGCGTCTGCACATTGCAGGCGTGTTTTTTTGTGGGAAAGGGTATGGGATATTGTAAAATTTGTAACGTCACAGTTGATTTTTTATTAAAAAAGGGGTAAGATTTGGACTTGATACTGGACGTGTACTATTCAATCCGAATTGTACAATGAATGAACAAATATAAAAAAGAATGGCAACTAAAACATGCCGAAAACTGAAAAGAGGAGGAGACCGTCAGATGAATTCATCTCAACGCTTTTCGAAGCTATCGACGAGACTGAACGACACGGTCCGCGCTTCGTTTCAAGAATATCGTCTATTTTGGATTTTTACGTTATTGCTTTGGACGAAGACGTATATCGTCTATCAATTTTTCTTCAACATTCCGATTGAAAACACCGCACAAGCTTTTATCTTACTGATTAGCCCGATCAGTTCGACACTATTCTTGTTTGCCTTCCATTTCTTCTTTAAAGGAAACAAACAAAAATGGGTGCTCTACACGCTCTATGCGATTGCATCGTTTATCTTGTTTGCGGACGCCGTGTATTATCGGGAATTCACGGACTATTTGACAATGCCTGTCATCATGCAACCATCGAACATGGAGACGTTATCGACATCATTCACTTCGCTTCTTGAATGGAAAGATTTAATCATCCTTGGTGATGTGTTTATCCTTCCGTTTATCTTATGGCGAATGAACTTGAAAGAGAATACGGCTTCACATCGACGTGCGCTCGTCACGTTCGTTGTAGCGGTCTCTGTCTTCTTGTTCAACCTTTCGTTGGCAGAAACGGAACGACCTGAATTATTGACTCGTTCATTTGACCGTGAACTGTTAGTGAAAAACATCGGAACATTTAACTTCCATGTGTATGATGCGATGCTTCAGACAAAAACATCGGCTCAAAAAGCGATGGCGGATGAATCAGAGCTCGCAACGATTGAGCAGTTCACCCGTCAAAACTATACGGCACCGAATCCGGATTTATTCGGAAAATATAAAGGGAAAAATGTCATCGTGGTTTCATTCGAATCGGCGCAGAATTTCACTCACAATATGAAGGCGCCGAATGGAGAGTACATCACGCCGAACTTGAACAAGCTGATTGAAGAGTCTCACTACTGGCCGAACTACTACCATACGGTCGGTCAAGGGAAGACTTCTGATGCTGAGTTCGCACTCGATAACTCACTATATGGACTCCCGCGTGGTGCTGTATACTTTACGAACGCCGATAACGAATATCAAGCGCTCCCTGAGTTGGTCAAGGACGAAAATTATTACTCAGCCGTGTTCCATGCGAATAACAAATCGTTCTGGAACCGCGATCAAATGTACAAAAATATTGGGGTCGATCAATTCTTTGATGAAAAGAGTTATGACCTCGGGAATCCTGAAGATATGACAGAATGGGGTCTCTTAGATGATAGCTTCTTCGAGCAATCCATTCCAATGCTTCAAGAATTGCCTGAACCATACTACGCGAAGTTCATCACATTGACGAACCACTTCCCGTACACGATGCCAAGTGAAGACTATGAGCTTGTACCAAAATTTGAGACGAGCTCAACTACGTTGAACAACTTCCCGCAAGCACTAGCTTATCAGGATTACGCACTCGGTCTCTTCATCGACCAGTTGAAAGAGAATGGAATGTGGGAAGATACAATCTTTGTCGTCTACGGTGACCATTATGGTATTTCGACGAACCACAACAGTGCGATGGCAGAGCTACTTGGGAAAGATGAGTTGACACCATTCGACGTGGCGAAATTGCAACAAGTTCCGTTTGCCATTCACTTGCCTGACCAGAAAGAAGGGGAAGTTCATGAAACGATCGGTAGTCATGTAGACATGAAGCCGACCATCCTGCACTTACTCGGAATCGACACGTCAGATACGATTGGATTCGGAAACGACTTATTCTCTGAAAATCGAAACAGCCGCGCAATTTTCCGCGACGGAACGGTCGTGACGGATGAATATGTTTGGACACAGTCGACATGTTATAACGCGACTTCTGGTGAAGTAGTCGAAGATACGTCGTTATGTGGTCCGATGACGGAAGAAGCGGAAAAAATCTTGCAAATGAACGATGATTTGATTTACTCCGACTTACTCCGTTTCAAAGAACAAACTGAAGAATAATGAGTACGGACCAAGTCACATAGTGATTTGGTCCGTTTTAATGTAACAGAGGGAATGAACGTAAAAAAAGGCATAAAAAAAGCGACCGAAGTCGCTTGATGATTGCATATGCGAATCATTAACCTGGAATTCCACCGTAGATCAACGTGGCGACACCAAAGAATCCGAATACGAGTACAGTTAAACCTGCAAAAACGAGCGGAAAGAATTGGCGTTTTTGGAATGAACGAAGCATTCCCCAAATAGCCACAATTGCGACGATGACGGAAATCCATCCGAACGGTTCATACAAATGCATGACGAGTTCCCCCTTTAATTATACGTCATGAAATTCATAAAAATTTCACTGAAATATCATTATTATTTTATCCGATTATAGAGTCGCTGTCGAGCAAAGGTTGACATCGAAACAATTTTGCCACAATATTGTTTTGAATAAGAAGGGGATGAATCCTATGCAAATCAAAAAGATTACGTCTGGCTTGGCACAAGAGAACGGCTATGTGATTGAAAAAGACGGCACTGTCGTCGTCATTGACCCCGGAACGGATGACCCGAGGTTCTTCGATACAATCGAACGTTTCGGTACACTTTCAGCAATCTTGTTGACTCATGCACATTTCGATCATATCGGAGGAATCGATGCGCTGCGTGAACGTTACCAGGTGCCAGTCTATGTACACCGCTTAGAAGCGGATTGGCTGACAGATGGAGAAAAGAATGGCGCTTCTACGTTCAACTTGCCGATACCATCGATGAAACCGGCAGAAAAAATCTACGAAGGTGATGTATTAGAAATTGGGAACATCGTATTTCGAATCTATCATACGCCGGGTCATTCCCCAGGGAGTGTCGTATTGTATATGGATGATGAAAGAATCGCCTTTTGTGGTGACTTGATCTTTAAGCAATCCGTCGGACGGACAGACCTGTTCGGTGGAGACCAGTCGACATTAATGGGGTCCATCGATCGGATGAAGCAGCTCCTTTCCGATGAGACGACGTTATACTCGGGGCACGGTCCTATGACGACGCTAGAAGAAGAAAAGCGGACAAATCCGTTCTTCACATAAAAAAAGATTGTCTCCGGCGAGACAATCTTTTTTTACATTTGGAAGTTGCTCCAATACGTAAAGACAACGAAGAAAATTGTCAAATACGCGCCGAAGACATATACATACGTTTTTTCAGTTAGTTTTAAGTAACCAAGAGCGACGAAGAAAATCGTTTGTGCTAAGAAGACAAGTCCCATAACGATAAAGTCGCCAGTATGTTCACTACTACTTTGGTCGCCGCCTAGTGCGCCTACGAAAGCAAGTGCCGCTACTAGTCCAGTCCAAAAGCCTAGGACACGAAACATTCTTGCCATGTTAATCCCCCCATACGTGCATTATTCCATTCTCATTCACTATTTTACCAACACATTCGAAAAAATGCTATGGAAACGTGATAATTGAGCAAAATAATCGTGAAAAATATGTGAAATCATTTCGGTAAATAAAGTTGTACAAAATTTATAAAAAAGTTGCACAAAACATGTACAAACGGGGTATAGAGATGTATAATCAACTTATACAAAATGAGCGAAGTGAAAGTTGAATGAGGGAGGAACATAAAAATGGCATCAGAACTAATGTTTTACACGTATCCAAGCTGTACTTCTTGTCGGAAGACGAAAGCGTTTTTACAAGAACAAGAACTTCAAGTGAGTGAGCGTCACATTTTCAGAGATGCACCAACAGTTGACGAATTGTTGCAGCTCCTTGCTATTAGTGAGGAAGGAGTCGACTCTCTCCTTGCGACGCGAAGCCAGGCCTTCAAGCAACTCGATGTTGACGTGGAGGATTTGAAATTAAGTGAGCTTCTTAAGTTGATGAGCGAAAATCCAAAGCTTTTGAAGCGTCCGATCTTAACTGATGGAAAAGAAGTGATTGTCGGATATGACAAGGTTTCAATCGAAACATATGCTCGTCGCCACAACACTGCAGCGGTTCAAGTTTCATAAAACAAGTCCACTTTCAACATAGTGGGCTTTTTTTTATGCTTGTCTCGAGGTGAACGAGATGAAGGAACTCATTGAAGATTTACTAGATGGAGCACGTCAAATCGGTGCGAGTGATCTTCATTTTATACCCGATGCAAACCAAGTAAAGGTTCAAGTTCGCTCTGCTAGTAAGCTTGCTGCACTTCAATCGATGGATGTCGAGCTGTATGATCGACTTACACTTCATATGCGATATTGGTGTTCACTACCTGAATCTAATCAACGTATTCCACAATCAGGTGTCTATGAATTGAATCAGGATGTCATCCGGGTGACCTTTCTCCCGTCGTTCGCCCAGACGTCAATGTCTTGGCGCATTCCCCATGACACGTTTGAACTCCAGCATCTGTTACGATCACACGATGTAGAACGATTTCAGAAAGTGGTGGCATCACATCATGGTCTTTTCTTTATAGGGGGTTCTACCGGAGCAGGCAAGACGACGGTACTGTATGCCCTTTTAAATCAGCTGAAGCATGAGCGGATTGTGACGATTGAAAACCCTCCTGAACAAATGGTCGATGGTGTCATTCAGTTGGAAGTGAATGCTAAAGCTGGACTTAGCCATCGACACTTGTTGAAAGAGACGCTTCGTGCCGACCCGGATATTATCGTGATTGGTGAGGTGCGGACAGATGAAGAATTGATGGTCGCATACGATGCCGCGCTCAGTGGTCATTTGACGATAACAACCTTTCATACCGCATCGATTCAAGATGGAGAAAAGCGGCTGACACAACTTCTTGGTATGGCGACCGTGGAAAGACATTGGTGTGTACTGACTCGAAATCAGGAGGTGACTTGCGAATGGTCAACGTTCCGATAATCCCATCGATTCGAATGATTCATCGTTTTCTTCGTCTACAATCACGAGGTGTGTCATTGAAGGTGACCATGGAGACGCTTGAACTTCATGAGAAGGGAAAAATGAAAGACTGTATTCGAGAGATGAGGGTACGTCTAGAAGCGGGCGTGAGTTTGTCTGAAGTATTTTCCATCTTGATCACGAATCGGCAAATGCAAGAGATTTTACATACGGCGGATCGCAACGGACGATTCATGGATGGATTGTCGCAAGTGGCAATGGTACTCGAGATGCGACAACGATTAAAGCAGGAGTTGCGGAGGCTAATTCGCTATCCGTTGATTATCTTTTTCATCCTACTTGGATTAGGCATGATTTATGCCTTATACATTTTCCCAAAATTAATGGGGATGCTTGATGTCTCGTCGCATGACGGCATAGCGTCGATTCTATTGTCGAATTGGTTCTTTCCTATGTTGTTTTCTATATTCGTGGTAATCGCGGTTCTCATATATGGATTTCATCGTCGAGGAGGAGAGCTCCCTTTTTACGTATGGAGACGTGGGAAAACACTCTATATGACCTATGTATTTGTCAGTGAATTGTCCTTGCTCCAACATACTGAAACAAATATCAGGCAGATTATCAGTCGGCTAGCCGAGGAAGAGGGGGAAATGGCAGAGATGGCCAAGCGTATTCACCATCGCATGTCTGAAGGTGAAGGAATTGAAGCGGCGACAAGGTGTGAACCGTTTATCGATTATGAGGTTGTGAGTCTATTAGGTGTGGGTTCGATGAGTGGGGAACTTGGTAAATTGATGTCTCTTCATCGAGATCTAGTATTCGAAGAGATGGAGCAATATTGTCGGGGGTTGATTGAGAAAATTGAACCGTCTTTATACGGCATCCTCAGTGTCATGATTGGTGTTCTTTTTTACACACTCTATTTACCGGTCAAACTCATTATGGCTCAATTGTGAAAGGAGAAAGATGAAATGAAGGAAGAGCGTGGGTTCACATTAGTTGAGATGGCGGCAGTATTACTCATTATATCAGTTCTTCTCTTGTTACTTGTCCCTTCTTTGTCGGACGGGAAATCTCGTGCTGATCAAGTGAGTTGCGAAGGTAGTGTTCGAATCGTTGAATCTGAAATCAATTTGCATTACGCGGAACATAAAGCCTATCCTGAAACGTTAGAAGTGATTAAGCGTGCGTCGGCTGCAGATCCACTCGTTTATAGCTGTCAATCCTCGGCCTATACGTATTCACCGACTGACGGCTCCTTAAAAAAACAATGAAAGGCTACACCTTGGTCGAAATGACTTGGGTACTTGTCGTGCTGTCGTTCTTACTATTGATCAGTGCACCGAGTACGAGACCGTTCGAACGAATGGAGCTCTACAATTTTACGGACTCATTGGTAGCAAATATTCAAGAAGCTGGGCAATTTCCCTATATTTCAGAAGAGGGAGATTGTGTACCACGATTGATTTGGATTTCGAAACAACAAACTTATCTGATTGTGTGTGGGCGAGAGGTAGTCAGGGAGGTTGATGTTCCTGATGGTGTGGATGTATATCTTCCGACGTACAACACTTTGACCTTTTCACAAGCGACAGCTTCTTATGCGGGACAGTGGAAATTCGTCAGTGGAAAGACATCGGTGACGCTCAAATTTCGAATCGGGACTTATGAACCGGAGGTGATTATTCGTGAAAGTGGATGAATCGGGTTTCTCATTATGGGAGCTAAGTGTCAGTCTTGCGGTGGTCATGGGGTGGATTTTCATTCTGACATCATTTGTCATGCAGGGGAACGAACGAATCCAACGGTTGAGTGATACGCTGTTCATCTATGAACGATTACAAGGAGAGGTTCTGCTTGAAGCCACTGAACCGACAGGGCGTGAGCAAGTGTGTGAGAAAGGATTTTGTCTGCCGACATTATGAAAAAGGCTTTACGATGATTGAAATGACGTTCGTTTTGCTGATCCTTCCCATGTTTCTTTTTCTTTTAGTGGAACTGCTCACGCTCGGTCAACATCTTTATGAACAGCCTAAATGGAATCATCATACGACACCTCAACTGATTGTGCGCCGTCTGATGGATAGCGAGAACTGTCGTGTTGACGAAGGACGGTTACGGGGTGATTTCGTCAAATCGGATGAGGAGCGATGGTCATGGACGATCAAACAAGTAAATGGCAATTTGGTTATGGTCGGAGATGGAGGAGGAAACTTACTCTTTTTAAGAGGAATCGACCAGTATCATGTCGAAACGGTCGGAAAGGGATTTCGAATCTCATGGAAAGATTCATCGTTCAGAAGAGAGCGGCATGTCATGTGCATGAAGCAGGCTTCTTTCTCGTCATCACCTTGACCATTGTTGTTTGGTTACTCGGCGCCGCGTTATTTTGGTATACTGATGTGGAACGAACGACGAGGCGACTGTCAGAGGAAATCTTAGCGATTCGTTTTGAATCGCATTTGTTACTGGCGAAGGAGCGTTGCGCTGAACGACCGTTAACGTTGCATAAACCGACGGGAACTCTGACGTGTCGTCCGATTGCACCTAATCGTACTGAAGTGGACATTGTGTTAACATCCGGCGAACGGCATAAAGAGGTGATGGTTTATGAATGATAACCCGTTTTATATCGTGGGGTTTATGGGTACAGGTAAATCTACCTTATTCTCGTTTCTAAAAGAATATGGGGAGGTCATCGATCTTGATTTAGTCATTGAGTCCATGACTGGAATGGAGATCGCTACATATTTTGACCGCTATGGTGAGTCTGCGTTTCGTGATGTTGAATCAACAGTACTGCAACAAGTCACTGCTGACTATATCCTGACAGGTGGCGGAGTGGTGGAGCGCTCTGAAAATATACGTTGGATGCGAGAACGTGGTACGATGATCCATTTAAATCTTCCGTTCGACATGTGTTGGGAACGAATCAAAGATTCTGCACGACCACTTGTTAAAAAAGGACGGGAGGATGTTCAGACGTTGTTTCAACGACGCGATCGATTATATCGAACAGCGAGTGTATCCATCGATGCATCTCAACCGCCTGAAGACATCGCCAAGCAAATCATCCGTATAAAGGGGGAAAAAGTATGATCTGGATTAATTTCGCCATCATCGTATTTTCATTAATCGGACTTGGGATATACGGTTATCTCTTGTTCAAAAACAAGATGAAACCAGAATTTGGTCGTTTGAATCGTCTGACGGAACGTTTTAAAATTCGGGCAGACGTGATTGGTCAACAGGTCAATGAAATCAAGGGACACGTAGATGCGGTCAATCGATCTGTTACTCAAATAAAAGAGTTTGGGATCAATGCGAAGAATGAATCGATTGAATTAAAGCAAGCTGCCGTTGAGCTAACCCATGAAATCAAACGGACAGCTGGAATTGAACGTTCTGACGTTTCCACCGAGTCGAAAATATGAAATAATGAGGATGAAAACGTTTTCGTTTTTCATCCTTTTTCTTTTTCGCCTTTTTACCTATGCAGAAGGAATAAAAATTGTTAAAGTGGAATGGAAAACGAAAGATTTCAAAAACAAAAGCATTTTATGTTCGGGATTGGGGGATATTATGGAAAAGCTTACTTTGAAACGTACGCCTTTGTTCGAATTAATCGAACCGAAGGCGAAGATGGTTGATTTTGCGGGATTTGAAATGCCGATTATGTTCTCTTCGATTAAAGAAGAGCATTTGGCTGTACGTCAAAACGTGGGGATGTTTGATGTATCTCACATGGGAGAAATTCGAATCGAAGGGCCGGACGCGCTTGAGCAAGTTCAAAACTTGGTGACGAATGATATCTCGAAGATTAAAGTTGGTCAAGCCCAGTATAATCTTCTCTGTCTCAAAGACGGCGGTGTGGTGGACGATTTGCTTGTCTATCGATTAGATGAGGACGCTTATTGGCTCGTCGTCAATGCTTCAAATATTGAAAAGGATGAAGCGCACATTCGTCGACACGTTAAGGGAGACGTGGTTGTGACAAATGAATCTGATGAGTATGGTCAGATTGCGATTCAAGGACCGAATGCACAATCTGTTCTTCAAAGCATCACAAATGTTGCACTCGACGAAATCGGGTTCTTCAAATTCATGAACGGTGACGTGGCGGGTGTGCCATCGATCATCTCTAGAAGTGGGTATACTGGGGAAGATGGCTTCGAGATTTATGCTCGAGCAGAAGCAATTTCTGCCATCTGGGAAGCGCTTGAAGCCGAGGGTGTTACCCCATGTGGGCTGGGCGCACGCGATACATTACGTTTCGAAGCGTGCTTGCCGCTTTACGGTCATGAATTGGATGAGTCGATCACACCATTCGAAGCGAATCTCAACTTTGCCGTCAAGCTAGATACTGACTTTGTTGGTAAGGAAGCACTCGTCACTCAAAAAGAAAACATTCCGAATCGATTGATTGGATTGAGATTGTTAGGTCGTGGGATTGCCCGTCAAGGGGCGCAAGTCGAATTGGATGGGAATGTAATCGGCGTTGTCACGACCGGTACGATACCTCCGACTGTAAATGAATCAATCGCATGGGCACGAGTCGATGCACGTTACAAAGATGAAGAGCGTTTTGTCATCGACATCCGTGGCAAAAAGATTGAAGCCGAACGCGTACCGACACCTTTCTATAAACGAACGAAATGATACAGGGGGATTCAGAATGAACAGAATGGAATTTCGTTATTTACCGATGACCGAACAAGATGAACGAGACATGTTAAAGACAATCGGCGTCGATTCAATCGAAGCGCTTCTTTCAGATATTCCAGAAACACTTCGCGAACAAGCATCATTAGCGGCAATCGGGGCTCCGCTTCCGGAAGTTGATCTCGTTCGTCATATGACGAAGTTAGCTGATAAAAACAAACATACGAAATCATACCCGAGCTTCCTTGGAGCAGGGATGTATGACCATCTTTCGCCGAGTGTGATGAACCACATGCTTTTGCGTTCTGAATTCTATACGGCGTATACGCCATATCAACCTGAGATTTCACAAGGTGAACTTCAGGCGATGTTCGAATTCCAAACAATGATTTGTGAATTGACAGGGATGGACGTCGCGAACTCTTCGATGTACGACGGAATCACTGCTCTCGCTGAGGCGACTTACCTAGCGAGCGCGCAGACGAAGAAAAAACGTGTCGTCGTCTCCGGTGCAGTGCATCCTGAAGCGAAGGATGTAATCCGTACGTATGCTGACGGACCAGGTCTATCCGTTGATTACACAGATGTGGAGAACGGGGTGACGGATGTATCTGACCTCGATTTGACGGATGCGTCGTGTCTTGTCGTACAATATCCAAACTTCTACGGTCGTATTGAGGACTTAGAAAAATTAGCAGAATTGGCTCATGAAGCCGGCGCGCTATTCGTCGTTTCGAGCAACCCGCTCGCCCTCGGGATTCTTGAGTCACCAGGAGCACTCGGTGCGGACATCACGGTCGGAGATGCACAGCCATTCGGTATTCCGCAAAGTTTTGGTGGACCGTCATGTGGATACTTCGCGGTCAAAAAATCTTTGATGCGTAAACTACCGGGCCGACTAGTCGGTCAAACGGTCGATGAGGACGGCAAACGCGGATTCGTGTTGACGCTTCAGGCGCGGGAACAGCACATTCGCCGTGATAAAGCGACATCCAATATCTGTTCAAACCAAGCACTTAATGCATTGGCTGCTTCAATCACGATGTCCGCTCTAGGGAAATACGGAATTCGTGATATGGCTGTTCGGAATATTCAAACCGCTCATTATATGAAAGAAGCGTTAAAAGCTGCAGGATTCAACATCGTGGACGAAGGACCAATGTTCAATGAGTTCGTCGTGGATTTTGGACGTGATGCAGAAGAAGTATCGCGCCATCTACTCGAGCGCGGCATGATCGGTGGGCTACCGCTTGGTACGTATGAAGGGGAGCGTCAGACACAAATGTTGGTTTGCGCGACGGAATTGCGCACGAAAGCAGAGATTGATCAGTTTGTCGAAGTGGTTGGGGGGATGAAATAATGCAACACGAGCAAACGCTAATTTTTGAAGTATCACGTGAAGGACGAACTGGATATAATTTGCCGACACCGACTGTCCCGGAGGTTGACCTTGAGACGTTGTTACCGGCTACGATGATTCGGAAAGAGGCGGCGGAACTTCCAGAAGTGTCTGAACTTGATGTCGTTCGCCATTACACGTCTCTGTCTACTCGAAACCATGGGGTCGATTCAGGCTTCTATCCGCTCGGTTCGTGTACGATGAAATATAATCCGAAAGTGAACGAAGATATGGCTCGTCTTCCTGGATTTGCACATATTCACCCGTTGCAACCGGTTGAGACGATTCAAGGTGCGCTCGAACTCATGGTGGACTTACAGGAGCAACTCGCTGAAATCACGGGGATGGACGAAGTCACACTCCAACCAGCGGCAGGTGCCCATGGGGAATGGACGGGGCTTATGTTGATTAAAGCGTTCCATGAGCGTAATGGGGATACGGCTCGTACGAAAGTACTCGTACCAGATTCGGCGCACGGGACAAACCCGGCGTCCGCAGTCGTTGCTGGATTCGAGACGGTGACCGTCAAGTCGGATGAGCGCGGTCTCGTCGATTTGGATGATTTGAAGTCAAAAGTTGGAGCGGATACGGCTGCTCTCATGCTGACAAACCCGAATACGCTTGGATTATTTGAAGCGGATATCCTTGAAATCTCAAAAGTCGTTCATGAAGCTGGCGGGAAGCTGTATTATGATGGCGCGAACTCAAACGCGATTCTTGGAATCGCACGTCCTGGGGACATGGGCTTTGACGTCGTCCACTTGAACTTGCATAAGACGTTCACAGGGCCTCACGGCGGCGGAGGTCCAGGCTCAGGTCCAGTCGGGGTGAAGCGTGACTTGATTCCATTCTTACCGACTCCAATTGTGACGAAAACAGATGATGGATATGGTCTCGATTACGACCGACCACATTCAATCGGGCGAATCAAACCATTCTATGGAAACTTCGGGATCAACGTTCGAGCGTACAGCTATATTAAGACAATGGGCGCAGAAGGATTGACGCGGGTATCCCGTGAAGCGGTCCTCAACGCCAACTATATGTTTGCGCGACTAAAAGATGCGTTCGACGTGCCATATGATACGTATTGCAAACACGAATTTGTCTTGTCAGGGAAGCGTCAAAAAGCCCTTGGTGTTCGTACACTCGATATCGCTAAACGCCTTCTTGACTTCGGTTACCACCCACCGACAATCTATTTCCCATTAAATGTCGAGGAATGTATCATGGTGGAACCGACAGAGACAGAATCAAAAGAAACGCTCGATGCGTTCTGTGATGCGATGCTCCAAATTGCCAGAGAGGCGGAAGAGAATCCGGAAATCGTTCAGACTGCTCCTCATACGACGGTCGTTAAACGGATGGACGAGACACTCGCTGCCCGTAAACCGGTCTTGAAATATGAGCGTCGTGAGGCGTCATCTGTAAAATAAAGAAAGGGCGAGTCGATGATTGTATCGACCCGCCCGTTTTTTTATGCTTTTTTAATCTTGCCCTTCCAGTTCTTGAAGCCGCCTTCGAGCATGTAGATATTGTTGTATCCGTTCTTCATGAGGAGTTTAGCCGCCTGGTTTGAACGTGAACTACCTTGACAGTAAATTAAAATCGGTTGATCTTTACGCAGTTCTTTCATGCGTAGTTTCATTTGGCCGACCGGGATATTCCGGGCACCAACGATATGTCCACCTTTGTATTCGTTCGGTTCACGCACGTCAATTAACTGACCTTTACGGAGTGAGGCACGGAATTCTTCTTGTTTCATTTTTTTCAACCCGCGAGCTGGCATGAAACGCCATACGATGTAGGCGATCAAGGCAACCCATAGGAGGATGACGAGGATTGTTTCGAGTCCCATAGATGTTCTTCCCTTCTCTTTCAAAGTTACCATATCTCATTATAATGAAATTAAGGTCATGAGACAATGATTGACTCAATCAATCGGGGCTTTCCCTTTCGATTTCATTCTAATTAGGATAAAATAAGGAATGGAAACCGGAACATTAGGGGAGGTCGTGCCCATGCCGACGCCGAGTATGGAAGATTATTTAGAACGTATTTATTTATTGATGTCAGAGAAAGGCTATGCGCGTGTATCTGATATTGCGGAACATTTAGGGGTCCATCCCTCCTCTGTCACCAAAATGGTTCAAAAGTTGGACCGTGAAGAATATCTTGTGTATGAAAAGTATCGTGGTCTCATGCTTACAAAAAAGGGTCAAAAAGTAGGGAAGCGATTGGTCGAGCGTCATGCGATGCTCGAGTCTTTTTTACGTCTAATCGGAGTAGATGAAGCAGATGTGTACGAGGATGTCGAGGGTATCGAACACCATCTCAGTTCGAACACGCTCGACTGCATGACACAGTTTGTGGAATTTTTTGAAGATAAGCCTGAACTCATGAATCAATTTAGAGAATTTCGGGAACAAGAACGAGCTTCAGAAGAATAATATGTGAAAAGCATCAATCTAACTCGATTGATGCTTTTTATTTTGCTCAATATCGCTAAAATACGAACGAAACATTCATATTTATCTTAGAATGTATATTTTTTAGTCGTCATTATGTTAAGATGAATCGTGGATTGAATAGATAGGGGGTGACGGCGAACATTCGCCGGATAAATGGAGATTCAAATTAAAGGAAAACTGTTTGATGAACAGCAGATTCAAAAACGTGTGAAAGAATTGGCTGAAGAGATTGAGAACGATGCAGAGGGGATACCGATTGTGATCGTCGCCGTATTAAAAGGCTCGATGGTCTTTGCGGCAGACTTGATGCGATACATGAAAGGGAGCGTTCAGCTCGATACGGTCGCGACGTCTTCTTACGGGAAAAAGTCGGTCTCGAGTGGGAGTGTGCAACTTCGAAAGGACTTGGATTTAGATGTGGAAGGAAAGTATGTTGTCATTATCGAGGACATCATCGACACGGGACAGACGTTGAAATTCTTATGTAAACATATGGAGCTCCATCAACCGAAACAGTTGAAAATTTGTACGCTTCTCGATAAGCCGGCGCGTCGACTCGTTCAGTTGGACGCAGACTATGTCGGATTCGAGATTCCTGATGAGTTCGTCATCGGGTATGGAATCGATTACGCGGAGCAATATCGGAATCTGCCATATATCGGATATGTAGAAACAACATAAAAAGGAGCGCCGTGGCGCTCCTTTTACATGTTTGCTTTCTTTTTCTTCTTCCCTTTTTTACCTTCAATCACTGTTAGGTGTGGAGGATTGCTACGATGTACGGTTGAACGTTTAGATAACTTGGTGACGTTCGAACCAGGTTTCTTCCCTTTCCGGTTTTTAGCGGAAGCGGAAGGTTTGACTTGAGGACCACGACTTCCCTGCATTCGTTTTTTTGAGGCTTGCGCGGTTTTACGATAGCGTGCATCTTCTGCAGACATGCGTGGTGCCATGAAGACGCGATAGATCACATAAAAGACTAACCCGAATATCCCGATGAACAACAATTGTCTAAACAGGCGACCTGGATCGGTGGCAAGCATATGCCCGACCCCGATGAAGCCAAGGATAAACACGATTGTTGCAGCGATCGAACCGACTCTTTGTCTGATCATGGTGCTTCCTCCTCTTATCCCTCTCTATGAATGACCGATTCTCCTAACTCTTTTCGTTCCCATGTCTCAAATGCTTCAATCGCGACTTGAATCTGCTCATCATTTGGCTCTCGTGTCGTCAATAATTGGAGCGACAGGCCCGGTTTGCCAAGGAATGACAGAAAGCGATGGTCGCGGAAACGATTGGTAAACTGCAGGACTTCAAATGAGATTCCGATGACGACCGGCAATAGCGCGATTCGGCTGATGAGTCGCAACCAGAGCGGATCGATTGGCACAATCATGTAAACGCCAATCCCGACGAAGACGGTGAATAAAATGAAGCTTGAGCCACAGCGATAATGCAATCGCGAGCTTTGGCGTACTTGTTCAACCGTGACCGGACGCCCGGACTCATAGCAATTGATGACTTTATGCTCAGCGCCGTGATATTGGAAGACACGCTTAATGAGTGGCGTCAATGATATCAAGTAAAGGTAGCTGAGTAACAATACTAATTTTATTCCCCCTTCAAGGAGGTTTTGAATCACATGTCCGGAAAATAAAGGTACGTCTTGAAACATGGCCGCGAGAAGTGCTGGCGTCACATTGAAAATCAATTTACCAAAAACGTACGAGATGACACCGACGATTGCGATGAAGGCAATCATCCATATGCTCTGTTTTTGGTCTTCGTTCGTGTTCGTATCTTCACTTGGATCGACATCATATCGATCGCTCGCAAAGTTCATATGTGCAGAACCGTTCTTTAACGATTCATACAGCGCGACAATCCCTCTCAAGAAAGGTACTTTTTTTAAAGATTGGACCCAAGGGACAAGAATACGCGCTTGCTCGAATGTTTCAATCGAGCCATCTTTTCGCCGGATGGCAGATGCGCTTTCAGAGCGGCCTTGAAACATGACGCCTTCCACGAGCGCCTGTCCCCCGACTGGGATGGTTGGTTTGGAATTCATTCACTTTCCTCGATTCTTCAAATGTTGTACTTGAATTATACCGTGATTTGTAAAAAAAACGAAAGGGCAGAAGGCTCGATTCACGTTCTTTCGATAAATTTGTTACAATAGATGAGACTTGACGAACGAGGGGGAAGAAGGTTGCGGATTTTAGTTTTAAATGGACCGAATTTAAATCTACTGGGTCGTCGTGAACCGAATGTATATGGCGAGGTGTCGTTGAAAGGTTTGGCGGCAGAACTGATGCTGCGCGCTCCAGAAGACGTCGAACTCACCTTTAAACAATCGAATCATGAGGGAGATTTAATTGATGCGCTACATGACGCTTTTGATTATGAGGGTGTCATATTGAATGCAGGTGCCTATACGCATACATCAATCGCGATCCGGGATGCCATATCCGCTATCGCTGCCCCAGTCGTTGAAGTACATATCTCGAACGTGCATGCACGCGAGGCTTTTCGGCATGAGTCGAAACTTGCTGCCGTCTGTATCGGTGTCATTACCGGTTTTGGACTCACGAGCTATACGTTAGCGCTGCATGCACTAATCGAACATTGGAGGAATCGACATGATTGAACGCGTAAACAAACTGCAAGCACAGTTAGGAAAAAACGAGATTGATGCATTACTCGTCACAAAACGTGAGAATATCCGCTACTTATCTGGTTTCACCGGGTCGAGCGGTGTCATCGTCATCACGTCGAATTCGGCAAGTTTCATCACGGACTTCCGTTACACGGAACAAGCGAACGATCAAGTAAAAGGGTACGACATCATTGAGCTTGATACATCACTCATCAAGTCGGTAGCAGATGTCGTGTCCCGTGAATCCATCAAGCGCCTTGGCATCGAGCAGGATGCGATGACAGTGGGGCAATATCGTGCCTATGAAAAAGATGTCGACGCTCAACTTATTGAGACGTCTGGAATCGTAGAAAAACTGCGCTTGATTAAGGATGAATCAGAGATTAAGATTATGAAGGAAGCTGCGGCAATCGCTGATGCGGCGTACACCCATATCCAGACGTTCATTCGTCCTGGTCGTACCGAGAGAGAAGTCGCGAACGAACTCGAAATGTTCATGCGTTCAAAAGGTGCTGACTCGTCATCGTTCGACATGATTGTCGCCTCGGGTCTCCGTTCGGCGCTACCACACGGTGTGGCAAGTGATAAAGTCATCGAATCTGGAGAATTGGTTACGCTTGATTTCGGTGCTTACTATAAAGGGTACTGCTCAGATATCACGCGTACGCTTGCAATCGGTCCGATTTCGGATGAGTTGCGTCAAATCTACGATACGGTACTTCGTGCCCAACTTGCTGGTGTAGAAGGCACACGTGCCGGAATCACTGGCATTGAAGCGGATGCATTGACACGCGATATTATTAAAGAAGCTGGATATGGCGAGTACTTCGGCCACTCGACAGGACATGGTCTTGGAATGGAAGTGCATGAGGCCCCAGGATTATCGTTCCGTTCGGAAACGGTGCTCGAACCTGGTATGGTCGTAACGATCGAGCCGGGTATTTACATCAACGGTGTCGGTGGTTGCCGGATTGAAGACGATGTCGTCATCACAGAAGACGGATGCTACCGTCTGACACAGTCGCCAAAAGAGTTAATTACGATCGAGGCATAAGCTTCATCTGAATTTAGGAGGAAATCAATATGGTATCAGTTAACGATTTAAAAACAGGATTGACGGTCAAAACGTCTGACGGTTCGATTTGGCAAGTCATCGAGTTCCAACACGTAAAACCGGGTAAAGGAGCGGCATTCGTTCGTACGAAAATGCGTAACTTGCGTAACGGTGCAATCCAAGAAACGACGTTCCGTGGTGGAGAAAAAATCGAACGCGCACACATCGAGCGTAAACGCATGCAATATCTTTATCCAATGGGCGACACGTATGTCTTCATGGACAATGAATCATACGAGCAACTTGAATTGACAAGCGCTCAAGTCAAATCAGCACTTCCATATTTGCTTGAGAACATGGAAGTCAGCATCGCGGACTACGAAGGGGAGATTCTTGGAATCGAGCTTCCAACGAGCGTTGTCTTGACAATCGTCGAAGCAGACCCAGGCGTAAAAGGTGACACGGCATCGAACGTGAAGAAAAACGCGACAGTGGAAACAGGACATGTCATTCAAGTGCCACTTTTCATCGAACCAGGTGAAAAAGTGACAGTCGATACACGTACTGGAGAGTTCATGGGTCGTTATAACGGTTAATCCTTACGAGTGCTCATTCGAATGAATGGGCGCTCTTTTTTTCTCGTTGCATTCATTGGTCTGACCAGTTATAGTGAAGGAGAGATTAGTACCAGGTATAAACAGGGGGTAAGAAAGATGCAAATCGATCAAATTAAAGAGCTTATTCAATTATTGGACCAATCATCAGTCCATGAAATGGAGCTTGAAACATCTGATTTCAAACTGTCATTAAAGAAAGAAGCGCAACAAACAGTGAGCGCGCCTATCATGCAGACACAAGCATTCGCACCGCCTGCGCCTGCTCCTCAAGTAAATGAACAAACAGAAGAACCGACGCAAGAAAAGGCGTCTTATCGTACTATCACCTCTCCGATGGTTGGAACGTTCTATTCACGTCCGGCCCCGGATAAAGAAGCGTTCGTGAACGTCGGCGATCGTGTCGAGTCAGGACAAATCGTTTGTATTCTAGAGGCGATGAAACTGTTTAACGATGTCGAAGCGGAAATCAGTGGCGAAATCGTAGAGGTGTTAGTCGCCGATGGCGATCTCGTCGAATTCGGTCAACCGCTCTTCAGCGTGAAGTGAGGTCGTTATGAAATTATTAATTGCTAACCGCGGGGAAATCGCGGTTCGAATCATACGTGCAGCAAAAGAATTGAATATTCCGACGGTCGCTGTCTTCTCTGAGGCAGATCGTGAAGCGTTACATGTTCATTTGGCTGACGAGGCTTATTGCATCGGTCCGAATCCATCGAAGGACTCCTATTTGAATATCCCAAATATTTTATCAGTCGCCTGCGCCGTGGATGCGACGATGGTACATCCGGGTTACGGCTTTTTGGCTGAAAATGCCGAGTTCGCTGAGATGTGCGAGGCGTGTGGAATTCAATTTGTCGGCCCAAGCAGCTATGCGATTCGCAAAATGGGAATCAAGGATGAAGCCAAACGAACGATGATCGAGTCAGGGGTTCCTGTCGTTCCAGGTTCAAGTGGTGTCGTCACAGACGAAGAAGCGATGGAACTCGCGCGTGAGATGGGCTATCCGGTCATCATCAAGGCGACAGCCGGCGGTGGAGGACGTGGCATTCGCGTCGCTCGAGACGAGAACGAACTCGTTTCAGGATTGGTCGCGACACGTAAAGAAGCGAAGCAGGCGTTCGGGAATGGTGACGTGTATCTCGAAAAGTTCATCGAGTCGTTCCGTCACGTCGAAGTGCAGGTTCTTGCCGACCAATTCGGTAACGTCATTCACTTAGGTGAACGTGATTGTACAATCCAACGTCGCATGCAAAAACTAGTTGAAGAGGCGCCGTCACCTGCGATTGATGAAACGACACGTCAATTGATGGGGGATGCTGCCGTCAAAGCGGCAAAAGCCATTCAGTACTCGGGAGCGGGAACAATCGAGTTCATTTACGTTCCAGAATCAAACGAGTTTTATTTCATGGAGATGAATACCCGGATCCAAGTCGAGCATCCCGTCACCGAGATGATCACAGGATTCGATCTCGTTCAAGCGCAGCTTGAAGTGGCGCTCGGACATCCGCTTGCCATCTCACAAGAGGACATTACGTTCTCAGGACATTCCATCGAATGTCGAATCAACGCGGAGGACCCATTTATGGACTTCCGTCCGATGGCAGGGAAGATTGACCAATATATCGTTCCAGGCGGTATGGGTGTCCGTGTCGATAGCGGACTCTATGCAGGAGCGATGATCCCGCCGTTCTATGACTCGATGGTAGCGAAGTTGATTGTTCATGCACCAACGCGTGATGAGGCCATTCTGAAAATGTTGCGTGCTTTGGATGAGTTTACGGTTTCGGGAATTAAAACGACGATTCCGTTTCATCAACAAGTCATGGCACATGAGCAGTTCCGCATCGGTACGTTCGATACGAAATTCGTTGAAAAAGAAATGTCATTGGCAAAATAACATGAACCAGGAAGCCCGAACATTATTTCGGTTTCCTGGTTTTTTGTACTGAATTTATGAGTGCTTTATGCTAAACTATCACAATGAAAGCATGTAAAAGGAGAGTAACTGAATGAAACGTCATGAAGCACGAGAGAAAGCGATTCAAACGCTTTTTCAAATCGAAGTATCTAAATTAGAGGTGGACGAAGCAATCGAGTTCGCATTGGATGGAGAAGAGTCTGATCCGTTTTACGAACAACTCGTCACAGGGACGCTAGAACATATTGAAGATATCGATGCGTTACTAGTTGAAAACTTGAAAAACTGGCGGTTAGATCGCCTCGGAAACGTCGAGCGTACGATTCTTCGAATGGCAACGTTCGAATTGTTATACGTCGAGACGATTCCAGAAAACGTCACCATCAACGAAGCGGTCGAACTCGCGAAATCGTTCGCGGACGAAGAAGCCGGCAAACTCGTGAATGGCGTACTCGGTAACATCATTAAAGAAGACTAAAAAAATAGAGATAAGACACCAGACCAACTACAGAAAAACCTAAAGACAACGGGGGATGAGAGAGATGGCAGTAGTGATCGACGGGAAACAAGTGGCAGCATCATATCGAGAAACGTTAAAAGAACGTGTGGCAGCACTTCGCGCACGTGGCATCGTACCGAAACTGAAAGTCGTGTTGATTGGGGATGACCCAGCAAGTCATAGCTATGTACGCGGGAAGGAACGGGCGGCAGAAGAAATCGGAATCGATTCACAAGTCCTCCGTTTTGATGAGACGATTAGCGAGAAGGAATTGCTTGACTTGATTGACTTGATGAATGCGGATGAAGAAGTTCACGGGATTCTCGTGCAACTCCCTCTGCCGAAACACATCGACGAATCACGAGTCATCATGCGCATCTCCCCAGAAAAGGACGTCGATGGCTTTCATCCTGAGAATGTTGGGAAGATGATGCTCGGACTTGATACGCTACTCCCGTGCACGCCGCACGGCATCTTGCATCTCGCAAAAACACAGACCGAGATCGCCGGAAAGCACGTTGTCGTCGTCGGTCGTAGTCAGATTGTCGGTAAACCGGTAGGCATTTTGTTCTTGAATGAATCAGCAACGGTCACATATTGTCATTCAAAAACAGCTGACCTCGGTGAGATGACACGCCAAGCGGACATTTTGATTGTCGCTGTCGGACGCGCTGGTTTAGTCACAGCAGACATGGTCAAACCAGGCGCGCTTGTCATCGATGTCGGAGTCAATCGGGTCGAAGGTCGTCTAGTCGGTGACGTGGACTATGAAGCTGTTAAGGAGAAGGCGAGTGCCATCACCCCTGTTCCGGGTGGTGTCGGTCCGATGACCATCACGATGCTCATGCATAATACGGTCGAGGTTGCATCACGTGGCTAATCCACTTCCGGTTTCTGAAGTTGTTCGATATGTGAAGCGACAACTTGATGATGATGTATTGCTTCGACAAGTCGCGGTCATCGGTGAAATCTCAAATTTCAAACGTTATTCATCCGGTCATTGTTATTTCACGTTGAAAGATGACGCGTCTCGGATGAAAGCTGTCATGTTTTCTCGCGATGCCAAACAACTTCAATTCGAACCGAAAGATGGAATGAAAGTCATCGCCGTCTCAAAGGTGACGATGTATGAGGCTACGGGAGATGTCCAACTATATGTCGAATTGATGCGACAAGACGGAATCGGTCTATTGTTTGAGCGATATGAGGCGAGAAAGCGTGAATTAGAGGAGATGGGATGGTTCGACGAGGAGCGGAAGCACCCGCTCCCGACGTTTCCAGAGCGCGTTGGAATCGTGACGTCTCCAAAAGGTGCAGCGCTACACGATATCGCAACCACACTTCGACGTCGTGCGCCACATGTGGCGATTACGTTCGCCCCTGTTGCTGTACAGGGCGAAATGGCGGCTCCACAAGTTGCTTCTGCCATTCGCTGGATGAACGAACGCACCGATTGTGATGTACTCATTGTCGGTCGCGGTGGTGGTTCTATCGAGGAGCTTTGGGCATTTAATGAAGATGTTGTGGTGGAGGCAATCTATGCGTCCACGATTCCCATCATTTCTGCTGTCGGTCACGAGACAGACTTTACGCTTTCGGATTTCGTTGCCGATGTTCGGGCTGCGACTCCGACAGCGGCGGCTGAACTCGCTACCGCGATGATTGATGCGCAGCGAAAAGATGTAGAACGTTTGGATAACCATCTGCACAAAGCCGTCAGAGACCAATTGGATGATTCGCGAACCCGTGTGGAACGGATGATCAATAGCTATGGATTAAAATCACCGAGGTACACGATATCTCAGAAACGGGAACGATTCGCCCAGTCGGAAATCCGTCTCGAGCAAGGGATGAGGCGACATCTCACCCAAGCCACTCATCAGCTCCGTCAGTTGTCACAGCAGCTAGATGTAAAACGATTTTCAAAAACGTTGTCCAAGCAAGGGGGAGAAGTCAATCATATGGTCGAGCGACTCCGTCGAACGAAGCCATTAGAACAAGCAACGCTTCAATTTGCACAACAGGTTGGACGATTGCATGCAGTCAGTCCACTCGCCGTCTTGTCACGTGGATATACGTTCATCGAACAAGATGGGATCTATGTGCAGAACGTGAAACAATTACGCGATGGTGATGTCTCGATTCGTTTTCGGGATGGTCATGCAATCGCTGAGGTGAAGGAGAGGATTGTCGGTGACGAAGAAAGAACAGACATTTGAGGCGGCGCTCGAGCGCCTCGAACAGATCGTCGCGCAACTCGAGAGCGGTGATGTCCCATTAGAGGAAGCGATGACCCTATATGAGGAAGGTGTCCGCTTGTCTGCATTGTGCCAGACAAAACTCTCTGCCGCCGAGAAAAAAATGGATGAAATTTTAGAACTTGATGGGACGCTTCGTGAAAAAGGAGGATCCGCATGAACCGTACCGATGACTTGAACAAGTGGAAACGGACCGTCGAACTGGCGATGCAGGAACTCATTGAGTCGAGTGAGATGCCGAAACGATTACGAGACGCAATGACGTATTCTTTAGAGGCTGGCGGGAAACGCATTCGTCCTGCTCTCGTCTATGCCGTCCTTGAAACGTATAGCATGTCACTCGAGCGAGGACGAGAGGTGGCGGCGAGTTTAGAGATGGTTCATACATACTCACTCATCCATGATGATTTGCCGGCCATGGATGATGACGATCTTCGTCGTGGACGACCGACCAATCATCGTCAGTTTGATGAAGCGACCGCTATTTTGGCTGGGGACGCCTTATTGACGGACGCATTCCGTATTCTCACACAGATGCCACTCCCTGCGCTAGATGTCGTCGAGATTATTCGTATTTTCGGATTGGCGGCCGGTAGCTCAGGTATGGTCGGTGGCCAGTTGGATGATATGCTGGCTGAAAAGCGGAACGACGTCACACTTGAAGAGCTCAAATCCATTCATGAACGGAAGACAGGTGCGCTACTCGTCTATGCACTTGAAGCCGGTGCGATTTTGGCGGGCGCATCGGTGGAAGATCGGATGCACCTCAAACAGTTCGGACGTCATCTTGGCATCGCTTTTCAGATTCAAGACGATATCCTCGATGTCGTCGGAGATGAACAAACAATCGGAAAACGCGTCGGCTCAGATGAATTGAATGACAAGACGACTTATCCGAAGCTTCTCGGCTTAGAGGGAGCGAAGCAAGCTCTTGAGCAAGAAGTGGGAGCGGCACACGCTGCAATTGAATCACTTTCAGTTCCAGCGCCGTTGCTTCTTGAGATGCTATCATTTGTAGTGAAACGAAATCATTGACCTCGGTGACACGATGAGCACATCGTGTCACCTTTGTTTTGGGGAATGTGTGGCATATGCCGTCACATTCTTGTAAAATGTAAGGTACGAATCAGTAAAATGTGAGGAGAAAGGATGGTCATTATGGACTTGACATCCATTCAAGACCCGTCGTTCCTGAAACGGATGTCTGTATCAGAGCTCGAATCGCTCGGTTCAGACATTAGACGATTCTTGATTGAAAAATTGGCAGTGACGGGAGGGCATTTGGCGCCAAACTTGGGAGTTGTAGAGTTGACGCTTGCCTTGCACCGTGTATTTGACAGTCCGAAAGACCAACTCGTATGGGACGTCGGTCATCAAGCATACGTTCATAAAATTTTGACAGGACGTACGAACCAGTTTGATACTCTCCGACAATACAATGGGTTATGTGGTTTCCCGAAACGTTGTGAGAGCGAGCATGATGTGTGGGAAACAGGGCACAGTTCGACTTCCCTCTCTGCAGCCATGGGGATTGCGATTGCGAATGAATTGAAAGGGCGCGCCAACGATCGTGCCATCGCCATCATCGGGGACGGTGCTTTGACTGGGGGGATGGCACTTGAAGCCCTCAATCACATCGGTGCCGAGAAACAGAACGTGATTGTCATTCTAAATGATAACGAGATGTCGATTGCGCCGAACGTAGGAGCGATGCATAATATGCTTGGTCGTATCCGGGCATCGCGCAAGTTGAAGCATGCTCGAGAAGAAATGGAGTCACTCATCAAACACATCCCGCTCGTCGGGAGTTCACTTGAACGGAGCGGGGAACGGGTGAAGGACCTCTTAAAATCTGCTCTCATTCCGGGAACGTTCTTTGAAGAACTTGGCTTCACTTACTTTGGACCTACAGATGGGCATGATTTGAAAGACTTGCTCGAAACGCTTGAGTACGCGAAGAAAATCGACGGTCCGGTTCTCGTCCACGTCATTACGAAAAAAGGGAAGGGATATCGTCCGGCTGAATTGGACGGTGTCGGAACATGGCACGGTCTTGGACCTTATAAAATTGAATCCGGTGAAGTCATCAAAGGCAAACCGAAAGGACCGAGCTATTCGAAAGTCGTCGCGGAGACGATCACGAAAGTGGCGGAGTCAGACGAACGGGTGACGTTGATCACACCAGCGATGAGTGTCGGTTCGAAACTCGATTGCTTTACGAAGAAATTCCCGGAGCGTATGTTTGATGTCGGAATTGCCGAGCAACATGCGGTCACCCTCGCTGGGGGACAGGCGACGCAAGGGTTGAAACCGGTCGTCTCGATTTATTCGACCTTCTTCCAACGCGCGTATGATCAACTAGTCCATGACATTTGTCGTCAAAACTTGAACGTCGTGTTCACGATTGACCGATCTGGACTTGTCGGAGCGGATGGAGAGACGCACCAAGGTGTGTTCGATATCGCCTTCATGCGTCACGTGCCAAACATTCGAATTTTGATGGCGAAAGATGAAGAAGAATTACAACAACTCGTCTATTCTGCACTCCGTTACGATGGTGGACCGATTGCGATTCGTTTCCCGCGTGGTGAAGGGATCGGTGTTCCGATGAGTGAGACGCTTCAAGAAATTTCACTCGATGATTGGGAAGTCGAGGCAGAAGGGACAGATGTCGCTATCTTGACGTTCGGTCCCCAAGTGCAAGACGCCCTCGAAGTCCGAGCACTATTAGAAGGTAAGCTCAGTGTGCGCGTCATTAACTGTCGTAGCATCAAGCCGCTCGATGATGCGATGCTGACTTCACTTTATGCAGAGGGGATTCCGCTCGTGACATTAGAAGAGGCTGCTCTCGCCGGTGGCTTTGGAAGTAGCGTGCTTGAACACGCGAATGAAGCCGGAGCGTTTCCACGGATTCAACGTCTCGGTATTCCGGATCGATATATCGAGCATGGCGGTGTCAACCAGCTCCTAGAAGAGATTGGACTGCGACCTGCCCAAATGGCGGAATCGATTGAACGGTTCGTCATGGAGACAAATCGACAGAATGTGTGAGGGATTATGGAAAAAAGAAAGAAAACTAGATTAGATGTATTGCTCGTCGAACGTGGACTTGCTGAAACACGGGAAAAGGCAAAACGGTCGGTCATGGCCGGTCTCGTCTATAGTGGGACAGAACGTCTAGACAAGGCGGGCGATAAAGTGTTTGATGATATCCCTCTCGAAGTGAAGGGTCAAGTTCTTCCTTATGTTGGACGTGGCGGCTTGAAGCTCGAGAAAGCGCTCCACGTCTTCCCGCTCGATGTCTTTGGACGAGTCGGAATCGACATCGGCTCATCGACGGGTGGGTTCACGGACTGTGCGCTTCAAAACGGCGCGACTCAAATGTACGCGGTCGATGTCGGCTATAATCAGCTTGCCTGGAAACTACGGAGCGATGATCGCGTCGTCGTCATGGAGCGGATGAACTTCCGCCACGCGACGGCCGATCAGTTCCCGATTCAACCAGATTTCGCAACGATTGACGTCTCTTTTATCTCGCTTCGTCTGATGGTGCCACCGTTGAAACAAATTTTGAAGCAAGACGGTGTCGTCATGGCGCTCGTCAAACCTCAATTTGAAGCAGGGAAGGCCGATGTCGGGAAAAAAGGAATTGTTCGGGACCGTAACGTCCATGAACGAGTCGCAAGCGATATGGTCCGATACTTCGCATCGGAAGGCTTCTTTGTCGAAGCTTTGGATTACTCTCCAATCACTGGAGGGGATGGGAACATCGAGTTTCTTCTCTTCGCTCGGTACACAGGAGTAGGTGGCGTCTCGCCATCGCTACAAGTCGAAGAGGTCGTAAACGCGGCCCATGCCAAACTTAAGGGATAAAATGATGCTACAGACCTCGTTGTCTGTAGCTTTTTCCTTTACTCGTCTACTAGATGGGGAATGGTGGAAATCCCACCTGGAATGCTAGACCTTTTTTCGACAATACTTTAGAATGATAATGTGTATGTGAAACGAAAAATGAGGTGTCAGCGCTTATGAACAAAGGACAGCGATTGATTAAAATTCGAGACATCGTGACGAATCGAGAAATCGAGACGCAAGATGAGTTGGTGGATGAGCTACGTCGCTCGGGGTATCCAGTCACACAGGCAACCGTGTCTCGGGATATTAAAGAGTTACATCTGGTCAAAGTCCCATTGAACGATGGACGATATAAGTATAGTCTGCCTGCCGATCAACGCTTTAATCCATACGGGAAAATGAAGCGAATCCTTAGTGACAGCTTCGTCTCGGTCGATTCTGCACAAAATTTGGTCGTCATGAAAGTGCTCCCGGGAAATGCTGATGCAATCGGCGTCTTGATTGATCATCTATCATGGGATGAATTGATTGGGACGGTGTGTGGAGATGATACGATTTTAATGATTGCACGCGACGAAGAGAAGGCGAAGCAAATCATCGATCGACTACTCGGAATGTTATGAGGTGAACGTACGTATGTTAGCAGAACTATCAATCAAACAGTTTGCGATTATTGACGAATTAAACATTCCGTTTAATCGAGGTATGACTGTGCTCACGGGTGAGACAGGTGCCGGTAAATCGATCTTGTTGGATGCGATTGGATTGCTTGTTGGAGGACGTGGCTCAAGTGAGTTCGTGCGATATGGTCAAGATAAAGCTGAAATCGAAGGTCTGTTCATGATTGAACCGGATCACCCGGTCATCGAAGCGGCCGAACAATATGGCATCGATGTTGAAGATGGGACAGTCATCTTACGTCGAGACCTACATAGTAGCGGGAAGAGTGTCTGCCGTGTGAACGGGAAAATGATGCCGCTCTCGACGTTACGGGAGTTCGGACGGCTCCTGGTCGATATTCACGGTCAACATGAACATCAACATTTAATGGATGCGGAATTTCACCTTGGCATATTAGACCATTTCGCCGAAAAAGAAATCAGTCCGTTAGTCGAGGAATATCAAACGGCATTTGCGGCCTGGAAACAAGTCGCCGATGAATTGAAGCGTCTTAGTCAAAGTGAGCAGGAGCTTGCTCAACGAATGGATCTTTTGTCGTTTCAAACGAAAGAAATCGAAGCGGCTGAATTAAAAGTTGGGGAAGAACAGGCGTTGACAGAAGAACGGGATGAATTGGCCAACTTTGAACGCATTCATCAACACATTCGTCTCTCGTATGAGGCGGTTGCCGAGGAGTCAAATGGACTCGATCAAATCGGAGTGGCGATGCGCGAGATGGAAGAGGCGTCACAGCTCTCTTCGTCTTTGACATCTGTATCGGAGACAATCTCTAACGCTTATTATTTGTTGGAGGATGCAAAGTTTCAACTCCGGGACCAGTTAGATTCGCTCGAATTTGACCCGATTCGATTGGATGAGATTGAGTCACGATTGGCTCTTTTCCAGCAATTGAAACGAAAGTATGGGACGACCATCGAAGAAGTCATCACCTATGGCGAACAAGTGTCGGATGAATTGAAGTCGATGACGAACCGGGAAGAGCATTTACAAACGCTCTCAGATGAACTCATTCGATTAGAGCAAATTGCAAGAGAAGCTGGCAAGAGACTGTCTTCAGCGCGTAAGATGGCTGCGGAGTCGCTTCAGCATGCGATTCATCGAGAGTTGAAAGAACTATATATGGAAAAAACAGCGTTCGAGGTCCGTTTTAAAACTACATCGCTTAAACAAGATGGTTTAGATGACGTAGAGTTTTACATGATGACGAACGTTGGAGAACCGTTCAAACCACTCGCAAAAGTCGCTTCAGGAGGAGAGCTTTCCCGTGTCATGCTCGCACTCAAATCAATCTTCTCAAGAACGGTCGGAGTGGCCTCCATTATTTTTGACGAGGTCGACACAGGGGTCTCTGGACGTGTCGCGCAGGCGATGGGTGAAAAAATCTTCCGACTTTCTGTCGGCTCTCAAGTCCTCTGTATCACGCACTTGGCACAAGTTGCTGCGATGGCAGACCAACATCTTTACATTACTAAAACCGAAACGAATGAACGGACGAAAACAAATGTGACGTCCCTCGACCGTGAAAGTCGAATCGACGAATTGGGTCGCATGATTGCTGGCGCTCAAATGACAGACTTGACGAAGCAACACGTCGAAGAATTACTTGAGATGTCACAACAAGTAAAACAGAAGTTCATCAAAGGAGTGTCATAAGTGATTACATTATGTATTGCGGACGACAATCGAGAAATCGTCGATTTGTTGAGCCGACAACTAGAATCTGAGCCTGATCTTCGTGTCGTAGGTACGGCACACGATGGAGAAACATGCTTGGATGTCGTCAAGACACACCAACCGGATGTACTCTTACTCGATATTATCATGCCGCATTTGGATGGAATCGGAGTATTGCAACGCCTAAATGAAGAATTAGGTGATGACAAACCGGAAGTGATCATGTTGAGCGCGTTTGGAAAAGATGAAGTGACGAAACAGGCCGTGCAACTCGGGGCCTCTTATTTTCTCGTCAAACCGTTCAATATTCAACAGTTATTAACGAAAATTCGTGAATTGTCAGAAGGAACAAATCGAGAATTCGACGGAATGACGCCAGAAGAAATTGAAATCTCACTCCTGCTTCAGCAACTCGGAATCTCTCCGCGAATCAAAGGGTTCAAGTATATCCGTCAAGCTGTCATTTACGTGCGAGAACGGCAAGATTTGCTCGGTCTCATCACGAAAGAATTATATCCGATGGTCGCAAAAGAGCATGAGACGACATCTTCTCGTGTAGAACGAGCAATGCGTCATGCAATCAAGACGGCATGGGAGAACGGCATGCGCGATCATGAGATGTTCGAAGGGCGACCGGAGCGTGAGCGAAGCCCGAAAAACTCGGAGTTTATCTCGTACTTCGTCACGTATGTATCGTTTAAGAATAATTGAATCATTTCATGAGGACTAAGTCGTGATGGGACTTAGTCTTTTTTGATGAAACAATTACTTTCAGATTTATTTACTTTATGAAAGAAAGCGCTTGCAAAATGATGGGCCTTTGTTATAATAAAGATGTACCAAGTTACTTGGACAAGCGTCAGATGAACGCTTTTCAAACTTGTTCCGGAGCAACGTTTGAAGAAACCAAATCATCTCGGTTCGCTATCCGATTATAGCTCAGAGGTGGGAACGACACCTCAAGTCGTTAATGTCCCGACGTGAGGTCGCGACAGTCGCTCATTCGCGAGGCGATTCTATCATCAACTCGAAGCTAGGGGTTGATATAGGAAAAAACAATCGTTCAGTTGACCAAAAGGAGTGTTGTCAACCGTTGAACAGTTTATGGCAAGCGTTCGACTTCACGATGGATGGTTCGACATGATCCGATAAGTAAATCAGTTAGTAACTCGAATGGTAAGATTCCGTTCACGCAAGACGGCAGTTACTAAAGTTCTTTCATACTTCTTCATTAAGAAGACGTTGGATTTCATGTCAAAGTAAGTAACGTAGTTTGAAAGGAGATCATCCGTAGTGATCACAATTCAATATGAATAAAAGGTTCCGCACTTGAAATGAAGTCAAGTTAGGGAACCTTTTTTTGTGTGCTTATGAGTCGAGGCGTTGTACTTTTCCTGTTTTTTTGTCGCGGTTAAAAATATAGCCGGCTACAAATCCGATCCCGCCCATGGCGAGCAGAAGCCCAAAGGTGCCCTGCAACATGGAGGCGGCAGCGAGTGAATCGAACCATGAAAACGGTGCGCTCGTCTTCAAAAAGAAGCTATCGCGTAGCAATTTGATTCCGTAAACACCTAATAACCCAGGGACGATTAAGATTAGAAGCGCGATAAAACGCATGCAATCTCCTCCTTTACCATACATTATTTTAACAGAAATCGATCTGTTCGACACGGTCTATTTTTGGGCAGCTTGCGAATCAGGTGAGGATTCAGTAGCATGAAATAGAGAAGAGAGTTGATGGGGGAATCGGTATGAATAAACGATTGATGATTGTCGGAGCTGGTAAAGGCGGGACTGAGGTATTAAATATGTTGATGGATTCACCATTGGCGACCATTATCGCGGTTGTAGATTCTGATGCATCTGCCGAAGGAATAGCCTTTGCTAAAAGTTATGGCATATCTGTGGCGGACGATTGGAAACAGTATGCGGATGCGACTCTAGATTTTGTCATCGAAACGACGGGGAAGCATCAAACGTTTGAACAATTAAAGGATCATTTCAAAGATGCGGTCGTCTTACCAGGGGAATTTATTCGGATTGTGGTCGAACGATTGAAACAGAATCAACAAATGCTCGAGGCCATCATTGAATGTACGAGTGAGGCCATCTCGGTCGCAGATCATCACGGTAACACGATTTTGATCAATCCGTCTTATACACGGTTGACCGGATTCAAAAAAGAAGATGTGGTCGACAAACCAGCGACGGCAGATATCGGGATGCAGGAAAGCGTCCATTTAAAAGTACTATCGACCGGGCAAGGCGTTCGGGACATCCGGATGCAAATTGGGGCGACGAGACGAGATATTCTTGTGAATGCAGAACCGATCATCGTCGAAGGAAAGTTGCGAGGCTCGGTTGGGGTCATCCGTGACGTATCTCAAATTCGTGCCCTACGTGATGAATTGCAGGAAGCAAAAACACGCATCCGGAATCTAGAAGCCAAATATCAGTTTGCCGATATCATTGCTACGAGTGACGCCATGCGATTTGTCATCGAGCAGGCGAAACTTGCCGCTGTGACCCCAGTGACGGTATTGATTCGCGGAGAATCGGGAACAGGAAAAGAACTGTTCGCCCATGCCATTCACGGGGAATCTCCTCGAAAATATAAAAAGTTCATTCGCGTGAACTGTGCGGCGATTTCACCTACCCTTCTTGAAAGTGAGCTATTCGGTTATGAAGATGGAGCCTTCAGTGGAGCTAAACGAGGCGGGAAAACCGGATATTTCGAAGAAGCGGATGGCGGATCACTCTTTCTAGACGAAATCGGAGAGCTCCCTCTTGATGTCCAAGTGAAGCTTTTACGTGTCCTTCAGGAAAATGAAATTGTCCGTGTCGGAGGGACGACGGCAATCCCAATCGATGTCCGAATCATTGCCGCAACGAATGCCGATCTCGAACAAAAAGTAGCAGACGGAACATTCCGGGAAGATTTGTATTACCGAATCAATCGGATGCCGATCCATATCCCACCATTACGTGAGCGACTGAATGAACTCGAGGCACTATGTGAACGGATGATCCGGAAACTGAATCAAGAATACGGTCGTAGTGTACGTGGCGTTGACGAAGATGCCTTAACATTACTGAAGAGCCAGCATTGGAAAGGGAATGTGCGAGAACTGGAGAATGTGATCGGTCGTGCGATGATTTATATGGCAAGCTCCGAACAGTGGATTGCCCCACATCATTTGCAGTTATCCAATCGTTCCACGAGTCAAAAAGTAGTCGAATCTGGAACGTTTCACGAGGCAGTTGCAAAATATGAACGCGATTTGATTGAACGAGCAATTGAAGAGGCAAGTGGCAACAAATCAGAAGCAGCCCGCCGATTGAAGATTTCGATTCGAACATTATACAACAAGCTCGACACTACGCAATAATTTGCAGGAAAATTTATGCATGGTAAGCATTAATTTGCAGGGTCATCCGCATTATAAAGCGCTTACAATTTAGGAAACAAACTTGCTTATGATATAGTGTAGAGAGCAAGGGGGGACAATGATGAATTTTGAACGGATGCTGACGAACGCAAAAGAGTTAGAAGGCTGTACCGTGTCCATTGCGGGGGCAGCGGACGAAGAAGTCATCCGGGCCGTAAAACTCGCTACGGATCATGGACTGTCACGCTTCATTTTGTTCGGTGAAGCTCGAGAGATCCGAAAGTTATGTGAACAGCATGGAATCGATGAGTCAGCCGTCGATATTTTACATGCGAAAGGTGACGTTGAGATTGCGCGACGTGCCGCATTAGCTGTGAAAAATAAAGAGGCGGACGTCCTCATGAAGGGGATGGTGTCGACATCGACATTTATGAAAGCCGTCCTTAATCGTGAAGCTGGACTCCGTACGAAGCGGACGCTCAGCCACATCGCACTATTCCAAATTCCGAATCGTGAAAAGTTGATTGGAGTGACGGATGCGGCGATTCATATCGCACCAACACTCGAAGAGAAGGTCGAAATTATTCACAATGCGGTAGAAGCGATGCATGACATCGGTTACGAATCGCCGAAAGTCGCAGCCATTGGAGCAGTCGAGGTAGTCAATCCACAAATGAATGCGACTCTCGATGCGGCACTACTTAGCCAAATGAATCGACGTGGACAAATCAAGGGCTGTGTCGTAGATGGACCGCTCGCGCTCGACAACGCTGTCGACATGGTCGCAGCAAAGCAAAAAGGAATCAACAGTGAAGTTGCCGGTCAAGCCGATTTATTAGTCGTACCTTACATAGAGGTCGGCAACGTCCTTTATAAATCAATCATGTATTTCGCAGAGGCGAGCGTAGCGGCGATTGTCGTCGGCGCATCTGCCCCTGTTGTATTGACAAGTCGTGCCGATACTGCCGAAGCGAAGCTATATTCCCTCGCATTCGCTTTGTTACATGCTAAACATTAATCATACTTAACAGGAGGAATTAATCATGATGGAAACAAACACAGAGCCACGCTTCCGTATTTTTGATGTCTTACAATCTGAGGACTATGAGCAAATCGTATTTTGCCAAGACCAAGCGTCTGGACTAAAGGCGATCATCGCCATCCATGACACGACGCTCGGGCCAGCTCTCGGTGGACTACGTATGTGGAACTATGAATCAGAACAAGAGGCACTCACGGATGTGTTGCGTCTCGCAAAAGGAATGACATATAAAAATGCTGCAGCGGGTCTCAACCTTGGGGGCGGGAAGGCCGTCATCATCGGAAATGCGAAGACAGATAAATCAGAGGCGCTCTTCCGTGCATTCGGACGATATGTTCAATCTCTTAGTGGTCGTTACATCACGGCTGAAGATGTAAATACAACAGTTGCCGACATGGACTTCATTCACATGGAAACGGATTACGTCACGGGCGTCAGTCCTGCATTCGGTTCAAGTGGTAACCCTTCACCGGTCACGGCATATGGTGTGTATCGTGGAATGAAAGCTGCTGCGAAATGGAAATTCGGGACTGAGTCGCTCGCAGGGAAAACCGTCGCTGTTCAAGGTGTTGGAAACGTTGCCTACAACTTGTGCCGTCACCTCCACGAAGAGGGTGCTCATTTGATTGTGACCGACATCAATGAGGAAGCACTCAAACGTGCAGAAGCAGACTTTGGTGCGACGGTCGTCAAACCAGATGAGATTTATGCGGTCGAATGTGACATTTTCGCTCCATGCGCTCTCGGTGCTGTCATCAACGACAAAACAATTCCACAATTGAAAGCACAAATCGTCGCAGGTGCTGCCAACAACCAATTGGCAGAAGATCGTCACGGAGACGTGCTCGACGAAAATGGAATTCTATATGCACCAGACTTCGTCATTAATGCAGGTGGTGTCATCAACGTCGCGGACGAACTTGAAGGCTACAACCGTGAACGGGCAATGAAGAAAGTTGAACTCATCTATGACAACATGATGCGCGTCTTTGAAATCGCAGAACGTGATGGTGTGCCAACGCACGTTGCGGCCGATAAGATGGCGGAAGAGCGGATTCACATGATGTCGCGTTCACGCAGTCAGTTCCTTAAAGTTGAAAAAAGCATCCTAGGGAGACGCTAAGATGACAAAACGGCTAATTCTTGCAATCAACCCAGGGTCGACCTCGACGAAAGTTGGATTGTTTGATGGGAAGGAGGAAGTGATGACACGCACGGTCCGACATTCGATCGATGTGACGGGTCTCACACTTCCAGAGCAGTTGCCTCATCGTGAGCAAGAAGTACGCGCCTTGTTAGAAGAGACGGGCATCGCGGTCAATGATTTGACCGCGATCGTCGGTCGTGGTGGCTTGCTTGCACCGATGACGTCAGGCACGTATACAGTCAACGATCTCATGCGTGAAGATTTGACGAGCGGACGTTTTGGGATGCATGCATCGAATCTCGGTGGTCTGATCGCTTCGAAAATCGGGGGAGCTGAAGGGATTCCTAGTTTCATTGTGGATCCGGTCGTCGTCGATGAGATGGGCGAATTGGCCCGAAAGACAGGCATGCCGGAAATCAATCGTCGTAGCATTTTCCATGCCCTCAATCAAAAGGCTGTCGCGAAGCGATTCGCGGTCGAAAATGGAAGCGATTACAATGAGTTGAATCTTATCGTTGCGCATCTTGGTGGAGGAATCACGGTCGGTGCCCATGCGGCAGGTCGAGTCATCGACGTGAATAATGGTCTCGACGGAGATGGACCGCTCGCGCCGGAACGTGCTGGCTCGATTCCTGTTGGACAGGTAGTAGAACTATGTTATAGTACCAGGTATAAAGAATCGGAAATGAAAAAGAAAATTGTCGGTCAAGGTGGTCTGTTTGCTCATCTCGGTACATTCGATGCCATTGAAATCGAGCAACGGGTTGAATCAGGTGATGACGAGGCGAGACTGTTGTATGAGACGATGGCTTATCGTGTCGCTCAAGAGATTTCAAAACACGGCGCGACATTATGTGGTCGTGTGGATGCCATCTTACTGACGGGCGGAATCGCATATTCCGAGTGGCTGACTGAAAAAATCAAGGAGCGTGTCACTTATCTCGCGCCGGTACACGTGTATCCGGGTGAAGATGAGCTTAAAGCGTTGGCTGAAGGTGCACTTCGCGTCATCGAGAACGAAGAGACCGCACGAGTTTATGAGGGGGATACACATGGCACGAGAATTTGATGTTGTCGTCATCGGTGGAGGACCAGGAGGATATGTGGCTGCAATCAAGGCGGCCCAGGCAGGAAAATCTGTCGCAATCGTCGAGGCGAGAAAGTTAGGTGGCACCTGCTTACATAGAGGATGCATCCCGACGAAGGCGCTTTTAAAAGCTGCACATGTTTATCAAACAGCGAAGCAAAGTGCGACATATGGCGTTGAGACGGGAGATGTGACGTTCAATATGGAACGCGCTCAAACGTATAAGCGTGATCTTGTGGCTGGACTAGAAAAGGGAATCGAACATTTGATGAAACAAGGGAAAATCGAAGTGTTCCGCGGAAAGGCCTCTATTCTTGGACCAAGTATCTTCTCACCACAACCAGGGACTGTATCCGTTGAGGATGAAAGCGGTGAATCAGAACTGATTTTGCCGAATCAACTGATTATCGCAACAGGGTCGATTCCTCGTGAACTTCCTGGATTGCCGTTCGATCACAAACGGATTTTGAATTCGGACGACCTCCTCAATTTTGAAACGCTACCTGAATCGATTGCGATTGTCGGTGGAGGGGTCATTGGAGTCGAATGGGCGTCCATGCTCGTCGACCTTGATGTGAACGTGACATTGATCGAAGTAGGCGATCGATTACTCCCACTCGAGGACAATGCAGTCTCGCGTGAAGTGGAGCGTCTTTTGAAAAAGCGCGGGGTCCGCGTGAAGAAGAGCGTGACGGTCGACGCTGAACGTACATCGATTCACGACGATGCGGTGGAGCTCGCTGTAGGTGAGGAGATGTTGAGCGTGGACTGTGTCCTCGTCTCAGTGGGGCGTGTCGCCAATACGGAAGACTTAGGTCTTCAAAACACGTCAATCGTCGTAGAGAACGGTATCATTCAAGTCGATAGCCAGTATCGGACGAAGGAACGTCATATCTTCGCAATTGGAGACTGTATCGGGAAGTTACAACTCGCCCACGTCGCGTCGGCAGAAGGTGTGAAAGCGGTCGAGACGATTCTTGGTCTTGAGCCGACACCGCTCGATTATGCGCTCATTCCACGCTGTGTATACAGTGTCCCTGAAGTCGCTTCGGTCGGTTTGACAGAAGAAGCGGCAAAAGAGGCTGGACATGATGTGAAGACGGGGACGTATCGATTCAACGGACTCGGGAAAGCGCGGATTGAAGGACAAGCCGACGGATTCGTCAAACTCGTTTCGGACAAAGAAACAGACGACCTTCTCGGTGTTCATATCGTAGGACCGAAAGCGACCGAACTCATCACAGAAGGTGGACTCGCGCTCGTCTTGAACGCGACGGCTTGGGAGATGGGACAACTTGTGCACCCGCATCCTGCACTGAGCGAAGCCTTCCAAGAAGCGGCTCTTGCCGTCGATGGATTACCGATTCACGCCTAAGGAGGAACAAGGATGGAACAGATGACTGTAAACTCATATGAAGAGCTTGGTTTAACGAAACAAGATTTATTGGCGATGTACGAAACGATGGTACGTGCTCGCAAAATCGATGAACGGATGTGGAAGTTGAACCGCGCCGGAAAAATCCCATTCGTCGTCTCATGTCAAGGACAAGAAGCGGCGCAAGTCGGTGCGGCGTTCGCACTCGAGAAAGGAATCGACTACGTCTTGCCTTACTATCGTGATGTGGCGGTCGTCCTTCACTTCGGTCAAACATCAAGAGATTTAATGTTATCGGCATTCGCGAAAGCGGAAGATCCAAACTCAGGTGGTCGTCAGATGCCTGGTCACTTCGGTTCGAAAGAGCATCGCATCGTAACGGGTTCGTCTCCGGTCACGACACAAGTCCCTCATGCAGTCGGGATCGCACTTGCGGCGAAGATGAAAAAAGAAGAACTCGTCACGTTCGTTTCGTTCGGAGAAGGGTCTTCGAACCAAGGAGACTTCCATGAAGGCGCAAACTTTGCAGGTGTCCACAAGTTGCCGGTCATCTTGTTCTGTGAGAATAACAAGTATGCGATTTCGGTTCCGCTTACGAAACAGTTGGCATGTGAGCGCGTATCAGACCGTGCAAAAGGTTACGGCATGCCAGGTGTGACAGTCGACGGGACAGACCCGATCGCCGTCTATGCGGTCGTGAAGGAAGCGCGTGAACGTGCACTTCGCGGAGAAGGACCGACATTAATCGAAGCAGAAGTTGAACGTCTCGTGCCACACTCATCGGATGACGATGACAAAGCGTACCGTTCAGCTGAAGAATTGGCTGGGTTAAAAGAGCGGGATGGTATTCAATTGTTCCGTCAACGACTTGTGAACGACGGAATCGCAACAGCGGAGACACTTGCTGAAATCGATGCACAAATCGATGCTGAAGTGAATGAAGCGACGACATATGCGGACAAAGCACCGTATGCATCGCCTGAATCTGCACTAGATTACGTCTATGAGGAGGAAAAATGATGAAAACGTTTATCGAAGCGATCAATGAAGCGATTCATGAAGAAATGGAGCGCGACGAAAACGTCTTCGTCGTCGGGGAAGACGTCGGCGTTCGTGGTGGTGTATTCCGAGCCACTCAAGGATTGATTGAAAAGTATGGAGAGGATCGTGTCATCGACGCACCGCTCGCTGAGAGTGCGATTGCCGGAGTCGGGGTCGGAGCTGCCATGTACGGCATGCGACCGATCGCAGAAATGCAATTCGCAGACTTTATCATGCCAGCAGTGAACCAAATCGTTTCAGAAGCGGCAAAAATTCGGTACCGTTCAAACAACGATTGGACGTGTCCGATGGTCATCCGAGCTCCTTTCGGTGGGGGCATTCACGGGGCACTCTATCACTCGCAATCGGTCGAGGCGATGTTCAGTTCGACGCCAGGTCTGAAAGTCGTCATTCCATCAGACCCAGTCGATGCGAAGGGGTTGTTGAAAGCAGCAATCCGTTCGAACGACCCTGTTCTTTTCTTTGAACATAAGCGCGCCTATCGTCTTTTGAAGGCAGACTTGCCGACGGACGAATATACGGTTGAAATCGGTAAGGCTGCGGTTAAACGGGAAGGTGACGATATCACGATCATCACGTACGGTCTTTGCGTGCATATGGCACAAGAGGCTGCGAAAACGCTCGAAGAAGAAGGGATCAGCACGCACATCCTCGATCTTCGTACCGTCTACCCGCTCGACCAAGAAGCGATCATCGAATCGGTCAAGAAGACAGGTAAAGTGCTACTCGTGACAGAGGACAACAAAGAAGGAAGCATCATCGGAGAAGTGGCGGCGATTATCGCGGAGAAGGCGCTCTTCGAACTCGATGCGCCGATTGAGCGTTTGGCTGGCCCCGATGTGCCGGCAATGCCGTATGCACCACCGATGGAAAAATTCTTTATCGTATCCCCAGAAAAAATTGCCGAGCGCGCGCGTCAGCTCGCGGCGTTTTAAGGAGGCATCTCTATGGAACAAACGATTACCATGCCCCAACTTGGGGAGAGTGTGACAGAAGGCACGATCACGACCTATCTCGTCAAACCGGGCGACCGTGTGGAAGAGTATGAACCACTCGCGGAAGTCATGACGGATAAAGTGACGGCCGAGATTCCGGCGACTAGCGCGGGAGTCGTCAAAGAGTTTCTCATTCCAGAAGGGGAGACCGTCAGCGTCGGGACACCGGTATTGACGATGGAAGTTGAAAGTGCGGAGGAAGCCGTAGTTGAGACGAAGACCGAACCGATTGCAGAAACGACACCTGCAGAACCCGTCTCTAAGCAAGCGGTCGCCACTACTCCGAAAAAACAAAGTGGAAACGGTCGATACTCACCTGCTGTCATCCGACTCGCCAACGAGAATGATATCGATTTGAATGAACTGAGCGGAAGCGGTCTAGGCGGTCGGATCACGCGGAAAGATATTCTTCGTTACTTATCAGAAGGACGTCCGGCATCGACTCCTGAGAAAGCGACACAAGCACCTGTCCAAGAGACGATGGTACAAACAAAGATGGACGTTCCGACTGAAGCGCCACGTCCTGTCGTTGAACCGTCACAACCGGTCGCATCATCCTCGACGTCATCTGGACGTTATGAATCGATTCCGACAGCCGGGGTACGTCAAGCGATTGCGAACAATATGGTCCGCTCGAAGCATGAGGCGCCACACGCATGGCTCATGATTGAAGTGGATGTGACGAACCTCGTTGAAGCCCGTGCGAAATTGAAAGACGAGTTCATGAAACGGGAAGGCGTCAAATTGACGTTCATGCCGTTCTTCATGAAGGCTGCCATCGAAGCATTGAAGAAGTATCCGATGATGAACTCGGAATGGGCAGGAGATCACATCAAAGTTCACCAAGACATCCATCTCTCGGTAGCCGTCGCGGCAAACGACGCCCTTTACGTACCGGTCATTCGCCAAGCGGATGAGAAGAACATCAAAGGTCTCGCCGTGGCCCTTCAAGACGTTGCAACGCGAGCGCGTGAGAACCGTTTGAAGGCAGAAGAGATGCGTGGTGGGACGTTCACCATCAACAACACAGGTGCATTTGGTTCGATCCAATCGGCACCGATTTTGAACTACCCACAAGCGGCAATTCTATCAGTCGAGTCGATCGTGAAGCGTCCGGTATGGATGAATGGAATGTTTGCGGCACGCGATATGGTCAACCTTTGTATGTCGGTCGACCACCGTGTCCTCGACGGTCTCGTCGCAGGTCAGTTCTTGCAAGCAATCAAACAATCGCTCGAGTCAATCGACCCGAACACATATACCGTATATTGATTAAAAAATGGAGGCGCTCCCAGTGGGGCGCCTCCATTTTTCATGAGTTATAGCCAAGGAATACCGTGAAGACGAAGCTTGCGGCTGAGATCAGTAGGAGAAGGAACGACAAGGACATGCCTATTGTGACGAGTCCTTTGGAGAGTCGTTGTTTGGATTTATAGAGTGAAAATGCAAACACGAGACTGAATAGGCCGAGCGTCGCGAATAGTGTAAGCGGGATTGCTCGGTCTTGGAGTAACTGAAGTAAATGCAACGTTGAATCATCCTTTCTAATCAAGCGCCTTCTGAAATCGTCGTTGATAGGCAAGATACATCAATCTGCTGACTACGACGAACAGGAGGAGGAAGATCCAGTATATAAAGACATAGTTTAATGAAAATGCAGAGACCCCATCATGTCTGACCGAAGAAATCCAAAGCAAAAGTAGTGAGGCAGGGAAATGAATCAATAGTACAAGATAGGGCATGAACTTCATGAAGGATAAGGCGTTTGTCGACGGATTGCGCATGAGACACATGGCAATCAAACCAATCAGCACTTCGAGCCCACCAAGCGTGAAGAAAGCGAGTGAATCAGAAAGACTAGTCTCTAGAATCGGTAAGGCAAGCGTTGCAAGACCGAAACTCCCGATCATGATTAAAGCAAACAAGATGTAGTCACCTCCAGAAAAGGGTTGATTCCATATGTTGATTGTAAAATAATGGATTATCAAATTCAATACCTCAGAAAAACACGCCATTCATAGAAATGGCGTGTCAGTGAGTTCCTCAAATCGATTGTTCAATCATCGATTCGATGTCGCGACGGACTTCGGCAACTGATAAACGTGCGACGTCATATCGCACACGGTGCGTTGATTCGTCTGAACCCGTCAAATCGGCGAAAAGGCTTCCGAGGTCGTGGACACTGCGGTCGACTTGAATGAGAAGTTCAATCGAACCCTCTTCTTGTAAGATGACGACCTCTACTTCGTCCAATTGTCGACCGAAGCGTGAACCGTTCGCTGAATACTCGAGTTCTTGTGCAATCGGGAGGCGCCCAGAACGATGGCGTGCTGGAAGCATTTCCGTGTCGGCTTTCTTCAAACGGAATCCGAGCTCGTCCATCGCATCTAAAATGACTTGTTGAGCCGCATTCGGTTGTACGGTGATCGCATCCTCATCTTTCGGATCGACGGCTTGGGCGATGTCGAGTCCGGTCTCAATCCATGATTTCGATTGACTCACAGAGAGTGGCGTATTGAACGGGACGTTGACTGTGAACGGGATCTCTTTCACTTCTCCAGGACCAATCATAAACGGTGCCTCATTCAATAAGATTTTTTCAATGGTGAACGTCGAGTATGTCGACTTATCGTTCACCTCATGTTTATACAACGTATTGAAGAAGAGATAGATACTGTCGACGGATTGTTCGACCGAACCGCCTTCTATATGGACGACTCCAGTGAGTTCTCCACCGGGTGAACAGTGGCTCTCATTCAAGCGTGTGTCGACTTTTGCGGCACCGATTCCGATTGATGATAAAATCTTTTTAAACATATGTGTATCCTCCTTTGACGTAACGTCGTCTTCGTGTAATAGTATGTACGGATAGGTGAAACGATATGTTTCAAAATTTCTAAAAAAGGATTGAATCCATTGGAATATAAAGCGTTACAAGAACGTCTCGCAGACGTCTTACAATCAAATCATCTCGTGTCGGCGACCATCAGTCAACCCCGTCAAAAATCTAGCGATCTCAGACGGGTCAAATTGAAACCGGTCATGTTACGAAATGCGTATCATATCCAGTTCGAGTATCAGTATGAGCGGGTGATGAACCATAAAAACTTGACACCAGATGAGGCTGTCACGGAAGTGAATGAGCTTCTCGAAACGTTCCGACAAGGACAGTTTCAGTTAAAAGATTCCGACCTCCAGTTCCAATTATCGAAAAAGTTCAAAGTGACATTGAAAGAAAAGCAGACGGCTCAAAAAGAAGTTCAACTGAGTCACAATCGTGAAAAACAATATGTGCTCCCGCTCGACGAGCCAGTTCCGTTTCTCATTCGACTCGGCATTCAGTCAGCGGACGGGAAAGTGAAGCGTCAAAAGTATGACAAGTTTAAACAAATCAACCGCTTCCTTGAGTTCATTGAGGACTCGCTTAAACACTTGCCGACAGACCGTACCGTCCGAATCTTGGATTTCGGTTCAGGGAAGTCGTATTTGACGTTTGCGCTCTATCATTTCCTTCATGAGATGAAAGGATATGACGTGCATATCACAGGACTCGATTTGAAGAAAGAGGTCATCGAAGAGTGTGCATCGATTGCGAAAGATCTTGGATATGAACGACTCGAATTCTTAGTCGGAGACATTAATGAATATGAAGGGGAAACAGCTGTTGACATGGTCGTGACCCTTCATGCATGTGACGTGGCGACCGATATGGCATTGGCACGTGCTGTCCGTTGGGGCGCGAAAGTCATCTTAAGCGTCCCGTGTTGTCAAAAGGAATTGAATCGTCAAATTCAAGCACCGAATCTAGACGTGATGCTTCAGCACGGATTGATCAAAGAACGGTTCGCCTCACTCGCGACCGATTCGATTCGGGCTGAACTGCTCGGTCTTGTCGGGTATGATGCCCAGCTGCTCGAATTCATCGACCTCGAGCACACCCCGAAAAATATCATGATTCGTGCCTACTTGACGAACCGCCAGGCGACTGCTGAGACGAAGACACGTTACCTCGCCTTTAAACAAATGTTACAGGCAGATCCGTTCTTAGAACGGGAATTAAGCGATAGACTTGTCCTCGAGGTAGAACAAGACGTAAAATAAGGGAGTACAGACGAAATGTCGAAAGGGGAAACAACATGGATTTTCAATTATATTTTCAAGATGTAGTCGAACAAGCGCGTAACGAAGTACGTGCTGCAGGATACACAGAGCTCACGACACCGGAAGAAGTAGACGGTGCGCTGAAAAAAGAAGGGAAGACACTCGTCCTCGTCAACTCGGTTTGTGGGTGTGCAGGCGGGATTGCGCGTCCAGCTGCTGCATATGTGAACAAAATGGAAGGTGTGAAGCCTGATCATTTCGTGACCGTGTTTGCTGGTCAAGACCGTGAAGCGACAGATCGTGCACGTGAGTATTTTGAAGGATATGCACCGTCTTCACCATCGATTGCCCTCCTCGAGGATGGCAACATCGTGACGATGGTAGAGCGTAGTGAAATCGAGTCATCGACTGCTGAAGAACTCGTTGACCAGTTGCAAACATTGTTCGACATCTACTTCGCATAATCAAGCATCGGCGCAAAGGCACTGCCTTTGCGCTTTTGTGAAAAGGGGCAGGGTATATGGAACCAGTCATCAAAATCATGACGGAGGCAGAATATATGATTGCCCTGTCACGCGGTGAAATCAATGAACCGTCACTTCAATCGGAAGGGACGATTAAATGTTGTACGCCGCAACAGATTGGAAAAGTCGTCAAAAAATCGTATCCGGGAGAAGCGGTCGTTCTCGTTTCGTTGCACGTCAATCGTCTCGGACAGCTGTTACATTATGAGCTGGATGAGGATGGAGAACGTTACCCGCATGTATACAGTGCTATCCCCATGACTTCTGTCAAACAGGTGCAACCGTACGGGTCGCGCGACAATGGAACGGTCACATATTTCGCTTTCGAGCGAATGTGACCTTCTTTTTTTGTATGAATTGCATGAATATACTTTACAAGTAATAATTATGTGTATATAGTGGTTGAAGACACAAGTCGGACAACTGATGTGTCATAGAACAGTTGAGCTACGTTCACACATATGTCATAATTTTGTTAAAGTTCTGATAATTATCATTCAACTATGAAAGGGAGATGAAGATGAAAAAAGGTTTTCTAGCATTATGTTTAGCAGGACTGGCCGCGTTCTCAGTCGCATGTGGGGCAGACGTGAACGAAGGAGGATCGACATCTACCGATGGTGACGATGACAAAGTCATCGTCATGGGTACGAGTGCCGATTACTTCCCATATGAGTTCGTCGATACAGCAAATGGCGACGAGATTGTCGGATTTGATATCGATATCGCAAAAAAAGTGGCGGAAAACATGGGATATGAATTGAAGATTGAAGATATGGACTTCGGAAGCTTGCTTGGGGCCCTTAATGCGGGTCGTGTCGACTTCGTCATGGCTGGTATGACACCGACAGAGGAGCGTAAAGAAAATGCAGATTTCTCGGATATCTATTTCACGGCAGTGAACTTGATCTTGTCAAAAGATGATTCACTTCAATCACTTGAAGATTTGAAAGGCAAAAAGATTGGTGTCCAACTCGGTTCGATTCAAGAAGGAATCGCAAAGGATCAAATCGCAGATGCTGAAATCGTCTCGTTGAACAAGATTCCTGAAATCATTCAAGAAATTAAGACAGGACGTATTGACGCGATGGTCATCGAAGATACGGTCGCGAAAAAATACCTCGAGCAAGACAGTGAATTGACGACATTTGAGATCGTGGACGAAGAAGAAGCGGGTTCTGCTGCTGCCTTCCGTAAAGATGATGAACTCCGCGATCAATTCAACGAAGAGTTGAAAAAGATGATCGACAGTGGAGAAATCGAAGAGTTAGCACAGAAATGGTTTGAAGAAGAGGCTGCACCAGCCGAATAATGAATCGTACGAGGCTGACTGAAGATGAATCGGTCAGCCTTTTTTAGGAGGAACTTACTATGGATTTTAGCCGGATTTATGATTCGATCCCGTACATACTTGAAGGGATTCCAGTCATGTTCCAAGTGGTCATCGTCTCGGCATTGATCGGAATCTCACTTGGGATTGTTGTCGCTACATTAAAAATTGTCCCGAATCGTCTGATTAACTTTATCGGGCATGCTTATACGGCGGTGTTCCGTGGGACGCCACTCATTTTGCAACTCGCCATCATCCACTTCGGATTGCCGCAACTGACGGGATATATCACGACACCGTACCAGTCAGCGGTCATCGCCTTCTCGCTCAACTCGGGGGCGTATATTTCCGAGATTATTCGAGCGGGTATCCAAGCAGTAGATAAAGGACAGTGGGAGGCTTCGGATGCTCTTGGCGTCCCGTATGTCAAACAGTTACGTTCCATCATCTTGCCACAGGCGTTCAAGAACATCTTGCCTGCTCTTGTGAACGAGATGATCACGTTAACGAAAGAGTCTGCCCTCGTCTCGACGGTCGGGGTGCTTGATATCATGCGTCGTGCGCAAATCGTCGGTGGGCAGAAGGCAATCTACTTCGAACCGCTTCTATTCGCCGGTGTGATATACTTTACGATAGTGATGATCTTGACGTATCTTGGACAACGTCTAGAAAAACGGTTAAGAAAGAGTGATGGAAGATGATCGAAGTAAAAGACCTACACAAACAATTTGGTGACTTAGAAGTGCTAAAAGGAATCACGACGACGATCGAGCGTGGTGAAGTAGTTGCTGTCATCGGACCGTCCGGGTCTGGTAAATCGACATTTCTACGCTGTTTAAACATGCTTGAGATTCCAACGAGCGGTACGGTCAGTGTCGACGGATTCGAGCTCACGAAAAAAGGGGCGAACGTCGCGAAGGCGCGTCAAAACATCGGAATGGTATTCCAACAGTTCAACTTGTTCCCTCATATGAGCGTATTGGACAATTTGACGTATGCACCAATCAACGTCTTAAAAGTCAGCAAGGCGGAAGCGCTGGAACGTGCGAAGAAATTACTGGAACGTGTCGGCCTTTCTGAAAAAATCGATGCCTATCCGAGCCAACTCTCGGGTGGACAAAAACAGCGTGTCGCCATCGCGCGTGCCTTGGCGATGGAACCGAACGTCATGTTATTCGATGAACCGACATCTGCACTTGACCCGGAGATGGTCAATGAAGTACTTGATGTTATGAAAGGATTGGCCGAAACGGGAATGACGATGGTCGTCGTCACACACGAGATGGGCTTTGCCCGTGAAGTGGCAGACCGTGTCCTCTTCCTTGACGAAGGCATCCTGATGGAAGAAGGTAAGCCGGCTGACCTGTTATTAAACCCGCAAACAGACCGAGCGAAACGTTTCTTGGAGAAAGTGTTGTAATCTGATTTCACATGGGAAGGATGAAAGCAAATGAACATCACGTACTACGGACATGCGACGGTAGGGTTTGAAATTGATGGTGTAAATGTGTTGATTGATCCGTTTTTGACGAGCAACCCGCATACAGACGTGGATCCATCCACGCTACGCCCAGACTATTTGTTGCTCACACATGCTCATTTCGATCACATTGAGGATGTCGAATTGATTGCGAAAGCATCTGGCGCGACGATTGTTGCGACGCATGAGCTCGCGACGTATTACGAGAAAAAAGGATTCTCCGTCCATGGGATGAATATCGGGGGAGGTCATGCCTTTCCGTTCGGGCGTGTCACGATGACGCAAGCGTTTCACAGTTCGAGCTTTGACATGGGAGACACGCCGGTCTACATGGGGATGCCGGCTGGCTTCATCATTGAGACGAATGAGTTGACGGTCTACCACGCTGGAGACACGAGTCTCTTCTCAGATATGAAGATGTACGGAGAACGTTTTGAAATCGATGTCGCTTTCCTTCCGATCGGAGACAACTTCACGATGGGACCGACAGACGCATTAGATGCGGCACAATGGCTACAAGCGAAACGTGTCGTTCCGATTCACTTTGATACGTTCCCGCCGATTAAACAAGATGCTCAGGCATTTTGTGACCAATTGCACCGTCGAGGTCTCTTGATTGAACCGAATACGACGATCGAGATTTGAGTGTGGACGTGATACAAGCGACGAGAAAGTTCGTCGAAACAATTCATGCAAATGATCAGACGGGTCATGATATTGCCCACATCGAGCGGGTCGTTCGACTCGTAGAGCGCTTGATGGAAAATGAACCGGTCGATCGAACGGGACTTCTGCTAGCCGCTTATTTACATGATGTCGAAGACCATAAGCTCGGTCGTCCAAAAGGGCTCGTCAAACAGCATCTGTCCTCAATTGACATCACTGAAGAGCAAGTGGACTTGGTGATGGCGGTGATTGATGAGGTCTCCTTCTCAAAAGGCAAGACCCCAACGACCCGGGAAAGCGAAATCTTGCAAGACGCTGACCGTCTTGATGCGATGGGGGCCATCGGGATTGCGCGAACGTTCCAGTTCGCGGGTTCTCGCAAAACTCCGCTTGATTTGTCGGAAGAGAGTGCCATTCAACATTTTCATGACAAGCTGTTGAAGCTGGCGTCGATGATGCATACCGCAAAAGCAAAACAACTAGCGATGTCACGTCATGCTTTCATGCAGCAGTTCCTAGAACAGTTTCATGAAGAATGGGATGGGGTGGACATATAAAAGGACGACCGAGTATATTCGGTCGTCCTTTTGATTAGAATGGATGCTTGTTCAACCAATGACCACCGTCAAGAGAGATGCAATCCCCGTTTAAATAGCGCATGTCGTCTGATGCCATCCAGTAAGCGAGGTCCGCGATCTCTTCCGGTGTCCCAAAACGTCCAAGTGGGACGTTACGGCGAATACGCTCTACTTCCTTCACGTGGGATACGAGCTTTTCAGCGCCGCCTGTCCGTTCAATCGGTCCAGGACTGATGGCATTGACCCGCGCGCCGAATTGATAGCCCCATTCAACCGCGAGTGTTCGCGTCAAGTTCAAGACCCCTGCTTTCGCTGCCGCACTCGGTGCGACACCAGGACCTGCCTGCCACGCATAGGAAGCGACCATGTTGATGATGGAGCCGCCACGGATTTCATCTGCTTCCCAATGTTTCCCGAGAACATGGGTGCAGTTGAATGTCCCGTTCAAGACGATGTCGATGACACTTGCCCAACCATTAGGAGATAAATCAAGAGTCGGACACACAAAATTTCCGGCAGCATTGTTGACGAGTGCGTGTACAGGTCCATAAGCGGATACGATGTCAGCCAGTGCTTTCGCGCATCCTTCATAGTCACGAACGTCATGTTGCACACTCATCGCCTGACCTGCATCGATTGAATTCAAATCGTTCATCGCTTCTAGTAGTCGTTCCTCGTTTCGACCGCTGATAGCGACGTTCCATCCTTCCTGTTTAAATTTTAATGCCATCGCTTTCCCCATGCCGGACGATCCCCCGGTAATCCAAATCGTTTTCATCTTAATTCCCCCTCAAAAATGAATGGTCGTTCATTTATACTATTCGTCTTGTGATGTGAAAATCCTTCAATAAGATGTTGATTCATATTGAATCATTCCTTTGTCCTGAAACGTATACAGACGTCAAGCAGCCCGACTCGTATGAGCCGGGCTGCTTTTCATTGAATTTTTTTCAAGTACTTCAAACCGAGTTCACGGTCAATCGTGTACATTGTACCAGCAACTTTCTCGCCCCAGTATGGATCGGATGCATAGAAGATATTGATGCCTTCCTGCTTGTTCCCGGGATAATCGCCACGAGCGTATGGCCCTGTGACATATTTAGTCGCAAACAATTCAGCAGCAGCTTGTACGCTGGCGTCAATTGTTTTAAAGGATGTCGCATTCCCGCTCGGGTCGTCATCTGTCGCGCGGAACCCAAATAGGTTCCGCTTGTCTCGAGCGATATCGGACGTTCCAAATCGGGATTCATGCCCGGCAACCGCCAGCAGGAATAAGGCATTGATGTTATACGTATCTTCTGCCCGTTTAAAAGACTTGCCTTCCCCAGCGAGTGGTGAATCGATGGATATTAAATATTGATCAAACTCGTCAGCCGAATATGGGGACGACGTGCGAATCGATGCAAATTGATAAGGAGAATCGAAGACGTCTTGGACACGTTCTGTGTAAAAACGGTCATCCGAGTTTTTTTCTGTCGGACCTACAAGAAACGTACCGGCGAGATTGGCGTTCGCTTCCACCGAATGGTAGACGTCACCTTCTCGAATCTCGTAAAATCCACGTCTCTTCACAACTGCTTCAGGAAATAACGCCATTTGATCCGGTTTGACATACACATCCGCCCCGGAGATACGTACTTTAAGATGATCGTCTCCTCGTTCAATTAGTTGAAGTCTCGTGCCACCAGCGACATAGGATTGTCGTGTTTTAAATGATGCATCTTTATATAAGTTTGTGATAGCATCACTCGGAGTGACGACGACTCCGGTACCTGTAAAATCGAGTACTTCTCCAGAGGGGGAGAACAATGTCCGGTTCTTACCGGCCGTCATGTATCGTTTTGCTTCTGCGAGAGATTCGAACGACCTCGTGACACGGTCGCCATTCGTCACCGTTTCGACGGTATAGGTGTCTTCACGGGAAGATTGAATCCATAAAAAGGCTGTGATGGCGAGACTAAGTGTCGCAATCATCGGCCAAACCTTAAGTCTTTTCTTTCGTTTCAATCAAATCACTTCCAAACTTTTGAATTGCCAAACGAGTTGATTTAGTCAACAATTTGATGGAGAAGGGGGAAATTAGTATGAAAATTGGAACGCGGACGTTAAAGACCGCGGTCGCAGCAGGTATCGCGATGCTCATTTCCGAAACAATTCATCTCGATTATTTTGTATTTGCAGCCATTATCGCCATTTTAAGTATTCAAGAGACGCGTAAAAAATCGATTCGCGCCTCCTATGAACGAGTCATGGCAAGTCTTCTCGCCATCGGAATGGGTGCGGCGATGTTCACGCTACTCGGCTATTCACCGGTGACGCTCACACTTTATTTTGTCATTTTCATTCCACTCGTACAACAATTGAAACTGCAAGACGGGCTCATTACGAGTGTCGTCATCTTGACCCACCTCTACACCGAAGCACAGTTTTCACTCGAGTTATTTATCAATGAGCTATTGCTCATTGCAATCGGTGTCGGTGTCGGGCTCGTCGTCAACATGTATATGCCGACGCTTGACCGTGAGATTGAACGGATTAAAGAGAATATCGACCGTTCGCTTGCTGTTCTGTATTATGACGTGGCGGCATGTGTCGAGACGGGCGTCTATAACAATCACTCGATGATGCTCATCAAGACGCGGGACTATCTGAAAGAGGGGAAAGATTTGGCTCTTCGCCGTATGGGGAACTCAATCGGAAAGCGGAATGAAGACATGGACTATCTATACTTCCGAATGCGTGAACGACAGTATGATATTCTCAAACGAGTCGCGGATAACGCCAGAGAAATCACGATGGTCGTCAATGAAGCGAAACCGGTCGCGACGTTCTTACGTCGAGTCGGGGATCATGTGAACGAGCAGGCCGATGCCTCCGTCTTTCTACAGGAGCTTGAAGAGATGATTGAGCATTATCGAAAAAACGTACCTCTCCCCACGACGCGTGAGGAATTCGAGGTACGCTCATCCTTATTGAATATTTTATCTGATGTAAAAATTTACTTGATCTTGAAAGAGCGATACATCTTGCTCTTAAAAGAACATGGTCATGCTCGAGAGAAACGTGCTGATTAAAAAGATTGAGACGATGACGACGACGCCGATTTGAATGATGCGTTGTCGTCTTTTCTGTTTTTTCTTCATGGTCTGCCTCCATATACGTGTTTGCCATCATTGTACAGAATGGAAAAGATTCGTGCAATCCAGGGGAGTTTGATATAATGGTCAAGAAATGTTTGGATGGAGGGATGTTGTTTATGGTAAACGAGACACGCGTGCTCGACACATTTTTAGGATTGGTCGGCATCGATTCAGAAACGAAGGAAGAAGCGGTCATCTGTGAACATTTGAAAGGTGTATTCACAGAGCTTGGCTGCGACGTCTATGAGGACGACGCATCAACGAAGACGGCACACTCTGGTAACAACTTGATCATCACGTTGCCTGCAACGAAAGAAAATGTTGATCCGATTTACTTTACGGCTCACATGGATACGGTCACTCCAGGTAAAGGAATCAAGACGAGCATCAAAGACGGATATGTCGTCACGGATGGTACGACGATTCTCGGGGCAGACGACAAGACGGGCCTCACGGCGATGATCGAACTCGTGCGAGTATTGAAAGAAAAGCAAATTCCACACGGTCAAATCCAGTTCGTGATCACGGTCGGGGAAGAATCAGGTCTCGTCGGTGCGAAAGTATTGGATTTATCGAAAATCGATGCAAAGTTCGGTTTTGCCCTTGATTCGGATGGACCAGTTGGAGACATCATTGTCGCCGCTCCGACACAAGCAAAAGTGAACGCGAAGATTTATGGGAAGACGGCTCATGCTGGTGTCGCACCGGAAAAAGGAATCTCGGCGATTCAAATCGCAGCGAAAGCGATCGCGAAGATGCCGCTCGGTCGTATCGATGAAGAGACGACAGCCAACATCGGACGTTTCGAAGGGGGTCGCGCGACAAACATCGTGTGTGACTATGTCGAAGTTCTTGCTGAGGCCCGTTCGCTCATCCATGAGAAGATGGAGAAACAGGCAGAAACGATGAAACAAGCCTACATCGAGGTCGCTGAGTCGTTCGGTGGTCGTGCCGAAGTGGACATCGACATCATGTATCCTGGATTCAAGTTTGAGGAAGGGGACGAAGTCGTTGAGGTGGCGAAACGTGCGGCTCAGACAATCGGACGTCCGACTCGAATCTTACACTCAGGAGGCGGTTCGGATGCGAACGTCATCGCCGGTGGAGGAATCCCGACAGTCAACTTGGCGGTCGGCTATGAAGAGATTCATACGACGAACGAACGCATGCCACTTGAAGAGTTATACAAACTCGTCGAGTATGTCGTGACGATCGTCGAAGAAGTCGCATCACCTAAGCAATAAAAAAGAGCCGACCATTCGTCGGCTCTTCGTATGTGTTCGTACTCGTTATGCTGCGAACTCCAGTGATTCTAAAATCAACTCGTCTGTGCAATGAAGTTCGATCGCTATGTCGTGAATGCGGATAGAGGTGCCTTGTTCCTGTTGGTGCAAGCGATTCATCAAAGCTGCGCGTTCTCGAATCGTCTCATAAATCGATTCGGGTTGTTCTGCCTTGGTCATCACAAATCACATCCTTTTCAGCGATTACGTCAAGTATAGCATGGAACGGCTTGAAGAAAGGAATTAAATATTTATGAAGTTACAGTTTTTAGGAACTGGGTCGGGGATGCCTTCGAAACAGCGCAACGTATCGGGGCTAGCTCTCGATTTATCGAACGTGACCTGGCTGATTGATTGTGGCGAGGGCACGCAACACCAAATGCTCTATACGAAAATCAAACCGAGAAAAGTGACAGCGGTATGGGTGACGCATCTTCATGGTGACCATGTCTTCGGATTGCCCGGATTCTTATCGACTCGTTCGGCACTCGATGGAACCGCCCCCTTGACCGTCTATGGGCCAAAAGGATTGAAAAAATGGCTTGAAGCTACTTTGCGTGTCACAGGCTCACATCTAGGATACGAGCTGACCGTGATCGAGTACTCGGACGGGGACACATTCATACAAGACGACCATCTCGTCACTGTGCGAAAATTAGAGCATCGGTTCCCTTCATTCGGTTTCCGAATCGATGGTCCAGAAAAACCGGGCATGCTACGCGTCAATCTTGTAAGAGAACTCGGTATTCCAAGTGGACCGATTTATCGAACCATCAAAGAATCAGACCGATTTGAATTTGAAGGAAAATGGTATGACTCTAAAGAATACGTCACTGAACCGATTCCGGGAAAAATCGTAGCGATTTTAGGAGATACAATCCCTTGTGAGAACGCGCGGAAGTTGGCGGATGGAGCGGACCTCCTCGTTCACGAGGCAACGTTTATGGAGGCGGAACAAGCGCTCGCTCGGAAGTATGGTCACTCGACGACACGTGAAGCGACCGCGCTAGCGAATGCGTGTGCCGTCGGCAAGCTGATTGTGACACACATCTCAGCGCGCTATGTCGGGCGAGAGGAAGAATTTGTTCAAGAAGTCGTGTCGGAATTTCCATCGAGTCTCGTTGCGACGGACTTTTTAGAATATACAGTGGGGGATTGATGTGACCATTCAACTCTATGTATGGGCAGCCTTTTTAGTGATTAGCGTTCTATTAGGGATTCGATTAAATCAATTGAAAGAGCCGGAAGCGAACTTCTTTCCAAAGTTCTTATTTTATTCCCTACTTGGAATCGTGTCTTTTCCTATCGGCGGGTTTCACATTCCGATTGGCTTTCTGTTGTCATTTTTGTTCTTTCCGAAACAGAACAGCCGGTATAAATGGTATGGAGCACTGTTAGGGTTCTTCTTTTTTCTCGTCTTGCTTTTTGTCCCGTTGTTCGACCAGTCCGGCTTTCGTTCCGAGTCGCAACAAATCGGTGCCGTCTCGGTCACGGATGAATCGTTTGATGACATGACCGAAAAATTGTTACAACGAATCAATAGTGAATCGATTAAATTAGATCGCGGGAAATTACAGATCGACCGGGAAGGGAACGTTCAATCCATTGAGTATTTACTCATGGTGGAGCGAGCCGAATCCTTCCAACAGATCCGTGTGACATATGGCTCAGGACAACTTTCGTATGAACAAGTCGATGAACTGCGTAAAGAATCTGGACAGGCCTTTTTTGAAAAGCTTGTCGAATTCGACCACATGCTGTCGACGTTACGAGGTCCTTCATGGGATGAGTATACTGACGTCGTTTCTGCCCCAGTGTTACAACTTTCCTATGATGGGCTGTATGACATGTACACGTTCGAAAACGAATCGATGCTCATGATTAATCGGGACAATGAACTGGTCAAGTTCTGGCTCCAGCGCGAACCAGTCCTCGCAAACAGCATCCAACTCGTCGGACTGACACGGGAAGGACGAAGTTCAGGCGAACGTTTTGCGATACTATATAATTATTCGATACATCAACGAGAGGATTTGACAGAATGATCAAACCGTATTTGAGTATTTCCCTATTAACGACCGCACTTCTTGTCGGATGTGGCGGAGAAGAAGCCCAACAAGAGGCGTGCGATGTAAGTCCGACCATTTCCGTATACAATGCGGCGACGGAAGAGACGCTCTATCAAGAGAAGAGCGTCTGTTTGGAAGAGGATGCGACCGTGCTCGACGCATTGAAAGCGACAGGGCTTGACCTCGAAGTGACAGGAAGCGGAGACATGTCGTACGTGACGGCAATCGAAGGCATCGAAGAAAAATCAGAAGGACAATCGTCAGGCTGGGTATTTGCTTTTAATGGCGCGCCCGGAGATGAAGGGGCCGGTGCTAAAGAAGTAGAATCGACGGATGTCATTCAGTGGCGGTTTGAAGAAGATGCGATTGCTTTCTTCGAATGAGGCAGATTGGGAGCGGCGACATCCTGTCACGCTCCTTTTCTTTCTATTTAGTCATCTATTCATTTTGACGTATATCCATGATGTCACAGTATTTGTCATCGGCCTTGTCCTTTTGCTCATGCTTGAACGTCGGTTTCCATGGACGATGCTCATCGTATTGATTGCGTTTGCTGTCGTCTCGGTCTTCCCTGCATTGTTCGGATGGGAGTTATCGCTCACTTACATATGGCGTCAGCTATTGAAGTTGGCTACTTTCTTACTTGGCATGCTGTGGATTTCTCGGATTGTTCGATTGGAACGCTTGCTCCCACTTCTCTATAAATGGCCCCGTTCAACTTCCCTCTTGTATGGGGCGTGGGCACTTATTCCTTCGATGGAACGAGCGGTACGTCAGTCGCTCAGAAGTCACCCTAAAAAAGCGTGGCAAGAAGCAATCGAGATTGGCATTAATAGCCAAAGGCATGAGCCACGATTTGCGGTCGAGCCGATGCGTCGCTTCCGATTAGAGGATGTTCTCCAACTCTTTATGATTGGCTTGATTGGCTACGTATCACTCGAGTGGACCATCATCCCATGGCTCATCTATCCATACGTCACAAAAGGAGGTGTTCGTGATGCAATGGCTTTCTACCGTTGACGGGTCGCTCGAGGCATATATCGAGCGGTATCGTCCTCGAGTCATCAGAATGAATCAACCATTCTCAGGAAAAGTTGGTCATTTATTATCCCGTGTTGATTCGCTTCGGGGGGCGGAACTCGCCTCACTCTTACAAATTGATGCCCTGTATCCAAAAGCGTTTGACGCCTGTTCAAGCGGTGAGCAACAGATTGTACAAGTCGCTTATGCTCTATTAGATCAGCCCGAAGCAATTGTACTTATCGAACCGTTCCGCCACCTCGATCAATTCCGTAGAGAACATCTAGAGATGCTACTTCGTCGTACTTCCGGTCTCGGTGTTCGGATTGGTTATACGGAACGGGCGCAAGAATCGTCTGAAGACATGAAAATCACTTTCCGACAATCGGAGACGATACCAAGAATTGAAGCGACCGATGTATCCTATCGTCATCCGCTTCAGGCGACTTATGCCATTGAAGAAGTGACGGTCCAAATGAATGAACCTGGCCTCACCGTCTGTATTGGGACGAACGGAAGTGGAAAATCGACGTTGCTCGAACTTTTAGCAAGGAGCAGACGCCCTCTTCGTGGACGGGTGAAGCGGGGGGAGCGAGCTGCTTATCTTCCTGCCGAAACGGAATACGGTCCGTTTCCGCAAGAATCGAACCGGAGGATCGCTCAACTACAAGGCGTCCTGAACGACTCGGCAAGCGTCCTTTTGCTCGATGAACCGACGGTGGATTTAACGAATGGGGAACGTACGGCGTTCCTTGAAGCGCTCTTGAAAAAGTCCGAATCAGCACGTGTGCTTTGTGCGACACATGATTTGGCGTTAGTCGACCAAGCGACGGACGTGATTTACCTTGCGAGTGGTCGCGTGGTCTTTCAAGGAGAACGGTCACTCTTTCAAGAACGGAGTACGCTATGGTCACATACGTCCTCGCCATTCTGATTGCCATCCTGGTCCTGTATCGATTTGAGAAATCCGATCTCCCGGTTCAACCGCTCGTGCAGCTCTTGGCACTCGCAGTCATCGGTCGCTGGCTTTTCATGACGATTCCGAACGTACAACCGACGACAGCCATTTTGATGCTGACGGCACTATGTATTGGATTGAATGCTGCGGCGGTCCTTGCGCTCTTCGTACCCATCTTGTCAGGTCTGTTGCTCGGGATCGGACCGTTCGTCTTCTATCAATTTTTAGGCTGGCTCCTTATCGTAACGCTCGTCAGCAGTTTTAGACCGTTATGGATGAAGTCGAACATCCTTTTTCTTCTGTTTGGTTTTTTGTCCGGATTTATATATGGATGGACGACCAATCTAGCGTTCTTCGAAGTGATTGGAGCTGATTTTTGGAAGCTACTTCTACTCAGCGTCCCGTTTGACTTGGCACATGGGCTATCGAATGTCGTTTTCCTCTTTTTAATCCGTCCCTTGTTCGAGCGCATATTCCTTCGTCAGCTCGGGTAAACATACAATAGTCATATCATTTTGAGTGAGGTGAACGACGGATGGGTGCATATATCAATCTCACAGAAGTCGGCATGTTTCTACTCGTAGGACTATTGTTTATCTTGTTAAACCTGATTCTATTGGCAAAACGTTACACGAGAGCCCGTTTTGCCATGATCAGCATCCTTGCGGCGAGCGTGTGGCCAGCACTCATGATTGTGCTTTCCGTGGAACAACTGAGCATCATGGACCAGCTCACGTCAGGAGACCTGACGCTCGATGCCGTCATGGCGTGGGGAGTCGTCATCGCTACAGCGCTGATGACTATGATTCCGGCAGGTGTATTTCTACACCGGCTTGTGAACGTCTCTCGCTTACACTCTGAACCATAAAAGGAGCGACCCGATGCGGTCGCTCCTTTTTCATGTAGTCGATTCAGCAGGTGTTCCATCAGCCGGTTTTTGGACGCGACGTAATACTTCGAGACTGAGAGCTCGTGGCATCAATTTGGCGACCCCGACCAATAACTGATTAGAGAGTCCAGGGATGACCACACGCTTGTTATTCATCACCCCTTTGTATCCGAAGAAGGCGACGAGATGAGATGGCATTTTCGAGAATGACAATTCACTCCCGGCACGATTAAAGAAGTTCGTATCCGTCGGGCCAGGGCATAACACACTCACATGCACGCCACTACCTTTCACCTCGGCATGAATCGCTTCAGTGAATGAGAGGACATAGGCTTTTGTCGCGTAATAGACGGCCATATATGGACCAGGTTGGAAGGCAGCGACGGATGCAACGTTCAACACATATCCGTGGTCACGTTCGAGCATGCCAGGCAAATAGGCTTTCGTCAGTTCGGTCAACGTATTGACGTTCAATCGGACCTCGTCGGCTTCCGTCTCAGCATCAAGGTCGGCGAACGCGCCGGACGTGCCAAACCCGGCATTGTTAATTAAAAAGTCGACAGTGAGGCCAGCTTCGGCAATCATCGTCGTCAATCGGACTGCTGCGCCATGTTTTGCCAAATCTAGAGCAAAGACATGTACGTTGATGCGATAACGTGTCTCAAGTACTTTTTTTAGTTCATGCAATCGTGGTTCGTTCCGAGATACTAAAATACAGTCGTAGCCGTCGCGAGCGGCGAGTACGGCCAAGTCTAGACCGATGCCCATCGAGGCGCCGGTGATTAAAGCTGTCTTTGACAACATGATCCACTCCTTTGATGAAAAGTCATACATTGTTACTGAATTCTTCACGAGTTGTTAAAATCCTGCTCCGTTCGCACATTGAAACATATGCTAAAGTATAGCAAGAAAATGTGATTAGACTCACAAAGTAGGGAGTAGAACAAATATGATGATTCAGCTCGTCACTACGGCGCAAAGCGTTGATCAGGCAGAAGCGTTAATCAAAGCCGGCGCGGACCGACTATATATCGGAAATTCAAGGTTTGGGTTGAGACAAAAAGGTGACTGGACAATCGATGCTGTGAGAGAAGTCACACAACTTGCCCATCGGTATGGGAAAGAAGTGACGGTAGCCGTCAACAACCTGATGCACAATGACCACATTGAAGAGTTAAAAGATTATTTGCAAATGCTGAAAACGATAGGAGTCGATGATGTCACCGCTGGAGACCCCGGCGCCATTCGCTTGATTCGACAGGCAAAGATTCCGTATTGGTATGATGCCCAAACGCTCGTCACATCCGCCAAACAGATCCAATTTTGGGGGAAACGCGAAGCGATTGGAGCGGTCGTCGCCCGCGAAGTGACAATCGAAGAACTCGTCTTGATCCAGCAGCAAATCGGACTTCCTGTTGAAGTGCAAGTATATGGTCCGACATGCATTCATCACTCTAAACGCCCACTCGTGACGAATTACTTTAATGAACTCGGAAGACCGGTTGAAGAAGCAAAACAACGCGAATTTTATATGAGCGAACCGGCAGATACGACCAGTCGTTATCCCATCTATGAGGACGAGAACGGCACCCATATTTTCTCTGAGGATTTGACGCTCATGGGTCAGCTTCCGACGTTAGTCAAAAATGGACTTCACACGTGGAAGCTAGACGGATGGCACGCCGGGGACCAGTTTGTTGAAATCGTTCAGTTGTTTACTTATGCCCGGACGAATTTGTTGAACGGTCGATTTGATCGTGTAGAGATGGAACATCGTCTTCACGAGCTTCAACCGGAAACGTTCCGTCTCGGTACGGGACTGTGGTTACGAAAACCAGAAGAGATTAAGTGAGGGATCAAGATGAAACGAAGTCCAGAATTATTAGCGCCAGCAGGAAACTTAGAGAAATTAAAGATGGCCATCCATTATGGTGCCGATGCGGTCTATATCGGCGGACAGCAGTTCGGGTTACGTTCACGTGCCGGTAATTTCAGTTATGACGAGATGCGTGAAGGGGTAGCCTTCGCACATGCGTACGGCGCGAAAGTATACGTCGCTGCGAACATGGTGACGCATGAAGGCGATATCGAGGGGGCAGGTGACTTCTTCCGAACACTTCGAGATATCGGAATCGATGCAGTCATCGTCTCGGATCCAGCGATGATTGAAACTTGTCTTACGGAAGCAGAAGGGTTGCCCGTCCATTTGTCGACCCAAGCTTCGGCGACAAACTACGAGACCCTTCGTTTCTGGAAGGAAGAAGGACTCGAACGAATCGTCTTGGCTCGTGAGGTATCGATGGATGAAATCATTAAAATGAAACAGGAAGTCGATGTCGAAATTGAGACGTTCGTGCATGGGGCGATGTGTATCTCGTATTCCGGTCGATGCACGTTATCAAATCACATGACATTACGAGATGCCAACCGTGGGGGATGTGCCCAATCATGCCGCTGGAAATATGGTTTCTTTGAAGAAGGTGATCTTCTAACAGAAGAGATGGAAGCGCGTGACGAAGAGCCGTTCTCGATGAGTTCAGTTGATTTATCGATGGTCCGCCACATTCCTGACTTGGTGGAGGCAGGAGTCGATAGTTTGAAGATAGAGGGACGAATGAAATCGATTCATTACGTCGCGACGGTGTGTAACGTCTATCGTCAAGTGATTGATGCGTACTGTGAAGATCCAGAGCATTTCGTCTTCGACCCTGCATGGGAAGAAGAAATTTGGAAAGCGGCCCAACGTGAACTCGCGACCGGGTTCTATTACGGGATCCCGACTGAAAAAGAGCAATTGTTCGGGAAACCTCGTTCGATTCCGCAATTTGCGTTTGCGGCTCGTGTCATCTCATACGACCCTGTGACGGGTATGGCAACGCTCGAACAGCGGAATCACTTTTCAATCGGTGAAGAAGTTGAATTTTTCGGACCCGGATTTGTTCGTTTTTCACAAGTCATTGATACGATGGAGGATGTGGACGGTCACCTCCTCGAGTCTGCTAACCAAGCGATGATGACAATTCGTGTAAAAGTGGATCGGCCGGTCGCAACCGATTACATTATGCGTAAGCGAAAAGGTGTGCGTGCTCGTTCGCTCGTTTGACACATCCACCGAGCCAACATAGTCGCCCGTTCCGTTCAATCCTGCTACCCTAAGAAGTAGAGACGGAGGGATGGAAGAATGAACCAAAATACGGAGCAATTACGGACTGAGCCCATCGGCAGACTCCTCTTCAAGTTATCGCTTCCGGCGATGATTGGGATGCTCGTGACGGCGCTCTACAATATCATTGATACGATTTTTGTCGCCCGAGGGATCGGTGCATCGGCAGTCGCTGCCATCGGGATTGCGTTTCCGATTCAGATGATTTTAATGGCCGTGTCGAGTGCCGTTGGTCTAGGTGGGGCGTCTATCAGTTCGAGGAAGCTTGGACGCGGTGACGATGCCGGTGCAGCCGTTACATTCTTGAACGTACTTGTCCTCGTCGGTCTGTTTGCGGCACTTGCGGTCAGTTCTGCTTTCTTTATGTTAGATGAAATTTTGAAAGTGTTCGGTGCGACGACCGAAATCATGGATCTCAGCCGACAGTACTTATCAGTTGTCTTGATCAGTTCACCATTCTTCATGTTCACACTCGCTTCGAGTGCGATGGTTCGTGCTGAAGGACAGGCACCTTATCAAATGAAGGTCATGCTGACGACTGTTCTCGTCAACCTCGTGACGACCCCGCTCTTCATTTTCACGTTCGACTGGGGCATGTACGGGGCAGCGACTTCGACGGCACTCGCCCAAGTCATCGGTTCCGTATTGATGCTGCGCTTCTTCTTCGCCCGAAAACCAAAAACGGAACTGCGCTTCAAGTGGAGTCAGTTCCGGATTCGATTCGATGAGATAAAAGAAATCATGGCAATCGGTTCGTCTTCGTTCATCATGATGGTGTCCCAATCCATTTTATTCGTTGGTGTCAACGTGATGCTCGGTACGTACGGTGGGACCGAAGAATTGGCCATTTTCGCCATTATCAACAAGTTCATGGCGCTCGTTGGTATGCCAATCATGGGAATCGTCCAAGGGATGCAACCAATCGTTGGATATAACTACGGTGCAGAGCGATTCGACCGAATGCGTGAAACCATTTGGACGGCGATGCGGGCCGGGATTGCGATTGCTGTCATCATTTGGTTGATTCTGCAGCTATTCCCGCAAACACTCATGGGCTGGTTCTCGACGGATGAGGCGCTCATTGCTGGCGGTGTGACGGCGATTCACATTTTGTTCGCCGTTTCCTTCCTTCCGAGTGTTCAGATGCTCGTCAATGGAATCTATCAGTCCCTCGGGAAAGCACGCGTCGCTATGTTCTTGTCCCTTTCACGTCAGACGCTCTACACGATTCCGCTCGTCTTTATTCTCCCGTCGTTCCTCGGAGTGTTCGGCGTATGGTTGGCATTCCCAATCGCTGATGCGATGACATTTTTGACGGCTGTTGCTTTGGCATTCTGGGACCGTAAATTATTGTTCCGTCCTTCAGAAGAAGATAAAGAAGCACATGATGTAAATCCAAAAGCGACAAACTTATAATCAAACGTCCGCTCGTGTCGAGCGGGCGTCTTCTTTTAGGAACAAGTATATCCCACTGAGGAGGACGACGGCTCCGATCCATTGGAACGGTCCAAGTCGCTCTCCGAAGAAGGCGTATCCAAACAGCATTCCCCACAACGCCTCTCCAAGAATCGTAATACTGACGACGGTCGCACTGACACGGGCAAGCGCATAGTTGAACAGGTTGTGCCCGAGGATTGTCGGGAAGAAAGCGAGCGCGAGGAAGTACCACCAGTTGATGGATTCAAAGGCAGTGAATGTCGTGCCGCGAACGAGCAACATGAAGCAAAGCACGACCGTCGCAACGAGATATACGCTAAAAGAATATGTATTCGTGTTCATCGAAGCTCGTACATGCTGTCCAACGAGCCAATACCCTGCAATCAATAGGGCGGCAATCAAGGCGAGTAGGTCTCCGAAGAGGGCCTCACGGCCGAGTTGAATGTCCCCCGCAGCAACGAGCATGCCCCCAAGGACAGCGACGAGTGCGAAGGCAAGTCCTTTTCGAGTCGGATTCTTTTTAAAGATGAGTGCATTCCCGATCAACACAAAAATTGGACTCGACGTGACAAATAGTGTGGAGCTGGCAACCGTCGTGTAATCGAGTGACAAAAACCAAAGCCAAAAGTGAAACGCCAGTAACGTTCCGCTAAGGAGTAGAGCGTAGCGAGTCATGAGGCGCGTGGTGATGAGTGATTTGAAATCGACAAACGGTAACAACATGAGACACGTGAACAGCATACGGTAAAATGCGGCAGTCTCGGCAGGTGCCGACGTCCATTTGACGAAGAGGACACTCGTCGATAAGAAAAAGACAGCAGCGAACAAGATGAGATAAGACATGGCGACACTCCTTCACAGTTGTACTTCTCTGTTAATAATATCGGAAAACAGCCACGAGGCAAGACACGATTCAAAAATAGCAAACAAATGCTCCCCTCTCGATGTGTCCATCTTTGACTTGATATAGTAAAATACATAGTAGAAGCTAGCTAATCATGTACGTCTTGCCATTATGTAGGAGGCAAAGTAAGGAGTTCTTATGAGACTAATCATTGCGGAAAAGCCATCACAAGCTCAAAAGTTGGCTGCTCCCTACCCATCAAAAAAGCGAAAAGACGAGATTGAAATCTCACCTTGTCCCCGTTTCCCGGAAGGGGCGATTGTTGTATGGGCGGTCGGTCACCTTTGTGAACTTCAAGAACCGTCGCACTATCGACCGGAATGGAAGTCGTGGAAGTACGACTCACTTCCGATTGTCCCAGAACGATTTGATTATCGTATTTCAAAAGGGAAATCGAAACCGTTCTATGCCATCAAAAAATGGCTCCATGATCGCTCGATTACTGATGTCATCATCGCATCGGATGCCGAAAGGGAAGGGGAAGCAATCGTTCGTCTGATCCTCCGACTCGCAGGTAACAAAAAACCGCTTGCTCGACTATGGATCTCGAGTTTGACGGAGCAAGCAGTCGATCGTGGATTCTCGCAACTGTTGCCAGGTGAACAGACGATTCCATACTACCATGAGGCGATGAGCCGCGCCTGTGCGGACTGGCTCGTTGGGATGAATGCGTCTCGTGCCTATACGACGTTGTTGAAGACGATTGGGATTGAAGACGTATTCTCGCTCGGTCGTGTGCAAACCCCGACTCTTGCCTTAATCGTCAATCGCGAACGAGAAATCAAACAATTCGTGCCAGAACCATACTTCGAAGTCGAGGCGACACTTGCAAAAGGTCGAGGCACGTTCAAAGCGAAGTACACGTTTGGAAAGACAACAAAGCTCAAAACGCGTGAGGAAGCTGATGCGGTCGTCAAACGCGCATCTGGAACTGCGATTGTGAAGACAATCGACAAAGAAGAAAAAATTGAGCAACCGCCATTTTGGTTCAGTCTATCCGGATTACAAGCGGAGGCAGGGAAACGCTTCGGATTCGGAGCGAAAAAGACACTTGATATCGCTCAAAAGTTATATACGAAAGGGTGGATTAGTTACCCTCGGACCGATTCGGGATTTGTCACACCAGATGAGGCAACGCTATTTCCACAGACAAAGGCAAGACTGCTAAAGTCCGAAGCCTATGCCGGACTTCGTGACCTTTTGACTGAGGACCCGTCGAAAAATCGACGCTATGTCAATGCCAAGAAAGTCAGTGACCACTACGCAATCATCCCGACGGAGGCATGTGGTGACATCACTCGACTCGGTGGGGATGATGCGAAACTGTATGATTTGATCAATCGACGCTTCCTTGCGGCCTTTGCACCCGCAGCGATGCTCGAGAAGACAACGGTTGATTTGATTGATGGAAGCGACTTGTATCGAGCAAAAGGAACCGTCGTTGTGAGTCCTGGCTATCGACAAGTCGTTGAGATGAAATCAAAAGATGTCGAGCTTCCTGCGATGATGGTCGGTGAAGAATTAAAAGAGAAGAAAGTTGAAGTGTTGTCGAAACAGACAGAGCCACCGAAGCGATATACGGAGGGCGCGCTCATTATGGCGATGAAAGTCGCCGGGAAACAACTCGATGACGAAGAGCTGATTCATATCATGAAAGAAGTAGAGGGTCTTGGGACTGAGGCTACACGTGCCAACATCATCGATGGATTGAAGAAGCGAGGCTATGTCCAACTTCAGAAAAAAGAGCTTGTTCCAACAGACAAGGGTCGCCTGTTGATTGATGTCCTCGGAGATAGTATTTTGGCATCACCCGCAATGACGGCGAAATGGGAGAAGCGACTCCATGAGATCGGTCAAGCATCGGCATCCGCTGCCGAATTCATTGAACAAGCGAAGAAGATGTCCGTTCATTTGGTCGAAGAAGCGAAATCGCGAGTAGAGGCGGCTAATCCAGAGGGCTATACGATTGAGGCGAAACGTTATGGCAAGAAAGGAACGACTCGACCGAAGGCATCATTTGGTGTCTGTCCGAATTGTGGGAAAGGGCTTGTCGAACATCCAAAGTTCATCGGGTGCAGCGGTTATCGGGAAGGATGTCGCTTCACCGTCTCCAAACAAGTGCTTGGCGTCGGACTCGTCAAAGATGAGTTGAAGCAAATGATCAATGGCGGGCAGTCGAACGTCCATACGTTCAAAAAGGGAGACAAGACATTCAATGCCTCATTGTATTTAGAAAAAGGTATACTTCGATTTGAATTCAAATAAAAAAGGGTCGCGCATTAGAGCGGCCCTTCTGTCTGGTCAGTCTTTTCTCTCTTCTTGTCATCTTCAATGCGACGATTGATTTCGTCATAGTCGAGCACGATGTCGTCTTTATTGTCTTTATAGGCGTATCCTTTTTGGATGACGACGATGGATGCGATGAGGACGAGTAAAATAATTAAACCGCTTACGGCGAATATCCAGGCCATATGAACCCCTCACTTTCTCTCTTCAGTATGCCAAACAGTGGACAGGTTCTTCAACTAGAATGAATAGACGGTTATGTCGTGTGCGAGTGAAAAGATATGGTACAATACGATATAGATTACTACGTAGAGAAGGAAGGGATAGTCATGGCGATTTTGATTGTGGATGATGAACCGGTCAATACGCTCGTACTTGAGCAACTGCTTCACCAGCACGACTATGAGACGGTATCGGTCTCGAGTGGGGAAGAAGCGCTCGATTTACTGATGGCCCCACAAGCCGCATCGCTGTATGATCTCGTCCTGTTGGATGTCGAAATGCCTGGAATTTCAGGAATCGAGACGTGCAAACGGATTCGGCAGATGGCTGACTTTGAAGAGTTGCCGGTCATCATGGTTTCCGGACGAACGGAAGAGAAGCAGATTGCCGAGGGACTCGACGCGGAGGCGTCAGATTACACGACCAAACCAATCAAAATAACAGAATTACTCGCACGAATCCGTTCTGCCCTCCGTTATAAGGCGGCTGTTGATGAACGGAAAATTTATGAGACCCGTCTTCAGTATGATTTGGACCTTGCCCAAAAGATTCAACAGAGTGCGCTTACGCCACCAATCAGTAATGAAGAGATTGATGTTCGTGCGCTCTATCTGCCTTCTAAAAAACTAGCCGGAGACATGTACGCGTGGTTTCAGGTCGCACCGGACCGATACGGGGTCATCATCTTTGATGTCATGGGACATGGGGTCTCATCGGCGCTCATCACGATGGGAATCCGTTCAATCCTACCGGGGCTTGTCGGGAACGTGCAATATCCGGTAGACGTCATGACGGAGTTGAACCGTCAGATGACGTTCCTCTTCTCGGGTGACGATATGCACAGCTACTTCACGGCGGTCTATTGCTACATCGACACGACAAAACGTCGAATCGAATATGTGAATGCGGGTCATCCGCCTGTCATCGTGACGTCAGAAGAAGGAAACTCTCGTCTTGAGACGACAGGGGTACCAGTCGGTATGTTCGAGGAACCGAATTATGAATCCAAAGAGATTGACATCACACCGAATATGACGCTTCACATGTATACGGATGGACTCATGGAGTGTTACAGCAAAGATATCGATGATGGGATTCGATGGCTAGAAAACGACGTTTCCACATATGGTCTTGACTATAGTCGTCACGTCGCTGAACAGCTTGTGCCAAAGATTGAAATTGAAGACGACCTATGTCTCGTCACGGTCAAAATCACATGAAAAGAGCCTGACGCAATGTGCGTCAGGCTCTTTTATGCTAGAAATATCGCTTTCGCCAAAGGATATAGAAGGCGAGACCGGAAAATCCAATCATCATCGTGATAGCCATGATGAATCCGAACGGTTGTCCTTCCCATGGAACTTGAACGTTCATCCCAAAAATTCCAGATATCATTGTCGGGATGCTGAGGACAATCGTGATGGATGCCAAGAATTTCATGACGAAGTTAACATTGTTCGAAATGATGGATCCGAATGCTTCCATCTTGATGCTGATGATGTCGTTATAAATCGATGCCATTTCCATCGCTTGTCGGTGTTCGACAAAAACGTCTTCGAGTAGTTCTTCGTCCTCTTCATGCTTCTCCAAACTCGGTGTCTTGACGATTCGGTCCAAGACGCTATCATTCGCTTTTAACGAAGTCATGAAGTAGACGAGAGATTTTTGAAGGTTCATCAACTGGAAAATCTCTTGGTTTCGCATGGAACGCTGCAACTCTTGCTCGAGTTCGTCCATTCTTCGGTCGATTTGACGCAAGAAGCGCAAATACGTCATGCTCACACGATGTAAAATCTGAAAGACGAAGCGACTACGATAGTTTGTTCGGAACAGTCTTGCCTTCCCGTTAGCGAACAAATTCAACACGTCGAGATCTCGCGAGCAGACGGTAATGAAATGTCGTCCGGTCACGATGATACCGAGCGGGATCGTATTATACGTGCGACCTGTATCATCTTCCTCCACATACGGAACGTCGATGATCATGAGAAGTCCTTCATCATCTTTTTCAAAACGTGGTTTCTCTTCGATATCAAGTGGGTCATATACAAAGTCTTCTGGAATGCCGGACGCCTCGATGACTTGATCGGCCTCATCTTTTGTCGGGTTCACGAGTTGGATCCAGCTTCCTTTATCAAAGTCTTCGATTTCATCCACATGGCCTGATGCGTCAGTACGGTAAATCGTCAGCATGCATCTTCCTCCTACCTTAACTCAATCTTATTATAGGTAGCCAAAATGAAGAGTGCAATCCAAAGCAGGAGTTTTTTTGTTTTCTCTCGAAAACGTGTTACAGTGAGAGGGAACGATTGGAATATCGTTTATTGAGGAGGGGTTATATTGACTAGAATGCCCGAAGACGCTCTGTTCAATGAAGAAAAACTAGCAGAGCTTCACCAAATCGCAAACGGAAACATTGAGTTCTTAAATAAAATTGCAACCACATATATCCAGCAGTTCGAGGCGAAGTATCCTGAACTTCAATCGGCAGTCGAGTCGAAAGATTATTCTCGCGTCGAGCAACTCGCCCATTTATTGAAAGGGGCCTCCTATTCAGTTGGTCTAGAACAGACGGCGCTTCTTTTCCACGACCTTGAAGTGGCTGGAGAAAATGCACATCTAGATGGAGCGACCGAAACATTGGCAACCATCGAATCGCATAGTAAGCGATTTTTAACCGAATGGAATACGCATTTTGAACAATTCACATAAAAAAGTTTGCGACGGAGAAGTCGCAAACTTTTTTATTATCCTACAAATTCATCGAGCGTCGCAATCAACATTCCGATTTCTGGTTTCGTGATTTGAGCGTTCGCACCGACGGCTTCCCCTTTATGTTTCAAGTCATCTGAAATGAGTGACGAGAAGATGATGATTGGAAGTGTTGCGTATTGGTCCATCTCACGAAGACGCTTCGTCAAATGAAGTCCATCCATCTGTGGCATCTCAATGTCGGTGATGAGGAGGTCACACTCGGCACCTTCTTGTTCAAACGCATCGAGTGCCTCTTTCCCGTTATTGAAGACAGTCGTATTGAAGTACCCCGCGTCATCCAACGTGTCGAGAATCAATGTGCGGAGCATTTCTGAATCTTCAGCTAACCAAATGTTTTTGTTCGAGCGCTCACGAGCGCCGAGTCGCTTCACAGATTCGCGAGCCATGATGTCCTTACGTGACAACTCGAGCGCGATTCGCTCATAATCGAGCAAGATGATCATCTGGTCACCTGTTTTGACGACACCGTTTGTAATGCCTTGAACACCACGTGCGAGATCGGACGGGGTATCAATTTGTTCCCAAGAGATGCGTTTGATCTCGGTTACCTGGTCGACACGAAGAACCGACTTCTCACCGTTGAACTCACAGACAATCAAACGATCATCACTTCCGACTTCACGCGGATGGCTGATGACCATCGGAAGGTCGATGACGGTCATGACTTCACCGCGCAGCTCGATTAATCCCATGATGGCTTCAGGCGTACCTGGGAGTGGCGTCAATGGAAGCATCGTGATAATTTCACGTACTTTCATGACATTGATGCCGAACAAGAACGGTCCAGCTTGGAAAATGACGATTTCAAGTTCGTTCGTTCCTGCTTCAAGTAAAATATTATGATCAGTGCTCAATGGTAGTCCCTCCTATTTCACGTACTCTCATCTTTACTATCGGTATCCAATCGATAAATCTACAGTAAAAATAGTGTCAACTCTCATCAGAATTCACAAAAAGTTTCATAGTAACCGTTTACATCTCATAAACTGAATCGTTATAGTTGTCCAATGCAAAAAAATCTGCATACAATGGGGTTGGCAACGAGATATTACAGCTTACTCAGGAGGCAGATAGAGATGATGAGTATGAACACATATCCATATTTATTGAATGGTCAATGGCAGGAATCTTCAAGCAACGAAACGATTGAACTCGTTTCACCATATAAAGACGAAGTCGTAGGTCGCGTTCAAGCGATGTCACGCGATGAAGTCGATGAAGCCATCCATGGCGCAAAACGTGCACAACAAGAATGGGCGGCGCTTCCGGTCAACAAGCGCGCTGAATTATTGTATGCATGGGCAGAAAAACTCGAAGAACGCGTGGATGAGATTGGTCAAATCATCATGCGAGAAGTCGGGAAAAACTTGAACGACGCGAAGAAGGAAGTCGTACGGACGGCGGAAATCATTCGTTATACGGCAGAAGAAGGAATTCGCTTCAATGGCGGCTTCATGCAAGGCGATTCATTCCCAGGTGGCTCGAAAAACAAGATGGCCATCATCAAGAAAGAAGCGCTCGGTGTCATCCTCGCGATTTCACCGTTCAACTACCCGGTAAACTTGGCAGCTGCTAAGATTGCGCCGGCGCTCGTCACAGGAAATGCGGTAGTCTTCAAACCAGCGACGCAAGGTGCAATCAGTGGGATCAAGATGGTCGAGGCTCTTCACGATGCCGGTCTTCCAAAAGGTCTGTTGAACCTCGTGACAGGTCGCGGTTCGGTCATCGGTGACTACTTGACATCACACCCAGGGATCGACATGATCACGTTCACAGGTGGAACGGGTACGGGTCAACATTTGTCACAACAAGCGTCGATGGTACCGGTCGTACTCGAACTCGGCGGGAAAGACCCAGCCCTCGTTTTAGAGGATGCAGACTTGACGTTAGCAGCTGACCAAATTGTCAGCGGAGCGTTCTCATATTCAGGTCAACGTTGTACAGCAATCAAGCGCGTCTTCGTCCTTGAAAATCAAGCGGATGAGCTCGTCGATATGTTGAAAGAACGTGTCGCAAAACTTTCAGTCGGTTCACCGGAAGAGAACAGCTTCATCGTTCCTTTAGTTGATGCGAAGACGACGGATTATGTACAGGGTTTGATTGACGACGCCGTCAATAAAAAGGCAACGGTCGTTTACGGTAATAAGCGTGAAGGAAACTTGCTTCACCCGACATTGCTTGATCATGTGACGACAGATATGCGTGTCGCATGGGAAGAACCGTTCGGACCGGTCCTCCCGGTCATCCGTGTGAAATCACTCGACGAGATGATCGCACTCACGAATGAATCGGAGTTTGGTCTTCAGGCGAGCGTCTTCACACAAAACGTCAATAGCGCCTTCACGGTCGCTGATAAGTTAGAAGTCGGTACGGTCCAAGTGAACGGACGGACAGAACGCGGTCCAGACCACTTCCCATTCATCGGTGTCAAGCAATCGGGACTCGGCGTTCAAGGAATCGGACGTAGCCTTGAGACGATGACACGTGATAAAGTGACGGTCATCAACCTATAATATGAATCATTCATGAGGGAGAGACATCTCCCTCTTTTTTGTTTGATTGAAAACGCATCTTTCAGACGGGTATAATGGAGAAAGACAGGAAGAAGGGGTGGTGATGACATGGCGGACTGGATTTCTAGCCAACTGGCAAGACTCGATATCCCGACACCGTTCGAAGTCGGGAACGTGAACGTATATATCGTTGAACATATGAACCGCTTCTTCATGGTCGATTGTGGACCAGACACAGAAGAGGCGTGGACCTCGTTGAACCGTCAACTTGAAGAGCTTGAACTCTCGTTGGCGGATATCGACTTTTTATTTTTGACACATCATCATGCTGATCATGCCGGACAAGCATGGCGTCTTCGCGACGCATCCATCCCCGTGTACGGGCATGAAAAGCTCGTTCGATACTTAGAGCAAACCCCAAACTTTTTGAAGCGTGGCAATCACTTTTTACATGAATTGGCCGTCTCTTTCGGGGCCCCGGCTCCACTCGTGGAAAAATTACCAGACTATCGCGAAGCGCTTCGCTGGATTGGTCCGACGACTGTCACGATGACGTTTGGGGACGGGCAAGCATTGACCTCGGATGGGGCGTGGCAGACGATCCATTTACCTGGACACGCCAGTGACCAGCTCGGGTTGATTGGTCCCGGAGGAGTCTTGATTGCCGGAGATCACCTCATCGACAAGGTCGAACCAAATCCGCTCATCGAACAGCCGTATGATGACGAAGGATTTGCATCACCCGTCATTCTCTATATCGATTCGCTTAAAAAATTACGCGGGATTGATTTAAAGCTCGTCGTCAGTGGACACGGTGAACCGATTCACCATCCGAATGATTTAATCGAGAGTCGGATTCGCCAACGGTATGAGCGCAGTGAACAATTGCTTGCCGAATGGGAAGATGGACTTAGCGTTTTTGATTGGTCAATGAAGTTATATGGACGAAAGATGCGACGTGGGATGCCGCTCGTCTTCAGTGAAGTGTTTGCACGACTCAGTTTACTCGAGGAACGTGGCGACATCGAGAGACGTCGAGATGATCAAAAATGGATTTATACGAAGAAAGAAGTGATGTCGTGAAACGAGTAGTCATTACTGGTGCGTCAAGCGGGCTCGGTGCCGCATTGGCGCATTCTTTTTATGAATATGGATACAACGTATTGTTGATTGGAAGAAATGAAGAACGGTTAAAAAAGATTGCCGCAACATGTGAAGGGGATTGGATGTGCGCGGATGTCGCAAAGTCAACCGCTCTCGTTCATGATGTGAGCGAACGGTTCGGGAAATTTGACGTATGGGTCAACAATGCAGGCATGGCCGAATTTGATTTTGTGACCGATCAGTCGACGGATGTGATAGAAGAAACGATGCGTGTGAACGCTCTCGCACCGATGCTGTTATCGCGAGATGTCGCCCGCGTGATGGAGCGAGAGGGTATCATCGTCAACATCTGTTCACAGGCTGCAAAAGTACCGACACCTAAGTCAGCCGTCTACGCAGGGTCAAAGGCGGCACTTTTACAGTTTTCGAACGCGCTCAGGCTAGAGTTGAAGCCCCGTGGCATTCACGTCATGACGGTCAATCCAGGACCGATTGCAACGCCTTTCTTTAATCGAGCTGATAAAAGTGGTACATATGCTGAAAGTGTTCAAAGGATCATGCTTGACCCGAAACGATTGGCTGAGGCGATTGTCAGAGGAAGTCGTAAGCGAAAACGTGAAATCAATGCGCCGTGGTGGATGAACGTAGGGGCGAATGTGTATGCAATCTGTCCAACCATGTTCGAAATGCTCGCAAAACGGGGATTTGAGAAAAAGTAAAAAGGGGGATTAAGATGAGGAAATGGAGAGTACTGCTCGCAACTGTCATGCTCACATTCGTGGCAGCGTGTGGGAGTGAACAGGCAGTTGAGTTTTCGGACTCGTTTGAAAAAGCAGCGACGACGGCAGAAGGGTCGACCGTCAACCTATATATGTGGGGTGGGGACGAGGGCATCAACAGCTACATCGATGACTACGTGGCACCTCGCCTCGAGGAATCTTACAATGTCGAATTGAACCGTGTCGCAATGGATACGGCAGAATTCATTCGACAATTATCACTCGATAAAAAAGCGGACAGACAAGTCGGGACGATTGATGCCGTCTGGATCAATGGCGATAATTTCCGAAATGCGAAAGAGGCTGGTCTTCTTCGAGACGGACTGATGGAACGTGTCCCGAACGCCGAGTTATTAAACGAAACGGCCCAGCAATCAGATGCCGGCACCCCGACAGAGGACTTGGAGCTCGCATGGGGGAATGTACAATTCATCATGCATTACGATGCTTCGAAAGTGGACAATCCTCCTCAATCGTTTGAAGAATTACGTCGCTGGACTGAAGACAATCCAGGTCGATTCACGTATCCTGAAGTCACAGATTTCACCGGGAATGCCTTCGTCCGCCATCTATTGTATGAACGATACGGTGACGAGTTGGACCAAAAAGCGACCATTGAGGATTCGTTCTGGGATGACTTGAAAGCGTGGTCTCCGAATTTGTGGAAAGACGGACAAACGTATCCAAAGACGCTCGAACAACTCGATCAGCTCTATGCATCGGGAGAAGTTTGGATGACGATGGGATTCAACGAACGTCGAGCCGAGGCGGAAGTGACGGAAGGGATCTTCCCGAAAGAGACACGCGCGCTCGTCCTCGATCACTCCATTGCCTCGACACACTTTTTAGCAGTCCCATTCAATGCCCCGAATCCAGATGGGGCGTTAGTCCTTCTTCAAGAACTGTTGTCTCCTGAAGCACAGCTTGTCAAACAAGGACCAGAATATTGGGGAGACGGCACATCACTCGACTTAACGAAGCTTGACGTGAATGACCAACGAGCGTTTGAAGAATTAGGGGAGGGTGTCACGTACCCAGATTCGGAGCAGTTACTCGAACGTTCGATTCCGGATTATGGACCGAACGTGATTGACACCGTCCGCGAGGAGTGGCCACGTGTTGCGAAGTAGTGTCGCAGTGACGATCATGGTGTCGCTTCTTCCGCTCACTGCTCTCATCTTTCTCGCCATAGAGTCAATGGGAACGGATTGGGGCTCGCTTTTAACAGATGAGACGTGGCGCGATAGTTTCGTCACGACGCTTTATGTCGTCAGCGTATCGACCGGTCTATCGCTTGTAATCGGGACGTGGCTTGCAAGAACGGTCGTCCAAAAAGGTTGGCGTTTCCTATCATCTGTACTCCGACTTCCGATGTTTGTCCCTCACATTGCCGCTGCATACCTGTTTTGGTTATTGTTCACCGGAACGAACGGCATCGGATGGATTGAGGCGAACGAACGAAACTATGTCACGGTCATCCTGACCTATATATGGAAGGAGACACCGTTCGTCTTTTTAATGATGCTCGGGACATATGAGCAATTGAATCGGGGTTACGTCGAGATGGCGAAGACGCTCCAACTCTCTCCGTTTGACCAATTCAAACATGGGGAGTTGCCGTTTCTGATGAAACCATTACTCGATTCGGCATGGATTTTAATCGCCTTTATCTCGTTCGCATACGAGGTCCCGGCATTGCTCGGCGTGACTTACCCGAAACTCATCGGTGTCCTCGCGTATGAACGACTGTCGACTGGACTCTATTTAGAGGCGACAGAGCCTTATGCGGTCGCCCTCGTCTGGACATGTCTTGTCGGAATCGGCGTATTCCTATCTTACGTATTGACCGCATCCATACGACGACGAATTGAACGTGGGGTGAGACGATGATTCGACAAGGGCTTCTCATCTGTTTGACGTTCATACCGTTTATCAGCCTCTTTTTCGTAGTCCCGACATTTGAAATCGAGAACAACATGGCAATCGTTCATACGATAGGATTGATTGTGATTTTATCTGGGATCAATGTGTGGCTCTCGATGATGTGTGCCTGGTGGCTATTGTGGACAGATTCTAGATGGAAACATGTCATCGAATGGCTCGTCTTTTTACCATTGTTCATTCCGATGCTGGCCACATTGTTTGGCCTCTATCTGATTTTGGCGGAAGCTGGTCTGATTGGGACGTATGTCGGCGTCACCCTTGCCCTGCTCGTCGTGACGATTCCCTATTCAATCCGCCTCGCCTACAACGGAATGGCGGTCATCGGTCGACCACTTTTGGAACAAGCTCGGATTCTGCCATCGAGACGGCGAGTCATGTACGTGCTGTATCCGCTCTTTTCTAGATTGATGCGGACCATCGCGTTGTTCACGACCGTCATTTTTCTCAGTCAATTTGCGCTGATCCAGTTGATTGGTGCGGGATTGATTCCGACCGTGACGACAGAATTGTATCAATCTTATGCGGGAAACAATCGTGGTCTAGCTCTCTCGAACACATGGATGCTCATCCTATTCCCCGTTCTCCTCTATTTCCTGCTCTCAGGATGGGATCGGTATATGGTGCGTATGCTGAAAGGACGTCTTCAATGAGTTTGAATGTACAAAATCTATATAAACAATTTGGAACGAAACAAATACTAAATGGTGTCGACTTCGAGGTTAAACCTCACGACATTCACGCAATCGTCGGTGTGAGTGGTTCAGGGAAATCGACGATTCTACGAATCATCGCAGGTCTTGAGTCGACTGACAGCGGCGACGTGAAATGGAATCACCGTTCTTTAATCCCTGTCCCTGCGCATAAACGGCGCGTGACGATGCTATCGCAAACGGCTTTATTGTTCCCACATTTGACAGTCGGAGAGAATGTCGCGCTCGTGACTCGAGAGCGTTCTCGTAAGCAAGCCGAACATTGGTTACGAGTCGTTCAACTCGGTGACCGATATGATGCCGAGATACACGAACTGTCTGGTGGCGAACAACAACGGGTCAGTCTTGCCCGAGCTTTAGCTGCTGAACCAGAACTACTGTTATTAGATGAACCCTTTACAAACCTTGATCCCAAACTCAAGCTCGACTTGCAGCGTTTTATCCGGGACTTAGTGAAAGAACTCAACTTGACGGCGGTATTGGTCACTCATGATCGGGAAGAAGCGATGCTCATGGCAGACCAGGTGACGCTGATTGATGAAGGCAAGGTGACACGTACGGGGACGGTTGCGGAGTTATACGATACGGCCCCTGGATTTGGTGACTTTGTCATGCTCGATGGAGAACTGCGACCGTTGTCTGAAGTGGAGGTATCCGAAGCGACTGGTGTGTCGGTTCAGTTGATGAAGAAAATTTATCGATTCGGTCAATGTTTCGGGGAATATCAGTTCAAGGATGGACGATCCGTCATGTTACCGACGTGTGAAACGTACCAAACTGGAATGATTTATCGAATTAAACGAAAGGAGGAATAGTATGCTCGATACTTACGGAAGTCGTTACGTTCAACCGGTCATCGAACGTGGAGCGAATCGATTGCTCAAATGGAATTTCACGCCGAACGAAGTGACAGTACTTGGAGGAATCATCGGAATCTCGACCGGAATCTTTATCTATAATGATATGCACTGGACTGCCGTCATCTTACTGTGGCTATCTGGCTTGTTTGATGTTTTAGATGGGACGATGGCTCGAAAGTCGAAAACGAGTGGGTTTGGAACGGTGCTTGACCTCGTCCTGGACCGATTCGTCGAATTGTCGGTCGTGATTGCCCTTGCCCTTCGTTACCCGGAATATATGCCTATTTTTCTCATTCTGATTGCTTCATTTGTGATCGCCATGACACTGTTCCTAGCTGTCGGTGCGAGTAGTTCAAAGCGCTCAGAGAAGACGTTTTACTATCAGCCAGGAATTATCGAGCGAACAGAGTGCTTCATTTTGTTCACGTTGATGATTCTCTTCCCGAACTGGGTCGGCGGGGTTGCTCTTATCTTTTTATTGCTTGAAGTCATGACAATCACACAACGATTCATTGAGGCGCGGAGGATTTTGCGATGAAACCGAAGTTGGTGTTGGCCGGACTTGGACACGGACAGCTAGAAATTCTCGATCGTATTGAGGAGATATGCAAACATTATGATGTTCGCTTCATTGGAGACTGCCAGACGATTTATACAGGTGCGTTTCCACAAGTGATTGCCGGGCTCATGGATTCAGCTACGGTCCGATCACCTCAACTAGAGCCGGTCGCAAAGCGGGTGCTCTCGATTGACCCGATTCAGCAGACGGTTCAAACAGAAAACGGAATGTTTGAATACGATCAACTCGTTTTAGCCACCGGTGCGAAAAGTCGGGGAATCGGCACGCCACTTAAACCGATGTCACAAGCTTTACTCGACCAAATCGAATCGAGTTCACAAGTGACCATCGTCGGAGGCGGGAAGGCCGGCGTAGAATTGGCGTTCACGTGTGCTCGCACAAAAAATGTGACACTGTATGCAAAAGAGATATTACCAGACGTCTCGGTCCATACTAGAAAGCACATCGAGCGATTGTTGGTCAGAACAGGGGTCATGGTCGTCAAACAGGCGTTTCATGGCGACGCATCGGAAGGGCTTTTATTGGATGCGACGGGGGTTGTTCCCGTGGAATGGTGGACTGAATCAGGGCTTGCAAAACCTGAGAGTTTTATAGAGGTAGACAAATATTTACGTCATCATCATTTTACAAATATATATGTAACAGGAGATATGGCATCCTCCTTAAATGGAGGCGTCGATGCTGTTAGGTCAGGGCGCTATGTCGGCAAACGGTTACTCGAGGAAACAAGTCGACCATTTCGGAGACGTCAATCGATGAATATCTTACTGACGACACCAGGGCGCGCCTTGCTAACATATGGAAAGTTTACATGGCATGGTCGGATTCCATCTTATATGAAGCGGTGGATTGACTCGCGGTATGTTCGGCATTACAAGTAGTCGGAGGTTCACGTTATTCGCTTAAAAGATGACCAATCACGTCGTTCGATTCCGATTCAACGAGTACTTGTGGAATCTCGACCGTACGCTGTGGATCAGGGGGGAACGTGACGAGCCAGGCACGTGTTCCTTCAAACCGATCATCGACTAAGTCATAACGATCATCGACTGTAATGGATTGAATCGTAGCCTGTTTCCCGTTTTCATCGGTTGGTAGCCAATTCTTATTGTGTAGATAGGTAACAGCACTTTTTATGATAGCCGTCTCGTCATCAGACGGCATGGATGATGACGTGGATGGTTGTATGCAGCCGACCAACATCAACATGGTAAAACAGAGTGGAGTGAAAAGGCGTGTAAACGTCATGATTGTTTCCCTTTCTCATTTGGTTATTTCTTACAGTATAATCGAGGATGACAGAGGTGTGTACAAAAAAATCCTGCAGTCGAATGGGCTGCAGGAATCAGGTCATGCTTGGATCGTATCGAGGAAAGAACGGATTTGCATCTCCGTCTTGGCGTTCGCCGAGTGGAGGTGTTCTTGTTTTACCCCGTCTTTATAGTAAAGAAGTGAAGGGATGCCGCGAACTTCTTGTGCATCAGATAGCTCTGGGAGTTCGTCGCGGTCGACGACGTGCCAGTTAAATTGTGGATAGTCTTTGACAAGCTCATCGACATACATGTCCAGACGTTTACAGTCCGGGCACCATGATGTAGTGAAGACCACCATTCCATGATCTTTTGTGGCTTCGTCAAATTGTTGTGATGAATGAATCGGTTGCATAGACAACTCTCCTTTCTTCTATCTATTTTGTCGGGTTTTTAACGGGTCGTCAACAGATTGGCATTCTCGAAACCATTTGAGAATGTGATACACTATTAAAAATAGCATGAGAAGGAAAAGGTGATGGATATGGCGTTACGTCACGCATTGCTCGGGTTATTGACCCATCAGCCTGCGACCGGGTACGCCTTGAACGCGACGTTCAAGGCGCAGATGATTCATTTTTGGAACGCCCATCATACACAGATTTATCGGGAACTGTTAAAGATGGAAGAAGAGGCACTCGTTTCGGCGGAACATGTCTCTCAACAAGAGTTGCCAGACAAAAAAATATACTCCATCACGGATCGAGGACGAGAAGAGTTAATCAATTGGTTACGTCAACCAACGTCGTTCCAACCGAAAATGAAGGATGAAAACCTCCTGCGTGTCAGTCTGCTCCAATTGTTGCCGGTTGAAGAAGCGGTCCGATATATCGAAGAGACAAAGGCACACCATGAGCAGGTCGCACAACAGATTCGTATGTTTCAAGAAGAACATCAATCGGACGAGGATACACTTGGCTATTTGCTGACGAGCGAGTATGCGATCCGAATGATGGAGAACTATGCCGGATGGGCGGATTGGGCGATCGAACAGATTCAAGCACGCAACGAAAAACACGTGACCTGAGCGGATCAGGTCACGTGTTTTGTGTATGGGTGAACCGGTAAACGAGCGAGTAAGCGATCAAGCACTTCATCATCGGTTTTGGTCTCAAATGAACGAATCGTTTCGTTCAATTGCTTGACTGAAGAGGCGCCTGGTAAGACGACGTCACAGAACCGTTTTGCAGCTTCGAGTGCATAGGCTTGAATCGGTGTCGGCATCATCGCCAATTCACTTGCGAGTTCCTCTTTTCGCCACGTCTCAAATCCCTTATCTCCGAGACGAGTCTCCCATTCATCCGTTAATAGGCCTTTGGCAAGAACCCCTCGACCGACGATGGGGATTGAAATGTTGAGCGTCTCTGCCCGGCGGTCGAGTAGGGAATACGGTGTCATGAGAACATCGAGGGCACCGGATTTGACCCAATGGTTGATGACGTTCGGACGAATCGACGAGAGTCCGATTTGTCGGATTAGACCATCTCGTTTTTGTTTTTGTGCCCATTCAATCGTTGCGTCGAGGTCATCCTCGAGCGTGCCGCCATGTATATAATATAAATCCAGATAATCGGTTTTCAATCGCTCGAGCGATCCGTGCAATGCTTCCTCTAAATAGAACGGATCAGGATTCCAACGCATGCCCTCCTCAGTCAATTCATTGCCACCTTTACTCGCCAAAAACAAGTGTTGTCGCTCTTGACCCAACGTTTCCCCAATCACACGCTCGACAGCTTGTCGTTCATAGACGTCTGCCGTATCGATATGGCGAATCCCCGATTGAATGGCCGTTTCCAGGATATTCTTTGCCTCTTTCTCCCCATGTTTCAAAATCGTCATCGTTCCGAGTCCGAGTTCACTCATTTGGATTCCTCCTTGTTCGAAATGTAGGTTTGACTCATAATCAGAGTATATCGAAAAGTGAGGAGTAATCATATGGAAGAAAAAACGATTGAGCGGGAAGTCATTTATCAAGGCAAAATCTTCGATGTGGAAAAGCATGTCGTTTCCCTTCCGAACGGAAACACGTCTGTACGTGAACTCGTCTATCATAACGGAGCCGTCGCTGTACTCGTCATTGATGAATCGGACAACATCGTCATGGTGGAGCAGTACCGAAAAGCGTTTGAATCGATGTCGCTTGAGATTCCAGCCGGTAAGTTGGAAAAAGGCGAAGAGCCGATGGCGAGTGCCGAGCGCGAGCTCGAAGAGGAGACGGGCTACACGGCGGAATCGCTTGAAAAGATTTTTTCTTTCTACGGGGCACCTGGGTTCTGCAGTGAGCGGGTCGATGTATATGTCGCAAAAGGGTTATCTGCCGGTGAGATGAATTTAGACGAAGATGAATTTTTAAATGTGAAACGATACTCATTTGATAAAGCCGTCGATTTACTGGACCGAGGCATCATTACCGACGCCAAGACAATTATGGCAATCCAATGGTGGCAATTGTCTAGATTGAAATAATTCTAATCTAAGTACTTATATGATAAACTTACATAGTAATGATTTTAAATTGAAAATTGAGTAAAACTTCGGTATGCTTTCAGTAGTGAACTATGTAAAGAGGGGGCGCCTTATGGAAACGCGAATTGAACGAATTAAACAGCAATTGAGCGCCAAAGGATATAAATTAACACCACAACGTGAATCGACGGTACGTATCTTACTTGAGAATGAGAGTGACCATTTAAGTGCGGAGAACGTCTTCATGCTCGTGAAAAGCATCGCACCAGAAATTGGACTCGCAACGGTTTATCGCACATTAGAATTATTGACAGAGCTCGGCGTGGTCGATAAAGTCAACTTCGGTGACGGAGTTGCACGCTTTGACTTACGTCCAGAAGGGGCGAACCATTCGCACCACCATCTCGTCTGTGTCGAATGCGGCTCGGTCGAGGAAATCATGGAAGACTTGCTCGTCGATGTTGAGAAAAAAGTCGAGAGTAAATACGAATTTTTGATTAAAGACCATCGCTTGACGTTTCACGGTATCTGTAAAGTATGCCAAGCAAAAGGCGTCACACTCGAAGGTCATAAAGCAGTCATCAACGGTTAATGCAGAAAGGACAGACGACCCCAACAGGTCATCTGTCCTTTTTCAATGTGTGATATATCGCTCAAGAATCTTCGAAATCCCATCGTCGTTGTTTGATGTCGTGACCTCACTCGCAATGTCGATCAATGCATCGACGGCATTTCCCATGGCAATCCCAATTCCTGCGTATTCAATGATTGAACGGTCGTTATGACCATCTCCGAAAGCGATGACGCGGTCACGATTGATACACAAGTCCTCGAAGACGTGACGCAGCGCCTTCGCCTTATCAATGCCGAAATCGGTGAATTCATAATACATCGCCGCTGTGAACATACTCGTGACCCGACCTGTGAAAGGGCCAGCTAATGCAGTTGCATTCTCTCGTAAGTATGAAGGCTCGCCAGCAACGAGAATCTTATGGACGGGGAAGTCGATAATCTCGATTAAGTTCGGTTCTTCTCGCAATTGGAACTGACCGCCTCTCGATTCATATTCGATGATGTTAATCAATTTTCCATTCACTTCAAGTTGTCCCTCGAAAACGTCGCGCACATACATATACGTATCATCGTTAATCATTGGGATGACCTCGTAGTGCTCTAAGTGCTTTAAGATTGAGCGAACATCCTCGATTTGCATTGCTTGTTCAAAAAGCGTGTCGCCTGTAGAAGCGTCCGTGACACATGCTCCATTAGAAGAGACAATCAACCCGCCGAACTCGTTCAATTTCAACTCTTGTGCATAGCGAATCATCCCTCGCTTTGGACGTCCTGACGCAAGCACCACTTTGACACCTTGCTCTTGCAATGCAAGTAGCGTGCGCTTCGTCTGTTCCGTGATGATTTTCTCGTCATTTAACAGCGTTCCGTCTAAATCAAGTAAAATTGCCTGGATCATGTGTGTTGTCTCCTTCTGTTTAGATTGTCAATTCGATGATGTTGCCTTCCGGATCAAGGATGACGCTTTCGTAATAACCATCACCGGTCGTCCGTGGACCGTCAACGTGTGTGTATCCATCAAGTTGAAAGCGTTCCGTCAAGGCATCTACCGCGTGTTTACTTCCTAGTGAAAAGGCGAGATGTGCATACCCGGCCGATTCTTTCGGATGTTCTTTAAGGTGAGGTCGTCTCATCAGTTCGAGTCGGCAACGTGAACCTCGAAACGTTAAAAAGTACGATTCAAACTGTTTCTTCTCGTTTTCATATTTATCATTTGACTGTGCATCAAAATAGACTTCGTAAAACCTGCGCATGTTTTCGATATCGTTTACCCAAAGGGCGACATGTTCAATTCTCATATAGAATCCTCCTCTGATGTTCGTCTAATCATTTGATTCAACCGTTCTGTATTGAAGAGCATCCCGGTCATGATTAGGATGATCACAAACGGTAAAAAACGGAGTGAAGTCATAGACACGATTAATCCGAATAACGGGGGGAGAAACGTACTCCCTGAGTAGGCGAATGCCATTTGAAACCCCATCAAACGTTTCGATTGTGCCGAGCCAAACCGATTCGGCGTATCGTGAAGCATACTTGGATAAATCGGAGCCAATCCGAAGCCAATCAGCATCAAGCCGACGAGCATCGTCGCGGAGATTGGGATGAAGAAGAGGATGCTTCCGACAAGGGCGAGTATTTGTCCCATCCGAATCATCTGTTTGTTCGTGAAACGGAACGAGAGGAATCCGCTCACAAACCGTCCAATTGTGATACTACCGTAGTAGATGGACACCCATGCCGCAGCCGTCGCAATGGAAAACTGTTTCATCTGCACAAGATAACTGCTCGTCCATAACCCAATCAACGCTTCGACCCCGCAGTAAAGTAGAAATGTGGCCAATGCATAGGACACTCCGGTCGGTAGCTTGCGATCGAGTGTCGTGACGGCTGTTTCTTGAGGATGTGCAGTGGAATCCTCTTTCTGTTTCCAAAGTGGGAAAGACAACCACAATACGAGAGCTAAACTGAACTGAACGGCGGCGATAATCAAATAGCCGTCACGCCATCCATCCTCTGTTAATACACCCGCCATGACGAGTGGTCCCCCGGTCGCGCCGATTCCCCAAAAGCAGTGTAGCCAGTTCATATGATGTGCTTCGTAATGTTCGGCAACGTAATGATTCAGAGCGGCATCGACGGCACCGGCGCCTAGACCGAGCGGGATGGCGAATACGAATAGCCAACCGATTGAAGGAGCATAGTAGAATCCGAACAGACAGAGCGCTGTGAGTAATGTCGAACCGAACGTGACTTGTTTCGTGTCAAAATGTTTCAATAGTTTACCGCTCAGTAGACTCGAAAGAATCGTTCCACCAGCAATCGTCATAAAAATCCATCCGACCATCGATACGGGTGCGGAGAATTCTTGATGCATAAGTGGCCACCCGACACCGATGAGGGCATCCGGAAGACCAAGGCTGATAAATGCGAGATAGATCACGGCCAACAAAACAATCGTCATACGTCACCTCGCGGAATCGTTTCGAGCATCAATTCAATGCCGAGGCGAGCCAGTCCGGAAAAGTAATCCTCTTCCCATTCCCCAATCCGTAGACGAGGAAGGTGACGAGAGGGAAGATATCGTTCGCATGCGCGGTCGATGTGAGACAGATCGTCAGTAATGAGGTCGACGTCTGAAAAGATGAATGTGTGTGGGTTTAGTGTCGCAGCAAATGTAGCGACGAGCCGTCCTAATGCATCGATTTCTTCTTTTTTCAGAACATGTGGTCCATAAGGCTTGTTTTTTATGCGGTCAAAGAAAGTTGCATCATCATAAAGCGGAAGAAATGAAACTTCACCACTAAACCCGGATTGTCCGCGAGCGACATGTCCATCGAGCAAGATACCAGCACCTGGACCATTCTTTCCGAGGCCGAGATAGACGATGGACTGATGTGTTGTGGTCTCATCTCGTATGGAAAATCCATAGACGGCGGCATTCATATCATTTTCAATGACGACCGGAAGTCCAGTTCGTTCCATCAACCAGTTCTTCAAATCTAAATGCGCCAGTGATGGATATTCTGGGGCGAAAACAATTCGACCCGTATCGACTGCAGCGGCGACGCCGACAGAGATGGCACCGATTTTTATTGTGTGCTCATCGAATGTATCGACGAGTTTGCCTAACGTCTCTAAATGCGTGCCTGAGACTAAAGTTACACCTTCTTCAACATTCTGAGTTTTACAGTCAATCAAGCGATAGTGAATCTCGCTCGCTTCGATATATAGGGTCAGGCAACATCGGAATGTTGGATTGTATTTATAACTTTTTGCGGGTCTTCCTCCTTTTGGGGCAAGTTGACCGTGTTCGATGACTTCACCGTGTTCAATCATGTCATCAATCATCTTCTTAACGGTAGGGAATGAAACGTGTGTGGCCTTACTCAACTCGGAAATTGTCGAAACGTTGTGTAGGGCAATTTGCTTTCGGATGTCGACTAGTAATTCATGTTGTGGATCTTTCATCACGATTCAACTCCTATCCACTTTTTAAAATACTTTAATAAGTTATTTGTAGTATAACGTTTCTCATTTGAAGATGCCAGAAAAATAAGAATTCTGAGATGTATTTTTATCACGTAAACGTTCACAAAAAAGTGAATAAAAAATGAGGTCAGACATCTTCACAACAGTTTACATAAGTGATATGCTGTAAGCGTATTCAGGTGAAACAAGGAAGGAGGAGGGTATGATGCGTTCGCATATCGAGTCATTTCTTCAATACATGACAGTTGAAAAGCGGATGTCCGCGAATACGAGACAGGCGTATGCGAGCGATTTGACGCAGTACGCATCGACCTTGACCCAACTTGGGGTAGAAGAGTGGAATGAAGTGACACGTTCGCATATCGTCAAACATATCGAAGAACTGTCACAGGCGGGGCGTGCCTCGTCCTCATTAAGACGAGCTGTCAGTTCGATCCGGATGTTTCATCATCATCTCAAAATGACCGGAGTCACGACGACCGATCCGTCTCTTTACCTAGAATCTCCAAAAGCAGAAAAGCAACTTCCGGATACATGGTCACAAGCGGAAGTTGAACGTCTGTTGGACAGCGTCCCGACGTCGGACCCGCTCTCGTTACGAGACCGAGCCATGCTTGAATTGCTTTACGGGACAGGGATGCGGGTCAGTGAACTTTTAGGTTTGGATTTGGATGATTTGCAGTTCGAATTGGGGTATCTACAATGTGAAGGGAAAGGCGAGCGCGCAAGAATCATTCCGGTATCCTCGGTTGCCCAAAGTTTTGTCGAGCGTTACATCCAACAAGCTCGTAACGGACTTGGCGGCAGAGAGACCGAAGCGCTCTTTTTAAACGGCAGAGGAGGACGGCTCAGTCGCCAAGGATTTTGGAAGATGATCAAACGACGAGCCAAACTTGCTGGAATTGACAAAGAAATCACACCGCACGTACTCCGTCATTCTTTTGCGACACACCTTCTCGAGAACGGTGCGGATTTACGCGCCATTCAACAGATGCTCGGTCATGCGGATTTAGCGACGACGCAAGTGTATACACACGTCAACAAATCACGATTGCATGATGTGTATCGTAAGCATCACCCTCGTGCCTAGACACCGAAAAGGAGGAATTTTTTGTGAAGAAGTTTAAACGTATTTTCTTAGTCGTCATGGACTCGGTCGGTATCGGTGAAGCACCAGATGCTGAACAGTTCGGTGACAAAGGGGCCGACACGCTCGGGCATATCGCGCGTGAACATAACGGATTGAACATGCCGAACATGGGTAAACTTGGACTTTCGAACATCAAGCCGATTCAAGGCATCGATGCATCGGATGCACCGAGTGCGTATGGTCGCATGGAAGAAATCTCAGCTGGTAAGGATACGATGACAGGACATTGGGAAATCATGGGTCTTCATATCGATACACCATTCCGAGTATTCGAGGAGTTCCCTGATGACTTGATTCACCGCCTCGAAGAGTTCAGCGGACGTAAAATCATCGGGAACAAACCGGCGTCAGGAACAGAAATTTTGGACGAACTCGGTGAAGAGCATGTCGAGACTGGCGCTCTGATTGTCTATACATCAGCCGACTCAGTCCTTCAAATCGCAGCACACGAGGACATCGTGCCGGTTGATGAGTTGTACCGAATCTGCGAATACGCTCGTGAAATCACACGTGAAGATCCATACATGCTCGGACGAATCATCGCTCGCCCGTTCATCGGGACACCAGGAGCATGGGTCCGTACGGCAAACCGTCACGATTACGCCTTGAAACCATTCGGCAAGACCGTCATGAACACGCTTGAGGAAGCTGGGAAAGACGTCATCGCATTAGGGAAAATCAGCGATATTTACGATGGTGAAGGTGTGACAAAAGCGGTCCGCACGAAATCGAACATGGATGGCATGGACAAATTGGTCGAGTCGCTCGAGGAAGACTTCGAAGGGCTCTGCTTCTTGAATTTAGTTGACTTCGACGCATTATTCGGTCATCGTCGTGACCCGGAAGGCTATGCGGTCGCGCTTGAAGAGTATGACGCTCGCTTACCGGAAGTGATGGAGCGCCTTCGTGAAGATGACTTGCTCATCATCACGGCTGACCACGGAAATGACCCTGTTCATGCCGGTACAGATCACACGCGTGAATACGTTCCGCTCATCGTTCATCACAACGGAGCGAAGGCGGTTGATTTAGGCATTCGTGGTACGTTCGCAGATATCGGTGCGACCGTCGCTGACAACTTTAACGTTGCGGCACCATCAAACGGAAAGAGTTTCTTAAACGAAATTTGAGGAGGCAATATTCATGGTAAATTGGAACGAAACAAAAGCGTTTTTGCAGGAGCGTATGGGCAGTACACCAGAAATCGGACTCATTCTAGGGTCGGGACTTGGAGTCCTCGCGGACGAGATTGAGAACCCGGTAGCGATTCCTTATGAGGAGATTCCACACTTCCCGGTATCGACTGTCGAAGGACATGCGGGTCAACTCGTGTTCGGTGAACTTGAAGGAAAACGAGTCGTCGCCATGCAAGGACGGTTCCACTTCTATGAAGGATACTCGATGGAACAAGTGACGTTCCCGGTTCGTGTCCTCAAATTGATCGGTGTCGAGACTCTCATCGTCACAAACGCGGCAGGAGCGTGTAACGAGTCATTCAACCCAGGCGACTTGATGATCATCACAGATCATATTAACTTCTTTGGTACGAGCCCGCTCATCGGGAAGAACGCGAGTGAATTCGGGACACGTTTCCCTGACATGTCAGAAGCGTACGATAAAGAGCTCGTGAAATTGACAGAACGTGTCGCTTCAGACCTTGGACTTTCTGTACAAAAAGGGGTTTACTTCGGTAACACAGGTCCTACGTACGAAACACCAGCTGAAGTCAAAATGGCCCGTCTTCTCGGTGGCGACGTCGTCGGTATGTCGACCGTTCCAGAAGTCATTGTCGCGCGTCATTCGGATATGCGTGTCCTCGGGATCTCGTGTGTCTCGAACATGGCAGCAGGCATCTTAGATCAACCACTCAACCATGAAGAAGTCATCGAAACGACAGAGCGCGTTCGTCAAGACTTCCTCTCTCTCGTACGTGGCACGATTAAAAGCATGTAAGTAACTTAATTTTAGGAGGACGACAGTTATGCGTATGGTCGATTTGATTTTAAAGAAACGTAACGGTGGAGAATTGAACGAAGAGGAGATTCGCTTCGTTGTCGAAGGTTTCACGAACGAATCAATCCCTGACTATCAGATGTCAGCCTTATCGATGGCCATCTACTTCAATGGGATGACTGAAAACGAGACGGCTGCATTGACAATGGAAATGGTGAAGTCTGGTGATACGATTGACCTTTCCAACATCGAAGGGAAAAAAGTTGACAAGCACTCGACGGGCGGCGTCGGGGACAAAATCAGCTTGATCGTGGCACCACTCGTTGCTTCAATCGGCATCCCCGTTGCGAAGATGAGCGGTCGTGGTCTCGGTCACACGGGTGGTACGATTGATAAGCTCGAATCATTCCCGGGGTTCAACGTTGAATTGACGGAAGAACAATTCACGAAACAAGTAAATGATATCAAAATGTCGATCATCGGTCAGACAGGGAACTTGACGCCTGCCGATAAGCGCTTGTATGCGCTCCGCGACGTTACGGCTACGGTCGAATCGATCCCGCTCATCGCAAGTTCAATCATGTCGAAGAAGATTGCAGCAGGCGCGGACAGTATCGTTCTTGACGTCAAGACAGGTTCTGGCGCGTTCATGAAATCGTTTGATGATGCGAAAGCCCTCGCGGAAGAAATGGTCGCAATCGGGAAAAACGTCGGACGTAAGACGGTCGCGGTCATCACAGACATGGACCAACCGCTCGGCTTTGAAATCGGGAACGCGAACGAAGTGAAAGAAGCGATTGAAGTCCTCTCAGGTAAAGAAGTCGAAGATTTGAAAACAATCGCTCTCACGATCGCTGGACATATGGCTGTCCTCGGTGAATTCTATCCAACGTTTGAAGAAGCATATGCCGACCTTGAGAAGCGCATTGCAGATGGACACGCCCTCGAGGTGTTCCGCAAGTTCGTCGAAGCACAAGGTGGCGACGCATCACTCGTCGATGATGTGACGAAATTACCACAAGCTTCATATGAGACGACATTCGTCGCAAAAGAAGCAGGTTATGTCGAGTCGATCATCGCAGACGAAGTAGGTGTTGCGGCGATGCTTCTCGGTGCAGGACGCGCGACAAAAGAAGACAAAATCGACTTTGCGGCAGGCATCACGCTTGAGAAAAAAGTCGGCGACCGTGTCGAGGTAGGCGATGTGATCGCGGTACTCCGTTCGAACATCGAAGACATGTCTTCAGCCATCGAGCGTTTAGACCATGCGTATACGATCGGTGCAACGAAACCAGAGGCCCGTCCACTCGTTCACGCGGTGATTCAATAAGGCAGAACGTCTGTTTCCACAAAAAAGTGGAGACAGACGTGTTTTTTTGATAAGATGGGTAATGTGAGTGTCAAACAGCAGGATACATATTATGAAAAAGGGGTTGCTTGAAACATGAAAAAAGGTTCTATGAAACTTGAAAATGGCGAAATGATTGAATTTGATTTATTCCACGGTGAAGCACCAATCACGGTCGAAAACTTCGAAAAACTTGCGAACAGCGGGTTTTACAACGGATTGACGTTCCACCGTGTCATCCCTGGTTTCGTCAGCCAAGGTGGTTGCCCACAAGGAACTGGAATGGGTGGCGCAGGCTATACGATTCCTTGTGAGACATCGACATCGTTCCCACACAAACACGAAGCGGGTTCACTCTCAATGGCCCACGCAGGTCGTGACACAGGGTCTTCACAGTTCTTCATCGTCCATGAGCCACAACCGCATTTGGATGGTGTCCATACGGTATTCGGTAAAGTGACATCTGGTCTTGAGCATGCCGTCAAACTTCGTCAAGGTACGAAGATGGCAGAAGTGAAGGTTTGGGACGAGAATTGATTTTTGCCTGAAGGGTATGGCACAATGAACCATGTCTCTCACGTGTTCACGTCGTGAAACTTGAATGACAAAAGGTGGTGAACCCAGCAATGCTGGTCAAATATAAACGTTCTTATGAAAAGACGGCGATGGGTCTACTCGCATTCTCATGCAGTGACAAATCTCCGCTAAGCTTGCTTGAACTCGTCCGATCGTATGACGAGGAGGAGTCGAAGTTCCTCTATTTGTGGAAAGTCGGTGAAGACTTCGTTGGTATCATTGGTATGGAGCAACAAGAAACGACAATGGTCATCGACCATATCGCCTTGTCGCCATCATTCCGTGGCGAGAAACGTTCTTACGAGCTTCTAGACGAGGTAAGAAACGTCCTTCCACTTGATTTGACGCTAACCGGTACAGGCAAGACGGGCGATTTATTGGATAAATGGAATCAATTAGTCGTCTGACGATAAAAACCCCTGCAATCACGACCCTGTGACTGCGGGGGTTTTGCATGTGGTTCAGGAATGGCTAGCGGAATTCCTCGCTCGTTGACGTTCGAGAAGGGCAGATTTCCGTTCCATAATCACTTCGCTCCGGTCACGGTGTAGATGTTTATGAACGAGTTCCTCGAACGCCAGGTCCGTCGATGGAAACGTCGATTTTAGGGATTCGACCGTCTCACGGACATCTGATTGCAATGGAAGCGTCGCGCGAAGCGGCCATTCCTCGAGTTGTGCGATGAAGGAGTCGACATCTAGACCGAGTTTATTCAAATAGGGAGAAGCGATGTCAATCTTTCGACGTAAGAGTCGCAAGCTCTTTTTTGCACCGACCAAATTGTCGCGCCGGAGGTGATAGTGGATGACAGCATATTGGATGAGCGCTGCATAGCCGTGGTGACGGCGTCCGTCTGCCTGCCACGCCTCTTCTAATACCTCATGACATTCGAAATAATCGGCATGACATTCAAAAAGCAACGTATAATGAATAAAAGGGGTCATGAATCAATTTTCTCCTTTCGTGTCCACGGTGTTATAAAACATGTTATACTAAAGCGCAAAAATGTAAAATGGCAGGTGTCTCTATGGAAGCCTATAACGTTAAAATTGATACGTTCGAAGGTCCACTCGACCTGTTGCTCCATTTGATTGGAAAAATGGAGATTGATATCGTCGACATTTCCGTGGCAGAAGTCACTGACCAGTATGTCGGCTATATTCGCACGATGCAAAAATTTGAACTCGATGTGGCCAGTGAATACTTGGTCATGGCGGCGACGTTGCTCCAATTGAAGAGCAAACAATTGTTACCGCCAGTTTCGGTCGAGGATGAAGAGGTTCCAGACTTCAGTGAGGAACCGACGCGTGAAGGTCTCATTCGTCAATTGATTGAATACAAAGCATATAAAGAAGCGGTCGTCTTCATGCGTGAACAAGAAGAACACCGGCTTGAATTGTATACGCGACCGGGTGAAGATTTGACGACTTATATGTCTGAAGAGGTGTCTAAGTATGACGGACCACTCAACTTCTCGGATCTTCTCCACGCCTATTCGAAGATGATTGAACGGAAACGTTGGAAAGAACGACGCAAAAAGACGATCAAGCGGGAAGAGCGTACGCTTGAAGAGCAGATGACGCGTCTTCATGAACACGTATCGTCGACGAGACAAACGTCGTTTTTCGCCTTTTTTGTTGAGCAACCGAACGTCTCGGATCTCGTGGTAACGTTTATGGCGCTTCTTGAGCTGATCAAGCTACGGGTCGTCGTAACAAAACAACTCGACCAAGATATTCAAATCTCATTCATTGAACCATCAAAGAAAGGGGATGAAGCGGTTGCTGTCTTATGAGACGATTATTGAAGGATTGCTGTTCGTCGTCGGTGATGAAGGGATGGAAGTACGCGCGCTCGCCGAGACGCTCGATATCTCAGAAGCTGCGGCACGAGAACAGCTCAGTAAGCTAGAGACATCGTTCAAATCATCGAATCGGCCGTTTCAGCTCATGGAATCGGCAGGTGTCTACAAGCTCGTGACCGTTCCGGACGTCTCTCCGTACATTCAAAAATATGTCGGGACGATGGCTGAGCAGGCGCTCTCACGTGCAGCGATGGAGACGCTTGTTATCATCGCCTACAAACAGCCGGTCACACGAGCGGATATCGAAGAGATTCGCGGGGTCAAAGTCGAACGGGTCATCCATACGTTGTTATCGAAAGGATTGATCGAATCGGCTGGTCGTGCGAAGACGATTGGTCGTGCCAAGCTGTATCGTACGACAGAGCACTTCCTCGACCATTTCGGGTTCAACTCGCTCGAAGAATTGCCACCATTAACATTTGAGGATGAACTGACAGACGAAGGCGATTTGTTCTTCGGTCAGGAATCACCGAAGCAAGAAGAGAGATTGGAGAAGGATTAATCATATGGAACGTTTGCAAAAAGTAATCGCACAAGCGGGGGTCGCCTCGCGTCGGAAAGCGGAAGAAATGATTTTGGATGGTCGCGTCCGCGTGAACGGAAAAGTCGTCCGTGAACTCGGGACGAAAGTTGGACCGAAGTCAGAGATTGAAGTCGATGGCGTCAAAATCGAACAAGAAGAACATGTCTACTATTTGCTTTATAAACCGAGTGGCTACGTATCGACGGTCGATGACGACAAAGGACGTAAAGTCATCACAGACCTCGTCCCACCAGGAGCACGTGTATTCCCGGTCGGTCGTCTTGACTACAACACGACGGGTCTCATCATCTTGACGAACGATGGCGAGTTCTCGAACATGATGACACACCCGAAATATAAAATTCAAAAGCGTTATGTGGCAAAAGTGAAGAACATCCCATCTTACTTGGCCATCAAACAGCTTGAGTCTGGTGTCGAACTCGATGACGGATTCAAAACGGGAAGTGCGAAAGTGAAGATGAAGTCTGTAGACCAGAAGAAGAACACAGCCATCCTCGAAATCGTCATCTCGGAAGGTCACAATCGTCAAATCCGTCGGATGGTGGAAGCCATTGGTTCAGAGGTCATCAAACTGAAGCGTGAACAGTTCGGTTTCTTGACGCTCGACGGTCTGAACACGGGCGACTGGCGTGAACTTTCACACAAAGAAATCAGTAAGCTTCGGGAACTTGCGAACCCTACCGTTCCACCGAAACCACGAGGCAAAAAGAAGAAAAAATAACAACAAAAAATCGTCCTGAAATAGGATGATTTTTTTGATTGTGTAGATTGTGTGACAAAAAAATGAAAAAAGTCTGTTAATGTGCGTTTTTAATGTTTTTTCAGTACAATAGCAACTGAAGGATGGTGTGAAAACGATGACAAAAGATCAACAAAAAGACGACCGGATGGAACAAGCGGTCGCAAAAAAGAAAAAGAGGTCATTTTGGCGGATGATGATCATGACGGTCGTTCTCTTCGCGGGAGCGGTTACGATTATGCAAACATTCGACCAAGCGGGTAACGATGGACGCATCGAGGCGGGCGACGAGGCACCGAACTTCAAGCTCGTCACACTCGACGGTTCGACCTTGTATGAGCGAGATAACTACGAAGGGAAAGGGATGCTCTTGAATTTCTGGGGTACGTTCTGTGAACCGTGTAAGAAAGAGATGCCGGTCGTACAAGAAAACTATGCGACACTTCAAGACATGGGTGTCGATTTTTGGGCCGTGAACGTCGGAGAGACACCGCTTCGTGTCGATAATTTCATCAACGACCTTGGTGTCGGGCTCGACTATCCGATTTTGATGGATACCCAGAGCGAAGTCGAAGGAGCGTATGGCATTTATAACCTACCCGTCACATTCGTCATCGATGGTGAAGGGAACGTAATTGAAAAGTATGAAGGTGAACTCACGAAAGAGAAATTGATGGAGCTAGCCGAGAAGTCATTGTAAGCGAACGGGGGACGCACAGATGCTAGATATGAAATACGAAGGCGCTGATTTACGGTCGAAGCGTCGTCCGAAATCGATCATTGACCGTGTGTGGAACTTCTTTGCATCGGTCAAAGTGGGGTTGTGGTTAATTGCATTGATTATTGTCGGTTCGGCAATCGGAACAATCTTTCCTCAAGAGATGTACATCCCACAACAATTACCGCCTGAACAATATTATATGGAGGAGTATGGAACACCGGGTTCTATTTATTACGCCCTCGGATTCCATAACCTATACACATCGTGGTGGTACATCGGTCTGATTGTCATGTTGACGCTCTCACTCGTCGTCGTGTCGATTGACCGTGGGGTTCCGCTCTATAAGGCGCTTAAAAAACAACCGGTCAGACGGACAGAACGTTTTATGAAGGGGCAACGTCTCTTCGGACAAGGTGATGGGACGGAGGCTCAAATTGATGAGATCGCAGTCGCACTTAAAAAGAAACGATATACCGTCAAACGGGACGGCGATGCTCTGTTAGCAGAGAAACACCGGTTTGGTCGTTGGGGTCCGTACGTCAACCACCTCGGACTTGTCATCTTCTTCCTAGGGGCGATGCTGCGAGTGTTCCCTGCATTCCATACGGATACGCTCGAATGGGTGCGTGAAGGCGACACGGTGTCGCTAGAGGCGACTGACGGCGAGTACTACTTACGGAACGACCAGTTCATTCTTGAAATGTACGACCCTGAGAACAATGAAGAGGACGCGAAGTTCGCGGCCGCCATTGAAAAAGCAGGAGCCGTTCCTAAAAATTATGAGACAGAGTTGACGTTATTCAAAAAGACGGGAACGAACGAGGACGGATCGCCGCAACTCGAGCAAGTCGATGTCGGTTCGACGAAAGTCAACCACCCGTTTAAGTTCGATAAATTTGAAGTGTATCAGGAACAATATTCAAGTCGTCCAGAGTTCTTATCGATGTCGTTCATGTTGGCAGATAAAGAAACCGGCGACGAATATGGTCCGTTCAAAGTTGATTTGGAGAATCCGGAAAAGTCTTATGAGCTCGATGGGGTCACCGTCACGTTGAAAGATTTGTATCCAGACTTTGAAGTGAAAGATGGACAACCGAATACGAAATCACCACGTGCACTGAATCCTGCCTTCTTCTTCAACGTTGAATCACCTGAAGGAGAAACGGAGTCGAATTTAATCGGCATTCGTCTGAATGTCGCTGATGAAGAGAACCGCTACGATGTCCAGTTTGCAGGTACAGAGATGGCGAGCACGAGTGGTTTACGTGTGAAGAGTGACTCCACCTATCCGATTTTGATCGTCGGTGCCACGATCTTTATGATCGGTATTGCGATGGGCATGTACTGGCCACACCGTCGCGTTTGGATCCGTCGTCATGAAGAGGGCGTGCTTGTAGCCGGTTTTACGAATAAAAACCCGTCCTCGCTCCGTCGTGAAGTGTCGCCGCTATTAGAACAAACTGGCTTACCGATGTGGGAAGACCAGGCGAGATTCACAGAGAAGTCGGAGAACGAGTCAACAGATGAAAGAGGGGAATCTTGATGGAATGGATTGAATGGAGCAGCCGAATGCTGTTTATCGCGTTCTTCCTGTACGCAATCTCGACGGTTCTCTTTACGATTGCCGTCAGTGGTATGCGTAAAGATCGAAACGTCAACCGTGTTGCCTATGGGAAATACGCCTTTATCTTGGCAATCATCGGCTTTGTCGCTCAAATGACATATTTCTTTATGCGCTGGGCAGGTGTCGGCTATGCGCCGGTATCAAACTTGTACGAATATACGACGTTCTTCGGTATGATGATGGTACTTGGGTTCCTCGTCGTATATGGAATTTATAAAAATGATGTACTCGGCTTGTTCGCGATGCCGGTGGCGTTACTCGTCATCGCCTTCGCTTCAATGTTCTCGAGTGAGGTCGCACCGCTCATCCCGGCACTCAACAGTGTATGGCTGAAAATTCACGTTACGACGGCTGCGCTCGGACAAGGGATTTTGGCCATTAGTTTTGCATCGGGACTCATTTTCTTATTGAACGAAACATCGATGAAAGAACAGTCTAAGTCACGGACGTGGCTCGAAGTGACGATGTTTGTCCTCATGTGCACGCTCGGCTTCATCATCGTCTCGATGTTATTCAAGGGGATTGGTGCCGGAGGTGTCGTCGAGTTCACGAACGACCGCGGTCAAGCGGAGACGTATGAATATTTCATGCCGATCTTGTTCGTCCCAGAAGGGGCACAACTCGTGTCTGGCGCGAGTGGCTTGTCACTCGAGCTCCCGAACTGGATCAATACACTCAAGTTGAACACGCTCATCTGGTCGGTCATCGGCGGAATTGTAATCTATGTGTTGCTCCGCTTTGTCATCTTGCGTAAACGCGTCGCTGAAGCGCTCCAACCCCTTGCAAAAAAAGTCGATCTCGACCTTGCTGATGAAATCAGCTATCGCTCGGTCGCGATTGGATTACCGGTCTTTATCCTTGGTGGTCTGATCTTTGCGATGATTTGGGCACAGATTGCCTGGAACCGTTTCTGGGGATGGGACCCGAAAGAAGTTTGGGCCCTCATCACGATGCTGATCTATATTTACTACTTGCATATGCGCATTCAGCGTGGCTGGACAGGAACGAAAGCGGCCTGGTTATGTGTCGGTGGATTTGCCATCATCATGTTCAACCTCGTCTTCGTCAACCTGGTCATTGCCGGTCTGCATTCGTATGCCTGACATAAAAGAAGTCACAATTGTGACTTCTTTTTCATTTGGTCCATCAAATCATCGTTGTGAAGCGAAATAATAGAGTGGTATAGTTATGGCAGAGAGTGGAATGTTCACAATTGTGCAACATTCGCTACAACTCGTAATGGGTCTTAGGAGGGTTTCAGGTATGGCTGAGAAAACGAAGATTTTAGTAGTCGACGACGAGGAGAGAATTCGCCGACTTTTGAAAATGTACTTAGAACGTGAACAGTATGTGATTGAAGAAGCGGTCAATGGCGAAGAGGCGCTCGCGCTTGCCCTTGATAACGAATACGACGTGATCTTGCTTGATTTGATGATGCCAAAGATGGATGGGGTTGAAGTATGTACAGAACTCCGGAAGACGAAAGCGACTCCGGTCATCATGCTCACGGCGAAAGGTGAAGAAATCGACCGTGTCCAAGGATTCGAAGTCGGGGCGGATGATTATATCGTCAAGCCGTTCAGTCCGCGTGAAGTCGTGCTCCGCGTCAAAGCATTGCTTCGCCGCTCTGGTTCGACGAAGTTCATGCACACGAGTGAGAAGTCGAAGGATTTGATCGTCTTCCCACATCTGACAATCGATAATGATGCACACCGCGTCACGGTGGACGGCGAGGAAATCGCCCTCACACCAAAAGAATATGAGTTATTGTTCTTCCTCGCAAAACAGGTGGATAAAGTCTTTTCACGAGAGCAGTTGTTAAAAGAAGTATGGAACTACGAATTTTTCGGAGACCTTCGGACCGTCGATACGCATGTGAAACGTCTTCGTGAGAAATTGAATCGTGTCTCACCGGACGCGGCGCATATGATCACGACCGTATGGGGTGTCGGGTACAAGTTCGAAGCTGCCAGTGAATGATGATTCGTCGAAACAGCATCGTCACGAAACTGTGGCTGACGATTCTCGTTTTGGTCAGTGTCATCTTATTCATCGTCTCGGTGTTGATGCTTGAATTTTTTAATTCCTTTCATATCGACCAGGAACGAGGCCATCTTGCCAAGCTCGGTGGACAGGTCCAATCGGTTTTGTTGAATGAAGGTGACACGTCCCAGACGATTGATCAAATCATCGAAGTGTACGGGGCTAACTATATCTTAGAGAACGGGACGACCCGATCGAATTTTGGAAATCAAGTGGATGGTTTGATGGTGGAACTTGAACGACAGGATTGGGAAACCTATCAGGCGGTCGGTGAGACGGCCATCGGGAATTTCTCATCTTTTGACGACCAGGCCGCACTAGCGTATCGGACGACCTTCTCCTTATCGACAGGACAGTATACGCTCTACCTGCTCGAACCGCTCGATGCGATCTCGAGTGCGAACGCGGGAGCACGGACCATCATTCTTTGGACCGTCGCTTCGGCCATCATCGTCACGACCGTCTTCGCTTTCTTCTTGTCGACACGAATCACGGCACCGCTCCGAGCGATGCGGGATGCAGTCAATAAGACGGGAGAGGGGCAATTTGATTTGCGTTTGGAGACGAAGACACGGGATGAGATTGGAGAACTCGCTGCTTCTTTCAACGCAATGAGCAGTCAGCTTTCGAAGTATGTGAATGCCCTTGACCGGGAACGGCTGCAACTTGCGTCGATTCTTCGTTCGATGGCAGACGGTGTCATTACACTCGATCGTCATGCGAACGTGATTGTCACGAACCCGCAAGCGAGTCCATTACTTCAAGATGGGCAACCACATGAAGTCGTATTGTCTCTTTATGAGGAAGTGATGGAGGGGACGTCTGAAAAGACGATCGAAGTGAAACAGGATGAGCGGTACTATACACTGACAGTCACACCACTCGTCGGAGAAGACGATTTCGAGGGTGCTGTCGTTGTCATCCGGGATACGTCAGAAAGTCATCGACTCGATAAGATGCGGACCGATTTTGTGGCGAACATTAGCCATGAACTCCGGACACCGCTCGTGACGCTTCAAGGGTATTCAGAGGCAATCATCGATGGCATCACTGAGAGTGACGAGGCGACGAAAGAGTTCGCCTCCATCATCTATGATGAATCGCTCCGCTTGGCAAGACTCGTCAATGATTTGTTGGATTTGGCACGCATCGAATCGGGTAAAGAGACGATGCATTTCACTTCGTTTGATATCGGTGATTTCTTGCCCCGAGTCATGCGAAAGTTCAATCAGATGGCATCTGAAAAAGAGATTCGTTTACAGACCGACGCCCCGCACCGTCTCATCGAGGCGGATGGCGATCGTCTCGAGCAAGTGTTCACCAACTTGATTGGCAATGCTATCGCGCATACCGATTCTGGAGAAATTCGGATTGAGGCCACAGAAGAGACGGACGGGCTACGGATTCAGTTGACGGATACAGGTCATGGAATTCCAAAAGAGGATTTGCCGTTCGTTTTCGAGCGATTCTATAAAGCCGATAAAGCCCGGACCAGTGGTTCGAAGACAGGGACAGGCATCGGACTCGCGATCGTGAAGAATGTGGTCGATGCCCATCACGGAAAAGTGAGCGTATCGAGTACACTCGGGGTCGGAACCACCTTCGAGATTTACTTACCATTTGAACAACCACACAACTCGTAATGGTGACTCGCTTGAGTCACCATTTGTGGCATTTTAAGGGGGGAGTCGAATGAAACGTTATACACGAACGGGCGACAAGGGTGAAACATCATTAATCGGTAGTCGTGTCGAGAAATCCCATCCTCAGATTGAAGCGATGGGTCATCTCGATGAGTTGAATAGTCAGATTGGACTCGCCATCGCGCATCAAGAGGATGAGACGCTCCGAATACAGCTGACGAAGATTCAGCACGACTTGTTCGACCTCGGTTCGGAGCTGATGTATGCTGAGGCACCGCCAAAAATGGTCGATTTGTCAATCGTGACGGAACTAGAACGATGGATGGATGAGTGGGAGGAGTCCTGTCCGGAACTTGTGCGCTTCATCCTTCCGGGCGGCAGCGTTGCCGCAGCTAGCTTACATGTGGCTCGTGCCGTCTGTCGACGGGTCGAGCGTGACTTAGCGGCTCTCGGAGTCGCAGACCGGCAATTGCCTTACTTTAACCGCTTGAGTGATTATTTATTTACGGTTGCCCGTTACGCGAACGTCGTGGCAGGGGTGCCGGATCAAGAATATGCGCGCGGCGCTGCCGTGTTTCAACCAAAACGAAAAAAGGAGTGATCGGCAGATGAAAGGAATCGAACAGTTCCAACATCAATTGCACTACTCGGTCTATCCGACCAAAAAATTTAAAACGACGACTTGTCTCGTGTCATTCGCCGCTCCATTATCGGCGGAGACGGTCGCAGATCGGGCATTGCTCCCGTTCATTATGGAGAAATCGACGGCAACGTATCCATCCATTGAGTTATTTCACACACCGCTAGAGGAGTTGTATGACACAAACTTATATGCTGGTGCATCTAAGATCGGAAAGGAGCACGTCATCCAATTCCAACTCGAAGTCGTCAACGATCATCTTGTCGGAGAAGACGTATTGAGTCAGGCAATCGAGTTACTCGAAGACGTTCTCCTTCGTCCGAACGCATACGATGGGGCGTTCCAGCCACTCATCGTCGAGCAGGAACGTCGATTGCAACGTCAGCGTATCGAATCGGTCTATGATGACAAAATGCGTTTCGCCCAACAGCGTCTACAAGAAATGCTCGGAGGAGAACTTGCGATTCCGTCACTCGGTACGCTTGAGCAACTCGACCATGTCACACCGAAATCATTATATGAGGCATATCAATCGATGATTCAACATGACCGTGTGGACATCTATGTTGTCGGGGATGTCAATCGTGAGCAAGTCGAACAGGCTTTCAATCCATTGGAATCCCTTGGGACACGTCGACCACGCCTGTTACCAGAAGCGAGTCGAGGAGAGTTCAAGCGTTTGGAAGAACACCAAGACATTAAACAAAGCAAGCTCCATCTCGCTTATTCACTCAATGTCGACCCAAGAACGGAAGCGGCGATTCGTATGCAAGTCGTGAATGGATTGTTCGGAGGATTCCCTCACTCGAAACTGTTCATGAACGTGCGTGAAAAAGAGAGCCTGGCGTACTATGCCGCTTCACAATATAGTTCCCTCAGTCGGAAGTTGTTCGTCTATGCCGGCATCGATGCGTCGAACCAGCAAAAAACCGAACAGATCATCGAAGAGCAATTGAACGCTTTACAAGCGGGCGAGTTTGAGGATGAGACGTTGCAACAGACGAAAGAGTTGTTGTTCTATCAACGTCGACAACTTGGAGACAGTCCACGTCAATTGATTGCTTGGATGAGTGGAGCAGACGTTCGTCCGTTCTCGTTAGACGAAGAGATGGCAATCATTGAAAACACGACACGAGATCATGTCGTTGCGCTTGCGAAAGAAATGGAACTCGAAGCGGTTTATTGCTTGAAAGGAGGAGAAGCATGAAATTAGACTTTCCTAACGTCGGAGAGACGTTACATCATCACGTTCTCGACAATGGCCTCTCCGTTTACTTGTTGAAAAAGACTGGATATGAAAAAACATTCGCGACGTTCACGACTAAATATGGATCGATTGACCGACGCTTCAAACTAGAAGACTGGATCGAGGTTCCTGATGGTATCGCACATTTCTTAGAACATAAGATGTTCGAGAAAGAAGATGGTGACGTCTTCCAACAATTCGGTCGTCAAGGAGCGTCAGCGAACGCTTTCACTTCCTTCACACGGACGGCTTATTTGTTCGGTGCCACGTCCAAGATTTCGGAAAACGTACAAACGCTACTTGATTTCGTCCAGACTCCTTATTTTACGAAAGAGTCGGTCGAGAAAGAGAAAGGCATCATCGGTCAAGAGATTCAAATGTATCAAGACAATCCCGGATGGCGCTTGTATTTTGGTTTAATTGAGGCGATGTACGAGACACATCCCGTCAAGATTGATATCGCAGGTACAATCGAATCGATTTCAAAGATCACGGCGGAAGACTTGTACACCTGTCATCAAGCGTTCTATCATCCGAGCAACATGGCATTGTTCGTCGTCGGGAACATCGAACCGGATGAGATGCTTGCCTTGATTCGAGATAACCAAGCAGGTAAATCTTTTGAGACACCACGATTGAGTGCTCGTGAGACAGTATATGAACCGACCACGGTTCGTCTGTCAGAACGGGTCATCGAGATGGACGTCTCTGTACCGAAAGTCATGATTGGGTATAAGGATGTACCACAAGCTGGGGAAGCAGGTCTGAAGCAAGAATTGACAGTAGAATTGCTCATGCATGCGCTCTTCGACACGACAGCTCCTCTTTATACAGAACTTTATGCTGAAGGATTGATTGACGATGCCTTCTCGTTTGACTATACGTCAGAGGAAACGTTTGCCTTTGCCGCCTTGTCGATGGAGACGTCGGAAGTAGATGCGTTTGTCGACCGTGTGACGGAGGCGTTAGAACGTCCACTTCAGTTGAGTCAAGAGACGCTCGACCGGAAGAAACGCATGATGCAAGGACAGTTCTTGAAAGCATTGAACTCACCGGAATTCATCGCAAATCAGTTCTCTCGATATGCACTCAATGATGGGAATTTGTTTGAAATCCCGACTTTGATTGATGCCATCACACTCGACGAACTATACGAAGCATACGAGCGCTTGTTCCGCCATGAACAACGAACGGTATGCATCGTCAAAAAACGATGAAGACATTGATTGTTGGAGCGAGCGGTACCATCGGACGTGCCGTCTCGCTCGCTTTTCGTGAAGATGAACTGATTTTGCATGCGAACGAGAGTAGTGATAGACTCCGTCATTTGATAGATGAAGAGAATCTTTCGGCAGAAATTCTCCCTTGTGACCTAACAGACCGTGACGCTGTTGAGTCGTGGGTGCAGGATATGCTGGACATCGACCGAATTGTATATGTGGCCGGACATGCGCTCCATGGTCTCGTCGTCGACCAGTCGATGGATGAGCTCGACCGGCTGTACGATGTACATGTTCGGGCAATGATCCGACTCATCCAGTCCGTCGTTGCAAGGAAGCCTTACGATCATCACGTGGATATCGTGATTGTCTCGAGTGTATGGGGAGAGGTCGGTGCGGCGGCTGAGGTGTTTTATTCAACCGTCAAAGCGGCACAGCTCGGCTTCGTCAAGGCGTTCGCACGAGAAGCCGGACCGTTCAATGTTCGAGTCAATGCGGTGACCCCGGGGTGGATTGATACGCCAATGAATGATACGGTAGAAGAGTCGAAACAATCCGTGATCGATGACATTCCACTTGGACGTCTCGGTGCGGCAGAGGACGTGGCCAACACGATCCGTTTCTTGTGCTCACCGGACGCCTCGTATATGACGGGCACGGTGATACGCGTCGACGGCGGTTGGCAATGATCCGATTCATGTAAATAAACCTGTTCTTTTCAATTCTTCTAAAATAATTTAAAATAGGCAAGGTAGCGAACTCGCTCGAAAGGATGGTTGGGGATGGAACATAAATTCGAAGAGTGGTATCTCGAATATGAATTGTGTCAGAATCGACCGGGTATCCTCGGAGACATCGCATCTCTCATGGGGATGCTTCAAATCTCCATCGTCACCATCAATGGGGTCGATTTGCAGCGACGGGGAATGTTGCTCAAAGCACCTGCCGCCGATCATGTGCATCGACTCGAGCATATTTTAAAGCGGATGGAAGCTATTGCCGTCATCAAGTTGCGCCGTCCGAAGTTACGAGACCGGATTGCAATCCGTCACGGTCGTTATATCGACCATGATAGTGATGACAAAAAAACGTTTCGCTTCGTCCGTGAAGATTTGGGCATTCTCGTCGATTTCGTTGCGGAACTGATGAAGGAAGAACGCCATTTGTTAATCGGTGTTCGTGGAAATCCACGCGTCGGAAAGACGGAGTCCATCGTAGCAGCGAGTGTGTGTGCGAACAAACGATGGTTGTTTCTTTCCTCGACACTGATGAAACAGACCGTTCGGACCTCATTATTTGAAGAGGAACGGGAAGGCGATCACGTATACATAATCGATGGTGCCGTCTCTACCCGAACGATGGATGAACGACATCGCCAGCTCATTCGTGAAGTCATGCGGTTGCCGGCCGTGAAAGTCATCGAACACCCTGACCTGTACGTCCGAAACACCGATTGCGTGTATGAAGACTTTGATTATATTATTGAATTGAGAAACAATCCGGATGAGACGATCATCATCCCACAAGAAACGCATCGTGAGTCAGAATGGTTTGAATAATTATGTGAATGGAAGGTGTGGACCCCTGTGACAGAACTAGGGACTTTTTTGAAACAAAAGCGTGAGGAGAGCGGATTGACGCTCGACCAAATCCAGCAGACGACGAAGATTCAAAAGCGCTATATCATCGCAATCGAGGAAGGTGATTACAAAAATCTCCCTGGCTCTTTTTATGCACGGGCGTTCATTAAGACGTATGCGGAGTCGCTCGGCCTAGATGTGGATGAATTATACGAGACATATGCAAAAGATTTACCGGTCATCGAGGCACAGCCGTCTGTTCAACTCTCTCGGAAGAAAACGTATTCGAAGGCTTCCGAGTCGACAAGTCGGGTCTCGAGATGGGTTCCGAAAGTTCTCCTCGTTCTCACGGTCTTCTTGCTCATCACCGCGATTTATTTCGCAGTGAGAAGCATCGACTTCGGTGGTCAGGATGCAAGTCCTGCCGAACCGCCAAGTTCTGGTGTCACAGTCGACCAGAATGAGGATGTCCCGGCTGATGAACCGGTCGAGGAGGAACCGACTGAAGAGGAGCCGACCGAAGAAGAACCGCCAGCGGAATCTGGTCCGATTGCGGTGAAGGAGTCGAATGGGGCAGATATCACTTATGAACTCGCGACGAACGAGAAACTGTCGACCGAGATTTATGTGAAGGAGTCACCTGCCTCTTACGTGGGTGTTCGTGATACGTCGTTAGAAGGAGCCTTTCTCGCACCGGAGTATCCGAACCAGTCGAAACAGAATCCGATTGTCATTGAAGATGCCGAGACGGACACATTGCGTATTCGAATCGGACTCATCGCAGGCGTTGAGAAAATCGTCGTCAACGGTCGTGAGCTCGAGCTTCAAGAGTCTCCGGTCACACAAAATATTTTTGTAAAGAGAGTCGACGCCGAATAAGTCGACTCTCCTTCTAAGAGGAGGCGTTCTATATGAACCTACCTAACCGATTGACGATGCTACGCGTGGTCTTGATCCCCGTATTCGTCGTCTTACTCGCTGTTGATTTTGATTGGGGAAACATCGCTTTTTTAGGCGCTGATATCCCGATGCACCAATTTATCGCTGGTGTGATTTTTACGATTGCGGCCATTACAGACTGGTTAGACGGACATTTGGCCCGTAAGCATAACTTAGTCACGAACTTTGGTAAATTTATGGACCCGCTCGCAGATAAACTGCTCGTCACGGCGGCCCTTGTGTTGCTCGTTGAGATGGATCTCGTCGCGGCGTGGGTCGTCGTCGTGATTCTATCACGTGAATTTGCGGTTACAGGCTTACGTCTCGTCGCTGCCGATGAAGGGATTGTCGTCGCGGCCGGGAAATCTGGAAAAGCGAAGACGTGGGTGCAGCTCTTTGCCATCATCTTCTTACTGTTCGGTAACCCGATCTTTAGCTATGTCGGGATCCCGTTTGGCGAATGGGCGATGTGGTTGGCGCTCGTACTTACAATTTACTCAGGTGCCGAATATTTCGCACAAAACTATAAGATTATTGTGAAGTCGATGTAAGTCGACAGAGACGAGTTGGTTGATCTAGCTCGTCTTTTTTTTGAAGTTGAGGAGGAAATGAGATGAAACGAGCCGAAATCATTGCGGTAGGAAGCGAGTTGCTCTTAGGGGAAATCGTCAATACGAATGCGAGTTACATATCAGAACAACTGTCGAAGTACGGTGTGCCGGTCTTGTATCATCAAGTTGTCGGGGATAACGCGGTACGAATGCGAGAGACGTTTGAAATCGCCCGTCGTCGTTCCGACTTTGTCATCGTCACGGGTGGACTCGGTCCGACGGCGGATGATGTCACAAAGACAGTCCTTTCCGACTTACTAGACCGTCCGATCGTTCGGGATGAGGAAGCGTATGAGACGATTCAACGATTCCTCGTGTCACGAAATCGATTGATGAATGATGGGGACGCTCGCCAAGCCGACGTGCTCAGCGGAGCAGACGTATTACCAAATCCGGTCGGGCTTGCCCCGGGCATGTGGATTGCCGGAGACACGACGTGGTTGCTTTTACCGGGTGTGCCACGTGAAATGAAAGCTTTGGTCGAGGCGACGTTTCCGCAGAAACTATCAGGAGCGACGCTCGTCTCAGAGTCATTACGGTTTTATGAGATTGGAGAATCCGCTCTCGACGATGCCGTGAAGGACTTATTGGACGGCTCGAATCCGACCGTTGCCCCCTATGCCGAGACGGGAGAGGCAAGACTTCGGATCAGTGCTCGAGCGACGGACGAGGTGACCGCGCGTCAGATGATTGAAGAAGTGAAGACTGAGATTATGAAACGGGTCGGTTCGTACTACTTCGGCTCTGACGATGAAACGATCGCATCACATCTTGTCCAATCATTGTCTAGATTGAATCGTACGTTCGCTGTGGCTGAGTCGTTGACCGGCGGCGAGGTACAATCGATGATTACATCAACACCTGGCGCTTCAGTCGTCTTTCTAGGTGGAGTCGTGACCTATTCGGATGAGCTAAAAAATAGGTATTTAGGGGTCTCGCTTGATACAATTGAACAGCACTCAGTCGTCTCAAAAGAAGTTGCCTATGAGATGGTGGACGGATTGTCAAAGACCACCCATGCCGACTATGTCCTCTCTTTCACGGGAGAGGCAGGACCGACATCGAATTCGGGTCGTCCGATCGGTACGGTCTATATCGGAGTGAAGACACCAAACGGAATAGAAGTCATCGAGCGGACGTATCCCCATCAAGAACGGAATATCATCCGCATGCGAGCCGCGAAGGACGGATTATGGGCTCTCATTCAACGAATCAAAAAAGGCGAATAAATGTTCGTAAAAAACTTGTGTATCGTACAGTGTTCACGTATAATAAGAGTATCAATTAAAGGAGGCTCATTTATCTATGAGTGATCGTAAACAAGCGTTAGAAATGGCATTACGCCAGATTGAAAAACAATTCGGTAAAGGCTCAATCATGCGCCTTGGTGAAAATACAGACCAACAAGTATCGGTCATCCCTTCAGGGTCAATCGCCCTCGACGTCGCGCTCGGTGCGGGTGGATATCCACGCGGTCGTGTCATCGAAGTATACGGACCAGAATCTTCAGGTAAGACGACGGTTGCCCTTCATGCGATTGCAGAAGTCCAAAAGCGTGGCGGTCAAGCAGCATTCGTTGATGCCGAGCACGCACTCGATCCGAAGTATGCTAAAAATCTTGGGGTCAACATCGATGAGTTGCTCCTTTCACAGCCGGATACTGGGGAGCAAGCGCTCGAAATCGCTGAAGCGCTCGTTCGCTCGGGAGCAGTTGATATCCTCGTCGTCGACTCGGTTGCGGCACTCGTACCGAAAGCCGAAATCGAAGGGGAAATGGGAGACTCGCACGTCGGTCTTCAAGCTCGTTTGATGTCTCAAGCACTTCGTAAGTTGTCTGGTGCGACGAACAAGTCGAAAACGATTGTCATCTTCATCAACCAAATCCGTGAGAAGATCGGGATCATGTTCGGTAACCCGGAAACGACTCCAGGGGGCCGTGCCTTGAAATTCTACTCTTCTGTACGTCTTGAAGTTCGTCGTGCGGAGACGCTCAAACAAGGTCAAGATATGGTCGGGAACCGTACGAAGATCAAGATTGTAAAAAACAAGATTGCACCTCCGTTCAAAACAGCGGAAGTTGATATTATGTATGGTGAGGGGATCTCGCGTGAAGGGGAACTCATCGATATCGGTGCAGACCTCGACATCGTTCAAAAGAGCGGAGCTTGGTACTCGTTCAATGAAGAACGTCTTGGTCAAGGCCGTGAAAACGCCAAGCAATACATGAAAGAAAATCCAGCAATCGCAGCTGAGGTCGAACAACAGATTCGAGATCACTACGGATTGAATGGAGAAAAAACGGTCACGGTCGAAGGCGAAGACGACGAAGTCCTCTCACTTCTCGATGACGAATAAGCACATCGTCTCACTCGAATTCTTTCGAGTGAGATTTTTTTAGTATAATTTTTTAGGCAATTGGTAGTTCTATCCTGTCCGTGCATTGCATTCTCCCTATTAAATAAGTACAATAAAGTTATGCGTGGGCTTGCCCGTGTATCTCACTTATTAAAAAAATAAAATAACCTTGCGAAAGGGAGGTGAACATGATGGAATGGCTATACTGGCTTATTCTGATCCTCCTTTTGCCGATAGCTTTTGTTGCAGGTTTTTTTGTGCGTAAATCGATCGCCGAAGCGAAGATTCAAGGTGCCGAGACGGAAGCGACTAAGATTGTAGAGCAAGCAAAACAACAATCGGAAGCGATGCAAAAAGAAGCACGGCTTGAAGTAAAAGAAGAGATGATTCAACTTCGTAATGAGACGGAACAAGAATTGCGTGAACGTCGCGAAGAACAGAAAGTGAAAGAGAATCGCCTCGTTCAAAAGGAAGAGCTTCTTGACCGCAAAGCAGACATGCTCGAGCGGAAAGAAGACTCGCTAGATGAACAGGAACGAGGACTCGAAAAACGCAAGCGTGAAGCAGAAATGCTCGAAAGCAAAGTGGAGGAGTTATACGAAGAGGCACGCCGAGAACTTGTACGCGTGGCATCCCTCTCGAAAGATGAAGCACGTACCATCATCATGGACGAAGCGAAGCAGGAAGCGCTTCACGATGCTGCTCTCCTTCAAAAAGAAATCGAGCAAAAAGCAAAACAAGAAGCGGATAAAAAAGCGAAACACCTCTTATCTCTCACGATGCAACGATATGCAGCTGAACATGTCGCCGAGACGACGGTATCCGTTGTCAACTTACCGAGTGATGAGATGAAGGGTCGTATCATCGGGCGCGAAGGACGTAACATCCGGACGCTCGAAACGTTGACTGGGATTGACCTCATCATCGATGACACACCAGAAGCCGTCATCTTGTCAGGGTTCGACCCGGTTCGTCGTGAAATCGCGAAGATGACGCTTGAAAAACTCGTTCAAGACGGTCGGATTCACCCCGCTCGAATTGAAGAAATGGTAGAGAAGTCTCGCCGTGAAGTGGATGAACGCATTCGTGAATACGGGGAGGAAGCTACGTTTGAAGCCGGAATTCACGGACTCCATCCAGACCTTGTCAAGACGCTCGGTCGCATGCGTTATCGTACGAGTTATGGTCAGAACGTCTTGTCTCACTCGGTTGAGGTGGCACATCTTGCCGGGATGATGGCAGCCGAACTTGGTGAAGATGTCACGCTCGCGAAACGGGCAGGACTCTTACACGATATCGGGAAAGCAATCGACCACGAAGTCGAAGGTAGTCACGTTGAAATCGGTGTAGAACTCGCGACGAAATACAAAGAACATCCGGTCGTCATCAATTCGATCGCTTCCCACCACGGGGACGTCGAGGCGACATCGACGATTGCTGTACTTGTGGCAGCGGCTGATGCCTTGTCAGCAGCGCGTCCTGGAGCTCGCCAAGAGACACTTGAAAGCTACATCCGTCGTCTTGAACGACTCGAATCAATCTGTGAGTCGTTCGAAGGTGTCGAGAAATCGTATGCGATTCAAGCAGGACGTGAAGTTCGGATTATCGTTCGCCCTGATGTCGTTGACGATGTCGTCGCCGGTAAGATGGCACGTGATATTTGTAAGCGAATCGAGGACGAACTCGATTATCCTGGACAAATCAAAGTGACGGTCATTCGTGAAACACGTTCCGTCGATTATGCGAAGTAAACGAAGCGGAGAATTTCTCCGCTTTTTCTGTTTGAGGGAGGACTTTATATGAAAATTTTATTTATCGGTGATGTGGTCGGGAAACCAGGTCGTGATATATTGACGAAACAAATCGGACGCTTGAAAGACAAATACAACCCGACGTTCATGCTCGTCAACGGTGAGAATGCAGCAAATGGACGTGGTCTTACGAAAAAGATTTACCAACAGTTTTTGGAGCTCGGCTTTCATGGGGTAACGATGGGAAACCACACGTGGGACAACCGTGACATCTTTGATTGGATCGACGACGCCGATCGGATCGTCCGTCCGGCCAACTATCCGGACGGGACACCTGGGGTTGGCATGATGAAGTTGAAACAAAATGGGAAGAAATTGGCCGTGATCAATGTCATGGGAAATGTCTTCTTGCCGTCTCTTGACTGTCCGTTCCGTACCGTCGACCGTCTCGTCGAAGAAGTGCGCGATGAGGTCGATGCGATTTTTGTAGATGTCCATGCTGAGGCGACAAGCGAGAAAATCGCTATGGGCTATCATCTCGACGGTCGCGCTCAAGCCGTTGTCGGGACACATACACACGTGCAGACAGCGGACGAGCGTGTCCTATCGAACGGCACGGCCTACATTACCGACGTCGGCATGACCGGTCCACTAGACGGGGTACTCGGAATGGATGCGTCGACTGTTTTAAAAAAATTTATGACACAACTCCCAGTTCGGTTTGAAGTTGCCGAGGGACGGGAACAACTTAATGGAGTTTTCATTACAATCGATGATCAGACGAAACGAGCGACAAAAATCGAACGAATACACCTAGATGATCAGACCGTCTGGTTTGATTGAACAACCTACCCGAGGGGGAAACAAGAATGGACGTACTCAAAGTTTCGGCAAAATCGAACCCTAACTCCGTTGCGGGTGCTTTAGCGGGTGTGCTACGTGAAAAAGGAACGTGTGAGATACAGGCGATCGGGGCAGGGGCACTGAATCAGTCCATCAAAGCCGTCGCGATTGCCCGAGGCTTCGTCGCGCCAAGCGGTCTCGATTTGATTTGCATTCCGGCCTTTACTGATATTATGATTGACGGAGAGGAACGTACTGCCATCAAGCTCATCATTGAGCCGCGATGAGCGGTCGGGACATAGGTCCTATTCTTGTGAAGAGGAGCCATCGGCGCGGATGGCTCCTCTTTTTTTGTGTAAATCGGACGTTCTATCTTCTCAGTTTCGTCATTTTATGACAAGATGATAAAGAACGTATCGTTCGATCATTAGAGACAAGAGGGGGACGTTTTCAATGGAACAACTTGTGTCAACCAAAGAGACGGAATCAACGACACCAGTAATGAAAGCGATTCAAAAACACACGGCCGGGTTTGGGGCAAAACTGGTCGACGTACCAGTTCCGACACCAGGACCTGGAGAAGTGCTCATTCAAGTCAAAGCGACATCGATTTGCGGGACCGATGTCCACATCTATGAGTGGGATGAATGGTCACAGAGCCGCGTCAAACCACCATACGTATTTGGTCATGAATTTTCGGGGGAAGTCGTGGCGCTCGGAGAAGGGACGAAGCGGATCAAAGTCGGACAGACGGTGTCTGCTGAAACGCATATCGTCTGTCATCAGTGTAAACAATGTTTGCGCGGGCAGTACCACATCTGTAAGAACACAAAAATCATCGGTGTGGACACACAAGGCTGCTTCGCAGAATATGTCGTCATGCCTGAAGAAAATCTATGGGTGAACCCGGAGTCGATGCCAGCGAAACTCGCCTCGATTCAAGAACCACTCGGGAATGCGGTGCACACGGTGTTGGCGAGTGACGTGTCAGCCAAATCGGTCGCCATCGTCGGTTGTGGCCCAATCGGACTCATGGCGGTCGGCGTCGCCAAAGCAGCAGGGGCGAGTCGTGTCTATGCGATTGACGTCAATCCATATCGTTTAAAACTCGCCGAAGCGATGGGGGCAGATGTCGTCATCAACAGTTTAGAAGAGAATCCGCTCGAGTTGATCGAGCGTGAGACCGACGGAGACGGAATCGATGTCGTCTGTGAGATGAGTGGACACCCGATTGCGATCGATCAGGCGTTCAAGATGGTCACGGCAGGTGGGGACGTCAACGTCTTGTCACTTCCGGCTCGTCCGGTCGCCATCGACCTCACACGGGACGTCGTCTTTAAAGGGGTCCGCGTCCAAGGGATCACAGGACGTAAGATGTATGAAACGTGGAGTCAAGTATCGACGATGCTTGCGACGGGTCAGTTGAACGTCGAACCGATCATCACGCACGTCTTCAAGCTCGAAGAGTTCGAAAAAGGGTTCGAACTCATGCGGGCAGGGAAATGTGGAAAGGTCGTCTTAATACCTTAAAGGGGGAAACAACATGGCATTTGAACATATTACAGAAGCAATCAATGAGATGAAAGAACAGGGGACGTTCCGTAAGCTCGTCCCGCTCGAATCGGCACAAGGGAATGAAGTGACAATCGATGGGAAGTCACTCGTCCAGCTGTCATCAAACAACTATCTCGGACTCGCGAATCACCCGCGTCTGAAGCAGGCGGCGATTGAAGCGGTCGAACAGTACGGTGCAGGAACAGGATCGGTCCGTACGATTGCCGGGACGTTCGAGATGCACGAAGCGTTCGAGCGTGAACTCGCGGAGTTCAAACATACGGAGGCCTCACTCGTCTTCCAATCAGGATTCGCGACGAACCTCGGGGTCTTGTCTGCACTTCTCGGGCCGGAAGATGTCGTCATCAGTGATGCCCTCAACCATGCATCAATCATCGATGGGATTCGTCTCACGAAAGCGGCACGTCGCATCTATAAACACGTCGACCTTGAAGATTTGGAGAAAGCGTTGAAAGAGACGCAGGACTATCGCACACGTCTCGTCGTGACGGACGGCGTCTTCTCGATGGATGGGAACATCGCACCGCTGCCTGCCATCGTCGAACTCGCAGAGAAGTATGACGCTGCGGTCATGGTCGATGATGCGCATGCATCCGGCGTCCTCGGGAAGAACGGACGGGGAACGGTCAACCACTTCGGATTAGACGGTCGCGTCGCGTTACAGGTCGGGACGCTCTCAAAAGCAATCGGTGTCTTAGGTGGCTATGTCGCCTGTTCACAAGACGTTCGTGATTACTTGATTCACAAAGGTCGTCCGTTCCTCTTCTCGACATCACATCCACCGGCAGTCGTAGCGGCGAACCGTGAAGCGATCCGTGTCATGAAAGAGGAAGAAGAGTTGTTCGACAAGCTATGGGCGAACACGGAGTTCTTCAAAAACGGTCTACGTGACCTCGGTTTCGATATCGGACATGCGACGACACCGATCACACCGGTCATGCTCGGCGAAGAGACGCTTGCGCATACATTCTCAGACAAGTTGAAGGACCATGGCGTATTCGCACAGAGTATCGCTTTCCCGACGGTCGAGCGTGGGAAAGCACGCATCCGGACCATCGTCACAGCGGAGCATACACGAGACGACCTCGAACGGGCACTCGAAGCGTTCAAGACGGTCGCGGAAGAGTTGAATGTGACATTACACGCATAAACGAGGACTGCAGACAATCTGTCTGCAGTTTTTTAGTGGATTGGTCTATGAAATCGAGTATATTCAAATAGAGCACAGATGGGGTAAAGCGAAATATAGCGCATTTCTTAATATTTCAATTACCGTATTTTGATTGAATCAGTACATATCAGAAATGAGGAAAGGCTATGTTTCAGCAAGGGATATTTCAAGTGGGGATAGTGTTAGATCGAGAGACGTTTTCGATCCTGACGATTTCACCACTATTCGTCATAAATGTGATCTTTAGTGTCTTGATTGTGATGTATGTCTTGTACTTTCGGAGTGAGGGTTGGAAAGAAAAATTGTGGAACGTTGCACTGATGTGCTACGCGCTCTTATTCATCTCTGTCTATATAGGAGCCTGGTTTGTGAGGCTGAAATACAACCTTACCCCAAGTTTCAGTGAGTCGTTCGCCCTCGAATCCTTTCCTGGATGGAAGGTTTTTTTCATGCAATGGATGGAGAACAAGATAGAAGAACCGAATTTGACAGCGAATGCGATTACGTTTGGTGCGTTGTTGTTCTACTTTAGGAAGTTCAAGGGTAAATATACGTGGATATTAAGGCTTTTCGCATTGATTCCTGTCGGTTTATTTTTCATCATCTACATTCCAAAAGTTTTGAGTTGGTTTTTGTAATAAAAAAAGCAAAGCGCAATGCCTTGCTTAAATCGTGATCATTCCTCTAAATCCTCGAGCGGCATAATAAGAATCTGCACCGTTATGGTAGACGAAGATGTGATCATAACGACGGTCGCAAAAAAGGGCGCCACCTTTTTGACGTATCACATCCGGTGTCTGAATCCAACTCGACGTTTTCAAGTCGAATGCCCCGAGCGTTTGTAAGTGTCGGTATGTTTCTTCATCGAGAAGGCTGATTCCCATCTGTTCAGATAAGGCGACCGCGCTTCCGGCAGGCTTATTCTTTTTACGTGCCTCAAGAGCTGGTTCGTCATAGCAGAGACTTCGTCGACCGCTCGGACTCTCGGCCGAACAGTCGCAAAAAGCGAGGTCTCCGTTAGGGAGACGAATCACGTCTGGTTCTCCGCCGGTCTCTTCCATCAAGGCGAGTGAGGTCAACTTATCCTGATCAATTTGAATACGCTCCAATATGTCTGACCAGACGACGTCAGAATGACGTTCAACGTTTTCAGTGAAACGAGACTCGAGGGTATTAAGTAATTTGAGGGTTTCTTCGTGTGAAAGCTTCGACATGAGAATCACTCCGATCATGTATTTCTTTCAGTATACGACATTATTTAGTTCAATTTACTTCATTCGTTACAAGAAAGGAGAATCTAGTTTGAACTTTGATGAAACAAACGTCGAACATTTACATGTTCAGTCATTTCAGACGATGGATTTGTTCACATTGAAACATGGCTATTTAAGTCGATTGCCAGTCGGTTCATATCGAGTCACAGATTATTGTGAACTTGACGTGATGGTCACGAGTTCACAATTAGGACGACTTCGGTACATTGATTTGACCTTGCCGTTAGGCGTTTACACAGAGGAACAACTTTTCTTGTTGTATGATCCGTATCGTCGTGAAATCTATTCAACTCAGACACGGATCGATCTCGATGAACGACGCATCTCGACAGTTGATTTTCTAAGTGCTTACAGTCGCGAGTTTCATGACCCTGATTCGTTTTCTCTAAAGAAAGAAAATCTATTTAACCTACCGTCGGATAGTAACTGGAGGGAATTTGGGTTACCAAAAGTGAAGTCGGCAGCGGCGTTCATATCTCAACTATTACATATATTAGATGTCACTTCGTTTCAGACAATTTTGAAGTATAATCGATTTTTATCTGATTTCAAGAGATGGGCAGATCAGACAAAGTGTGAGTACAGTATCGAACATCATGGGAGAAAGATATGGTCGAATGACTATATGGTGACATGCAATCTTTCAAATGTATCTGAAAGTGATCTCCTGCAATTGGTTACAATGATTGAGACAAGAGAAGAATTAGAAGAATTTCGATTTTTGATTGAGGCTGAAGCGTGTATACTTTCACTTTTCATTTTAGGAGATGTTAGGCGAGGCTATGGCGTCGGAGTATTTCAATACGAAAGTGACTAAAAGGAGGAGCGACAATGGAGTTTGAGGATCTATTCTTCTATCATGGGATGATTCATGTGTTTGATTTTCAGCATGATTTAGAATCGAGTTGCCTCACCTTTCAAGTGAAATTACTCGATCACCAGAGAAAGCGAAACACGACATTCCGTGAACGAGTCGAAGCGGGAGGCGTTCATTGCCAGAGAGAAGTGATCAATGTAAAACTATGTTTTGAAGACGTCATCTATATGGAGGTCATTCAAGAGTCATTTGCGGATGGAATCATGGATGAACCGTCAGATGAGTTCGAGGGTTCGCAAATCAAACGATTCGAGCAATCCGGATATTTGGATTTCTTGACACGAACGCGTTTCTCGTTTTGGGAAGTGATACATGACGATTCAACAATCTTCACGCACTATCGTATTTGCGGTCTGAACTCAGTTTTAGAAATCGTCACGCTTTCGGAACCGACCGTTGCATCTGTGATTTCACTCGATTGTAATCGAAAAGGAAGTCCAACCATATACTTCGGTGGAAAGTTCTATACATAAGGCGCCCTCTCTTAGAGAAGGCGCCTCTTGTTTATACAGATGATACGGTCAACATAGACTGTTCAGTCAATCGTCCGATCCAAATCAACGGAAGGGTCAAAAGTGTTCCGAGAAGGTAAACCGAATCGATCGGTAGTCCATCCGCAAGAAGACCGAAAAGCAAACTCCCCACACTGAATGCGAGGGCGTATCCCGTTTGTTGCACACTATATACATAGGGAAGTCGCGCAGTCGGGATCTGTTCTTGAATGACGGTATTCGCCTGGATGATCCGCATTTGTGTGGCTGCCCCTTGAATCACTAACGCCAAAATCGCAAACGCGAGATGCTCGGTCACGCCGAACAACATGGCGGCAACAATGGATAAGACGGCAGTCGAAGGTAGCGAGGGTGCTCGACGAGACCGATAAAGATAGGCACTCGCCGCAATCATACTAATCAAAAATGATGCGTTAAGAGTTCCCCACCAGCCTGTATCGACTTGCAGATGTCGCTCGAGATAGACGAGGAGCAACGCTGAAATCCAAAGCGTGCTGACAAATGATTCATACGTCACAAACCAAGTCACACGACGAGCGAATGGTGACGTTCTTACATAAGTAAGACTATCGCGTAAGGTAATCGATTCCTCCGTTCCATCATCGACGATGTCTTCCGTAAGCGATTGACAGAAGTAAATCGTCACAACCGTTGAAAGGCTGAAGAGAACGAGTGAAACGATTAATGCAAAGGCGCTAGACGAGAGAGAGACGAGCATCGTCCCGAGCGGCCACATCGCGAGTTGGATGAACTGATTGGAACCTTGAACTAGGCTGTTCGCTTGTTGACGATTCGTCGCCAAACTTGGGATGAACGAGGCTTGAATCGGACGTGCGAATCCATCGAGAAATGCAATCCACATGACGAGTCCGAGAATAAGAATCGAATCCGTGAAGAGAACGAGCACAAGGGTGATCGTCTTCATCAGTTGTGACAGGACGAGCGTTTTCCCGAGAGAGTAGCGACTGAGGATGCGGGCGAAAAAGAGTCCGCTGAGCGTCATACCGGCAGTCACGGCAATCGGGAAGCTGGCCGCCATGAGAGCGGATCCAGTTTGTTGATACAGCAAGGCAATGAGCGCGACGATGTACAGGACATCGCCAATGTTTGCGAGCCATTGGCTAACGAGCAGTGTGTAAAAGGATTTCATCACAAATCTCCTCCGAATCTATTCAATTTGGTGGGTTGGACGAATCGTTTTTACACATTTTCACCTCTTCATAAAATGATATAAAAATAATTATACAAAATTTGATTAATTCTGTAAACTTGTCATATGGGTGAAATTGTCATAGTAGGAGGATGGAATGATTCAACAAGCTTTGAAACTCGTAGGTAAAAAGAAGTTGGAGTGGGTTACAACACGAATACCTGCTCTTGAGGCTGATCAGGTTTTGATTAAAACCATTGCCACCGCCATTAGTGTTGGGGCAGAGCTTCCTCAATATGACGAAACGGATTTGACTGACTCGAGTCCGGTTTATCCCCGAAAAGTGGGATATGAGAGTTATGGGATCATTGTGGATAGAGGAGAAAGTGTGACTTCGCTCAATATCGGAGATCGGGTGCTCGCCTTCTATGGACAACAAACATATGGGATTGTCTCTGAACAAAAAGCGTTTTACGTTCCGCCGGAAGTGGATTATAAAACAGCGTTGTTAGCGATTTTGTCTTGCGATGCAGCAAAAGGGGTTAGAAAGTTAGCACCATCCTCTACCGATTCGGTCATTGTTTCCGGTCTAGGAACGATGGGGTTACTCGCAATCTATTATCTACGAACCTATTATGGTGTGACGATGATTGATGCGATCGATCCGGATTCGAATCGGAAAGAACTGGCTCATACGTTTGGAGTTGGCCGTGTATATACCCCGAATGAAGTGAAGGAGAGCTTCTATGATTACGGCATTGAATGTTCGGCTCGTAATGATGGTTTCATGAACCTTCAACAAGCTGTTAAGCCGAATAAATCTATCTGTATTTTGTCAGATGGCAATCGAGAAGGGTTGATGTTGCAACCGCATTTTTTTGAAAAAGAGTTACATATCGTCGGATCGAGTGATGGATGGGATTATAAAGAACATTTCAGGTGGTATTTTGAAGTGAGCCGACATACACCATACGTAAGAAAGATTTTTGAATTGGACATTGACCAATATAGATTGATTGATACGTTTGAAAAACTAAATAAACGCGTCATAAATCCAATTAAGGTTGCAGTGACATATGAGGACAAATGAATAAATAATGAGGATGGGACTATATGCTTGAATATAAACTAAATGACGATGTCACACTGAGAATGTTCAATACAGACGATGCGGACGAGTTATTTAAGCTGACGATTGCATCGAAGCCTTATTTGCGAGAGTGGCTTGGCTGGCTCGACTATATTGAGACGGTGGAAGACTCGAAGCAGAACATAGAGGGACGAATCAAAGGGTTGATTGAAACGGGCGGGCGCCCAAAATCGTTCGCTTTGATGTATAAAGGAGCACTGGCCGGAACAATTGGATTTAACGAAATCGATCGTGGTATTCAATGTGGCACAATCGGATACTGGCTCGGACAAGAGTTTCAAGGGAAAGGCATCATGAGTCAAGCGCTCGAGACCATCATCGAGTATGGGTTTCAAGATTTGAAACTAAATAAAATTGAGATCCGAGTCGCGACAGAGAATGTGAAGAGTCGGGCACTTCCGGAACGATTCGGCTTTAAGGAAGAAGGGGTCATTCGAGATGCGGAGTGGCTGTATGACCGTTACGTCGATCATGTCGTCTACGGGTTGTTGCGACATGAATTTTTGCAGCTAAACCATCATTCTAAAGCTTATGATGAGGCTGGACATCGTATGTAAACAACGACGAGACATTATAAAAGGGGACTACTGAATGACAACTATATATTTTGTCAGACATGCACATTCTACCTATACACCAGACGAATTCGCCAGACCGTTATCTGAGAAAGGAATGCATGATGTTGCTGAAATTACAAACCTTCTAATCGATGAGGGGATCGATATCGTGACTTCGAGTCCATATAAACGAGCCGTTCAAACCGTAAAAGGCATCGCGGATTATCTTGGACAGGACGTTGTAGTGTCGGATGATTTGAGAGAGCGAACCTTGACTTCAGAACCGGCTAAAGACTTTACAAGCGCGATGGAGACCGTTTGGAAAAATCCTGCGTTCGCATGGGAAGGGGGAGAGTCGAACGATCAGGCTCAATCTAGAGGGGTAGAGGCTCTCATATCACTGCTCCGTACGTACGAAGGGAAAAAAGTGGTGCTCGGCACACATGGAAATATTATGGTTCTCATGCTGAATTATTTTGATGCGCGATATGGATATGAATTTTGGAAAGAACTCGACATGCCGGATATCTATAAGGCGACTTTTGAGAACAACACATTGATGAGTGTCGAGAAGTTATATAAACCTCAAGGTTAGAAATCGATTGACTATAGATGGTAAGGATCAAGTTGTCTTCGCACCATTGGATAACCTGAAATCGTACAGACCAAGACCCGCCCTTCACGAGAGGGCGGGTCTTTCGTCTGACTCAAATAACTCAGTTCCGAACTCTTCATACGCCTGTTCATACCGGCGGAGGGAAGATTCCTTATGCATACAGGTGATATTCATCCGCTCGGATGGTGTCAGATCGACCGCATATGTCTTCAACACATGGGCGTTTCGAAGCATCGATGGCGTGACGGAGCGCGCGAGTCCACTTCGTTCGTTCAACTGCCGCATCATTTTCGTAATCATGACGATCGTCAATTGCTTCGGTTGATTCTTCGCATACACCCAGCGGAACGTCATCCGGGCAAAATCGAATGAGACGAAGACCGGGTCTTCTGAATACCAACGTGGTCGTACCGGGGTCGGGATATCAGCCAGGTAATTCATGAGCAACGATTGATCTTCTTGTGACAGCTTCAACGTGAAACGGTTTCCGAGACGATCATACACGTCGAAGGTGTGATCGGCCAGATGCAAGTCGCTCATTCGCAAACGGATGATGTGATGGACACGCAATCCATATTTATAGAAAAGCGTCACAATCAGTTCGTTCCGATTGACGAGATAAGGATGAGCTTGGAGCTGATTCTCACTCAGTCCTCTTGTCGAACGAATCGTTTGAACGAGTCGGTCGAATTCAGATTCGAGTGCGACTTGGTCGACTGTCAACGTATGTGCCGGTTGGGAATAGGCAAGCATCTTTTTACGAAGCGGATTTAAAAATTGGGTCAGGCTATTGATGACCGTGACGATTCTTGCGACGGTCGCCTGTTGATAGTGCTTCTCTTCGATTAAGAAGTCATTCACGAATGTCTTCCACGATTCGAGCGGAACGTCTAACCAGTCCGTCGGTTCGTTCAGTTCGACATTGTGGTCGTGAAAGTATTTATGCACGTCAATCAAGTCGTAGCGATATCGCTTAAGCGTCGAGGGTTGACGACCGCTGGCGCCGAGATGATAGAGGTACGTTTCAATAAATTCCGGGAGCGGGTAGTCTTTTCTTCGTTTCGTCATGGTCGAGCCTCCTTCTTCCTTTATCCTACCACAAACGGACGTTCTCTATACGCTGATTCGTGGTAAGATGGAAGGTGAGACTTTATGGAATGAGGGATTACATGATTGAACGTGAAAAAGTTGTCATCGTCGGTTGTCAGTTGCCTAGTACCGATGATTGGACATATGAACAGTCGATGGGCGAGCTCGTCGAACTCGTGGACACGGCGCAAGGCGAAGTCGTTGCCAGACTCGACCAAAAGCGTCAACAAATCGACCGTCGTACCTTTATCGGGAAAGGGAAAATCGAGGAACTCGCGATGCTCGTCGAACAGTTCGAGCCGGACTTATTGATTTTCAACGCCGAATTGACACCGGCACAGTCGAAAAACATTCGCATCGCCTTGAACGACCCAGATGAGATGAAGTTGATTGACCGCACACAGCTCATCTTGGACATCTTTGCGAGCCGTGCGCAATCGCGCGAAGGGAAATTGCAGGTCGAACTCGCGCAGATGAACTATTTGCTGCCGCGTCTCATCGGTCAAGGCACACAGCTTTCGCGACTCGGTGGTGGAATCGGGACGCGTGGTCCTGGTGAGACGAAACTTGAATCGGATCGTCGTCACATCAAGCGCCGCATCGATGAAATCACGAAACAGCTCGAGGGAACAGTCGCACACCGTGGACGTTACCGAGAACGCCGAAAAGAAAACAGGGTATTCCAAGTCGCGCTCGTCGGGTATACGAATGCTGGGAAGTCGACAATCTTTAACCGATTGACCGATGCCGACACGTACGAGCAGGATGAATTGTTTGCGACGCTCGACCCGTTGACGCGCGAGCTCGAACTTCCGCGAGGTGGGAAAGTACTGATCACAGATACGGTCGGATTCATCCGTGATTTGCCGACGAAACTCGTTGCCGCGTTTCGTTCGACATTAGAAGAAGTTGTCGGTGCCGACTTGATCCTTCATGTCATCGATGCATCGAACCCACATTATCTGAATCAAATCGATACGACGAATGCGGTATTAGAGGAACTCGGTGCGAGTGAGGTGCCTCAGCTCGAGGTATATAATAAGAAAGACCGTCTCACGGAAGACTTCGTCGGCGGACCGTTATTGATCTCGGCAATCGCCTCGGAAGATATCGTGACGTTGACAGGTGCTCTCGAGGATAAGATTGCGGACATTTTGACAAAAGTCCATGTCATTCTCCCGGTGACGGCGTTTGAACACTACCACCCGGCCAAAGAGGCGATGTATCGTCTCGAAGAGAGCTTTTTAGATGACGGTTCTGTCGAATTAGTAGGTTATATGAGAGAAGACACGCGTCTATATGCGACGCTAAAACAATTTGAGGTGTAAGTATGTGGCAAGAAAAGATTGAACATTATGATGCGCTCGCGCCGTTCGTAAAAAAAGCGGAGGCACGGGTCAAACCGTTTTTCGAAAGGATTGACGAGACGGCCGAATTCAACCAGTATCGCGTCCTAGAATCGTTTAAAAAGCATAAAGTGTCGGATTTTCATTTTAATCCGACGACGGGATATGGATATGACGATATCGGTCGAGACACCCTCGAGTCGATTTATGCGGATGTTTTTGGAGCCGAGCTCGCGCTATGCCGACCACAAATCATCTCCGGTACCCATGCAATCGGGATTGCCTTGTTTGGTGTCCTTCTACCAGGTGATGAGCTACTCTATATCACTGGGAAGCCTTATGACACGCTTGAGGAGATTGTCGGCATCCGTGGCGATGGTCGCGGTTCGTTAAAAGAACTCGGTGTCCATTACGATACTGTCGAATTAAAAGAGGAACGTGAAATCGACATCGACCGCGTCCTCGAACGGATTCGTCCTGAGACGAAGCTCGTTGGGATTCAGCGATCGAAAGGGTATGCGAACCGTCGCAGTATTCCAGTCGATGAAATCAAAGTGGCCATCGAACGGATTAAAGCGGAACATCCGCATGTGTATGTGTTCGTGGACAATTGTTACGGTGAGTTTGTCGAGACGATCGAACCGACGCACGTCGGGGCTGACTTGATGGCTGGTTCTCTCATCAAAAACCCAGGCGGTGGATTGGCGAAGACGGGCGGTTATATCGCTGGTACGAAAGAGTTAATTGAACGGTGTTCGTTCCGTATGACGACCCCAGGTATCGGAAGTGAAGCCGGACCATCACTCTACTCGCTTCAAGAGATGTATCAAGGCTTCTATATGGCACCTCATACAGTCGCACAGGCATTAAAAGGGGCCCATTTGACGGCAAGTCTATTGTCTTTGATCGGATTCGAGACAGATCCCCACTATACGACTCCACGAACGGACTTGATTCAGTCGGTGACGTTCCGTGACCGCGACAAGATGATTGCGTTTTGTCAGAGCATCCAAATGGCATCGCCGGTCAATGCCCATGCGTTACCGGTGCCGGCCTATATGCCGGGTTATGAAGATGACGTCATCATGGCAGCTGGGACGTTCATTCAGGGTTCTTCCATCGAGCTGTCTGCCGATGGTCCGCTTCGGGCACCGTACACGGCGTACGTTCAAGGTGGTCTGACGTATGCTCACGTAAAAGTCGCGCTCATGTTGGCGTTGAGCCAATTACACGGTAAAGAATTGGTCGAATTCAATGACCAAAATCAGCCGACACATTTGTAACTAATCTGTCATGTTAACTTTCTTAACATCTATTGACAGGATTGTTGTCATATATTATTCTCACATTGTGAGACAGAAAAGGAGGGGTAAGGATGGCCGATCAATTTCGTCGCTCCAACCCGTTGTTTCCGATTGGAATCGTCCAAGATTTGACGCAACTGACAGGTAGACAGATTCGGTATTACGAAGAACAGGGTCTGATTTCGCCTAGTCGGACGGAATCGAAACGACGACTTTATTCCTTTAATGATGTCGAACGTCTACTCGCAATCAAGGATTACATTGATCAAGGCTTTAACTTGGCGGCGATTCGCCACATGTTAGAGCAAGAAGGTGAAAAAGAAGCGGAAGCATCTGCTCCGGCCGCACCGGTCAGTGAAGCACCGAAGGTTTCGGAAAAAGAGTTACATCATTTGTTGAAAACACAGCTTCAAGAAGCCGGTCGTTTCAATAAGACGTCGCTCATTCAAGGTGAGCTTTCACGTTTCTATCGATAACGCCGCACACATCAACCATTACGCAATGTGAGAGGGGACATTTTACCATGGCCAGAAAAACGTTCACAAAAGAAGACATTAAACGCATCGCACAAGAGGAAGACGTACGCTTTATTCGTCTTCAATTCACGGACATCCTCGGAACAATCAAAAACGTCGAGGTGCCGATCAGCCAATTGGACAAAGCACTTGATAACAAGATGATGTTTGACGGATCGTCAATCGAAGGATTCGTCCGCATCGAGGAATCAGACATGTACTTGTATCCAGACCTCAACACGTGGGTTGTCTTCCCGTGGACAGATGGCAGCGGAAAAGTTGCTCGCTTAATTTGCGATATTTATAACCCAGACGGTACACCATTCAGCGGTGACCCGCGCGGTACACTCAAGCGTAACCTTGAGAAGATGCAAAAACTTGGTTTCACAGCGTTCAACGTTGGACCAGAGCCAGAGTTCTTCTTGTTCAAAAAAGACGCATCAGGTCGTCCGACTCTTGAACTCAACGACCAAGGTGGATACTTCGACTTGGCACCAGTTGACCTCGGTGAGAACTGTCGTAAAGAGATCGTCATCGAACTTGAAAACATGGGCTTTGAAATCGAAGCATCACACCACGAAGTAGCACCAGGACAACACGAAATCGATTTCAAATACGCAGATGCTGTCACGACGGCAGATAACATCCAAACGTTCAAACTCGTCGTTAAGACGATCGCAGCGAAGTATGGTCTTCACGCGACTTTCATGCCGAAGCCGCTCTTCGGGGTAAACGGTTCAGGGATGCATGCGAACATGTCACTCTTCAAAGGCGACACAAACGTCTTCTACGATCCAAACGGCGACATGGAACTTTCAGACACAGCTCGCGCGTTCACAGCCGGTATCTTGGAGCACGCTCGTGCCTTCACGGCAGTATGTAACTCGACTGTCAACTCATACAAGCGTCTCGTACCAGGCTACGAAGCACCTTGCTATGTTGCATGGAGCGCACGTAACCGTTCGCCACTCGTACGTGTACCAGCGGCACGTGGTCTCTCGACTCGTATCGAAGTACGTTCGGTTGACCCAGCGGCGAACCCGTACCTTGCACTTGCTGCCCTCTTGGCTTCGGGTCTTGACGGGGTCGAAAAAGATTTGAATGCACCTAAACCAATCGATAGCAACATCTACGTGATGGACAAGCCAGAGCGTGTAGCGAACGGAATCGACGATCTCCCGGCGACACTCTTCGACGCACTCGAAGTCCTTCGTGCGGACAAAGTCGTGATGGACTCACTTGGTGAGCATATCGGTGAACACTTCCTCGAGTTGAAAGAAATCGAGTGGGATATGTTCCGTATGCAAGTAACAGAGTGGGAACGCGATCAGTACATGACGCTCTACTAAATAGAAGAGATACATTAAAGAGTATGGAGCATCCCTCAATTTGGGTTGCTCCATACTCTTTTTGATAAATCATAATTGCGGAGATATCTTTATGATTCCGGCTCTTCTCTAACCTTCACAGGGACCCAAACCTCGCTATATACGTTGTCATATCCTGTTTCTATTTTGCTAAATGAAATGCTTGGCAAGTCTTGAAGTGCGTATCCCGAAGAAGGTAACCATTCTGCATAGGTTCTTGCCATCGTCTCTTGTAGAGTGCTTGGGAATGGTCCAGTGTTCGGGAAGATTGCCCATAAACTTTTTGGGATTGAGATCACTTCGAGATCGTCATACTTAATTTCTCTTGTCGTGGCGAAACCGATCATATGTGTCAAATAACCTTCTTCTTCTAAGTGACCGTCATCAAAATTGAACGATGCGTTCAAGGCACGATGCGGATATAAATTGCCCAATTCATGCATGTGAGCCCGTTGCTCTTCCGTAATCGACTTCGCTAGTTCCATGATTTCTTCGTTGACTCCCTCGAATTGAATAGGGACACGCTTTGAAACTCCAACGATTTGAAAAGCTTCTTTCTCTTCTAACTTGAACTCCATTGATGTTCCTCCTTTTATATCGATATAAAACGTGAAGCGAGGGAACGACTTTTGAATGTGATTCTTCATGACTTCAGAAGGCAAATGACCAGACCAATCTCGAAACGCTCTGGAAAACCCTTCGACCGATTGATATCCATAGAGATATGCGATTTCTGTTACGCTTGAACCATGAACCAATTTTTCATTTGCGATAGAAAACCGTCGATTTCGTATATAAGTGTGAAGTGTCATTCCTGACATATACGAAAACATCCTCTTAAAATGGTGAGCAGATAGTCCGGTGATTTTTGTGATCTCTGAATCTAAAAGTTCTTCCGTTAAGTGCTGTTCGATAAAGTCCATCAGCTCATTTAATGCTTTTACCATCAAGTTCTCCTCCTTCATAGTTTGACCATATCGGATTTCTTCCAACTCATCTCGATAATTTGCGTGCGGGAAAGATCGGGTCGTATTAGTTTAAGCATTTCATTCATAAAATGGATACCCTATAACACGTTATCATTCCAATTAAAACAAAGGACCACCTTCTGTACTTCACGAAGGTGGTCCTTTGTTGGTTAAAACGCTTTTTTGAAAAACGTTGAAGTATAGTCGAGCGTCGTATGCAGTGTCGTCGCAAACACGAGCCCTAAAAAGAAGGACATGCCATGAATGTCGACCCATGAGCGGATTTCCTCTTCGTAAGCCGTGAAGGGCAGAAGCAGCACGAGCGGGAACCCGATATATGCAATCCGAATCATATCACTCAAAGCAGGTAAGTGCGAGAAGAGCGAACGGTGCGGCATGAGCTTTACGTAAGGGAGCCAAATCAGTTTGAGAGGTCCCCATCGATAATAGGCGTCTGATTTCAAATCGAGGTCCGGGGAGAGCCAGAGTGTACCGATGATGGCACCGATGATCAATGAGAACGGAACATCGATTTCAAGAAAAGGCGTGGCAACCGCGAGTGCTCCGGTTGCCACGAGATTCGTACGGGTATGGGTCTTGCCACTAGCCATTAATGAATCGTCCGGTATACACCGATAACCTTCCCTAAAATCGAGACGTTGTCAAAATACATCGCTTCTAACTCGTCGTTCTCCGGTTGAAGGCGGACCTTCGAAGCTTCTTTGTAAATTCGCTTCACGGTCGCTTCGCCTTCTTCCGTCATGGCGACGACAATCTCTCCATTGTCGGCCGTGCTCTGCTGGCGGACGAGCACCCGGTCTCCGTCTAAAATTCCTGCATTGATCATCGAATCCCCAGAGACAGACAACATATATACATTATCTGACCCGACGATATGTGCTGGAAGAGGGAAGTGCTCTTCCACGTTCTCGATGGCGGTGATCGGTGTCCCGGCAGTGACCTTCCCGATGACCGGTACGTACATGACGGACTCTTGCTCTTCCATTGTCGGCATATCTTCAGTCAAAATTTCAATTGCGCGAGGCTTCGTCTTATCTCGACGAATCAATCCACGCTTCTCTAAACGATCTAGATGACCGTGTACGGTCGAACTAGATGCAAGACCGACGGCTTCTCCAATTTCACGAACAGAAGGCGGATAACCTTTTGCCCGTACTTCGTCTTTGATGAAATCAAGAATCTGCTGTTGTCGCGCTGACATTTTTTTCATTATGTTCACCTCGATATAATCGAATAACCTGCAATCGCATCCTATTCTTTATGTGTCTAGTGTAACACAAGAACACATGAGCGTACAAACATTCGTTCGTTTTTTTGTATTGACCGAACACGGGTTCTTGTTTTATGATGAGAACAGATAAACGAACAAACGTTCTAACGAACATATATTCTTATACAGGAGGCAATGTAATCATGAAAGATACACTCAACGGAATCATTTTAGTCGGGATGCTCTTAGTCGGGATGTTCGCTTTTTATTTGGCTGGTGAAATGCGAGGGGAACCAAAAGTTGTCGATCCGGTCGTCACGTCAGAGCGGACAATCGAAGAAGAGGTTGCGTACGTCGAAGCAGAATCACTCGAAGCACAGATCATGGCAGAGCGTGAAGAGCATAACGAACGAAAAATGAAATGGTATGCCGCTGAGTGATCTTTCTTCATTGCGAACCAATCTTAAACTGTGTATCGTAACAAATGAATGCAATGAAAGGGAGTGGTGCGATGCGGGTCGTCATCTATTGCCGGGTATCGACGAACAAGTCTACCCAAGAGACATCACTCAGTCGGCAAGTCGAAGAATTACAGCAGCTGGCTTCGGGATTAGGGGCCGACGTCATAGATGTCATCACAGAGCAAGAGAGCGGTTATGAAGTCAATCGACAAGGGCTACTTGATTTACTGGACCATGTATCCACTTCTCAGCTCGATGCCGTGCTCGTCACGGACGACAGTCGCTTAGGACGAGGGAATGCTAAGATTGCGATCTTGCATACTTTAATGAAGCATGACGTGCGATTGCTGACGATGCAGTCTACGTCGGACTATGTCGTTTCCGATGCAGAGAAGATGGTATTGGAGATTGTCAGTGTTGTCGAAGAATATCAACGAAAAATTCACAATGCGAAAATCTCGCGTGGGATGCGTCGTGCGGTCGCTAACGGATTTAACCCACAGCGCAACATTCAAAATCATGATCAAGGTGGGCGACATCGAATTGAAGTGCCAATCGAAGAGATTATCCAATTGCGTGAACGTGGCTTGACGTTCGCTGAGATTGCGGCGACGCTACGTGGATTTGGCTATGAGGTCTCGAAGGCAACGGTCAATCGACGATATCTTGAGCACCAGTCGGTTGCTGAAACTTGATTCTTCCTCTCTGATTTTGTAAAGTATAAGAACAAATTCACTAGAGAGGGGGCGAGTCATATGTTAGCACCAGGACAATTGGAGCGAATCAACTTCCTCGCCAACAAAGCGAAGACAGAAGGACTGTCTGAAGAAGAAATGAACGAGCAACAAGACTTGCGTCAAGAATATTTGAAGGCGTTTCGTCAATCGTTCAAATCACAAATGATGGGTATGAAAGTCGTCGATCCAGATGGAAATGACGTTACACCAGAGAAGTTGAAAGAAGATCAAAAACGCTATCGCGGTGAGTGATACCGAATGCACATCCTATTTCGCATAGGATGTGCATTTTTGTTATACACGAACACGCATCAGACGAACGGATTACATGCTATTTCATGCAATAGAAGGAAACGATTTCATCAAATGTGTTATACTAATTAATTAGTTGTGACACACGATTGAGTATGATAAAATATGACGGGTAGAAAACCTTCTTAACACAGAGAGGATGAAATTAGTGGAAACAACTACTAAAGAATTATTAGCGATTAACTCGATTCGGACGCTCTCAATTGATGCAGTCCAAAAAGCGAACTCTGGTCACCCAGGGATGCCAATGGGCGCTGCCCCGATGGCGTTTACACTTTGGACAGATAAAATGCGTCACAACCCGAAAAACCCGAACTGGTTCAACCGTGACCGTTTCGTGCTCTCAGCGGGTCATGGATCGATGCTCTTGTATTCGCTCCTTCACTTGTCTGGCTATGATTTGTCGATGGACGATTTGAAATCATTCCGTCAAATGGACTCGAAGACACCTGGTCACCCTGAGTACCGCCACACGGCTGGGGTAGATGCGACAACGGGCCCACTTGGACAAGGGATTGCGATGGCTGTCGGGATGGCCATGGCAGAGAAACACTTAGAAGCGACTTACAACCGCGACGAGTTCAACGTCGTTGACCACTACACGTTCGGCATTTGCGGTGACGGAGACTTGATGGAAGGTGTATCTGCGGAGGCGGCTTCCCTCGCAGGTCACTTGAAGCTCGGTAAACTCGTCGTTCTTTACGATTCAAACGATATCTCTCTCGATGGCGACCTTCATAAGTCGTTCTCTGAAAGCGTAGAAGACCGTTTCAACGCTTACGGATGGCAAGTCATTCGTGTCGAAGACGGAACGGACATCGATTCAATTGCAAAAGCGATCGATGCTGCGAAAGCAGAGACGTCGAAGCCGACATTGATCGAAGTCAAGACGGTCATCGGATTCGGTTCACCGAACAAGTCGGGTAAATCGGCATCACACGGTGCGCCACTTGGAGACGCTGAAATCGAATTGACGAAACAGTTCTACAAATGGGAAGGCGAGTCATTCTACGTTCCAAACGAAGTATATGACTTATTCAACGAGAAAGTTGTCGAGCCTGGCGCGAAATATGAGTCAGACTGGAACGAACTCGTTGAAGCGTATAAAGCGGCACACCCTGAGCTCGGAGCACAGTTCGAGCGCGCGATGAACAATGACCTTCCTGAAGGTTGGGATAGCGAGTTGCCGACTTTCGAAATCGGTTCGAAAAAAGCAACACGTCAAACGAGCGGTGAAGTGTTGAACGCAATCGCAAAAGCAGTACCGACACTCTTTGGTGGTTCGGCTGACCTTGCTGGATCGAACAACTCGATGATCAAAGGTGCGGTAGACTTCGATGAAGACCCAGCTGGTCGTAACATCTGGTTCGGTGTTCGTGAGTTCGCGATGGCGGCAGCTGTGAACGGTATGGCCCTTCACGGTGGTGTTCTTCCTTACGGTGCGACGTTCTTCGTCTTCTCGGATTACCTCCGTCCTGCAGTCCGTCTCGCAGCACTTATGGGACTTCCATCGACGTTCATCTTGACGCACGACTCAATCGCAGTCGGTGAAGATGGTCCAACGCACGAGCCGGTCGAACATTTGATGAGCTTCCGCGCGATGCCGAACCTCTCTGTTCTTCGTCCTGCTGACGGCAAAGAAACGATTGCAGCTTGGAAACAAGCGGTGACATCGAAAACGACTCCTTCACTTCTCGTCTTGACTCGTCAAGCGTTACCAGAACTCGAAGGTACATCTATTGAAACGGCAGCAAAAGGAGCTTACGTCGTTGCAGGTGAATCGAAAGATGCAGACGTTCTCTTGCTCGGTACAGGTTCTGAAGTACACGTTCTCGTTGAAGCGCGTGAACAGCTCGCGTCAGAAGGCGTGAAAGCGGCAGTCGTCTCGATGCCATCATGGGAACTCTTCGAAGCGCAATCTGCAGAGTACAAAGAATCTGTCCTTCCATCTTCAGTCACGAAACGTGTATCACTTGAAGCGGGTGCGACACTTGGATGGTACAAATATGTAGGATTCGGTGGTAAGGTACTCGGAATCGACAAGTTCGGAGCATCTGCACCTGGTGACCTCCTCATGAAAGAATACGGCATGTCAGTCGACAACGTCGTCAATGCAGTAAAATCACTTTAATCTCTAGTTAGATTGTTGTGACGGCCAATCGTTTGGCCGTCACTTTTTTTCTGGACGACTAGCGAAGTTGTTCAATTTAGTGTATAGTAAAAAACGATGTTTCATATGGTAGAGGAGGTAAAGCCTTGAGTACATTATTCTGGATTCTTCTTGTCGTGGCAGCACTCATCGGGGGTATCGCGATTGGATTCTTTATCGCGCGTAAATACATGATGAACTACCTTGAACAGAACCCGCCAATCAATGAAGATATGATTCGTACGTTGATGATGCAGATGGGTCAAAAGCCATCACAGAAGAAAGTCAACCAAGTGATGCGCGCCATGAACGTGCAGATGAAAAACGAAAAGAAATCATAATCAATCACGAAAGCACTTCGGTTCCCGAAGTGCTTTTTTGTTTCCTCTTTTTGTTAGACAATCGAACAAACTTTCGCTACGATTAATGAATAATCTTCATCTAAAGACAAAGGGGGGCGTTTCACATTCGTGTATTCAAACAATTATCTTGGTTTTTGCGTCTTGAGTGGAAGACGTACGCGCTCGGCATCGTCTTACTGATCTTCGTGGCTGGTCTAGAACTGATTCCACCACGCATCATCGGACGGATTGTCGATGAGATTAACCGTGGTTCGCTTTCGTCCGACACACTCTGGCTGTTATTAGGGGGACTTGCTGCTGTTGGGATTGGAAATTATGTCGCCCGCTTCTTTTGGCGCTATTTTATCTTCGGCGCATCGATTCGTCTAGGAAGAATGCTTCGTAGCCAACTATATCGGCATTTCACAGATCTTGATCAGCGATTTTATAAAAAGTCACGGGTCGGTGATTTGATGGCCCATGCGACAAATGATGTACAAGCCGTATCGATGACGGCCGGTGCGGGGATTTTAACACTCGTCGATAGCGTGACACTTGGGACGTTCGTCATCATCACGATGATTACAACAATCAGCTGGAAATTGACGCTCGTCGCCTTACTACCGTTACCAATCATGGTCGCTTTGACAACGCGATATGGAAAGATGTTACATAGCCGATTCGGGGTCGCCCAAGCGGCATTTTCAGAATTGAATGACAAAGTGCAGGAAAGCGTCAGTGGCGTCCGTGTCTTAAAGTCGACGGGGGAAGTCGATCGGGATGTGGAATCGTTTGAGAACTTATCGAGTGAAGTCATGGCGAAAAACGTACGAGTCGCGAAGATTGATGCCTTATACGACCCGACCATCTTCGGAATTGTCGGATTGTCTTATATCCTTTCGGTCGGGTATGGAGCCGTCTTGATTGAACAAGGCGAATTGACGATTGGACAGATTGTCAGCTTCACAGCTTATTTGGCACTGTTGACATGGCCGATGTTAGCCTTTGGATGGTTGTTCAATATCGTGGAGCGTGGACGCGCGTCTTACGACCGAATTGAGCGAATGCTCGCCGTCAAACCTGAGATTCAAGACGACCGCATGGCTGCGACGACCCTTTCTCATTCAGAGGTGGAGGTCGATATTCGAAACTTCGCCTATGACGAGACCGTTGTGCTCCACAATGTCCATTTTCGGATTGAACGTGGAAAAACAATCGGGATTGTCGGCAGAACAGGTGCAGGGAAGACGACGATTGTCCGTCTATTGACGCGTGAGTATGATGTGAAAGATGGAAAGATTAAAATCGGTGGGATCAACATCCGCCAAGTGAAAAAATCACTTCTGATGGATAAAATTGCGGTCGTTCCACAAGATCATTTCTTGTTCTCGGATTCGATTGCGAACAATATCGCGTTCGGAAGGCCTGAAGCGAGCATGGAAGAAATCATCGAAGCAGCTAAGGTTGCTGAGGTGCATGAAGATATTGTCCGTCTTCCGGAAGGATATGCGACACTCGTCGGTGAACGTGGAGTCACATTATCAGGAGGGCAAAAACAACGGATTTCCATCGCGCGGGCGCTTATGACAGCGGCGGATGTATTGATATTAGATGATGCGCTATCTGCGGTCGATGCGAAAACGGAAGAGTCGATTATCGAGCATTTTCGAGTCGGTAATCCAGATCAGGCGCGCGTCATTGTCGCACATCGTCTTTCGGCTGTAGAACACGCTGACGAGATTCTCGTGATTGAGGACGGAAACATCATTCAAAGAGGTCGCCATGAGGCATTGCTTCAAGAGACGGGCTGGTATCGTGAGACATATGATCGTCAGCAACTTGAAGCGATTGTAGAAGGGGGGGGACACGATGAAACATGATGTCCAAGAATGGCAAGTCATCAAGCGCCTGCTCAGTTACGCGAAACGGTACGGAAAACCGCTAAGTGTTGCCTTCGTATTTCTCTTGATTGCGACAGGTGCAAAGTTGGCAGGACCGTTTCTAATCAAAGTGTTTATCGATGAATTCGTCACACCAGGTGTCTACCCGACGAACTGGGTCATCGCTCTTTTTGCTGTCTATATGGTGCTTCATTTGTCGGCGATTGTATTTGACTATCTGCAATCCATATCTTTTCAAAAAATCGCCTTAAAAATTGTGCAAAACATTCGGATGGACATCTTCCGTCACGTTATGGGGATGCGACTTGCCTACTTTGACCGCACACCAGCGGGAGTCCTTGTATCGCGTATCACGAATGATACGGAGGCCGTAAAAGAGCTCTATGTCGGGGTGATGAGTACGTTCGTTCAGTCTGCCGTTCAGTTGATTGGGACGTATATCTTCCTCTACATCTTGGAGCCCCCGCTCGCGACGATGGGACTCATCTTGTTGCCTCTCTTCTGGCTTATCATTTGGGCGTATCGTCGTTTCTCGACGAAATATTTCGCGCAAGTGCGGGATTTGTTGTCACAACTCAACGCCCAGTTGAACGAATCCATCAATGGGATGGGCATCATTCAACAATTTCGTCAAGAAGAGCGTCTCATTCGTCAGTTCGAAGAGACGAACGAAGCGCATCAGGAGGCACGATATCGGAACTTAAAACTCGATAGCATGTTACTCCGCCCGATTATCGAATTGCTTCTCGCCTTCTCCATCATCGGTCTGCTCGGTTATTACGGGGTACTCTCGATGAGTGAACAAGTTCAAGTAGGGGTCGTGTATGCTTTCATCAGCTATATTGAACGTATTTTCCGTCCCGTGCTTGATATCATGCAACGATTAAGCGAATTTCAACAAGCCGTCGTATCAGCCGACCGTGTCTTCAAAATTTTAGATACGGATGAGCCGGCTCCAGGTAAACAGATGCCTGGTGAAGCACGAATCACTGATGGGGAAGTTCGGTTCGAAAATGTGACATTCAGTTACGACGGAGAAGTTGACGTGTTGAAACAGATTTCTTTCGTTGCTAAACCAGGTGAGACGGTTGCGCTCGTTGGTCATACTGGGAGCGGTAAGAGTTCAATCATCAATTTGTTGACACGTTTTTATCCATATGAATCTGGTCGCATCACGATTGACGGGCAACCGCTCGAACAGTTCGAGGAGCAAGAGCTTCGTCAACAAGTCGGGCTTGTCCTACAAGACCCATTCTTATTTACGGGAACAATCGAAGAGAATTTGAAGCTGTTCAATCCAGTCATCGATTCTGAGCGCGCGCGTGAAGCTGCTGAATTCGTCCAAGCTCATACATTCATTGAAAAGTTGGACGCTGGCTATGGCCATGTCGTCGGAGAGCGTGGAGCGACGTTCTCAAGCGGGGAGCGTCAATTGCTCGCATTTGCCCGTACGGTCGCACGTAATCCAAAAGTGCTTATTCTCGATGAAGCGACGAGCTCGATCGATACCGAAACAGAGGAGCGTGTACAAACCGCGCTCGATCGGATGCGTCGCGGTCGGACGACAATCGCAATCGCCCACCGCCTGTCGACGATTCAAGATGCAGATTTAATTTTGGTTTTGCATCGTGGTGAAATCGTGGAACGCGGCAATCATCAACAGTTATTGAAACAAGACGGACTGTACAAAAAGATGTATGAACTGCAATCCGGACAACGTCTGATGTCTTGATTTGGAAAGGATACCTATTCAGGTGTCCTTTTTTCCATGGAAAAAGCTCGCCACACAAGGTGACGAGCTGTCAAGTTTCAAGAATGAAGTTTCTCTTTATTATGCTTTGATAGGACATGACGAGTGATTAAAGAGTCAAGTTCTTGGCTTACTGAAATGACTTCGGGTGAGGTCCAAGAATGCTTTGACGCGATTTTATACAGTTCATCACGTTTTTGTTCAATGGCCTGGTGTAGTGTATCTGCTGCGGTGACTGCCACGTTCGTTCCCCCATCATGTAAATTAGAATTTTGTGAACTGGAATATCCAAATCTTAGCACCTCCGTTTACAGATGACAAGTTTCATTTCCATTTCAAAAATTACAAAATGATGTTGCGGTTTGAAAGAAAAGATTCGAGCAATTTAAATAGGTTTTCGCTATAATGGTCGTGAAAGGTGGAAATCGTCATGGAAGTCACATTATGGCTCGCATTTGGGGCGGGCGTCTTATCGTTCTTGTCACCATGTACGCTCCCGTTGTATCCGGTCTTTCTCTCGTATATTACTGGGGTTTCCGTATCTGAGTTAAAAAATGAAGGATTAAAACAGCGTACAGCTTGGTTCCACACATTTTCGTTCTTATTCGGTTTTTCGATTGTCTTTCTCGTACTAGGATTGTCGACTTCATTGATTGCAGACGTCTTCATCCAATACAAGGACAGTCTACGCATGTTCGGCGCCATTTTGATTTTCGTGTTCGGCGTCTTTTTGGCGGGCTTATGGCAACCGCAATTTATGATGCGTGAAAAGAAAATGGATATCGGCGAACGAAAGAGCGGTTATTTTGGAACCGTTTTAATTGGTATTGGATTTGCGGCAGGCTGGACACCGTGCACAGGTCCGATTTTAGCTGGTGTGATCGCACTAGCCGCCACGAACCCGAGTCAAGGACTCGGCTATATGTTGGCGTATGTCATCGGGTTTGCAATTCCATTTTTGGTAATGGTCGCATTCGTTGGCAAGATCAAGTACTTAGCACGCAACAGTGCAAAAGTAGCAAAAGTCGGAGGCTATTTGATGATGGCGTTCGGCGTACTATTATATTTTGACGGAATGAATCGGTTCGCTGCATGGATGAGCGAGCTTGTCGGATTCACCGGATTTTAAGGGGTTGACCGAGATGTCAATGTTATGGGGGTCGACTCTCGTCGCGTTGTTAATGGGTATCGTAGCGAGCTTTGTTCGTGTAAAAGCATCGGCAAAGCCGACGAATGCGAAGAAAATTTTAATTCCACCACTTGCGATGACGACCGGGATGATTCAGTTTTTGATTCCCGCGTTTCGCTTATCATGGGTCGAAGTGGCTGAGGCCCTTGCGGTCGGACTCATCTTCAGTCTGTTTTTGATTAAGACATCCAATTTTGAAAAACGGGACGGCGAAGTGTATCTCTCGCGATCGAAAGCATTTTTTGTGGTCGTGTTCGCACTCCTTGCCATCCGTACAGCAATGAAGGTTTGGGTCGGTCATGAGGTCGATTTATTCTCTACAGGCGGATTGTTCTATTTGATTGCTTGGGGGATGATTGTCCCGTGGCGAATCGCCATGTATCAAAAATATAAACGAATCGCAATCACGTAATAATGGAGTGGCGTTGAGCCACTCCATTTTTATTTAATCTGCTTTCGTAGCGGCGACTTCTGTCTCCGCGTCGATTCCGGTGTTCGCCTTGACGAGTACACGTTCATAGTTGCCAGCAACTTCATCTGATTTCGTGACCAGTGTACCAATCACGGCAGCGATGAAACCAAGGGGGATTGATACAATCCCGGGATTGGATAGCGGGAAAAGGGCTTCACCGAGAAAAATGGCCGAACCGTCCGGAGCCCACAGGTTCGGACTGAGTGCGACTAGAATCAGTGAGGAGAACAAGCCGACGACCATTCCCCAAATGGCGCCACCTGTATTGAAGCGTCTCCAGAAAATCGTAAAGAGGATAACAGGTAAGTTCGCACTCGCCGCAACGGCGAAAGCGAGCGAGACAAGAAATGCAACGTTCATCGACTGGGCGAAAAAGGCTAGTCCCATTGAGACGAGGGCGACCGCAACTGAAGCGATTCGCGCGGCTTTCACTTGTTCAGTTTCTGTCGCTTCCCCTTTACGAATGATATGTCCGTAGAAGTCATGGGCGAAGGCGGAAGCAGCTGACAGTACGAGTCCAGCGACAACGGCAAGAATTGTCGCGAACGCGATTGCGGCAACGAAAGCGAACAAGAGGTCACCACCGAGCACTTGCGCGAGAAGAGGGGCCGCCATGTTGCCGGCAGGGTTTGCAGCGAGAATGGCATCACGTCCGACGAATGCTGCGGCACCGAAACCTAGGAAAATGGTCAAGATATAAAATGCACCGATGATCCATGTCGCATAGACGACGGATTGCCGAGCAGTCGGTGCATCTTTGACGGTGAAGAAGCGAATCAGAATATGAGGGAGCCCTGCCGTACCGAGCACGAGCGCCATGTTTAATGAAATGGTATCGAGCGGTAGCTTGAACTTGTTCCCAGGGTTCAAGAAGTCACTTCCGAGTGGGGTCGCTTTGCTGACTTCATTAAACATCGTCGTGACGGAGAAATCAAAACGAGCGAACACGAGAAATGAAATGATTGCCGTCCCAATCATCAGAAGTACGGCTTTTGTGATTTGTACCCAAGAAGTGGCCGTCATGCCACCGAAAACGACGTAGACTGTCATTAAGATTCCGACGACGACGACACTTGTCGTATAAGGGATTCCGAGTAACAGTTCAATCAAAGCACCCGCTCCGACGAGTTGCGCAATCATGTAAAAAATGGAGATGACAATCGCATTCATCGCTGCGACACCACGTACGCGAGGCTTGTTAAAACGTGCCGCAATCATGTCTGCCATCGTATATTTCCCAAGATTTCGCAATGGTTCGGCGACGAGATAGAGGACAACGAGATAGGCAACGAGGAAACCGATTGAATAGAAAAAACCATCGAATCCCGCAAGCGCAATCATACCTGCAATTCCGAGAAACGATGCGGCAGACATATAGTCGCCTGCAATGGCAAGACCGTTTTGAAATCCGGTCAATCCACCATCTGCCGTATAAAAATCGCTGGCAGTTTTTGTTTTTCTTGCTGCAAAGTATGTAATCACTAGCGTGAGTCCGACAATGGCGATAAAGAGGGCGATCGCGGTCCAATTCATGATCTCACCTCGTCTTTCAATTGTTCGACGAGTGCGTCAAAGCGACGGGCACGTCGACTATAAAGTACACAAAGTGTCCAGGTCATAATGAACTGGGAAAAGGCGAACGCCCAAGCCCAAGTGATGTCCCCGATGAGTGGTGTATTCAAGATCGTCGTATAGCTCGTCAGAATCGGGAGTGTGAAATAAAAGATGAGTGAGAAGATGATAGCTGGAACGATGAAGCGATTTTTTTCCCGCATTAACCGATGAAATGTCTCATGTTCGGTAATCATGTGGGCAGATTGATGGCTTGTCGCTTGTGAAACTTGTGTCACATCATGCATAATAGACCCTCCTTGACTGTAAGATAAATCCATTATGCGTTGTGAAAAACAATTCAGTCATTCCTTTTTTTCGTGTCGAAATGAAAGACGTTATATTAATATTGGTCATACCAATTTACTGTAAGCGTTTTCAATATTGTCTAATTCGTGAACGTTATTTCGATGTAATATAAAGCTCGAGAAAAGGTACTTTTGACCCATTAGGCGAATCGCACAATTCGACAAATAAAAAACTCTATCTGAATGAGATAGAGTCTACTGCTGAAAATAGTGTTCATATGGCGTCCAATCAATCTGTTCTTCGGTTAGCGCTTTCTTTAAGAACTTGTGATCGCGCTTCGGCGTTGCGGCGATGTAACCCTTTACCACAAGTTCGGTCGTCATTTTTTTTGCACGCGATTCAAGCGCGAATTGACCGATTTTACCTGCGATTTTTCGGATCGCGACGTCGCGGAACAACTCGGGTACCGGTGTGACGAGACGATCTAATAGCGTCCGCGTCTCCGGAGTCCAGAGATGACGCGTTCTTTCTATATAATCATCTTCGATGTCAAGTAGGGAACGTCCATCTTCTTTTGGCATTCGTTTTAAAAACTTACGAAACATGAAGTACCCGCCAATCGTCATGAGTCCAATCATGACGAATCCCCAGAATACAATGAAATACATCATCAAGTTTTCTGGCATCGTCTTTCCCCCGTTCTATACATTCACTTGCTTTCATCGTTAGTATACAAAAAAGAATCCATTTGCAAAAGGCGTACGTCCCATTAGGATAGACGAACCGAATTGATTTCGTTAGAATAGATAGCGTTGCTACGAGAATAAGCATGAACTGAGACGAGAAAGGAAAGGTCTATCCTATATGAGCCAATTGAAACAGGAAGTCGAGAGACGTCGGATATTCGGCATTATCTCTCACCCGGATGCGGGGAAAACAACATTAACAGAAAAATTACTTTTGCACGGTGGTGCGATTCGCGAGGCAGGTACGGTCAAGGCGCGCAAAAACTCAAAACACGCAAAATCTGACTGGATGGAAATCGAGAAACAACGTGGGATCTCGGTCACATCGTCTGTCATGCAATTCATCTATCAAGACAAGGTTGTATCGATCATGGATACACCAGGACACAATGACTTCGGTGAAGACACGTATCGCGTGTTGACATCAGTCGATAGCGCGGTCATGGTCATTGATGCTGCGAAAGGGATTGAAACACAGACGAAAAAACTATTCCAAGTTTGTCGGATGCGTGGGATTCCAATCTTCACATTTATGAACAAGTTGGATCGTCAGGCAAAAGATCCGCTTGAATTGATGGAAGAGCTCGAAGAAGTGTTAGGCATGCCTTCTGTCGCGATTACATGGCCAATCGGAAGTGGAATGCAGTTTGAAGGTGTCTACGACCGAATGAAAAATGAGGTCCACTTGTTTCGTGGGGAGAAGTCGACACTTCAACTGGGTGAGGACGGAGTGAACGATCCGATTCTCGCCGATCATTTGTCGGAAGAGAACTTGATGAACCTCCGCGATGAGATCGACCTTCTCGATGGAGCGGGGAACGAGATTGATGTCGAGGCGATCCAGAGCGGTAAATTGACACCGGTATTTTTCGGAACAGCGCTCGTCGACTTTGGGGTGACTGCGTTCTTGAATCACTATTTAGAGATGTCTCCGGCTCCTGAGGCACGTAAGTCGAACGTCGGTCCAATCAATCCGACATCAGAAGACTTCAGTGGATTCGTCTTCAAGATTCAGGCGAACATGAATCCGGCACACCGCGATCGCATCGCCTTTGTACGCATCTGTTCAGGTGTGTTTGAGCGTGGGATGGATGTGACGCTCACTCGTACTGGGAAAAAGATAAAATTGAGCCAATCGACACAATTGATGGCGAACGATCGAGAAACAGTCGACCAAGCGTTTGCTGGTGATGTCATCGGGATCTATGATTCTGGGACGTATCAAATTGGAGATACCATCACCACATCGAAGCAGAAGATTGCGTTTGAGGCGCTGCCAACTTTCCCACCGGAATTGTTCATGCGCGTTTCGCCGGTCAACTCGCTCAAGTCGAAACACTTCCACAAAGGGGTAGAACAGCTTGCGCAAGAAGGGGCGATTCAAGTGTATCGCAACGAATATAACGAGATTTATCTTGGCGCGGTCGGACAACTTCAATTCGAGGTATTCGAATATCGTTTAAACAATGAATATGGCGTCGATATTCGAATGGAACCAGTCTCATATAGCGTTGCTCGTTGGGTCAAAGATAAAGAGTTGAAGGCATTGAAACCGTTCCAAGATTCACGGAACATGCTCGTTACAGACCGTTGGGAACGTCCGGTCTTCCTGTTCGCGAACGAGTTCACATATGAACGGTTCGCTGAGCGTCACGCAGATGACTTGACGCTTGTTGAGGCACTTGACGTCAACGAAGAGATCGGTACGGAAGAATAAGATGTAAACACCTCGTTTCTGAGGTGTTTTTTTGTTGTGAAGTAAGTCGTTTTAGTTTTGATAAGTTTTACTTATGACTAATTTGTGACGGAATGTATTTTACGTCACGCTATACTTGTATTATGATAAATATGTGAAAAGTAAGCGATTACGCATTGTCGTGTGGTCGGCGCTTTCAAAAAGGGGGAAATTGCAATGGAACAGACGAATGTTTTAGACGCCTTCGCATCTCGGACAAAGTTCGAAGCGAACGGGCAATCGTATGATTTTTATCGTTTGAAAAAATTGGAAGAAGAAGGATTGACGGACATCAGCCGTCTTCCGTATTCGATTCGCGTTCTTCTTGAATCGGTTCTCCGTCAACAAGACGGGCGTGCCATCACGAAAGAACATGTCGAGAACTTGGCAAAATGGGGCACTGCCGACGTCTCGAAAGACATTGACGTACCGTTCAAACCGGCACGTGTCGTACTTCAAGACTTCACGGGTGTACCGACGGTCGTAGACCTTGCCTCACTTCGTAAAGCGATGGCAGACCTCGGTGGAGACCCAAACAAAATCAACCCAGAAATTCCTGTCGATCTCGTCGTCGACCACTCAGTTCAAGTAGATGCATATGGTTTCGCTGGTGCATTGATGAAAAACATGGACATCGAATTTGAACGTAACGAAGAACGATATAAGTTCTTACGTTGGGCTCAGACGGCATTTGACAACTATCGTGCCGTACCACCTGCAACGGGGATTGTTCACCAAGTAAACTTGGAGTACTTGGCATCTGTCGTCCTCGAGAAGAATGATGCAGAAGGTACAGTTGCTTATCCAGATTCACTCGTCGGAACGGATTCGCACACAACGATGATCAACGGACTCGGTGTTCTTGGCTGGGGTGTCGGAGGAATCGAGGCGGAAGCAAGCATGCTCGGTCAACCATCATACTTCCCAGTGCCAGACGTCGTGGGTGTCAAAATCATCGGTGAAGTAAACCCTGGTGTGACAGCGACAGATGTGGCGCTCGTCGTGACAGAGATGCTCCGTCATGAAAAAGTTGTCGGGAAATTCGTTGAATTCTTCGGACCGTCGCTCCACACGATGCCACTTTCAGACCGTGCGACGATTGCAAACATGGCGCCTGAATATGGTGCGACATGTGGATTCTTCCCGGTCGATACGGAAACATTGAACTACATGCGTACGACTGGTCGCTCTGAAGAGTTGATTTCACTCGTCGAAGAATACTCTAAAGCGAATGATCTCTTCTATACACCAGATCAAGCTGATCCAACGTTCACAAAAGTGTTGACACTCGACTTGTCGAAAGTCCAGCCTTCACTTGCGGGTCCGAAACGTCCACAAGACCGAATCAACCTCTCAGACGTTCAAACATCGTTCATCGATAGCTTGAGTGCTCCTGCAGGAAACAGTGGCTTCGGACTTGACCGTTCTGAACTCGACAAAACGGCGACAGTCAAGTACGAGGACGGCGCAGTCGACATGAGTACGGGAGATGTTGCGATTGCAGCCATCACAAGCTGTACGAACACGTCGAACCCATACGTCATGGTCGGTGCTGGACTCGTTGCGAAGAAAGCCGTTGAACGTGGCTTAACCGTTCCGAAATACGTGAAGACATCACTCGCACCAGGTTCGAAAGTCGTAACGGACTACTTGGATAAGGCTGGTTTGACTTCTTACTTGGACGAACTTGGCTTCAACACGGTCGGATACGGCTGTACGACATGTATCGGAAACTCTGGTCCGCTTGACCGTGAAGTCGAAGATACGATCACAGAAAACGACTTGCTCGTGTCGTCAGTCCTCTCTGGTAACCGTAACTTTGAAGGGCGCGTTCACCCGCTCGTGAAGGCAAACTTCTTGGCATCACCACCGCTCGTCGTCGCTTACGCTCTTGCCGGGTCAGTCAACTTCGACATCATTAATGATTCGTTCGGTACAGACAAAGATGGAAATGAAGTATACTTCAAAGACATCTGGCCATCAAACGATGAAATCAAAATGGTTGTCCAAGACGTCGTATCACCAGAAGCATTCCGTAAAGAGTACGAAACGGTCTTCACTGGTAACGAGCGTTGGAACGCACTCGATGTTCCGGAAGGAAACTTGTATGACTTCTCAGATGAGTCGACATACATCCAAAACCCACCGTTCTTCGAACAACTCGAACCAGAAGCGGGCGAGGTTCATGCATTGAATGGCTTACGTGTCATCGGGAAGTTTGCGGATTCGGTTACGACCGACCACATCTCGCCAGCTGGATCATTCTCGAAGACGACACCAGCCGGTCAATACCTCCTTTCTAAAGGGGTAGAGCCAATCGACTTCAACTCATATGGTTCTCGCCGTGGTAACCATGAAGTCATGATGCGTGGTACGTTCGCAAACATTCGTATCCGCAACCAAGTTGCTCCAGGAACTGAAGGTGGCTTTACGACGTACTGGCCAACTGGTGAAATCATGCCAATGTATGATGCGGCTATGAAGTACAAGGAACAGGGAACAGGTCTTGTTGTCCTTGCAGGAAATGATTACGGAATGGGATCATCTCGTGACTGGGCAGCGAAAGGGACGAATCTTCTTGGAATCCGTGCGGTCATCGCACAAAGTTTCGAGCGGATTCACCGTTCGAACCTTGTTATGATGGGTGTGCTCCCGCTTCAGTTCTTAGACGGTGAATCGGCTGAATCACTCGGATTGACTGGTGAAGAAGCAATTGATATTCAAGTCGATGAGTCTGTACGTCCGCGCGATATTTTGAACGCAAAAGCGACACATGAAAACGGAACGGTGACAGAGTTCAAAGTCATCGCTCGTTTCGACTCTGAAGTTGAAATTGATTACTACCGTCACGGTGGAATCCTGCAAATGGTTCTCCGTAACAAATTGAAATAAGTGCTAGTCCATGACCTTCCTTTGAAAAAAGGAAGGTTTTTTTCATGAATATGCAATTTTAAGGTGAAAGTTTTAAAAGATTCGGGAACAGGAAGACAGGGAGGGGTGCGCTTATGGATAAGGAAGTGAAGCTCGGAAAGAGTTGGTGGAAAAGATTGACGCAACAAAAAGAGGTGGAACCGGATCGAGAAATTGATATCACCCTTTCAGAATTGCGTCAGGCGATTCACGAATATGAACAGACACTGCCAAAAGGTGTGAATCGCACTGTCCTACTGGATGACTCGCAAGAAATCGACACCAAACGCTTGAAACATCACCTTTCGGGAATCCCGAAACAACGTTTCTTCATGTCAAAAGAGACGTTTCATATCGTACCGGAAGATGAACGCGACCTCATTTATGAAATGGATCAAGTGCAACGGGCACTCGATCTGTATATGGACCAGGAGAAGAAATTACCGTTACAAAAATTTCAGAACGCGCTTCAACTCGATTTGACCCGTTTACGAGAGGGGGGTTATTTAAAAACGTTGCCAAAAAGACCTTACTATGTGGTCGATGAAACATTGATTGTTTCACTGGAGCCCAAAGAAACAACTTGATGACAAGACACCTATCTATTGGACGGTAAACAACACATTTATGTACACATAGGGTTGTGACTTGTTTCAAAAGTATGTTAGGGTGGAAAACGTATATGAAAATAGAAAATTAAATAGGAGTGATTTTATGGAACGAAAAAGCCGTGTGACGACCGTATTCGTCGTATCTGCAATCATAACTGGCTTATTTACGATTTGGGGACTTTTCCCCGAGAGTTTATTAGGTAATGCCAGTCTATTAAACGTGACGAGTACGTTACAAGGCTGGCTCTCAAACGGGATGGGTTGGTTCTATCTCTTGAGCGCCACCGGGTTTTTACTGGTTGCCATCTTTTTAATCTTTTCAAGATATGGTTCGATTCGACTTGGAAAGGATACAGATCGTCCAGAATTTAGTTATTTATCATGGTTTGCCATGTTATTCAGTGCCGGGATGGGAATTGGACTCATCTTCTGGGGAGCGGCTGAACCGTTGCTCCACTTCCACTCACCACCATTCGCTTCCCCCACACCTGAAGGAGATGCACGGACTGCTATGCGTTATGCATTTTTCCATTGGGGCTTCCATCCATGGGCGATTTACGCAATGATTGCGCTCGCCATCGCATATTCGACGTTTAGAAAAGGTCGTCCCGCGACGATTGGGGAGACGATCGGTTCGCTCGTCCATAACCGCTACGAACAACCCGTGAAGCAAACGGTCGATATCCTTGCGGTCATTGCGACGGCATTCGGGGTAGCGACTTCACTTGGTTTTGGTGCTCAACAAATTGCCGGTGGCCTTCATTACCTCATCCCTGGGGTACCGAACGCTTTCGTGACACAGTTGATCATCATTGCCGTCGTAACGGTGCTCTACATGATCAGTGCTTCGACAGGTCTTGACAAAGGAATTCGAATCTTAAGTAATACGAATATTTTCTTGGCAATTGTCCTACTTGTAGCGACGATGTTTGCGGGACCGACAGCTTTCATTTTCGACTTGTTCACACAAACGGTCGGAACTTATTTGCAGCAGCTCCCGAGCATGAGTTTCCGTACAGCCGCTTTTGAACCCGTTGAACGTGAATGGGTAAACGGTTGGACCATCTTCTACTGGGCTTGGTGGATTTCTTGGTCACCATTCGTCGGAACGTTTATCGCACGTGTATCGAAAGGGCGTACGATTCGGGAATTTATCATCGGAATCTTACTTGTCCCGACATCATTCGGATTATTATGGTTCTCCGTCTTCGGCGGTTCGGCCATCTGGGCTGATTTGTTCGGAGGATATAGCTTAATTGATCAAGTAAACGAAATCGGTACTGAAGTCGGGCTGTTCGCACTGTTTGAAACGTTCGGTGGTTTTGGGACGCTTCTCAGTGTAATCGCCATCTTCTTGATTTCGACATTCTTTATTACATCGGCCGACTCTGCGACATACGTCCTCGGTATGCTTACATCGAACGGGAAGCTCGTCCCGCCGATGGGGATTAAAATGACTTGGGGAATCATCCAATCGTCAATCGCAGCCGTATTGTTGTATGCTGGTGGATTAGATGCTCTACAAGCTGTTGCGATTCTCGCAGCCTTCCCATTCATCTTCGTGCTCATCTTTATGATGATTGCCTTATTCAAGGATCTTACCGACGAACCGGATGAACGAGATAAATGGCTAGAGATGCAAAAGAAAGATGAAGATAAACTAGGTTAATTCGAAAGGGTCTCAGATGAGGCCCTTTTTCGGTCAAAAATATTTTGCTTGTCCTTCTCGCTAGTGTAGGATAGTAAGTGAAGAAACGAGGAGGATAGGCTATGAAACAACAGATAAAAAAACGGTTGAGCTGGGTGATATTGGCCGGCATCCTCATTGTCGGGGCATTACTCGCTTATAACTTCTATGTGCTCATGGATTTGAGCGGGGAAGAGGAAGAGAAAGTCGAACCATTCTACTCGAATGTCGTGATCGGATATCAAGAACGCAAACTTCCAAAAGAAGGCGAAGAGCTCGAAGAACGAGAGTATCTTGTCACGTATGATGAGGACGGATATTTTGTATCTGAAGTCGTGACGGGTCCAAATGTTGGCGCGAAAGCTGAATGGGATGGAGAGACCTACTTAGAGTTCAATCCGGACGGGGAAGAAGTTCTTCGACAGGAGACGAACTCCGGAGCAGTCGCACCTCATCCATTCTTGTCACGTGCAACGAACGAACAGATTCGTAAATGGCTCGATGACGGGACGCTCGGTTCAAGTGAAGGCGAAACCGATTTGGTCGGACGTACCGCGCAAGCGTATGTGAAATCAGAATCGGCTGAGACCGTTCCGAAAGAGTGGATTGAAAACTATCCATCGATTTTTAGTGAAGAAGAAAATAAAGAGACTGTCACATATTATGTCGATGCGCATGAACGAATCTTGCTCGCGGCAGAATCGCGGAATAACGGAAAGTTATTCCATTCGATTCGGATGACATCGTTTGAATCAAGATAATCCGATGGGGAGCAGACATGATGTCGGCTCCCTTGTCGTCTGAAAGGGAGAACAAGATGAAACAAATTCAAGTGGAACAAGTTCAAACGGACTTGACGAACTGGGAAGCTGGAGAAAAAGTAAACGAGGCGGCTTTGTTATCTTACGCACATTGGTCTCGTGCGACTCAGCACCAAGAAGAATTAATTCGTTCCTTGCGGCTGCTCGCAACACATCGGCTCAAACAAAAGGAAACGATGGACCCGTTACTCAACCGCTGGGTAAAAGAGTTGGAGGCGATGAACGCACTTCCTCCAGAGCTTCGTCTGTTTCAACTGAATGAGCAGTTGCGTCGTTCGAAACAGGCGCTTCAAATCGACTGGCCAACCTTACGAGAGGCCGATTACGCCTCGATGAAGGTTCAAATCTTAACAGAGTACGAGTCAAAAACGTCAGCGTTGCTCGATCAACTTGACCAACTCCATGATGAGGTGGAGACTGCGAAGTCTGATTTACGTGATTCTGAATGGCGCGGACAATTGGAAAACCTGTTTGAAGCGATCATCGAAGCGATGCAAGAGGTCGCATCTCTTGAAGATGATACCGCCTCCTTGCTCGCATCCATGCAAGGGAACTATTTCAGTCGTGAAGCGTTTCATCGTTTCGGGGAGCGCGTTTCCCTTGTGAAAGAACGGCTACACACGATTTGTGAGCTACTACCAGACCGTCCGACCGAGGCACGTTCAAGTGCGATTGAATCACTTGAAGACATGATTGGGCTCGATGACATCAAAGCGCGTGTAAAAGCGTGGTATCGCTTCCTCCTTTTCCAAAAAGAACGAGAGAAGGCCGGTTTTTCTTCAAAACATCAACCATCCCTTCATCTCGTCTTTACAGGGAATCCAGGAACCGGGAAGACGACATTAGCAAGACTCATGGCCGAGATTTACTTTGAACTCGGCTTATTAGGACGCCCGGACCTTGTCGAGGCTGACCGTTCGAGCCTTGTCGGTGCCTATGTTGGGCAAACGGAAGAGCAGGTAATGAACAAGGTGAAAGAGGCAGAGGGTGGTGTCTTATTCATCGATGAAGCATACGCATTGAAGCGTCAGGATGCGAGTGGCAGTGATTACGGACAAGCGGCCATCGATACGCTCGTCGCCGCGATGACGAGTGGCGAATATGCTGGCAAGTTCGTCGTCATTCTAGCTGGCTATCCAGAAGAAATGCGTCATTTCCTCTTGGCGAACCCCGGTTTACGTTCACGATTCCCTGAGTCGAATCACTACGAGTTACCGAACTACCGTGACGAAGAATTGGTCGCCATCGGTGAGAAAGTGGCACAAGAGAACAATTACGTGCTGACGGAAGAGGCGAAACGATCACTTCTTGCTCGAATCGACAGAGAACGGGTCGACTCGACGTTCGGAAATGCCCGGACTGTCCATAACATTTTACTTGATGCGATGTTTAAGAAGGGTTCCCGCTTCGGTGCAGATGCTCCGTTAGACGAAATGGCGCTCTTGACTGAAGAAGACTTTGATCAGCCAGATGATGAATCGAGTCCGACATCGTTAGATGACCTTGTCGGCATGGAAGATGCAAAAGCACAACTGGCTGAAATTGAAGCACTCATCAAGATACAGAAGAAACGAAAAGCGCTCGGTTTGAAGACGGCGCCGGTCCAGCTCCATGTGACACTTACCGGAAACAGCGGTACCGGTAAAACGACATTTGCCTATCTGTATGCACAGATGTTGAAACGGACAGGTTATTTGAAGCGAGGCCATGTCAATGTCGTCAGTCGTGCAGATTTAGTTAGTGGCTATGTGGGACAGACAGCTCAAAAAACGAAAGCGGCGATCCGTGACGCCCTTGGCGGCGTCTTACTAATTGACGAGGCCTATAGTTTGAACGGCGGGGCGAACGACTATGGCCGGGAGGCAATCGATACACTCGTTGATGAAATGCCGAAACATGGCGAGAATCTTGTCGTCGTCCTTGCCGGTTACGAAGGTCCGATGCGCCGATTAATTGAATCCAACCCTGGTCTTAGTAGCCGAATGAAACGGACGATTCATTTTGCTGACTATACGCAAGAACAGTTAGTGGACATCGCAAAAAATTACGCAAGTCAGTTCGGATATGTGATGGAGGAAGATGCGCTTGAAGCATTAGCTACTCGCTTACATGAAATCAAACATGCGAACGCGCGCACCGCTCTATCTGTTATCGATGAATCGATTGCTCGTCAGTCCTATCGTTTGGTGTCGACGGAGGATGAGAATGTGTCACTCCAGCAATTATTAGTAGTAGATATTAAGAGTAAGTTATAATATACTTGTCGTAGGAAAGAAGGATGATTCAATGCACACGGTTCAAATCCCAGTAAGGTATCAAGAGACGGACATGATGGGCATCGTCTATCATGCCAACTATTTAGTTTATTTAGAGATTGCGCGCACGGAATTGTTACGACAACTAGGTGTCGAGTATAAAGATATGGAAGAAGCGGGATTTGTCTCTCCTGTGACAAATGTATCCATGGACTATAAGCGTAGCGTGACGTATGGTGATACGGTTCATGTTCGTGTATGGGTCGATCAATATTCAAAAATCAGAACGATTTACGGCTATGAGTTGACGAATCAACATGGAGAACTTGTTGGCACAGCCACTACAACGCATGTCGTCGTCAAACGAGGCGACTTCAAACCGATTCGACTTGATCGAGAGTTCCCGAAATGGCATGAAATGTATTTGAACGTCATGAACCCTGTTTAAGAATCTTCTGTCTTCGTACCGTCAGTGTGGTATCATATCTTGACGGTACTTTTTGTTATCTAGAAAGGGGAAGATCGCATGCGTTATCCATCGATTTTGATGGTTTGCGGCGCCTTGACGTTCATGTTAGCCGGTTGTACGACAAACGAGCAAGTTGAACCGAAAGAACCAACAACACAGTCATCAACAGTAGATGAACCAGAGACAGAACCAAATGAACCGACTTCGGATCGTGAAGATGAGACAGTCACCGAGTCACCTTCTGAGGAGGAGACGTCGGACGAGTCTGAACAGCAGACCGAACCAGTAGAGGAAGAACCTGTGGCACCTAGTCAACCGATTGAAACGGATGGTGTGGCCAATTTGGAATTAGATGAATTGATTCTTGTAAACAAGAAAATTGCATTACCCGCCGACTATCAGCCGAGTGATTTGGTAGAGGCGAACATTGATTTTGTCGACTCGACAGTCGGTGAACGTCGAATGTTACGTAAAGAAGCTGCTCAGGCGATTGAAGGTCTAATGAAAGGTGCAAAAGCAGCAGGAATTGATTTGAAAGGGACGAGTGCGTTCCGTTCATACGCCTATCAAGTCAATCTCTTCAATGCTTATGTCGAACGAGATGGCAAAGAACAAGCCATGAAATATTCCGCACCACCAGGTCATTCTGAACATCAAACAGGACTTGCGATTGACGTATCGAGCGCCTCGGTCAACTATCAACTGACTCAAAGTCTCGGTGAAACGGTTGAAGGAAAATGGCTGGCAGATCATGCTCACGAGTATGGATTTATCATCCGTTACCAAAAAGCCTTTGAGGAAGAAACCGGATATATGTACGAACCATGGCACTTACGCTATATCGGTATTGAGCATGCGAAACAGGTACATGCATTGAATCAGCCATATGATCGCTATATTGCGGAATTTGTGAAATAAGGGGAATTGCGATGCCATATGTGACAGAAATCATGATTATTATTTTAAGTTATTTACTTGGTGCCATTCCGTTTGCCCTCATCATCGGCAAGCTCGGCTATCGCGTAGACGTTCGAGAACATGGGAGCGGCAATCTGGGAACGACGAACACGTTTCGTGTATTAGGGAAGAAGGCAGGAATCCTCGTCTTACTCGGTGACATGGGGAAAGGTCTTGTCGCTGCATTGCTGCCTCTACTGTTCGGAAGCGAGATGAGCCTGCTTCTTGCCGGGATTCCGGCAGTGATTGGACACTCTTATCCTGTCTTTGCGAAATTCAAAGGTGGAAAATCGGTTGCGACGAGCGGTGGTGTTTTGTTGGCAGCCTTCCCATGGTTCTTCTTTGTCGTCGTCGGTACATTCATCGTGACTCTCCTCACCTCGCGCATGGTATCCCTCTCCTCGATGGCTGCCGCCGTGGTAGGACTGGTGACGGCAACGACTTATAGCATCGTGACGAAAGATTGGTTACCCCTGATCGTCATCGTGCCACTCGCATTGTTCATTATTATTAAGCATCGTACCAATTGGCAACGTATACGTGCTGGAAAAGAACCAAAAGTTCCGCTGTTTCAACACAAGCCGAAATCATGACTCATGCAGGTACGTCCGTGAAGGGCGTGCCTTTTTTTGTGTATTGTCGTTGATTTACACAAAAAAGAAACAAAAACATGTTGGATTTGCTCGTTCTTTACTTTCAATTTACGTTAAATTTACATGCGTTCGTTACACTAGAAAAGGAAAGATTATTGTGGAGGAGGCAGGGACGTGTCTTTAATCGGTGAAGAGCGTAAACAGAAAATTGTAGAATGGATCGAAAGAGAAGGCAAAGTAAAAACAAGCGAGTTGATCGAGCGTTTGAACGTATCGGGGGAATCGATTCGCCGTTATTTAGAAGAATTAGAAAAAGAACATCGAATCAAACGTGTATACGGGGGAGCGGTCCTTCATCAGAGCATGTCCTTTCAGCCTATCGTGATTGCAAACATGGATGGAATTCGTCGGATTGCCTATACCGCATTTCAGTTGATTCCAGATGATACATTATTATATATCGGACACGGGGTCGCGGCAGAGCAAGTGGCTTCCCGGTTACGTGGTCGCAATGTGACGGTCGTGACGCCATCGTTGACGGTGGCGAAGGCGTTGTTTGAACAGCGGGCGAAAGGTGTGCTTGGTGGCGAAATTCAGCTATTAGGTGGTACAATCGACCCGAAACATCTCGTGACGACAGGTGAGCAGGTCCTGGCGCAACTACAGACATACATGTTCGACCTTGCCATTTTGTCCGTCGAAGGGGTCGACGCATCACTAGGTTTAACATGTGACGCTTTCGGCCTCGCCAGTATCACCCAGTCGGTGATGTCACAAAGTCGCGAGACGTTCTTACTGACGGACCATACCCAACTAAATCAACAAAAACGGTATCGCGTCTGTGATTTTTCGAAGGTGACGGCGATTATCTCTGATTTTCCGGAGCCTCAAGATTTCAAAGGCGTCTTAGCCGAACATGGTGTGGACTGGAAGTTCGCACCGTAAAGGGAGCGATTTAATGAATGTAGAAGTGATTGTCACTACACTAACGGAAGCTATTCAGGCTGAGCAACTCGGTGCGAAACGACTCGAACTGATTGCGGATATGGAAAACGGGGGCATCACACCAAGTTTTGGAACGATTCGAAATGTGGTCGAACATGTGTCGATTCCGGTGCATGTGATGATAAGACCCCATACACATTCGTTCCATTTCAATGAGGATGATGTCGAGACTATGCTTGCGGATATCGGTCTATGCCGTGAGCTAGGTGTCGATGGAATCGTATTCGGTGCATTGACACAGGATGGCGCGATTGACGAGCGGATCTTAGGGGAAGTGATCAAGCACAAAGGGGAAATGACGCTCACGTTCCACCGTGCCTTCGATGCATCACGTGATGTCTTTGAAGCGATGGATGTGTTGAATGAATATCCGGAAGTAGATATTCTCCTTACTTCAGGCGGTGCCAAAACTGTACTAGAAGGAATCGAAACCTTGATAGCCTTGAAGGAACAGGCCGAGATGACAATTTTGCCTGGTGCAGGGATCACGGTGGAAACGTTACCGATTCTTCAAGAACGTCTTGACGTAGCGATGGTACACATAGGAAATGGCGTACGAACGAATGGACAGCTCGATGAAGTGAAGTTCAAACAACTTCTTGGATGAGCCAATGCGGAAAACAGTCGGAAGACTGTTTTTTTGCTATAATGAGAGAAAACAATAAATGTAGGTGAATTCATGCAATCTTCCGTTTACAAACAATATGCGCTACGAATGCTATCAGGGAAGTGGGGCATTTCATTACTCGTCGTCTTAACTGTCATGGTCATTCAAGCGATGATCACGACCCGACTTGATCTCTCGGCGAACGACCCCGAAGTTCTTTTGACATCGGTGGCGCTTCTTTACGGGGCGACGGTTCTGCTCGCACCTATCGAGCTCGGGAAAAATTGGGTGTTTCTCCAGGTGGCGAAAGATGAAAAGCCAACGTTCGGATTGTTGATTGAATCGTTCGGGTCACTTAAAGACTATTCACGTGCCGTGGTCTATTATGCGGTATTCTATTTAGGTCTAAACGTTCTGATGCTTTTCCTGATTGTACCTGGTGTCTGGTTCTATTTGACGTATCGCATCGCGCCATTTATCATGCGAGATGAGCCGGACCTATCTGCATTCCAGGCGATGCGAAAAAGCCGCCAAATGATGAAAGGGCACAAACAGACGATGTTAAAGCTCTATGCGAGTTTTATCGGATGGTATGCGCTCGTCCTTCTTACTGGAGGCTTAGCTTATATCTTTGTCACACCATATCTTCAAACGGCGATTTCTGGACTCTATTTAGAGTTAAATGCCTCCTATCAAGCAAAACAACCGGTCGGATAACCCGACCGGTTGTTTTATGTTCCGTGCTGATCTGACTTTTTGGGGTTTGGGGCGTCTTCAAAATCTTGTTTTTCCTCTTCCGACGCATCCGCATGCCACTTTTTTGCTTGCTCGGTGGCAATGGGGATCGCTTTCGTCTCAGAGTAGCCTTGCGCGAGTAATGCGTTCGCGATATCAATGGCTTTCTTTTTTACAAGTGGATCGAAGTTTTTCAGTGATTCTGGATAGTCTTTCATATTCCATGGCACGAAAATCGCCTCCTTCACTCCTACTAATTCCACAAACATCCGGTTTCAAACGTCTTGATGAAGATAATACTCGATCAGTGCTTGCGTGCCATTCTCTCCGTATCCATTCTTTTCAAGAATTGAATAGAGGCGATGTGCGAGCTCGAGACCTGGTAATGTCACTTGTAGCTCGTGTGCGCTCTCGATGGCAAGTGTCATGTCTTTGATAAAGTGTTTGATGAAGAAGCCAGGTGCATAATCTTCGACAATCATGCGTGGAACCAAGTTTTCAAGCGTCCAGCTACCTGCTGCCCCACCACGAATCGTACGAACGAGTGCCTCTGGGTCAATTCCAGCTCGTTTACTGAACGCTAACATTTCGGCATTCCCCATCATGATTCCGGCAATGGCGATTTGATTGGCAAGTTTCGCATATTGACCGCTTCCTGCGTATCCCATTCGTTCTATCGATTGTCCCATCGCTTCAAATAAAGGCTTCGCTTTATTGAAGGCGAATTCACCCCCACCGACTAAAATCGATAGCGTTCCATTTTTGGCGCCGACATCGCCTCCAGTTACTGGTGCGTCAAGTGGGAGGAGACTCCGCTCAATGGCTGTCTCAGCTATCCGTTCAGCCAGTTTCGGTGAGGACGTCGTCATGTCGATCAATAATGTACCTGGTTCTGCCGAATCAAGAATGTTTCCTTCACCAAAATAGATGGATTCGACATCAGACGGATAGCCGACGATAGTGATGACGGCATCGGCGTCTCGGCAAACGTCCTGTACCGAATCACACCATGTCACACCTTCCTCTAACAGTGCAGCTGCCTTCTCTTTCGTCCGTGTGTATGCTTGTACTTCAAATCCGTGTTTCATCAAATTACGTACCATCGATTGGCCCATGACCCCGAGCCCGATAAATCCGATTGTTTTCATGTGGCTTGTCCCCCTAATAATTGTTGTGAAACGAGTCGCTGATATAGTGCGTTCTCTGTTAAAAGTTGCTCGTGTTTCCCGATTCCGCTGATTTGTCCGTCTTCTAAGACGACAATCTGGTCAGCATGTCTGACAGTCGAGAGTCGGTGGGCAATCACAAGCGTCGTTCGTCCGACCATCAGGCGGTCTAACGCTTCTTGGACCACGCGTTCTGATTCTGAATCTAGACTTGATGTTGCCTCGTCGAGCAATAAAATCTGTGGATTTCGTAACAATGCTCGCGCGATAGCAAGTCGTTGTCGCTGCCCGCCAGACAAACGGATACCTCGCTCACCAATCTCCGTATCGAGCTGTTCAGGCATCGTTTCAATAAACGACCATGCGTTGGCCATCTCACAGGCTTCTTTGATTTCATCATCGCTCGTTTCATGTCGAAGTCCGTACACAATGTTTGTCCGTACAGATCCCGAAAGGACGGGTGAATCTTGAGCGACATATCCGATGATTTGACGCCAAGTATCACGCCCGTATGTTTGAATCTCCCGATTTCCATATCGAATCGTCCCTGCCGTCGGTAAATAGAACTGTTCGACAAGTGAGAAAAGTGTCGTTTTCCCTGCACCACTCCGTCCGACGATGGCGGTTGTCGCCCCTGGTGAAACTTGAAGTGTCAATCCTTGGATGACGGGTTCAGTGCCATAATGGAAAGCAACGTCTTCAAATGAGAGTGCCGTCTGATGAATCATTTCTTCATGTGTGCTGTATGGTTCGGGACGGACTTCGAGCAACTCAGCAATCCGTTCCGTTGCTCCACGCGCCTTTTGAAGCCTTGTCAAAAATTCACTCATCGTGATGAGCGGCGTGATGATTTGGAAGAGATAGAGCATGAAGGCGAGTAGTTCGCCCGTTGATAAAGCTCCGGTCGAGACTCGATATGCGCCGAACCCGAGGATGGCAATCAACATCCCGGTCAAGGTCACATTGAGAAGGGGAATGAGGATCGCTTGAATTCGTCCTTCCTTCACCCCGTAATCGAACAGTGTCTCGATTTTTGCTTTGCCGGTTTTCACTTCCATCTGTTCCGTCGCTTGTGATTTGACGAGTCGAATCTCACCGAGCAGTTCGGCGAAGAAGCCGGAAAGATTTCCGAGTTCTTGTTGTGTCTCTTTTGCGATAATCCGAAGCTTCCGTCCGAGCGGTATGACAATGATGAGTGTGGTCGGAACAGAGAACAAGATGACGAGTGTCATTTGCCAATCGAGTGTGAACAAGATGGCGACGGCGCCGATGACCGAGACGAGGGAGGTCAACAACCTGACACTTTGTTCGGATAACAACTGTTGAAGCGTCGTCGTATCATTGTTCAACCGAGACACCAGTTCCCCCGACTTGATGCCGTCATAGTATGGAATCGGCAGTTTGACGAGATGGTCCCACAAGGTCGTGCGTAAATTGGCAACGACCCGTTGCCCCACAATATGTAACCAATAAATCGAAACGGCACTCGTGATGACCTGAATCAAAAATGCGATGACGAAATAGATGATCCATTCAGGTGTCAATAAGTCGCTGCTCCACCGGTCGACCACACGCTGCAAGATGAGCGGAATGGCCAGTGAGGCGACGGCTTGAAGGAGCGAGATCAGAATGGCTCCGACAAATAGATTTTTCGGAGGATTCGCGATTTTGAATAATTGAAAAAAAGTTTGCCATGTTGATGATTTCATTTTGAAGTCCTCCTCTCCTCTTACTTTCGCTGTTTCAAAAACGGGTGTCAAGACGTCGAATCATACGAATGACTCATGCTAGAATAGGAAAGAGAGGTGATACGTGATGAAATGGATTCACACGGCCGATTGGCATCTAGGTAAGATCGTCCACGGTCGACATATGACAGAAGATCAACGGAATATCTTATTCCATTCTTTTTTACAAATCGTAGATGAGGAACGACCCGATGCGGTCATCATCGCAGGGGATTTATATGACCGAGCCGTCCCTCCCGTCGAGGCGGTCGATTTACTCGATGAGATGTGGCGAGAGCTCGTCTTGAACCGCGGAATACCAGTCGTAGCCATCGCCGGAAACCATGATTCGGCAGAACGTCTCGAATATAGTTCGAAGTTATTGAGACAAGTAGGACTTCACATCGTCGGTAAGCTAGACCCGACATCTGGTCCCCTTGATGTAGCGGGAGTCCCATTTTATCCGATTCCATTCCTTGAGCCGGCTCGTGTACGGCATATCCTCGGTATCGACTCGATTCGAACGCATCATGATGCACTGGAGGCGGTCATTGAAGCTTTCGGTATGATCGAAAAAGATGCCGTGACGATTGGTCACAGTTTTGTAGCGGGAGGACTGGAGACGGATTCAGAACGTCAACTATCTGTTGGCACGGCAGGACAGGTCGCAAAAGGGTTATATGAGCCTTTTTCGTATACGGCATTAGGTCATTTACATAATCGTGATGCGATTCAATCAGAAAGAATTGCATATAGTGGGTCGCTCATGAAATATTCGTTTTCCGAGGTCAATCATGAAAAATCCGTCGACGTTCTGGAATGGGACGGTCAATGGACACGTCGTCGCCGTGCCTTGACACCAGAGCGGGATATGCGACAACTCACCGGAACATTGAACGAACTCCTTGCCCCAACTTATTATCAGCAACAAAAGACAGATGATTACCTTAAAATTGTATTGACCGATGATACGGCGCTTCATGATCCGATGGCGAAACTTCGGACTGTCTATCCGAATATCCTTCATCTTGAATTGGAACTGTTACGTCGCCAGGAGCAGACATCCACGTTTGAACGCGAGACGCTCGAAAGACAGTCAGTAGAAGAGGTATATCTCCAATTTTTTGAGGCCGTACATGATCGCACTGCCTCAGATGCCGTGAAGCAAATGATAGAAGAAGGTGATGACTAATGAGACCGGTTGAATTGATGATTCAAGCATTTGGACCGTATGCAGAACGTGAAACGATTGACTTCACCCAGTTGGTTGGTCGCTCGATGTTTGTCGTCAGCGGTCGGACGGGCGCCGGGAAGACGACCATTTTTGATGCGATGACGTTTGCCCTTTATGGCCGGGCGAGTGGGTCGCTTCGAAATGCTAGTGACTTCAGAAGCCAGTATGCACAACCTGAGTTGAAGACGGAAGTAGATTTTTCGTTCACGATTCGAGGTGACCGCTATCGGATCGTAAGACAGCCGCAACAACCTCATCCGAAAAATAAGACGCCAATTCCGCACGAGGCCATCCTCTATGAATGGGAGGACGGTTGGAAGCCGCTGGCGACGAAGGTGAACGAGGTACAAGAACGAATCGAATCGATTTTACAATTATCGTATGAACAGTTCAGTCAAATCTTGTTGCTCCCTCAAAACCAATTTAGACAATTACTCGACTCGAACTCGAATGAAAAACAACAAATCCTCCAATCCATTTTCAAAACAGAGGCATATCGTACGTTTCAGGAGAAGTGGGGTGAACGCTATAGCGCGTATCGAAAACAAGTGGAATGGGCGGTCGAGCGGACGCGACTCAAGTTATTAGAGCTCGAAGATGAAGCAATCGAAGAGGTGTCGACCCAGTCCATCGAGGAGATTCAACGTTGGCTTGACGAGCGTGAAGAATATCTGATGACAACATGTGATACGGCCAAAACCCAGAAACAACTGTATGCGACAGCACTGGAAGAGGCAAGAGAAGCGCTTGAGAAAGCAAAATCACTCGTCACGCTGTTCAAGGAGCGAGAAGAAACCGATCGAGCACTTGCAATCTTTTTAAACGGTGAATCGATTCGAAATGAAACACGTGAACTGCTAACAAATTTAGAGGTGGCGGCAAACATTCGTCCAGTCTTTGAACGGTTACAGGAGTTAGAGCAACTCGTGCGTCGGTTGACGATGGAAGAACAGACCTCTTCGACAAAATTAGAGCACTTGCAATCCTCTCAATCAAAGTTAATGGAGCAACAACCAACGATTGAAACGGACAAAGAAGAAGTCATCTCTCGTAAGGAGCGACTTCGGATCGTCGATGAGATGATGCCAAGAATCAAGGAGCGCGCCACACTCGTGACCCTTCGTGACCGATTGATGAATCGTGCAAAAGAATTGGCCATGTTTTCAAAAGAAGTTCGGTTACAAGAACTTCAAGAAAGAGAACGGCGATTGGTCGACAGCATAAAGTCTGAACCTAGCGAACGAGCAGTCGACGCCGAGCGTCATGTCGACCGATTGGTGCATCTGGCATCTCTTGAAACAAAGGCGCGTGAGTTATCGAAACAACTCGACGAATGTGAACGAACGGGCAAAGACGTTCAACGGCAGTACGTGACCCAACAAGAAGTGGTCACCACGTTTACACAGCAAGAACAATTAATACTAGCGAAACAACTGAGCGAGACGCTTGTAGACGGTGAGCCATGCCCGGTATGCGGTTCTCGTCATCATGATATCCCACAACACGAAGAAACCGTTACGAACATCACGGAGCGGGATGCGGCCGTGGCCCGTCTTGATGATTTGTCCACACGCTTAATCGAAGCGAGGGCGGATTATCGTTCGCTTCATCAACAACTTGAAGCAGTCCGAAAAGAACTAGATCAAGCTTCGAAAGACATTCAATTCAATGGCGATGTCACAGAAGAACTCAATAAGTGGCGAACACGTGCAGAACGATTGCAACGGGAAGAACGAATGCATCAAGAGAACGAACGGACACTTCGCCAACTGTCAGCAGAAATCCGACAGTTAGAGCAAGAGCGACGTCAACAGTTCGAAGAGCGGGAGCGTGTCGTATCCGAACTTGAAATGACGCAACAAAGTCTGTACGCACTCGGTCAAAGTGAAGAAACGACATTCGATGCGTTGCAGCGCGAGCGAGCCGACCTTGAGCACCGCATCTCGATGTTGATGAAACAAGTCGAAGCGTACGACCTTGAGTTTGAGACGGTGAAAAAAGCACTTTGGAAAGAGGAAGAACGACTGTCATTGATCCGTGAACAGTTGACTGAAGCATCGAAGCAGTATGATGCCCAGCAGACCATTTGGGTCAATCAGCTAGAAGCATCACATCTGACGCGTGAACGCTATGAATCATACGCCAATCAAATCGACAAGCGGACAATGATTCGTGAACAGTTGCAACGTGAGGAGGAAGAAGGTGTTCGACTCCGACACCATAAACAGATGATTGAAGAAAAACTGAAGAATCAGGAGCGACCAGACCTGCACGAGATGGAGATGAAAGTGAAGGAAGTGGCTGAATGCAGTGAGCAGGCGTCGAAACAGCTGATCACAGCCCAAGATGCCTTGTCTCGACATAGACACGTCATCTCGGAATGGAATACCCTTCGCGAACAGACGGCGCAAGAAGAGCAGAAATTAGAGACAATCAAATTGATTGCGGATACGGGGAAGGGAATCAACCCACAGAAAATGACGTTTGAGACATATGTTCAAACCGCCTTTTTTGATCAGATCCTTCATGCGGCCAACATTCATTTGGATCAGATGACGAGCGGTCAGTTCCGGCTTGAGCGGAAAGTCGAGACGGCGAAAGGGAATGCCAAATCTGGTCTTGAGCTTCTCGTCTTTGATGCCTATACCGGACGATCGCGTCGTGTACAAAATTTATCTGGCGGTGAAGGGTTTAAGGCGTCGCTGTCACTCGCTCTTGGACTTGCGGAGGTGGTCCAACAGTTGAGTGGGGGCATCAGTCTTGAAACGATGCTCATCGATGAAGGATTCGGTACGCTCGATGCCGAATCTCTAGACCAGGCGATTGAATTATTGATGTCTTTACAGGCGACCGGTCGGCTCGTCGGCGTCATCAGTCATGTCCAAGAATTGAAAGACCGTGTCGATGCACGGATTGAAGTGAAAAAATCTAGAAGCGGGTCGTCGATCCAGCTGATTGTGGAGTGATGGTTGTGAAAAAGATGGTGACGAAGTCGAGTCTCATCGAAAAGTTAAAAGAAGCCGGCGTTCGCTCGGGAGAGGCGTTGTTTGTCCATTCGTCGCTCTCAAAACTCGGTTGGGTATGTGGAGGGGCGCAGACCGTCATTGAAGCGATTCAGGAAGTGGTCGGTCCATCTGGGTTGATTATGATGGCGACCCAGACCGGAGACAATTCAGACCCAGCTGAATGGGAAGCGCCACCTGTCCCCGTGGAATGGTGGCAGACGATTCGCGCGGAGATGCCTCCGTACGAAGCTGATAAAACAGCGACACGTGGCATGGGACGTGTGCCGGAACTGTTCCGAAGCTATCCGCACGTATATCGTAGTTCCCATCCGATGTGGTCTGTTGCCGCCTGGGGCGATGGGGCTGAAGCCATCGTGTCCGGTCATACCATCGATGTCGGGTTCGGTCCAGGTTCACCTATCGAGCGAATGATTGAGCGAAACGCACGAATCCTTCACCTTGGGTCTCCGCTCGATGCGACGACACTCTGGCATTATGCCGAGTACGGAATTGATGGCCCGACCAAATCATTCGGTTGTGCTGTTATAGAACGAGGGGAGCGAAAGTGGCGTACATTTGAACATGTCGATGTGAACAGCGATCCGTTTGGCGCAATCGGCGAGAACATCGTCAAACAAAAGGATGTGCGAACATTTTCTATCCATGAAGCGACATGTTATCTCATTCCGTCTAGCACATGGGAACCAGTCCAACATGCGCTCATCGCGCTTCGTAGCTGGTTGAGATAGAGTAAATAGAATCGAGGGGAAGTTACGGATGAATCGTTGGATGAAACTATTGAGTATTGCGGTACTCATCATTTTACTCGTTGCCGGTTTGGCTATCGGAGGAATCTCGGCTCATATTGGGGACCAGTTGACGTCACCGGAGCGGGAAACATTGACATACACCCCGAAATCACTTGGTTTGAAGTACGAGAATGTGACAATCGAATCGGAGGAAGGATATGACTTATACGGATGGTGGATTCCTCATCCTACGCCGCGTGCGACCATCGTCTTTGCCCACGGATATGGGAAGAACCGTGAACAGGAAGATTTACCGTTGAAAGAGTTGATTCCAGAATTTCATGAACAAGGATACCAATTTTTAACGTTCGATTTTCGCGGTTCAGGGATATCAGAGGGTGACCGAGTCACGGTCGGCGCTAAAGAACAATCCGATTTAAAAGCGGCCATCCAATATGCGAAAGGTCGTTCAGAAGGACCGGTTGTCTTGTATGGGATTTCAATGGGAGCGGCGACAGCACTCTCTACAGCTGATGATGTCGAAGTTGCTGCAGTCATCGCCGACAGTCCGTTTAGTGATTTACGAAATTATCTCGAGACAAATCTTCCGGTATGGAGTGACTTGCCGAACGTTCCGTTCACGCCCGTCATCATGACTGTGACCCCTTGGTTCACCGGTCTCGATGCCGATGTCGTATCTCCTATTCAGGATATCAAGTTGATTGAGGCTCCTATCTTATTGATCCACAGTAAAGGCGATGATGCGATTCCTGTTTCTGAAAGTGAAAAATTGGCTGAAGCACAAGAACGCGTCGAACTTTGGGTGACTGATAACGAAGGTCATGTCGGATCGTACCAGTCATTCCAGAATGAATATCGTCAACAAATATTCGAGTTTCTAGAACGGTCATTGTAAGCAAAGGGGCGCATTCGACGCCCCTTTTTGATATGATTGCAGACGAGACCAATGAAAGAAGGGTACAACATGGACGTTTTACAAGTATTACAGTTTCTCCTTTTAGGAACGTTAATCGGAATCTTGAGTGGATTCTTTGGAATTGGTGGTGGAATCTTACTGACACCACTTCTTCTTGTCTTCGGGTATGAAGCGAGTGCGGCGATTGCCCTTAGCCTGATGTTGACGCTCGGATCAACGACGGCAGGAACGATCTCGCATATCCGTTTGCGTAACGTGAACGTGTCGCACGCCTTATGGATCGGTGTGTTCGGGATTGTCGGGACCTGGATTGCCACACCGCTTGTCTTTTATTTAGAAGGAGTCGATGGGGCGACACTGATCATCTCACTCGTCTATATCGCATTACTCACATATTTTGCGGTTTCTTTCTTTCGTTCGAAACAGCATGTGGAAGGAAGCGTCGGAACGGACTCTGTACCACGCCTTGGGATCATCGGTGTGTTCGCGGGGTTCATCTCCTCGTTGATGGGAGTAAGCGGTGGATTCGTCTTGACTCCTCTTCAGGTCAAGTTGTTGAACACAGAGATGAAGCGTGCGGTCGGAACGAGTATTACGGCAGCGCTTCTCATCGTCGTATCCGGTGTCATCAGTTATACGGTGGCAGGTGCTGAAACGAATTATCTGCACGGTCTTGCTCTGATTGCGGGTGCCATGATCGGATCGCCATTTGGGGCGAAACAGCTACAACGTTTCAGCTCGCAGCACGTCAAAAAAGCGCTCGGTGGATTTTATATCACGGTCGCCATCAGTGTAGGGTTGAATTTGATAGGGTGGAATACGGCATCACTTGCACTTCTCGTCACATTAGCGCTTCTGTTCATCGTCACCCTCCTCATTCGACCACGCAAAAAATAAACCCCGTCTTCGGACGGGGTTTTAACGTCTAGCAATATGGTCAATGTTTTCTTGAATCTCGCCAACTTTCGCTTTAGCCTCACGGAGTCTTCGCTCAAACGCATCTGTGTCACGTTTCTCATGAGACGACTTATCGATTCCTTGACGCTGCCCTTTGTCAGAGCGTTGGTAAAAGTGGGTCGCTTTCTGTAAGCGTTTTTTAAACGTCGAGTCGCTCATCGGGACACCCCCTTCCATACTACAGTTATTCCACAGATGGAAACGGGTGAAACGTTCGAACCTTTACGAAGCGAGGGAACGACGAACTTGAACGTTCTGAGAAATTTTCACAGCTAATATGGCTGCGAGCACTGCTTTCAAAGCGTCACCGAAGAGGAATGGAATATTAACTTTGAGCGCATCAATGAACGACATACCGAGAACGATCTCGAGTCCGATACTTCCGAGTAAGTAGACGAGCCCTAGACCGAATAAAAAGTTATAACCAATCAATGCTGGAATGGAGCGATAGCGTTCGCTGAACCAGCCAATGAAGAGCGCTGCAATCGGAAAGGCGATTAAATATCCGACAGTTGGTCCTACAAATGGTGCGAGACCTCCTTGACCACTCAATACTGGAAGTCCGATCAAGCCGAGCAGGAGGTACACGATGACTGCCAAAAATCCTTTTCGAGCACCGAATATGCCGGCGATGGTCATGATGGCGAGTGTTTGAAGGGTGATCGGAACGGGTCCAATCGGTATTTCGATGAAACCGATACTTGCGATGAGTGCTGCGCCGAAGGCGATTTGAGTCATATCTTGAATCTTCATATGTAAACCCCTTTTCAGTTAACGTTAACAATATAAAAGTTAACATGTTGAGAAGGGGTTGGCAAGAATTATTTCAAGACAGCCCGTTTTGACTCAAAGCTGTCTGATATGCCTTCGTTTCAACATAAAGCTCATCCTTGAGTGGATGAAGATGTCGTTGACGGATCCGATAAAATTGATAGGAGACAAGTGCCACGTTGAATAAGAGGGAGAGCAGACTGACGATAAAGAAAGCTCTCGGGTTATGTGTCGACGGTACGGGAGCTAATCGGTCGGCGAACGCCGGAACTGTCATGACGAACATAATCCATAAAGCCAACGTGTGGGCACGATGTTGCAACCAAGCTCCTTTTTTAATAAAGAAAGAAGGAATGGTACACGAAAGGAGCAGAATCAATCCCGCGTAAAACGAGTGGTCAGAGATACAATTATAAACGTAAGCAAAATTCCATAAATCATAGGCGATGATCCATGGCCAAATCATATCGGGCCATATCATATCTTTTGATTGATCTTTCGAAATATTGATTCCAACCCATCCGCAGATGGCGATGATGTTCAATAATCCGGCAAAACCGTTCATTAGATTCCAAGGTCCGGACATGACCCAAAGGTGATCGATATAAGCGCCATCGGGAACGTTATAGAAGTATACTTGAAAGTCTCGGATACAAGCTTCTAAAATGTTCAGTGCCAAAATCCCCGGTGGAAAGAATAAGACCCATTTCTTTCGTAATAGCGAGGGCCGATATCGAATAATCATGAAACCGAGACAGCCGGCGAGAGCAGAATATGTTTTCACCCAGTTGAACCAAGTACCCGTTCCATATTCATTCCCTGGTGCTGCGGTAGTCGGCCAAACAAATAGGGTCAGTATAGTCGGGACTATCAAGAATAACATTATTCCTCCCCATTTAGTCGTGCGACTGAATTCATTGAAAGCCATCAAGCTAAACAAGACAAATAACCCAATTCCCCATCCAACGAGATCGATTCGTTCATACAGAATTCCCACTCAAATCTCCTCCTTACATCAGTTAATTGTTCACTATTGAGCAATCGAAATCATACGTTCACATATTCGATTCCATCATGATACTTTGGCTCTTTTGAAGCTGATGATGGCCTTATTGTGATGAAGTTGCCACATATGCCAGAAGACGTAAGGAACGATGATCACAAAATTAATCATTCCCCATGATTTCAATACCTCCGGGTTGAACCAGGTCGAAGAGTTCATGACTTGCGGGAAGATGTCATAGCATGCGCGAATCAATAAATGGGCTGCAAGCGTGTAAATACGAGCGGTAATGTAAAGCTCTGGTCGTCCCTTGATGACCGGATACAGTTCTGCCGCAAGCAAGATGCAGAGCGAGCTGGCAAAATAAGTTGGAGATTCTGCATAGACGAAACATGCGTTCCATGACGTGTATATAAAATTCCATGACCCAGTCGTATAGGCTACGAGATCGGCGTATCCTTCTTTCGCAAACTTCCAAAAAGTCGGTGCGAAAGGAATCGTCACACAGAGTAAAAATCCACAGGCGGCATTAAAGTAGTTGCCGAGTGTCACATCTTTAATCGTGGCTTCTGCGATATTTAAAAACAAGATGGCATAGAAGAACCATAAAAATTCGTCACGCTTTAAAAAGTTCCAAATCCGTCCTTGTTTGTTCTCGTAAATGGCGATTCGAGAGAAACCAACGATAATCGTCGGTATGATAACGCTTACAATTTTAGCCCAACGAAACCATCCATCAACATTCCCCATCATCCATAGTGGGATGGTCAATAACGAAGCGAGCCAAAAGTAGGCGGACAGTTTATAGTGCTTTCTGAAAAAAACGATGATTCCTAATAATAAACCTAAATAGAGTGGCATCGAGATTACATGCGGCCAAACGTTCATTCCATTCACCTTCTCATTTGAATTTAACAAACATAACGTTTGTTATGTTTTTAGTATAGGCGGACAATCCTATTTAGTCAATGTGAATTATTTCACAAAATTTAGTCCTGAGCACTCGCATTGGTAGAGCTATGTTATTCTAAAGTGGACTCGAAAGGGGAGAATAATAGTGGACGGTAAAAATAAAATTCTAGATGCAGCCAGAACGGTCATTATTCGAAGTGGGGTGAACGGGGCAACAGTCAGAGCGATTGCAATCGAGGCGAATATGACGACAGGAGCCATCTATCATCATTACAAAAATAAAGAAGATCTATTGTACGATTTAATGAATGAGAGCTTGTCTGTTTCCTCTCAAATCGCCAAAGAAATGACAGACGATGCCTATTCAAAAGAACGTATCAAAATGGAGATTGCACGAAATACGGCGGAACGCTTTCATAAAGATGCAGAGAACCGCTTGCAGTATCATTTTGCTCATGAAGTACTACTTGGTAATATGGATGCACAACTGAAATTAAAGGACAAATATGCAGAATGGACAAAACAGATCGAACAAATCCTGATTCATTTGTACGGACTAGAAAACACTCGTCTAAACAATGCGTTCAGTTCATGGCTGATTGCGGCAGTCGATGGGGTCGTCTTGCAATATCTACTAGACGTCAATGAAAATTCCATTGATGAGATGATGGAGGTATTCGATCTTCTACTAGAAAAAGGTCTTCCTTCTTTCGTTGAACGTCTGAATGAACAGGATAAATAGACCCGTCACAGATTAACGTGACGGGTTCAAGATGATTAAGAATAGGTCATCGTGCTCATGCATGCCGAAGCTTCTTTCAACTGTTCACGGACGGCATCGAATCCTGTTCCGCCGTAACTGTTTCGACGTGCGACTGCCTGTTCAGGGGTCAAGGCATGATACACATCCTCTTGAATCAATTCAGAGTACGTTTGGTACACCGTGATTGGAAGCTCGCGTAAATACAATCGCTCATCCACGCAATATTTGACGAGTTTTCCAGTAATCTCGTGCGCCTCACGGAACGGTAACCCTTTTGCCGTCAAATAATCGGCGAGTTCGGTCGCATTAGAAAAATCGCGCTCGGTCGCTTGTTTCATGACGTCCGGGTGGAACGTCAGTTCATTCATCATCCCCGCCATGATACTGAGCGAGCCTTGAACGGTCTTGACCGTATCGAACATCCCTTCTTTATCTTCCTGTAAATCTTTATTGTAAGCGAGTGGAAGTCCTTTCATGAGCGTCAACAAGCCCATCAAGTTTCCAATCACTCGACCCGATTTTCCACGGACGAGTTCGGCCATGTCAGGGTTTTTCTTTTGTGGCATCATGCTCGAACCGGTAGAAAACGTATCCGACACTGTAATGAAGCGATACTCTTCGCTTGCCCAAAGAATCAATTCTTCACAGAAGCGGGAGAGGTGCATCATAAGCATCGACGCATTTGAAAGAAACTCGAGTATGAAGTCACGATCGCTAACGGCATCGAGGCTATTCGGGTAAACCCGATTGAATCCAAGTAATTCAGCTGAACGGGAACGGTCGATCGGAAACGTTGTCCCGGCTAAGGCTCCTGCGCCAAGAGGAGACCAATCAATCCGCTTCAAGCTGTCCGTAAACCGCTCCTTATCACGCTCTAGCATCCAGAAATAGGCGAGCAAGTGATGGGCCAGCGAGATCGGTTGTGCACGTTGGAGGTGCGTATAGCCAGGCATGATTGTCTCTACGTTTTCTGAAGCGTGAGCATGCAATTCACGCTGAAGCGATTCAATCAATTGAATCACTTCTTTCACACGTTCTTTCAAGTAAAGATGCATGTCCGTTGCGACTTGATCGTTTCGACTACGTGCCGTATGCATCTTCCCTGCAACCGGTCCGATCGCTTCATGAAGCAGAGCTTCTAAGTTCATATGGATATCTTCGTGATACACCTCGAATTTCAATTCATCCGCGAGTGCTTTTTGCTTAAGTTGTTGTAATCCATCAAGGATTTGAGTGACTTCTTCCTTTAAGAGGATGCCCTGGTCACCTAACATCGTCACGTGAGCCATGCTACCTTCTAAATCCTCAAGGACGAGTTGAGCATCAAATTCAATCGATGCACCGAATGCATCGACCCAATCGCTCGCCGTCTTCTCGAAACGGCCTCCCCATAATTTACTCATTGACGAACGCTCCCTTTTCCATCAACACCTCTGATTGAACTTTTGTTGGAAGACCCCATAACTTGATGAATCCGATAGCTGCTTGTTGATCGAACGTATCGGCTGACGTATAGGTCGCAAGTTCCTCATCATAAAGAGAAATTGGCGACTTCCGTCCGTCGACGATGGCCTGCCCTTTAAACAATTTCATGCGAACCGTTCCTGTGACGGTCGCTTGAGTCTCATCGATAAACGCAAGAAGTGCTTTTGTGAGCGGTGAATACCAAAGTCCGTTGTAGATTGTTTCTGTCAATTTTTGCTCGACAATTGGTTTGAAATGCGCCACTTCACGAACGAGTGTCAAGGCTTCAAGAGCTTTATGCGCAGTGATCAATGTCATGGCGCCAGGTGCCTCATACACCTCACGTGATTTGATACCGACGACCCGGTTCTCGATGTGGTCAATCTTCCCGACACCATGGGCACCCGCAACGATATTGAGCTCTTTTAAGATATCAGTGAACGATTGGCTCTTCCCATCAATAGCAACCGGCACTCCGTTCTTGAATTCAATCTCAAGATAAGTCGGTTCATGCGGTGTGTCCTCAAGTGCCGCTGTTAACTCATATGCGCTTGCCGGAGGTGCTGCCCAAGGATCTTCTAAGATGCCGCATTCGATGGCGCGTCCCCAGATGTTCTGATCGATTGAGAATGGTTCTTCTTGAACGATTGGAATCGGAATTTGATGTTTTGCCGCATACGCGATTTCTTCCTCACGTGACCATTTCCATTCCCGAACCGGTGCGACGATTTCGAGTGAAGGATCGAGTGCATGAATGGACACTTCAAAACGTACTTGGTCATTTCCTTTCCCGGTACATCCATGGGCCACAGCGACGGCGCCTTCGGCCTGTGCGACCTCGACCAATTTTTTCGAGATGAGGGGGCGTGATAGTGCCGAAACGAGTGGATATACGCCTTCATATAATGTATGGGCCTGCATCGAATAGCGAGCGAACTCGTTGACGAACTCATCGACCGCATCGATGACGATTGATTTTTTCGCTCCAACTTTCATCGCTTTTTGTTGAATCTTTTCTAAGTCTTTCCCTTCCCCGACGTTCAAACAGACTGCAATCACATCATAACCTTGTTCGTCCAACCATTTAATCGCAACCGATGTGTCAAGACCACCTGAGTAAGCCAATACGAGTTTCTGTTTCAAAATATGAACACCCCTTATGAATAATTATTAATCTTTATTTATAAATATACAACTCAGTGTAAGGGATAAGATGTCGTGTGGCAACCCTTTTTTGAAAATAAAAAGACCACGAGTGATTTCGTGGTCGTCATTGTTCGATTTTGAGTTGGGGTAACCATTGCGACATATGGTCGCTAACAGGGGAAAGAAGTTCAGGACGAGCAACCTTTAACGGGACGACCTCATAATGTCCGACAGATGATTTTTGAGTAAAGGTTGGATAGAACATCGGATTTTTCAATTCAATAGTCGATTGGTCATCTTCGATTGTCTTGACCACATCAATCCCGATGATGCCGCCCGTGTTTCGCTCATCCCCTTGTTGTCCGGAAAGGAAATTACCGAGCGAGTAGATGACAAAAGTTTGATTGCCATTGACTCCTTCTAGCATGGTCGGAGGTTGCAGCACGTGAGGGTGGTGACCGATGATGATATCGACTCCGAGATCTGCTAACGATTGGGCGAGCTCAGTTTGACTCTTATTCGGTAACGGCTCATATTCCGTACCGAAATGGAGGGAGACGACCGTCATGTCAGTCGACTGTTCCGCCTTCTCGATCTCTGGTTGCATCTGTGCAAGGTCGATATAATTTACGTGATAAGGCTGCTTCGGCACGACTCCATTCGTCCCGTAAGTGTATGCGAGGAAGGAAAAAGAAATATCATTAGCCGTCAACGTACGAATATTCGCTTTGTCCTCATCAGATAGGAAGGAGCCTGTATAAGGCATTTCGATTGCGTTCCAATGGTCAATCGAATTTTCAATAGCTCGGACGCCACGGTCGAGCGTATGATTATTCGCTGTCGTGACCAAATCGATTCCTGCCCGTTGTAAGGCATCACCAATTTCATATGGACTGTTAAATGCCGGGTAGCTCGAAAGTCCGATTTCACTCCCGCCAATCATGCTCTCTTGGTTGGCAATTGAAATATCGGCGCGATTCAATATTGGAGAGATCTGCTCGAATGCAGAATCAAATTCATACCCTTCATCGGTACGTGCTGCGTTGTATACCGAATCATGTAGAAGAATATCGCCGATTGCATAGAGGGAGGCCGTCGTGACAATCAGTTCGGGTTCGGCAGGCGGCATTTCTTCAGGTATCTCGACAATCGGTTCCTCGACTTCTTCTGGTACTTCTTGATTGGTTGCCGGAGTCGTACCACAGGCGATTAATAATACAAAGCTAGACAGGAAGGTAAGGCGAGAGACGATCTTGATTGGTTTCATCCCGATTCTCCTTTTCACGACAGATTCGTACGATAATCCTAAAATTCGTCGATAATCAAGAAAAATCCTGCATATATTAATAAAGACAGGTCATTTTTGACCTGTCATGAGAATTATTTGATATGTTCCTTGACCATGTCTTGCATTTGGTCAAACTCACGTTGAATGACCTCATTTGGTGGCGGCGTCATCAAACTCACGATATAGATGGCGAGCGCCGACAAGAAGAATGCTGGAATCATTTCATACAATGTCCCAAACGTTCCGAAAAGAGAAGCGGCATAGTTCTTCCATAGAATGACGACAAAGGCTCCAGTCAACATTCCAGCAAGCGCGCCTTGACGCGTCGTTCGTTTCCAAAACAGACTAAACAAGATGAGCGGACCAAATGATGAACCAAACCCTGCCCAAGCATAACCGACAAGGTTTAAGATGGTGTCGTCTGCATCGAGTGCAAGAATAATCGATATGACGGATACGAGAATGACCGTAATCCGACCGACCATGACGAGTTCACGGTCTCCCGCTTCTTTACGGAAGAACTTCTGATAAAAGTCTGTCGTCGCGGCACTCGACGAGACGAGCAATTGAGAGGAGATGGTCGACATGATGGCGGCGAGAAGAGCAGCCAACAATACACCAGTCACCAAATCCGGGAATAATAAGTCAGATAGGTTGATAAAGACGTTCTCCGGATTATCGATGGTGAGGCCTTGTTGTGTGTAATAGGCGAGACCGAACAATCCGGTCGCCATCGCCCCGACAACGGTGAAGACCATCCATGAGATCCCGATTCGACGTGCCGTCTTAATGTCCTCGAGCTTTCCGATTGCCATAAAACGGACGATGATGTGTGGCTGGCCGAAATAGCCGAGCCCCCACGCAAATAGTGAAATGATTCCGATAAGTGATTGCCCCGTCCACGGGTCAAGTAACGCTTCATCAATATTTCGTACCGTGTCTAAAGCATTTGATACACCATCAGTTGCTATAATGGCGATTGCAGGTACAAAAATAAGGGCAAACAGCATGATCAATCCTTGAACAAAATCTGTCCAGCTTACTGCTAAAAATCCACCGATGAAAGTGTACAGAATAATGATGGAAGCGAGAATGACGACTCCCGTTACAAACTCAATGTCGAAGACGGCATTGAATAGGCGACCGCCGGCAACGAATCCGCTTGTCGCATACAGTGTGAAAAAGATTAACGTGACAGCAGCTGAAAATGAACGCAACACACCTTTTGTGTCTTTAAATCGCTTCTCAAAGAAGTCTGGGATTGTGATCGCATCATCCGATATGTATGAATAAATGCGTAATCTCGGTGCGACCAATAACCAGTTCAAATAGGCACCGATCGTCAACCCGATGACAATCCAGCCACTTGAAATCCCTGACGCATACATGGCACCAGGCAATCCCATTAAGAGCCATCCACTCATGTCTGATGCACCGGCAGATAAGGCGGCGACCCCGGGACCAAGCGCCCGACCACCTAACATGTAATCTCCGATACTGCTTGTTCTCCGATACGCGATGATCCCAAGCAAGACCATCAGTGCCATGTACACGACAATGGACACTAAAATTCCGTTCATCAACATCCCCCCGAAAGATAAAAAATATGAAAACGCTTTCAGTGATAGAGTATCACTTTGTCAAAATATTGTCACAACAAGAGGGGGAATGTAAAGATATTTTTGAGAGCTGGTCTTAAGTTAGCGGAACGTGCAAGAGATGAGATGGTCATTGACGAGACCCGTCGCTTGTAGGTGGGCATAGACCGTTGTCGGTCCTAAAAACTTAAAGCCGCGTCGTTTCAGGTCTTTACTCAATCGTTCAGAAAGTTCCGTCGTTGCAGGAACATCTTCAAGACGATTCCATGCATTCAGGATCGGTGCATTGTTGACGAATGACCAGATGTACGAATCAAATGAGCCAAACTCTTCCTGTAGTTTGATGAACTGCTTCGCATTATTGATCGACGCCTCGATTTTTCGTCGATTTCGCACGATCCCGCTATCGGCTAGGAGTCTCTCTACATCCTCATCCGTAAAGCTAGCAACTCGCTGCACCTCAAAGTCGGCATAAGCCAATCGATAATTTTCACGTTTTCTCAAGATGGTGATCCAACTAAGTCCTGCTTGCGCACTTTCGAGTGTCAGACATTCAAAGTGCTTCTGATCATCGTGAACGGGCTTTCCCCATTCCTCGTCATGGTAACGGACGTACAATGGATCCGTCCCGCACCAAGGACACCGTACTGTTTCTTCCATTTCAATCAGCTCCTTTCTTTGAGTGTAGCATGTCTTTGCGATTATATAGCAAAATGGACGGGTATAGAGGGGAAGAATGGAGGAAGCGACATGAGTGACTGGATGATTTCTGTGATTGAACAGTACGGCTACATAGGGATTGCATTCATGATTTTTATTGAGAATGTGTTTCCACCGATCCCTTCTGAAGTCGTCTTACTCTTTGGTGGTTTTTTTGCTGTGAAGACGAATTTGTCCATCACGCTCGTCATCGTGGCATCGACGGTCGGTGCCATATTAGGAGCCGTATTATTATACGGCCTTGGACTCTTGTCTGATGTCGAGCAGATTGAAAAATGGACGAAGAAATACGGAAAATGGTTACGACTTGATCTGAATGATGTAAAAAAGGCGGATGCCTGGTTCGATCGATACGGGGGATGGATGGTCTTCTTTGGACGTTTGATGCCGGTCGTCCGAAGCCTGATCTCGATTCCTGCAGGGATGTCGAACATGCCATTCATGAAATTTCTACTGCTCAGTACGGCTGGAACAGCCTTATGGAATACTATTCTCATCCTTATCGGGATGAAAGTCGGTGAGAATTGGCAAGATATCCTCTCATACCTCGATGCCTATTCTTATGCAATCTATGGGCTACTGTTCATCGGCGTCATCATTTATATCGTATGGCGTAAAAAGCGGCACAACAAACTAGCAAAAGACTAATGCACAAAGTAGGCGGACCCAGCGTATGGGTCCGCCAATTTATTCTTCTTTTTTCTCGTCTGGTAAGACTTTCGTGAGGGTTTTTTCTGTTTTTTCTGCCAAGTACTCTGAGAAACGGAACAGAATGATTCCGACAATGGCTGACACAAAAATATAGAGACCGACAAACAAGTTGATGGCCCCGTTCGAAAGGGCGGTAAATAAAATAGAGAACTCCCCACGTGGCGCGAGTGAGAACCCGGCTTCATTGGCTTGAACACGCGTCAAGCCATAGATTCTGCCCCCGATACGTCCGACAATCCATTTTGACAATACCCCCCATACAATCAAGACGAAGAAGAGCGCATTCACGATGACACCTTTCTCGAGGTTGATCGAGATACCGAACGAGATGAAAAAGATCGGCAAGAATAAATCTCGGACGGGTACGGTCAAACGTTTCAGCGGTCTCACGTCGTGGATATCTGCGAGCATGATCCCGGCGATGAATGCTCCTAAAATCTCAGATAATCCAAACACCATCCCAATCCCTGCGAAAAAGAGAATGAGTCCGATCAGACCGATACTCGCATCATCTTGTCGCAACAAGTGCTTCGAAAACTTTTGTTGTTTGGATACGAAGCTCGAACCAATGAACAAGAGTACTCCAAATATCAGAAATCCTGCGAACACTTTGCCGATATCGGACATCGCAACCGGTTCTTCTTGAATGATGAAAGGGGCAACCGTCAATAGGAGAGGGGCAAAAATATCCTCAAAGATGAGTAATGCGAGCACAAACTCTTTAATATCTTCATGTTTTTCGGAATGCCGCTCAAGCAGTTTCGCAGAGATGGAGGAGCTCGTCGCATATAAGACGGCCCCGATTAAAAAGGCGCGAGGGAAATCGAGACCAAATGCTAAAGCAATCCCAAACGATACCCCGAATGACAGAATGATATCGAGTATTCCCGCCTTCCATACTTTCCGCATGCGCTTCCAAAGTTCACGTAGTGGAAACTTCAGACCGAGTAGGAAAAATAACAGAATGATTCCAATCTCTCCCGCGACTTTAAAAACTTCATTCCCATCCCAGAAAAACCCGACCCCGACCCCGATTGCGATAAACGCTAAAATACTTGGGAAGAATAATCGTTCAATCAGGAGACTGAGGACAGAGATGAGGGTGAGCGCCAATCCGAGCAACACGATGATGTTTAACCCATCCATACGTCATCTCCTCTCACGACCCCAATTAGCTTTCTCTTTGATTCCATTGATACTCCATTCCGACGGATTCAGGTCGTGAGTAATCAAAACCGAACTGTCGATACAATCCATCGGCTGGAATATCAGCGATTAAGCTGATGATGGCCGTCTCGTCGGCTTCTTGTAAGATCCATTCCATCAAATGCTCCATGATTAATTTTCCGAGTCCAAGCCCTTGGCATTCCGGATCTACGACGATATCTACTAAATGGAATACCATCCCGCCGTCACCGACGACGCGTCCCATTCCGACAATCTCATCATCTAAGTATAAACAAATACCATACAGTGTATTTTGAAGCCCCTTCACCGTACCTCGATCAGAACGTCGTGGCATCCCTGCCTTCACGCGTAACGCTTGATGTTGTTCTGGAGTCGGTGTTTCGACTTTTACAGTTACTTCATTGACCATACTCAAATCCCCCTCTACACAAGTTGATTTTATTTTCCCGATATATTGAATGAGTAAACCTTGATTTATAAAATCGGCTATCTGCATAATGAGAAGGAGACAGGGGGAATAGTTGATGATCAATGGTCAATCCATCTTACCGGCGATACGGGACATGCGGGATTTGGAGCGGTTTTTATCGAGTGATTTCGAATTAGGAGTGTTATTAGAGATTCATATGAGTCGATTGGACTCCATCTTCAGATTATTGGGGAAGCATGATAAAAAAGTGTTCATCCATATGGATTTGATTCAAGGTATGAAGGCCGACGAGTATGCGACGGAGTATGTCTGTCAGACGTTTAAACCGTTCGGCGTCATCTCGACGAAAGGAAACGTCATCGTCAAGGCAAAGCAAAATGATGTGGTCACTGTGCAGCGTTTATTTTTAATTGATTCCACCTCATTAGAGAAAAGTATCAAGCACATTGAACGTTCAAAACCGGACTATATCGAAGTCTTACCAGGTATTGTGCCGAAGTATATTCAACGTGTGAAGGAGAAGACGGGGATACCCGTTTTCGCAGGTGGGCTGATTGAAACAAAGGAGGAAGTCCAAGCGGCACTTGCTGCGGGAGCGAGTGTGATCACGACTTCGAATCGAAAACTATGGTCCGACTAATCGGAATTTGGGTATACAGTCTTTTAGGAGGGATGAATGATGAAAGACGTAATGATTGTAACAGGAGCTAGTCAAGGAATTGGTTATGCGATTGCTCAAGCTTTCGTAAATCAGTATGAAGTAATCGGGTTAGATATTGGAGATGACCCGGACATTAAAGGGTTACGCTTTTATCAAGTAGACCTTGGAGACACGTCTGAACTTAAGCGTGTCTTTGACGATATTCACAACGAATTTGGTCGAGCCCATGTTTTGATCAACAATGGGGGAATCGCTTCGCTGGTCAAGCCGATTGATGAGCTTGAGATTGACACGTTCAAACGAGTCATCGATGTCAATTTAGTCGGGACATTTAGTTGTGCGAAATACTTTTTAGAACTGAATCAAGATGAGTCATATGGAAGAATCGTTAACATGGCCTCGACACGTGCTTTCCAGAACGAACCGCATTGGGATGCATATGGTGCATCTAAAGGAGGCATCGTCGGCTTGAGCCATTCACTTGCCATCTCATTAGGCGACCGCCCTGTGACGGTGAATGCGATCAGTCCAGGATGGATTCATACGTCTGATGAGTCGTTACGTGAGATTGATCATGAACAACATCCATCAGGCCGGGTCGGTGAACCAGAAGATATCGTCCGCGCTGTGAGATACTTGATCGATCGTCAAAACAGTTTTGTGAACGGGCATAATCTTGTCGTAGATGGAGGAATGACGAAAAAAATGATTTATGAAAAATAATGTGACCATATACCTAAATTCGGGATGTTTTTAGGTTATATGTACCTAATTCCGGGTAATGAATAGGAGAGTTTTTATCCGGAAGAAGGAGGATGGCGACATGAACCCGCTCGTAGAAGAGGCGTTACGTTTTTCGTCTATTCGTCACGGAGGACAGTTCCGAAAAGGTTCATCCATACCATTTTTGTCACACCCATTCTCGGTCGCCATGCTTCTTGAGTCCGATCATCAAGCACCGGTGGTCGTGGCGGCAGGGTTACTCCATGATTTGATTGAGGACACGAAGACGGACCCACAAGAAATCTTATCAAAATTCGGATCTGACGTGCACAGGCTCGTTCTCGCGGTCTCGGAAAAAAATCGTGACGAGTCGTGGGAACAACGAAAACGACTGACACTTCAGCAGGTGAAATCACTTCAATTTGATGAAGTCGCACTTCTCGTGGCGGATAAGCTACATAATCTCCGTTCCATCCGTTATGATCTTGAGATGGAAGGGATGAAGGTGTGGCAACGTTTTAAACGACCGCTGCGAGACCAATCATGGTATTATCATGAATTACTATCAGCATTTGAACCGTTTCGGAGTTCGACAGACCTAATCGGTTTGTATGAACAAGAACTCCATCTATTGTTTTACGGCGAGAAAAATTCAAAAGATCGAAAAGTGGCAAGGCTCCTTGAATCGATGCTGACCCATTTCGTCGAAGACGAATGGTTGCAAGAATCGGCACCACTATGTCAAACGGCATATGAGTTAAAGAAGATTGTCGGGCGAGATACGATTGATGAAGTAGAGATTATGTGCTTCCGACAGCGACTTCACGAAGCGGGTTGGACCACGCCATTGTCACCCGAGAAGCTCGCGGGGATGCAAGAACTCGCATATCGGACGGCTCTTGAGCCACAAGAACTTCTCGCACTCATACGTCGCTCGATTGTCAACTAGTTCTCTTCATGCTATAGTCAAAGGGAAGATAAAAAGGGGAGTAGCGACCACAATCGTGGTCGATGGGTCGTCATTACAGTGCGTGCGCACTCGGTCCATCGAGCTTTTACAAGTCCGCAAGACCTTTTTATGGGCGTTTTTGTCGTCCATAAAAAGGTCTTTTTTGTTTACCCAAGGAGGAGAAAAAATGGTATTTGTTTATTTCTTACTGGCTGCGGCCATCACCGTCTACGCCGCAATCAAATTATCGACGTACGCCGACGTCATGACTGAAAAGTCGAAAATGGGCGGGATGCTCGTCGGTACGGTGTTATTGGCAGGAGCGACTTCGCTCCCGGAAGTGACAACAAGTATATCGGCTGTCATGATTGACAACCCAGACATCGCCATCGGAAACATGCTCGGAAGTAACCTATTCAATATCTTTATCTTAGCGATGTTCGACCTATACTTCCGACAGAAGCAATTGTTCAACTATGCGAGTCGGGACCACCTGTACACGGCCGGACTTGGGTTACTCTTGACCGTCACGACGTTGATTGCTTTGATCGTTCGCGTCGATATGACGTTTATCGGAATCGGAGTCGACGCGCTCTTGATTGCGATTCTATACGGTATCGGAATCTACTATATCGGGAAACAACCGACAGAGCCGGTCGCGGAGCATGAAGTCGAAGAAGAAGTGGTCGTCGGTAAATATGAAGAGATCACGCTGAAACGTGCGGTCTTTGGATTCATCATCGCTGCAATCGTAATCATGGCGGCAGGAACAGCCCTTTCCATCACAGGTGATCAAATTGCCGTTGTCACAGGACTCGGTTCTAGTTTTGTCGGTAGCTTCTTGATTGCGGCATCGACGTCACTCCCGGAAGCGGTCGCTGTGTTCATGGCGCTCAAACTACGTAATGTCAACTTGGCATTCGGTTCGATTCTCGGCTCGAATATCTTCAACATGTTGATTATCGCCATGTCAGATGTCTTCTATCGGAATGGATCGATTCTCGCAGATGTCTCGACGTCACACCTCGTATCTGCGGTCGGGATCACGATCCTATCGATCCTCGTCATGTATAGTGTGCTAAGACAAAATGTCACGTCGAAGGTACGTTATGTGATTCCTTCGTTACTCGTTGTCGTTGTCTATTTCGTTTCGTCTTACTTGATCTTTATCGGGTGAGTACATGCATCAGCCTTAGGGCTGATGTTTTTTTATTGGGAATGCGAATTCATTGCTTCGGGTATAGAGGAATTGAAGGAGGGGTGGCGATGCAGATGCATGAAGTGGAAACACGCCAAGCGTATTCGATTTTGATTCCGGCCTATAACCCTGATGAGGCACTCGTCACACTCGTGGAGAAGTTGAGGGCGAGTGGGTTTTCGAACATCATTGTGGTCAATGACGGTAGTGACGAATCGTCGGTAGGCACATTTGATAAGATTGCATCATTTGTCGACCAAGTGTTAACGCACGAACAGAATCAAGGGAAGGGAGCAGCAATCAAGACGGGGTTACGGTATGTGGTGGACACATATCCGGATAAAACGGGGGTCATCACGGTCGATGCCGACGGGCAGCACTTGCCGCAAGATGTCGTCAACGTCTATGAGGAAGGGTTGAATAAACCACATCATCTCATCATGGGATGTCGAGATTTTAGCGGAGATGCGATTCCGTTCCGGAGCCGATTCGGCAATCAGGCGACACGGCTCGTGATGTTGATTGGGAGCGGGCTGAAGTTAAAAGACACGCAGACGGGACTTCGAGCCATCCCGATGCGATATGCGCGACAACTGATTGACATTCCGGGAAATAGATATGAGTTCGAGATGAATATGCTCACGTTCACGAAACGATTGCAGGTCCCGATTCAACAAACGACCATCCAGACCGTATATGAGAATGAAAATGATTCATCCCATTTTAGACCGATTCTCGACTCGATTTTAATTTATCGGATGTTTTTGATGTATTCGTTATCCTCTGTCGCCTCGTTCCTTGTCGACGTAGGGATGTATGCGCTCTTTATTTATTTATTATCCCCATACTTCGATACGGCTCACGTCGTCATCGCGACGGTCATCGCTCGAATCATTTCCTCTCTCTTCAATTATCTCGTTAATCGAAAAGTAGTCTTCGATTCGAAGGCGCGGCGGTCTCTTCCGAAATATTTTAGTCTCGTCGTGCTTCAAATGGTCGTTTCAGCACTCCTTGTTTATCTCTTGTTTCTCTTGCTCAGACAAGGCGAGGTCATCCTAAAAGTAATCGTCGATAGTTTTCTCTTTTTCGTCAGTTATTATGTCCAGAAGAGATGGATTTTCAAAAAATAACCGGTCATGATTTCATGACCGGTTTAATATGCGAGCGTTCCTGTTTTCACGGACGTATAGCGATGTAATTCTTTTGGGCTTGTGATGCCGGTTTTTTGCATCATGTCTCGCATAAGTAGCGCGCATACGCGAGCATCTTCCGCAGCATCATGATGAATAAACGGCACGTTCAAGTGTTCTGCCATCGTGTTCAACTTATGGTTCGGGAGTCCTGGATACAGTTTACGTGACAGTTTGACGGTGCAACCGTACTCGATTGTAGGGAAATCGAATAGATCATATTTCACAATCGCCTTTCTCAAGGCACCCATGTCAAATGAAGCGTTATGTGCGATGACGAGGTCCACTTCCCGTAAAATCGGGTAAAGAGAGGAAAGTACTTCCGGTAATGCCGGTGCATCCCACACGTCACTCGGACGAATGCCATGGACGCGGATGTTACCCATATCAAAGTCTTCCTCCGGATTGACGAGTCGCTGGTCGGTTTCGACCACATCACCATTTTGAAGGATGCTCCATCCGACAGAACAGATGCTGCGACTATCACGGTTAGCGGTCTCCACGTCAAGTGCGAGAATGGTATGGTTCATAGTTTACCTTCTTTCGTAAGCAATAAAAAAAGTCTAACAGAAAGTTAGACGAATGTCGTGCTTAAGCGGCAACAAGTGTTCGGCAAGCTTCCGCACAACGCTCACATGCTTTGGCACAGGCTTGACAATGGTCGTGCTGATGTCGTCCGCATTCAACCGCACACGTATCGCAGACTTGGGCGCATAAAGCAACGATTGGTTTTGAAAAGGCTGAATCTGTTTCTAAGGCATTTAAAGCTAAAGTACAAATGTCTGAGCATTCTCGAGTCAGGCGGATGCATTCGGTGAACATGTGTAAATCCTCTTCTTGCAAACTTTTTGAGAAGCAGTGGTTGCATGCGCGCATGCATTCGATCACGCTCGTCAATGTTTCTTCTACAGATGTACGTTCCATCAAAATTCCCCCTTATATGAAAAAGTCTAACTATCATTACCCGTTCAGAAAGAGGTTGAATCGCACCATACCAATAAAAAAGCCACACCTCATTCGAGATGTGACCAATTAATGGAGCATAGGGGGCTCGAACCCCTGACCTCTACGCTGCCAGCGTAGCGCTCTCCCAGCTGAGCTAATGCCCCGTTCGAAATCATTATATCATCGTAGTATTCGACATGGCAATTCCCTTTTTGAATTTAGGTTTATAAAATTGGAGACGTGGGAATTTCATGTTAGACGTTATATTAAGAAAGCAGGTGTGCTTCATGGAAATGATTCTTTTGGCACTCTTACCGGCACTCATGTGGGGAAGTATTCCACTCATCGTGTCGAAAGTAGGAGGAAAACCGATTCAGCAGTTAATCGGAACGACCATCGGGGCGATGATCATGGCAACAGTGATTGCCCTCGTCTTCCGACCGGAGTTCACGACACTCGCCATCGTGACCGGATTTATCTCAGGGGCGTTCTGGGCGCTCGGTCAATATTTGCAGTTCCAATCGTTCCAAATCTTAAGCGTCTCCAAAGCGATGCCAATCAGCACGGGGATGCAACTCGTTGGGACGTCTCTCTTTGGGGTCATCGTACTCGGGGACTGGCAGACATCGACGGAGCTATGGTTAGGGTTTTCAGCGCTCGTCTTGATTATCATCGGAGCGACTATGACTTCATACCAACAGAAGAAAGATCAGGACAGTGCCGGTGCGTTGAAAAAGGGTTTACTCGTCCTATTCGTTTCGAGTATTGGTTACGTCACATATGCCGTCTTGACGAACTATTTTGAAGTAGAAGGAATCACCGCGATTCTTCCACAATCCGTCGGGATGTTCATCGCGGCACTTCTGTTCAGTCTTCGTGAAAAGGACGTCAAGAAACTTGATCCTCGCACATTCAAAAACATATTGGCGGGGATCGCCTGGGGAATCGGGAACTTCGGACTTTTCGTTTCAAGCGGAGAAGTGGGGATTGCAACTTCGTTCGCCTTATCCCAATTGAACGTCGTCGTGGCGACACTTGGTGGGATCTATCTCTTGAAAGAAGAGAAGACGACAAAAGAACGCGTCTTTGTTTTCATGGGAATCGGGTTGATTGTCGTCGCTGGATTTATGCTTGGGATTGCCAAGAGTTAAGTTTCAATTATGAAATGAAAAGAACCTTGAATGAACTCGATTTTGAGTGCCATTCAAGGTTTTTGTTTTAAGTATCTTTCAATCGTTGAAATGAGAGCAGGAGAAGATGTGATCGATAGGGAAGTAATCTCATATTGCGTTCGTCATATAGGACGGGCAGCGCATTCGTGATTGATCAAAAATTGTAGAATAAAGGGGAAACGAATCATGGATTCAAATGTCGTGACGATATCAACGCTCGTCGATGCACCAATCGACACAGTCTGGAAATTCTGGACAGAACCTGAACATATCAAACAATGGAATCATGCGTCTGACGATTGGCACACAATTGAGGCGGAGAACGACTTACGAGTCGGCGGGAAGTTTCGTAGTCGGATGGAAGCAAAAGATCAAAGCATGGGCTTTGATTTTGAAGGGGTATATGAGGAAGTTGAAGTAAATGAGCTTATTCAGTATCGTCTGGAGGATGAACGGAGAGTCAGAATTTCATTTGCTTCAGAAGGTGATCAGACGAAAGTGGTCGAGGTGTTTGATGCGGAGTCGATGAATCCGGTTGAAATGCAACGACAAGGCTGGCAGGCGATCCTCGACAATTTCACTCGATATGCGAATGGGAAGAGTGTATAAAAGATAAACGGAAGGTTTGAACAGCAGGTCCCTTTTCAATGAATGTGGACGCTGCTGTTTGTCATGTTAGGCTAAATGATTGTCTTGGTGCGAGACGAATATAAAAAAAGGTGCTGGCTATATGTTTGACTACACGTTACTCGAGAGATTTCTGTTTCGATTTCCTTCCTTCGATTATCAAAAAATGAAATCAGAGCTGGATCGAAAAACGATATTGATTACTGGAGCGAGCTCAGGAATCGGGCAGGCGTTCGCTTATTTACTAGCGGATACAACTGCGCACCTGATTCTCGTAGCCCGTAGAGAAGCAGACATGAACGTCATGAAGTCTGAAATCGAGAAGGGATCAGCCACGGTGACCGTGTTCCCGGCAGATCTTCGAAATGTAGAGGAAAGGAATGGATTGTTGGCGTATCTCCATCAACTACCGGACGGATTGGATGTTCTCGTCAGCAATGCTGGAATCTCCATCAATCGTCCCATCACTGAGTCACTCGATCGATACCATGACTTCACTCGGACGATGGCGATCAATTATTTTGCTCCGGTACAATTGATTTTATCGCTCATTCCGTTGCTCGAAAAGAAGAACGGACAAATCATCAATGTGTCGACCATCAATGTGTTACTTCATCCTTTTCCTCACTGGGCGGCCTATCAGGCATCAAAAGCCGCGTTTGATACGTGGTTTCGCTCCGCAGGTCCGGAACTCACAATCAAAAATATTTCCACGACGGCTCTATATCTACCGCTAGTAAAAACACCGATGATTAAACAAACGCTAGCTTATCAGCATTCTCCTGCCATGTCACCGGTACATGTGGCGGAACTGATTGGACATGCACTGTATACAAAACGACCAGTATATAAGCCGTGGTGGTTGTTCCTCGGTCAAGTAGCGTCTCTTGTTTTCAGAAGACCGATAGACTGGATGGTCTCTACATTACTTAAGAGAAAGGAGCGTGACAATAAGAATGGTTAAGTTATTGAAAGTCTTGTCGCAGCTCCAGTTTCTATCACCATCAAACCTAGTCCGTCTATTCATCGCAATCCGTCAAAACGGAATCAACTTGATGCTTCTTTTTACATTGACGGAAAAAGTAGGGAGTCAAAATACGGCTTTAGTGGATAGTCGAGAAACAGTGACATTTAAGGAGCTAAAGACACGCTGTGAACACCTTGCTTATCATTTCGCTGATCAGTTTGGGGTCAAAAAGGGACAAAAAGTGGCATTTCTTTGTCACAACCACGCATTCTTCGTACAAGGGATGTTTGCGGCCTCACGACTCGGTGCTGACATCTACATGCTTCATTGTTCGATGAGTCAACTGCAGTTCAACCGGCTTGTAGAAGAACAACCATTCGATCTCTTGATTTACGATGAGATGTTCGAAGAATTGATAGAGAACTCATCTTACGAACGTTCGACATTTGTCAGCTATCATCGCGATAAAGATTCAATCAACCGTTTATTGAGGTCGAAGCGACATCATAAAGAAAAACTACCGGCCGCCTCGAGCGGGAAGATCGTGCTGTTGACCGGCGGTACTACCGGAAAACCGAAACAAGTGACTCATAAACCATCCCTCTTTCACTTTCTGTCTCCATTCGCAGCTCTAATGAACCGATTGCAGTTGCCATCATTCAATACTGCTTATATTGCCACACCGATTTACCATGGCTACGGCATCTCCATTCTTTTATCTTTTCTCGCGTTAGGGAAAAAGGTTGTCATTCAGGAGAATTTTGAAGTGCAAAGAGCCTGTGACCTCATTCGGCGACACAAGGTAGAAGTAGTCACGGTCGTCCCGCTCATGATCCATAAAATGTTACGACACGATCCAACATCACTTCATTCTCTCGCTTGTATTGCTTCCGGTGGTGCGAAGCTTCATCCCGTTTTAGTCCGTGAAGTCCATAACGAGTTAGGGAGCGTCTTATACAATCTATATGGAACATCGGAAGCGGGCTTGAATCTGATCGCCACACCAGAAGATTTACAGTATGATGCGAACACGCTCGGGAGAAGGATTCCGGGAGGGGACTTAAAGGTAGTGAAAGATGGAATGGAAGTCGAGCCAGGCGCCATCGGTGAATTTTGCATACGAAATAAGTGGTCCATGCAAAACCAGAAAAACCGCTGGATTCAAACGGGTGATGTCGGATACCGGGATGAGAACGGCTATTATTTTTTGTGTGGACGAACAGACGACTTGATCATCTCGGCAGGAAACAATATTTATCCTGGGGAAGTCGAGACGGTTTTGCGCGACCATCCGAATGTCGAGGACGTCGCCGTCATCGGGGTAGAGGATGTGTACACGGGTCACATCTTGAAGGCATATGTACAGGTGTATGATGAAGTATTGACAGAAGAAGAGCTAGTGAGCTGGTTGCGCGAACGAGTGACAACATATCAGGTTCCTCGAGAAATTGTGTTCGTGAAGGAGTTGCCTTATACAGAGGTCGGGAAATTGGATAGGAAACGACTCCTACTTATGAATACGAAGGGTTGCTTGTTGTAGTCTATTGAAATCAGCTTCTTTCAGTAATGAAGGACTAAACTATGTTTTCGAAAAGGCTAAAGTGACTCTTCGTTCTGATTCATTGTCGTAATGCAAAATATAATGTAAGTCACCAACAACAGGAGTATCCTCAATAAAGTCATTAACGGAAAAGCCCAATTGCTTTGCTTCCTCACTAACTAAGAACTGTATTATTCATTTTGAATAGGATTTTAACAACCTAAAGAAGTGATTTGGTCATATTTATTGAAAATTGACAGATGAGTAAACTATTCTTCTTAGACTCAAATAAAAAACCATCTACTTTGTTAAAGTAGATGGAAAAAATCAATATTACGTGGAGTCGATATCGATATGATTATTCGTTATAGTACGATTTAATTGGTGGAGATATAGTTTCGTTTTTAGAAAAACGATGAACGAAAATCCGAACAACAAGTAGAGTGGTGACCGATACGCGAGCATACCGAGTGCTGTGAACAACAAGAACGCGAACGCGACGATGTAGCCGTACCGCATGATGCTGAATAACGCCAACTTCAAGGCGTCCATCGTCTTCATCTCGTAATGCGTCAAAATCGGAAACAGGAATAACGACAGGGCGATGAAGACAAACCCGATCACGAACAGCCCCGTGAAGAGAATTGTCTGCCCGGTATCGATTTGACGAATGAACAAAAAGTCAATCAACAAGACGAATACAAACAAGGTCCAAGTTGCACCGAGCTTATAATAACGGCGCACGCCTTCATTAAAAAAGCGGAAGTAGGCGCGGAACACGCTATAATCTTGGTTGACCGACCATTGCCGTGTGACGGCATGTAAAGCGTACAAGGCCGGGAACAACGTGAGGACAGGCAAAATGGTCAGTAAGAAGACCACGTTCAGTTGCACCAGGCTAGTGACAAATTCGAGCGCTTGGAATAGCTTGTTATGTTCATGTTTTAAATTCATGAGGACCTCCAAGAAGTTAGCAGAGAATCAGCCTAATTTAGATTCGAGACGGTTATAGGGTGCAGTCGAGTTGCGGACGATCAATTCGGGTTCATACGTATGTGACGGTGGCATCTCTTTTTTCTCGACGGCCGCGATAATCCACTCGGCTGCGGCACGACCCAATTCTTGCTTCGGGTGGATGATCGAAGTCAGTTTAACCTCTGTCGCGACGGCAAGCACCGAGTCGTCATATCCGACGAGTGAGACGTCTTGCGGGACAGAGAGGCGTAGATTTCTCAACTGGTCCAACACGTTAAGGGCGAGTTGGTCGTTATAACAGACGATTGCACTCGGCCGTTCGTCCGCGTTCTCAAACACTTGATGAATCACGTCATAAAAAGAGGGCACAAGTTCTTCTGTCGTATACGTTATAATTAATTCTGGCTCTAGGGGGAGATTGTATTCCCGGAACGCGCGTATAAAGCCGCGCATCCGATGGACCCCTTGAAGGTCATCTGTTTTGAAAAGTCCCATGATGCGCTCATGGCCAAGTTTGATGAGATGTTCGGCAGCCAAGAACCCACCCTTCTCGTCATCCATGATCAAATAAGGGGGCGTCAACTGCGAATAGTATTGGTTAATCATCAAATAAGGCGTGTGCTGTTGTTCGAGTTCTAAATAATATTTGATGTTCGGATTGTAGCTACTGCTCTTCGTCGGCTCGACTATCAACCCATCAATTTGACGATCTAACATCATCTCGAGGCACTGCCGTTCTTTCTCGACGTTGTTATCCGTACAAGATAAGGTCAACGTGTATCCTTTTGAAGCCAAGTGGGATTCAATCCCCCGGATGATGGACGGGAAGATATAATCAGACATGTAGGTCGTGATGACTCCGATGTTTTTACCATTGCCTAAACGTTCGATCGTCTGGGGAGTCGAGGTCGGAAGGACCGGGGAACAATACGTGCCCGAGCCTTGTTCACGGTAAAGATAACCTTCGTTCACTAGTTCTCCTACAGCTTGTCGAATCGTATGACGGCTCACTCCAAATGATTGGACCAATTCATTTTCAGAAGGAATTTTTTCACCGGGTCTTACCGTTCCATCTTTTATCCATTCAAGAATATGATCTTTGACCATATTGTACTTTGTGCGTTGTGCCATCTGGCGTCCCTGCTTTCTCTCATGTACGTCGAACAACTCATACGTACAAGATATGATCTTACTTCCATATTAACAAACAAATGTACCATTTACTATGAATAAGCAAAAAAATCATCTGAATCTTCTATGAATATGTACGGATGAAATATAAAAATACATAAAAATCGAATTGACATGTCCGAATGTGTGTAATAGACTCGAATTGTACAGAAAACGCTTTCATTACCAATTATATCAGTTTATTGGCTAGTAAATGTATAGTGTCGTGTGGGCTTCATTATACAGTTTGCTTTTTTATTTAACTCAACATGTACGTACATCTTTATCATGCTTTGCACATGAATATAAATTGATGGAGGAATTCACAATGAATCGTAAATCGAAAAAAATGTTTGCGTTGACGATGTCAGCACTGATGACAACTTCTTTAGCGCTCGCCGGCTGTTCGGGAGACGAGGCAGGCGCGGATGGAAAAGTTGAACTGACATTTATGTTCCGTGGAAATCCAGAAGAGTTAAAAGCCTACCAAGCAACAGTAAAACGTTTTGAAGAAGCCAACAAAGATGTAAAAGTGACGATGGTCCAGACGGCGCCGGATCAGTACGACACGAAACTCAAATCGGCCATCGCAGGTCGCAAAATCCCGGACGTCTTCTTCTATAATCCTGCCCAAGTGAAGGCCTATGTAAACTCGGGCGTGCTACTCGATATCACTGAAACGGTTGAAACTTCAGAAGACGTCAAGTTGGACGACATTTGGGAGAAGGGTGTCGACAAATATCGTTTCGATGGGAAGACGCTCGGAGAAGGCGCGATTTACGGACTACCGAAAGACTTAGGTCCGTTCGCACTCGGCTACAACAAGACGATGTTCGAAGATGCGGGCATCCCGCTTCCGGATAAAGACAAACCATATACATGGGATGAGTTCGTGGACGTAGCCAAACAGTTGACGAAAGACACGAACGGTGACGGGAAGATGGATCAGTACGGCACTGGCTTCAACGTAAACTGGGCCCTTCAACCGTTCGTCTGGAGTAATGGAGCGGACTGGATCAATGAAGATGGTACGAAAGTGACAATCGATGATCCGAAGTTCATCGAAGCGTTGCAATTCTTCGTCGATCAACAGTTGAAACACGGGATCACACCGTCAATCGGCGAAACACAGACGCTCGACACGTACCAACGTTGGCTGAAAGGTCAGCTCGCCTTCTTCCCAGTCGGACCGTGGGATATGGCAGCATTTAAAGAACAGTTGAAATTCGAGTACGACTTACTTCCATGGCCAGCCGGTTCAACCGGTAAAGCGTCAGGATGGGTGGGGTCACTCGGGATCGGCGTCGGGTCGACGACGAAACATAAAGAAGAAGCGGCAGAGTTGGCGATGTACTTGTCTGCGGACCAAGAAGGGCAACAAGCGCTCGTAGACGCGCAAGTCCAATTGCCGAACAGTATGGAAATCGCAGACAACTGGGCAGCCGATACGTCAATCAAACCAGATAACAAACAAGAGTTCCTTGATTTGATCAACGATTATGGCCGCGGGTTCCCGGCTGAGAAAACATACACGGCAGAATGGTACGACGAGTTCTTCAAAAACATCCAGCCTGTCCTAGACGGTAAAACGTCGGTCGAAGACTATGTGAAGACGGCGCAGCCGAAGATGCAGAAATTGCTCGATGCGGCGATCGAACAAGAGAAACAGGCGAATTGATCAGAGAGTCGAAACGGGGTGGCGATGTTTGCCACCTGCGTCTCTGACGTTGAAAGGATGGAAGGATAATGAAGACAAAATCGATTTCCAAGTTATATCGAACTGAACAGCGGTACGCCTACCTGTTCGTTGCGGCACCGGTCATTGGGTTCTTCCTCTTCGCGTTCGTACCGTTGATGTATTCTGTTTACGGCGCTTTCACGAATTGGAACGGCCTCGGTCAAATGAAATTTATCGGGTTTGAGAACTTCGTTAACTTGTTCCAAGATGAATATTTTTATAAATCAATGTACAACACGCTCTTTATGATGATTGGGATCCCAATCGGAATCGTTCTCGCGCTGCTGCTTGCCCTCGCGTTGAATCGAAAGATTTTTGGGACGGACACGTTCCGCGTGATTTATTACATTCCCGTCATCTCGTCGATTGCCGCCGTCTCGATTTTGTGGCAATGGGCGTATAACGGGGACTACGGATTGGTGAACCAATTCTTGGCGTTGATCGGCATCGACGGGCCGAACTGGCTTCAAAATACCGATACCGTCAAACCGGCGCTCATTCTCATGGCGATTTGGAAAGGACTCGGCTACACGATGCTCCTTTACTTGGCGGCGCTCCAAAGTGTCCCGAAATCCTTTTATGAGGCAGCGAAACTCGATGGGGCCAACGCGTGGCAAAGCTTTTGGCATATCACGCTCCCGATGGTCAAACCGGTCACGTTCTTCATCATCGTGACGAACATCATCGGTGGAGCGCAAATCTTCACGGAAATCAACGTCATGACACCAACCGGGGGTCCGGAGTACTCGTCTGCCTCTGCGGTCTTCTACATTTGGCAAAAATCGTTCGGGAACTTCCAACTCGGTTACGCTTCGGCGATGGCGCTCGTCCTCGGGCTCTTCATTTTCATCGTCACGTTGCTCCAATTCCGGATGAATGAAAAATCATCGTTCGATCTTGATTGAGCGATTCGCGTATAGGAAAGGAGAATGACCATGCAATTAGCTCTCTCACGGAAAAAAGAAAACGTGGAAACGATGTCGGTGAAGAAGAAGGATCGGATCACGGATTTCTTCATCTTTATCTTCCTGTCCATCGGAGCGGTCGTTATGATTGCACCGCTACTTTGGATGGTGTCGACATCACTCAAATCAAAAGAGGATGTGTTCGCACTCCCGCCGGTATGGATCCCGACCGATATTTCGTTTAGCAAGTACACGGAAATTTGGAGCATGGGCCCGCTGTTGTCCGGGATATCGAACAGTTTGATCGTCGCGTTATCCGTCACAATCGTCGGAACGTTCACGTCGAGCTTGGCGGCGTTCGCCTTCGCGAAGTTGAACTTCAGAGGCAAGAATAAAATCTTCCTGCTCTTGTTCGCTTCTGTCATGATCCCTTACCCGGTGCTCATGATTCCCCAGTTCATGATGTTCTCGAGCATCGGCTGGGTGGATACGCTGTTACCGTTGATTGTGCCTGGATTGTTCGGGAATATTTTCATGATTTTCTTCTTGCGCCAATTTTTGAACAGCATCCCGAACTCGATTATCGAGGCGGCCAAGATTGATGGCTGCTCGTACTTCCAAATCTTCTATAAGATTATCTTCCCATTGATCAAGCCGGCCGTGGCCGCGCAATTGATTCTTTGGTTCATGGCAATCTGGAACGACTACCTCGGGCCGATTCTGTATTTGAACTCGCCGGAGAAACAGACGCTTCAACTTGTCATCGCGAACTTTAACGCATCTTATGCAATTCAAAGTGATTATCCGTTAATCATGGCCGCGTCCGTCGTGGCGTTACTCCCGATGTTAATCGTCTTCATGATCTTCCAAAAACAGATCATCGAGTCGATTGCGATTTCTGGTGTGAAGGGCTGAGGTGTGACAAGACAGAGGCACCCGTCTTTTTTAGGCGGGTGCCTTTTTGATGGAGGAAGGAGATTGACATGAAAAAAATAATGGTCTGGATGGCGTTGCTCATTGTCGCGGTCGGAGGTGTTTTCTTCTGGCAGACGACGAGTGCGTCAATCCATGAGTCGGTACTCCCGAAACCGCCGTTTGATCAAAAGGTGGAAGATGTGACGCCAGACGTACTCAACAAAGAGAGCGAGTGGACGACGAACTTTACGCATGACGGGGCAATCTTTAAAGATGGTGACACGTACTACGTTTTCTCGACGGATTACATGGTGGGTGGTCCTCCGACGCCCGGTATTCAAATTCGTAAATCGACCGATCTCATTCACTGGGAGTTCGTCGGCCGTGTGTTCGATCGAGTGTCTGAAGAGGCGTTCGCTTGGGCCGGTGGGAATACGTTCTGGGCCCCGGCGATCACAAAAATCGGAAATCGGTTCCACTTGTACTATTCCGTATCAGGGGTCGGGAGCCGCACGTCGTACATCGGGCTGGCGACCGCGTCAACGATCGAAGGGCCTTGGGAAGACGAGGGCGCCGTCGTGACGTCGAAAGACGGGGACGGGGGTGTCGCCAATGCGATTGACCCTCATGTGACGCAAGATGCGTCAGGCAAATGGTGGATGACGTATGGGTCGTACTTTGGTGGGATCTTTTTGACGGAGATTGATCCAGGCACTGGGAAGCGAGTGGACGAATCGTCAGAGGGAACGTTGCTCGCCAAACGGAAAGACATGTCGATGGGCATCGAAGGACCGGAAATCTTGTATAACGATGAGACAGGTTATTACTACTTGATGGTGTCGTATGGTTGGTTAGAAGATACGTACAACGTCCGGATCGGTCGCTCGAAGTCAATCGCGGGACCGTACGTCGACTCGCGTAGTCGCGACTTACGGGACGAATCGGATGAGTCATTTGATACGGGCGTGAAAATCGTGGGTTCGTATCGTTTCGAAGGAGATGATGGATACGTCGGGACCGGGCATTCGGCATTTTTACAAGACGGGACTGACACGTTCGTGTTGCATCAGGCGCGACCGAGTGAAGACATCTATTGGTCACAGTTGCACGTCCGAAAAGTGTATTGGACGAAAGACGGTTGGCCGGTCGTCTCGCCCGAGCGCTATGCAGGTGAAGGAGACGTCGAGGTCGACGACGCCCATCTGGTCGGGGACTGGGACGTCATCACGTTCCCGCGATTCGACGATGGACAGCAAGCCTCGAGCACGTTGACGTTGGAACGAGGCGGGAAGCTCGAAAACGGGGACGGGTCTTGGCGATTGAACGGCTCGGTCCTCGAGGTCAAAGTCGGACAAGAGACGTATGAGACGCAAGTCGGTGCGGCTTGGGACTGGGAGAATTGGCAACCGACGATCATCTTCACAGGTCTGAGCGAGGACGGCACCGCCGTATGGGGCAAAAAACGATAAAAGGAGAAACGGAAACATGCAAAAAATGAACGGTCCGAAACGAGAAGAACGTTATCTGCTAGAGCGATTGACGAACGAAACGATGTGGGGCACGCACAACGCCCACGATCCCGCCTCGATCAAAGTCGGGGACTGGTATTACGTGTTCTCGACGGATGCAGCCCACGGGCATCAAATTAACGGGGGGATTCAAGTGCGCCGCTCAAAGGATTTGATCCATTGGGAATACGTCGGCTTGGCGTTTGAAGAACTTCCGCACGAGGCTGTGGAATGGACGGGGGCGCCGGGGCTTTGGGCGCCGGAAGTTGTGTTCATGGGTGGTCGTTACGTCATGTACTATGCGGCTTCACAGTTCGGGCAGACGCAGTCCTATATCGGTGTCGCCAGTGCGGAAACGATAGACGGACCGTGGCAGGATCACGGGCTCGTCGTGAAGAGCGAGGCTGGGACGTCAGGACCGAACGCGATCGATCCGAATATTACGTTCGATGCGCATGGAGAACCTTGGCTCGTCTACGGTAGCTTCTTCGGTGGGCTGTACGTGTTCCCGATCGATCCGGAGACCGGGAAGAAACGTCCGGGGAGTGAGGAGACGTTGATTGCGAAACGTCACCAAAGCGTTGAAGGGGCAATCGAGGGACCGTATATCGTCTATCGGGAGGCGGATCGCCATTATTACTTGTTCGTCTCGTACGACTCCCTATTCAAGGACTATCACATCCGTGTGGCCCGCTCGACTTCGATCACCGGACCGTACGTCGATTTTGATGGGAACGTCATGACCGACCTCGAAATCGACTCCCAACAAGTCGGCATGAAGATTTTAGGGGGCTATCGGTTCGGGGTTGGGGAAGGTTGGGTCGGTCCCGGTCATAACTCCGTCTTGCATGACGGGGACAAGGATTATCTCGTCCATCACGTCAGAGGTGAGCAGGACCCGCACTGGCACGAACTGCATATCCGCAAAATCATCTGGACGGAATCGGGCTGGCCGCTCGTATCTCCGCAACGATATGCCGGGGAAGAAGAACGGCCCATCGAGATGGAGGAACTCGTCGGGGAGTGGGAGTGGATCTACATGGACCGGACGAAACATGACGTCCTGCCTTCAAGTAAGATTCAACTTCTAGCGGACGGGACTTTCGTGACAGAGTATGGCGAACGAGGCCGTTATGAGAAGCTGACGGATACGACCATCAAACTCTACGGTCCTGAAGGGATCACTTGGCATATGTTACCGGGCTGGGACTGGGAGAATTGGCGAGAGACGCTCGTGTTCGCGGGATTGGCTGACCAAGGGCACGTTTTTATCGGCAAACGACTGTAAATATCCGTACAACTTATCGCAGTCTCTTTAAAGATGAGTGTCACAGTTTTTTCAGAACTGACGCAAAAATGTTCAGATAAAATGTTGAAAACAGTTGATTAATTTAAAATAGTTGATACAATCAAAGTGTAAGTTATACGTACAACTTGATTGTATCTTTTTGTTTTCTGTACGAATCAGACATGTTATTTGAATAGTTGTACGGATGAAAAGACAAAAGTGCCCACACACTTTATTTTTTTCATCCTATATGTAAGCGCATTCTTTTGGAGGTGGGGTGATGAATATGGCCAACTATACAATCGGCGTCGACTACGGGACGCAATCAGGTCGTGCGGTCCTCGTCGACGTAGCGACAGGTCGAGAAGTGGCGACCGCGGTCAAACCGTACACACATGGCGTCATGGATGAATATTTACCGGACGGGGTGACCCGTCTCGAGCATGATTGGGCACTCCAACATCCGCAAGACTATTTAGAAGTATTAGAACTTACGATCCCGGCCGTCGTGAAAGAGGCGGGGATCATGCCGGACCAAGTTGTTGGAATCGGCATCGATTTCACAGCCTGCACGATCTTACCGATTGACGAATACTTGAACCCGCTTTGTTTCCGTGAGGAGCATCAACAAAACCCGCACAGCTACGTGAAGCTTTGGAAGCACCACGCCGCGCAAGACGAGGCGGACGAGTTGAACCGCATCGCAGCGGAGCGGGGCGAAGACTTCTTGAAACGCTATGGCGGGAAAATCTCATCGGAGTGGATGATCCCGAAAGTGTGGCAAATCCTGAACGAAGCACCGGCGATCTATGAAGCGGCGGACCAGATTCTAGAAGCGACGGATTGGGTCGTCTCCCAGATGACAGGTCGCGTCGTTCGGAACAGTTGCACAGCTGGATATAAAGCCATTTGGCATAAACAAGACGGCTACCCGTCAAACGAGTTCTTTAAAGCGCTCGATCCGCGGCTAGATAACGTTGTCGAAGAGAAACTAACGCGCGACATCGCACCAATCGGGTCCAAGGCGGGTGAACTGACAGAGGCGTTCGCCGCGCGAATCGGACTCCTTCCAGGCACGGCCGTCGCGGTCGCGAACGTCGACGCCCACGTGGCGGTACCGGCTGTCGGAATCGCCGAACCGGGCAAGATGCTGATGGTCATGGGCACATCGACGTGCCATATCCTACTCGGTAAAGACGAACAAGTCGTCCCAGGCATGTGCGGTGTCGTCGAAGACGGTGTCATCCCAGGATTGATGGGCTATGAAGCTGGCCAATCGTGTGTCGGGGACCATTTTGAATGGTTCACCGAGACGTGTGTCCCAGGACATTACGTCGAAGAGGCCGCCTTGAAAGGTATCGGCATCCATCAGTTGTTGACGGAGAAAGCAGCCCGGCAACGTGTCGGGGAGAGCGGTCTCATCGCCCTCGACTGGTGGAACGGGAACCGATCGACGCTCGTCGATACGAATTTGACGGGTGTCCTACTCGGAGCGACATTGCTCACGAAACCAGAAGACATTTACCGGGCATTGATTGAAGCGACGGCGTATGGGACACGGACGATTGTGGAAGCGTTCCGGAACAGCGGTGTCCCTGTGCATGAAGTATATGCAGCCGGCGGAATCGCCGAGAAGAACGCCCTCATGATGCAAATCTATGCGGACGTGTTGAATATGGAAATCAAAATCTCCGCCTCCTCGCAAACGCCTGCCCTCGGGTCGGCCATGTTCGGGGCGGTGGCGGCCGGTGCGGAGCGAGGTGGTTACGCCACGATCACGGAAGCGGCAGCGAAGATGGGCCGTGTCAAAGAAGAGACGTACAAGCCGATCCCGGAAAACGTCGCGACGTATGATGCTCTGTTCGCCGAATACACGAAACTATACGACTACTTCGGTCGCGGTGAAAACGATGTGATGAAACGCTTGAAAAAAATCAAAGCCGAAGCGTCACGCGTGAAGGAGGAGCCGGTATGGTAAGCCGTCATTTGAAGGAAGCCGTGCTCGAAGCGAACTTGGCCCTCCCGCAACACGGCTTGGTCACCTTCACATGGGGCAACGTCAGTGGCATCGACCGGAACGCCGGATTGGTCGTCATCAAGCCAAGCGGTGTCCCTTACGAACGATTGACCGTGGAAGACATGGTCGTCGTCGATTTGGAAGGTAACGTCGTCGAAGGCGAGCTTCGCCCCTCATCAGACACACCGACCCATCTCGCGCTCTATCGGTCTCTCACTGAGATTGGCGGGGTCGTGCATACCCATTCGACATGGGCGACGAGCTGGGCACAGGCGAAGCGGGCGATCCCGGCGTTCGGCACGACACACGCCGATTACTTTTATGGCGAGATTCCGTGCACTCGAGAATTGACAGACGAAGAGATCGCAACGGCGTATGAGCTCGAGACCGGCCACGTCATTTTAGAGACGCTCGACGAGTTAATGCTCGAAGCAGTCGCCGTACCGGGCGTGCTCGTGGCCAATCACGCACCGTTCTGCTGGGGCAAAGACGCGAATGAGGCGGTCCACAATGCGGTCGTCCTCGAGGAAGTCGCGAAGATGGGACTTCACGCCTTGAACTTGAACCCTGGCCTGACACCGATTAAACAGAGCATCTTAGATAAACACTATTTGCGAAAACATGGGGCGAACGCATACTACGGCCAAAAATGACCGGAACTTCGCCCTCACATTAGGGGGACTTTGGATGTTGACAGCAAAAACATATGAATTTTGGTTCGTGACAGGAAGCCAAATGCTTTACGGCGAAGACGTGATTCGGAAAGTGGAGAATCATTCAAAAGAGATGGTGGCCGGACTTGATGCGGCCGACGTCTTCAGCGACCGGATCGTCTTCAAGGGCGTCGTCAAAAATGCAGAAGAGATCCGTCAGATGATGCTTCAGGCGAATGCGGACGACTCATGTGCGGGCGTGATCACCTGGATGCACACGTTTTCGCCATCGAAGATGTGGATCAGTGGCATGCGCGTCCTACAAAAACCGTTGCTCCATTTCGGGACACAGTTCAATCGCGACATCCCTTGGGATGCGATCGATATGGACTTCATGAACTTGAACCAATCGGCGCACGGCGACCGGGAACACGGATTTATCACGAGCCGGATGAACGTCAAACGCAAAGTGCTCGTCGGGCACTGGGAAGACGAGACGACACGCGGCAAGATGGCGAGCTGGATGAAAGTCGCTCATGCGTTGGCCGAAAGCAAAGTGTTAAAAGTGGCTCGTTTCGGTGACAACATGCGCAACGTCGCCGTGACGGAAGGCGATAAAGTCGAAGCGCAGATCCGCCTCGGTTGGACGGTGGACGGATATGGTGTCGGTGATCTCGTCGCATATATGGACGCCGTGACCGACACAGATCTCGATGCGCTGATGGACGAATACGCGTCTCGTTACGAGCTGATGAACAAAGGGATGGCAGAAGGGGAGTTCCTCGACTCGGTTCGTTACCAGGGTCGCATCGAAATCGGTATGAAAGCCTTCCTCGAGGCAGGCGGCTATACCGCCTTCACGACGACGTTCGAAGATTTGCACGGCATGAAGCAGTTGCCGGGTCTCGCCGTCCAACGCTTGATGGAGCAAGGCTATGGCTTTGCCGGAGAAGGTGACTGGAAGACCGCCGCGTTGGTCCGTCTCATGAAAATCATGGCGAACAACGAACGGACCTCGTTCATGGAAGATTACACGTACCACTTCGAGCCGGGCAACGAGATGGTGCTTGGCGCCCACATGTTGGAGATTTGTCCGACGATCGCGGTAGATCAACCAAGAATCGAAGTCCATCCGCTCGGTATCGGCGACCGGGAAGCACCGGCCCGGATCGTCTTTGAAGGACAGAGCGGCAAGGCGTTGAACGCGAGTATCATTGATCTCGGCCATCGCTTCCGTCTCCTCGTCAACACGGTCGAAGGCATTCAGCCGGAAGAGGCGATGCCGAACTTGCCGGTCGCACGCGTTCTTTGGAAAACAGAACCTTCGATGGCGCAAGCTGTCGAAAACTGGATTCAAGCCGGTGGGGCGCACCACACCTGCTATTCGTATGAAGTGACGACCGACCAACTGCGGGACTTCGCGGAACTGCTCGACGTTGAAATCGCTATCATCGACGCCAAGACGGAGACGGTCCAATTTAACAACGAACTACGTTGGAATGAACTTTACTATCGACCATAATCTAAAGGGCCACTTCGTTGGCCCTTCTTCATGGAGGAGATACAATGAACAACCAACTCATCAAACCGACGCATGTGACGACAGGGACGACACAGCTCATCGTCAATGCCGACTTAACCAAAGGGACGATCAGCAAGCACATTTATGGTCATTTCGCCGAGCATTTAGGTCGTTGTATTTATGAAGGGCTCTGGGTCGGTCCTGAGTCGCCGATTCCAAACACGGATGGCATTCGCAACGACGTGCTCGCCGCCTTGAAGAAATTAAACATCCCCGTCCTCCGTTGGCCGGGCGGCTGTTTTGCCGACGAGTACCACTGGAAGGACGGGGTCGGTCCGAACGAGAACCGAAAACGGATGGTCAACACGCATTGGGGCGGGGTCGTCGAAAACAACCACTTCGGTACGCATGAATTCATGCGCCTCTGTGAGCTGCTCGAGTGTGAACCGTACATCTGTGGGAACGTCGGAAGCGGAACGGTGCAAGAGATGTCGGAATGGGTGGAGTACATGACGTTCGGTGGCGAGTCACCGATGTCGAACTGGCGACAAGAGAACGGCCGGACCGAGCCGTGGGAACTCACGTACTTCGGCGTCGGGAATGAGAACTGGGGCTGCGGCGGTAACATGCGCCCTGAATATTACGCGGACCTGTATCGCCGCTACCAGACGTACGTCCGCAACTACGACGGCAATAAACTCTATAAAATCGCCGGTGGGGCGAACATCGACGACTATAAATGGACAGAGGTCCTGATGCGAGAAGCAGGGACGATGATGGACGGGCTCAGCCTCCATTACTACACGATCCCAGGTGACTTCTGGTTGGGCAAAGGCTCGGCTCTCGATTTCACGGAGGACGAATGGTTCATCACGTTGAAGCGCGCCCTCCATATGGACGAGTTGATCACGAAACACGGCCAGATCATGGACCAGTATGACCCAGAAAAACGTGTCGGCTTGATCGTCGACGAGTGGGGCACGTGGTTCGATGTGGAGCCGGGGACGAACCCAGGTTTCTTGTATCAACAAAACTCGATTCGGGATGCACTCGTGGCTGCGGTCCACTTCAACATCTTCCATAACCATAACGACCGCGTTCATATGGCGAACATCGCTCAAATGGTCAACGTGTTGCAGGCGATGATTTTGACAGAAGGAGACCGATTCATCCTCACGCCGACATACCATGTGTTCGAGATGTACAGCGTCCACCAAGACGCCGAACGCGTCGAACTCGCCGCGCACACACGTAACTATGTGGCCAAAGATGAAGCCATCCCGGCCGTGAACGCCACCGCTTCGCGAAATGCGGAAGGTGTGCTCCACATCAGCCTCTGCCAACTCGACCACGAGCAAGGCGATACGGTCGAAATCGATTTACGGGGAATCGGCGCCATCTCTGGCGTGTCGGCCCGGATTTTGACGGCAGACCATTTGAACGCCCACAATACGTTCGAACAACCTGACCTCGTCTCAACACGGGACCATGACGTGACCGTCACGGAAGACGGCAAGCTCGTCCTCGACGTGCCAGCGATGAGCGTCATCACCATCGCGGTCCGCTGAGATGACGGTGGCGAAGACGCGGCGATGTCGGACCTGTCCACCGCAAACGACAGACCATGACTGGCTGTTGACCATCGATGCGGAAGTCATGGAGCAGGTGTCGGATACGGAATATGAGGCACGCCTCACCCATTGCGCGGCTTGCCCGTTCCAGCAACAAGATACTTGCTTGAAATGTGGGTGTTACGTCTCGTATCGGGCACGACTCGCGACGAAGCACTGCCCAGTGAACGTTTGGTAAAAAGGAGTGGATGTCATGAAGCGGCAACTAGAAACAGCGATTGACGAGTCGACAATCACGCTCGAGAACGATGTGTATCGATTGAACATATTGACTTACGGAGCGACGCTGCAAGAATTTTCGATTCAGGATGACGGCTGGAAAAATATCGTCTTGTCGTACGACACAGTCGAGGCGTACATGCAGGACACGTATTATTTGGGTGCGACGATCGGACGGGTCGCCGGACGGATCGACCAGAGTACGTTCGACCTGGATGGCGTGACGTATCACGTGCCCGCGAATGAAGGTGTCCATCACCTTCATGGCGGAGAAGGGTTGCACCGTCGCGTCTGGACGGTCGAACAGAGGACGTCCGACCGTGTGACGCTTCATTGCGTCAGTCCGGACGGAGAGAACGGATATCCCGGGACACTCGATGTCCGCGCCACGTTCGGACTGGCCGACCACGGCGTCACCATCACATACGAGGCGACCTCTGATCAAGATACGGTGTGTGACTTGACGAACCATACGTATTTCAACTTGAGCGGAGGTGAGCGGGACATCTTGAACCATGAGCTTACGTTGTCCGCCGACACGTTCGCTGAGCTGCGGGATGATTTGATTCCGACGGGTCGCTTGCTTGAAGTCGATCAGACAGCGTTTGATTTCCGGTCTGGTCGTGTCTTGGCGGACGGTCTCGAGTCAACCCATCCACAAAACGAATTGGTCAACGGCTATGACCATCCGTTCGTCTTCGCGGAGCGACGGGAAGCGAGACTATATGAGCGAGAGTCACAGCGAGAGTTGACGATCTCGACGACGGCCCCGGCCATCATCCTCTATTCGGGCAATCAGATGAACGAGACGACTTCATTGCGTGAAGGGACGTCGAGACGTCACTACGGCGTCTGTCTGGAACCGCAACACCTCCCTGATGCGGTTCACCACGAAACGTTCCCGTCGATTCGCTTGAAGGCGGGAGACACGTACCGTTGGCAAACGACGTACCGCGTCGAGACAGGAGTCAGCCGATGAACCTCGAACAGATTAACGAACACGTTCAAGCTTGTGATTGCGGGAACCCCCATCACGCGATCACGATTGAACGGATGGTCGCGTCCGAACACGTCTGGGTCGAATTGGCTGCGTTCGTCCACGAAAAAGAGTGGAACCGTCTCCTCGTCGTCGCCGACATGAATACCGAGCGCGTCGGGTTTCTCCCGCTACGAGAAGCCTTGATGGATATCGGAGTTGATGTGTCGCTCGTCTCGCTCCAAGCGGATGAGCAAGGCGACGTGTTGGCGGAGGAGCGCTCGGTCGTACAAGTATTGCTTCAACAAGATGAAACCGTCGACGCGCTCATTGCGCTAGGTGCCGGCACGATTCATGACGTCACCCGGTTCTGTGCGGCCAAAACGAAAGTACCGTTCATCTCGGTGCCGACCGCGCCGTCAGTGGACGGCTTCACGTCGAAAGGGGCGCCTCTCATTGTGAGAGGCAAGAAAATCACGTACCAGCTCGTTTCTCCGATTGCGGTGTTCGTCCCGAGTCAGGTGATTCGGAAGGCGCCGGACGCTTTGATCGCGGCCGGGGTCGGCGATATGCTCGGGAAATACACGTCTTTGTTGGACTGGCGGTTCGGAGCATTTGACGGCGGTGAACCGTTTTGTCCGGGCGTCGCATCACTGACGGAACAGGCGTTACAATCGTGTGTGGACGCCTTGCCTGCCATCTATAAACGAGACGCGGACGGGTTGGATCAACTGATGGAGTCGTTACTATTGTCCGGAGTCGCCATGTTGATTTTCGGTCATTCGCATCCAGCTTCTGGTGGTGAGCATCACTTGTCCCACTATTGGGAGATGGACTTCATCGCCAACCATCGTCCGGCGGTCCTCCATGGAACGAAAGTCGCCATCGCCACGATGGAACTCATCGATTCCTATAAAACAATGATGCTTGAATGGTCCGACACGCCGGGCGCGCTACGGGCGTGGGCCGAGCAGATGCCGACGCGGCAAGAGCTCGAACACTTCTTCCACGCGTTACAGGCACCGCTGCGGCCGGACGAGATCGGGGTCTCCTCGCTCCTGTTGGCGAGTAGCAAGAGAGAGGCGTACCGTTTGAGAGAACGACACACACTGTTAAAACATATGAGTTTGAACCGAACAGAATCTGAGATAGGGGAGCGTTCTTTATGAGAGAGACGATCACGAATCCGCTAGTGGAACAACGAGCGGACCCATGGATCATGCGCCATACAGATGGCTATTATTACTTCACGGCCTCGTTGCCGGACTTCACGGGCATCCCGCTCCGTCGGGCGAAGACGCTCGCGGCTTTGACCGAGGCGGAAGAACGAGTCGTCTGGACCAAACGTGAGACGGGCATCATGAGTGCGAACATCTGGGCCCCGGAATTACATCATATCCAAGGGAAATGGTACCTCTATTTCGCGGCCGCGCGAGAAGATCACGTCTTCGATCATCGGATGTATGTGCTCGAGAACAGCTCGGCGAATCCGCTCGAAGGGGAATGGGTCGAAAAAGGACAGGTCCGGACTTGGTGCGAATCGTTCGCGCTTGATGCGACGACGTTCGAGCACGAGGGGCGCCTTTATTATGTGTGGGCCCAAAAAGACCCGGCCATCGATGGTAACTCGAACCTCTACATCTCGGAGATGGAGAATCCGTGGACGCTCACAGGGCCACAGACGATGATTGCGACGCCGGAGTATGACTGGGAGAAGATTGGGTTCCTCGTGAACGAAGGCCCGGCCGTCTTGAAACGGAAAGGCCACATCTACATCACGTTCTCTGCGAGTGCGACGGACCATCACTACTGCATGGGCCTTCTGCGCGCTACGGTGACGAGCGATTTATTGGACGCGGCGAGTTGGACGAAGCATCCCGAACCGGTCTTTGGAACCGATGAAGCGGCGAGTCAGTATGGACCGGGCCACAACAGTTTTACGACATTAGAAGACGGGACAGACATACTCGTCTACCACGCCCGCAACTATAAAGAAATTGTCGGGGACCCGCTTTGGGACCCGAATCGACATACGCGTGTCCAACCGTTCATATGGGATGAAGCCGGTCCTGTGTTCGGCCGACCGATACGTGACGAGGAGGTAGTAAGATGAACCAAGTAGAGGATCGACATTTGATTTTAGAACAGCGGGCCGACCCATGGGTCTACTTGCATACGGATGGCTATTACTACTTCACGGCGTCGGTGCCTGAGTATGACTTGATTGAGTTACGCCGCGCCAAGTCGCTTCAAGCGCTTCGGACGGCGGAGCCGGTGACCGCATGGGTCAAACACGAGACAGGCCCGATGAGCGACTTGATTTGGGCTCCTGAACTGCATTACATTCACGGCAAGTGGTACCTCTATTTTGCGGCCGCGAAGTCGCGGGGCATCGTCAACGGTCTGTTCGACCACCGCATGTTCGTATTGGAGAACGAATCGGCAAATCCGCTCGAAGGGGAATGGGCCGAAAAAGGCCAAATTCAGACCGAGTGGGATTCATTCGCACTCGATGCAACCGTGTTTGATTATAAAGGGACTCACTATTTGGTGTGGGCTCAAAAAGATCCGGCCATCGAGGGGAACTCTAATTTATACATCGCCGAACTCGAAAATCCATGGACGATCAAATTGCCGCAAGTCATGCTGACGAAGCCTGAGTATGATTGGGAGACACGTGGTTTCCTCGTCAATGAGGGGGCGGCTGTATTGAAGCGAAACGGCCACATCTTCATCACGTATTCGGCGAGTGCGACCGATGAGAATTACTGCATGGGTATGTTGTGCGCCTCGGACGACGCTGATGTGTTAAACCCGGCATCGTGGTCGAAATCGTTCCGACCGGTGTTCCAGACGAATGCAGACGTAAGTCAATTTGGTCCCGGTCACAACAGTTTTTCCGTGAACGAAAAAGGAGAAGACGTTCTGATTTACCATGCTCGGACGTATACGGAAATCGAAGGGGACCCACTCTACGATCCGAACCGTCATACGCGTGCACAAGTGTTCACGTGGAATGAAGAAGGGCGCCCGGAGTTTGGGTCTCCTCAATAAGAAATAAAACCATTTAAGTGATTGATGCCATATCTTATCATTCAGAGAATATATGCACAAAGCAGGTTGATAAACATAATTTTTAACCAATATAAATGATGTTTAAGTAAGTGTAATTGCCGGCCAACAGATACATTTGTCGACAATTTTACTTACTTGTTTGAGGAGAAATTGGAGATGTTCCCAGATTTTTTCCAGACTCTCAAGGTAGCTGTCGAGCTCTTGTCCTGTTTAGTCCGATAGTGTTTCGAGATTGGCTCTCCGTTCTTCGTTCGTCTTCATCTTGGCCATCGCATCAGATTCCTTCATTTAGCAAGTCAGTGACAGACTTGTAGTATCCGTAAATTAGTTCAGTTCACATTCGAGTTGTGGCGATGTTTCTGGGATGTCGAGTAACAGCCATGTCCGTTCGAAATTGATGGGAAGCAAGACTATCTCGCAATACGAAATATCATTTAATAGATGATGGTCAGATACGGATATCCGGATGTTGTACAGTTTTTCATAGATAAGAACCGTGACGGTTTTCGGCTGAAGCGTCAGCAGTTGTCCCATCGTTAACGGACGGACGAGTGGTCACATAAGATTCACCTGCTCTCATAAGTTAGTGTGTCCTTCTATTACTTTTGGTACTCAATGGGTTCCCGCACGACACTTGCTTATTGATTAAGTCATCGACATGACGGGAAATTTGTGTACTGATTGAGCGTCGCACCGAATTTTTGATGGGTTCACTCTTCTCATTCATATGTTGCTCTTTCGCCAGTTTACGCATCTAAAAGAGTATAGCGTTGCCGAACGAGTTGACGTCCAGCGGAGGATATTCTGATTCTCTTGCGCAAACTTGAAGGTGTCGCGGACGGCGAAACGCTTTGCATATACGCAATTGAAGATTGATGATTGCTTTATATTATTTCAGCCGATTTCAAATGAAAAGAGGGTGGCCGATTCATTCAGCAACCCTCAAGTCTGTTTATTCACTTGAACCAGTCAGTTCTCCCGTCCCGAACGTCGCGCTGAACGCACGACACCAGATGACGACGGTATTGTACTCTTCTAGATTCACATCCTCTGGGATTAAATAGTTTTGATTCCCGATGTTCCCTTTTAGCGCCCCTAAACTGACGCCTTCGGTCGTCTCTTGCCCTGGTTTCGTCAAATATACGAATAAGTCAGGACCGTTCGTCGTCTCGAACTCTTCAAATCGGAGGTACGTCCCGTCTTCTGCCTCGACCGAGCGGATTGTACCGGTCGTCTCATAATTTTTCTCCCCGTCCATGAATACACCCGCTACTTCGGTTGGACTCGGTTGTGCTTCCGGTGTCTCGGACGTCTCTTGATCTGATTCCTCTTCCTCTGGAGCTGGTGATTCGACTGCTGTCGGCGGCAATCCTTCATCGACCGTCTCGGTTAAGAATAGTGGGGAGATGAGCCACCAGGCAACAGCGATTACGGCTACGCCAATCACACCGATGATGAGTTTCGTGCTTGTTTTCATATATGAGTCCTCCTTTTCGGATGTATGAACCATTTATAGTCTTTTCCCGATTATTGGTCTTATAAAAGACGCGAATGCTAACATTCGCGTCTGATGACCGTTATACGGTTTCCGTCCAGTTTTCCTCGATGAACTCGTCGCGTCCCGAGATGGCCCGGTCTTCCTTATAATGCTTCGGATTCTTTTTATGATAATCCTGATGGTAGTCTTCTGCAGCGAAGAACGTCGTCGCCGGAATGATTTTCGTGACGATCGGAGCCGTGAAACGACCACTTGCTGCCAACACATCGCGACTCGCCTCAGCCGCGACTCGTTGTTCTTCCGTGTGATAGAAGATGGCTGGGGCATACTGAGGTCCCCGGTCTTGGAATTGACCACCATCGTCCGTCGGGTCTGTCTGAATCCAATACAGCTCAAGAAGACGTTCATACGAGAATAATGCTGGATCATATGTGATTTGAACGACCTCGAGGTGTCCTGTCGTCCCGGTTTTCACTTGTTCATATGTCGGATTATCGACCTGTCCGCCCATATAACCGGACACGATACCCTCAATCCCTGGTAATTCCTCAAATGGTGTCACCATGCACCAAAAACAGCCGCCTGCGAATGTTGCTTTTTCCATACTTTCGTTCCCTCCAAATCGTCATTCAACAAAAAAGCGCTCATGTCGGATGACATGAGCGCTTTCGTCATATCGTCCAAGGTTTCCCTTGCTGGTCGTAGCACCTTGCCTAAGGCAGGTTGCTGTGAAGTCGCGGAGCCAGATCTCTCGTTCACTCTTGATATCGATATGTAGTTGGTGAGAGCATCATACCACCCTCAAAATACATTCGTCAATGATTCGGTTTTCGTTTCAACTGAAAAACCGTCAAGACGATGATGAACCCGATCAACCCGATGGAAATGAGTGGACCATATGGCACATTTTCACCGTATAGCTGTAAGAAAAATAGACCGAATACGGCAAGCAACACAAAGACATAGGAGCGTGTCATTGGGACCTCCTGTTTTTTCTTAAGTGTAACAAGAACACATCGACTTGGCGATACGAAAAGGAAATCAGGCATAGAGCACGAATAAAGGAGGAGAGATAAAGGAGGAATGCATGATGGAACAAATCCAATTACATGAACTGACGATTGAAGGTGCACATCGTGGGTATAAAGAGGGACAATTCACGGCGAGAGACGTGGCCGCCTATTATTTAGGACGGATTGCGACGTATAATGAACGGCTTCATGCCGTCATCCAAGTCAATCCGGACGCCCTGTTCGAGGCAGAGGCGGCAGACCGGGCCTACCGAAAAGGGGTACGCAAACCGCTACTTGGTATTCCCGTCTTAATCAAAGACAATATCGAGACGAACGGTCTGATGCGAACGACTGCAGGTGCTGCCGCGATGCGACATCATTTCGCCGGTCGAGATGCCGAGCTCGTCAAACGCTTGCGGGCTGACGGGGCCATCATCCTTGGCAAAGCGAACCTGTCCGAGTGGGCGAACTTTTTAACGGAAAATATGCCGAACGGCTGGAGTGCCGTCGGTGGACAGACGATGAACCCATACGGCGACGGGTTGGACGTCGGGGGATCAAGCTCAGGGTCGGCTTCAGCGGTCGCGGCAAACCTTACGCTTCTCGCAGTCGGATCTGAGACGAGCGGTTCAATCGTCCATCCGAGTGTCCATAACAGCATCGTCGGGATCAAGCCGACCGTCGGATTGATCAGTCGCTCCGGAATCATCCCGATTTCACGTTCTCAAGATACGGCGGGACCGATGGCGCGTACGCTTCGTGATGCGGTCATCGCCTTACAGACAATGTGCGGTGAAGATTCGGCTGATCCTGCGACGTGGGAAACTCCAGTCGGACCGCCTTATGTGACATGTCTCGATGTCCGTCAAGCGGTCGGGATGCGTGTCGGATTTATCAAGCCAAATATTTCAGACGAAGAAGTCGGGTTGTATGAACAGGCGCTCCGATTGCTTCGGCAAGCTGAAATCGAACTCGTCGAGGTCACGCTGCCGAAGCATGCGACGCTCGAACAGGCGGATATCCTGTTCGATGAGTTCAAGCTCGGGGTCGAGGCGTATCTCGCCAACACGACCGTGCCGTTTCAGACGCTATCCGACCTGATCGAGTGGAATGCCGAACATCCCGAATCGATTCCGCACGGCCAGACCTTCTTTGAAGAAGCGAACGCTAAATCTGGAAAACTGACTGAAGCGAGCTATCTCGATCGTCGCATCGAGGACGTCCGACTCGCAAAAACGGAAGGGATTGACACATTGCTTGCGTCGCATAAACTGGATGCACTCGTCCTGCCACATGACATCAACTATGACATGGCTGCGAAAGCAGGGCATCCGACGATTACAATACCCTATAAACGAAAAGAGAGCGGTGCCCCATTCGGTCTCTCGTTCACGGGGACGAGCTACGCGGAACGTGATTTGATTCGAGTCGCCTATGCGTTCGAACAATTCATCACACGACCGACGCCTCCTGATTATTCGTAAGTTGCACCCGTCTCTTACGTCCGCTACAATGGTACGTATGCGGATTAGAGAAAGGACAGATTACAATGAAATCATCTATATACGGGTTGACGTTCGATCAACTCACGAACGAGTGTACGGAAGCGGGATACGGTGCCTTCCACGCACGTCAAGTTTGGGACTCGCTCTACATCGATCGGGTCAAATCGATGGACGACCTCAATGTACGTGACGAGGTGCGCGATTACTTAACAGAAAAATATGTCATCTCGACACAAGAACTGTTCGTCAAACAAGAAGCTGGCGACGGGACGGTCAAATTCTTACTTAAATTACATGACGGGCACTACATCGAGACGGTACTCATGCGTCACAAATACGGACGTTCGGTCTGTGTGACGACTCAGGTCGGTTGTAACATCGGCTGTAGCTTCTGTGCGAGCGGCTTGTTGAAAAAGACGCGTGACTTGACGGCGGGTGAGGTCGTCGAGCAGATCATGACCGTCCAACACTTCCTCGATGAAGAGGGTGAAGGGGACTGCGTCAGCCATATCGTCGTCATGGGAATCGGTGAACCGTTCGATAACTTCGACAACTTGGTCGACTTCTTGCGTGTCGTCAAAGATGAGCGTGGACTTGCGATCGCTCCGCGTAAAATCAACGTGTCGACGAGTGGTCTCGCGGATAAGATCTACAAGTTCGCAGACCTCGACTTACGCATCAACTTGGCGCTCTCTCTACATGCGCCAAACGATGAATTACGTACACGCATCATGAAAATCAACCGGGCGTTCCCGCTTGATAAACTCATGCCGTCGATTCGCTATTACGTCGAGAAGACGAATAAACGAATCACATTCGAATATATCCTGCTCTCGAAAGTGAACGATTTGCCGGAACATGCGGAAGAACTCGCCAACTTGATCGAAGACATCAAAGACAAGTCGTACGTCAACTTGATTCCATATAACCCGGTCAACGAGCACATCCAATATGAGCGAAGCACGCCTGAGGACATCATGGCGTTCTACGACATCTTGAAAAAGCGTGGCGTCAACACTGGTGTCCGTCTCGAGCACGGGACAGACATCGATGCGGCATGTGGACAACTCCGCAGTAAGCATATGAACGTCGAAGGCGCGAAGTGAAAATGGCCTCTCCGAATCTCGGGGAGGCCATTCGTTTACCGTTTTTGCCCGACATATTGAATCACAGCGGATTCGCCGTGATGGAGCGTGCCTTCTTCTCGCCAGACGACCGTCTCATGTAAGACGAGCGGTACGAAATCGTCCTCTAGTTGGTGGAACATCTCTTCGGTGTAAAGAAGTGAGGCGTCGTTTGGTCCACCTGTCCCGTAAGCGAGTTGATGTGTAGAGTAGACTTCACTCAGGAACAAACCACCAGGTCGAAGCGTTTGTTGGATACCCGTAAACACCTTTTCTCTGACGTGTGGAGGAAAGTGGCCAAAGATACAGATGACCATGTCATACGCCTTGTTTGGCCAATCGGCTTCATTCAAGTCGATCTGTTTCGTCTGAATGGACACGTTTCGTGACGTCGCCAAGCGTTTCGCTTTGTCGATCCCTGCTATAGAAACGTCCCATATCTCGACTTCAAAGCCGAGCGTGGCGAGCCACACCGCGTTTCGACCTTCGCCCTCCGCGATGGCCAATACACGTTTTCTTTCAGGTTGATGAGACGTGACCCATTCGCGTAAAAATTCGTTTGGCTCTGTCCCATACACATACTCTTCCGAACTAAATCGTTCATCCCATTTCGACAAGCCATTCACTCCCTCGCTACGTTTCTTTCACTATAGCAAACTGAACGGACGACAATCAAAATCCGTCACGATTTTCTGGATTCATGCATAGTCCCAATGCGAGAGGGGAATAGATTTCTGAACTAATGGATAGAGTGGAGGCTAAGTGATGGAGAAAGTAGATGCGTCGTTGTGGATTCGTGTACGAAATACGCTTGGTGAAGGTCCGTGTTGGGATGCCGAGCTGAAGCGGTTTTATTGGGTAGATATCGAAGGCCATACATTGTGGTGGTATGACGAACGTGAGGATGAAATCTCGTCGTTTGAAGTCGGGAAACAAGTCGGTTTCGTCATTCCGAAAGTGACGGATGGCGTTGTCCTTGGTTTGAAGGACGGCATTTATGAGTGGGATGAGATCAATCGGGACTTGAAGAAGATTGTCGAGTTGGATGATCCGGACGGTCAATTGCGGTTCAATGACGGAAAAGCCGATCCATACGGTCGAATCTTCGCCGGAACACTTCATCTCGAAGACAAAGAGAATCAAGCGACATTGTATCGTGTCGATCGGGATGGTACGACGACGACACTCATGGATGAGCTCACACTTTCGAACGGGTTGACGTGGTCTCCTGACCATTCCGTTTTTTATCATATCGATACACCGACTGAAACGATTCGCCAATATGATTTCGATTTGAAGGCGGGTACGTTATCAAATGGAAAGGTCGTCATCGATTTTGCGGACGAGGATGGCTTCCCGGATGGTATGACATCAGATACGGAAGGATGTTTATGGATTGCGCATTACGCCGGAAGCAAAGTATCTCGCTGGAATCCATCAACCGGTGAAAAGCTGTTAGAAGTTCACGTTCCTGCACCGAATGTCACATCCTGCGCCTTCATCGGGGATGGGCTCAATCGATTGGCCATCACGACGGCTCGTGAGGGGATGGATGAGGAAGCGTTAGCCGAATATCCGGATGCTGGATCGGTATTTATCATCGATACAGAGGTGAAAGGGATGCCGCTTTATCGCTTTGGGCGTTGAGGAGGACATGCAATGGTGAAACGACTGTTAGTTCGAGCGGGTATTGGGTTGGCAGTTGCGGCAGCGGTCAAGATGGGAATTCAAAAGTTGCAAGAAAATCGAGCGCGGGAAGAAGATCATTCTTATCTCGACCCAAAATGGGACGAGGTGCCGAGTGTCGATTCTGACAAGGACGAGGATGAGGTCGGGTTGACGCAACTCGACTCCATCTATCGGGCGGAGTGGCAAGCGAACGCCTATCCCCGCTCGGAAGCAGAACGAAAAGCGTTGGAAGAATAAAAGCATGTTTTTCAAAACACGTCCGTGTGGCGTGTTTTTTTGTTGACAAATCGAATCAGTCGTTTCAATATATAAAAAGTAATGATTACGATTTAATGGAGGTTCATCAATATGAAACGAATTCCAATTACAGTACTCTCAGGTTATCTTGGTAGCGGAAAGACGACACTGCTCAACCACATCTTACATAACCGGGAAGATAAAAAATATGCGGTCATCGTGAACGATATGAGCGAGTTAAACATTGATGAGAAATTGATTGAACAGGGTGGTTTCTCCCGTACCGATGAAAAATTAGTCGAACTCTCGAACGGGTGCATCTGTTGTACCCTACGTGAGGATTTGCTGACAGCGGTCTATGAGTTGACAAAGGATCGTGACCTCGATGGCATCATCATCGAGTCTTCTGGGATTTCAGAGCCGATTCCCGTTGCGCAGACGTTCACGTATGCCGATGATGCGCTCGGAATCGATTTGACGAGCCGTGTCTATATCGATGCGATGGTCACTGTCGTCGATGCGTACCGCTTCTTCAAAGATTTCAATTCTGGTGAATCGCTCATGGAACGTCAACAAGCCGTCGATACAGGAGATGTCCGTGAAGTCGTCGACCTACTCGTCGACCAAGTCGAATTTGCGGATATCATCGTGTTGAATAAGGCAGACCGGGTGTCTGAAGCGGAACTGCAGGAGATGAAGGGGCTACTTAAGACACTTAACCCGAGCGCCCGATTATTGACTTCAACATACTCCGACGTAGCGTTAGACGATCTACTCGACGTCCAGTTGTTCGATTTCGATCAGGCGATGCGTGCGGCGGGATGGATTCAAGAACTTGAGGCAGAAGAACATACGCCGGAAACGGAGGAGTATGGCATCAGCTCGTTCGTCTACCGTCGTCGTCGACCGTTCCACCCTGAGCGCTTGATGAATTGGATGGAGCACTATCCTGAAGAAATAGTCCGTGCCAAAGGCTTCTTGTGGATCGCGTCACGGAACGACCTTGCCTGTCTCTTCTCCCAGGCCGGATACGCATCGACGCTCGAACATGCCGGTCGTTGGTTAGCGACCCTTCCGGAGAGTGAACGAGAGGCCATGTTCGCCTCAGAACCTGAACTGCGTGAAGATTACATCGAGCCGTACGGAGACCGACAGAACGAATTGGTCCTTATCGGTCAACGGATGGACCGGGAGACGGTCGAACAATCACTTGACGCCTGCTTGTTGACGGATAAGGAGATGGTAGCGGCATGGGATTCGTTCCATGACCCACTCCCTGGTAATGGCCAACTCGTCACCTATTCAGATTGACCGTTTACAAACTGACGAAACATCGCTATACTGTGACTGCATAAGTAACCGCATATCAATGACTGCACTAGGGGTGCTTCGGCTGAGATGTGAGCATGGCTCCGATCCCTTATAACTCGATCCAGGTAATACTGGCGTGAGGAAGTGCGGCACTTTCTCTATGCAAGTTTGTATAGATTTTGTTGCTGCATTCTCATGAATGCGGCTTTTTTTGTGCAAACACATATAGAGGGGGAAACAAGATGAATGAATTATGTGGCACGAGTCCGATTGTCGGATTTCGCTTCACGCTTAGCCCGATGACAGATGACTTTATCGGGACGATCAAAGGGGCATTGAAAGGAACAAATATGACGGGTGTCTGGCGACATACGGACGACGTATCGACCGTGATCCGTGGTCGTGCCGAGCACGTGTTCGACGTCGCACGGACCGTGTTGAGCCTGGCTTCGGAAGAAGGACGCCATGTCTCGATGAGCGGAACCTTCTCCGTCGGATGTCCGGGAGATTCGGCAGGGGATGAAGCACTCGATGCCCCACCACAACAACTGAACGGGTCCTCAAGAGAACAGTATGTCTCTTCACAATTCGCGCTCTATCCGATGGGTGCAGAGAACTACATGGATCTCATCTATGATGAAATTGAACAAGCGAAACAGGCCGGTGTCTATAATGACTCCATGCACTACGCGTCAGGCATTCATGGGAATTTGGATGATGTGTTCTCGTATTATGAGGCGGCGTTCAATCGGACGCGCGAGAAGAATCGACACGTCGTCATGACGGTGACGTTCAGTGTGAACAGTCCGTCACATGGAGGACGACATGCTTAAATCGTGGAAATTGAAAGAGGTCGTTCTCGTCTCCGTATTGTCTGTCGTCTTTGCCGTCGTCTACTTACTGTTCGTCCATATCGGGAACTTATGGGCGGGATTGATCGGGCCGATCGCCTATGAATGGATTTTCGGTATCTGGTTCATCGTGTCGATCATCTCGGCGTACATCATCCGGAAGCCGGGTGCTGCCTTTATCTCCGAAGTGATGGCAGCGACGATTGAGATGTTGATTGGAAATGCGATCGGACCACGCATCATCTTGGTCGGCATCGTCCAAGGTCTTGGGGCTGAAGCTGTCTTTGCGATGACAGGCTATCGTCGATATGAGCTATGGGTTCTCATGCTAGCTGGATTTGGCTCGGCCGTCACGAGTTTCGTGTATACCTACTTCATGAGCGGATTTGCGATGCTTGAACCAGGATATGTGGCGACGATGTTCGGGCTGCGCGCGGTCAGCGGCATGGTCATCGCAGGAATCGGTGGGAAGTTGCTCAGTGACCTGTTGCTCAAGACGGGGTCACTTCGTGGCTATGCGATCGCTCGGAGTGGGAACGTCCATGGTTGAGACAGAATCGCTTTCATTCCGGTTCCCCGAAAGTCAGGACACCATCATAAAAGATGTGTCACTTTCCATACGACCTGGACGCACGATTTTGACAGGAACGAGCGGAAGCGGGAAGTCGACCCTACTCGCGCTGTTCAACCGTCTCTATCCAGAGAATTGTGATGGAGTCCTAGAAGGCAGACTCGAACTGTTTGGACGGATTTACGACGAATACGCACCAGGCGAAATCAATCAGCAGGTCGGGACCGTATTTCAAGACCCGGACACGCAGTTCGTGATGGAACGGGTGGAAGAGGAACTCATCTTCACACTCGAAAATTTGCAGACACCGGTCGAGGTAATCGATCAGCGTGTGACGGAGATTCTCGAGTCACTCCAACTGACCGATTACCGAAATCGTCTCATCGATTCCTTGTCAGGCGGGGAGAAACAACGGATTGCCGTCGCCTGCGCCATGGTTGGACGACCGGGATGGTTGCTTCTCGATGAGCCGTTGACGCACCTTGACCCAGTGACCGCGAATCGATTCGTCGACTGGCTCGATCACTTAGACAACGTGAACGTCATCGTTGTCGAACATCGCGCACACTTGTGGGGAGACTTTTTTGATTGGCACATCGAACTCGACCAAGGACGGATTGTACGGAACGAACCGTTTCAGCCGGTCGATGATTTTTCATTCAAACCGTCGCCTGAGCCACGACAAGCAATCGAGCATTACGTGGTAGACGAGGTGGTGCGTGACTCATTTCGATTAAAAGGGGTGACCCTAAAAGCTCGGATCGGGGAAGTGATTGCCATATTGGGACCAAATGGGAGTGGAAAGTCGACGTTTTTACGAAGTTTGACGGAGTGTGACCGCCGGGTGGGACTCGTCCCTCAATCTCCGGAACACTTATTTTTCATGAACTCGGTCGAGCAAGAGCTACAGTTTGGTCATGAGGAATCGATTGATGTCGTATTGGATGAGCTAACCCTCGAGGACAAACGAGTCCTCCATCCATTGTCACTCAGTCATGGACAGAAGCGACGACTCGCCGTCGGGATTCAGTTACTCTCAAACAAACAGTTGCTTGCCTTCGATGAACCGACGGCAGGTCAGGATGAGCCGTCACTCCATGCACTAGAGATTTTGATGAAGCGACATGCGGCAAAGGGACAGACGATCTTGTTCGTGACCCATGACTTATCGTTCGCCAATATCGCCCATACGTTCTATTTGATGAAGGATGGGGAACTCTCAGGACCATTCGGGGATGAGCTTTGGGGGGACACGGAGAGACTTCGTCATTATCGACTAGCGGGAGGACGGCAACGATGTCACTCCATGATATGAATCCGACGATCAAGTTTGGGACGATGACGATCATCATGTTCGGGCTGGCCTTGTTTTATAACCCGTGGACCCCGCTCGTCATCATTGTCGGTACGTTGACGATTCAATTACTGGCGACGGACGTTTCATGGAAGAAGTGGAGCCTGTTTTTGATTCCTTTTCTCGTCACGGCACTCGGGACGTTTTGGACGACGCTCGTGTTTGGGAAGGAGCTTGGGGGAGAGACGTGGGTAACCCTTCTCGGTCAAGACATTTCAAAAGAAGAGGCACGTATCGCCATGTCTCTTAGTCTACGTGTGTTGGCATTCACCGTACTGTCGCTCCTCTTTATGTTGACGACCGATTCGAAACGTTTCGTCATGAGTTTGATGCAACAGGCAAGGCTTTCTCCGACGATTGCCTATAGTGCGCTCGTCGGATTCCGCTTCCTTCCGTTAATGCAACGGGAGATGCATCAGCTACAATACGCGCATCGTCTTCGCGGCGTACCTCTTGATACGAAATGGGAGCGGATTCGGCATGTCCCGAAACTACTTCTTCCACTGATGGCAGGTTCAATCCGACGTGCTGAACGTGTCGCCTTCTCCATGGAGGCGAGAGGTTTCACAAGTGGAAAACGGACCGTCTATGAGCGGATTGACATCAAACCGTCCGATTACATGTGGTCCGGTATATTCTTCATACTGTTCGGTCTTTCCATTTGGATTGGCATATGAAAAGACGACTCACGGAGAGTCGTCTTTTTTCGTTTCTTTCACGATACGAAACTTCGGTTTGACCGATTCGTTGTTGAACGCCTCGAGAACGGTATTCTCGTTTGCCATTCGAATCTGTTGTGGCTCGCCTTTTGCTGTCGTACCGATGCAATACATGTTCGCTTCATAATCCGCAAAGAGCGATTTGTAAGATGTCGCGTGGTGCATCAAGCGACCTGGAGACCCCCAACCGACGATGATCATCCCGCCGCTTGCTTCTACCTCTTGTAACGTCTCTTCGACGTAATGGTAGTTCGTCTCATCGAGTTGAGACTCCACGTATGGAAGGTTGTCATTGATGGCGAGTGTCGGGACGAGACTGATGACCCGCATTTCTCGAATCGGTTGTGACAAATGATTTTGCATCAACATATAAGCACGCTGTGTCGTCGTGCCAGACAAAAAGGCATCGCTCATCCGCGGCGAGTAAATAATGACGGCGCAGATGACGCCATCCTCCACATCGGTGAACTCATACGTTCGCATATAGCGTTTCGTTTTATCTTCATTGAAGATTGATTTGACGCGGATGGTTACTTCTTCTACATGCGTGTTCATTTCCATTCCTCACTTTTTCATGTAAGCATCAGCCGAGCGATTTAAACCACTCGACATATCGAATCGTGTAATAAGCAACTCGTTGACTAAGCGTATCACGCTCATCAGGCATGAACGTCACGCTTGATTCATAGTTCTCGAAGTACGTCATGACATCATTGACATATTGCTCACTTCGATTGTATTCGAAGATAGCGTTTCGGACGGATGTGACTGAATCTGTCTTTTTTCCACCGTGTTCACTTAAATAATACGCCGCCGTGTGCGCAGAATCAACTAGACTATGTGGGTCAGCTTTTCCATCGCCGTTCCCGTCGCGACCGAGTCCGCCATACTGTTCAATCAAGGCAAGGTCCGTCAAATCCACTTCGTCTTCTGGGACATCGCCTTTTTGGTCATCGGTATCATATTCCCAACCGAGCCAAGTACGGGGCATGAATTGAAAAGGTCCGATCGCGCCGACAGACGAACGCATCGACGAACTGTGTGAGAAGATGGTCTCTACACGGTGAACGGCAGCCAGTAGGCGCCAGTCCACGTCATATGTTTCAGCAGCGTCTTGATAGACGGCCAGATGTGTGTTCGGAACACCGTTCTCTCCATAATAGGTTCGATACAATCCATTGTTCACTTTATCATGTTGACCGAGCCAGCCGACTGCCCCGAGCAAAAGCACGAGCACAATAATGAAACCGGTCAGTCGCAGCATCATACGTTTCAAGATACCGCCTCCTAGCTTTTAGACAATACTCGAATAGTGTAGCATATAGCTAAGAGGAAGGACAGGAGTGGATATGGATGCTTGAACGTTTGATTTTTACAGCCATTATCGGCTACATGCTGATCGTTCAAATCTTCAATGCCAAATTGATTCGTCCCTTGATTGAAACGAGAGGACGGGCATGGGTATATGAACAAACCGTGAAATCGGCATGGGGGCTGACCTTGTTAATTGTTGCCCTCATCTTTTTATTTCAAGTACCGCCATCAGAAGTCGGATTGAGGTTCGGACCAGAAGCGGGGAACGAACAGGCATGGCAAGTCTTTTACTTGTCATGCATCCTGGTCACCGTGGCGCTCGTCTTTTATCTGTTGGTAAAAACTTCAGCACGTCTCCGAAATGTGTTACGCCCTTACTATGAGCTCGATTTAGAGAAGCTGCTCCTCCCTCGGACAAAACCTGAGGAACAAGCGTGGGGTGCCGTCTCGGTCACTGCAGGCGTGACCGAGGAATTCATTTTCAGAGGAGTCCTGCTATACACGATCTCCCTCTATATAGAGGTCCCGGATTTGACTCTCGCCTTAATCGGGGGCGCCCTTTTCGGTGTGGCCCATGCCTATCAAGGGATAAAGGGAGTCTTCACGACAGGGATCGTTGGATTCGGACTAGGTATCCTATATTTAGGGATGGGTGTCCTTTGGCCGGTCATGGTGTTACATGTGCTACTTGATTTGATTGCCGGTCCAATCCATGTCGATGCAAAAAGCGAGTGACCGCCTCCTCATACGCAGGAGCGTCCTTGATCATGCAATCGGTATGTTCTGCGCCATCGATCAATACCAAGTCGTTCTTCCGGTTCAATGCATTCATTTCGACCGACATCCACGTCGGGACGAAATCATCTTTTGAACCATGTACGAATAGGATTGGGGTCGTCGTTTCCGTGACGGCCTTTTTCGGTTGGACTTGTCTCATCGTGAACCCGGCACGAGACCAAAGGAAATAGTCGATTCCCGGTAAAATGAGCTCGGCTGGGATATGGTGTAACTCTTTCAATTGATAACGCATCAATTGTTTCATATCGTCAAACGGACATTCTGCGATGACGAAGTCGACGTTCGTGAGCGGAGTCGTCTGCAAGACGGTGGCCGCTCCCATCGAGACGCCGTGAAGCCCGACTTGATCGACTGTTTCCTCTGTCTTCAACCAGTCCACCCAGTCGATCATATCGACTTTTTCATGGAAACCATATGAGGCATAAATTCCTTCGGACTCCCCGTGTGAACGTAAATCGACGGCAAGCAGGTTAAAGCCGAGACGATGGAACATGGCGAGGTGAGGGGCCATGAAACTATGTGATGCGGTATATCCATGTACGAACACAATCCATTTTGTTGACCCCTCATTCCGATAGATACGCCCGTAGAGGCGGTACTCATCACGAGATTGAATCGAGACATGCTCGAACGGTACGTCATGATAAAAGTTGCGATCTTCGTCCGTATATGGAGCGAGTAACATCTCCGGAGTCTTTCGTTTGCCCCGCGTCATTCGTTTGAAGGCATAGTAGCTGACCGCGTAGTAGCCTGTGAAAAGTGATGCCAATCCAATTTTCCATTTTCGTTGCATTAATACCGACTCCTTTCAACGTTATTGTACCCGAAACGAATCGATACGGTCCTGTTTTCTTACATAAGGAGAGGGCATACAGAACATAATCGTGTGAATATCAGGAATCAAGGCACATGGAAAGACATGATTTTGAACGATACGATGGAGTGACAACAGCAGGAGGGTGGGGATATCTATATGGAGAGGTCAGAGATCTATCGAATGATACAAATGGTGTTGAGCGACAGAAAGGGGATGCTTGAACGGGGAGTAACGTTCTCGTGGACGATTGAAGGAGATGAACGAATCATCGGACTCGTATTTGATGTTATTCTCGACCGTTATTTTCTATATAACCAAACAAGCCTCCTCACCGAGGTACAAGAGATTGCGCGTCTAGTCGAATGTCGACCAGAGGAAATCGTTCGCGCACTCTCCTGTCTTTCGGGGATTCGACTCGAATCGAATCATATCATCGAACGATTGATGAGTATCGAAGAGGCGACCATTTCAGAGAACGGATCAATCCTTGTTGCCATTCGCCTTGGAGGATGGCTCACTCATCAATTGCATCAAATTGGTCGTGATGCCCTTCTTCCTTGTTGAGCTCGGTCAAGGTACCGTCAATCACACGAAGGACGCGATCACACACATCGAGCATGCGTTCATCATGTGTGATGACGACGACACGTCTCCCTTCTTCATGTGCTTGTTTGGCCAATAACTCCATCACACGGCGTCCATTCTCATAATCAAGACTCGCCGTCGGTTCATCTGCCAAAATGAGTTGCGGGGAGTTGATCAAGGCACGTGCGACGGCGACACGTTGCTTTTCACCTCCCGACAATGTCGACGGGAGATGATGCAGGCGGTGTCCTAAGCCGAGGTCGGTCAATAGTTGTTTCGCATCCATCTGTCTCTTCTCCTGAATCAGCTCAAGTTGCTCGAGCACCGTCAAGTAGGGAATCAGGTGGGCCTGCTGAAACACGAACCCGACTTCATGTAGACGTAACAGACGACGTTGTTCCTCATCTAATTCGAATACGTCCCGTTCGTTCATCAAAAATGCTCCTTGATCTGGTTTTCGCAATAGACCGAGGATGTATAACAATGTACTCTTCCCGCTACCACTCGGACCGACGATGGCAACGCATTCCCCTGGCGATACATGTAACTCGATGTCATTCAATACGAGCTGACCGTCAAACTGATGTGATACATGGCTTAACCTCATGATGCTTTTCCTCCTATGATTTCAATTGCGTCGACTTGACGTAGTTTCCATAACGGTAACAACGCGCCAAGAACAGATAAGAAAATGAACATGGATCCGAATAGCGCGACATGACCGAAGTCGACGAGAAACGGTAACGATGATGGAATCAACGCATCGACGACGTACATGAACCCGATCGATGTGGCGACTGCGGCAGATACTATGACGATGACCTGAAAGAGCAGTGCCCGTCCGATGATTCGAGGAGAGAGACCGATTGCCTTCAGAATTCCGAGTTCAGGTAACTTTTGAAGCGTGAACAAATAAAAGAATGCGGTCAAAATAAACGTTCCGATCACGAGTAGAAAAGCACGCATCATCGTGAATGTGCTTTGCTCGGCACTATATCCAGGAACCGACTCAATCAAATCTTGTTGACTCATGACGAGCGGATTGGACATCGTGGATTCCGTTCCAATCTCAGCCGATACATATGGACGTTGTTCGGAGTAATCCAAATAATCGAACCACGTCTCGTTCGTCGTGTAAATCACCGGTCCATGACTGTAGCGTCCAGGCGCCTCACCGGCGATCGTAAAACGATATTCGGACGCAAAGTCGGTCAACGTGTCACCTGTTCCAAGCTGAACTGAAAGACTTGGGTCAAACAAGACTTCACCTGTTTCTAGATAAGTACCTGGGCCAATATTACTTCCACTTGGAAGGGCGAATAGCGTGACCTCTTCTTTTTTTCCATCAATCGTGACCGTGAGCTGTCGGACGCTCATCGTTTCGTTTGAAGTATCCGCTGTGACGTCTATAAACGATCGTGTCAATTGACCTTCTGAGTCCGGATCAAGTTGATACGTCGTAGCATTCAATTCGTGCAAGGCAGAACCGTTATCATATGCGAGACCGTCTGCTAGCCCTGTGATGAGTGTCGTCAACATGACAATCAATAATGTGATCACGAACAACATGGAAAACTTTCTTTTCTGTCTCCACATCTCTTTCCAACCTAACTGCATAAAAAAACCTCCTTCAAGTGCTGATGAAGGAAGTGTACGTAATCAATATGAACAGAATATGAACGACATCAAAAATGTAAATGAACCGTGGTGCCGGTTCCGAGGTTTGACTCGACTGTGATGTTTCCGCCATGTAGGTCGATGATATCTGAGGTGATGGCAAGACCGAGACCTGTCCCTTGAGTCGTTCGAGCCGTGTCCCCGCGATAGAAGCGGTCGAACAGGTGCTCTTTTGTCTCGTCGTCCATCCCAACCCCTTCATCCGTAACCGAGATGACGATACCTGGGTCGACGGTACAGGTGATGTGAATTGTGCCTCCATCATGGGAAGCATGAACGGCGTTCATCAATACATTGTTCCAAACTTGTGCGAGTAGAACCGGGTCACTCTTCAAGACTACGTCTTGTGGGATGTCGGTAACGACGGCGATCCCTTTTTGATCAAGAATGAAAGCGTTCGTTTGAATGACTTCGGATACCGATTGAAGCACATTCACGTTCGTCTCGAGAATCGGGGGATTTTCATCCAATCGTGATAAAAGCAGCAGTTGTTTCGTCAATTGGGATAGACGCTTCGTCTCCTGTTCGATGACACGCGCATATTCTCTTGATTCACCTTCCGTACCGTCAGCTAATTTTTCTGCATAGCCACCTAGGGAGGTCAAAGGAGATTGAAATTCATGGGAGACATTCGAAACGAATCGTCGCTGTCTCGCTTCGGTACGATCGATCTCATTTGACATGTTTTGAAATTGTCGTGCCAACGTTCCGATTTCATCTTGACGCTCGACGGGGAGATGTTCCGGAGCTTTACGCATGGCGACGGATGTGGTCGCATTCGTGAGCGTCTGTAACGGGCGGACCAGGGACCTTGTCGAGATGGCAATCAAGCCAAATGCCAAGAGGGTGACGAGTGCGAAAAATAGACCGACGAACAGATGTAACTCGCGGATTTGGGCACTCAAATCCGGACGAATAAAGATGACGTCCCCGTTTTCAAGTGTAAATCCATATGTGTTCGTCAGTTCGTTATCGAACAATCCGAGCAAGAAGAGATGAAACGGAAAGTCACGCATTCCCTGATATGGAGCCCCGTTCCGAACAGATTGAATCACTGTGTCAGAGATAGTCTCATCCCGAAAGGCACCGCCAAAACGTCGACGTTCGTCAGTCGCATCCACGACGACCAGTTGATATCCGGTCGCAGCTAAGAAAGTATAGAAGGCATCATAGTCTAAATCGGTATGGTTCTCGACATACGACTCCGCTATTTTGGCGACCCGTTCCGTCTTCTCGCTATAGGAAGGTTGCCACCACTTGTAATAAGCCACATTGCTGATCAACAGGGAGATGGCTCCGGATAGAAGTAAAATCAAGAACATCGTGACGATGATTCGCGTGTAGAGTGTCTTCATCCGTTCACCTCGAGCGAGTATCCGACACCTCGTACGGTTCGAATCGACAAAGCAGGGTGATCGAACCGATTACGAAGTCGCTTGATATGAACATCAACTGTTCGCTCATCCCCCTCGAAATCAAATCCCCATACCAAATCAATTAACTCCTCACGACGATACACTCTTCCCGGAAAAGAGGCGAGTTGAAATAATAGTTCAAACTCTTTTTTAGGGAGATAGAACAGCTGACCCTCAAGCGTCACCTCGTATTCTCTTAAATCGAGTCGAAGAGGACCGGCTTGAATTTGTGAAGCGGCAGAACGTTGATAACGTCGCGAGACGGCTTGCAATCGAAAGAGTAACTCCTCAGGGATGAAGGGTTTGGTCACATAGTCGTCTGCCCCATGAACGAATCCTTGACGCTTATCCTCCCATTCATCGAGAGCAGTTAGTAAAATGACGGGAATATCGAGAGTCGCCTTGAGTCGTCGACACAATTCACGACCGTCAAGCCCTGGGAGCATGATGTCGACAATCGCGGCATCGATTGGTTGCATCGTGAAACGTTCTTCGCCTGTGTTCCCGTCGGTCGCTGTCAACACCTCATGACCCGCATCCTCGAACGTTTCTTTCACAAGGCGTAAAATGGAGGGGTCGTCTTCTACGATGAGTATACGCATAGCGGTCGTTCCTTTCCTAAATAGGTTCGACACGAAACGAGGTGACCCATGCGGAGTCACCTCGAATCGTATCAGCTTTATTGCTTCGTCATCTCTTGATGAAGGGCACGGAGGGCGCGGATGAACGCATCCTTAAAGTATTTGTCTTCTTGTGTCTCTAATGTTTGGATGGCCTTTTGGTCACCGTTACTCGCTTTGACGAGAAGATTCACGACTGTTCCCCAGCGTTTCACATGTTCTGGACGAGGGTGGTTCAACGCGGTCGTCAGCGTGAACCAATACGGTTGATCGCGTCGCTGCAACGTGGCAATCATCCGTTTGGCAAGGAGCGATTCTTCTTCAGAAGGGATTGTTGCCGTGGCGAACCAACCGAGCATCGAAGCGCTCATCGATTCAAGTTCTTGTTTCATTGCAGGTTCGATTGGCATCCGTCCGAAGTCTGTCACGTTGACAAATACCAATCGGTCTTTCGGGTCAATATGTGTGATCCATCCTGACACTGACTTCAGCTTTTCACGTTCTTTTGACTGGGCTTTACACGTATACCCTTGAAGTTTTCCGATGTAGATGCGGAATTGTCCACGGTCGACATGTTTGTCCACCTTGAACTCGATTTCTTGTCCTGCTTGAAACGGTTGATTCCGTTTATTCAACGTCTGACCCTTTTTCAATTCGGGTCGTTTGGAAATATGACGCAATGCTTCTTGTTCAGTCCGATCATCCAATGTCCAAAGGTTGTGAGGGGTCACGTTTTTAAAACGATGACGCCGGACGTAGATGTATTGGTCGAGTGCGTCGATCGCGTCTGCGGAAGTGGCAGTTCCATTCAAATAGTCATCAGCGATATCACGTAAGGTGAGGGATTCGAGACGATCGATATGTCCTGAATAGGGAACGCTTCCGACAACAAATAACGCGGTCGCAATCAACTCACTTTCTCGAGGGGTCAGCGGTCGTTTGGCCATGGTGCACTTCCTCTCTTAATTCATATGATTAGTATAACAAAAACAGTTAGAATGTTGTGAACTCAACTGCGATTTGGAAAAAAATGAGGAATGGACAGGATTCCCACCATTTATCTCGAATAATGACTTGTAGAGAATCGGATGTAGGAATGAAAAAGTGAGGTGAGGCAATGAAGCTCTCCATCGAATCTGGGGATTATGTCGTATTGATTGAAATCAATAAAGAAGTACTCAAATGTGCATCCCTTGAGGAAGCCGATCAGGCAGATCGTCTGCGATATGAACTCGTTGGTCGGATGAGCGAACGCTTGCCAGCAGAAGTCATCGTTCCGTCGATCATCGATTACATTCGCTTCGGAAGCGGATATATCGGAGATCGCATCGTCTGGGACGCTGAAACGGAGTCTTTTTTTTGCCAGCAGTTTGAGACCATTGACGGGTCTCCACTTGGAGAGGACCTCGAGGGATTCCGTCCCGACCCAAGCCGGGTGGAACTGGCGCGCTACTATACGTACTTGACGATTGGACGGATTGTCGAGTTTGATATGCTGCACCCGGATGAGCCGAGCTATTGGTAAACTTAGCGACAACTTTTTATTCAAAAAAAGGGAAATCTAATCCAAAGTTTGAGATAATGGAGTCACTTTATCAGTTTGGAATGGAGCGGAAGGAATGAAAAAGATTGCCCTTTTGACAGCGATTGCCCTTTTACTGCCGGTCGGAGTAGATGCAGCACAGCCGGTCATCCTTAAGAAACATGGTTACGTCGTCTCAGAACCACAAGTCACGAGCCAATATTATGTGAAGCAAATCGGTATGGATTTGGCCTGGAATAAGACGAGAGGCGCAACTGATATCGTTGTGGCGCTGATTGACTCGTCAGCTGACCGTAACCATACGGATTTGAAGAACGTTCCTCGTGTCGTCAATTCCATGAAAGGTCCATACACTGCGGATATTCATGGCACACATACCGCTGGGATCATGGCCGGGAAACATAACCGTTTTGGGATCGCCGGACTCGCGCCGAACGTCCGCTATCACTTTTATAATGTGTTCTACGGGGTGAATTCAGATAAAACAGACTCTTGGACGGTCGCCAATGCAGTGGATACGGCTGTAGCGAAAGGGGCGAACATCATCAACCTCTCGCTTGGAGGGGATGATTATGATAGTCGTTTGGCCACATCGATTAAACGGGCAAGGGCGAAAGGGGTCATTATCGTCGCATCATCTGGAAATGATCGAAAACAGACGATTAATTTTCCTGCAAACATGAAAGAGGTAATCGCGGTCGGTGCAATCGATTCTAGACATCGTCTCGCGAGCTTTAGCAATATGGACGATCGCGTAAAAATCGTGGCGCCAGGTGTGAACATCCTCTCTCTAGGAATCAACAACCGCTTTATCTTTATGGACGGGACCTCGATGGCGGCACCGATGGTCACGGCGAGCCTCGCGCTCGTCAAATCGATCAATCCTTATTTGACACCTGGTGAGATCGACCAGTTGATTGCGAAGATGTCAAAAGCCTCCGGAAAGTCTTATACGGAATTGAATGCGATGAAACTGCTAGAGGCAACGGCTCGCCCTATTCACATCTCTGCCCCTTCGGTGTGGAAGAGTCGATACGTGAATGATGTCAAGTTGAGTGTTATGAACCATTCGAACTTAAAGTCCTCGTTCACACTGTATCAAGGGAACAAGAAAGTCAAGACGCTCACACCAAATCGGTCGTTCACGATGTATTCGAGCGGGGATTGGTTACCGAGCGGACAATATCGCATCGTCGGTCAAGTCACGGATGGAAAACATAAGCGATACACGAGCCGAACGATTGATTATGTCAACACGTTGAAGACGGCAGTGTCTGTGAAGGTGTCGGAAGAAGGGACGTTCTCGATTCACACGACGCGAAAAGGCACGGTCACGTTACTTGATTCAAATGGGAAGGTCTTGTACGAAGCGCTCCACATCGCCGGGACATTTCCGGTAAGAGGGAATACGACACAGAAGCTGACGGTCATCCTTAAACCGACGGACCTTCGCGAAAAAGTGGTGACGACATCTTTTGAGCCACCGATCATCGAAGACGAGCCTCCGGTCACAGAGACCTTGTAAGATAAAAAGCCGCCTGCTCCTAACGGAGAGACGGCTTTTTCTATTTAATCGATGGTGATGGCTTCTCCACACCAACGGATACTCGCTTCTAATACGTTCCCTTGGTCATCAATATGCTCGAAACTGAGTTTCCCATCTCGGATGATTTCGCAAAGACCGACTCGGACACGGTCGCTCCAAGCGCGACGCGTCTCATGCGTTTCATCGAACACTGGAATGGCGTCCGGGAAGCGCTCCTCGAGATGTGCTAAATTATGATGGTCAAAATGATAAGGTCGTTTCGAGAGTTCGTTCGGTGCCTTGATGTCGAACGGTTCAAACCCTCGGACGAGACGATTATTTCGGTAGAAGGCGAACACGCCGTTGTTCGGGTGGAGCACTTTAATGTCATCGATTTCTATTACATAAGTCAGACGTTGAATCCAACCGTTTTTTGCATCCTGATGCATCAAAATCCCTCCTTATTCAATGAACACGCCTTATTTTAGCGCTGACTGAACGTAAAATCAAGTTTCGAATTTAAGTTGTCAACCGTTCAAATTTCAGCTACAATGGTTGAAGTGACTATGAAGTCTGGACAATCGCGGGACGCAAGTCTTGAGGAAAGTCCATGCTCGCACAGCCTGTGATGGCTGTAGTGATCGTGCTACACGAAACGATAAGTGTAGGCAACGCAAGTTGACGGCAGAAGAAACACCTAAGTCCTCGGATATGGTGTCCGCTTCTTGAAAGTGCCACAGTGACGGAGTCTGATCGGAAACGTTCAGAGTGGAACGAGGTAAACCCCACGAGCGAGAAACCCAAACTATGGTAGGGGAACTTCCAGACCGGAATCGAACGGGACGGAGGGCGCCGATGTGCGCAGATAGATGATTGTCACTCCATCGTGCCAGGGAGACCGCTATGAGCACCGGAGTACAGAACATGGCTTACAGGACAACATAGTCTCAACTGACAACGACAAGGAGTTCAAGCACATATACTTGAGCTCCTTTTTTCATGATTTTTTTACAACTTACAAAATGACTGAAAGATATTTATGTAGAAGGAAGGCGATTTAGATGGCAAAACGTAAACTGATTGCGACGGCAGCGATGGGAATCGAGGCACTTGTGGCAAAAGAAGTAAGGGATTTAGGATACACGTGCGAAGTCGAGAACGGACGGATTTATATCGACGCGGAAATGGAAGACATCCCACGTCTGAACATGTGGTTGCGGACAGCAGACCGGGTCAAACTCGTCGTTGCCGAGTTCAAGGCGACAACGTTTACAGAATTGTTTGACGGGGTCGTAGCGTTACCATGGACCGACCTCATGCCGTGGGACGCGGCGTTCACGGTCGACGGACGCTCGGTCAAATCAAAGCTGTTCTCGATTCGTGACTGTCAGAAAATCACGGAGAAGGCGATCGTTGAAGCGATGCAACGCGGCTATCGTAAAGAGGGAGAATGGTTGCCGAAGTCAGGCGCGAAATTCCCAATCGAAGTCGCTCTTTTGAAAGATGTGGCGACCATCACGATCGATACGTCCGGTCCACTTCACCGTCGAGGCTACCGTGAGCTTCATTCGCAAGCTCCACTCAAAGAGACGATGGCAGCGGCGATGATTCAATTGACAAACTGGCGTCCGGACATGCCGTTTTATGACGTATTTACAGGTTCAGGGACGCTCGCCATCGAAGCGGCGATGATTGGACGAAATATCGCGCCGGGTATCAACCGTGAATACTTCGCACAGGATTGGACATGCATCCCGAAAAAAGCCTGGTATGCGGCAATCAATGAAGCGAATGAGAAGGCGGAGTGGGATAAACCGTTAAAAATCTATGGAATCGACCTCGATCCGCGGATGGTGAAACTTGCAAAAGACAATGCGGAACTCGCTGATGTTCGTGATGCAATCACGTTCGTCCATAGTGACGCAGCCGCACTGAAGCCGAAAGAAGAGTACGGGGTCATCATCGGAAACCCACCTTATGGGGAACGACTTCAGTCAGAAGAAGAAATTATCGACTTGTACGAGCGAATCGGAGAGCAATATGCGAAATACCCTGGTTACAGCGTCTACATGTTGACGAGTTATGAAGACTTCGAGAAGGCATACGGGCGCCCGGCGACGAAGCGTCGGAAGCTGTACAACGGAAATATCGAGACGCAATATTACCAGTACTTCGGAAAGCGTCGCCCACGTCCGGACCGTGACGCAAAACCGAAATCAGAATGATGAATCCATGACCGTTCACCTGAGCGGTCATTTTTCTGTTTTCTTAGAACAAACTCACTTGTTTCATCATCCGTGTAACAGGATATACATAACATATGTATAATTAGAGGGGGACAGATGATGGAAAAGTATACAGTCGAATATCAGTTACATGTGAAAGAACAGAACACTCGGACGGTCGAGGTAGAAATGGACCGTGTGCCGGACTTAAATAATCAAGAAGAATTACATGCGGCTTACCAGATTGTATCTGACGCGATTCGTGAACCGATCACAAGTTTTGAGATTGTATCTATTACGTGAGCCCGAGGCAATCGCTTCGGGCTTTCTACATAATATTGGAGGAGTGAGCAAATGAATATTTTAGTAGTGGGCATCGGGGATGTCGCCAAAAAAGCATATCTACCTGTATATGCCGGATTAAAGGACGTTGATGTGTATCTCGTCTCAAGGGATGAACAGAAGTTACACGATATCATCTCGACCTTTCGTTTCAAAGGAGGGTACTCAGACCTACACGCCGTGCCGATGACAGAAATCGATGCCGTCATGATTCATTCGACGACAGCTGTCCATTATGAGCAAGCCGAGTATTGTCTGCGGCAAGGGAAGCATGTCTTCATCGACAAACCGATCACGTTCACTCTTGAAGAGACGGAGCGACTCGTCGCACTTGCTAAAGAGAATGGCGTCCATCTCGTCACAGGCTTCAATCGCCGATTTGCCACGGCCACGCAGGCACTCAAACAAATTGAAGAAAAAAATATGGTCTTCATTCAAAAGAACAGAACGTATAAACAGGCAACGCTCCGCGAATTTGTGATTGAGGATTTCGTGCATGTCGTCGATACGCTCCGTTATTTGACCGATCTTCAGCCTGTCGAACGTTTACGTGTCACACCTCGATTTGAAGGGGATGTGCTGAAACAAGTGATGATTCATTTCAAGGCAGGGGGAATCGAGGCAATCGGTTGGATGAACCGAGACAACGGTTGTACCGAAGAAGTGATGGAGGTCATGTCACCGACCGTGAAGCGGGTCACGCGTGATGTGGAGCGGATTACAGACTATGGACGAGACGGTGTGAAGGAATGGTCACTCGACCCATGGGAGTCGAATTTGAAACGTCGAGGGTTTATCGACCTTGTGGAAGACTTCTTACGTTTACTTCGTGGGGAACCGAACGCCTCCGTTGTCGCGGAAGACAGTCTCGAGACACATCGTCTCTGTGAAGAGATTCTAAAGGAAGTGCGGTGAACATACTGTTTCCGTCATATTCAGACCGGGTAAAAACCCGATAAAAGGAGGCGATTTCGTTGGATATTCGTGAACTGATTATGCAAATCAATGACTATTTATGGTCGTACCTTCTCATCTTCGTATTGATTGCAGGAGGTCTTTATTTTACGATTCGGATGGGGTTCGTTCAATTTCGAATGTTACCGGAAATGTTTAAACTCTTATTCGTGAAAGGAATCAAGCATGAGAAAGGACAGGTCTCATCTTTCCAAGCGTTCGCCATCGGAACGGCTGCCCGTGTCGGTACGGGGAACATCGCCGGCGTATCGACGGCCATTGCCTTAGGAGGTCCCGGGGCAGTATTTTGGATGTGGCTCATCGCCTTGATCGGAGCAGCTTCGGCGTTTGTTGAAAGTACGCTCGCCCAGGTGTATAAAGTGCATGACGGCAAGGCGTGGCGCGGTGGTCCGGCGTACTATATTGAGCGGGCTCTCGGTGCACGCTGGTTAGGCATCGTATTTGCTATTTTGATTACGTTCGCGTTCGGTTTTGCGTTTAACTCCGTCCAGGCGAATACAATCGCACTCTCCGTGAATAACGTATTTGAGATCGATACGGTCTGGGTCGGCATCATCTTGTCCGTTGTCACCGCTATCGTCATCTTCGGTGGGATTCGTTCCATCTCGACCTTATCGGGAATCATTGTACCAATCATGGCGGGCGGTTATATCTTACTTGCCATTTGGGTCGTCCTTACGAATCTTGATGTCGTGCCACAGGTGTTCTCCGCCATCTTCTCTGAAGGTGTCCTCGGTTTCCAACAGTTGTTCGGTGGTGCGGTCGGTGCAGCCGTCCTCCAAGGAATTCGACGTGGTCTCTTCTCGAACGAGGCAGGTATGGGGTCTGCCCCGAACGCCGCAGCTACCGCTGAGGTGAGTCACCCGGTCAAGCAAGGATTGATTCAATCGCTTAGCGTATTCGTCGACACCTTGTTCATCTGTACCGCAACGGCGATGATTGTCCTCATTTCAGGAGTGGAAGGCTCTGAAGCTTTCCAAGGGATTGAGTTTGCCCAAGAGGCGCTTCTCGTTGAAATCGGACCGATTGCGACGACTCTCATGACTGTCGCCATCTTACTTTTTGCCTTCAGTTCGATTTTGGCCAATTATTATTATGGAGAGACGAACATCGAGTTCATATCTGAGAAGAAGCGATATTTGATAATCTATCGGATTGCTGTTGTCGGGATGGTCATGTTCGGGTCGGTGCGATCTGCGGGACTCGTCTGGTCGATTGCCGACATCTTTATGGGCTTGATGGCACTCGTCAACATGTATGCGATTTTCCGATTGAGTAAAGTTGCCAAGACACTCCTCGACGACTATATGGTCCAAAAGAAAGAAGGAAGAGACCCGGAATTCTTTAAAGATGGTGTCGAACTTCCTGGTAAAGAACATATTGAAGCGTGGGAAACAAAGAAAGAAGAAATTAGTTGAAGGATCATCAATCAATGGGACGTCCCTGGCAAACAGGGGCTTCCTCTTCATTTTGAACTTATTATTTCAAATACCGCATTATATTATAAAAAGAAAGTAGAGAGTATCGATGAAACAAGTATTTTTGACAATCGTCAAGCGATTTTTTACTGAACGTTTTTTTGATCAAGCGGCCATGTTAGCCTATTATTTCATTTTATCTACGTTCCCGTTCTTATTATTCGTATTAGGTATTGTTGGATTTTTACCGTTTACGAGTGGCGATGTGATTCAAGCGTTATCACTCATCATGCCTGAAGCCAGTTACAAGCTATTAGAAGGGAACATTGAAGCCGTATTCGACAACTCCAAATTGAAATTGGCATCATTCAGTATCTTACCAGCACTCTGGATCTCATCGATGGCCGTACAATCTCTCGTGCGGGCATTGAACGATGCCTACCGGGCTGTTCGTAATAAAGCCTTTTGGAGGGGCGTCTTACAGGATATCGCCATCACCTTGGCGCTCATGTTTGTGTTGCCATTTTCATTGCTCGTCCCTGTGATTGAGACGGCACTTCGAGAAATCTCTTCATACGTGTTGTTCATCGATGAGATTGTCACGACATATGCGCAGATTTGGTTTTACTTCAGATGGATCATCGGAACAGGTCTTCTATTCACTGTATTCGTATTTGTATATAAGTGGTTGCCAAGTGTGTCCGGAACATTTAAAAATAGTTGGGCCGGAGCCGCTTTTGCAACAGTAGGGATTCTGCTTGTCTCGAACGTGTTTAGTTACTATTCACAATTCGCAAATTACGAGCAGTTTTATGGTCAACTCGGTGCGTTCATCGTCTTATTGATTTGGTTCTATCTCGCTGCCTCTGTCATCTTGCTTGGTGGGCTGTTGAATGCGACGTTAATCGAGAGGAAAGAAAAACTTCGTTAGACGTGTAATTGCTAGTTATCATTCGAAAGAATAGGGAATGGTATCGTAAGGTCACATCATCAAAGCGGAGGTGGGAAACATGGATATGCAACGGCTCGTACACAATCGTCGTTTCATCGATCAATCATTGTTTTACCTCGCCTTACATCTATGGAAATGGATCCTACTGTTACCTGTCTTGTTCTATTTGGACGTATCGTTCCGACATTCGCCATTCTCTGAGTACTTGATTGTCAGTATCATCTTGTATCTCATGTTTCGTGTGATTCAATATGTGATAGCTAGCCGAGCTTCTCTCATGGAATTAGTAGAGTTCGCGTATGGGGTGCTATCACTTGTTCTTGTCTTCTCGTTCATGATGGAAATCGGCGCGCCACCGATCGCTGTCGCAATAGTTGGAGCTGCATACTTGAGCCATCCGATGCTTTCTCTACATCACTATCAAAACTTTTCAGAGCGCAAATGGTTGAACAAACAGTTTCAATTATTTAGCCCGATGCTTCGCAAGGGTGAGGTACCGGTTCATGTCCTCGTGTTGACGGAAGATGAAATTGTGATTACTGTAGAAAGTGGAAAAGAGTTTACGTATCGTCATATTTACTGGGGCGGTTTTTATGTAGAAAATCCTTCCTAAAAGGTGGTTACTCAGTTGTTTAGTGGATTTGATAATGTGATTGTCATCGTATTCTGGATTGCAACATTCATCGTTTTCTTTAAAGGCGCCTATGATATGTGGCGTGAATACCGAACGTCGAAAGAAAAATCAGTATTGTACTTTTTAATCGTACTGATTCTCACATGGTTTTGGTTCAATCCATACGAATTGGTCGCATTGCATCCGTTCGTACTAATGGCGTACTATTGGAACCGAAATCGGTGGATGCGAAACGCAATGTTCGTGTTGGTTCTCGTACCGTTTGTGATTCGTGTCTGGTTAATCGCAGCATCGATGTAAAACAAAAAACTCGGTCCCTTTATAGGGAACCGAGTTTTTGTGTGAATCGTTACTCTTTCTTCGCAGCTGCCAATTCAGCTTCCATTTCACCGAATTCACGGTTGATGCGTTTTTGTTCTTTCTGGCTAGTAAAGTTACTGACAAGCACGATTGCCAACATACTCAAGAAGAAGCCAGGTACCATTTCATAAAGGACTGTCGAAAGTCCAGTGACGATCCAGAGAATGACGGTAATGGCACCGACGAGGATACCAGCGAGGGCACCTTGACGCGTCATCTTGCTCCAGTAAAGTGACAAGAGGATTGCTGGTCCAAATGCAGAACCGAATCCAGCCCATGCATATCCGACGAGTGTGAGGATTGTACTTGATGGGTTGAGTGACATGAGCGTCGCTACAACTCCTACTAGCAAGACACCAACACGTCCGGCAAGGACCATCGTCTTCTCACTTGCATCTTTGTTGAAGAATTTACGATAGAAGTCTTCTGTCAATGCAGATGATGTGACGAGCAATTGCGACGATACCGTCGACATGACCGCAGCAAGGATGGCTGCCAATAAGAAACCAGTGATGAACGGGTGGAACAAGACTTCAGAGAATTGAATGAAGACTGTTTCCGGGTCCCCGAGTGGATTTCCTTGTCCTCGGAAATAAGCGATTCCGACGAACCCTGTCATGACGGCACCGATTATAGATACTGTCATCCAGCTCATCCCGATACGACGAGCCGTTTTCAATGATTTCACATCACGGATTGCCATAAAGCGAACAATGATGTGTGGCTGACCGAAGTAACCAAGTCCCCAAGCGAGGAGACCGATAATCCCGAGTGTCGTCGTCCCTTTAAAGAGGTCGAACAAATCGGCATTGATTGTCGTTGCAGAGTTGACAGCAGTGTCTACTCCACCGATATCTGTTAAAGCGACGAATGGTACGAGCACGAGCGCCAAGAACATGATGACACCTTGTGCGAAGTCCGTCCAACTAACTGCCGTGAATCCACCGAAGAGGGTGTATAAGATGACGACACTAATTGTGACAATGACACCTGTCTGATAATTTAATCCGAATGAGCTTTCAAACAACTTCCCGCCGGATACAAGTCCAGCTGACGTGTAGAACGTGAAGAAGATGATGATGACGGATGCAGAAAGGATCCGTAGCCAGTTCGAGTGATCTCGGAACCGATTCTCTAAGAAGTCTGGAATCGTAATCGAATCGTTCGCCATCTCTGTGAAGACGCGAAGTCGTGGAGCAACTAACAAGTAGTTCAAGTAAGCTCCGATGACCAATCCAACGGCTAACCAAATTGCTGATAGTCCAGTTGCATACATTGCACCCGGTAGTCCCATTAACATCCAACCACTCATATCCGAAGCTCCGGCTGACATGGCTGTAACGCCTGGCCCCATTTTACGGCCACCTAACATATAATCTGATGAATCGGTCGTTCGTTTATACGCAACATATCCGATAAGAAGCATCATCACGAGATAAAGCGCGATTGATACCCATTCTTGCCATAGCATTGAATTACCTCCTATTAAGTTAAAAGATCTATTTAATCAACTCGTTCGCGATTGTGTGAAGACATCACACAGTTAAAAACAAAAGTTGAAAATGCGAACTTGTGCTTTACCTTACAGAACCTTTGAAATGATTGCAAACTGACACTTTTTCATAAAAACGGCTCTAAAGCCCATTATACCAACGGATGAAGGCTAAAATTTTCAGATAAAAAGTTTAAATATTCTGAATATTTGAAATGCTGAGGACTTTCCTGTGTAACATGAATGTAATATTTATGGGAAAATTTTCAGAAAACATATTTTTAATCATAAGAAAAAGAGCATCTTTGAATGCTCTTTACTTCTTTATTTGAATGCTATTTCTTCAACGAGTCGCATAGTCGGGAATGTTTGTCCAGACTTCGCCTGCATCGTAACCAAGATATAAGTTTCGGTATTATGTTTCATGATGAATACCATGGTATATCCGGATTCGTCCGTATAACCCGTCTTCGTGGCGGTCACAAACTTGGAGTAGTTGACACTTCGTTCATTAACCGATGAACCGAGGTGATACCACCAACGACGTTTGCCGTTACCGTCTTTATCTTTAAATTCGGCTTTAAATTCATAAGTCCCGGCAATTTCAATCAACTCCGGGTATGTACTGAATGCGAAGGCGATTTTAGCCATGTCGTTCGCCGTCGTATAATGATTCGGATCCGAGTAGCCATGCGCATTTACGAAATGCGTTCCAGTCAATCCTAAAACCTTTGCTCGATCATTCATCAATTGAACGAAGGCCTCGGTCGACCCGCTCGTGTATTCCGCAAGGCTGTTCGCAGCATCGTTTCCGGATTCAAGTAGCGTGGCGTAAAGTGCTTGACGAACTGTCAATGTATCCCCGATGGCAAGATGCGCGATATGGCTGTCCCATGGAATATCGAGTGTCGACTGTTGAATCGTAATGATTGGTTGGTCGAGTTCATTCGCTGCAGATGCCTTCTCATAAGCAAGCAGTGCCGTCATCAATTTGGTCGTACTGGCTGGAAACACACGATCATTGGCGTTTTTATCGATTAATATCTCTTGTTTGGTCACATTGACGAAAGTTAGTGCACCAACAGAGATTTCCTCATCCGAAATCATCTTCGTCTCACTCGGACTCCATGAACCCATGTCGATATCCGGGAAAAGCGGACCTGTCTTCAGCGGTTCAGCTTTTGGTGTGGACGCTTCTGCTAATGTCGGTGCTTCTTTATCTTGTTTAAATCCGACCAACGTCGGGATCAGTGCGATGATTCCGAGTAAAACGACCGCGGCAATCATTCTTCGCATGATGTACGTTCTTCTTCGGTGTCTCCTTCTACGGGTCAACAAAAGTCCCTCCTTTTTTGGTTACTCTATAAACATAATAGAAAACGCTCTTTTTTTTCGCTAATAAAATAAAGAACTAGGTCAATGATTGATCGGCGATGAAAGAACTGCGTTTCGGGTATAAGGGTAAAGATGTCACTTTTAGAGAGGAGGATGCATCATGCATCGTTATCCGTTCACGAACTCCATTTGGCGTCAACATGATACTGGGACGCCGTACCCATCCCTTTCCGTTTCGGAATCGACCGAAGTCGTCGTCATCGGGGCAGGGATTGCGGGACTCGTCTGCGCCTATGAACTCCAAAAGCGAGGGAAACAAGTGACGCTTCTAGAAGCGTTAGAGATTGGACATGGGACGACGGGACATACGACGGCAAAATGTTCCGTTCAACATGGGACGATTTATCAAAAGTTGATTCGTCATTTTGATGAGTCCATCGCTCGTTTATATTACGAGTTCAACTCAGAAGCGCTCATCTATCTAAAAAAACAAATTGAAGAAGGGTTTGACTGCGATTACGCGAATGAACAATCGTTTCTTTACTCTAGGGAACCGAACGAAGAACTTACTAAAGAACTGGATGCGTATCGTCGTTTGAAGATTGACGGAGGAGAAGCGACGGAAGAAGTGAGAAAGGCTCTCCCGTTCTCGATCGAGCAGGCGTTGGTGATCCATGACCAAGCTCAATTCCATCCCGTGAAATACTTACGTGAATTAGCTGAACGTTTTGTTCGTCTCGGAGGAAAGATTTATGAAAATTCTAGAGCGACGGAAGTGAGTCAGGGACCACGTCCAGTAGTCACTACATCTAACGGTAGAAGGGTACAGGGAAATCAAGTCGTGATTGCGACCCACTATCCATTCAATGACCTGCGCGGGTTGTACGTGTCGAAGTTTTCAATCGAAAGATCGTATATCGTTGCCTGCGAAGTGGAGAGTCGACCACTCAGAGGGATGTATTTAGAGGTTGGACAGCAAAATCGCTCGTTTCGATCCTATAGTGAAAACGGAAAAAGCTATTTACTAGTTGGAGGTGAGGGGCATACCGCTGGGCAAGTCACAGATACGCGTCTACGATATGATCGATTGGAGAATGACGCACAGGCACATTTTGGAACGCATCGGGCATCTCATAGGTGGTCGTCCCAAGATCTTATCACCTTAGATGGACTTCCTTACGTAGGGCAAATGTTCAAGAGAGAACCAGATCTCTTTGTGGCGACTGGATTTTCGAAATGGGGGATGACGAACGGAATCGCTGCCGGCACCATGCTCGCTGATCAACTCACAGGTCGTCCGAACCGATTCGTCAATCTGGTCTCACCGCTCCGTCAAACGGTTAAATCTAGTGATATCAGTGCATTTCTTAAAACGAACTTAGATACTGTCACTCAATTTGCGAAAGGGACAGTCGATCGGCTACTTGAACGAAAAGATGTAAAAGACCTACAGCTAGACGAGGGTGGAGTCGTGCAAGTTGATGGCAAGACGAGTGGCGTTTATCGAGATTTGGATAACCAATGCCATGTCGTCAACCTGACCTGTACGCACCTCGGCTGTACAGTGAAATGGAACAATGCCGAGCGGTCATGGGATTGTCCATGCCACGGTTCTCGTTTCGATGCAAAAGGCAACGTCTTAGAAGGTCCTGCCACAAAACCACTTTCCTACAGTAAGCGAGAAGATTTGTAAACTGGTGTAGGCAAAGGTTGACAGCTATAATAAAGTAGAAAGAGAACAGAATAACACATAGGGGTGAAAGACAGATGGAAGTAACAAAAGAATGGCGTGAACATTTTAAACAACTGCGTGCCTTCGATGAAGCAATCTCTCTCTTATATTGGGACATGCGTACACAAATGCCTGAACAGTCGGCACCGCTCCGGGCAGAGACAATCGGTTATTTGTCGACCGAGGCATTCAAACGACAGACGAGCGAGTCGTTCGCTTCATTGCTGGAACGGATGGCGGATGAAGAGGGTCTATCTGACATTGAAGCGCGTTCACTTGAAGTCGCGAAGACGCAATACGAACGGAATGCCAAGATTCCGCATGATGAGTATCAAGCTTACGTAACGCTCGTCTCAGAAGCTGAGACGGCGTGGGAAAAAGCGAAAGATCAGGATGATTGGGACGCGTTCGCTCCATACCTTAATAAGATTATCGGATTCCAGCAAAAATTTGCGGAATATTTCGGTTATGAGAAACATCCGTACGATGCATTGCTCTATGATTTCGAACCGGGCATGACGGTCGAGCTCTTAGACGAATTGTTCGCCTCGCTCCGAGACGAACTCGTTCCTCTTATTCAGCAGCTACCAAAAGAATCACTCTCTATGGACTGGTCGATGCTGGCGGATGTTCAAGAAACCATTTGTCATGACTGGATGAATGTCGTCGCTTACGATTTATCACGTGGTCGATTGGATGCGACAGTGCATCCGTTCGAAATCACCATCAACCGCCGCGACGTCCGGATTACGACGAAGTATGATGAAGCAGATTTCAGAAATGCACTGTTTGGTACGATGCATGAAGCGGGGCACGCGACGTATGAGCAGCAAATCGACCCGATGCTCGATGAACTCGGACTAGGCGGCGGTGCGTCGATGGGGATTCATGAGTCCCAGTCGCTCTTCTTTGAGAACTTCATCGGACGAAGCGAAGCGTTCTTGCATCGCGTCTATCCGAAACTACAATCGCTTCATCCTGCATACGCTGCGATCGACTTCGACACTTTCTATCGAGGTGTGAATGAAGCGAAACCATCTCTTATTCGGATCGAGGCTGACGAATTGACATACAGTCTACACATCATCATCCGCTATGAGCTCGAGAAGGCACTCATCCAAGGGACGTTGTCCGTCGATGAGCTTCCTGCAGCATGGAATGAAAAGTATAAAGAATATCTCGGACTCGATGTTCCGTCAAATGCTAAAGGAGTCCTTCAAGACGTCCATTGGGCAGGCGGTTCATTCGGATACTTCCCGAGCTATGCCCTGGGGTTAATTTATGCGGCTCAGTTGACGGAAACGTTGAAATCAGCCCTTCCGGAATTTGAGACGTTGATTGCAGAAGGCGAAATCGAACCAATCAAAGCGTGGCTACAGGAGAACGTTCATCAATATGGAAAACGTCTCACACCGAACGAACTCATTCAACAAGTGACAGGTCAAGCCATTTCGGTCCAACCACTCGTTCGATATTTGACCAAAAAATATCAGACAGTTGCCAAATGAAACGATTTGCACATCGTGGCGTGATGGCACATCGGCCGGAGAATACGATGTCGGCATTCAAGCTCGCACTCGAGGCCGGGGCAGACGGAATCGAGACGGATGTTCACATGACAAAGGACGGTGTCCTCGTTCTCATCCATGACGAGACGCTCGAGCGGACGACTGACGGAAGAGGGCAAGTTTCACTCTATACCTATGATGAGCTCAGACAGTTCAATGCTGGAGTCCGTCATGGTCTAGAAGAACACATCCCTACGCTCGAGGACCTGTTCGACCTTGTGAATGAGGAATCGGTCATTTTGAACTTAGAGGTGAAGACGGATGTCCTACGATATGAAGGAATTGAATCTCGCATCATCGATACGATCGAGTCCGCCGGGATTCATGAGTCCCGCATTCTCTTTTCCTCATTCAATCACGAAACCATTCACCGATTGAAACAGATGCGACCGGATATCGAGGCGGCCATTCTGCTTGCACAGCCGCTTTATGACATTTCAGGATATCTTCGATTCGTCGGAGCGGATTCGGTCCATCCGCACATCGATCGCATCACAGACGAAGAAGTACGCTCCTTGCAACATCGAGGGATTCCAATCAGACCATATACGATTAAAACACAACACCAACTGGAGCGTTGTTTAGCGCTTCAAGTCGATGCCGTCTTTGTCAATGATATCGAATGGGCAAACAAAACCACTTAGTCGCAGACTGAGTGGTTTTATATTTGGGTGGAAGGGAACTACATTTTATGTAAAGGTAGCGCTTTCGTCCGTTAGCATATCGGAGCACATTCAGGGCATAGTGTCCCCTTTACGTCATTGTCGGATTGTCTTAAGTTTAAGATGTCACCGAGCTACATAGCAATCAGATGTAGCACACCATGTAGCACTGCATCACATTTGTTGTATGCAAGTCGTGGGTTACCAAAGATCAAAAGGAGGAAATTTCACATGAAGAAGTTGATGTCTTTACTGGGTACTCTAGCACTGGCTTTCGCTTTCGTCTTACCGGTTAGCGCGGATGGACATGAAAATGCGATGGTCCGTGTGCTACATGCTTCACCTGATGCACCGGCAGTTGACGTGTACGTGGATGGGGAAGTCGCGGTCGAGGGAGCAGAATTCAAGGATCTCACAGACTACTTGACACTTCCTGCAGGGGATTACAACGTTGAAATCAAGCCGGCAGGTGACGCTGAAACAGTCGTCGTCGCAGCAGACCTCTCAATTGAGGCAGGCAAGTTCTATACAGCCGCTGCGATCGGTCAACTTGAAAACATCGAAATCGCTGCAATGGAAGACGATGCAAACTTTGAAGATGGTAAATCGAAAGTTCGTGTCGCTCACTTCGCACCAGATGCACCAGCGGTTGATGTCGCACCTAAAGGTGGCGACCCACTCTTCTCAAACCTCGAGTTCAAAGCAGTAAGTGATTACGGCACACTCGATGCTGGAACGTATGACCTTGAAGTACGCCCGGCTGGAGCGACTGACGTTGTCAAAGCACTTGACGGTGTCGCACTCGAAGGTGGCAAAAACTATACAGCATTCGCAATCGGACTCCTTGAAGGAGAACCAGCGTTTGAAGTCCTTCTCGCCGCTGATGGTGGGGAAATGGCGATGGCTCCTGAAACAGGACAAGGTGGTCTTGCTCAAACAGCTTCAATGAACTGGTTGCTCGCAGCAGCAGTGGTTGGAGCGGCAGCAGCTGGATTCTACGTCTTTCGTCGTCAGAAGCAAGACGCTTAAACTGATTTTCTTAGGAACAATCACATTTCTCGTATGGAGCGCTCAAGCGGAAGCTCCTGACAAACCGTTCGTGATGCCAACGGCTGAATTTGCCGAACCGCAGGTCTTGACCTCGAAGCAGGTAGATCGACAAACGTTTCATTCGAACAGTTTCGTCCCTGCCCGGCTGATCATTCCCTCAATCGATGTTGATACATCGATTGAAGCGGTCGGGAAGGATGAGGCCGGAAGAATGGACACACCGTCTGACGTGAATCAAGTCGGTTGGTATCAATACGGAGCCAAAGCAGGCGCAACGGGGAATGTCGTCCTATCGGGTCATCTAGATGATCTGAATGGTCCAGCTATCTTTGCGAATCTGGATCAACTTCCGATCGGAGAACTGGTGACGCTCCAACGGAAAGACCAAGTCGCAACGTATGAAGTGGTCAGTGTGAAACAGTATCGCCTCGAGCAAGTGCCGCTCGCTTCCATTTTTGCGGCGACTCAGTCAAAGCGGATTCAATTGATCACTTGTGCAGGACCGTATGACGAGAATCTTGGGTATCGGGACCGGATCGTGGTCACGGCACACCTGATTGAAACGTAAAGATGAAGAGATGCTGACCGATGGGTCGCATCTCTTTTTTTCGCAAAAAATAGCCCTTCACCTTTACGGTGAAGGGCTATAGTCGGATTAAGCATCCATACGATCTAATAATTTTGAAAGTAAAATAAGTTCGTCATCTGAAAAATCAGTGAAGACATCCATCAAATATTCAATCTTCATGCTCTCTAATGTCTCAAACAACTCACGACCTTCATCCGTTGCCTGAAGTTCAACGACACGGCGGTCACGCTCGCTGCGTTCGCGAGAAATCAACCCTTTTTTCGTCAACTCATCGGCAAGCGCAGTGATCATCGAAGCTGAAAATTGAAACTCATTTGACAGAGCAGAGGCGATTTGAGGACTCTGTTGACAAAGAGAACGTAGAATGAAGAATTCATTGCGGGTTAAATACTGTGAGAACATCGAACGGAGATTTTTTTTCACTCCACGATAGTTCATCCGGATTCCACGTTCAGCGTCTGCGACGAGCTGTCGACGTGAAGCGGTCTGTACGGGTGTTGTCATCCTCGAAACTACCTCCTAGCGATAATATTATTCATATATACTTCAGAACATAGAAACATTCTACATTAAAAACATGTTGTCTGTAAAGTTATAGGGGCTCGTCTTTTGCTCGAATTTGCTGAATGATGTCTTCATAATGTTTCAAGTCAGGATAGAACCGTCTAAAGAAAAATTCAATCTGCGGATCGTCGCCTTCCGCTAACAGTTTAGCGAGAACGGCATAGACGACACCCATGCCTTGTCTCGGTAACAGAGAAGATGGCAACAAGGTTGCGCATTGGACGGCTTGAGTATAGTAAGTCGAAAGTGTGTCATTCAAATCTTTGAACGTACGGATATCGGCGTAATGGAACATTCTCGTCAACTCGACGATGGCAGAGAGATCCGTCTCGAGTAGCCATTCGCTCTGGAAGATCGCGTTGTCTAGTTTCTCGACAGTTTGATCATTCGCAATATAATAGTTGAGATTATCTCGGGTAATGGCCACTTTTTCAGGAGAGTCAAGAATTTGTTCGACTGTTTCTTGTTCGAATGTTCGCAACTGTTTTCGAATGTTCACGAACTCGGAGTCGGCAATCTCCAATAGACCAGCGACCCGGCTGAAACTTCTTTTGATTTCAGGAGGAACGGCATTCGGATTTTTGTATCCGAGGTCGTGTTCAATCTCGGCCCAGGCGTGTTGTAGGATCGAGCGGACTTGAATTTCCGCCTCTTTTTCTGCAAAACGGCGATATTCACCGAGAGCAAGTCGCTTTTCACTTAATTCCACGACATAATGGACAGACAGATATCCGAACTCATTGGAGTCGAGCAACGTCGACTTATCGATGGACTGTTCACGGTCGATGGTGAATTCATCTTCTAAAATTTGCGCAACGGCGCGTACGTCGTCATGAAAGTATGTCACGATCCGTATCCCGGCCAAGTCTTGTACGTCACGTAAGGAACGATATTGATAAGGCTTGCGTGAGAGTTTGGCATATAGACTGTCCGCTTCTTTGGCACGGGCGACGATTGAATGGAACTGGATGCCGGCTTCTGTCAACAATTCACTGAGGAGCGCTTTCAGCTTTGTGGCAAACGCTTCATAGTCTTCTTTCTCATTCAAATATTCAAGCATGATTGTATTTAAGTCTTGTTTTGGCACAGAACTCACTCCTTTTCTCTATCCATAGTATAGCATCACATGTCAGAAACGATATGATAGCATATATAAGGAGTGAAATAGAAAGAGGTGTGATGGATGCATACATTCCGTTCAGGTGAGATAGAAAAAATCGAGATTATCGCCGGATTGTTACAACAAGCTGGATATCGCATATCTCGTATCCGCACTGTCGATTCCCAGTTCGTAGTGACCGCTCGATTAGAGGGTAGGACTCAAAGGGAAGGAGAGCACAATCGAATCGAGGGAATCGTGCAACATTTCGACATCGAAGAATGGATCACGAACGAAGAAATAGATTGATTGCATGTTTATCACCTCATTTTTCGGGAATAACAAAAACAGTGAAAACCATGACTGTGAACGTTTAGGAGGATGGGGCATGTTAGAGACAAGAGTAGTGAATGATATGACGACGGTGGACCATGAAGTAAATGAGATGGTGTCAGGCGGATGTGTGAACGAGCATATCTATTTGTTCGCCAAAGATGAAGAATTGACCGTTCGATTGGCAGCAGAGGCCGGTGTACAACCATACCGAATCCCAGAGAAAGGGATGTTCGAGTCGTTGCTTTCCAAATTCACGAGCAATTCAGAAGATCGCATGGAACAGATGGAGAGTCTTGGACTCACAAAAGAGATGGTAGATTCACTCGAACGTGAAATCAAAGGCGGTAAAATCGTACTTGTTTGCGATAAATAAAAAATGGACCGGAAAAATCGGTCCATTTTTTATTTTGCTTTGTAATAGGCATTCACGATGCGACGTAACGATTGATGATTGAGACGGAGCGGAGCGAATCCGGCATCCTGAAGCAATTGTTTCGTGTTGTCGTCACGGAATCTAATGTCCCGATTCAAATAAGGATTAAATACTTTTACCATATCATTGAACGACTGTTCGACTGAGCTTAGTGTCGATGTTGGCGTTTCCGTGATCGTTAAATGCGGGAATGCTAGGGACTCTTTCATATAGTCGAGCATTGTTTCATTTTTTGGAGGTGCGTCGTTCGTCACGTTATAGATTGTACCCGCCTTCGCGTGCTCGATGGCAGCGAGTAGTACATCCGCTACATAATCCACAGGGACAAGGTTAGAAGTACCCGTCGCAGAGCCGATCAATCGAATCGATTCGAAGTCATGGCCACGACGTTCCAGTTTCCGTTTGAATAGCTCGAGCGCGCGCATGTATCCATACATCGTAAACTTCGAGTCTGCCTCTCCCGTCTTCGAGTCTCCGACGATGATGGCCGGTCGGAAGATTGAGACGTCAAGCTCATCCCGTGACTCCCAGACCGCCTGCTCGGCGTATGCCTTGCTCTCTTCATAAGGATTTAAAAAAGACTGAGACACATCGTACAGTGTTTCCCCGCCAACTTCTTTAGCGCCGAGCGTGTAAGCCGTACTCACATGGAAAAAGCGATGGCAGTCAATTAACTTAGTTAATCGAAGGGCCTCTTTCGTTCCGGTTAAATTGGTCTCGAACAATTCATCACGTAATTCTTCATCGAATTTGACGAGTGCAGCCATGTGTAGAAATAAATCAATTTTCCCTTTATGTGTCTCGATGAACTCTTCATTGGCCCCGAGCGCATGTGACGTCAAGTCGCCTGGTAACACTTCAATCGACTTTTGTTCTTCAGCGGTGAATTGTGCCTGTACCTTATCCGGTGTTCGCGCCAACATACAGACGCGATGCCCCCGTTGAATCAATTCTTTGGCGAGTCGCCCTCCTAAAAATCCGGTTCCACCAGTCATAAAAATATACAATCGCGTTCTCCCTCTCTGTGACATTCTTTACCCATCATATCAACTCTTGTCGCATGTAGCCACTTTGCCTTTCCTGAAATTCCATGTTTAGAAAAAATCGAACTCGGTTATGAACTATAGAGAAGCGTACGAACGGTGCGTAAAGACAGCTTGCCTGTCAAATCCATTGAAGTGAGGTTTTAACGAATCATGGCAAATCTATTCGGAACAGACAAGGATGACGCAAAAAAGAAGCAACAAGATATTGAGAAAACGGTACAAGAGAAAAACATCACCCAAATCCATCTATATTTCTCAGATGTTCTCGGTGATTTAAAACTCTTGACGCTTTCGGCAAAATTGTTGCCTGAAGTCTTTGAGGGAAAAACGATGTTTGACGGTTCTTCAATCAACGGGTTCTCTTCCATCAAAAACTCAGACTTATTCTTGAGACCGGATTTAGATCGTCCACGGTATGAGCAAGACGGCGAGGAAAATATTTTGGCATTCTTCTGTGATGTATGTACTCCGGAGGGAGAGCGATATGAATACGACCCACGTAATGTATTGAAGGATGCACTCGAACGTGCAGCACGTGATGGCTACTCGGTATTCGTCGGGGCAGAGCCAGAATTCTTCATTTTTGACGAGAACGGGGAATTTTATGACGAGGCCGGATATTTCTCGACACGTTCAGAGGATAAAGGATATGAAGTGCGACAGCACATCGCGAATCGTCTCAGCGGTGTCGGGTTCAACATTGAGGCAGTGCACCATGAGGTCGCCCCTGCGCAACATGAAATCGGCATCAAGTATGATGACGCACTCCATACAGCGGATAACATTCAGTTCTTCAAAGAAATCGTCAAGATTGCGGCGAAGGAGAAAGGGGCATCCGTCTCATTCTTGCCGAAACCGTTGCGTGATGTGAACGGTTCTGGGATGCACTTGAACATCTCTGTCTGGAAGAATGATGAGTCTGGAAATCCGACGACCAACGCGTTCGACGAAGTCGATGCGGATTACGGATTGTCGAAAACGGCACGTCATTTCATCGAAGGGATTTTGAAGCATGCCCGTGCCACGGCAATCTTCACGAATCCACTACCTGAATCATACGAGCGTCTCGTTCCTGGATTCGAGGCACCTGTCAATATATGCTGGAGCCCATCGAACCGCAGTTCGATGATTCGAATTCCGGCTTCCCGTGGAAGTGCGACTCGTGTAGAGGTCCGAAACCCTGATCCGAGTGCGAACCCATATTTGGCACTTGCCGCGCTCATTTATGCCGGACTTGAAGGAATCGAGCAACAGCTCGTTCCGTCTTCTCCAAACGAGGACGACTTGTTCGAGTATTCAGCGAAGCAAATCGAGAGCCAAGGAATCGCATCACTGCCTGCGACATTCCATGAATCGATTCAGTCACTGAAACAAGACAACTTCCATGACTACTTTAACCACAATATGATCGATCGCTACTTGTCGCTCATTCAAGTGCGAAAATAAAAATGACGCCAGCCGATTCAATCGGCTGGCGTTTTAGATGATTAATGGATACCACGCATATACACTTTGATTTTCGGTGCAAGTGCGAACAGAATCAAGCTTAAGATGATGGCGACGCCACCAATCACGCCGAAGTAGAGCATCTCGTTCTCAGGTGTGTAGAACTTGACCAGCTGTGCGTTGATCCCTTGCGCCGCAGCGTTCGATAAGAACCAGAGCGACATCGTTTGAGCGGAGAAGGCAGCTGGTGCGAGTTTAGTCGTAGCCGACAACCCGACCGGTGACAAACTTAGTTCTCCGAGAACGACGATGAAATAACTTAAGACGAGCCAGAGTGGGCTGACGAGGGCATCCGGACCACTGAAGTATGCTGGGAGCAGGATGACCAAGAAACTGATTCCGGCAAATAAGATCCCGAAAGCAAACTTCGTCGGAATGCTCGGTTCGCGGTCACCAAGTCGGACCCATAACCAAGCGAAGACCGGCGCCAGTAAGATGATGAACAGTGGGTTCAGTGATTGGAACCATGCTGGTGACAACGTGAATCCAAAGAACTCTAAGTCAGTCCGTGTATCAGCATAGCTCGCCAAAATCGTTGCACCCTGCTCTTGGATCGCCCAGAACATGACGGAGGCGATGAAGAGCGGAATGTAGGCGATGATTCGCGAGCGCTCGACCTCAGTCGTTTTCGGGCTGCGATACATGATGATGAAGTAAATCGTCGGGATCGCAATACCGAACACCCCGACAAGTGAGATGAACGTATTGATCGTGAACCATCCTAGTGGAATCAAAATTGCAAGCAAAATGGCAATTCCGATGGTGACAATGCTGACGATTTTTACCGTTTTCTTTTTCTCATCAGGCGTCAACGGATTCGGTACATACGAACCAGCTAAGCCGAGGTTCGTTTTTCGTGTCAATACGAAGACGACGAGTCCAACGAACATCCCGATTGCCGCGAGCGCAAAGCCCCAGTGGAATCCATAGTCTTTTTGCACTTGACCGACGATGAGTGGTGAAATGAATGCCCCTAAGTTGATACCCATGTAGAAGATACTGAATCCAGCGTCACGACGGCGATCCGTCTCGCTGTACATGTCTCCGACGATACTTGATACGTTTGGTTTCAATAATCCGGTACCAATGACGATCAACGCCATCGAGATGAACAAGAAGACGACGCTACCTGGAATCGAGAGGACGATGTGTCCGAGCATGATGAACACACCACCGTAGAAGACCGCGCGAGACGTCCCGAAAATCCGGTCTGCAAGCCATCCCCCAATGACCCCAGACATATAAACAAGCGCGCCATAGACGGACATGATTGAGAGTGCGACGTTTCGGTCTAGACCGAGTCCTCCCTCAGAGACTTCATAGTACATATAGAATACGAGGATGGCCCGCATGCCATAGTACGAGAAACGTTCCCAAAACTCAGTGAAGAATAAAGTGAACAACCCTTTCGGTTGTCCGAAGAAGCCTTTTTGTGGAACACTGTCCACGATTGTCTGTTTATCGATCCTTTCCATGAAAGATCCCTCCTTAACCGTTTTATCATAAAAAGGATTATTATGATTGTAAAGTGAATTGAATGATAATTTCAAATTTTAATAAAGATGAAAAGAATGAAAAGACCACACTTCCGAAATCAGAGAGTGTGGTCAATGAGCGGTTAAGCCGTCTTTTGCTTTGCTTCCGTTGCTTGGACATGACGTCCGAGCTGCCAATAGATGATGCCTGATAAACAACTCGCTCCACCGATGAGGATCAAAGCGATGTGTCCGGCACGATTGTCAAAAAAGACACTTGCGATGATTGGTGCCGTGACACCGCCGATCAGCCATTGGATACTCGCTGCACCGTTATAGGCACCACGCATATTCTCCGGTGCGATCAAGGCGATGAATGTCTGCTGAACAGGGGACATGATCATCTCACCTAACGTATAAAACGCATATACGGCGAGTAAGATCCCGACGAGTGGCACGTAAGGGGTATCGAGTGCGAACAAGGCTCTAGGCACAATCGCAAGCAAGATCATACCGATACCAAATACGGTCGCTCCTGCTAACATGACCTTACCGAACGGCTTGTTCCCGAGTTTTGAAGCAATCGGGAACTGGAAAAGAACTACCATGATTCCATTCAGTGCTAACAGATACGGAAATGGGTTCTGTTGTGCGGTATACGTCGGGAGCGATTCTTTTAAAAAGAGTGGTAGCATGCTCTCGACGACGGAGAATCCCATTGATATGAATATACCCGCAAAGATGAAGACGAGAAACACGCGATCGTTATAAAAGACGCGCAACACTTCCCGGTTGCTTGGAGTCTCATCTTCCGTAAACTCGGGCAACGACTCATGTATGAACGTGCCGAGCGCAATCGCATATAGTCCAAAGACGAATGCCGCCGCAAAGAAGATGAGCTCGCGGTCGATGAACAGCACCGCACTACCAAGAAGTGGACCGAATGCAGCGCCGATGTTATGTCCCATCCGTAAAAGTCCGAACGCTTCGTTCATATGCTCTGGCTCCGTGACATCGGCGACCATCGCGCTTGCGGCAGGGTGGAAGAGCGAGTTCGTCAGTCCGAGCATCGCGTTCAATAAAAGAAGCGGCCAGAACGAGTCGGCGAACGCAAATCCGATGAGGGCAAGTGCGTCCCCAATGATTGCGATCATCATGATTGGTTTTCGACCATACAGGTCTGCTAGACGTCCTCCGATCATCGAACCGAGGAGCGCCATGATTGGGCCAGTCGCCATGATGATTCCGACTTGAAGGTAGCTATCTAACTGGTCACTATAGTAGAGAACAAGGAATGGGGCAATCATGAACATCATAATTCCCGTAATCGTTTCCCCTAAAAAACGAATCCAAATGTTGCGGTCGAGCCGCTTGAGTGATTGAAACATACAGGTCACCTGCTTTATTTAATTTTAGACACAAAAGGGACGTCATATGCATGAAGGCATACGACGTCCCACGTTGTTTATGCATGCCTCGATAGGCAGGCGTCTTAGATATGAATCAATCGAAGAGGTGCCTGCCAATCAGTATGAACTTGAGTGAATGGTGTCGAAGATACTACTGACATGGGAACCTCTCCTTTCTGTTAATTGTGTTCTTCTCCTCAACTGTATGACACATTTCCTCAATGTGTCAACAAATTTATGAGGTGAATCAAAGTAATTCGTTTAGATTTTTTCGGTTCAGTCGATAATCGATGAGGCGAGACAAGACGACTTGAATCATGGCCGTGATCGGCACGCTCACGAACATCCCGATGAGGCCGAACAGGCTTCCTCCGATGATAATCGATGTGATGACCCAAAATGGTGTGATGCCGACACTATCTCCGAGAATCTTCGGTCCGAGCCACAATCCGTCAAACTGCTGTAACAAGAAGATGAACAAGAGTACCAATACGGCGGTGAACGGATCATAGAAATAGGTGATGATAAACGCTGGGATCATCCCGAGTAGCGGTCCGACGTAGGGGATGAAGTTTAAGACGCCGACGATGACTCCGAGAAGTAGGGCATATGGGGCCCCGATGATCAAGAGTCCGATGACTGCTAGCACTCCAATAATCAGACAGTCGAGCGACTTCCCAATGATATATCGCTTAAAGATATAATCCATCTCTTGAAAGATATCGATTGTCGTCTTCGCAGTGCCGACGGGTAATAGCGCATAGAGAAGACGCTTGAACATACGAGCGAAGACTTCTTTGTCCTTTAACAAATAGATGGAGATGACAATCCCAATCAAGAAGTTGATCAATGTCATTGTAAAACTAGAGACATAACTAACGGAAGAGAGGACGGCCGTCTCGACCCATCCAGAGTAACGATCCTCGAAGTGCGCAAAATCAATCGCTTGGGCGATCGTCGCGTTATAGTCTTTCAAGTAATTGTTCACTTCACCTAAAAACACGTCGATTTGACGGATATAAACCGGTAACTCATTGATGAGTGATGACAGACTCGAGTAAATCCGCGGGAACAACGTGACGACCGAAATCGCCAAGATGCCGATGAACGTGATATAGACGATGAGTAGTCCTTGATACCGCTTCAAGTGGAACCGTTCTTCAATATAAGAGAGTACGGTGTTGAGTAACAAGGCGATGGCAATCCCCATGATGATAGGGGTCAGTAACTGAAACGTGTATTGTAAGACACGTGAGATGGTATCCGGTTCACTGATGACACGCCATAAGACGAGCAAGATCAGTCCGATTACACTCAGTTTCCAAATAAGTTGACGATTAAGCTCCAATGCTCTATCCCCTCATACAAATATAATTTTTCTACTCTTTTACTATGAATGTTTTTTGAAAAGGATTCAATAGATGTTCTCTTTGAAAAAAATGTTTGACACCGTTGGGAATGTCTGGTTAACTTAGGGACATACAAAAATTACATAGCGAATGACACTTTCTATCAAGAGAAGCGGAGGGACTGGCCCGATGAAGCTTCAGCAACAGATTGCAAAATACTGTGCTAATTCCAGCAAGGTGACCTTGAGAGATGGAAAGGTGGTTGACTACATACGTCTGTATCGAGCACCCCTTTCCTCAGAAAGGGGTGTTTTTTCGTATTAGGAGGACCCATCATGGCAGACAGACGTTCCAAGTTATTAAAATCGTTACCGACACAACACTTTGTCGGATTAGCAGAAGAAGTCGCGGCAGTCGAGGCGAGTGGCAAGACTGTCATCCGACTCGGACAAGGCACACCCGACTTACCGACACCAGCTCCGATCTGTGAGGCACTGGAACGAGCATTGACCGACCCGACGACCCATCAATACGGACCATTCCGGGGACAGGCTCGACTAAAAGAAGCTGTGGCCGCATTCTATCAACGTGAATACGGAGTCGACCTTGACCCGGCGCGAGAAGTGGCGATTTTGATTGGCAGCAAATCGGGTCTCATCACGTTGCCTCAGTGTCTTCTTGAGCCGGGTGAAGGCATCTTGCTCCCGAACCCTGGCTATCCCGATTATATCTCGGGAGCGCGTCTCGCCGGAGCGGACATCATCGATTTGACGTTGAAGGAAGAGCACGGCTATCTCCCGGATTACACCACGCTCGATCCGCTTCATGCACGACTCATGTATTTGAACTACCCGAGCAATCCGACCGGCGCTGTCGCGACGCCAGCCTTCTTTGAGGAGACGGTTAAATTCGCCACAAACCATGATCTGATGGTCGTACACGATTTCGCCTATGGAAGTATTGGCTTTGATGGGCATGTCCCGCCAAGTTTTCTCCAAGCAGACGGGGCAAAAGAAATCGGGATTGAGGTGTATACGATGTCGAAGGCGTTCAACATGTCGGGATGGCGTGTCGCGTTCGCAGTCGGAAATGCAGATATCATCGAGGCGATCAATACGTACCAAGATCATGTCCACGTCTCTGTGTTCTCTGCCATTCAAGAGGCAGCCATCGTGGCGTTAGAATCCCCGCGTGACATACGTGACGACCTAGCCTCGCTTTACGAAACAAGACGAAACCGATTGATTGATGGGTTACGCCGGGCAGGGTGGGAGATTGAGGCACCAAAAGGTTCTTTCTTCGTATGGGCGAGAGTGCCTGAAGGCGATGCAAAATCATTCTCGACGAAGTTACTACATGAGGCGGGCGTCGCCGTCACACCGGGCTACTTTTTTGGAACGGAGGGGGAGCACCACATCCGCTTTGGTCTCGTGTCGTCTGAACAGAAGATTGATGAAGCGGTAGAACGGATTGAGAGACTGTTTGCAGCCTATGAGGAGGTCCATCAATGATTCGACAAGCGGTGCTGGAATACGACCATTCGAACGATGCGCTCGATCAACTTTACTCACTGATTGGGAATCGGGAGGCACTCGTTTTGAAAGGATTTAACGGATACGGTGAAGCGATTCGCGTGTCTCCTCGTCTAGCAGAAATTCCGAGCGTACGATTCAAGGGGGAATGTTCAGACGAAGAAGTCGAACGACTAAAAGCGCATCGACCTGACGTCTGGATTGCTGTCGGTGGCGGTAAATTGATTGATACGGCGAAGCGGATTGCATTTACCCAGTCGGTCCCGCTCATCGTCATTCCGACACTTGTGTCAAACTGTGCCGCCTTCACCCCGCTCAGCGTGATCTATGGAGAAGACGGTACATATTTACGATATGATACGTTCCCCGTCGTCATCGAGCGCGTCATCGCGGATGAACGACTGTTACGTGATTCACCTTACGACTATTTTAAGGCTGGTGTCATCGATACGGTCGCAAAGTGGTTCGAGGCTCGATATATTAGCGGAACAACATCAAGGGACGCAGGGATTCAGTCGGGGCTCTCACTTGCGGCGCAATGCGGAGCGTTGATGGATTTGTCCATTCGTGAAGATGATTTTCGCCATTATGGCACGGACATCCGATCTATCGTCGATCATGTCCTCGCCATCGGTGGTGCCGTTGGTGGATTCGGTGACGCCGGCACCCGAGTCGCCGTCGCCCATGCGGTGCATAACGCACTCAGTCGTTTTGATTCGACGCATCATTGGTTGCACGGGGACAAGGTAGGCTTCGGGCTGATCGTTCAAGAACGATTGGCTTCATCCGAAGACGCCTCAATCCTTGAGAATTGGCTACAAGCGATCGCCGCTCCGACGTCACTTGAACAACTTGGGATTCGCTTTGACCAAATCGATGAGTTGGTCGATTATGTCGTCGAAGAAATGACGATTCAAGGCATTCACAAGGTCGAAGATACCGAGCAATTAAAAGAAATTTTAAGAAATCTTCAAGAAACAGTTTACAAATAATTCTTTTATCAGTAATATAATAACAAAATAATAGAACCGATTGCTTATCAAGAGTGGTGGAGGGACTGGCCCGATGAAACCCGGCAACCAGATCAGAAATGATCATGGTGCTAATTCCAACAGACGAGACGTCTGGGAGATGAGCGTGTCCGACTTTCACGTGTCGTGCCCGCCGCTCTTTTTGAGTAGCGGGCTTTTCATTTGGAGGAGGAATCATTCATGAACATCAAACAAAAAACCATTTTGGCAGGTACATCTATCCTTGCGGCCATCGCACTCTCAGCGTGCGGACAATCCGAGGCGAGCGAGACGCTCAGCACGAAAGAGCTGACGATCGGCGTCACTGGTGGACCACACGAACAGATCGCCGAGAAAGTACAGGAGCTCGCAAAAGAAGATGGGCTTGAAATCGACATCAAAGTATTCAACGATTACAACACGCCGAACACGGCTCTCGATGAAGGGAGTCTCGACGTGAACAGCTATCAGACGCTCTCGTTCCTCGAACTGCAAAAAGCGGACAAGGGGTATAAGATTGACGACGTCTTCAAGACGGTCGCTTTCCCGATGGGGCTCTATTCAGAGAAATTGACGGATATCAAGGACTTAAAGGAAGGCGATAAAGTGGCCGTCCCGAACGACCCGGCGAATGAGCTCCGTGCGTTACGACTATATGAAACGGCTGGGCTCATCACATTAAAAGAAGGATTGACGGATAAAGCAACGAAGCGCGACATTGCTGAGAATCCGCTCAACCTCGAATTTATTGAACTCGAAGCATCCCAACTGCCGACGCAACTCCCGGAAGTGGCACTCGCAGCTATCAACACGAACTTCGCGATGGGAGCGGGTCTATCCATTAATGAAGATGCCCTCTTCCATGAAGATACGGTCGATAACCCGTATCCGAACTATGTCGTCGTCCGTTCAGCCAATAAAGAAGATGAAGTCGTGAAGACGCTCGAGTCTTACTATCATTCAGAGGAAGTACGTGCCTTCATCGAAGAAGAATTCAATGGTTCGGTCGTGCCGGCGTTTTAAGGAGGGGTCTTATGATTGAACTGAAACAAATCACCAAGGAGTTCAAGGTCAACGGAGACACAATCACGGCACTCGATGATGTCTCCCTCACGATTGAGAGAGGAGAAATTTTCGGAATCATCGGACGAAGTGGTGCCGGTAAGAGTACGCTCATCCGGATGATCAATCTTTTGGAGCGTCCGACATCAGGGGTTGTCGAGATTGAGGGACAAGATATCACGCTCCTCAAAAAGAAAGGGTTGTCGACGTTACGCCAGCGAATCGGTATGATCTTTCAGCACTACAACTTGCTGAAGACTGCGACCGTCGAAGAGAATGTCGCCATCCCGCTTCGTCTCGAAGGTCTGGGGAAGCAGGTCATCCGTGAACGGGTCGACCGCTATCTCCAAATCGTCGGACTGAGCGAACATCGGAACCATTACCCTGAACAATTGTCGGGTGGACAGAAACAACGTGTCGCCATTGCGCGAGCGCTCGCCCACGAGCCTGATATTCTCCTCAGTGATGAAGCGACAAGTGCACTCGACCCTGAGACGACCGAGTCGATTTTAGAGTTACTGCTCGAAATCAATCGCGAGCTCGGATTGACGATTTTCTTGATCACACATGAGATGGAAGTCATCGAACGAATCTGTGACCGGGTCGCCGTCATCGATCGTGGCCAAATCGTTGAACAAGGACACGTACTAGACGTCTTCTCCAATCCGTCACACGAGACGACCCAGAAGTTTCTTAAGACAAACCTCGACGTGCCGGAAGAAGTCGTCTCGGAACTCCAGACTCGGGGAACGCTCGTCCACTTGTCGTTCATCGGCAGTCAGACAGAACAAGCAGTCCTGGCACAATTGACCAAGCGGTTCGGCATCCTACCGAACATCATCGGAGGCGGAATCAAGAAGTTAAAGGCGGGGCTTGTCGGAAACTTGCTCGTCCATCTTGACGGGGATCATGATCAAACGGAACTCGCCGTCCGTTATTTGAAGACGAGCGGCGTACATGTGAGGGAGGTGTCAAACCATGCAACAGTTTTGGACAGACTGGGGTGACTTAATCTGGACAGGAACGGTTCAAACGTTGACGATGACGAGCATCGCGCTTTTGATCTCGACCTTGATCGGATTGCCGCTCGGGACGTTGCTCGTTTTGACGAGACCGAATGGCAGACTCGCAAACCGATTCGTCTATGGTGGCTTATCGAGCGTTATCAACGTCATCCGTTCCATCCCGTTCATCATTCTGTTGTTCTTCATCTTACCGTTCACGCGGTTCATCATGGGGACGACAATCGGCGTGCAGGGCGTCTTGCTCCCCTTGATCGTCTTCACCGCTCCGTATATCGCTCGACTCATGGAGTCTGCACTACTCGAAGTCGACCGCGGGGTCATCGAGGCGTATGAGGCAATGGGAATCTCGACGAGAAAAATCATCTGGTACGTCCTCATTCGAGAAGCTCGGTCTTCCATCGTTCTCGGATTGACGATTGCGACGATTGGGTTGATTGGAGCGACGGCCATGGCCGGACTCGTCGGAGCAGGTGGGCTAGGTGATATCGCCTATCAATACGGACATCTCCGTTTCGAACCGGAAGTCATGTACGTGACCATTTTCGTCCTCATCCTCCTCGTTCAATCCATCCAATCCTTCGGGAATCGACTGGCGGCAAAATTGAAAAAGGCATAAAAAGAATCGTGTCGCGAAAGCGACACGATTTATGCGTTATGGAGCAGACGTTTCAGTTCGGCGATGCGGTCATGTCTCGGGATGAACGTCCGAATCTCTTTCTCACTGAAACCGACCTGGATGCGATGATGATCGAAGACGATCGGACTTTTCAGGATTTGAGGATTCGAGGCGACGAAGCTATATAGCTCACGAATCGACATCTCGTCAAGTTTCTCTGCCGCTTGTTTATAGACACTCTTTTGGACCGACAACAAATCGGTCGTCCCATTTTCCGTCAGGCTCAACATCTCTTTGAATTCTCCGAAGGATAAACCTTGGTCTGTCAATTTCTTTTCGATGAAGGGAATTTTTTGTTCCCGTAACCAATCAATCGTTTTTCTGGAAGAACTGCAGCTTGTATGCGTGAATACCGTGACCGTCACGACAACCACTTCTCCTTTACATCAGTTTGGTTCTAACTATTATCTCCTTTTATACGTTCGAGTGCGTGATTATGTTTCAAATCACATACAGTTTCTTTTTGATTGAGCATGACTTCGTTCGGGTACAGATTTCATGAGTAACCACATAAGGAGGAATGAAGATGTTTGACTATACCGTACAATCTGACCGTACCGTGGATGATGTTGTCATTCGTCTCGGAGAAGCATTGAAAGAAGAATCATTCGGGGTGCTCTGGGACTTTGATTTGAGTGAGACGCTCGAGAAAAAGGGACAGAGGATTGATGGGAAGTATCGTATCTTAGAAGTATGCAATCCGAAGGCGGCAAAAGAAGTGCTGTCGCAACAATTAGAAGGAGGCTACTTCCTTCCATGCAAAATCGCGGTGTTCGAAAAAGAAGACCATACCCAAATTGGTATGCCGAGACCGACTGAATTAATTCGCCTCATCGATGACGAATCGTTACAAGCCGTCGCGTTAGACGTCGAGTCCCGATTGCAACGTGCCATCGACCAAAGTAAATGATTGTTCTACCATCCGCTCATGAAACGTGAGCGGATTTTTTTCGTATAGGATAGTTAGATAATGGTAAAATTGGATGATGAGATTATAGGAGGGGATATTTTGTACAAAAGAGGAATCATGATGTTACTTAGTGCTTCATTTTTAAGCGCTTGTGGGGCATCTAATATAGAAGTCATTCAACTAGATTACATAGAGGATCAATGGAACGTGGAAAGCTATTCAAAAGAAGGAGAGATGATTAAAGTTCATGAGTCAAAAGAAGTATTGGCTGCATGCGAAGGGGAGCGTGCAACCGAATTAAAGGGTGACATTACGGTATATCAAACGGCGATTGCAGGGAGAACCGAGCCTGTTTCAGCAATGACCCCATATACGATGAAAGTCGTGACGTACTTAGAAGGTGACGAACGGTATGCCGTATGTCGTGAAAGCTACACCAATCAACTGATGGCGGAAGCGATTGACTCGTTTCCAGACTTTGTGAATACAAGTGACGGAATTCGACTTCCACAACTCCCTCGTATTCATCAGACATCTTCCGCACTACAAGATAAGTTGGTGGAAGCAGAAGGATTGGACATCGACGGGAATTCCATCACCCCGTTCCCGCATACGTTATTAGAAATCGAACCGGCGCTCTACGGCGAACTTGAAATGAAACTTGATGGCAAGGTGATTCGTTATCCGATTGCGCAGTTCGAGCCGCGAGGATTTGAGATGCCGAATCAACAGATTGCCATCGGATATGATAACAAGACGTTTCGTCCATATATTCTCTACTCGTTCGACGGTCAATTTTTTATGCCTCACCCGATCGAGTTTGGTGAGTTAGATGCCCCTGAGTCAAAAGAGAATACGGTCTATTCCGAGCTGGAAATCAAGACAGTCGCTACAGTTCGCGAACTGAACGAAGGAGAGGAGCATCAGTTCTATACTTTTTCGTATTTGAAAAACGGGAAACGTGTGTCCGAAACGATGACGATTCGCTTCGTTCCTGGGACATTGCTAAAAGACGGTGAAGAACCGGACCCGATGTTTGAAGATTGGTTGCCTGTTGAAGAAGCCGGGCCAAGGGTCATCGTCCATCGCCACCCATACGATGGAGGGGCGATGGAATTCGCAGAATATAGTGAGGCCACTAAAGAGGAAGCGAAAGAATTGTTCGACATCATCAATCAGGCAGACCCCGTCGATCGTCACGGAGAAGATTCAGAATATCGATATTTGACTTTATCAGACGGTTGGAAGGGTCAAGTATTCGAAATCAGCTATCAAAAGCGTTCGAAAAAAGTTGATATCTATTTAACGGACCCGCTCCGCGATCAAACATTTAAATTATCGAGCGAAGGAGCGGAAGCGTTCTTAGACATATTTCCGCGCCTAAGGGAAACATTATGAAGCGAATTCTTTTACTCATTTGCTGTATTGGTTTGATGACAGGTTGTGATGATGAACAGATGGATGTCGTAAAGATAGACTACCTCCCGGAACACTGGAATGTGAAAGATCTTCAATCAGGTCATATGGATGCCAAGTCGGTGATGTGGACGGCCGATTTACTCGATGCGTGTTCTGGTAAAGCAATTTCACGAATCGAAGAAGACGTCACCGTCTATCATTCGTATGAATTGAATCGAAAGTTCGATGATGCACATAAAAACGTGATGTATATGGAAGGAAATCGACCATACGCCGTTTGCTATGACAGTGCATCTGAACAGATAAGGGCGGAAGAGATAGATGAATTTCCTCACTTTGTTCATACGGAAGAAGGGACCGACATCTTGAGTACGTCAACGATTCGCTCGGGTACACATGAAGAATTGAAAGAAATGGAACAGAAAGACGAAGGTCATTTCTATCCTGCTCCCATCCGTCTCCTCGAAGGGACGATGATTCATGTGACACCCTCATTATATGGCCAAATCGATTTAACGATTGGAGATCAACAAGGACTGTTCCCCATTTCACATTTAGAGCCATTTAGTGCCCAATCGGAAGAAGTAGGAATCGCGCTTGGGTATGACGAACAATCGAAAGAAGCGTATTTTTATTATGAGAAAGAAGATGGATTGACGACCATACTTCCTTTAGTCGTGTGGAATGAAAAAGAACATAAACACATGCCGATTCAATTCGAAGGGCTACAAGTAGAACAGGTACTTCGGGAAGACATTCTTAAACCTGGTGTCAAGACGCCTCTCTACACGTTCTCCTTCATTGAAGATGGGAAACGTGTGAATGAGGAGATCAGTTTAACTTATTTGAATGGTGAATTTTCGACACATGATCCTGTTCAAAACGCTAGCCATTCAAATGGTCCATTCGTTTATGTTCATGAGAAGCCATTAAACGGTGCGCTCGATATTCAGTACCCAAACGTGCTAATGGCTGAAGAGAACGACATATCAGATCTGATGAATGCGATTGATGACGCAATACCTGTCAAACGTGCTGGAGATGTGACTGACTATTCGCGTCTCACGATCATCGATGGTTGGGGTGCTCAAGAATTTCAGTTAAGTTTCAAGGAACGATTCAAAAAAATCGATGTCTATCTGACGGACCCGCTCCGCGATCAAACATTCAAATTATCAAGCAAAGGAGCGGAACGGTTCTTGGATCTATTTCCGGAGGTGAAAGAGTCATGATGAAACGAATGCTATTGATGTTAAGCACAGTCGGGATTTTGTCGGGTTGTGCTGGAGAACAGATGGATGTCGTAAAGTTGGACTATATGCCTGAGCAATGGAACGTGGGCGATTTGTATTCGAATCAGATGGATGCCGAGTCGGAGACGTGGTCGACTGCAATTCTCGGCGCTTGTACGGGTGAACCGCTCACTCAGATCGAGGGGGATGTAACGGTTTTCAATTCATATGCGGTGAATCGGAAAGTCATGATATCAGATTATGATCCGAGCTCATATAAATTGGTGACTTTCTTGAAAGGAAAAGAAAACTACACCATTTGCTATGATGGAGACTATTCCAACATGAAATTAGGGAAGATTGATGAACTACCGGACTTCCTCGATTTATCAGCGGGTATCAAAGTCCCGAGCGTCCCGAAGATGAAAGCGGGTACGAAAGAGGAAGAACACGTCGCAGAACAGAGTGACCCATCCGAGTACCTTGGGATGCCCATCAACCTGTTCGAAGACACGATGATTCATTTGACCTCTCCTTTGAATGGCGCGATTGCGTTAACAGTAGGTGAACAGGAAGGAATCTTTCCCATCTCGACCATTGAACCATATAATGCGCAAATGGGAACCGCAAAGATTGCACTCGGATATAATGACAAATTGAAAGCCGCTCACTTTTACTTCGAAACTACGAACGGTACGACATCTATTCAACCTTTCCTTGTATGGGATGAGAAAGACGGCGCACATGTCCCCATCCAGTTCGAAGGATTACAAGTCGAACGGGTCCTCCAGACGGATACATTAGAGCCGGGGGTTAAGACACCTCTTTACATATTCTCATACATAAAAAATGGGAAGCGTGTGAAAGAAGAAGTCAGCTTGACGTACACGAAGGGCGAGTTTGCCACGAAAGATTCCATTAAAGAATCCACTGAAGCAGGACTCATTGCAAATCCTTCCGTTCCGCGAGGTCCGTTTTTCTTTCTCCATAAAAAACCGTTAGATGCGGAGGCCACATTGAATTATCCGGATACATTGCGTGCGGCTGGCATCGACATGTCTGATTTGATGAACGCATTTAAGGAGGCAGAACCGGTGGATCGAGCTGGAGAAGTGGGGGACTATCCCCTTCTCACCATCATAGATGGATGGAAAGGGCAAGAATTTCAGTTAAGCTTCCAGAAACGGTCTAAAAAAGTAGATGTCTATGTGACGGATGAAACACGAAACCAAACGTTCAAACTGAGCAGTGCAGGGGCGGAAACGTTTTTCTCCTATTTCCCTGATTTAGATGAGTGAAAGGCGCCCCTCGGCGTCTTTTTATTTGGTAAATACTTCAAACCCAAGATATTGACCTTCTGTATAAAAAGAGAGTAATGGAATGTTATGGGATACGTTACACTGAAATTCACGATTTAGTACGAACATCCTAAGAATAAGAAAGGTTGCTATCTATAATGAGTACTTTGAACCAAAAAGGAATTCAATCTGCAGACGTTTTTCAATCCATTGAAACGAATATGGCGATGATTCGATTCGACCGTCAACGCCGGGTCGTCGATGTGAACGATACGTTTGCGAAAGCAATGAAATATAGACGCGAGGAGATGATTGGCATGCAGCATCACTTGTTCTGCCCTTCTTCCTTTGTCAATAGTCCAGAGTATTCGGCATTTTGGGAGAAATTATGGAATGGTTTCAGTTTCTCGGATAAAGTGGAGCGTGAGAATGCAAAAGGGGAAACCATTTGGCTCGAGGCGACGTATATGCCGATTTTTGAAGGAGATGATGTCATCGGTGTCGTCAAGATCGCATCGGACATCACCGCACGGCAACAAGTGATTGAGGATTATGCGTATCGCTTTAAATCGATGACCGATGTGCTCGACGAACGGGCAAAGACAGGCATGCAAGACACGAAAGTATTGAATGAAACGATTGAAAAGCTTGCAAAAGATGCCGCGGACAACCTCCATGCCCTTCAGAACTTGCGTCGTCAAGCCGATGACATCGCGAAAATTGCCTCGTCGATCAAAGAGATTGCGGCACAAACGAATCTATTGTCCCTGAATGCTGCCATCGAAGCGGCACGAGCAGGTGAACACGGGCTTGGATTTAATGTGGTTGCGACTGAGGTCCGCAACCTCTCCCGTATGGTTGAACGTGCGGTCATCGACGTCAACTCGAACACGGAAGGGATGAACGTCGAGCTTCGGAAAATTGTAGAAGGTGTCACTGCGTCCAATCAAGAGATTCAGTTAAGTGCAAAAACGATGGAACAGACGATGGAGCGATTCCATACGTTCGAGCAGGCAGCAGCCGAGTTACATGATACGGCCGACACATTTACATCCAACCTGTGAACCGATTGACCCTACACGGGGTCAGTCGGTTTTTTTGAGTCGTAACGTATGTCCGTGTCGTTTCAACCAATCTTTCGCTGTAGCGGTATTCGGATAGATCGTTTGTAACGTGCTCCAAAAAGAAGGGGAGTGATCGAAGTGAACGAGATGCACCCATTCGTGAGCGATGACGTAGTCCATCATCTCTTTTGGCGCCAGCATGAGGCGAACATTAATGGAGATGGTTCCATTCGAACTACATGATCCCCAGCGTGTCTTTTGGTGACCGATACGAATCTTTTTCGCTTTAACGCCTAAGATCTTTTCATAAATTGGTGCCCGCTCGATCGCATAGTGTAAGGCACGTTCACGAAGCCAAATCTCATACTGTTTCCAGAGTGTAGCGTCGTCCCATGCTTCCGAAACCCAAAAAGACGTGCCGTCATGCCGAAGCGTCCGCCCGCTGTCTCTTCTGACCGGGTAATGCTCTCCGTGAAGCACAAGTCCGCGATCAAGAACGGACATCTGTTGAGGAAGATTCTGCAACGTCTCACGAATCCATGTGTCGTGCTCTTCTAGTGCGCGGTCGACGAGACGTTTTGGTAATCGAGCCGGGACTCGGAGTTCGATTCCTTCCGGTGTGACATAAAAGGCAGCTCTTTTTCTTCGTTTGTTTCGAATGACGGTAACACGCATTGATGTGCCTCCTTTCTTATCTCGATAGAGTATAACGAAGTCGGCAAAAAACTGCCATGCTTTTTTTGGCACGTAGTCGAATCAACTTTGATACAGTAAGAGTAGGAGGGATGAACATGAAATCAATTTTACAACAACAACTTGAACGTAAAGGGACGAATTCGGTGAAGTGGGATGGGTTGGAACGATGGTTCCGTTTGTCAGAAGACGTGTTACCGCTATGGGTAGCGGATATCGACATCCGTACTGCACCGTCCATCTCCGAGGCGCTCGCTATAAAAGCCGCTCAAGGGGAATTCGGGTATACATTGTTCGCACCTGAAGCGCAGAAGGCGGTCAGTGATTGGTACGGCCGACGTCACGATTTAATTGTTGACCCGAACCATGTGTTATTCTCTAGCGGTGTCGTGCCTGCGTTGACGCATATCGTCGAGGCGTTGACTGAAGTCGGAGATGGCGTCGTCATCCAGTCACCTGTCTATCCACCATTCCACGAACTCGTTGTCGGTTCCAAGCGACAAGTGTTCGATGCCCCGTTGAAAAAAATTGACGAGCGCTACGAGATGGATTTTGTCGCACTCGAGGAAGCGATGAAACAAGCGAAACTCTTCCTACTCTGTTCCCCACATAATCCAGTTGGGCGTGTCTGGACGAGAGCAGAACTAGAAAAGGTCGTAGAACTCGCGGATCAATATGAGGTGATTGTCGTCGCTGACGAGATTCATGCAGATTTGACATTCCCGTCTCATAAACATACCGCAATCGGCACACTCGACTCGCGTGTCATCACGGTAAGTGCGCCCTCAAAAGCATTTAATATCGCCGGATTATTTGCGTCCTACATCATTTGTCCGGTCGATGAGTGGCGGAAGCAAATCACGAAAGTACAGAACAAACATCATGTGCTCCCGACACCGTTCGCGAACACGGCTATCATCGCCGCGTATACCGACAACCGCGCGGAACGTTGGCTCGACCAGTTGCGAGAAGAATTGGAGCAACAAATGAATGACGTGATCGATTCCATCGAATCAAACCTTCCGATGCTCCATACGACCCGTCCGGAAGCGAGTTATCTGCTTTGGCTCGACTTCTCGGAGTTACCGATGTTTGCCGAGGAGCGGAAGTCATGGCTTCATCATGAGGTTCGGATCTTCTTGTCACCGGGTGGTCCGTTCGGTCCTCAAGGTGAAGCGTTCGAACGGATGAATATCGGGACTCGTCGTGAACTGTTGGACGAGGCGATTCATCGGCTGAGCGCGCAAATGAAGCGAAAAGCGTTTGTGTAAAACGAGAATCGGGAAAAATTCACAATGAGATGATGAAAGAAAGTGAGTGGATGGGATGGAGACGATCAACTGGAAGAAAAAGATGGAGGAACAGTTAAGGCGTAGCGGCTTCACCTTGCAAGTCGAAAACATGTCCAATATCCGCTTGACTGAGATTCTTGCGAGTTCTTCTCCATTGATCTCTTATCCGCTCCGAGTCCGTTTATATGAGCGGATGGGTTGGCTCATGTGTACGGTCGATTCGCCAACGCTCGATCGGAATGAAGACCATCCGTTATTTGAACGAATGGTGACCGCCGTCTTTGAACGGATTGTGCGTCACCTTTATAACGGATATGGTTTTCATATCTTGACGTTTATCGGGGATACGGGAAATTACATCGCCCCGAAAGATTCGGAGACAGGGGAGGTCGTGCGTCTCGTCGCCCACCTTTGGAATGACCGGTCGTACATTCACCTTGACACCTTTGAAGAGTATCCAGCCTTATACGTGACGCCGCCATGGGCACATCAAGCCTATGCCATCGAAAGCACAGAGGATGAGTGGGTTATATACGCAGGGAGAGGGGGGAGGCCGTCGACCGATTATCGTGCGGACGGTGTCGAATTGAAACCTCATCGTCTATCGGATGGTGAGCTCTTCTTCCCGGTGGATCGGATTTCGAAAGAGAAAGGAACCCTCGCCCTGGCCGAATGGCTTCGACTCGAAAGGCGAGAAGTCGAGGACTTTATGATGTCCTTCATGCAGACAATCCGGAAGTTCGATCCGTCGTTTGGATTCGCATGGGGTGGGACCGAAACCTTTTTTCATGGTGTACCGGTTGAACCGTACGCGCAGGTGCTCAGGCTCGAAAGTGGGAAACGTCGCTATCGCGTCATGAACAATACGGCAAAACGACTATTTGCCGCCTCGGACGATCCGAACGAGTGTCTGAAGGAAGTGAGTCGAACACTAGGGACAATCACGCTCCCTGAACGGCGTGTCTCAGCCCTCGGTCAATTGATCATGGGGATCTGGCAACAGTTTGAGACCGATGAAGAGACGTACATTCAAGAAGTCGCGTTTCGTGACATCTCCAAATTCCAAATGGAAGAAAAGATTGGACATGCTCTCGCGAATCAACAACGGATTCGCTGGATCGACAAGAATCATCCGCATCAGGATGTGATTGAATATGCTCATCTTCGTATCACGTTCCCGAAACGACCACCTGGGCTTGTTACAGTCGAACCCGCTGAATCCGGACAAGAGAGAGGTGCTTTATGAGAATCGTTGACGCACGAGCCATGCCAATCGATCATGAAGATGTGATCGCCATTACCCCTTCCTCTGTCTACTATCGCGAGAAGATGGATCGAACGACATTCTCGCTCTATCGCTTTGACGAAGAGGACGGTGTGATCACACAATTGAACCGAAGGGAGTACGCGGATTATGGTTATCCCAAGCTTTTCGTCGATGGAGACATCGTCTACTTTATAAATGAGGTTCCAGACGGTGAAGGGGTAGTCAAGACAGAATTGATTGCCTTCTCTTACAAGTCAGGCACCGAAGAAGTTGTCACGACGTTTGAGAAGCGTGGGAATAGCACATTGTTCTGGGTATTGGATCATCGTTACTTCCTCTTTTTGACGGTGTTTGAATCATCGGATGAAGCATGGCTTTATGACCGGGTGACCAATCAACGGGAGCGTATCCGAGATGAGCGCCTCGTCGGTAAGACGGAACGATTCCGAGAATTATATTTGTTTACGACCACATTCGCCGGTGTTCCATACATCGTCTGTAACGCAAGACTCGATGAGTTTGACTATTATAATGCACTCGATGATGGGCGCATCTCTCCTGACGACCCGATTGACCATTCCGAGGCATTATTGATTTGCCCACTTGAAGAGGCGGTCGAGGCGATATGGGATCATCGGGACGAATTGCCATTCGATGATGTCCTTCGTCTACAAGGGGAAGGGGACACGGTCCAATATCTCGGAGAAAATGAAGGGACGCTTCGATTCTCCGCTTTTGTTGACTCGTTAAATAAGGAAGTCATCTATGATTTGACGGCTCCCGATGTCTTGAATGAAGTATCGGTCGTCGATTGGGGTGCCTATGAACCGATTGATTTCACTTACGACGATATAAGTTCGACGATTTTCATCAAAGTTGATGAGACGGATATGCACTCAGAAGTCATTGACCTCGCAACCGGTGCGCGTTATATCGACGTGGAACCGTTCGAACGCGTCATCGGTCACCGCTATCTCGTCCATGAATATTCGGAAGGGCTAACGAGCGGTGTCGTGATCTTCGATTTAGAATCGGAAGAACGTCTCACTTATGACAATGCCTATTTTATGGTCATCGATGATGCCATATTGATATTGTCAATGTCTAGCATATAAATATAACCACCACCCATCATATAGGTGGTGGTTATATTTGGTTATATAGTTTACATAACATATTATTGTAAACCTGATATTGCGTGTTTTTTCCGTTCGTCTCCGATATGGGCATAGACTTGTGTCGTTGCTACAGATTCATGTCCGAGAAGCTGCTGAATCGTGAGCACATCGACCCCACCCATCGCGAGACGTGAGGCGAAGGTGTGACGCAACTTATGCGGCGTCACCTGCTTATAGCTCAAGAACGGAAGGTAATGCTTCAAACGGTCAATATGACCTTTCAACATATGTTGAACCGTTCGTACAGCGATTCGATTTCCCTTCTCATTTTGGAACACCGCACCTTCGCTCGACGCGTGGCGATATTCAGAGAGGAGCGGAAGAAGTGGCTTTGCAATTGGGATCAATCGTTCCTTGTTCCCTTTACCGATGACCCGAATCGTCCCGGTCTCGAGATTGATATCGGACCAATTGAGTCCGACAAGCTCGGATACGCGCATACCTGTTAGTCCGAGTAACTGTATGATTAAAAAATCACGTGCACGATTCAGTTCGTACCAACTCGCCTCGCGATTCGTCATGCCGACGTTGCTACGTACAAGCGTCGAGAAATCGAGCCATTCCGATTCCGTCAAATAAACGGGATTCCGTTTGCCGCGCTTCGGACGTTCCACGGTTTGAAAGGGATTCACCGTCGCTTGATTGGTCTCGATTAAGTAATTGAAGAGTGACTGTAACGTTGAAAGCTTCCGATTGATGACGCTTGGAGCGTTTTCGAGATCGAGGGCAAGATAAGTCGCATACGCTTCTGCACCGGCATGGTCAATCTCTGTGAATGATGCCAAGTCAATCGTTTCAGACTCTAACTCGGTACCGCTCACGCGCTCGACCCAACGAAAGAAATCTAAAACATCATACACATAGCGTTGGGCCGTCTGTTTGGAGTAGTGCTTTGCTGCTAAATGATGAAAAAACTGTTGGATGAATGCGGGTAGTCGGTGCAACCCGTTCAACTCGAAGCGTTTCGTCGTCGTCGGTGTCTGCCGCTGTCCAAGTTGACCGAAAATACTCATGGAATGCCCCTTTCTTCATGTGGTTCTCACTTGATTCTTTCCGTTGCGCTTCCCTTCACGAAGGAAGTCATCTGCCTCTTTTATAATCTCTTCTACCGTATCGTGACCAGTACGAACCGCAAGTCCGAATGTCATTGTGACCTGAAGTCTTTCCCCTGCGTAATAGAGAGGGATTGACTCGATTTGCTGTCTCAATTGTTCGGCGATTGTAAGGAAGTTATCGCATGGACTCGAAAAGAAAATCAGGAATTCCTCGCCTCCCCATCGGACTACAATGCCGTCGACGTCGGATAGGATGCTGGCGACTTGTTGTAGCACCCGGTCCCCACAATCATGTCCGTAAGTCTCGTTAAATGATTTGAATCGATCAATGTCACCGAGGACGAGTGCGTATGGAATGCCTTCATGAGCGGCTTTGTCGATTGCTTTGGAAACCTGTTCATGCCCGACTTTTCGGTTCAATAGTCCGGTCAATCCATCCGTCGAGGCGAGAATTTGCAACCGCTCATTAGATTGTTCGAGTTCATCTGTCACTTCGACAACGGCTGACTCAAAGATAAAGGAGAGCCCTGCAATCATCATCACGGTCGATAGGATACAAAAGAGTCCGAGCGCTTGTTCTATCTGTATCGGTAAGGTCTCGATGCCGTCAGATACATAGATGAATAGAAGGCTATAAATCAGCATGGCAATGGCCGTGGTGAAGATGCGTTGGCCTCTTGATACGCTTGGAATGAAAAAGACACCGTATGCCATCATGAGGATAAAATAATGCATGTTGATCTCCCAGCCGAGTATAACGGTCGAGATGACGGTGTTGTAAACGACTTCGATAAAAAGTCCGGCAAAGAAAATTCCGTACCACCTTTTATGTACAAAATAGAATGAAATCGTGTAGTAGATCACACTCAAGCCATTTGATAGGAATAAGAGAGTCAAATCCAGAAGATAAAACAAGATGCAAAATAGGAAGTGAACCAACCAGGCGATAACGTTGCCGTAAAAAGTAATACGTTCATTATATAGTGTTCCTCGACGAGTTTCATAGGTTGTTCCCATCGCACACCTCCTTTCTTTTAGTATAACGAAACAATGAACAAATTTATATAAATGTCCGAAAAACGGATTCAAAAAACGCTCTTATCTCGTATGTATTATTGCGTGAAATAGATATTTCACGCAATGTTCATGAATTGCGTGATTGTATCTCAATCGAGTGGTTAATCGACCGATTGATTTTATAGCAAAATAAATGGTAGACAATAATTTGTTATGTAAACCATATTGGTTTGTCTTGAAATTGTAATGTTGAGTCATTATACCTTATGATGAAAATAAGACTTGAAACAGGAAGGAAGGTAACGTTACACTGTAAACGTAAACCAAAGGGGGATTTTGGATGGATGATCAGCGTTTGAAGCAACTTTTGTCTGAAGCGAAGACCATCGCGGTCGTCGGTGTGTCCGACAACCCGAACAAGACGGCCAACCAGATTGCGGAGTATTTGCTTCGTGTCGGGTATACCGTCATCCCTGTCAACCCGATGCTCGAGGAGTGGAACGGTCGTAAGGCGTATCCGTCCGTCGAGAGCATCCCGGGTAGAATCGATATCGTCGACGTGTTCCGTCGCAGCGAATTTTTAGCGGGTGTCGCGGAAGATGCGGTACGACATGGGGATGTCGGGCTCGTCTTCAACCAGCTCGGTCTCTCAAGTGCTGAGGCGGAGCAAATCGTGCGTGACGCCGGGCTCGATTATATCGAGAACCGCTGCCTGTACGTGGAGCATGCTCGTCTACTCGGATAAGACCTACCTCCTTGGTAGGTCTCCTTTTTTTCAGCGATGGCTGACAAGGGAGGCTTGCCAGAATCGATGAACAGCTATACAATAGGAAAGAAAAACGAACGTGTGTTCGAAATTGAGGTGACTGCTATGTCAACAGATCTATTTAATTACAATGAAGACGCCATCCAGGTGCTCGAAGGACTCACGGCCGTGCGGAAACGACCGGGGATGTACATCGGGTCAACCGACCATCGCGGACTTCACCATCTCGTCTATGAGATTGTCGACAACGCGATCGATGAGGCGCTCGCCGGGTTCGGCGGTCAAATCGATGTGACGATTCATAAGGACGATGCCATCACGGTCCGTGACCACGGCCGCGGGATGCCGACAGGAATGCACGCCTCTGGAAAGCCTACCCCAGAAGTCATTTTTACGGTCCTTCACGCTGGAGGAAAGTTCGGACAAGGCGGATATAAGACGTCTGGTGGACTCCACGGCGTCGGTGCTTCGGTCGTCAACGCCCTATCAAGCAAGGTCGTCGTGACGATTTATCGTGACGGAAAAGTGTTCGAACAGACCTTTGCAGACGGCGGTGTGCCTCAAACGACACTGATTGAGACAGGCAAGACACGCCAAACCGGCACGAGTGTCTATTTCAAACCGGATGCGACCATCTTCTCAACGACGACGTATAACTATGACACGCTCGCCGAACGCCTCCGTGAATCGGCTTTCCTCTTAAAAGGATTGACGATCACGCTCACTGATGAGCGTACGGAGAAGCAAGAGACGTTCCATTACGAGGAAGGGATTGCCGAGTTCGTCCAATACTTGAACGACGATAAGGCGACACTCCACCCAATCGTCTATTTCGAAGGGGTCGAGAATGAGATCGAGATCGAACTCGCGTTTCAGTTCACGGACGCCTATTCCGAAAATGTGCTCTCGTTCGTCAACAACGTCCGGACACGCGATGGTGGAACGCACGAGGTCGGTGCCAAGACGGCGATGACCCGAATCATGAACGAATATGCACGGAAGAACGGTTTACTCAAAGAGAAAGATAAAAATCTCGACGGCGGCGACGTCCGTGAGGGACTCACGCTCATCGTGTCGGTCCGGATCCCGGAGGAATTCCTCCAGTTCGAGGGGCAGACGAAGTCGAAACTCGGGTCACCGGAGGCACGTGCGAGCGCTGACAGCGTCATGGCGAAACAGTTGACGATCTTCCTAGAAGAGAACCCTCAGATGGCGACGATGCTCATCAAGAAGGCGATTCGTGCGGCACAGGCTCGCGAGGCGGCCCGCAAGGCACGGGAAGAGGCCCGTAACGGGAAGAAAAAGAAACGCTCGAGCATCTTGAACGGAAAATTGACGCCTGCGACGTCAAAGAATGCTGCTAAGAACGAGCTCTTTCTCGTCGAGGGTGACTCGGCCGGTGGTTCAGCCAAACAAGGGCGGGACCGTACGTTCCAGGCTATCCTGCCGCTGCGCGGGAAGGTCATCAACTCGGAGAAGTCGAAACTCCAGGACATCATGAAAAACGAAGAGATCAACACGATCATCCATGCAATCGGCGCCGGGGTCGGTCACGATTTTGATTTGGACGACTGCAACTTCGACAAGGTCATCATCATGACGGATGCCGACACGGACGGTGCACACATCCAGGTGCTCCTCCTCACGTTCTTCTTCCGTTATATGCGACCGCTCGTCGAGGCGGGCCGCGTGTTCGTTGCCTTGCCACCGCTCTATCGCATCTCAAAAGGGAAAGGCAAGTCCGAACAGTTCGACTATGCCTGGGACGAAGAGGCACTAGAGAAGCTCGTCAAAGTGTATAAGAAAGGCTATATCCTCCAACGCTACAAAGGTCTTGGCGAGATGAACGCGGACCAGTTATGGGAGACGACGATGAACCCGGACACTCGTACACTCATCCGTGTCACAGTCGACGATGCGGCCGTTGCGGATAAGCGTGTGTCTGTCCTGATGGGCGACAATGTCACGCACCGTCGTGAATGGATTGAGGAGAACGTCGCCTTCGGACTCCAGGAAGATGATTCGATCATCGCCAATGAACATGTGACTAAAGCGATTGAGGAAGTGATGTAACGATGTCGACGATTCAACACATTTTAAACCTATCTCTCGAACAGGTCGTTGGAGACCGGTTCGGGCGTTACTCAAAATATATCATCCAAGACCGCGCCTTACCGGACGCACGTGACGGACTCAAGCCTGTACAGCGCCGGATTCTATATGCGATGCACCACGAGGGGAATACGAACGATAAGCCGTATCGGAAGTCTGCGAAGACGGTCGGGAACGTCATCGGGAACTATCACCCGCACGGTGACTCGTCCGTCTATGAGGCGATGGTACGTCTCTCGCAAGATTGGAAACTCCGGTATCCGCTCATCGACATGCATGGGAACAACGGATCGATGGATGGTGACCCGGCGGCGGCCATGCGTTACACGGAAGCCCGTCTCTCGAAGATTGCGGGTGTCATGTTGACGTCAATTGCGAAGAATACGGTCGATTACACGCCGAACTTTGACGATTCAACGGAAGAACCGCTCGTCTTGCCGTCGCTCCTCCCGAACCTGCTCATGAACGGAACGACAGGGATTTCAGCCGGTTATGCGACGGAGATCCCACCGCATAATTTGACAGAAGTCCTCAACCTTGCCATCGCACGTTTGAATGGCCAGGTCGATATCGCTAAAGATGCGCTCGAGTATGTCACAGGTCCTGACTTCCCGACCGGGGGGACGGTCATGGGTAAAGACGGTATCCTAAAGGCGTTCGAGACCGGTAAAGGGAAGGTCATCATCCGGGCGAAGTCCGAGATTGAGCAATTAAAAGGTGGCCGTGAACAGATCACGATCACAGAACTTCCGTATGAAGTGAATAAGGCGAACCTCGTCAAAAAAATGGAAGAGCTCCGCCTCGATAAAAAGGTCGAAGGCGTCGCAGAAGTCCGTGACGAAACAGATCGGACGGGACTTCGGGTCGTCATCGAATTGAAGAAAGAGGCCGACGCAGAAGGTGTGCTTCACTTCTTTTTGAAGCATACGGACTTGCAACTCGCCTATAACTATAATATGGTCTCGATCGTGAACCGGACGCCGAAGCAGATGGGAATCATCCCAATCATCGATGCCTATTTGAAGCATGTCGAAGAGGTCGTGACGCGCAGGACGACGTTCGAACTCGAGCAGGCGAAGAAACGTGCTGAAATCGTCGATGCCTTAGAACAAGCCATCTCGGTCCTCGATGAGACACTCGAATTGATCCGTTCCGCCAAAGACAAGGCGGACGCGAAGAAGAAACTGATGGAGCGGTTCTCATTCACGGAACGACAAGCCGAAGCCGTCGTCATGCTCCAATTGTATCGACTCACGAATACGGACATCGTCGAGTTGCAAAAAGAAGCAAAGGCGCTCCAAAAAGAGATTGCCCGCCTCTCAAACATCCTCGACGTGGACGCGACAAAACGGAAGTTGATCGTGAAAGAACTTACGGCATTGCGTGACGAGTTCGGAGATGACCGTCGTTCGGTCATCGAGTCGGAAGTTGAGGAATTAAAACTGAAGACGGAAGTTATGATTGCTGTCGAAGAGACGATGGTATTCGTCAGCCGTGACGGGTACGTCAAACGTGCCTCGATGCGTTCGTATGGAGCGTCGAGTGACGTTTTACCGGAGATGAAAGAAAAGGATCGTCCACTCCTTACGACTCAAGCCATGACGACGGACCACTTGCTCGTCTGGACGAACAAGGGCAGCTACCTCCTCATCCCGATCCATCAGATTCCAGAATCGAAGTGGAAGGATGCCGGACAACACGTGGCCAACCTCGTTCCGATTGAAGGGGAACAGGTTATCTCGGCAGACGTCGTCTCGACGTTTGATACGGACGCCCATTGCCTCTTCGTGACGAAAGACGGGATGGTCAAACGTACACCGTTACGCGACTACGACGCGCAGCGGAAATCGAAACCACTCATGGCCTTGAAGCTGAAAGGTGACGACGAGGTCGTCTTCGCCGGGATCAGTGACGGTCCAGGGCAGTTGTTCCTTGTTTCAGAGCGTGGATACGGGCTCTGGTTCAAAGAGGATGATGTCCCTGTCGTCGGACAGCGGGCAGCCGGTGTGAAGGCGATGAACCTGAAAGACGGTGACCTCGTCGCCGATGCCTTTTCCTTCTTCACACCACCATTATTCGTTCTCGTGACGCAACGGGGAGCGGTCAAGAAGATGAAGCTCGAGGACCAGTTCGACTGTACGAACCGCAACCTTCGGGGGACGATGCTCATTCGTGAGGTCAAATCAAAACCGCACCAAATCCGTCGTGTGCTTCCGGTACATGGGGATGAGACGCTTCATATCGTTGGGAAAGAAAAAGCAAAGCAAGTGAAGACAAAAACCCTTACGCTACTCGATCGCTATGCCAACGGCTCGTTCGTCTTTGACGAAGACTCGTTCGGTGAAATCGAGGACGTGTATCTCGATTAATCAAAAGACCTGTGATTTGGCTGATTCGCCGTTCACAGGTCTTTTTGTCGTAGCCATGTCTCTAGATCGTGTTGTTGTCGTCGATGGTGCCGCGTGTGCATCTCGATGAGTTTGAACCATTCTCTCGCATTCAGCCAGCCGAACCCACCGTGAAGCGTCTTTCGATTGTCATCTGCATCGTTCAAACGGGATTCCAACGTATCCATCTTTGAGATTAAGATGGTCATGCGTTCTCGCAATCGATCTTTCGAGTCAGTATTGTTCGGTGGTTGATTCATCTCAGGTGGGAGCTCGATTTTTATCGGTGGAAAGTCTCCCCGTTCGAACAACTTTTCTCCAAAAGACGTCTTCTCTCCACCGAGTTCACCCTCACCACGTAGGCAGCGGTCGGCCTCTTCTAAATACTCCTCTGCGACCAAAATGAGATGGTCAAACATTTGTCCAATGGACCAGATGCTCGGGGCATGCTTGTATCGCAAGTCGGACATGGTATAACGTGCGAGATCTTTTCTGAATCTGATTAATTCATAGCGTATCCTCAACATCTCACCTCCATTTTCTTTTAGTATACGTGATTGAAAACTGATGTCAGAGAATGTGAGTTATGAAAAGGAAGAATGCATCAATTTGCCGAAAAAGACATGTAGGACAAAAGATAGGGGGATCTATATGTCTCAATGGCTGACGTGGGCGAAACGGATTCAGGCGCTGTCTCAGGCCGGTCTGACGTTCACGCGTGATCAATATGACCGAGAACGGTACGAAGAGTTACAAGAAATCGTAAGAGAGATGTATGAACGGCACTCGGACTTATCGAACGAGGCTATCTTACAACTCGTTCATGTGGACGGTTATCCGACTCCGAAACTTGATGTGCGAGGCGTCATCTTCAAAGATGACCGAATCCTGCTCGTGAAGGAGCGGTCAGATGGGTTGTGGACCTTACCCGGCGGTTTCTGTGAAGTGAATCGCTCTCCTGCCTCGAATATCATCAAAGAAGTAGAGGAAGAGGCTGGCCTGGATGTGATTCCAGTACGGTTGCTCGCCTTGTTCGATATGCATGAACATCCACACCCACCTCTCTCGGAGCATTATTACAAGCTTTTCATCGAGTGTGCACTGATTGGTGACGGGGAGGGGAGCGCCGGCGTGGAGACGAGTGACGTCGGTTTCTTTGAACGAGACGATTTACCTGAGCTCTCCCTTGCCCGCAATACGATCGAACAGATTCATATGTGCTTTGACGCGCATTGGCAAGAAGAAGACTGGACCACTTTATTCGACTAGGAGGCTCAATGATGCAAGTAATACGATATGGACATATCCATCAACTGACCTTTTACGCTCCCGTACTACCAATCAACGTTCAACTGTTTGAGCATGAGCTCGGACTCGTCTTGATCGACACGGCGCTGGAGCGGAACGCGACCGATATCCTGTCGTATATCGCCGAGCTAGACAAGCCACTCCTCGCGATATTGTTAACGCATGCTCATGGGGATCATGTCGGTGGGGTGGACACCATCAAAGCAGAGCATCCGCTCGCTGAACTCTTCATCTCCCGACGTGATGCCCGCCTCTTATCGGGAGATCGGTCGCTAGAGGAAGAAGAGCAGAATAAGATTCGTGGTTCTTTGCCGACGATTCGTTCTACACCGGATGCGGTACTAGAGATTGGTGAGCGGTTATTCGGTTTACGTGTCCTCGATGCAGCGGGTCATACACCAGGATCGATTGCGTACTATGACGAGGTAAATCGGGTATTATTTGCAGGTGACGCTTTTCAAACTCAGGGAGGGGCAGCGGTGGCTGGAGATGTTCGGCCGTTATTCCCATTACCAGGACTCGCGACATGGAATCGGTCCGTTGCGGTCGAGAGTGCGGAGCGGCTAGTGGACTTGTCACCACTCCTTACTTTCGTCGGGCACGGTCCGCCACTCAAAGGGACACACCGGCTCTATTTGGCGTTGAAACGGGCGAAACGGAAGCAGGCGAGAAAGTTTATCCGTTAACGGGAGGGTTGCACCATGCAGCTGAAAGAAGTTGCCATTCATCAATTTGAGCAAGCCCAACAGATGCTCGAGATTCAACGTAACGCTTATGCGGTCGAAGCGGAACTGCTCGGGTTTGACGAAATCCCGGCGCGCTATGAGACGATCGATGTCATTCAAAACTTACCAGGCACGAGTTATGGCTTATATATCGAGGAGCGGTTGATTGGGTTTGTCACGGTGGAAGCATCTGAGAAAACTGTTGAAATCACGAAACTATGTATCGACCCGACATACTTTCGGGCGAGACTGGCGACGACGTTACTCGAACACATATTGAGCATTCACAAAGGAAAGTTGATTTACGTGCATACGGGCAAGCATAACGGACCGGCGAAGCGTCTGTATACGAAACTTGGATTTGAACCGAGTGCCGAATTCGAACCAGAACATGGCGTCACATTGATCCGATATACGCATACGTCTTAAATTCAAATCTCATCTCACTATCATAAGTATACTAAGATAATGAGATGAGTTATTATTTTTACTGATAATATATGTTATGTAAACTAATAAAACGAGAGCAAAAAAATTGCTCTACATGGCAGTTCCCTATCCTTAAAAAATCTTGTACCAGTACAAAGTCAATTCGATTTGTGGATTCGCGTATTGTTTAATCGAGTCGACGCCTCCAAGTTGAAATCCCTCTCTTTCATAGAAACGGCAAGCAATGAGATTATCGTTCTGCGCTTCAAGCGATAAGCCGATCAGTTGTTTCTCATTTGCCCAATGTTCGGCCGCCTCAAGCAATATTCTTCCGATTCCACGCTTACGATATGTTTGACGGACCGCGATATTTTCAATGTATGCAAATCGACTCCAATCCTTCACGAGTCGGATTTGTCCGACACATTCATCTGCATCCATCGCCAAAAACAGGATGCGACTATCATGTTCGATATATTGTTTCCAGTCTAACCGATCGTCCGGAAATGTTATCTCCGTGACTTCCTCATCTAATTCTTCGACATATGTCCATTTTCCATTCATATAACTTGGTATGATTCGACCGATGATTGGAAATGGATCATTTGCGTCATTTACAATGTGAATGTGCGATTCATCTAAGGCTATGATTCGAATCATATTCATCCGCTCCTACTCTATTGCGTATTTGTTCTTCATTCATCTCTTTTAACTAACTTTCAATCATTATTTTAAGGTCCATCGATTCTGTCTCAATTTAATTTTACTTCTGTATCATTGTTGTGAATTTAGCATTCATCGGAATGATAACGCTTTATGAATAAACGTTTCAAATTTTAAATTCACCTGTTTAAACTATGTTTCACAGTTGCTAGACCGCTGAAGTCATGCTATTTTTAGACAGATGAACCATCTTAAGGAGGAATTCTTGTGAAACGAACGACTAAAGGTTTGGCAGCAACTTTATTTTTAGCAATCCCTCTTGCCGCTTGTGGTGATGATAGCACGAATCAAGCAGATACGACACGCTGGGAAGAGATTCAAGAAGAAGGCACATTGACGGTCGGAACTGCCGGCACCCTCTACCCCGCTTCTTTCCGTGAAGAAGAGAGCGATACGTTGACAGGTTTCGATGTCGAACTCATGAAAGAAGTCGCCAAACGCCTTGATCTCGAAATCGAGTTCAAAGAAATGGCATTTGACAACATGTTAACGAGTGTTCAGAACGGTCAAATCGACATCGCTGCAAATGATATCTCGGTAACAGAAGACCGTAAAGAGAAGTTCGCCTTTTCAAAACCGTATAAATACACTTACGGGACTGCTATCGTTCGCAAGAGCGACCTCTCTGGAATTGAATCACTCGAGGATTTGAAAGGCAAGAAAGCCGCTGGTGAGGCGACGACTGTCTTCATGGATGTGGCTCGAAAGTATGGAGCAGAAGAAGTCATCTATGATAACGCCACGAACGACCAGTACTTGCGCGACGTTTCAACGGGACGGACCGATGTCATCTTGAACGACTATTATCTTCAAACGTTGGCACTTGCATTCTTCCCTGAGTTCGATATCACGATTCATCCGGATATCGCCTATAACCCGCAAGAAGTAGCATTTTTGATGGATAAAGAAAATGACGAGCTCCAGGAGAACATCGACCGTGTACTAGATGAAATGCTTGAAGATGGTACAGTCAAAGAACTATCTGAGCAATTCTATAATGGTGCCGATGTTTCGGTAGAACCTGACGTAGACGCAACAATCGTCGAAACGAAGTAATGTTGGCATGTCGTTCTCAGATGTCAAATGGGACGCCATCTTTGACGTAGACCTGGCGATCCAATCGTTTCCTTACCTGTTGGGCGGGTTACCGAATACGCTTTGGATCTCGTTCATCAGCATGTTTTTTGGTCTCCTGTTTGGTCTTTTGTTGGCGCTCGGGAAGTTGTCTCCGACACGACTCCTTCGCTATCCGTCGACTTTCTATATCTCGTTCATGCGCGGAGTCCCCATCTTGATCATTCTGTTCATCCTCTATTCGGGATTCCCGTTCATCGGAATCGAGTTCGCCGCTTTGACGGCAGCCATTCTCGGATTTAGTCTGAATTCTGCCGCCTATATCGCTGAGATCATCCGCTCCTCGATTCGCGCGGTCGATGACGGACAGGTTGAGGCGGCTCGTTCACTCGGGATGGGGAAATGGTTGACATTGAAGGGGGTCGTCTTACCGCAGGCGACACGGATCGCCCTTCCGCCGCTCTCGAACGTTTTTCTCGATCTGATTAAAGCGAGTTCGCTCGCTGCGATGATCACGGTACCTGAGATTTTCAACAAGGCCAAAATCGTCGGTGGTCGGGAGTTCGACTACATGACAGTGTATATCGTCGTGGCGTTGATCTACTGGGCAATCTGTACGTTCATGTCCTTCTTCCAAGAATGGCTCGAACGTCATTTTGAACGATATTTAGATACTCCGAAACGTTGACTGACTGGCTTATGCCGGTCGGTCTTTTTTAGTGAAATGGATTTTTGATACATCTCCTGAACCGATTATGCTATGATTTTCTTAATTATCAGAAAAATATAGGGGGATTTTGAATGAACCATCCATGGGTTTCACATTTGAATGATCAAGTCATTGGTCAATCGAAAGCCATCAAGCTCGCTTCGATTGCATTACTATCGGGAGGTCACGTTTTACTCGAGGACCGTCCCGGTACGGGGAAGACTACACTTGCCCGTAGTTTGGCAAGTTCGATATCAGCGACATTTCAGCGTGTACAGTGTACCCCGGATACATTGCCAAGTGATATTTTAGGAATGGAGTTATTCAATCCGACGACCGGAGCGTTCGAACGTCGGACGGGTCCGATTTTCACATCGATTCTACTTGTCGATGAGATTAACCGGACGACGCCACGTACACAATCTGCGTTGCTTGAGGCGATGCAGGAACGTCAAGTGACACTCGGGGAAGTGTCGCTCAAGCTACCGGAACCATTCTTTATGATTGCCACTCAAAACCCATTCGATGGACAAGGGACGTTTCCGCTCCCGCAGGCTCAATTGGACCGTTTCTTATTCAAATTGACACTTGCTCCCCTCTCGCGAGATTCCGAACGACGACTGATTCGCAATGAGCACCTCGCTTCAGAATCTTTCTCTCTGCAACAGGACGAATTGTTGAAGATGCAACAAGAGGTACGAGATGTCCGATTCCACGAGGCGATGGAGGATTACTTACTGGATTTGATGGAGTCACTTCGTCATCATCGTGACATCGAGGTTGGACCAAGTCCACGTGCGACGCTCGCGTATACGATGGCGGCTCGGGCTCATGCCTATATGGAAGGACGCGACTATGTCTCACCAGAAGATATTCGGGCACTCGCGCTTCCGATTTTAGGGCATCGAATCGTCTTGACGGTCGAAGCGTCGCTGAAGACGAAGCCGTCAAAGTTGATCAAATCTGTACTCGAGACCATCCCGGTCCCCTCAGAGGTGTAAGATGCAGTTAGTCAGCCCACGCTATCTCGAGTCCGGCTATATGTGGCTCCTGTTCGTCGTCGGGGTCTTTACGGCACTTTATGGGAACGTCTTGATTGCCAGTCTATTGATTGGATTCAGTCTCTATGCACTGGTCATGCCATCTTTTATGTTTCGATTGGCAGAACAAATCCATGTCGACCTCACTGAGGAGATGAAACTCTTTCCGAATGACGAGGCCGTCTATGTCTTGAAACTTGTGTCGACGGCAAAAGTCCCGCTTGGCGTTGTCCGCCTATCCGGCTATTTGCATCCCACCGTGGAATCAGAAGGACATGCGTTTTGGCGGCAGGAGAACTTTGTCGAGACGAATGCGACTGTCGACTTCACAATCCCGCTCCATGCGAAGAAGCGAGGTCCTATCCGCCTAGAGGCTATCGGGATGGAAATTCGAGATCCGTTACGCATGTTCTCGCTCTATAAAGAGGACTCACTCCCACGCATCGGCTATGTCTTCCCAGAGTTTTCGCCCTATCCGATTCCGAAACGTCCCCCTACTCTCCCAGGTGAGGAGATGGTTCGTCATAGTGCCTATCGTGACCCGGAGACGTTCCAATCGGTCACTCCATATCATGGGCAACCGATGCGACAGCTATATTGGTCTGCCTATGCGAAGACGGGCGAACTGCTGGCCCGTACCGAGCAACCGGTACAAGCAAATGAATATGTCATCGTCCTCGACTTGTTGACGAAGGATGGGCGTGCCCTCACCTATCAGATGGAGCGCCTCATCTCGCAAGCTGCCGCATTATGCCGTGATTTCGAGAAAGAAAATGCGAGTTACGGTCTGATTGTCCCGACGCTTACGAAGGATGGAATCACGTATGACCTTCAACCGGGAAGTGGTGAGGTACATTTTCGGAAGATTATGACGACGTTCGCTTGTCTGTCCGAGAGTGATTTTCCGCTTGCTCGCTCCTTGTTTGAGCGGAAGGTCGCCAAATACAGTGGGAATCAGTCGATTCTCCGCTTGGGGGGTGACGGTCAATGAGATGGTTATGGTGGGTCTTCGCAGCATTTTACATCGGGCACGTGTTTCCATTGCTCTTCTTATTGACACTTCGTCTCCCTCGGAATACACAACTGATTGTACAGACGTTCCTGAGCGTCGGTGCCCTTTATTTCTCTTATGAGATGAGCATCATGCTTTTGATTTTCACATACGTTCATGCCTTCATACGGACGTTGGATTGGACGGACCGTTACGCGATGGCGAGCGTATTGTTTTTAGTGGCGGACTGGTTATTCCCCCCGGCATCGCAATCGCTCGCGATGGTGCTCTTTCCGTTCATCTTTTTGATTTGGCAACGAAACCTGTATTACCGTCGCGACTACAAGCGGATGGTGACGATGTTGACCGTAGGCCTAGGCATCGGTCTGATTGTCTCTCTCATCATTCGTACGATTAAAGAGCTATTGTTTGGTAATGTCGTCGCCTGGATCACTCCATTCTTTTTGTGGATCGGGAGCTGGTTTGATGGAATCGTACTCGACCCGAATGATCGCGTAAACCGCTTCCTCGTACCGGATAATCCGAACCTAGATGCGGAGACAGTGGCGCAAGAGACATTGCTCGCGTCCGCATCGAATAACTCGCTGTTCTATATCGGAGTGTTTGTAATGATCTTGCTTCTTGGGGTAGGATTGTTCTTCTATCTGCAGAAGCGAAAAGACATCCAGGAAGATGGAATGATTCCTAGGAGTATTCACCACCCGACACTCTCAGATAAGCGGATCGTCCGCTCGCCTCGCCAGATTCGCCTTCTTGAGACGGGACGAAAGTTAGAACAGCATCACCCACGTCATCGAGAGGAGACGGTGGCTGATTGGTTGCAGCGAATCGAGTTCACGGACCACAGGCTTTATGCAGATTGGTTAGAGGCCGCAGAGTATGGGGACAAGGAAGCGCCACAAGCAATCAGTGATTCATTCGAACGACTCGTTGAACAAGTGAATAAACGCTAAAAAACATCCGGCAGAGGAGTTCCTTCTGACCGGATGTTTTTCATTATAAAATTGGACTGAGAAGGCGGGACACGCTCTCTTTGAAGCGAATCCAACGTGTCCTCGATTCATATCGTTCGATGGTTAGCCGCTCAGCGCGTGCCTCGTCTCGCTCGAACGCATCGATGACGGACTGAGCGACGTCTTTGTCGAAGACGAGCGCTGAAATTTCAAAGTTGAGGCGGAAACTTCGGGCGTCGATGTTCGTCGTCCCAATTGATGCGACTTCTCCGTCGATGACGAGCGTTTTCGCATGAAGGAAACCTTCCTCATACGTGAACACTTCTGCTCCGTAACGTACGAGCTCCGCAGCGTTCGCATAGGTCGCCCAGTAGACAAACATATGGTCGGGCTTGTTCGGGATCATCAGTTTGATCTTAGTACCCGCCATCAGGGCGATTCGACAGGCATCAAGGAAACTTGCATCCGGGATGAAGTAGGGAGTCTGGATATAGATACATTCTTTCGACTGGGTGATCATTTTGACGAGCATATTCTTTAAATGCTCCGTCGACGAGTTTGGACCCGATGTCACGATTTGAACCGGGGACGCATGACGAGCAATCCCTTCGATTGGCCAAACAAAGTCGTCTTTCTGTGCCTTCGTTCGTGTCGGGACAGAGCGATTCCAATCCAGGATGAAACGTTCGAGCAATTCCTTAACGGCGTCGCCTGAAATTCGTAAGTGAACATCTCGCCAATAACCGAAATGCTCATCCTTTCCGAGATACTCATCCCCGACGTTGAAGCCGCCGATATAACCAAGTTCTCCGTCAACGACGCAGAGTTTTCGGTGATTTCGATTGTTGACGCGGAAGTTGATGCCGAGTTTGGACGGAAAGAACGATTTGACTTCCCCACCGTGGGCCAGCAGGTCCTTAAAGTGTTTGTGCCTCAGTCCCCTCGAGCCTACCGCATCGTAGAGGAGTCGGACACGTAATCCTTGTTTTGCCTTTTCGGTCAATAAGCGAATTAACGATTGACCCAGCGCATCGTTTTGGATGATGTAATATTGAATGTTCACTTCTTTCGTCGCCTGTTCGATATCTCGAAACAGTTGATCAAACTTCTCTTTTCCGTCGTGAAGGACGTCGATATCGTTCTGGAAAGACATCATCGCATTCGTCGATACGAGATTCAATCGTGCGAGTCGTCGGTGCTTCAATAGAAGTGGATGATTGAACGGTGCCATGGATTGGTCCAATTGGTCAAGTTGCTCCGCCACATGATGATGATACGCTTCACGTTTCTCTTCTTCGACTTCATAAAAGTTTTGAGATTTGATCAATCGACCGAAGAAGATGTAGACGAAGAATCCGATGAGAGGCAAGAAGAAGAGGACGAGTAACCACGCCCAAGTCGTTCCAATGTCACGCCTTTCAAAAAAGATAATGGTGATTGCAAACGTGAGGTTAAGCAATAAGATGAGCCAAGTCATGATGACGATAATGAGTCCGATAGTCACTTCCATGGTATCCCTCCCTTTCTTTCAATTCTTACCCGAAATCAAACAATCTTAGCAAATGTTTTTCCTGATTTGGGTATACATTAATGAAGAAGTGAAGAAACGGGGGGAAGCTTATGGAAGACATGATGATTGGGTTCAGCTTACTTGTCCTCATCGGTGCACTTTCGCAGTTACTCGCTTGGCGATTTGACTTTCCAGCCATCTTGATTATGACGGTTGCAGGGATTCTAGTCGGACCGATTTTCGGTTGGTTGGAGCCGGATCGGATACTCGGTGAGCTTTATAGCCCACTCATCTCCATCGCGGTGGCGCTCATCCTGTTTGAAGGAAGCCTCAGTCTCGAATTCAGGGAGATTGACGATTTGCGGAGATCAATCTTTCGTCTCGTCACGGTCGGGGTATTCGTTTCTTTTATCTTGACCTCGATTTTGCTCATCATGGTTGGAGATTTTCATTGGTTGCCAGCATTTACGCTCGGTGCCATCTTTGTCGTGACCGGACCGACCGTCATCATTCCGTTACTTCGACAAGCTAACTTGTCCGCACGCCCAGCTAAAGTCTTGAAATGGGAAGGGATCATCGTCGATCCTCTTGGCGCCTTGATTGGACTCTTTGTCGTTCGAGTGGGATTCATCTTCTATCAAAACGACGGGCTCGCGAGCCACTTGCCATTTTTTTGGTCCTGTATCGTCGCGATCGCCTTTGGGATTGCCGTTGGACATCTATTAATTCGTTTGTTCGGGAATGAGAAAGTCCCTGAATATTTAAGAACAACCCTCACGTTCTCTGGGGTCCTCCTCGTATATTCAATCAGTGAATGGGTCATGAGCGAGGTCGGGCTATTGGCTGTAACGGCAATGGGATTGACGATGGCAAATTCAAAGCATGGACATATGCATATTCTGAAACAGCTTCGTGAGTTTAAAGAGAACATTTCGATTTTACTGGTTTCGACAGTCTTCATCATTCTGACGGCAAGTTTGACACGTGATAGTTTACTCGCCATTTTCGACTGGCCTCTCCTCTTGTCGATTCTCGGAATCTTATTTTTTGTCCGACCGATCTCGGTGCAGACGTCGCTCCTCGGTTCTCCGCTATCCGCTCAAGAGCGGGCACTCATCAGCTGGATTGCCCCTCGAGGTATTGTTGCGATGACGGTGACCGGTTTCTTTGCACAAGAGATTGCCGAACTGGGAATTGAAGATGCGGAACGGATGTTGCCAATCACACTCGGTTTAGTCGTAACGTCTGTCGCCCTACATGGATTGACGATTAAACCACTCGCGAAGCGACTCGGACTGACGAAAGTGAAGAATCCTTGGGAGAAGGTATAGACAAAAAAAAGACACCGCCCGATGGCAGTGTCTTTGATCAGCTTGAATTAGTTCAAGACTTTGATTGTGATTGATTGGCGACCGAAAGCAAGTGCTTGCTCTTGTGTCGGCATCAAGATATCGATTTTGTTTCCTTTGATGGCACCACCAGTGTCTCCTGCGATGGCTTCTCCGTATCCTTCAACCCATACTTTAGAGCCGAGCGGAATGACAGAAGGGTCAACCGCGATGACTTTTTGGTTCGGGTTCGAACGAACGTCGATTCCTGTCGCTGTGATACCAGAACATCCTGCACAATATGGTGTATAAGCTGTCGCTTCAACTGTCATTGTCTGACCTGAAGCCGGAGCTTGGGTTTGCGTTGTAGACGATGCAGTTTTTGTTACAGGTGCTGATGTCGATGTCTTCGGTGCTGTTGTCTTCGCATCGTTCGCTACAGATGCAGCGGCTGCACCTTTCACGGCGAACTCTTGTCCAGGGAAAATAAGATCTGAATCAAGACCGTTCCAAGTCATCAATTGATTGACAGTGATCCCGTGGTTCAATGCGATACGATAAAGTGTATCACCTGATTTAACTGTATACGTTTTAGATGCAGTAGAAGCTTGTGATTTTGCTTCTGCCTTTCCAAGTTTCAAGACTTGGTTCGGATAAATCATATTTGAGTTTAAGCCGTTCGCTTGTTTGATGTCGTTTACAGAGACGTTGTTGTTCACGGCGATACGATAGAGTGTATCTCCAGACTGAACTGTGTGTGTTGATGCTGCCGAAGCTGGAGCAGCGACTCCTAAACTAAGGCCAGCGAGTGCCGTTAGTGTCAATAGTGGTTTTTTCATAAGAATATTCCTCCCTTTTCTAACGCCCCCTTACTGTAACACCTGTATATTTCACAGCGATTACAGGACGATATGAGAGTGTTATCAGTTCATTTACAGAACAATTCACGAGGATGAGAGGTTTCTGAAAATTGTTTCAATCTATTGAAACGGCTTCACAGAGCCAATTTAAGATATACTATAGAGAGAAAAAAGGAGGTTTTGGTCTTTGGAACTATTACTGCTATATTACATTGTGACTAATTTACTAGCGTTTGTGTCATATTTTGTCGATAAACGACGGTCTCGTGTCGGAGCTTGGCGTATTTCTGAGCGGACATTGTTGACGATGGCATGGATCGGTGGAGCGTTCGGTGCCTATTTGGCGATGCGCGTCTTTCGTCATAAGACGCTAAAACCGAAATTCCGAATCGGAGTGCCTGTTGCAATTCTCGTGCATGCTGCGTTTACCGGTTGGCTGATTTTTTAAACTATTATATAGAAGAAACTCGATTGTATCTTTTAATGAACGATGATTAAAAATGTCAGATTCGTCCCAGTTCATGCTCATTTCAAAGTGTTTCTCCGTGAACAATCGAAATGAAATGTCGGGAAATTTCCGAAACGAGGAGGATGGCTCTTTTGAAGAGTATCGAGATGATTCGTCACGGATCATTGACATTAAAGGTGACTGATCACTTCACTGTTCTTTTTTGCAAGTCTGGGATGTCCGTGATTCGAGTGAACGGAGTAAGCCTCACCCTTCATCCAAGAGAAGCCGTTCTCTTGGCACGAGGACAAAGTGTCATGGTTGAGAAAATCGAGGAAGCGTCACCGATGAGGTTACTCGAATTTGATCCGACTGCTTTGTTCCATCCCGAGTTGGCGAAGCGATATGTGACGCCATATCTAAATACTGAAAAGTCCATACATATGATAAAACCGGAACGAGGTCATCAATCTATTATTCAGACGATTGAACGGGCCGTTCAACATTTATCTGCGGACGGTCCACTCGCATTGATGGATGCGACACTTCAATGTACAGTCATCTGGCGCTACTGGATTCAGCAAGAGACTGAAACGATGAAGAATGAGAACAAACGGGAAAGTCTTCGTCATATGCTTGCTTATGTCGACGCTCATATAGAGGACAGACCGACATTAGCCCAAATCGCTCATGCGGGCAGTGTGAGTCGAAGTGAGTGCTCTCGTTTGTTTGTATTCTTTGGAGACACATCTCCTATTGCGTATGTACAGATGAAGCGAATGGAGCGGGCCGCCACTTTATTAGAAGATTTGACGGAAGGTATCGCAGACATCGCCAATCGCCTGAGCTACTCAAGTGTCAGTCACTTCGTACAGACATTCAAAGCACATCATGCAATCACCCCGCTCGCCTATCGAAAACAATACCAAAAGAAAAGAGCCGAATAACCGGCTCTTTTCTTTTATCTTGCGGTCCACCCACCATCGGCTTTCAAAACATCTCCATTCACGAAGCTCGAATCATCCGATGCTAAAAAGAGGGCGACGTTCGCTATTTGCTCTGGTTCTCCCATCGGGGCTTCCCCCACCGCTTGAATGGCGCGCATCCCAAGTTCGCTCGGTGCTGTGATGGTTGACCCAATATTCGTATTGACGCCACCCGGTGCGATGGCGTTTGCTCGAATCTTACCGAGCGTGCCATGTGTCGCCGCGATGTTCTTCGTCAATCCGATTAACGCATGTTTTGAGGCCACATACGCTGCACCACCTCGTGTACCGAATAATCCTCCGACCGATGCATTGTTGATGATGACGCCACCCCGGTTCTGCTTCTCCATCACTTGGATGGCGGCACGTGAAAGTTTCATCGGTCCGGTCAAATTGACGCCAAGGACACGGTCCCATAATTCATCCGTCACTTCTCCCACCGTCATGAAGTTGTCCATGATTCCCGCGTTATTGACGAGAATGTCGACCGAGCCGAACGTGTCTTTCGCCGCATCGACGAGTTTGTCAATATCCGTTTGATTCGTCACGTTACCAGCAATGCCAAGAACTTCCCCACCCGCTGCTTTGATTTCATCAACTACCGCCTGCACAGCATCTTCATTCAAGTCGAAGGCGACGACTCGTGCGCCTTCTTCCGCAAACAGTTTGGCGATGGCTCGCCCCATGCCTGAACCTGCGCCAGTGACAATTGCCGTTTTTCCTGAAAGCTTCATTCCTCATTCCTCCTTTGAAAGGTCAGAACGTATACGATGTGTGATGACAGTAATCTGCCTGTCACTATGTTATACCCACATTTGGTTGCGAGCCTCCTGAGAAACATGGCGATTTTTCTTCAATTGACTCCCAGCAATCTTTATACTTGAATGGAAAGCACTCCATTATATAAAGGAGAGATGACGTGAGACAATTCCATGCAACCGTCCATGGTCAAGGTGAACCTGTACTTTTCCTTCCCGGTGGAGGATTCACTGGGTCACAAGGCCAATTATTTGCCGAAGCATTACATAACGATTTCGAAGTTCACCTGTTAGATCTACCTGGATTTGGTGAAAGTGAGGGACTACATACATTCGCCACGTCCAAAGTACTCGCGGACTGGGTCGAGACGTATCGAATCTCACGACACCTTGAATCGGTTCGACTAATCGGTCATTCGATGGGAGGTGCCATCGCCCTGGCTTATGCAGTCCATTATCCAGACCAAGTCAGGCATTTGATACTTCTCGACCAAGGACATAAACCGAACGCTATGCTACCATATCGGGAATATGGCATCTTCGGATTCGCCTTACCGCTTTTACGTCTACTGTATCACCATTCACCACGACGCCTCTTGAACTGGATTGAAACGAAAGTGAATAAGAGTGACCCCACGTTTTCTGAAGAGCGGTTCCAACTGTTCTGTCGACGAATCGGGGTCGAGCCGACGTTATCGATTCGTTCTGCTGTCGAGCAATCGGCCCGTCTTTCGACCGGTGGCTTACACTTGTTGTTTGGTTATGATGGATTGGATTTTAAGGACTTGTTACGACGCGTCCAAGTCCCGACGCACCTGTATTATGCGGATTTCACGGGAATTGATTTGAAGGAGGCGAAGCGAACGCTCCATCATGTCAAACGAGCGGAACGACTGCTTCATCCTTCTGTACAATTGATTGCCGTACCAGGTGGACACTTCGTTCAATGGAGCCGTCATTTCTCGATGGAAAACGTTGAGCGGTTCTTACATACATAAAACAAGACAGCGGAGAGGTTTCCGCTGTCTTGTTCGTCATGATGCCCAGTCGTGGCGCTTTAGCCATTCGTGAAGTTGATGCTGTAGCTCAGGATGGAGCGGTTCACTGAGTTGTGAACGATATTGTTTTTTCACGTCCAAAATACTCATCTCACCATCGAAATGTTTCAACATATGGTCCATGTCCTTAATCTTTTGTACCTCGATATGCTCTACGTGAAGTGCAGCGAGCTCATCTAGATGCTCGACGCCCGTTTGAACGTCCCGGTCTCCTGTCAGTGCGAGCGTCGGAATGTTCAATTGAACCAATCGTTCTCGAAGTGACACGTCTGTGTGTGCAAGATGCTCCCGTAACCATTTGGCAGGGAACTTCATCAGCTGGATCCGCATCGTATCCTGATCCGTTGCTGTGACGCGCTCGAACAGTTTTTGTTGTTTCCCGACGACCGACTTCTCATTCAAGCTAAAGCGAAGCAGTTTACCCTTGATCCCTTTCGTACGTTTCACTACATCGAGTAAGGCATGCGCCTGTTCCTGCATGCTCGTCTTCAAGGCGACACCGGCACCAGACAACAGGATGAGACCAGAAACGGATTCACGTTCTGCTGCGAGTGTCGCGACGATACATCCTTCGCTATGACCGAGCAATAAAACGTCTTGTGAGACATGGTCATGAGATTTCAGATAACGGACGACCGCCGACACGTCATCAACGAGTCCTGTCAGACCGACGCTATGTCGATTGCCACCACTCTTGCCAATCCCCCGTTTGTCATAGCGTAATGTGATGAATCCTTGGATCGTCAGCCATTCTGCTAAGTCTTTATACAAGTTTGACTTGAAGCCGGTACCGTTTCCGTCACGGTCCAATCCTCCCGTCCCTCCGATGAGGACGATGGCTGGAAAGGACGACCGTTCCTGATCGGGTGTCGTTATGGTGGCAGCAATGGTTGTTTCCCCTTGAATCAACACATTTTCTTGTTTATACATCATCCATCTCCTCCTTTTCTTCTACCGGCATGAACGCGTAGGAGAATTTCCGCAACGTACGTTCTTCAGATGGTTCATGCTCGAGCACTCCCTCTAAGAGATCGTAGAGACCTCTTAGGAATCGATCACTCTCGGCATCAGACAGATAAAGTGGGATACTCCGAAAGCCGACCTTGTCTCCTTGAAGGTCGATTTTGTCCCGCTTTAAATAGTCTCCGAAATCCATGAGCAGTGACATCGCGAACGTGTAACATATTTTATATAGTTGTTCACGATCTTCCTCTTCGACGACTTGATTGACAGCGGTCAATGGATTGTTTTGAATCGCGTACACTTTTTCATACACCCCACGTACTTTGTTCTCACTTGCGACAGATAAAATCTCGTCTTGTACCATCTTGTTGATATGGCGATAGAGGCTCGCTTGGGGCACATCGGGAAGCAACTTTGCCAACTCTCCGGTCGTCACTTGCTCGTTCATGAGAACGTGCTGAAAAATTTTCATGCGAATCGGGTTTAACAGACTTTTTAAAACGTCTTGATTCATCATCTTCACCTCATTATTATCATATTTGATAATATTGTTACTTATGATAATATCATGCGTCCGAATATGTGTCTACGTCCATATAAAAAGCCGCCCTCATTGGCGGCTATATACATGTTCTTATCTCTCACAGGCGATTCCATCTTTGTCGCGATCACGTGCTTTGTTCGCGTCATATAGTGCTTTACTTACATATGGCGTGTAACGTGTCTTACCACCTTTATTTTTCGTCGTCTTTGACTTGGCTACACCACCTTTATACGTTTTGTTTAACTCTGTACAGTTTTTAAATGTCTTGACCGCTGCATCTACTGATTTTGTCGGTGTTGAAGACAATCCGATGACTAGAATGAATGTTGAAAGTGCTAGCATGACTTTTTTCATGAAATCCCTCCTCTTAGATGGTATATCGGGTAATTTTGTGTGAGTTGAATCATTCTCAAAACGACATAAAAAATCCTTCTCATTTTCTATAGAAAACAAAAAGGATATGATTCATTATTTCTTTTCAACGACACCTCGGACAATCGCGAAGAATACCCGGTTCGGAAGATAACGCTTGAGGGCAATCAAAAGGCCCGCTTGTTTACCTGCTGGATAACGGAGTCGTTTCTTCCGTTCGGTCGCGGATCGCCAAATCGTCTCAGCGACAACGTCTGGACCTTCGGCGTTCGCACCAGCGGCATTCGTGTTATGGAGCGCAACCTCTGTGTAGCCATCATATACATCGAGCGGTTGGTCACGGACGAGTTCTTGGGAACGACCGTAAAAGTCTGTCTTAATCGGTCCCGGCTCAATCAATTTCATGTCGATATTGAAAGGTGCCAACTCGAACTGGAGCGATTCGATGAATCCTTCAATCGCCCATTTTGAACTGTGATACAAGCTGTAAATTGGGAATGTGATCTGTCCACCGACGGAGGAGACGGTCACGATCCGTCCGCTCCGCTGTTTACGAAAGTATGGCAGTGCTGTCCGGATCACATTCATGACCCCGAATACGTTCGTATCAAATTGCCGTTGAATCTGTTCGGGAGAGGCTTCCTCGAAAATCCCTACCGCTCCATACCCAGCATTGTTCAACAACACATCCATCGTTCCGTGATCCGAGACGATTTGTTTAAATGCCTCTCGGATACTCGTCTCGTTCGTCACATCTAGTTGATAGAGAGACACCCCTTTTAGGTGAGACAGTTCTTGATGATCTTCAGGTCTTCGCATCGTAGCGGCGACATGCCAGCCTCGTTTGCTGAACAGTTCGACCGTCGCTCGGCCAATTCCGCTCGATGCTCCTGTGATGACAATCGTTTGTTTTTGGTTCATATTCATTCCCCTTTAATGTTTATATGTTTAAACTTTTAAACTCATTGGTGATAAAGAAGCCTTTCTCCCTGTTTCCAAAAAGAAAGGTCAAAGGATGCATTCGTCTTCTATCGCTCGTGTCAGTGCCTTCAGCAGTCCGACCGCGTTCTCGAGCGTCAGGAAGTAAAAGTTCTCTGTCCCGACTTTCTCTGATGAGACGATGCCCGCTTGTCGAAGTAGTTTGAGATGATGCGAGATGGCCGGTCGAGACAACTCAATCTTCTCATCAATCTGATTGACGTTTAAGCGTTCATGTTTGGCGATCTCGACGATGATGCGTTGACGATTGACGTCGGCTAATACTTGGAACAATGGAATCGCATCTTCAAATAAAGATAACGAGACTTCGGGTGTGGCATCTGGTTGTTTCATATTCATCACTCCGTTTAAAAGTTTAAACGTTTAATCCTGTACTAAGAATACTAGGTGATCCGCCTTCTGTCAACGAAGTTGTTCGTACACTTCACGTAGAATGCTTGCAATCATGTGTCTCGAGTCATAATCCCGCTTGGAGATTTTGACGAGCGGCGATGGTTCGGGGAAGAGCTGGGCATTGATGTCGTCAATGTTGTAGCCCGCTGCAGTTTTTGTTATCACGTTATCAGTCAAACGTTCTAGATAATCGAGCTTTTTGGTCAGTTGCTCCCTTCCCTGTTCGAGATGCCCGGCGTGTTGGCAATAAACTTCCTCGAAATTAAGACTCAGAACACGTTTGAGAGAACGAATCTGTTCAGGTACCGACTCCTCCGGAATCATCACCTTCGGATAAGGATGGACGAACAAATCACCCGAGAACAGCCGACCGTTCTCCTCGTCGTATAAGACGACGTGATTCGGTTCATGACCAGGTGTATGGATTACCTGATAAGTATGATGTTCTGATGTGATCTGATTGTCATAATAGGCAATCGGCTGAAACGGTTCCGGGTCTCCTGAGAAGCGTGCCCGATAATCTGGGATATCTAGCCCCGTCCGGCACATGTCCCTGGCGGATTCTCGTATGTAAATTGGGACACCGTATGTCCGTTCAAGCCAGGCTGCCGTTCCGATATGGTCTTCATGGGGGTGCGTGATGCTGACGAGATCGATTGGAACCGACTCATAAAACGGTTGAAGTTCGGGTAGCATCGTGCGTGTTCCCGTATCGATGAGCATCCCGTCGATATAATACACATACATCGACATCTCGAATGGACCGTTCTTTACGTTGGCACAAACAGCCGTCACCGGTCCATAGTTCTTTATTTGCATCATGCGTCCCTCCAATTTTTCACTTTTCTTCATTATATCGAAAAAGAGCAAAGACCTGCAGACATTTCACAGTTCTTTGCTCACCCTTATTTAGAGATTCTCTCCATTCGTCGCAATGACCTGTTTGTACCAGTCGAACGAGTCTTTCTTCATCCGCTCCATCGATCCGTTCCCTTCATTGTCACGGTCGACGTAAATCATCCCGTATCGCTTCTTCATTTCTCCCGTCGTGAACGAGACGATGTCGATGATGCCCCAAGGTGTGTAACCAATCAAGTCGACCCCGTCATAAATGACGGCTTGCTTCAATTGTTCGATATGGGCCTTCAAGTAATCGATTCGGGCTTTGTCATGAATCTTTCCGTCGACAATCTCATCGACGGCACCGAATCCATTCTCGACGATGAAGAGCGGAATTTGGTACCGGTCATAGAGTCGGTTGAGCACATAACGGAGTCCGACCGGGTCAATCGCCCATCCCCAGTCACTCGACTGGATATACGGGTTCTCGACCCCATTCGGCAGACCACCGTTGACGATATCGCCACTGTTGTCCGCGACGACGTCACTCTTCACGGTCGTCGACATATAGTAACTGAAACCGAGATAATCGACCTTTCCGTTCTGTAGGATTTCTTCGTCCCCTTCAAGGATTGGGATGTTATACCCTTCCCGCTCGAACTCGTTCAAGGCGTAGCTCGGATAGAAGCCTCGTACTTGTACGTCCGGGAAGAAATAGCGTTGACGCATCATCTCTTCGGCGAGCATGACGTCATCTGGGTTTGATGAATACGGATAAATCGGTACGTGAGAGACCATCGCTCCAATCTCGAAGTCAGGATTGATGGCTTTCCCTTTGGCAACGGCGAGAGCGCTCGCAATCAGTTCATGGTGCCCAGTCTGATACATGACTTCGCGGGCGTTCTCCCCTTCTTCTAAGAGGACTCCCGAATTCGTCCATAAGAAGAGTGGATTGTTGACGTCCATCTTGTTGTTGATTTCGTTGAACGTCATCCAGTATTTGACCTTGTCTTTGTAACGGTCAAAGCAGACCTCAGCGAAGCGGACGAAATGCTCGACGACTTCACGATTTCGGAATCCCCCGTATTCACGGGCAAGATGGAGCGGCATCTCAAAATGCGACAGTGTGATGATCGGTTCGATGTCATGTTTGAGTAGCTCATCGAACAAGTCATCATAAAATTGGAGACCCGCCTCGTTCGGTTCTGCATCATCACCATTCGGGAAGATGCGGCTCCATCCGATGGAAGTACGTAAACATTTCAATCCCATCTCAGCAAAGAGGGCCACATCTTCTTTATAACGATGGTAAAAGTCAATCGCCTCATGGTTCGGATAGAATTCATTCGGTTCGACCTTGTCTGTGATCCGGCGAGCGACGCCGTGTGCACCTGCCGTCAAGACATCGACGACACTCGGTCCTTTGCCATCAGCCTCCCAACCACCCTCGAATTGATGAGCGGCAAGCGCGCCTCCCCATAGAAAATCGTTCGGTAATGTCTTCATTGTAAGTCCTCCTTCACATGAATCGTACACGTCAAGTATAATTGTACCGGTACAATTATACAAGGTCGGTACATTGAATTACTTTTGTTTTTTTCATGATATAATAGAACCAGTGACGAAAAAGTGAGGAATGACGATGCTAAAATATCAACAAATCGCAAATGAAATCGAACAATACATCCACGAACAAAACTTAAAACAAGGCGATAAGCTCCCTGTCCTTGAGCAGATGATGAATCAATATGCGGTGAGCAAGAGCACCATCACGAAAGCTTTAGAGCTGCTCGAACGAAAGGGTGTCATTTTTCAACTGCGGGGAAGCGGCATTTTCGTCAGACGACATAATCGACCTGGCTATATGAGCCTCTTCTCGACCCAAGGGTTCAAGAGCAATCTCGGAGACCGTGTCTTGACATCTGATGTGATTGATGTGTCTGTCGTGAAGCCAGACGCGACGGTTGCGGAGAATCTCGGGATTGACGTGTTGGACGATGTGTATCGGGTCGAACGGGTAAGGTATGTGGATGAAGAGGTGCTCTGTCACGAGGAATCCTATTATGTGAAAGCCGTCGTGCCCTATTTGAATCGCGAAATTGTGGCAGACTCTATTTTCGATTATGTCCAAAGCGCGCTCGGCGTCACGATTGGATTTTCTGACATGTATCTACAGGTCGATCGATTGACGGAAAGTGAAGCGGAACACCTCGGATTGCAAGAGAATGATCCGACACTTCGCATCGAGACGATCTTCCATCTCACGAATGGGAAACCATTTGACTATTCCCGCATCACCTATCATTACACACATTCACAGTTCGTCATTCAGGCGAACGGGCCCTATATGTAAAGACAACCCCTCATGCGCGTCATATGCTCCCCAATAGGTAGACAGATGAAATAACAAATCTGTTTATCTGATTGGGGAGTGTTTTTTTATGGCGAGAAGTCGGCATATGATCGAACAAAAATTGAGTGCGCTGCGCATGATGGAAGAAGAAACATATACTTGGAAAGAAATCATGGAGGCTCATGGCGTCTCTAGGCACACCCTCCAGGTGTGGAAAGTGAAATTTGATACCGGTGGGATCGATGCGTTGAAGGAATCGAAGGCATGGAAATCTTACACCAAGGAACTGAAAATCGCGGCCGTCCGCGACTATCTCGATGGGTTCACTAGAATGGAGGTACTCTCCAAGTATCAGATCAGTGATTGGTCTGTTCTTCGTAAATGGATTAAGAAGTATACTAGTCATAGCGAGTTAACAGATTCGAGAAAAGGGATGGATCGAGCTATGACAAAAGGAAGAAAAACTACATTCGAAGAGCGCCTTGAGATCGTGAAATATTGTTTGGAGAATGGACGCAACTACCAGCAGACCGCGGAACAATTTCAGGTGTCCTATGCCCAGGTCTATGGCTGGATCAAAAAGTATGACACGGGCGGGGCAGAGGCGCTCGTGGACCGCCGTGGGCGTACGAAGCCAGAGGACGAACTAAGCGGGGTCCCGTCAGAAAAATGCGGATTTACAACGTTAAGGAAAAATGGACAAAAAATAAGAGCATGCACAACATTTACAGTTGAGCTGCTCTTATTTTAAATAGCGATAAATTGTAGCACGACTAATCCCTGTCATTTCAACAATTTCACTCACACTATACTGTTCAGATTTATATAAATTGATGGCTTTTTTCAGCTCTCGTTCATTTACTTTCGGACGCCCACCTTGACGCCCTCTTGCTCTAGCACTAATTAAACCTTCCTTCGTTCGCTGGACAATTAAATCATGTTCAAACTGGCTGAATGCTTGGAAAACCGTCATCATTAATTTCCCTTGTGGTGTTGAAGTATCAAAGTTTTCTTTAATGCTTAGCAACTTGATCTCTCGTTCTTCAAAATACGCAACTAATTCAATTAAATCCTTTGTACTTCTACCTAACCGAGAAAAGCTTTCTACGATTACCATGTCTCCTGGTCGCAATTTATCCTTCAGCCGGTTTAATTCTGGACGATCTGTTTTCGTTCCGGATAATTTCTCCGTTAAAATCTCGTGGCAATTGTACTGCTTCAATAAATCTAACTGTCGATTCAATTCCTGCTGTCGTGTACTCACTCGTGCATAGCCATAAGTATAAGAAGACATCGTTTTCCCCCTTTGATATACAAATCTATATCACAAAGGGGGCTTTTTGAAACATAGATTTTGAGCAAAGTTTTGAAACAGCATTTGGTAAGTAATACGGATATAAATTGCTGAAATAAAAACTGTCTCAAAAACAATCGTTTTCGAAATTAGAAAATGAAATAATAAAAATATTAAACTTTATGCAACTAAACATCCTTTCAAATGCTCTAACAGTACGTAAGGAAAAGAGAGGTGCTACCAATGGAAAATGACATTTTAGTGAAAAAAGCACAGAAAGGAGATGGGGAAACATTTATACAGTTAATTCAGCAATATGAGCTGATTTTATATCGTACTGCTAAACGACTCGGTTTAAAAGACGAGGACATTGCGGATTTACTGCAAGATACAATTATGATCGCTTTTGAAAAAATTAAAACTTTAAAAAAGGGTCAGTATTTTAATACCTGGATATGCCGAATTTTATTGAACAATTGCTACCGTTTTATGAAAAAGAACAAGCCTTTAGTAGCAATGGATGAAGCGATTCTGAATAATTTATCGCATCAGGATTTTTTGTCGGTAGAGTTAGACGAGGCACTAGGTAGCTTAGATGATAACCACCGTATCGCCCTCACTCTTTATTATGTTAACGGCTTTACAACAAAGGAAATTAGTGAATTTCTACATGAATCCGAAGGCACAATCAAATCGCGAATTTCTAGGGCGAAAAAGCAATTAAAAAATACGTATTATTTGGAAGGAGCTAATTTAGTATGAAAAAAAATATAGACGACTTAATGCGTGAAGATATGAATAAAGAGCAACAATTACCAGCCTCAATTCGTTCAGCTTTTGACCAATCTTATGCACAAATTCGCCAGCAATCAAAGAAAAAGACAACGAAACCTTGGTTAAAGCCTGTATCAGCTGCAGTAGCAGCGATCGTTTTGAGTGCTACGGTGTTACTGACAAATGATACCGCATTAGCGAAGTTACAAGCTTTTCTAGGTTTAAATGATTCTGGAATAGAAATTGCAGCGATGAATGGGGATATACAAAATCTCGCACAAGTACAACAAGATGAAAATATTACGATGACATTAGAAAATCTCTTTGTCGATGCATACCGTTTTGGTTTACAGTTTACAATGGATTCTAAGGATATTTCTGCAGACGATTTAAATAGAATCGAGTTTGAATATCGACTATTTGATGCACAAGGAAATGAAATTAGTGCTCTCATTTCAGATACAAAACCATATACAGGACAGGAGGTCTTAAGTGGCATGGATTTTAAACTAGCAGATGTCAGCAATAACCGTGCAACAATTGAAATGATTGCAACTGCAAATCAGCGTGAAGTACCTTCTTTAGAAGTAGCACGATTAGTCGTAGAAACGGTTCATATTTCTTCAGATAAAAGTGGTGTGAAATCGATAAATGGTCATTGGGAATTTAATTTAGCATCACCGACAATCGTGAAACAACAGTACATTGCAACGAATAGCGTTCCGGGGCTTACAATAAACGAAGCAGTCGTTACAAATGGCTCTTTGCACCTTACTTATACAATTGATGAAATAAATGTAGGTGAAACGATTGCTCATGATACAGCATTAATTAATGAATTGGGCGAAGCGTTTTATGCATCAGGAAATAGTTATAAAGAGATTGATGGAAAAACTGAAGTAAGTCTTGTTTTCCCTTACAGCGTAAGAAGTGAACAGCAAGCACTTGCTTTAAAAGTGAAAGACTATAAGGAATTGAAATTAATTACTAAAGAATAATTAATACACAAAGTTAAAAAACTATCTTATGATAAGCAGTCCACTGGCCATTAAAATGACAGTGGACTTGCTGTATTTATAATTAATTATTAGGCTGGTGAACTATGAAAACTTCGAGAGGACGCGAACTACTAACTGACAATCAACGAACTGAACTCATGCAAATCCCAACGGATGACTGGATTTTAGGGACATACTATACGTTTTCAGAGCAGGATTTGGCCATCAATTTAAAGCGAAGACGTGAGGACAATCGCTTAGGCTTTGCCGTACAGCTTGCGGTTTTACGCTATCCGGGATGGTCCTATACCCACCTTAAAAGCATCCCACATAGCGTTATTCAGTACATTGCTCAACAAATCAATGTCCCAGCAGGAGCCATTCATTCTTATGGGCAAAGAGAAAATACGTTATGGGATCACTTAAAAGAAATTCGTAAAGCGTACGGTTATCAGGAATTCACAAGTAAGGAATATCGGCAGCTTTCAAAGCACCTGCTACCACTGGCCTTAGAGAATGGGGATTCGATGTATTTATTAAATGCATGCTTTGACTACTTACGCCAACAGAAAATCATTTTTCCTGCCTTAACAACGCTTGAACGGGTTGTATGGGAAACACGTGACCGAGCTGAAGAAAGGATATTTAATCAGATTTATTATGCGCTAACACCTACGCAAATAGAGAAATTAGAAACATTGGTTGTGCCAGCGAGTGCAACAGAATCGAATAAAACACCGCTTGGCTGGCTGAAAGAGCCGATGGGGTTCCCTTCACCAGATACCTTTTTAAAGGTCATTGAACGGTTAGAATTTATACGAGATATGGCGTTAAATGATCATTCATTACGTACGATTCATCGAAACCGGTTAAGCCAGCTCGCTCGACTTGGTACACGCTATGAGCCGTATGCGTTTCGCAATTTTAAAGAAAATAAACGCTACGCCATTTTAGTTGTGTACTTGCTGCAACTGGCACAGGAATTAACCGATAAAGCCTTTGAAATTCATGACCGGCAAATTTTAAGCTTATTATCCAAAGGACGTAAAGCTCAAGAAGAAATCCAGCGGAAAAACGGCAAGAAATTAAACGAAAAAATTATTCATTTCACAAATATTGGACAGGCACTTATTAAGGCAAAACAAGAGAACTTGAATGTTTTTGATGTATTAGAATCCGTTTTAGAATGGGATACATTTGTTACGTCCATTGAAGAAGCAAAGGAGCTTGCACGACCATCGGATTACGATTATTTAGACTTGCTGCAAAAACGCTTTTATGCCCTTCGTAAATACACACCAACGTTGTTACGTGTACTCGATTTTCTTTCAACAAAAGCAAATGAACCTTTACTAGAAGCCGTTGAGCTATTACGTGAGATGAACGATGCGGGGAAACGAAAAGTGCCTATTGATGCACCTATCAACTTTATTTCTGCACGTTGGAAAAAGCATTTATATGAGGAAGACGGCTCCATTAATCGTCACTATTATGAAATGGCTGTTTTAACCGAATTACGTGAACACGTACGAGCTGGGGATATTTCCATTGAGGGAAGTAAGCAATACCGAGATTTTGAGGAATATTTATTTACAGCTGAACAGTGGCATGCTGACAAACAACAAACACGACTTGCTGTCCCTATTGCTTATGAAGAGTACTTGCAAGAGCGAATAGCAAGCTTAGAGGAACGTTTGAAATGGTTAACTACTAATTTAAAAGACTTAGATGGCGTTTCACTTGAAAAAGGACGCTTATCGTTAGCTCGATTAGAAAAAGATATTCCCGCAGAGGCACAAGCGTATAGCGCAAATTTATATAAGTTGTTACAACGTATTAAATTAACGGACCTTTTAATGGATGTTGCATATTTAACAGGCTTTCATGAGCAATTTACACATGCTTCATCAAATCGGAAACCCGACAAAGAGGAAACGGTGTTGTTCATGGCTGCTTTAATTGGCATGGGGACCAATATTGGTTTAAGTAAAATGGCTGATGCAACACCAGGTGTAACCTATAAACAGTTGGCCAATGTCGCTCATTGGCGTATGCATGAAGATGCAATGAATCGCGCACAAGCGACCTTAGTGAATTATCAGCACCGGTTAAAAATGGCTTCGTATTGGGGAGACGGTACAACATCTTCCTCCGATGTTATGCGTATGCAAGTAAGCGTTTCTTCCTTACATGCAGAAGCTAATCCTCATTATGGTACAGGGAAAGGTACAACAATTTATCGTTTTACAAGCGACCAGTTTTCATCTTATTACACTAAAATTATTCATACTAATTCAAGAGATGCGATTCATGTGTTAGATGGCTTATTGCATCATGAAACGGATTTAATGATTGAAGAGCATTATACAGATACAGCGGGCTACACAGATCAAATTTTTGGTTTGACACATCTATTAGGCTTCAAGTTTTCTCCAAGAATTCGAGATTTATCGGATGCCAAGCTATTTACTTTTAAACAAATGAAAGAGTATCCCAAATTAAATGCACTCTTACGTGGCCAAATAAATACAAAAATCATTCAGGAAAATTACGAAGAATGTCTACGTTTAGCACACTCTTTACGCGAAGGAATCGTGTCTGCCTCCCTCATCATGGGCAAACTAGGGTCTTATGCAAGACAAAATAGTTTAGCCACAGCCTTAAGAGAAATGGGACGGATTGAAAAAACGATTTTCATTTTAAACTATATTTCAGATGAGGCACTACGAAGGAAAATTCAAAAGGGCTTGAACAAAGGTGAGGCAATGAATGCTTTAGCACGTGCGATTTTCTTTGGGAAACAAGGCGAGCTGCGAGAACGAACAATGCAGCATCAATTACAACGTGCGAGCGCCCTAAATATGATCATTAACGCCATTAGTGTTTGGAATACGATTTATTTAACGGAGGCACTTGAACATCAAAAGAGCCAAGGGCATTTCAAAGAAGAGCTACTGCCCCATATTTCCCCACTCGGTTGGGAGCATATTAATTTCTTAGGTGAATACCACTTTAGATCAGAAAGTAGCCACAATCCAAAGGAACTTCGCCCATTACGAATTCCTTAACGTTGTTAATATAGGCGTTTCCGTCAGAAAAAATCCCTTAACGTTGTAAATCCGCATTTTTCTGACGGGACCCCTAAGCGAAGAAGAGAAGCTTAAGCGCCGTATCCAGCAAATGGAGCTTGAGAATGAACTTCTTCGTGCGGACATCTTGTTTCTAAAAAAGTTAGAGGAGATCGAGAGGAGGTCATAATCAGCCAGGTACGGCTACAGCAACGATATATCGCCATCAAAGAATTGAACGAAGAGGAGACCCCTTCGATCGTGCTCCTCTGTCGAGTCGCCGGCATCTCACGGGCGGCCTATTACAAATGGTTGAATCGCACCATACCGGTGCGTCAAGAAGAGAACGAGAAGCTTCTGGGGGACATCCGTCTACTCTATGACCAGGCGAACGGCACATACGGGTACCGTCGGATCACGATGACGATCAACCGGTTGCGTCGACAACAAGGACTGTCCCCGTTCAATGAAAAGCGAGTCTATCGCTTGATGCATATCCATGGGATCCAATCGATCATCCGCCGGAAGCGGAAGAAGCATAAGAAGTCAACGCCGCAGCACGTGGCCGAGAATCTGATGAACCGAGAATTCAGTACATCCCGGCCAGACGAGAAATGGTGCACCGACGTCACCGAGTTCAAATACGGCGCCGGGAAGAAGGCCTACCTGAGCGCGATCATCGACCTGTATGACGGCTCGATCGTCGCCTATCGCATCGGAAAGTCCAACAACAACGCTCTCGTCTTCCAGACGATGATGCCAGCCATCACGGGGCTCCGCACAGGAGCGCGTCCGATGATCCATAGCGACCGAGGGTTCCAATATACCTCGAGAGGGTTCAAACGCATGGTGGAAGACGCGGGACTGACCCACAGCATGTCCCGGGTCGGACGTTGTCTCGACAACGCCCCGATCGAGAGTTTTTGGGGCACCTTAAAAGTGGAGATGTACTACCTGCGTGAGTTCCAGGCCTATAGCGAACTCACAACGGCCATCGAGAACTACATATCGTTCTACAACCACGATCGTCTCCAGAAACGACTGAACGGCTTGAGACCTGTATTCGACAGGGCTCAAGCCGCTTAGGCTGGTTTTCATTATTTACCCTGTCTACTTGACGGGGAGCAGTTCAGCGTATGAGGGGTTGTTCGTCGCGAGATGAATATCACTTCACGACCGGGAGATTGACCTGATCGACCCAATCGTCAATGAACCGACGTTGATGTTGATGTAATCGTGGTAGGTCTTCTCTTGAGAAAAATCGATGTTCATGACTTTCGTCTGTCAATTGAGCGATTTCTCCTGAGAATGAATGGGTGTAAAAGATGACTTGAACACTATAGACGCGATCACCGTTTTCATAAGTGGCATATCCCTCATCACCGGAATAGATTCCGAACAGTTTCAAACTATCCACGGAGAGCCCCGTCTCTTCAAGAGTTTCACGGATGGCTGTCTCTTCAAATGATTCTCCAGGCTCCATAACGCCACCGGGGATTCCCCAAACATGATGATCTTTTCGGTGTTGCAACAAAATTTGATTGTCCTGTTCGATGAGGACTCCACATCCTACAGTGATTAATAGATTCGATCCGATTAATTGACGCATATGCTGTATGTAACTCACTACACTACCCCTCTTTATTTAGAATTCAAAAAATCTTGATCTCCCCATTCACATGATCAATGAAATAGTACGTATCGTTAGCATCATGTGCGAGTATGAAATTTCCTAGTATATTTGGATGAAATTCAATAGTGAACGTCTCAAGCGTCTGCTCGTATGTCGGATATGAAAGGGACTGCCACACATTCTTCGCCTTCGGAATCTGAAGCTGAGGCAATAAGTCGTCTTCAATCAATCCTTTCCAATCTGGGTTATGCAATATAAAGCGAAACACGTTTTCAAATGGAGCAAACGTCCCACCTAAACCAAACGCCAATTTGATGGGAAACGCACCTCTAACCACATGTTCAAAAAATGTCTCAATTTGGACAATACCAGTTGTCGCGACACGTCTCACTTGGTTTCCTTGAAGCGTCAACCCGTCTTCGGAATAGCTCAGAATCCAATCCCTCTCTCCTCTTAAGACGATGACCTCATTTGAAGAAAGCGTCAATTCCGACTCTAACACCTCACGATTTTTGATGGTTTTGGTCGTCACATGCTCTTCTTCCTGACTTTTAAAAGAGAAGCGACGTTTTCTCAAATCCCTTACAGTCCGCTTACGTTCTATAAGTAATGGAAACTGTTCATTCTCCAAATGGCGAAAAATCAAGTAGGTTGCTTCTCTGTCTCTCAATGCATGACTCGGTATGACCACTAAGTCTAGTGGATTATGATGATTGGATAAGTCTTTTGACATCATGTTGCTTTTCGTCTCTTGAGGAACCAATATCCGAATGGCAATATCGCTAACACAGCAAAGCCAATCAATCGGTTGGTATTCGATGTTGGCTTGTTTGACTCTTCCTCATCCGAATGGACTGATGATGAGTCGCCTGCTCCACCTATCATTCCTTCTTCGGCATCCCCTTCAATACTTTCATTCTCTTCAACCAATAATACTTGAAACGCCTCAGTTGAAATTTCATCTCCGCTAATCATCTGTTTTGTATTAGATGTCAACGCCGTCAACATGTCCCCTTCGTAATCAAACCACGTCGACGCTTCTGAGTATTTCACGAGATTGCCTTTTACGTCCGTCAACGCTTTAGGGGTTTCTTTGTCTGAACCGAACGTTGAGAACGCATATGTACCCGCTGATTGTTCATATGTTCCGATCACGTTGACCGGTTCATCATCTTGAAAAACGGTCGCCACAAATTCTTTTGTTGGGACGAACGTACATGTTTCTCCCGTTTTGTAACAAGAGGAAGACGGTACGTATGTCTCGAGTAGTGGCCCAAAAGTGATGTTCTCACTGTCCGTCATATGATAATTAGCCGGATCATCTCCCTGAATATGATCCATCACAATGTTATAAAAATATGCATCTGCAAAACGTTCCGCCGAGGATTCAGTCATCTCGGCTGATACGGTCCTCGTGCTTGCAAGCAGTCCGACACAACATATGAGTAAGCCCGTCATTCTTCGCATGTGTTTCTCCTTTCATCACCCTGATGACTTCAACAACATCGCGTAATTGTTTTCTTCCTTCTCCAAGTACAATATGGTCGATTTGGCTGTGTTGGTCGAGCCGGTTGATCAACATCTCCACATTACAGTCTTTTTTAATCAAGTAAGAGACCCAATACGCCGTCTGTTGAATCAAATCTTCGTATTGAGCATGGAGCCCATTCCCGAGCGGACCGCTCAAATCAAGAGAGACTGTGAACGTGTCGAGATTTTGACGTTCGTAAACTTTTACCTGTACACAACCGACCTTTGATGTGGCGACCCAGTCGATTGTTTGGCAGGATCCTCCCATAGTTTTAATCCTTTATTTAAAAATAGGATTAAAAGGATTATACCATTCAATTTAACGGAATATTCAGTTATTTTTAGACAAAAGAAAAATGCCCGTTCATTGAACGAGCATCCACCATTCTCTACCTTCATCTTCTTCGTCGAACAACCATCCTTCAAATCCATACACGCGAATATCCTGGTCGCTACGGATGTCCCATTGGTTGATAAACGTTTTGACATGTAGAATCGGGATCCATTTTTGATGGGATGAATCACGCCGCACAAACGTTTGTAACTCCTTTTCATCTTCAAACACGAGAAATTCAGAGTTCCAGAGTGTAGGAAAATCTAGCAGCACGACAACTCGCATTCGCTCATCCACACGCAACTCTACTAGTCGTTTCGCTTCATCGAGCAGAACATGGATGATTGCCTGTTTGATTTGGGCACTGTGTTGAACATCCAATAAAAAAGTTTGTTCGACCGGAATCTTGGTATTCCAATTACCATTATGAAACTCATTTGGAAAATCATGATGATTTTCTTACATATTACGCTGAAGACGAATTAACTTTCGTTTTAGACCACGCACTTTCCGATGTCTCATTTCAGGATGGACTCGACTTGCTTCATATGGTGCCGGTCATGCCCGATGAATTCTTCGATGATTACGTGCAGTGAGTATGGGACACCTTGATTTGGATCATGAGAGACTCCGTTCGCTGACGTCTTAAAAGTCAACGTCTCTTCACTTAAGGACTCGAGCATGTTGACGAGCGTTTGTCGACTGCTAAGGGATTCTTTCAAAACCGCGTCACCTGTCAATTTTTCCGCCCTTTTCGTCGCCCGTGCGTTAAACGAGTCAAAGTCAGGGAAAATCATTCCTTCCCCGTTCTTCACCGATGGGATGATGACATTCAAAAGATGGTTGTCCCAATGGGCGATATGTAAAACGATTTGCTTTATGGACCACTTCTCCGAGTTTATCTGTTCATTCCAATCGGATTCACTCAGCTTTCCTAACGAATCGAGCCATTCTGTGTACGATGCGAATTCTTTAATAACTTGCATCAAATCCCCTCCCCGTTCTCTTCATATTACTGCGATTATAGCACGAACGAGTCTTTTCAAATCAAAAAACGGCACCGTTCTTCATGAACGATGCCGTGCGTATCTCTATAACCAGACTGGTAATGAGAAGAAAACTAAGAACAATACGGTCAAGACACCGACGACCGGACTGAGTGACCGGTAGCCCTTCTTGAACAAGACAATCATCGTGTAGGCGATGAACCCGAGCCCGATGCCATCGACGATGGAATACGTGAACGGGATCATGATGATGACAAGGATTGCCGGGAAGGCATGCTCCCAGTTATCGAGTGGCAAATGCTTCACGTTCTGGAACATCATCATCCCGATGATAATCAACACCGGAGCGATCGCCGTCACCGGAATGATTGCAAAGAGCGGTAGCAATAAGAGTGATACCACATACAATCCAGACGTGACGAATGAAGCAATCCCACCTCGTGCACCGACCGATATGCCGGCAGCCACTTCGACCGTCGAGACGGTCGGGCTTGACCCGAACATGGCCCCGGCCATCGTCGACAGACCTTGTGCAATGAGACCTTTCGGCGCATCCTTTTCTTTGTCGATTGCACGTGTCTGATTCTGAATCAAGCTGATATTTTCAATCAACAAGACGAGCGTCAGTACACCCACCGCGACTAAGAAGAGCGGAGAAGCAGATTCTGCGAACGAGATGTTCCCAAATACCGTGCCAAATGACTCGAAAAACGGTGACAATGAGAAGCTTCCCGTCCACTCCAGCGTTCCCATCACGGCGCTGAGACCGACACCAAAACCGATTGTCCATAGGAAGCTGCTCGGTCCCATCTTCAAGAACAACAAGATGGCGACGAAGAGTGATAAAAAGGCCACCTGGACGTTACGCTCTCCGAGGTCACCGATGTGAAGCAATGCCCCACCCCCACCTGAGACAATTCCTGCCGCCTCAAGACCAATCAAAATGAGGAAGAGACCGAGACCGACCGTCAATCCGTCATGAATGATCGGTGGAAACGCGTTCGCCAATTTCCTAGCCACTTTGGTGACCGTCAACAATACGACGAGTACACCTGAGACGAACGAGACAGCGAGCGCGCTTTGCCAACTCAATCCCATCTGTAGGACGAGCGTGTACGTGAAGAGCGCATTAATCCCCATTCCCGGTAACAAGAGAAGCGGCAGATTGAAGAATCCCGCAATCAATGTCCCGATGATGCTTGTCAAAATCGCTCCGACGAGCGCCCCCTCGAACGGGAGTCCAGCTTGTGTCAAGATTGCCGCATGCACGGCCGGGATGTATGCTGTCGCCAGGAAGTTCAGCACGCCCCCGTATGTTTCTGTTTTCCATTCTGTTTGTTTTGCCATAGGAATCAATCCTTTATTGGCACCCTCACCCACCCGTGTATACACACGAGATTGATTATATCCTGTCAGACATCTAACAAGCAAGAGCGATTCGACTCAATTCCTTCTTTGGACCCATTTATGAGACCGATTCCATCAAAAGATTCATTTTACAAAACAAGAACGTTTGTTCTTATTTTTAGCGCGTTTTTGCGAACAAATCTGTTATAATGAAGGGGCAGGTTAACGCAGCAATAGTGGGGTCAGCCGCCAAGTCCACAATGGAGGAAGGCGGTGGTGCGGATGGAACAACTTTGGACCTGGGTCGGGGATTATGTGATGATCCCAATCCTCGCTCCGATCATCGTTCACTTGGTGATTCACCGAACATCCGATCGTGCAACGTCTGAACGCACAAAAAAATGACCCCCTCGGCGCAATGAGATGGGTCACTTTCTGATTCACTAACCATTGTGGCGGCTGGGACCACTCTTAAAGTGGTAGCCTGTAAGCCAGAGGTCGGTGTGTCCAGCACCGGTCTCTTTCTACTTGCATCATACCATACTTGTTCCCATTTTTCAGCAACAGAAACGCGAAAACGGTGAAGTTGACGTGACGAATGATATCGGGACGCCCGACATTATTCCGAGAGCAAGCTTCTTGATTGATTGTTCTACAGTTCGAGGCAACGCAAAGCGCTTTACCTTTTTTAGATTTCATTTATGACTCCTTTAAGAATTCTTTAAATCTGCCATCTACACTGAAGACAGTTCAAATTCTTAGGAGGTTTATTCCCATGTATAATCAGAATTATTCAGTTATGTTCACAATCGAATCAGGAGTCGTTCTCATCCCACTCGCCATCCTCGGACTCATCACGTTACTCGTCTGGTCGTTTCGCAAGAAACATGTAAAAGTCACACAAACCATTTTGCTTCTATCATTCGGGATATACTTATTAGGTGTCCTTCACTTCGTTTTTTTCCCGATTGACGTTAACTTAGGAAAATATGCGAACCAAGTACCATGGTGGAAAACGATTAATTTTATTCCGATTTTGACCATCGACTTGTATTCGTTTGTGTTGAATATCGTGATGCTCCTCCCGTTAGGCTGTTATCTTCCATTTTTGAAACCGTCGATCACGAAAAAAGAAGTACTTAAATTAGGATTTCAGTTTAGTCTGATTCTTGAACTGATTCAATTATTGGTGCGTACGACACTAGGCAGTGGACGAAGCACGGATGTGAATGATTTATTGGCAAATGCGTTCGGCGCGCTCTTAGGGTTCTTACTCGTTCGCTTCGTCGTCCAATACGCTCCGTTCCGACGTTTGTATCAGAATTTCCAACTTTAATTCGCGAGGGAGTTTCAAGCATGACAAAAATCTTGTTAGTGGATGATGATGTCCAAATCGCAGAACTGATTGATGTGTATGTAAAAAATGACGGGTATCACACGACGATGGCAACCGATGGGGAAATGGCGCTTGACTTGTTCAACCAAGAATCGTTTGACTTAATCATTTTAGATTGGATGATGCCTCGGATGGATGGGCTTGAATTTTGTAAGCGTGTGCGCCAGACGAGCCAAATTCCGATCTTAATGGTCAGTGCCAAAGTGGGTGATATGGATAAGATATTGGGATTGACGACGGGAGTCGATGACTACATCATCAAACCGTTCAATCCGCTCGAGTTGATGGCACGTATTAAAGCATTGCTGCGCCGTTCAAACTATAACCGACCAAGCAAGTCCTCAAGTGTACAAGCTGGCCCCTTCCTCATCGATCGAGCCAGCCACACCGTCATGATGCAAGAGCAGACGATTCGATTGACAGCACGTGAATTTGAGATTTTGTATTTACTAGCGAAACATAAAGGCCGGGTGTATAGCTCTGAAGAAATATTTGAGGCTGTCTGGCAAGAGCATGGCGTCGGGTCGAATCAGACGGTGATGGTTCATATCAGTAACATCCGTGAGAAATTACATGCCGTCGTGCCACATGAGGTCATCATTCATACGGTGTGGGGAGTGGGATATAAAATTGAGACATAATATATGGCGCGTCATAACGTTCATCCCGATGTGGAAACGTCTGCTGTATGTATTGATTGCGTTTGGGGTCGCCACACTGAGCGGTGCTCTGTTACTGCCTGCCGTGTGGTACTTCGAGGAGTCATCACGATTTATGGAGAGTCTGATCATCGTGTTGTCGTATTTCCGGGAAGGTGTCATCGTCATGTTTTACAGTCTGATGGTCATCGTTTGTCTCGTGTTGATTTATCAATATGAGCGTAAACGGTATTTACAGTTTCACATTGAGCGGATGACTTCACTTGTCGAAGAACTCCATGCCAATCGTGATTTGGTTGAACCATCTGTCCCGCCAGAGCTAGAGCAGTTGATGGCGACTGTTCGCGCCATCTCAGACAGTGCAGCAAAGGCGGAGCAGGAATTGGTTCAAGCGGATCGTTTGAAGCACGAGCTCGTGGCCAACGTCGCCCACGATTTGCGCTCCCCGCTCACGTCAATCACGGGTTATCTTGACTTGATTCACAGCGACCGTTACCGGGACGAGGTGGAGTTGCGTCATTACATCCAAGTCATTCATGAGAATGCGACCCATCTGAAAGGCTTGATTAACGATATCTTTGACTATACATTTCTGCAAAACGACCGAATCGCGCTGCAAACAAGTGAGGTCCATCTCGATGAATTGCTCAATCAGCTCATCATGCAGTCGACATTACGTCTCTCGGAAGTTGAAATGGAAGCTCGATTCAGTTCCTCAGCCAAACGACCCATCGTTGAGGGTGATGCGTTGAAGCTCGTGCGCGTATTCGAAAACATACTCGAGAATGCGATTCGTTACGGGCGTGACGGAACGTATATCGATACGTTCATTGAAGATACGGATGAAGTGGTTCTTATCAACATGACGAATTACGGCGAGGAGGCCATCCCCTCACGTGACATCCCATATGTGTTTGAACGATTTTTTAGAGTGGAAAAGTCACGCGCACATTACACCGGCGGATCAGGTCTCGGTCTCGCCATCGCCAAGTCCATCATCGATTTACATGAGGGCGAGATTCACGTAACGAGTCAACCAAGAGAAACGACGTTCACAATCATTCTCCCTAAAGTCTCTTCCAATGCTGTTCATGAAAAATCATGGCTCGTGTGACCTACACGCGCCATGATTTTTCATGAACACAAAAGAGAATCAACTTCAAGCTTATGTCGGAGCGAGCCCCTTAAGCCGATTAAAAAAGACGAGCCACTCGCAACACGAGGGGGCTCGTCGATCACCTGACTGGGTTATCCGTTAGCCCGGTGTTTTCATATCTTCCTGTACCGTATAGCGAGAGAACCAGTTCAGCATGGCGTCCGCCTCTTCTTTCGGGATATCATCGATGGTCTCGACTGATAAGAATCCTCCACGTGTCGAGAACTGCACCGTACATAACCCGAAACGGCGCTGCAAGAGCGATTGCTTCACTTGAATCTGTTCGATCCGTGGTTTGTCCGTCAAGAATGAGCGGACGTTAAACGCTCCCGTCCGTAACTGGATGAATTGATCCGTGCGGACATATTTTGTGGTGATGTAACTGAGGACGCGTCCCCCGATGATGATGACCCATAAGAGCATGAGCCACCAGGCATACTCTCGGAAGAAATAAAGCACGAGTCCTGAGATGATGAAGCCGAACCAGCTGATTCGGAGTAGTTTGATTCCTAAGGCACGTCTCGGTAATCGATGTAGTTCGTCCGACCATGTGAAGTGCGTGAAGTGTTCACGGAGCACCCGCATCGCTCGGTCACGACGAACGAACGGCAGAATCGTCGACGATTCGTCCTTCAACTCATCCATTGTCCCTGCTGCGACGAGTTCGACCCCGACGATGTGGAACCAACGACGAATGAACGTCTCTTTGATACGAATCGCTTGGATCTTCTCATATGGGATTTCTTTCGCACTCCGGTTCAACAATCCCTTCTCGACGCGAATGCGTTCCCCTCTCCGCTCAAGTCGGAAGTTCCCATACTTCAAGAAATTGATGACCATGCCGATCACGATTGATACCATCAACACTCCGATGACGAGAAGACCGATGGCGATGATGGACGCATGGACGACATAATCTTCGACTTGATTAAACGCCCCATCCAAGTTGATGAAGTCGTCGATTGACGAGATAACCGTCGAGGCGACCGGGAAGATGGCGAAGACAGAGAGCGACGTGATGGATGCCAATACGATTTCGCGCGTAGATAAGGCGTACAATAGACGACTTGGTACCGGTGCTGCCTGTGCAGGTGTCTCATCCGACTCTTCTGAGTCATCTACCGCTACTCCGCTTTGTTTCCGATGACGGACCTGTTCGAGAATCTCTTCCAGTCGTTTGGCTTCAGTCGGGAAGACACCCGCTAATTTGAAAGAAGCATCGTCACTGTTGGCATTCGTATCGAACGTCAATTCGACGACACCAAGCAACCGATAGAGGAATGGACTGTTCGAATGAACACTTTGAATCTTATAGAGTGGAAGCGATTTTTCTTTTTTCAACCAATTCCCTTCGATGACATAGACAGTCTTTTCATCGAGGGCATATCGGAAGTTTAACCATCCGAAGAACTTTTGAACAATGTCGAGTAATAGGAAGAGTAAAATCCCGACTCGGATGATGATACCGAATGTCGAGTCCCAGTCGTTATTGAGCACAAAGAGTAAAACGATTGGAATGGCGAATGACTTGATGACTTCGAGAATACGCAGCACCAAAACGCGACTCGGGAGTCGATGCCATGTTAACGCGGTCTCGGTCATACGACATCCTCCTCTTCAATGCGTGCATAGATGGCAATCTGTTCACGGAGTGTCTTGGCGAACGACTCTTCAATCGCATAGATTTCGTGAGAACCGGCCGCTGTCCCGATGGTGATGGTCTGTAACCCGTATTTACGGAGAAGCGGTCCTTGTTCCGCATGAACATATTGGACCTTTGTCATCGGGATGAGCACATCGTGTGTCGTGATGATCCCATGGTGAATCCGAATCTCGAGTGGCTGAACGTCATACGTGAATCGTTCTTGTTTCCACTTTTGGAACCAGATGAGATCAATCAAACTATAGACGACATCGATGACGAGTAGCACGATCAAACCAATCTGTATCCAAGTCGGCCAGTCGAACCAGTAAGCGGCCGCTACGAGAGCTCCTGTGACAAGAAGTCCGATGAGATAAAAAATCGCACTTGATAACCGGAAGACGGCACGTGCCTCGATTGGAAGTGTGCCGCTGATTCGTTGTGGTGTGACACCTTCTTCAGGTGTCGGTGTTGTTTCTGACATGGTGAATCCCCCTATCGTCTTATGTATCTGTCTTTATTGTATACGCATTTCTTCTCGAAAAGTTTCAGGATTCGGTCTGGAATGTACTTAAGACTTCATAAAAACTCGTAAAATAATGGATAATACAATCTTTTTCATTTCCCTGCCCCTTCAAGTGTAGATAATGACAACGAATCGGTTGACGCAGACAATGATTTTTCTAGACTAACACAACTTGAGATTATTACCAAATAATTCATTAATCCTTTATTGACTCATATATAATTGGATTTTATTTACACCTTAGGATATAGCTGAGATAATTAAATCAATATCGTTATCAATTCAATCACTTCACAATCATCGAGGTAACTATGAGACAAAACATATTAAAAGAATTAATTCCTTTTTATTTTAGACAGATGAGCCGAAATGAATTCTATTTGATTGCACTTATCTTTATCCCGATTGTCCTCATATTTAAAATCGTTGCGAACGTGAACGATCCGTTCGAGTACATGATGTTTCCTGATGTCTTAGAAGGCATAGTGATTCCTATTCAAGGTGTTATGTTGATTGTCAGCGTAGTCATGTATCGTCTTACTTCAGATGAGGCACAATACAGAAGTCAATTGACTCTTCCGAACATTGTGTGGATTCAATTTCAAAAGATTGTCGCCATACTCTTCATACATACGTTCTTTTCATTTTGTGCCATCTTACTCGGGCTTCTACCTGTCGTCACTTATTTCTCATTTAATCAAATCGAAACATGGTCCTTTTATCAGCAGCTATTATTCCATTCACTTACTTTCTATCTACTTCCACTACTAATTGCATCGGTATGGGGAATCAATGTGGGTCTCCTGTTCGGAAAAAAGCGAAGCGGCATTCTCGTCCTCTTTATCCTATGGATATTGTTCGGACCACTGAATACAGAGATTTTTTCTGAGTTCTTCTTAGAAAAAGGATTTAATAGCCCGAATGCTTTCTTCTTTTTCGGACCTCTACAACCTGAGGTCATCTATTACGAACTAACAGGTTTTTTGAGTAGCAACGCACTATTTATTAAGAACATGTTGATTTTATGTTTTCATTTTGGACTCACCCTATGGATCATATCGTGTTGGGCAATCAGAAGGAGTCATCGTATTCAGATGACAGTCTTGGCAATTATGCTGTTCTTAGTGATTGCATCTAGTGCTTCTTTCGCATTAAGCCATGACCAGTTGGTATTCGATCGTTCTCTCGATACGGAAACGACAAAACATTATGAACTACCTTATCCATATGATTTTTCACAAATAGATTCACTTTTGAACTTTGAAATAATCAATGTTCAGTTGAAATTAGCGAAGCAATCACATGGTCAGTTCGAAGTGGAAGCAGACTATACTTTAGTTTCGAGTACAGAAACTATTGTGTTATCGCTCTATCATCCTTACGAGGTAAAACATATCAGTGTAAACCAGCGAGAAGTCTCGTTCCATCAAGTTGGAGATTTCATCGAGATTGAGGCTGTAACGCTCGGAGTACCAACTGCATTGTCTGTCCGATATACAATCCCAAACACAAGTCAATTCCCAATCACTAATGAAGTAACTTATCTGCCTGCTTGGTTAAACTGGTATCCAACAAAACAATCTTATCCAAACAGCAGACTCGGGTCTGAGAACTTTAAACCTGTGATTAATCGAACGAATAGCTTACCTGTCACGTTGCATTATTCGCCACAATCTAAGTTTTTAACAAACCTTATCGAGCAAGCTCCTGCTCATTATGAAGGTGTACAGGCAGGGGTGACGTTGTTTGAGGGATCATTTGAAGCGTATCAAGCGGAAGATCAAGAAATAATCGTCGATCAGTCATGGACACCACCATACTCGTATTGGCCGATTCTAAAAGAAACGCTTCAATCAATTCATGAACTCACTGAAAGAGAGTTTGGCATATCAAGCTCCTTGCCTGATAAGATCATCCTCCTATCGCCTAATCTTGAGAAATTCAGTTACCGAGATAATCAGCATTTACTCCTTCATGTGGGGAGCAATTTACGATTAGATCATGACCTACCAGAAGTCGTTCGGGCATACATGCCTGCCTTGTTTTGGTCACATTCAAACACAGACAGCCAAATCCAGCCGACACGAGCGGCATTCGATGATGCGATGGCTTTTTGGCTGTCAGTCGAATTGAATCTCCCCTCACCGCTCGAACCAGACCCTTTCTTCTTAGAATCAATTCTTAACGGGGAGGAACTGAGGACATCTAAAAAGCAAATATCTGAATTCATGCAATTGACTCATCAACAGCAACTCATCTTTTTGAAAAAATGGTATCGGGATTTGAACAGTGCGTCAAAAGTATAAGTGATTTGGAGGTACACCATGATACAAGTGGAACACATCGTGAAAAGGTACAAGAAACATATGGCTCTCGATCATGTCTCGCTAAACATTGAAGGGATATATGGTCTCCTTGGGTCGAACGGAGCGGGAAAGACGACATTAATGAAAATCATTTGCGGGCTAACGAATGCGTCCGGTGGAGATATCCGGGTGAACGGTCAATCAATGATGAAACGTAAATATGCAGATACAGCTGGAATAATTGGTTTCTTAGCCCAAGACTTTAATGTTTATCCTTCCTTGTCTGTAAAAGAAGTTCTCTTTCATCTAGCCCTATTGCAAGGTATCGTCGACCGCAAGAAACAAGAGAGTGTCATTCAACAAGCGTTAGAAAGAGTCAACTTGACCGATAAATCCCACCTGAAGATGGAAGAACTATCAGGTGGGATGCGACGCCGCGTTGGGATTGCTCAATTGTTGCTGCGTGAGCCGGAGATACTCGTCTTCGATGAACCGACTGCAGGCCTTGATATCGAAGAACGAATCCGCTTCCGAAACCTTCTTCGCGACTTAAGTCATGATCATACAATCATTATTTCTTCACATATCGTGGAGGATATTGAGTTCTTGTGTACGAAGATTGGACTCTTATCCGATGGACACGTCTTATTCGAAGGCACACCTGAGGAATTGAAGAAGAAAGCAGAAGGTTCGTTGGCGGAAGCGCAAATCAATCTTATAGAATTGAATAAATGGGTGAAAGATCATGATGTAGTACATATCGAAGAAACATCAGACGGAGCCTGTATCCGATATTTTGATGAAGAGAAAGGCGATGCGAAAATCGTTCCTCGGCTTTCGGATGGTTACTTAGCTGTGATGAGGGCGCAATGATGGATATATACCGTTTACTAAGAATTCAATTGTTTGAATGGAGATATCAGCGGTTACTCGGGATTATTCCGCTATTTGTATTCTGCGCTTCTCTTCTTGTTATAGTTAGGGACAGTTCTGAACTGCACCTCAGTATACAGATTGTCCATTCTCTCTATCTGCCTTGGATTTCATGGTCTGTCATTCTCTATTTTCAGCCGTTATATGACACAGGGGCTTATTACACATTAATCCCACACTACCGAAAATGGATTAGTTTAAACTTCGTGTTCCTGTTCACATTTTATGTTATGGGGTATCTTTTATTGCTATTTAATATTGATGGTGCGTTCCGATTGCTTCAAACAAATCCATTAATACTAGTTCACCATCTACTTTTGCTAACTCTCTTTTGGTGGCTTGGAGCAGCTCTGGTACTTCTTCTAAAAAGCTTCGAGTATGCGATTGCCCTCGTACTAACCTATACACTCATCGAGGTTATTACACGAGGTGAGTTTATGCCTTGGCCGCACATCTTTTACTTCCATGAGTACTATGATCTTACAATTTATATACAAAAAATCAGTTTGATTGTGTTCATTTCCTTAGTTTTTGTTTGTCTGGCACTTGTACGTTTGTACAAAAGAGATTGAAGAGGTTCATTCGTCTTTTATATAGGTCATTCTATAAATATTTTATACACACAAAAACCTAAAGGTGCACACGGTTTCGAGTACTCCTTTAGGTTTTCTATCAATCTTTCCTTCTCAGTCTTCAAAAAACCATTTCTTACGTGGTTCCACTTTTAGGTTGTCTCCATGTTTCTTCATTTCCGTGACAAGATAGCGTTCGAGTTCATTCATTGCCTTGACCCAGTCGGTCATCGTCGCCACGAGCGGCACGACGATGAGAATGAGTTCTTCCTCTTCTTCTCGCATCCTCTCAATCATTAACTTCGCAAAGTCAAAGTTCTCATGGATGAGATCCTCTTCCCGATCGATGAGGTGCTCGTTCTCAAGCTCGTAGGCTGAAAACAGACGCTCATGTCGACGCAACAAGTGACGAATGTGGCGATACAGCTCTTCGCTCAATTGTGGAGGAAGTTGTTCAATCGTATGAAAATCATGATCGAGCTTCTCGATGACATGGAGCGCGGCACGGTTCGTCTCAATCATTTTAGACTTCAGGACAGCTCGACGGAAGATCGGTGTCTTCTTCTCAAGCCATCGATTCGCTTTAATTTCTTCTTCAAAATAGGCGTACGTTTGTTTTGAGTCGCTATGCAACTTTTTCGTCTCTGGTAACGAGTCGAATGAGGAGCGGCCGCCTTCCGTCTCCGCAAACAAGCGTGCGATCCGAACAACCATTTGAAATGTGTCGGTGATTTGTGCTTCGAGTTTCCGCTCGTAGCGAGGTGGGAACAATAGTGCATTCACAATCAATGCGACCGTAATCCCCATCATAATGAGTAGATAACGTTCGCCCGCAAACACCCACACCGGCATATCCGACTGGCTCGCCCCTTCCATGATGAGAATCGTCGTCAAGATGACGGTCCGTGTCGTCGATTCTAAATTTAAAAAGAGAAGAATAGAGATGGCGATGATGATGACGAATCCGATAGCGATTGGTGTCGGATTCGGAGTGAGTAGCAGAAATCCGACGGAGAGTAATGCTCCAATCAGGTTCCCTTTCATCTCTTCGATTAAGCGAAGCCCAGTCTGATAAACTGACGGCAGGAGCGCGAGTGACGCAGCGAGTGCCGGGACGACGATTTGTTGGAATTGAAATGCCTCGGCAATCAGTAGGACGATTGCGACCGATAGCCCAGTCTTAATTGTTCTAGCCCCAAATTTCATGTAATGGTGCCTTCCTCTCTTACACCTGTCATATGTATTTTTTGCCTTCTTCCTCAATTCTAAAACGTACCATATTCTTTTCAAGGGGAAATGAACCATTTCAGGCAGTTTTGTGAACGCTTCCGTGTTATGATGGCGTTGGATATTTCTTTCATCTTGATGGGGAGGGGTTTACTTGTCAACAATTGCTTTATTCGGTGGAAGTGGCCGTACTGGGGAACGGGTGCTTGAACGCCTACTCAAAAAGGGACATCGTGTCACACTGCTAACGAGACAATCGCTAGGTTCCAATGAAGAAATCGATGAAATTTTAGGAGATGCGACCGATCGAGACGCTGTCTTTGAAACGGTTCGATCTGCAGATGTTGTCATATCGGCATTAGGGACGGACAAACAAAACGTATTATCAACATTCACACCACTCGTGATCGAAGCGATGAAACAGTTTAATGTGACACGCATCATCACGGTCGGGACCGCAGGCATCTTGCAGGCGCATGACAGCGACAACTACCGCTTTGAAACGAAAGAATCGAAGCGTACGATGACAACCGCAGCCGAAGATCACGCCCGTGCTTATGAGTTATTACGGGATTCAGGCTTAGCCTTCACGGTCATCTGTCCGACTCAACTGATCGATGAGCAATCTACCGGTGAAATCATCGTGTCAAAAGAGGTATTGGGGACGAAACATTCAGGTCCAATTTCGAGAGATGACGTTGCCGATTTGGTGATGGCTTGTTTAACGGACGATGACTATGTCGGACACCGTGTCGGCATCACGACGGAATCATAATTAGGGGATGGGAAACATGCACGAACAACAAGAACAATTGGCACGACTCGCTTTAACGTTTGAACAAGAGGAGATGACGGACGCTGCACGACTCGCCCGTACCGCCCTACAAAAAGTAACAAATGAAGAAGTATGGATTGCCGTCTGTGGTCACTTCTCAGCCGGAAAGTCGACATTGCTCAATGACTGGCTAGAGGAAGGGTTCCTTCCGACAAGTCCGATTCCGACGAGTGCCAACATCGTCACATTACGGGGTGGCGAATCAGCGGCAGCCGTCGCAATCAATGATACGGATTGGATTTCATTAGATCCTTCTTCCCTATCAAACATCAGTGACTATTGCAAAGTGGAAGAAATCAAGGAAGTCGAGTATACCATCGATCGATTCCCGTTTGACGAACACGTCGTCTTGATGGATACGCCAGGGATCGATTCGACGGATGAACGTCATCGCCAAGCGACAGAACGTTCGCTCTTCTTGGCCGATCATCTGTTCTTCATGATGGACTACAACCATGTGCAATCGGAACAAAACATCGGGCTGATGAAACAATTTAGCCGGGAAGGACGTCCCTACTCCATCATCATCAACCAAATCGACAAGCATGATGAGTGTGAACTCTCTTTCGTGGAGTTCAAAGCGTCATTGACGAAAGCGTTCCGACATCATGACATCGTCCCAAATGACACATTCTACATTTCACTTCGTGATGGGCAACATCCGCATAACGAAGTCGAGCGCTTGCGGTCATATGTACGTCAAGTCATCGACGAGGCAAAACAGCAACAAGTTGAGCATGCGGATGCATTGATTCATACGCTAGTCCGCCGCAACGAAACATCGATTCAATCGATGTTGGACCAATTGCCAACCTATGAAAAGAGCCCGAAGGAAATGCAATCTCGTCTACATCGTCTTGAAAAGAAACGGTCATGGTGGACCTCATTCCGTCGTGAGTTCTTTAAACACCAAACTCCGATCGTTCAAAGTGCGCCGATCATGACTTATGAGTTCCGTGAGTTGTTGCGGTCCTATCTCGAGAGTTGTGCCCCGTCCTTCAAGGTCGGTCTCTTATTCTCAAAAGAGAAGACGAAGCAAGAACGAGCTCGTCGTGAGGAAGTGGCAGTCAAAGAGTTCAACCGTCTGATTGACATGAACTTGCGCCCACATCTCGTGAAGTTCGCGGAAGACATCATCCGAGATTTGAAACTACCTGAAACGTTGCTACCAAAAGGAGATGTCCTCCCGATTGCACCGAATTCACTCATCACCGAACAAGTGAAGTCGGGTGCATCCCTCAGCGGTGATACGGTGTTGCAGTTTAGTCGTGACATCGAGACGGCCCTCGCGTCCTGGGTAACGAAAGTATCGGAACCTTGGGTCCACTCGACGGATACGTATATGAAGGCGGAAGTCGATTTGCGTTTGGAACAATTTACGACTGAAGAGGAAGCGTTGTACGAAGCACTCGATACGGAGGCGTTACGGATTCGTCTTTCGAACCGTTTGGACTCGATTCGAAAATATAAGGAGTTTCAACTTGATTCGAATCAAGTGAATCAGTTGGCTGTTCGAAACTATGTCGATGCAACGTATCTCCCGGAAAAACAGTCGAATGTTGTTGAATCAGAGGTTGCATCGACGTTGATTTTGGAAGATGGTCATCATTTATTTGATTTTGATTTTTCTTATGAAAATGCGGTATGTGAAATATTAGAGAATCATCCGTTATTCCGCTCCCGTGTCTCGACATTACGCAAGAAAATCGAGCGTGCGAAGCATGAACAGTACACGTTCGCCATCTTCGGAGCATTTTCGGCTGGAAAGTCCTCGACTCTCAATGCGCTATTCGGTGAGACGGTATTACCGACGTCCCCTAACCCGTTGACGGCATCCATCACAAAGATCGTCCCGCCGAACGGACGGACAAATCGAACTGCATCGATCACCTTCAAATCACACGATGAACTCGAAGAGGAGTTACAAGGTTATGGGACTTCCCTCGCCTCTCTCGATGTCGATCACCCGTTCGTCAATGCCGTAAAATCGGCACCGCTCGAGTACCTCGGACGAACGGAAGTCGTCGACTATGACACGTTCTGCGCATTCGTCGCACAAGAAGAGAAGAGCTGCATCGTGAAAGAGATCGAACTTTATCTCGACTCACCGTGGGCAGATCGTGGCATCGTCTTCGTCGATACGCCGGGGGCCGATTCACAGTTCAACCGACATAGCGAGGTCCAGTTCGGTTATATGCGTGATGCGGACGCCGTCTTGTTCGTCACCTATTACAACCATGCGTTCACCGAAGCAGACCGGGAGCTCGTCATTCAGCTTGGCCGTGTCCAAGGGACTGGAGATCACGAGATGTTCTTCCTCGTCAATGCGTCTGACCTTGCGACAGATGAAGAAGAACGGGATGCTGTCACGGATTACGTGGCACAACAGTTGACCGCGCTCGGTGTTCGGAGACCGACCGTCCTACCCATCTCAAGCCGAAACGCCATGCAGGGCGATGATGCTGGGTTTGACCGGTTCGTCTCAACACTTGAACGCTATGTCGACAAAGACCTTCGCCTCGCCAACGCGATGCGTATACAGGAAGAAACGACAGCGCTACTCGCTACATTTGATCGTGTATTGAATGAAGCGAAAGAAGACGCGTCGGCGAAAGAACATCGTCGTCAACAATTGATTGCTTTACTCGAGAACCCACCGGCACTCGATATGTCAGCACTCATTGACCTGTTTGATCGGGAAGCGAAAGAACTCCTCGCCCACCTCGAGACGCGTTCGCTCCTCCGCCTCTCGGACTTCGTCAAGGAGACGTTCCATCCGGTCGAGGTCGACGGATCGAGAAAGAGCCTGGAGCGCGCACTCGGACGTACACTCGACAAATACGCCTACGATATCCAGCAAGAGCTCCAAGTGTTCCAGTATCGGTTGGAGCGATATGTTAAACGCGAATTCGTAGCCTTGGTCGAACGGTTGACCGAGCGTCAAGCGTCGCTCCTTCCGACGCTTGAATTTGACCATGACCTCGACGTGGCATGGTTACGAGAGGCTGTCGAACCGATTCATCTCGAGACATCACCTTATCAGTCGGTATTGAAGCGCTATAAGAATGCGAGTCAATTTTTCGAGGGAGACGGACGGACGCAACTGAAGGATGAGTTGACCTCACTTCTTCGCGATATGATTCGGTCGCGTCTTGAAACGATTCATACGAAGCAAATCGAACGGGCCAACACGGAAATCAGTAAAGCTGAAGTCGAGATTGAACGAGAGTGGTCAACTCAATTGAAAGAACTTGCCGATGCAGAGCTCAGCATGTTGACGGACAACCATTCCTTTGATGAGATGCATGAACGTCTCGAATCGCTCAGAAAGGAAACGGTATGAACACATTACTGCTCATCGGACTCATTCCCGCTGTCGTTATGACGATTGTTCTGGGGCTGTTTCTGAGATATCTCTATTTGAACAAAGAATAACGGGAACGGTCCTCGATGCGCACATGACATCGAGGACCGTTTTAAGTTTGTATTTATTTGTCTGCTGGATAGACCACGCCAAGCTGTGTTCGAACGTTCGTCATCACATCAGCAAGACGAATCATGTCATTTGCTGAATGTACAACTGTTTCCGAAGCACTAGCTTCGATCGCACGGACGAATGCTTCGATCTCATATGACATCGGAGCATTCTGTGATTCTGATACGATTTCTGACGTGCCATCTCGCAACTCTAGACGGACTTCATCACACGTCGCAATATCGTCGATGACGATGCGTCCTTTTTCCCCGATGATCTCAGAAGGAGTCGATGTCGCATGAATCTTTGAATGCATGATGATCACATCCAAATCGTCATAAGAGAGAATGACCGTTCCGCTCCCGTCCACTCCAGATTCCAGCTTCACACCGCTCGCCTGGATATCATTTGGTTGACCGAACAGTTTTAAAGCAGGACCAAGGAGATACACACCAAGGTCCATCAACGAACCGTTCGAGAATGCAGGATTGAACGTATTCGGGTTCTCCCCTTGTTTATAGAGGTCATACCGTGAAGAATACTGTGATTTATTAAAGACGGCCCGACGCACCGGAGCAATTCGCTCCATCGCCTTTTGAATCCGTTCAAAATTCGGCATGAACAAGTTTCGAAGTGCTTCAAGTAAGACGACCTGGTTCTCCTTCGCCACTTCAACCAAACGAGTCACTTCCTGGACGTTCGAGGCGAGTGGTTTTTCACAGAGGACGTGTTTGCCATGCTGCATGAACAAGATACTCTGTTCGGCGTGAAGTGAGTTCGGACTCGCAATATAGATGGCATCGATGACATCACTCTTCGCCATCTCTTCAAGTGACGTGAACGTATGTAAGATGGAGTGACTCGCTGCATATTCGTTAGCACGCGAATCCGTGCGCGAATAGAGAGCTGTTACTTCTACGTCATTCAACTGATTGATTGTGTCAATAAACCAGTCTGTGATGAAGTTTGTACCAATAATGCCAAAACGGATCATGTGAATTCCTCATTTCTGTTCTTTCAGTTTTTTGATGAGTAAAATTTCATCCAATAAAGGAATCTTATCATATCCGACATGTGGGATTGTCGCTTTCAGTTTTCTTGCCCGCGTCACCGCATCATGAATGATTCGTTCTAGACGATAGCCACGACGTTGATAAAAGCCAAGCGCTCTCAAATTATCATTGGTTGTGATGACGATTAATTGCTTAACTCCGTGCTGCATACCAATTTCTTCAACAGCATGGAGTAAGTGAGAGCCGATCCCACTATTCTCTATCAGACTATCAAGAGATATGATTTCTACTTCTTCATCCCGAATAACATACGTAACAAGACCGTGAATTTGATTTGTTTTCATGTAGACAAATCCTTCGAGCTCTGCACAATCGTATGTTCCCGAAGAAACGACCATTTGAGTTGAACCCCAATGTTTAACAAAAAAATTGCGAATGTCTTCTTGCATACTAGTATTGATTGGTACAATCACTTAGTTCATCCCTGTCTATATATGATTAAAAAATACGGTGTTTGAAATATATTGCAAGCTAATATACTCTCTTATTATTGGTTTCATTCTGAAAGACTTCGGCACGTCTCCTCTCCTTGAACGGCCAACGATAAATCTTTTCCTCATTTCCGACATAGGCTACACCGTTTTCAATAGTCAACGAGGAACAGTCAAGGAGATGACGTGGCATCGGATAGGAGTCAATCCGTCCGTCCACTTGGACATGGACGAGACGACCGTCGATTGAAGAGATGACCCACACCCCCTTCTCTGATGCACACATCACGTCACAATCATGAAGGACCGGGCCCTTTCTGACCTCTTGATTATAGCGAAAACGTACGGTTCCCTCCTTTGAGAAACAGACGAGTGCCTCGGTCGAGATCCCATCTCCAAAGATGCCCTCGTCCCCATATCCAATCCAGATTCCCGTATCGTTCATTACAACTGCTGAAATCGCGTTTCCTGCATGAAAGGAATGATTGATCTGTCCATGCGTATCCAGCACCCACGCATTGATTGGTTCTCCTTCTATCGTAAACGCCCAAATGAACAAGTAATTCTCGTCGATGATTCGAATACCTGACACATATTCATGCCGTTTGAAGTCTATGATCAACCCATTCCAATGGATGTAGAATTGATGATTGGTCTTGACCAAACGAGCGGAACCCATTGACTTGCGCGCATCGGAAACAACCACCTCTATTTCATCGTTCATACACCATCACCCCTTACCGTCTTCGAATCGCTTAAACTCCAACGCCGCTCGAAATCGTCTAGATTCTTCATCACTCACCACTACATCCATATATCTCGATTTCCAATATGGGGAGAGGTCCACTTCTTCCACGCCGATCCGCTTGAACCAATCTCTCACCGTCTCATTCGACTGGTGTCTTGAGGCAATCGGCAAGTCCAGATTGAACTGGATGAGCGCATTCAGAATCGCATTATCGGTCCATTGAACCTCTTTGGATTCCACAAATCCATTTGCTTTAGCCTTACGCTCTCTTCGTTTTACGGCGTCACTCAAGAAATCAATGGTCGAGACGACACGCTTTCTTTTCCTTAGCACGCTGAGCGTCAAAATCAGAAGAACAATCAAACCCCCAATAAGGAACCATAACCAGTATGAATTTCCCGACTCGGTTACTGTCCCTCCTGTTTCGAACGTATAGTCTAAAAAGTCATTCTTCAAGAATTGAAAATCCTCATCATCTTTCAGACGAAACTTCCCTCCATATTCATCACTGCTGGTTCCGTCCTCTCCAGAAAAGAAAAGCACGATTCCACCTTTTGTCGGGTCGTGAAACCATTCCCAAAATAAACGAGCCAGATGAATCAATCCAGTCACCAACACCAAACTGCCGAACATCATCATCAATAATCGGGTTGTAAATCGCATCGTAACCTCCGTTACACATTATGTATGATCGTATCATGTATAATAAGAGATTGTCAGAAAAATCCAAATAAAAGGACCGAAAGATTTTCGGTCCACTGTTTTACAAAATTGCTTCCGCGAGCAGACGGTCGAACTTACGCACGTCCACTTTCTTGTTCAAATTAATTTTAATTGTACCGGCGCGAGTGAACAGCTGGACTTCGGAATTAAAGTCGAACATCCTCCCCGCATTCTCCGTCGAGTACATATTGATTGAGTCGTACGGAAGCGAGTAGACCTCAATTTTTTTACCCGTCAGTCCTTGTGCGTCACGGACAATCAGACGTTTGTTCGTGAAGACGGCGACGTCACGGACAGTCTTATAGGCAGCGACCGCCCGCTCCCCATCGATGAATGACTCCGTGATATCATTCGGCACCTCACATTCGGAATAAAACGTCCAAGATAACTCTCCAATCGGGTTTCCCATATTGATTCCTCCCTGAATAAATGACATGTACTACCACCTATATTCCACATTTTTCGTTTGATTAGACCTCGAATGGGAAGATAATGTATAGCATGTTGATTGTAGAGGAGGGCGTCGTCATGATTGCGCAGCAAATCATCACATTACTACTGATTGGCTATTTCATTTATTTGATTGATTCCAAACGAAATTATTTTCCGGTTCCGGTCATCTTGGTATTGATCGGAATAGCGCTCTCATATATCGCTTTTTTTGATTCGGTATTCATTTCAAAAGATATGATCTTCGAGGTGTTCCTACCGGCACTTCTATTTACATCGGCTTATCAGTTCAAATACAAAGATTTGAAAGACAATATCGGGATCATCACGATATTGAGTACGGTCGGTCTTGTCTTGACTGCCATCTTGATGGGATATGGCACGTTTTGGATCAGTGAGTTGTTTACACCACTCAGTTTGACCGCCTCTTTCTTATTGGCGTCCATCTTGATTCCAACCGACCCTGTTTCTGTGACCGCTATCTTAAAGCGGAGTAAAGGAGAGAAGCGGATTGCGGACGTCGTCGAAGGTGAATCGATGGTGAACGACGGGACGAGTGTCGTCATCTTCACGATTTTTCTTAGTATGTTCGCAACGGGAGAGCGATTCTCCACGCTTAGCTTTTTAAGTGAATTTTTGATAGTGTCTGCTGGAGGAATCGGGATCGGCTTCGTCTTTGGATTTGTACTTAAAAAATTGATGATTATCAGTTTTAAAAAGCATGAACTCGTCATGTTGACGATCGTCATCGCGTACGGGGCTTTCTATCTTGCCGACGCGCTGGAAGTATCGGGTGTCCTTGCGACCGTGACAGCAGGCATGATGCTCTCCCATGAGCTTGGCATGAAAGAAAATTATGAATCGGTCCAGCGTCACTTGGATGGATTTTGGGATATTGTGATTCCCATGCTACTCGCTCTCTTGTTCTTGTTGATTGGAATCGAAGCGACCAGCTACCTGTCTATATCGCTCTGGACGTTCGCAGCCCTATTATTCTTCCTTTCCATCTTGACCCGGTTCATCGTTGTCGGCGGTCTCGTCTATTCCATCCCTGTCTGGCGAAAGGAATTTAAAGACGATTTGACAGCGACTTCTCTCCTTACTTGGTCCGGGATTAAAGGAACAATGTCGATTGCCCTCGTCCTCTGGCTAGAGGCAGAGAACATTGACGGATCGAGCGAAATGATTTCTCTCGCCTTTGCCGTCATCCTCCTCTCTCTTGTCTTACAGAGTATTGGTGTTTATCCGCTCACTACCTATTTAACGAATAAAGATGACACGTGAAAAAATCCTTCCTCGGGAGGATTTTTTTATTCGGGAATTGACATCGACTACTTTAAGTGTAAAATTACACTTGTAATATACTAGGAGGTGATCTGTTGGAAAACACTTCAACACCATCCGCTGCCATCTCTACTGGGATAGTGACCGTCGCGCTTGCACTCGTCGCTTCATTTCTTACCCCATCATTTTTGAAAGTCGGAATCATCTGGGATATGGTCGCTTTCTTAGTGATTGGGATTGCGACATTCAGTTTTACATACCATTATTATCAATCAAAACGGTTGTCCTATTGGCAATACATTTGCTGTTATGTCATCGTCTGTCTCTTTTTATTCACCGTGTTTCTCGGAATCTCATGGTTACTGATTTTCATAAGCTCGGCGACGCTCTGAGTCGAACAAACAGGAAGGAAGAACCGATTATGAAAAAATCCGAATTTATTGGACAAGTCTCTCGAAAAATGAAATTGATTCGCATCGAATCCCAGTATTCACAGGAAGAGATGGCGAACTTACTTGGGATTTCAAAAAAAACACTCATCCAAATCGAGAAGGAGAGAAATGAAGCAAGCTGGTCGACGATTGTGACGCTATGCGCGCTGTTCAATGAAAGTGAGATTCTCGTACACTTGATTGGCGACGACCCCGTTGAATTCGTCAAACTGATTGCAACCGAGAACACATACGAGCCGAAAGAAAAAACACTCGGCGGACGTGTCTTTTGGCATGCGATCAAAGAGGGGTCCCACTTCATTCTTCAACAGAACATCATCAGCGGACATTACCGCATCATCGATCTCGATCATGTGAGATGGTACAGCACGTTTGATGCGGAAGATGCCGAACAGGTGCGGTTGAAGTTGGAACTTCATCGTGAGGAATCAGATGACACGAAAGCATAAAGATTTGATGATGGCTTTCAGTCTAATCGTCATAACGATCGTCTACTTTTGGCTGATTCCAAACATCGCGTATGACTACATTTGGTTCGTTGGCACAATCATTTTACTCGTACTCTCGTCTTTATCAATCACGCGCTTGATTCAATCATACCTTCCACTTTCTATGATGAAATTCGTCCTGATTAGCGTGATTTTTTTCCTTGTACTCTGTTGTCTGTTGATTATCCTATTTTATGTCGTAGCGCTTTACCAGATGAACCATTTGTGACGAATTGGAGGTCTTTGTATGCGATTTTATGTCGGTTCAAGCTTTTCAAATATCGAAGAAGTACGGTTCATCCGTGATCGACTGATTGCGCTCGACCACAGTCATACGTACGACTGGACCCAAAACGAACGTGCCGCTTCAATCGATGCGTTACGTGCGATTGGCGAAGAAGAGGTTGCTGGAATTCAAACAGCGGACTTCGTCGTCATCCTCTTGCCTGGAGGAAAAGGCGCACATGTAGAGCTCGGGATCGCTCTAGGAACGAACAAGCCCGTTTACCTATATGATTTGGGTGACCAGATGATGAATATGGAGGAGACGAGCACGTTTTATCATGTGGATGCGGTACAATGCTTGGAGGGATCGTTCCACGACCTCCCCCACCAAATCCAATATCAATTGGAGCTCTCTAATCACGTTTGAGCTGATGTCCTTTATTCTCACGAAATCGAGCCGGGGTGCAACCTACCCATTCTGTGAAATGTCTGTTCAGCTGAGCCGGACTATTGAATCCGACTTCCTGGCTGATTGCGAGTAACGTAAGGTCCGAATAGCGTAGAAGTGATTTCGCATGAATCAGGCGTTGTCTCGTGATGTATTGATACGGTGTCTGACCGATTCGCTCTCGAAAGCTCCGAATGAACTGATATTTGCTTTGATGGACGATTCGACTCAAGTCTTCAATGCGAAGCTCCGTATGATAAGAATCATGAATGACACGCAAGACCGGTGCAAATATGTCTTCATCCACAATCGAATCGCTTAGATGATGTCGAATGAATGTCATGACATCATCTGTCGAAGCATTCCCCAATAACTCTCGACTTGACCACTCCCCTAACAGCCTTCTTGTCGACATGACCGCTATCGAAGGAAACATTGGATTGATCCTGCTTTTAAATCCGCTCAAGCGGCTAGCAGTAAACCGAAAACTCACATAAGTCGTTTCAGTTGAATCCGCGAACAATCGAAAGGACTGATTCGGTTGAATCACAATCGATTCGCTGTCTTGGAGACGATATTCGAATACATCCACTTCAATCCCGATTTTCCCTCCCAACACGAGCACCCAGACGATGTCTTCTACGCTCTCTTCTCTCTCTGTCGTCCAATCTCCAATAAACGACACGTAATGAATGGTGACGTCAGGCAGTGTAAGTAATTGTTCCATACATCCCTCCAGATTATTGCGCCAAAATCGAGCAATAAAGTGCACGATGATTCACTTCAAATCACGCATACTGTTCATAACAGTCAAGTGGCCACTTCACTGACCTTATGAAAAGATGGTGATTCACATGTTTCAATCGCTTCATCCTAACCTAAAAGTTAGACTTGGCTTGAACTTCATTCAAAAGCTGACTCAAACCGCGGTATTTCCTTTTTTGACGATTTATTTCGTTCGACAATTCGGTGCGACGGAGACCGGACCGCTCATCGTCTTGACGATGATTGCCTCATTCATCGCAAGTCTCTATGGAGGCCATCTGTCCGATTGTTACGGAAGAAAACGAATTCTCTTCATCGGAGAAATACTACGTTTCGCATGTTATATCGGTATGACAATCGCAGGTTCCCATGTAATCGACAGTGCCATTTTATTAATTATCTTTTTCTTTTCTAGTAATCTTCTGAGTAGTGCCATCACGCCAGCAAACGAATCCATCTTGATTGATGATAGCCGACCCGAGCAGCGAAAATATTTGTATACACTCAATTACTGGCTGATGAACGGTTCCATCGTCATCGGTAGCTTAATCGGCGGCTTCTTCTTGGAACAGCATCTCTTCTACTTGTTAGTATCGGCAGCCTTCCTCTCATTCGGATGTGTCTTCTTCATTTACTTGAAACTCGAAGACCACTATCAACCTGTACGAACAAAATCACGGAAGACCACTCGTATGTGGACAGGATATGAAACGGTCATAAAGAATCGACTTTTTTTGAAATACCTCATCGCAGGTATTTTGACGTTGTCGTTAGAGTTGCAGCTTACGCATTATCTCGCGATTCACTTTGCTGAAACGTTACACGCTGTCCCGTTCTTTCATTTCTCACTAGATGGGACGAAGATTCTCGGACTGCTTCGAGCGGAGAATACGATTCTCGTGTTACTGCTCGGTCTTGTGTTGATGCGTTGGACCCAATCAATCTCTGAACGTGCGCTACTTTACACGGGTGTCACACTGTTCAGTCTTGGATTCGCCATTTTACCGGTTTCACATGATTTTTCAATGCTAGTGCTCGCTACGGCTTGTTTCACGTTCGGAGAGCTGCTATATGTTCCCATTCATCAAGCCATGTTAGCTCGACTCATAGAAGACCATCTGCGCAGTCAATACTTGGCCGTGAACGGTCTCCGCTACCGAGGTGCGCTTCTCATTGGCGCAATCAGCGTTTCGGCTTATAATGTCGTGTCACCCGGTTGGATGGCCATCACTTATATTTGCTTTGGAATATTGGCAATCTTCTTCTATCGTTCAATCTTGAAAGAACTGGATAAGTGCCAACCTTTAGAAATGAAGAAAGCGTCCTAGATCACAATCATAGTTTAGTATCTTGAAGGGGATATACATCTATCTACCAAAAACGTTTCCAATATTTGCACAATGTGCTATCCTTACAAAAATGATCTGATAAACGCGATGAAGAGAAGAGTAAATCCATGAATCTTTCGTAGAGAGCCCCGCCGGTGAAAAAGGGTAAAGAAGATGGATCGAAACAAGACTCCGAGCAGCGCCATGGAACTCACCCCGAGGGATATGGCGACGGGCACTCCCGTTATAGAGTTGAGGTATAGTCCGACTCGTTCGGCAGTACCAAACAAGGTTCGTACGGTGACGTGCGGACGAACAGGGGTGGCACCACGATGAGAATCTCGTCCCCAAGACTTCGTTCTTGGGGGTGGGATTTTTTTGCGTTGCGAAAGTGATTAAAAAATAGAAGGAGTGATTGACTTGAACTCGTTTCGAAAAACCTCTACGCTACTGCTCGTCAGTGTCGGAATCTCAAATCTCGGTGCTTGGGTATACTTTATCGCGCTCAACCTGATTGTCCTCGAGATGACGGGATCTCCATTCGCCGTCTCGATTCTCTATGTATTAGTCCCACTCGCTTCAATCACGGCGAACCTTTGGTCAGGTAGCCTGATTGACCGGGTCGATACGAGACGACTGATGATGTTGCTGGATGTCCTGCGCGCATGTCTCGTATTCTGCTTGGGCTGGATCGATTCTTTATGGTTCATCTATGGAGTCGTCTTCATCCTGAATCTGATGAGTTCATTATTCGAATCATCAAGCCTGGTCTACATGACGCAACTCGTACCTGCCTCGAACCGTCAAAAGTTCAATGCGATGAAAAACTTTGTACAGTCATCCGGTTTCATTTTAGGTCCGACGATTGCGGGTCTACTCTTTCTAGTCGGGAGCCCGACATTTGCGATTTTTGTGAACGCCTTCGCACTCATTGGATCGGTCGGTATGCTGATGCTCCTCCCATCTCACCTTCGAACGAATGCGCCTGTTGAACCATTCTCTATGCGGATGATCATTGACGATTGGAAGGTTGTCATCCGATTCGCTTCGAATGCCAAATACGTGACGCTCATTTATGGCTTGTTCTGCGTCATGACCATCTTCATGTCTGGACTCGACTCGTTGGAAGCGTCATTCGCGACCCAAGTCCTTCACTTATCTGAGAGCCGCTACGGATTTCTCGTCAGTATCGCTGGAATCGGGATTATTGCAGGGTCTCTCATTAATTCAAGATGGAGTCACCGCTTATCCTTATCGTTTTGTATCGGATTCGGGGGCATCATGACACCAGTCGGCTATCTTCTTTTCGCAAGTTCATCGTCATTCATGATGGCCTCAGTTGGATTTTTTGTCCTGACATTTGCGCTTGCCTTTGCAAATACCGGATTTTTATCATTCTATCAGCACCATGTCCCGGTCGAAATCATGGGTCGGTTCTCTGGCGTTATCAATGTGGGAGAATCAGTACTCGTCATCCTACTCACGTTCGGGATTGGACTCCTTGCCGAAATAGTTGGGATTCGCCCGGTCTATCTCGCATTCTCCATTCTCTTCTTCCTCATCGGTTGTTATACGATGTACGTCATGCGCGACCGTTCGAAACGGAACTATTTCACTTACAATCAAATTGAAGAAGCATCTTAATATATTTGCCGGTCGCTTATATGCGACCGGCTTGTTCTAATCGATGAATCGCTTCATTGATTTTTCATCATACACTCCACCGTTTAATCAGCTCAAGATCTTCTGGAAATGCAAGTTCCAATCGCTCCAATTCATGAATCGACCACCAATTGACTTCATCGATGTCCGAGTCGATAGTTGCGGTCGCCAACCGCTCCTTACACGTTGCCAAGAAATAATGTGTCTCGACCTGAAAGTTTGATATGATGGCTCGTTTGAAATGTAGTCGTTGATCAATCGAAATGCGATAGCCCGTCTCTTCTAACACTTCGCGCCGACAACACTGTTCCGGAGTTTCTCCGTCTTCTAGACCACCTGATGGCAAACTCCATTGTTGTATGTCACGATTCTTTACGAGTAGGACTTCCTTCTCTTCGTTGATGCATAAAGCAGCTGATCCAATCCATTGTTCCATAGTCTTAATACTCCTTTTTCATTTTTCTGCTTGCAGGTGACGTTACGTCACCCGATATGATGGGGCTACAACCACATAAGGAGGAAATATGATGTTGAATCAAATGCAAAAGAAAATATCTCCCATTTGGACATGGAACCAGTTCGCAATTACGATGGTTCTTCTATTCGGAGTGACGCCCCTACTCATCGAGCAACACTTACACAACTTTTTAGAGCGGTCATGGGGAAACACCCTCTATTCAGGAACAAGTATCGGCCTGTTATTAGCCATAATATTTATGACCGTCCTCTATCTCGTCGCAATACGTCCTCGGACCTTATCGCTCGAAACGTTAGGACTTCGCCGCATCTCATGGAAAGACTCGGGGATGATCTTTCTATGGACAATTGTGTTAATTGTACTCAGTATCATCATCGTCGTAGTCCAATCATATTTCGGCATCGGTACGTCGAATACAAAAACAGAGAGTTTGCAAAGTGACTTGTCGATTATCTCCATACTGATTGCGTTTGGATCGGCGGCTATCGTTTCACCACTCTATGAAGAAATCTTTTATCGTGGGTTCTTATACCGCTTCTTTCAAGAACGATTTGGGGTTTGGATCGGGATGCTAATAAGTGCTGGAATATTCACTCTCGCTCATTTACCGACGACAAACACGTTACTCGTCAATTTTGTATCGGGACTAGTATTTGCTTGGGTATATGAACGGACCAACTCTATCTATTCCAGCATGCTCATCCATGGCACCTTTAATGGGCTAGCCGTTCTATTGACTGCATTGGCGTGAGGGAATCACTCTTGATATAGTGAATCAATATAGGCAAGAATCGATGCATCGATTGGATACAGTCCTAATTCATTCGATGCATCAGTTGATTTTCGAATCATCCAAAATGATTCAATCAATTGTTGATCTTGTCCAAATGTCTCGTCTGTTAACCATGTCAAATCTTCTTTAAGAATTTGAGCTTCTTTTGAGGAAGGGGCGACCCCACGTTCCAATAAAATTTCAATTCTCCGAATCAAGTTGATCCACTTTTTCGTATCATGCTCACCGTCTTCTAATTTAGGTAAACTTGATTGCAATGAATCAGACTCTTCTTCCGTAAAATAGTCCGTCCATTGTTTCCGGTCATTTGATTTAGCTTGAATAGTTTGCAGTTTCGTCCAATCGATTTTTTCATTTTCAAGCTTCATGGATTGAAGGAGTGTGACAGTATGGTTTCTGGCCTGCTTCAATTCCTCTATCTTTCCTTCTAACGAGGACAGATGTGCGGACAAGATGCTTGTAAGTGATTGCTCATCTAAGATTCTCCGAATCTCATCAAGCGGCACGGCCATCGATTTTAAAAGCATGATTTTTTGAAGGCGAAACATTTCGTCGTCACTATAAAATCGTTTCTGTACATCGTTTGTATACGATGGAGTGACCAAATTGATTTGGTCATAGTATCGAAGCGTACGCACTGACACGTTCAGTTTTCTCGCGACTTCTCCAGTAGAATAGTGTCTAGCCAACGTATGATCCTCCTTATAATATGTTATGTGTATATATGCAGTAGTTGTCCAATCAATCCTTCGAACTGATGAACCCCTTCATTCCGATTTGACAAACAAATGAAACCTGTTGGAGAGTCTTTCTCCATCACGAGCAAACATTGAAACCCGATCCCCCAACCGAATGAGAATCCCTTACCTGGCTTGTTGGGATTTATAAATAGACCATGTCCTACTTCGGCATTTGTGGAAGATGGTGTGAATAAAACCCTTCTTGACTCGTTACTCAAGAACCCTTCTTTCGTAATTGCGTTGACGAGTATCGCTAAATCGGAAGCCGTTGTCCAAAGACCACTCGCTGCAGGGTAAGGATAATAGCATGACTTTGGAGAGACGACTGACCCGTTTGGTTCAATCCCGATAACGCCATACTTCTCTATCCTCTCTAAATCATACGAACTTGAGTTCATATCCAGCGGTGCAAAGATGTATTCAGTCATGATTTTTTCAAATGTAGAAGACATACATTGCTCAATCGCATGTTGGAGTAAACAGTAACCAGAATCTGAATAGTGGAACGTTCCAACTTCCTGTGACTGGATAAACACCGGTCGCTCATAATAAGGTGTGTTACCCAATATTATCTCTTCCATCGAAGGGATCTCTGTACATTGATCCATCGTCCCGAACTGATCAGGCAAATCGATTATGCCAGCCTGATGTTGGATAAGCTGTCGTATCGTGATTTGTGAAGGAATCCCATTTTCATCATTCAACGTGAAGGAAGAGAAATAATCATTGATTTCCGAGTCTAAATTTAACTTCTGATCTTCAACGAGCTTCAAAATGAGAATCACCGTTACAAATTTACTAATCGAACAGGCGGCGAACATCCTGCCTTCACAAGAGACGTCTCCCAATTGAAATGCGGACAACTCCCTTCTTTCAGTGATAGTTGCCAAATCTAAATTTGATACATGGTGCTTCTCCATCCATTCGCTAATCGTTTCTCGAGTGAACATTTATGTCATCCTTTCGTGTACCAATCAATCGATAGTCGTCTTGGTTCTGCATAGCATCGTGAACACCTTTCACAATCTCGTCGTGTGTCAACCAACGGACAGATGCCAACTTATGCATTTCACCTAATTGGACTTGCCGATACAGCTGTTGTTCATTGAGACATAGACATGCCTTCTCATATTCCGGATTCGCCCGGCTACCTAAAATATGTATCACCTCTGCAGTTTCCGAATGATTCAAAATGAGTTGCATCGCTTTCCCTGAGCCTCGGTGCACCCACGCGATGACTCGATCAAATGGACCGTTTTTTTGCACTGCACTCTGTAGTGCGTTTGAAAGTAGTTCCTCATCGCAATAATCAACAATCAGCGGATGACACGTTTCAGGATTTCTTTGTACGACGCTTGCCATTTTTTCTTTATTTCGTCCAATGACCGTGACATCATGTTCGATTGCCAAATAAGATGCGAGTCCTGCCAACATCCCCGTCCCTCCGACGAGCAATATATGTTTTCGATTCATGCTATCACCTCTTTTTCCATTATACACCAATCGTTCGTACTTCTTTTTCTAAAGAAGTGTTCGCAAACATTCACGTCTTTTCAAAAATAAGCCTTTTAAAATAGAGTGAATCACTTATAATGAATCAAGTGTTCGAATCGGTTTGAACAATCACTATTTCGGAAAATGGATAATAGTGTTATCATTGCAATTTATTTCTTTTAAGAGGAGGATACCTATGAGACACTGGACAACGATGTCCATACAACTAATCGCACTCATCGTTGTATCGTTGACATGTAGTATTCTACTTTCCTCTGTGCTGATCCTGAATCATCTACCCGTTTGGTGGATGATCTGTATTCCGATTCTTTATCTTTCAACTTTGCTTATTCACCGAGCGTCTGGTGTACTCATTCTGTTAGGATTCGCTGCTTACTTTTTAATCACGATGCCTGTGTATGAGACTGCCGCTACTGCGCAACTATATATTTTATTACTATTAGCGATTTTGACGGGGTTGTCTTACTGGCTCCAAGTCAAGCTGTTTCATGCCCAGTTTGCACTAAAGGTTGCGGAAGCGAGGGTCAGTCAGTTAATTGCGGTCGACCCAGAGACCGGTTTTGATAACCGTGATCGTTTTTTGATGGATATAGAGGCTGAACGGGATCGGTTGATTCGCCACGGTGAAACGTTCGTGGTGTCATTCATCACACTGCCCATTCTCGATCATTTTGAAAAACAGTATGGTTCATCCGAATATGAATGGTTCTTATACTATTTTAGTGACGAACTTCACGAAGCGACTCGACGAACGGACAAGAAGTATCGGGTTGCGCAAGACACATTCGCCATGATTTTCCCTCGAACTTCAATCGAAAATGCACAAATTGTACATGAACGAATCAGACCACTACTACTAGATTATTCACGTCAGAACGGTGATTCGCTCACTGTTGAATGCTCAGACCAATCGTTTGAAGTGAACTTGGAGAACGCAGTCATACGATTAGAAGAAATTCATCGGTATGTCGAATCTAAAGACTAAAAAATGAGTTCAATTGTGAACTCATTTTTTGATGGAGTGAATATGAATTTCGTGTTTCTCATCCATTTCGACGATGTATCGTTGATCAAGTACCATCTGAATTGGGCTCGGAATCGACAGTTTTGGTGAAAACAGCCACACACGACCTGCAGGAACTAATAAAATGTATGTCTCGCTATTCGATGCGCCTAAAAAGTTCAGATGACGCTCATCGATTTGGTTACCGTCTCGGCGGTGGATCTCGATGTTTGAAAGTTCTTGTGCGACATGTAGCGGATCTTCCACAGTCAAACTCATCTCGCCAATTCCAAGAAATTCATTCGACGAAAAGGACTCGATGTTACTTTCTGGATTAATCGAATGTCGAGCAATCAACTCGACGACATTCTCATCCATATCGTAAAAATAAAGCGATGATGCATCGATTCCTTCAAAATAGATTTCGTCCTCACCGTCTTCAGTCAAAAGCGGGACACGTGACATCAGCCATTCTTTCGCTGTTTTGAATCGATTAGCCGGAATATTGATAGCGAAATGGTATTGTCGCTCTTGCTCCGTTTTAGCCTCTTGAAATACCAACGCATCTTCACCTAGATTGATTCGAAAACTGGTCAGGTCTTCCTCACTGACTGATAATCCAAGTCGTTCCGTATAGAAACGTTTCATTTCGTCAAGTCGGTTCGTGTAGAGTGTCGTTTCTGTGATTCTCATGATTTCTTCCCTCGCATTCCTTATCACTATTCTTAATTCTTTCATTTGATCATTCGCTTGTACTTTTTATATTCTGTCCAACTCATATCCATCCCTAACAGCTCGTTACAAACATCCCTCTGCCAAGTGTGTGGATTGAAACCAATCACTGGCTTTGACTTTTCACCTGAATCATCAAAAGTCAGAACCAATTGAGCCACACCTTTTTCCATATAGGTTTTAGCCAATCTCTGATTAAACCGGCTGTAATGCTCACCTAAAGAAAAGGTTGGCTGCACTGCCCACGGACATCGCTCGATTGCCATTTGAAGATACTCGCGCTCTTTATGTCGTAGCACTTTTGACATGCTTAGACAAATCAATGCAGAAATTTCAGGTGTTGCTGCTTCGATCAATCGATTCGCTACCTCAATGACTTCCTCGTCCATCTCGAAATCATTCCATCCTATATCATATAACGCCAAGGCAAAGTAGAAGGGTTTATCTGGATGGTATGAAAAAGCTGTTCGGCAAAACGCGTTCACTCGATCATAATCTTCAATCCGATCCAACCGTTCATAACCAATAAGCAGATCCCAGCGATATGAATCGGTCGGATCAAGTAGCACATAGTCAATTAACAGCTGCTCGATGTCCGGAGTGTCGCGCATGAAGTGTCCAAGTTCTTTGAATCGTTTGTCGTGAACAAGTAACTCGATTCGCTCCAACATCTTCTGCTGAATCGAAGTGAGCACTTGATTTCCTGTGTACAAATCGAAAATCAAAGATGACTTCAATTGACTCACCCTGATCTCCTCCTTTATCCATTACGTTCAACGAGTCGGAATATATCATCGACCCGCAACCTGGTGATACCATTACGTTGCTCCATTGCAAGAGGATGATTCGTTGGTTCGAGTTCAATCAATGGACGTATTCCGACTGCACGCATATGTACATTTGTCTTTAGATTGATGGTATCTGGATAGATAGGAAGTTCCGTCGATAGCCAGCCGAACATCGAATCGAGGTCAATACGCGTTGGTTCATCCCATAAATCGATGACTTTGAAAAAGTTATTCGGACTGAGTGATACCCAGACATTCCAGATGAAAGGATCGTCTTCTCCAATGATTGGAATTTCGAGGCATCCGCTGATAAAGAAATGAGCTTCATCGAGGACGCATAATCATCTGTCAAGACGACGCGTTTCTTCATCTCCCGTTTCGACAGCCCTTCTAATATTGCTGGCATGATTGATCCAAAACCGACTTTACTTTCGGTTCTCGTGCCACATGTTGAGCAGTTGTAATCACTGTTGTGCTTTCGTTTGAAAAGATATCTCATAAGTACTCGTTTTCTAGTTCAAATTCAAATTGTGGTATGTGAAATAAATATACATTCTACGCGCATTTCATTTTAATTTAAGGATGTCACAGTTTATTAGACGAATATTGTAACTCTTGAAACAGTCTCTAGCACTCGCGTTCTCGTATCATTTTTCGATAGAAACACCTCTTCCCCCTTTTCATCGAAGCAATATGCGATCGGAATGGAGATTCCACAATTTCGATACGACCCATCTGCATGACTCGTTCCGATGATCATCGCTTTTCGTTCCATCGCAATTTTTCTCGCTTCTTCCGACCACTCCATGAATTGCTCCTCACTAAACATCCCGACTCCGATTGGATTGAATATGATCGACAGATGCTCATGCGTTTTCAAGCCCTCACACCCCATAAAAATCTCCCTGCAAAGTAAATAACCGTATTCTTCCGCTCCATCCGTGACACTTGATGGCATGAACAAGAGCTCATTCTCTGGTGTTTTCCGTCGCGTTAACAACGTGTCACCTTGCTTGTTTATGATGAGGACCCGATCTTTATTCGTGTCATCTCGATACCCTAAAACAATCGATGTGTTGAATTTGATTGCTAAGTCACTTAGCCCATCTAATTCTGTATATGTACAATATCCCTCTGGATAGAGAATCAAGTCCACCGTCGGGTTCGACTCAATCTCTCGCTTCAGTTGCTCGAGATTTCGCTCTATCTTCGGTTGCCCAATCAATATATTCATGACTATTCGCCCGCTCTCATGATTTGTCTAGTTGGTGAATCCATTCATATGTAAGTGAGGTTGTCGACCAAACCCCACGATAAAGCAAGAATTTGATACTTCTCTTTATACTATCATTTAATTTATTCTGCATTAATGCTAACCATCACATTTCCAACCTTTTTCCCTTGGTCCACATATCGGTGCGCTTCGACAATCTTATCGAGTGGATATACCGTATCAATGACGGGTTGCAATGCTCCTGACTCAAACAATTCGTTCAAAAATATCAAATCCTCTTTACGTTCCATGGCTGGTCCTTGCCCCGCGACAGAACTGAAGGCCCCGTTATCGCTCACATGGGCTTTCGCTAATCGTTTATCGATTTTCCCTGAGGCATCAAAGACCACATCATACGTATTTAATTCAAGATCGTACCCCTCTTTCGTGTAATCGACGACCACATCAGCCCCAAGTCGCTTCACAAGTTCAACGTTTCGCTCGTGGCAAACTGCTGTGACATGCACGCCGTAATGCTTCGCAATCTGTACGGCAGTCGAACCGACAGCACCTGTGCCACCATAAATGAGAACGTTGTTCGCCCGGTCGATATGTGCCTTCCGCAAAAAATGTAACGACGTCGTACCTCCGAACGGTAGAGCAGCCGCCTCGATAAAGCTGGCATGCGTGGGCATCTGAAACACACATTTCGATTCGTTCACACAAGCGAATTCTGCATATCCGCCAAACCGCATCCCAGTCAGGGCATAGACGTTGTCTCCGACCTGAAAGTTTTTCACACTGTTGCCTGTTTCCACGACGATACCTGCCAACACGACACCGAGAATCGGTTGACGTGGCGCCTTAAACCCTACAACCATTCGCATGGGAAGTCTCCCCAATGGAGGGACGTCTAGTGCTCGGAGGCGTCGATCTCCCGAGTGGACGGCCGATGCATGGACTCGAACCAGCAACTCATTGCTTTTCGGCTTCGGTTGATTCACTTCTTGAATGACAAGTACTTCAGGTGGCCCATACGCGGTACAAATCACAGCTTTCATATTGATTCACTCCATTCATCAATTGTCACCTTAATCTGTTATACACTTTCCCTCAAACAAGACAGTTCAGTCCATTCGACATAGAAAAACCGGATCATATCATACGATATCATCCGGTTCCTTCCTTAATGACATGGTTGAATCAACGGGGGTGAATGGATTCGAAAGAGAAGCAGCTGCCGCTTCGGATTCTGCTAGACTTACCTCGGTCACCACCGGTTCTTGACGTCTGAGTTTAAATGCTCGCTCGAGGCGGCTCGTCAACAAGTTGAAGATAAAGATGAGCGCAGCAAGTGACATGGCCGGAACGAGAAACAAGTGATTCGTCATCCACGTCATCGCGGTGAACTGTCTGAAATAATACCCGAACATCGAAGACCATTCATAGACGGTCGGCATGATCCCTTCATGTAACATGACCGTTCCTCCGAAGAAAATCCCAAACAGCGAGAGATGAATAAGCAACATGAGCGTTTGGACAAACTGTTGCATGAAGACGATCACGAGGGTTGGAACGAGATGTGGGAATAGATGCAATCTCACACGGTGCCAGACACTGCCACCAAGCGTCTGAGCCACGATCATGAACTCTTGTTGAAGCAATTGTCGAATCTCCGTGATTAGGTATAACGTGACGGCAGGCAATCCGAGAACGACTAAGACGATTAGTTCAATCTTTACTCGATCAAATAATGGAGGCACTTGTGTCGAATCAAAAAAGGTCAGTGTTCCTACTAACATCATCAATGCGATCAATGAAATCGGCAGAATCAAAAAGCCGTCCAATAACGTTTTAAAGAATTGATTTAAGCGAGCTCCCCTGAAAGCAAGAGGGATGCCAATCAATAGACCGATGACCATCCGTCCGAATGCGACGAGCGCACAGATGCCAACGGTCCACTTAAATCCTTCCACGAGCATTTGGAATAAATCATATCCAGCATTGTCCGTCCCGAGCCATTGATATTTTGACGGTTCTAATGGTGGTATTCCAATGAGTCTCCCTTCATCAGAGTAGAGCATGAGGGTTTGATCAACATTCCCATCACGAAACACGGTATTTCCAAAACTCATCAACAATAGCCCCGCTACGATAACAAAGCAGAAGATGAAAATCGGGTCACGTATTAATACTCGGCGCATCAAATCCCTCCTTTCCATGCATTCGGAATAATCCATTCAATCAGTAAATCCAACAGAAAAATCGGGATATAGATGACGAATAAGATAACCAGTAATATCTCCATCTGCGGGTTGTAGACGGCGAATCGAAATAACCCTTGAACGTTAAATAAGTATTCGACAATCAAAAGTGTCGATAAGATGGTAATGATGTTCGAACGGAAAAAGAGGTAAAACCGATAGATGATATTCGGTAATAAGTGTTTCCAAAACAGTCCACTCGGTCGAATCCCTTTCGCTTGCGCGAGTTCGAGATACGGAATGGCTTCTTGTTCATGAATATGAATTGTCAACCATTTGATAAAGAAGAATAATGTCGTCAGCGTCAATGTGACGATTGGGAGAAACCGTATATATTCTGCGAATCCTCCGGCAACTTCAATGCGATCGAACCCTGTCGACTTATGGATTGTAATCGCAAGAAATTGAGAAAAAATTAACCAGAACAAATCTGGTACCATCTCGAGCGTCTGACTCGTTTGGTGTAAAACGGTACGAACGCGTCTCCCGCTCCGATAGTAGAGGTACGCATACATTAATCCTAGCGAGGTCGATACCGCGAGTGCCGTGGTAAAAATGATGACCGATTCTTTGACGAGCGGTCCAAGTGCCGGCAAGAGTGGCAAGTAACGTTGCGCGGTGATGTTGTAATATGTAATGTCCTCTAGTTTCTGTAATTGGTCCATCTGTTGTTGAATGCCGTTCCAATAATTCGTCAGACTAAAATCCGTCTGAACGACAAGCGACGGTAGCGCACTAATCGCAATCAAGATGAAAAATGCGATTATCAGATGAACTGATTTCCGAGCAATATACGTCATAGTTCTATCTCCTTTTGAATGCAAATCTCTCAATCAAAAGTGTGAAAGGATGTCCGGTTGATTGTTCATTTTCTAAAGGGAATAATATCCAAAGACACTTTCCACTGATTCTAGCATATTTATTATGTAAATAGAAACAATTTTCTGAAATTTATCTGGGTTAATTTGTATGATACAATGTATAGATAGAAATATTTAGGGGGTTAAAGGATGTGGATTATTTTTGGATTGGCGGCGATCGGGGCGACGCTCATCAATTTGACCGTATTTATGATGGAGAAGGACTATAAGCTGCCGATGGCGATTGCCCTATCATTAGTTGCTCTCACGTTATGCGCCGAATATAGCTTGCTCAACATGTGGGTCGAAGCTAAGGACTGGGCTGCCATAACAGATGTCGTACCCGGTATGTCGCGTGCGCTATGGTTCTTGACGGTTGCGGCAATCTTTTTGAATATCCTTCCGATCTTTTTAGAGAGAAAACGAAACAAGATGAAGGAATCGAAATGATCGGTATGGCGTTCAAGAAATTCCGGTCATTTAGTGAATGACAATGAATCATAAACTTATTGCGATTCTCGCTAATCCATTTGGTGTTTTCATTTTTGTCGTAATTTCACTGTCTTTGATATGGCAGGCCATACTCCGTCTCTTATCGTCTCAGCACATCTTGTTCATAACCAATTTAGTCGGAGGACTGGGTTTTATCGTCATGATGTTGCTTTTATGGCATACGTACAGGAGTCAATCATAGTAAAACGTGTTCGAAGCTATAAAATTAGCTTTGAACACGTTTTGTTTTTGAGTTTCACGCAATCAATCATCTGAACGAGTTGAATATAATAGCTCACCGTCAAGTGATCGCAACTCATAATCGATTCCTGATTGCATCTGCTTTGTCATTATTGCGCGACACGTAAACACATATCCTGGACCATATGCAACGTCCGGAATTTCCTTGAAGCCGTATGACCGCTCTCCGAACCATAGCGTCACGTTCGATGAACCCTTCGATGATCGGTCATCGACGACATAACATTCTCCCGTCTCGACGATGTGATTCGTCGTCATGCGGTCGTACGTTTCCATGCCTGCCATTCCAAGTACAAGAAACGAACAAAACATTGCGAGACAAGCTTGTCCTAGTTTGACTCGATTCCGAGTCTTTCGCCACTCTCTCCAATAGATGACAAGAGATCCTAGACACAATAATCCAATCAACCAAGTAAGTACAATTTCCAACAACCGAATCACCTCGTTTTACAATACGACTTTCTTCAAAAAAGGATTCGTGTCCCCTCACAAAAAAACTCGACACATGTCGAGTTTAAGGTAATTCATACTCCAATTTTCGCTTTTGCCAAGCGACAAGGAGGATACTGATGATGACGAGTTGGAACCAGGACGACAGTTTTCCTAAATCAACGATGGCCCAACCGTTCAATTGGTCCGGATACGCCCAGCCGTTGTAGAACGTGACAATATTTTCAGCGAGCCAGATAAAGCAGGCAATCAAGAAGAATGACAGGACGACCGGCATCTCAAATCGTCGATCGTCGAGTTTATACGAGACAACCGAGCGACCGAACGCCAAAAAGATGAATGCGATTAACAGCCACCGTAGGTCTAACCAAACATGGTGCCAAAAAAAGTTGAAGTAAATGGCGATGCCAAGTCCGAAGGCGATGATTGGGTGCGGCATCTTCGTAAATCGTAAATCGAGACGACGCCATGCCTGGACGACGTAACTACCAACGCTCGCATACATAAATCCGGCATAGAGCGGGACGCCCCACACTTTTGTGAACGCCTCATCCGGATAACTCCATGACCCCATCTGCACCTTGAATAATTCAAGTCCAAGACCGATGACATGGAACCAGCTGATGACCTTCACTTCTTCCATCGTCTCGAGCCCCGTCTTCACAAGGACGACTTGAACGAACAAACACCAGATGAGTAAAACGTCATATCGTGGGAGTGGTAACTCTACAAACTTTGTGACGGCAAGCGCTCCGAAGATGGCGACCGGAAAGATACAACTAAGTGCCTGTTCGTAAGCGAAGATAAAGAGATAACGTATACGTCCCATCCGTTGTCCTACCTTTCGATGTATTCATATAAAAATGAGGATTCGCCATCATAAAACCGCGGGTCAAAGACGCCGAGCCGTTCTTCGTTTGCTACGATGACGACGAACGGCGACCATTTGGTCAATGTGCGCGCCTCATGATTCGCTTCAAACAATGGTTCAAGACTCGCCTTTTCGGCACTCGTCAATTCGTATTGCAAGGTCGCTTCTTGATATATCGAATCTTGAAAGAGCGATACGTCCTCGTCAGTCTTCGTAATGACCGTGAACTGAGTCGGGATAAATGAAGCCGAGAGCGCCACTTCGTCATATTCCTTTGAATAAGACTGATATAAATAGGCGCCCTGCGCACTTTGAAGCGCGACATAAAGAACGAGGGCAGCCCATGCATACCGATACGTCTTATAACGAACTTCCTGCTTCCGAGCGACGAGCCAGGCGACCAAGAAGATTCCCCAATAGACGAAATCGACAATCGGGATCACACCGAATGTGATCCTCACGTCAGAGATCGGTTCGAAGTAGCCCGTTCCCCATGCATTGAACAAGTCAGATGTGTTGTGTATGAAGACAGACAACAGTGCCCACCAAAAATAGCGAATGTCCGTCACGCGAAAGAGGAGGCGAACGAGTATGTAGATGAGCAAGGCAATGAGTGGGACGAGAAAAATCGAGTGGGTGATGCCGCGATGCCACATCTGATACATCCCTTCTGTGTCCCATAGCCGAGAAATCACATCGCTGTCCGGGATTTGGCTCCCGACAAGTGTCGTGACGAACAAGGCTCGTTTTTCATGTTGTTGTAAATCCCGTTTATCGGCTGCACCATATAGCGTCAAACCGAATAACGTATGTGTAATCGTATCCACGTTCTACCTCCATAGCGAAAGAGACACCTCCCAGTACTGGACGATGTCTCTTCTTATTAATTCTCTTTATCCATTTTCATGGCGCGCCTTGCGACGATCGTTACGAAAATGACAGCGACAATCGGAATGATCAATGGCATCCAATTCAACATCCGCCTGTCCCCCTTCATCTAGTGTCGCAAGCAGTATAGCACATCTGCTTACTCGATGGATGAATGAATGCTTGTATTTTCATAAGTAGTTGCCATCTTCTCAATCGTTGCTTTCATATGATCACGAAGCGTGAGCGGTTCGACCACTTCTACTTGTGACCCTAAAGAGAGCAACCAGTAAATGAATCCGTCAGATACGGCTGCGTCGAAACGGATGAGGAATCGTTCTCCATGTTCAGAAACAGAAACGTCTTCCCCTAACTTGTCAAAGATGACCGGGAGAACGCGTTCGTCGACGGACAAAACGATTTGTTCATCAGATCCGTTATACATATTGAATGATTTTTGATAGTAATCATCAGGTAAATGATGCTTCGGACGAATGGTGCCATCTTCCACAATCTCCGAATTGACGATGCGGTCAACCCGGTAGTTCCGCACCTCTCCGATTGATTCGTCGATCCCGATCAAGTAGTACTGCTCGTGATTCCAATGCAAATCGATTGGATTAACGACGTATCGCTCTCCGTCACGGCGGAGCGGGAACGTTCGTTTCGTCACATCAAATCCGACGACGTCTGTATATTGGAACGAGATAGCTTTTCGTTCATGAATGGCCCGTTGGATACGATCGATATGGTAAGGAATGTGTCCGTGTTTTTTCTTCGGCGTCTTGATGATCGATTGTAGCGTCTTCGCTTCAGGGATACTCGTCAGCATTTGAAGTTTCTCTACAATTTCCTCGGTCACGTCTTCCGAGATAAATTTCGCTGCGACAATCGCATCGACCATCATCCGGAGTTCATGAATCTCAAATAAGCGGGCCGAATGCCAATACTTTTTAGCGAGACCATTCTTCTCCAATTCATCCTGCACTTCAAACCCCGAATTATTCAGTGCCTGGATATCGTCTTTCACCGATTTTTTTGCTAACTTAGAAGTATCTCCTATCGTTGACAAGTACTCGAGCAAATCTTCTAGTGTCTTTGGATTCGCTTCGTCCGTGTAACGTTCGAAGAAACGTCGAACTTCAAGTAACCGCTCTCGGTTATTCACGGTTCTATCCCCTTTCGTCTCTCTGTCTAAATTATGTATAAACAGACATTATCATTTTATTTCCACGAAATAAAGGTATTTTCCATTACAAAACGTTTAAGGAGGCGCCATCTAAGTTGAAATATTATGCACACGTCGACGGCTCAAAAATCGAATATATAGACCGCGGTCACGGTCCCGTCATCGTACTGATCCATGGGACCCAGTCATCGAGTTTAGAACCATACCATGTGGACCAACTCGTTTTATCCGGTTTCCGGGTCATTGTCCCATCTAGACCCGGATATGGAGAAACACCATACTCTTTTTCAGCATCTCCTCAATTGTTTGCATCCCGACTCTCTCACTTGATGCAAATGCTAGATATTGATCGATATCATGTCTATGGCATCTCTGCCGGAGGACCGACCGCGATCGAGCTCGCTTCACAGAATCAGTGTGTCCTTAGTTTGACCCTCGCTGCCGCCGTGACGAGTGTCGTTGATTTCCCGTATCGGGACACGGTCAGCCGAAATGTCGTCCAACCCGCATTTATCGCACTTCAATACATCATGAAACAGTTCATCGCTCGTGCCATTCAAAAACATCCATTCGAAGCGACGGCCCGTATGATTCAATCGACGAGTGTGTTGGCACTCGAGACGATTCGAGAAGAGGTGTCACCCTACGACATCTTTCTCCTAAAACGTGTCGCGAATCAGATGGCGTTTGGACTTGGCGCACAGTTCGATTTAAAACAAAGTGTCTCAAGTGAGGTCTTACTCGGTGTCACCTGCCCGACCTACATCGTCCATTCAAAAAATGACAAGGCCGTCCCCGTTCGTCATGCGCATTACGCGAAGCGATTGATCCCGCATGCTCAGTTAACAATCCTGAACAGTCCCGGCCACTTGATTTGGGTCGGACGACAAGCAAGAAAATCAGAGCGACAAATCGAACGGTTTATCCGATTCAACTCGTAAGCATCTCAAAAAGAGGTGCTTTTTTACGTATCTAACCCGAGGGCATCAATCAATTGATTCGTCGTATGTTCCGGTAGTCGCCAGAAAACATCCGTTCGCTCAAGATGCGTGATGACACTCGGACGGTTCGGTTGACCGAGCCACAGCTGATATCGTTCTTAATCGCCACCTTTAAATTGCAGCAAGAGATCAAAATCGGGTACCACTTCAATTTCGATGTCCTCGATTTCTTCTGAACTACGTAGCATTTCCGCGAACACCCGCACCTGGCTTAATTCATGAAACTCTAACTTCACTTCTGGATTCATTATTCCGCGCACCGTCGACTCCGCCACCATCACGCGTTCAACTTCTTCATTCTCAATCTCTCCAATCGGATCTCCAAATGGTGCGGTAATCGTTCGAATCGCATCAACCCACTTCATCATTTTATTCATTCTCTCACCTCTCTCTTCTCTTCATCTATACGTAGATCCAATCGAAACGGTTTCAACATTTGGAAAAATTAAAAAGCCGAGCAAACGCTCAGCTTTTACATTCATTCAAATTTCCAACCGACTAAACTTGCCCCGTCTCCGACGTAGCGAACCCGTTTCTCACCATCACATGGGAAGACGCGAAGGGTTGCCATAGCATCACCGTCGTTGACGAAACACTCGACACTCGATGAGTCGACATACAGCCGAAGGGATGTGACGTTGATCACCTTGGTCCGAGTCGTCCCGAACTCGGTTGCGAACGGTTCACCTGCATTCGTCCGGTCGATGGTCAATTCGGATGTTTCTTTCTCGTATCGAATCACAAGCGACTCATCTTCTGTCTTCAACAGTTCAAGTTTGAAGTCTTCCCCAGAAGTCGACAGTTCCAATTCATAACGTTCAGGAGTGACCATGTCGATCAGCGTACTCGATTCTTTAATAAACTGGTCTTGTCGTAGTTGCTTCATTTCTGGGACAGGTCGTTGTTTCAATACACCATCTTCCACTGATAGTTCACGTGGCAGTGTTAACGCATGTGCCCAGCCGTACCGGTCTGTCGGATATTCGATTTCCGGTAGGCCCATCCAACCGACTAGAATACGACGCCCGTCATGCTCCGTCGTTTGTGGAGCGTAAAAGTCGAAACCGAAGTCGAGCTCTTCAAACGACTCGTGCGTGAAGACGAGCGTTTCTAAATCAAGAGTGCCTGTGACGTATCCAGATTGATAGATGTTGTGATAGCGATGACCTTCAGGCTCAATCCCTTGCGGAGAAAAAATGAGGACATGCCTTCCATTCAGTTCAAACACGTCAGGACATTCCCACATGTAACCGAACCGCTCGAGCCCCGTCTTCACTTCACCTAAAAACGTCCATTCATTCAAGTCGGTCGAACGATATAAGACGACACATCCTGTCTCATCCGTTCGCTGTGCACCGACAATCGCATAATATGATCCATCTTCTTCCCATACTTTCGGATCGCGGAAATGTTCCGTGTAACCGGCCGGAATATCCGGGATGGCCACGTTGCGCCGCTCGATCATCCCTTCACGCAGTACACCGATGATTTGCGAGGCGTGACGCGTCCAATCGTCCGTACGATGATTCCCTGTATACATCACGTGAAGGGTGTCGTCCACAACGAAACCACTTCCTGAATAGGCACCATGGGAATCTTCTTTCGTTTCAGGGACTAACGCCACCCCGCGGTCGGTCCAATGGACAAGATCTTTCGAACTGACATGATACCAATGTTTGAGACCGTGAACTGGCCCGAGCGGGAACCATTGATAGAATAGATGGTACTCTCCATCGTAATATGCGAAGCCGTTCGGGTCATTGAGGAGGCCCGTCGGCGGCTGGATATGGTACCCAAACCGCCACGGGGATGCGGCCGTCTTTGCACGGAGCACCTCCATCTCGAGGGCGCTCACGTCACGGAGTGAACGATAACGTTCGGCCTTCGTCCAATTCATAGTGTCACTTCCTTTTTGTTATGCGGCTTGTTTGACCGCTTCTTTTTTTGCTTGTCGTTTCGCTAGGATGAATGTCAATCCGAATGTCACGGCGAAGGCGATGGCCATGCCAATGATATACGAGATGATCGAACCCGGTGCGATTGAAATAATACCTGGTAATCCGGCAGCACCGAGCGCTACTGCCAATACGTCGTTTCCAACGATGAACGCAGAAGCGATGGCTGAACCGACGATGGCTGCGATGAACGGATAACGTAGTTTTAAGTTGACCCCGAACATAGCAGGCTCTGTGATTCCAAGTAATGCTGAGATCCCTGATGCTGATGCGACACCTTTCATCTTCTTATCAGCAGTTAAGAAGAAGACCGCAAGGGTAGCTGCCCCTTGTGCGACGTTCGACATCGCAGCGATTGGGAAGATGAACGATCCACCTGTTTCGGCGATATCGGCGAGAAGCTGTGTCTCAATCGCGATGAAGCTATGGTGCATCCCCGTAATAACGATTGGGGCGTAGAGAAGACCCATGATCAAGCCACCGACGAATCCGAGTGAATCATACGTCCATACCAACCCATCAATGATTAAGTTCCCTGCTTCGCGTGTAATCGGACCCACGAAGGCGAACGTGATGAACGCTGTGAAGAGGAGTGAAAGTAATGGCGTAAGCAAGATATCAAGTGATGCCGGCATAAACTTCCGAATGTTAATTTCAAGCTTCGATAAAATATACGTCGAGACGAGGACTGGTAAGACTTGTCCTTGGTATCCTAACTTCTCAATCTCGAGTCCGAAAATGTTCCAAACCGGAATCTCTTCAACACTTGCCTGAGCGTATGCATTGATCAAGTCCGGGTGAACCATGATCATCCCGAGCGCTGCACCTAGGTACGGGTTACCACCGAACCGTTTGGCTGCGGAGAACCCTATGAGTACAGGAAGGAAGACGAAGGCGGCGTTTGCGAACGTATTGATCATCGCTGCGAGGTCGGCCATGCCTGGATACTGGTCAATCAACGAACGACCATCAAAGAACAAATCCGGTGCCGTCAATAAGTTGTTGATCCCCATCAAGAGACCACCGGCGACGATGGCCGGGATGATTGGAACGAAGATATCCGATAACATTTTGACGAACTGTTGGAGCGGGTTCATTTTTTTCGCTCCGGCTGACTTCACGTCTGTCGTCGACATGTCTCCAAGACCAGTCAATTGTGAAAATTCCGCATAGACCTTGTTGACCGTACCTTGTCCGATGATGATTTGGTATTGTCCGCCTGTAGAGAATGTTCCCTTAACCACATCAAGTTGTTCGAGTGCTTTCTCATCGACCTTCGACTCATCGTTCAATACGAGTCGAAGGCGAGTCGCACAGTGCGCGGCTGCCGCAACGTTTTCTTTCCCACCAATCGCCTCTAGGATCGATGCTGCTTCTTTTTTGTAATCCATCTTCATTTCCCTCCTAACGTTTCATTCACAAGTTGTCGTGATGGAATTGCTGGAATTGCGCCATAAGCTGTACATGTCAATGCACCCGTTACGTTCGCATATTCAATGTCGGAACGTAAGCGCTCCGGGTCAAACCCGAGTGTTGACAACCGATATAAGTAAGCTCCGACGAACGCATCTCCCGCTCCCGTCGAATCGATACTGTCGATTGAGATTGAAGGAACGATTTCATGATGCGTGCTTGTCGCAATCAACGTCCCACGAGACCCTAGTGTAATGGCAATCTGTTTTGCACCTAATTCAAGCAGTGCACGAACAGCGTCTTCTAGTTGTTCTTCTCCGGTTAACAAGTGCGCTTCTTCTTCGCTCAATTTAATGAAGTCCGATTCCGCGATGAAGTGTCTCGCATCTTGTTTAAATTGCTCGAGATCCGTGATCAATGCATCCCGATAGTTCGGGTCGAACGAGATAAACAAGCCATCCCGCTTTGAAAATTGCAATAACTTAAAGTACGCGTCTTTCAATTTCCCATCAAGTAGTGCTGTCGCCGAGCCGAAATGAATGATGTCTCCTGACTCGATCACCGATAAGTCGATCGACTCGAAGGCATACTCCCCGTCACTTCCGCGACGGAATGTGAAGTCCCGCTCTCCGTCCTCTTGAATCGATACGAATGCGAATGTCGTATCTCCAGACTCCACAAGGTTTTCTGTTCGGACGCCGTTCTCGACCAACGTCTGTTTCAAGAAGAGACCAAACGGGTCATCTCCAACCTGTCCGAGGAAACTGGATTGTCCCCCGTGCTTACTGACGACTGCCGCGACATTCGCAGGTGCGCCTCCCGCTTTCTTGACGAACGTCGTCCCGTTCACGAGATCGCTAGACGCATCCTCGCATACCCAGTCAATCAACAATTCGCCGATACAATGTACGGTGTTCATATCGTCCACCTCCAAAAATCATATGAGTTCTTTATACGATTGGTACCGGTTCCATTTTAGAATAAAAAATGTTGCGGAACCGGTTCCGCAACACAAATGTAAACGATTTAATTCAACTTGTCAACGCTCTCGCGCACTTTTAATTCAAAAATTGTGAACGTTTTCATTGGGACGTGTTCACCGTGTAAGAGCTGTAGCATCATGTCGGCAGCTTTCGCACCAGTTCGGCGATAAGGAAGGTGTACCGTCGTGATGGATGGATGCAGGACTTCCGTGAAATCATATCCTCCAAATCCACTGACAGAGACATCTCTCGGGACAGAGACCCCTTGATTCGCTAATCCTTTCAAGACGCCTAACGCAATGTTGTCGGTCGCACAAACAATCAACGAAACAGTGCCGACATCATTCGCCAACTGTTCACCGATTGGAATGGCGTCCTCAATCTTAAACGTCGTTTGAATGACTTTGACATTTGCCTCCGATTCTTGAAACGCCTTCAAAAATCCGTCACGGCGTGCTTGACCGACCGCGATATCCGATTCATACACCCCGACATAGACCACGTTTCGATGACCCCACTCCGTGAACTGTTTACCGAGCGCATAGGCCGCATCATAGTCAGGATAGACGAGACTATGGACATTGTCATGTTGCTGACCAATCAACAAGACCGGGATTTGAATCGCCTCAATCGCCTCAAGATGACGTTCCGTGACCGTCGTTCCAAGCCAGATGATTCCGGCGACTTTTTGTTTGGCTAAATTGTATAGCTGTTCGATTTCTCGTTCCGTCTGTTGTGCTGTATTGACGACGAGCATTTGATATCCTCGTTCCGTGAGCTGTTCATCAATCCCCATCATCGTCCGTGAGGCGGCATACGAATCGAGCCGTGGAACGATGACCCCAATCATCTTCGTCTGTTTCGACTTGAGACTTTGAGCGAACTGATTCGGCTCATAGTTCGTATCTCGAATGACCCGGTCGAGTTTTTCCCTTGTTGCCTTTCCAACCGATCCACCGTTCAGATAGCGTGAGACCGTACTTTTGGCGACACCAGCGAGCTCCGCAATGTCTTTAATGGTGACTTGCTTCATCCTTACCCCTCCATATGAAAAAAGCTGACGTGCGAGACGCCGTCAGCTTAATGGTTTACCACATATCGTTTCTTAAAATTTAAATAATACAAACCGTTCCGCTTTTCGAACCCGTTCTGAATAAGAACATGATGCATCTCTTGTTGATGTGGGCTCGTCGGTGGGATGCCAGCCCGGACTGTTTGTCCATCCATCAATTTTGAGTCCAGTAAGGCAAGACGCAAACCTTCCGTCGCATATCCTTTGTTTTTGTACGCATCGAACACCATCAGGTCGAGTTGGTATACGCGGGCAAGCTTGAGTAACAAGACTTTACCGACCAGTTTGTCATCGACCATCAAGTCGTAATAGAAGTCTTCTCCATAACTATGCTCTTCTGCGTGATAAAGTTGCTCCGCCCCCATTTCCTCGAGGATCCCTTTCAACTCTTCAGCAGAAACGCCATATGCACTTTCTCCATATTTTTGAAAGTGTTCATATTCAATCTCATCAATCTGGCGAATAGGTTGACGCACGATGTTCATCCCGTGCCCTCCTTAACTAGTAGTTCAATATCTGTCTGCGCTTATTATAAACGAATCCCTTCATGAAGCGCAAAAGATAACCGAACATCAAACCGGTTCGATATGAATATGCACCGAATCGACCGCATGCTCTTCATCTAGTTTCCGTTCGATATCGTCACACAATTCATGGGCCGCGTCCACAGTCAAATCGCCATCGACTGCAATCGTCACATCGAGCATCACGTGATTCCCAAGATGACGCCCTTTGATTTCCCGAACTTCTTTCACACGCTCAAATTGTTCAATTGTTTCCTCATAGGACTCGACGAGATGTGGAGGGAATCCGTCAGAAAGCTGATGGGTGGCATCTAAAAAGATTTGAATCGCTGTCCGGATGATCATGCCGGCAATCACAATTGCTAAGACCGTGTCCATCCAAGGCAGTTGAAAATAAGCGAATAGCACACCAAGCGTGGCTCCGACTGAAATCATCGCATCGGCCAAGTTGTCTTTCGCCGCCGCTTTAAGTGCCAATGACTTTGTTTTTCTCGCGAGGTTCAAGTTGAACCGATACACCCCGAACATGACGAGCGCACTGACGAAGGCGACGACCGCTGCCAACGGGTTCGGTTCGGTATACTCGCCCCCAATTAAGTTCGATAGACTGTTTAAGAAGACGAAAATACCGACCGCAATCATGATTAATGAAGCGATGAGAGCAGAGATTGTCTCCATTTTCGCATGACCATATTTATGCTCGGCATCCCGTGGCAATGCAGCCACCCGAATGCCAATATAGACCGCGACCGATGCAATGATATCCGTCGTATTGTTGAATCCATCGGCTAGGACCGCTTCAGATTCATATAAGTACCCGAAGAATACTTTTAGTATAGATAAGATCAAATATGCCGTAATCGACACAATCGCTCCTTTGAGCGCTTTTGGTGGATGATTTGTCGTTTCCATCCGCCCACCTCCTTATTAGCTCAGTTAGTATAGCAGGTGACATTCGTGTGGGGATAGAGAAACAATGTTTCTTACAGCCAAAATAAATGGAATATATTCCCGGTAGTTTCGTTTAACTAATTTTATGGTAAAGTAAACAGGAAGAGACCTTAGGGTTAAACCGCAAAAAGAGGTGAAACAGATGTTTACAGAACGTGATGGGATTAAATTACGATTGGAACAAATTGACAGATTATTAATCGATTTGAATCGCGAGGCAAAGCAATTGATGGCACGTCTCCGCGAATTAGATGCTTCTGGCGAAAATCCGCACGAAGTATCTCTGAAACCTGAAGAACGTGATACGTTGAAGTCGTCAATCGATGAAACGCTTGAAGCGCTTCAAAGCCGTTCAAAACGTCCGATGAACGTGAACGATGAGAAGAAGAAAGAACTCGCTTCTCATAAAGCACTTATCGATGAATTATCAGACTTACTCAGTAAGAAAAAATGAGACGCAACTGCGTCTCATTTTTTATGAAGGAGCCCGGATTATGTATATTGTCACTACTTGTTTGCGCCCTACAGATGATGTCTTGTCTCGAGCGCATACGCATGCCACAGAATACAAGATGAAATTTGTCGACCGACGCAAACTTTCCATTGATGAGTTGAAGAAACGTCATCAACAAGGTGTACTTATCTTTGATAAACGACGTGTCGAGTTCACACCTTTGCATAGTACAGAGCCGTTCTTTTTTCACCCATCGAGCTCCGTCTTTCGGGTAAAGCAACTGAGCCGAGGTGGATCAGATCCACTCATTAATGCCATGCAAGCAAATCCAGGTGATCATGTTCTAGATTGTACACTCGGACTCGGCTCGGACAGTATCGTCATGAGCCATGTCGTCGGTTCAACCGGTAAAGTAATTGGCCTTGAGAGTCAATTCATTACGGCACAGCTCGTCCGGGAAGGCATGTCCGTATGGGTCGAAAAAGATGAGCAGGTCAATGAGGCGATGCGACGCATTGAGGTCGTTCACTCCAACTCTCTCGACTATTTAAAATCGTGTGCGGAAAATTCGTTTGATTGTATTTACTTTGATCCGATGTTTGAAAAGACGATTTCAGAATCGGTTCATCTGAACCCACTTCGCACAATCGCCGACACCTCCCCTCTCACGCAAGAATTGATTACCGAAGCAACACGAGTAGCTATGAAACGAATTGTCTTGAAGGCGCATTTTGAGAGCGATACCTTTGAACGGTACGGTTTCACTCACATAAAACGTAAAACGTCGAAGTTCCATTACGGATATATCGACCTAGAGTCTAAGTCTATTTAGTCAAATTGAACTAAATAGGTCTTTAGACTCCTTTTTTGTTTATTATTTTCTGAATATTGACATTAATCAGACACAAAGAGTACATTTACAACAAGCTCACACATTTTCCCATTATTTTTTAACAGGAGGTTCACACAAATGAAAAAACGTTCCATCCGTCGAACGACACTCGCGGCTCTCATGACATCTGCCATGACAGTCAGTATCGTTCCGGCAGCTGGTGCTGCACCCCTCTCGGTTGCACCATCGGTTCCGACAACGAGCGAGCTCGCTCCGTTCGACCACAACATCATCGATGAAGAGCGTCTCGCGAAAGCTCTCGAGAAACGTGGCGTCATCAAAAAAGGATTGTCCGCATCTGAACGCATGAAAGCAGTCGATGCGTATATCGCGAAAAAGCAAGGTGAAGCGAAAGATCCACATAAGCACGACGACAAAGTGAACGAGAAGGCTTCGAAAGCAAAAGAGAAGATACATACTCAATTCGAAAAGGAATCAAAACGAATTCTTGATAAAGCGAAAAAAGGGCAAGGGAATTACCGTAAAGGGAAACCGAACGGTCAAGTAAAAGTATCTCCTGCCCAGCAATCTGCATACAACGGTTCGGTACGTGAAGATAAAGTCCTCGTTCTCCTCGTCGAGTACAGCGACTTCAAACACAATAACATCATCCAAGAGCCGGGCTATATGTACAGCGATAACTTCAGTAAAGAACATTACGAAAAGTATATGTTCGGTGATCAACAATTTGAACTCTTTAACGGTGAAAAGGTCCAAACGTTCAAACAATACTATGAAGAACAATCAGGCGGAAGTTATACGGTCGATGGTGAGGTTTCGGAGTGGTTGACCGTTCCGGGAACCGCGAAAGACTATGGAGCTGACAAAGGTGATGGCGGACATGATAACGTCGGACCGGGACCTCGTCAACTCGTCAAAGATGCGTTGAATGCTGCGGTCGCATCTGGAATCGATTTGAAAGAACATGATCAATACGACCTTTACGATTTGGATGGAGACGGTGACTTCAATGAGCCGGACGGTCTCGTTGACCACTTGATGATCATCCACGCTGGGACTGGTCAAGAAGCAGGTGGCGGTGCGCTCGGTGACGATGCGGTATGGTCACATCGCTGGGTTCTTGATGGTGTTTATCCAGTAGCCAACACAGAAGCTGCAGTTCCTTACTGGGGCGGGAAAATGGCTGCATATGATTACACGATTCAACCTGAAGATGGTGCGGTCGGCGTTTTCGCACACGAGTTCGGACATGACCTCGGTCTTCCAGATGAGTACGATACGCAGTACACAGGTCAAGGCGAACCGGTACAATCATGGTCGATCATGAGTGGCGGTAGCTGGGCTGGTAAAGTGGCTGGTACGGAGCCAACAAGCTTCTCACCACAAAACAAAGAGTACTTCCAAAAAATCATGGGTGGAAACTGGGCAAACATCACAGAAGTCGACCTTGAAGACATCAACTCTCAAGGGTTCGTCGCACAACTCGACCAATCTGTGACGAAATCAAACAATCCAGGCATTGTCAAAGTCAACCTTCCTGATAAGAAGATTAAAGGAATCGAACCAGCTTATGGCGATCGCTACTATTACTCGACAAAAGGTGACGACATCCATACTGAGATGGCAACACCAGCTGTGAAACTTGGAGCGGACGGAGTCCTCGCATTCGATTCATTCTATGAAGTCGAATCGGACTATGATTACTTGTACATCAAAGCCCTCAGCGGTGGTCAAGAAGTCGTTCTCGATGTATTCGGTGACGACGTCAACGGTGCAAACGAAGCGGGCTACCCTGCTGAGACGACGAACGGTGCATGGGTCAACAAATCATACGACCTCTCACAATTCGCTGGACAAGATGTTCAAATCGTCTTTGAATACGTGACAGACGGCGGTGTCGCCATGAAAGGCTTCGCAGTCGACAACTTGTCAATCAAATCAGAATCAGCAACACTCTTCGCAGATGATGCGGAAGGCGCTGAAGCCGTGACGCTTGATGGATTCGTCTCTTCAGACGGATACGATTCAAAACCACACTATTACTACCTTGAATGGCGTAACCACGCTGGGTCGGATATGGGTCTTCTCAACGGCCGCGGCGTGAAATACAACACAGGTCTCGTCGTGTGGTACGGTGATGACTCGTACACAGACAACTGGGTCGGTGTCCACCCTGGTGAAGGGTTCCTCGGTGTCGTCGATTCACATCCTGAAGCGCTCATCGGTAACTTGAACGGTCAACAGACAGTCGCAGGTAGTACACGTTACCAAATTGCTGATGCGGCGTTCAGTCTCGATAAGACGCTCGCTTGGTATATTGATTCACCGAGTCGTGGCGTGTACGATTACAAAGCACTGCCTGGCGTGAAGCAGTTCAATGATGCAAACTCTTACATCAACTCGCTCATTCCAGATGCAGGACGCAAACTTCCGCAATACGGTCTCGTCATTGACGTAGTCGGTGAAGCGAAAGACAACTCTGCAGGTGCCGTTTGGATCCGTACAAAATAAACATGTAACATTCGACCTCCAGTCTTCCTTTATCGAAGATTGGAGGTCTTATTATTCTAAAAAAGCTTGAAAACGACGAATAATCTGTGTAACATAGTTGGTGTAACGCCTCTGTAGGTTAGTGGCAGACCTCAGCAATGGTAATGCTGCAGCACGAGTTCGATTCTCGTCGGAGGCATCAGAAATATCGCTTAACGAAGCGGTTTAGAGCACTTCCTGTTTATGACAGGAGGTGCTTTCTTTTTGGTGTGGCACAGAAATGGCACAGTTTTCGTTTTTTTCATGTCTCGACCTACGATTTGTAGAATCGTTTTTTATTTTGTCGAACGATTGCACTTAACAGGGAGTTTCCCAAGCACTTTTAATATAGAAGAAGGTTTTATAATTTTTCGGTGTTTACCTGAGTGGACCCTCCCCCCTTTCCTTGACATCATTTCCGTTCCTCTATAAACTTGAAAAGTTGAAATCATTGAATAGTTAGAGGAAGGAGCATGATTCATGCTAAACGAATGGTTATGGATTCCTTCTGCCATCCTTACACTCGGACTACTCGTCCTCAGTTACAAGTTATTCGGACGAGTCGGCTTATATGCTTGGATTGCGATGGCTTCAGTCGTTGCAAACATCCAAGTCACGCAACAGATTGTAATTGGCGGATACATTTTCACGCTCGGTAACATCGTTTACGGTTCGCTCTACTTGGCAACCGATATTTTGAACGAAAAACATGGGCGAGCGGCTGCCCGTAAAGGCGTATGGCTCGGATTTTTCATCTTGATCGTCTCAACGGTACTCATGCAATACGCACTGTTATATGAGCCGTTTGAAGAGGCACTGTTCATGCACGAAAGCTTCGAGGCACTCTTCTCGATGCTGCCATTGATCACACTCGGTAGCCTTGCTGCCTATTTGGTCTCTCAATTGTTCGATGTCTTCGTCTATTCGAAGATTCGCGCAAAAACTGGCGAGAAGAAGCTTTGGCTTCGTACGACAGGTTCGACCGTCTTATCTCAACTGATTGATACGTTCACGTTCTGCATCATCGCATTTTGGGGAATGGAATGGGACATTTGGTGGAATATCTTTATCACGACATACGTGGCGAAGTTTGTGATCGCGTGGATGGCGACACCGTTTATGTATTACGCAAAACGAACAAATCCACAAGACGAAACCGAACAGGATGCAGCATAAAGAAAAGCCGTAACTTCAACATGAAGTTACGGCTTTTCTTATAGTCGTTCAATCTGGATACGCACAGCATACGGACGAGCTTCTTCAATCGACGCCGACTCTCGACAGACGGTAATCGCTTTGAATGCATCAATCGCAACCGCCTCGATGGTATGATCGTTCGTTTCGACTTCAAGAATGGTATAAGCAGGTAAGCGCTCGAGTTTAACCCACTCCCCGTTACGTTTTTTTTCATAGATGACTGGTGTTTGAATCGAGTAACGTCGGAGTAAATCATGTACATTCATCTGATCTCCTCCCTATTCAAATCGTACAATCATTATAGAAAACGCTTTCACATTTGTAAAGCGAGTACACTATAATTTTATACAATCTTCCACTTCATTTTAAATTCAATTTTGCCGATAAAAGAAGTAAAGAAATGGGGTGAATTGATGCGTTATCGCCGACAGGAGACGTTCCGCTATATCCTACCGAATCCCCGTACCATCCCTTATCGACTTGTATGGGAAGAAAAAGAACTCTATGATGGGGAAGGATTGCTTCTCAATGTAAGTTCTCATGGATTAAAATTGCGATCGGACTACCTCTTCCCGCTCTCTGATGATTTACAGGTCCATTTTCTTTTCGACCTCGTTCCGACGCTTCAACCGATCGAACTCATGGGACATGTCAGACACCGTGGCCAAACAGGCTCGCTGTATGATTATGGGATCATGCTTGATGTGAAGGCTGACGAAACTCAGCAACTCGTCACGATGATTAAAACGTATGCACGTGAAAATAAATGAGAACATGCGTCAGGCATCTTCTCATTTTTTCGTGTCTCCAAAAGAGGGTATACTACAACTATCAACCATTGACGAGGTGTTCGTATGACAAGAAAATTCTTATTGATTCCTTGGGGACTGGCAATTGCATTCGCCGTCATCGGTCCAAATGTCCCGTTCGACGGACGCTTTCTTCTCGATTTTGTGACTTATAATACCGAGGCGTACGAAGGCTATTCTCTATCACTCTTTAGTATCTTAGGGGTGTTTCCCCTGGCGATGTTTCCACTTCTTTGGTCAGAAGTGAATCAGCTCAAACCGAATCCACTCATCGCCGCTGTCACCAGTTTTTTCGTTGGGGGATTTCTACTCGCTCCTTATTTAGCTTTTGCGAGACAGTCACCTTATCCGACGCCGGTCAAACCACTGCCGACCCGCATCCTCGGCGTTGTGCTTTTACTGGTGACAATCGGGTTGTTCATCGCTGCAGCCAATACCGGAAATGTTGCAGAATACTGGTCATATGTGGAGAACAATCAATTTGTTCGAACAATGACCGTTGATTTCTTTTTGTTGGCATTCATTCAAATCACGTTAATGAATCGGGACGCGAAACGCTATAAAATGAGTTTATGGCCGCTCCCTTACATCCCGTTGTTCGGTCTCATTTTTTGGCTCATGATTCGTCATCAAAAACCGTTCAATGAAGCACCTCCAAAGCGTGAACGGGCTGAAATGAAACATTGAGCACCCATTTTTCATCAAAAACGGCTATACTAGAAATTAGTTTTTAATGAAGGAGACCATCACATGCGTTATTTCCAAGTCACTTCTTACGTGACTGTCAAGAATGAAGAACTCGAATTCAATGAATATGTAAAAGTTCCAAACCAAAAAGTCGATCAATTTTTGAAAGACACATTGGAACTAGATTTATACGATGACCAAGTGACATTGCGCGAATGTGTTGTCGAAAAAGGGAAATGGGAATGCCCAGTCGGTGATTTTGTCATCACGGAGCATATGAACGAGAAGACATTCAATCGGCTACAAAACAGCCGCTCTGTAAAGTCAACATCATAAACCAACTCAAAAAGATCCTGCTAGCTCATTGTGCTAGCAGGATCTTTTGACTGTTACACGATTTATTCGTTAGATTCTTCCTCTGGATCAGGGTCAGGATGCTGTGTCGGAGCCGGTTTTTTCGCCGGATCCGACTCGTCATCCGGTAGCGGATCCGGGTGAACCCCTGGTTGTGATTCGTCACGCTTCATCGTATCCCTCCTTCATGTTTACTCCACTTGTTTATCCTTTTTTCACATGAATGAAACGTATCAGTGTATATTCCGGTTGCCGATGACACGTCTGGAGATCGCCTTTTCAATTTCAACGATGATAAAGACGACGGCACCAAATGCCACAGGATAAATCCAATCTTCCCACGTTAATGGAGCGGTACCGAATAACGTATGCATAAACGGTACGTACGTGATGAACAATTGTAGGGCAATGAGTAAAGCTGATACGAGAAACGCAATCTTATTGTCAAAGAAATGACGGTTGAATGCTGGTGCCAACTCCGTACGACAGTTATACAAGTGGAAGAGCTGGGCCATGACGATGGCATTCAAGGTGATGGTTTGTAATTTCTCGGTCGAGTAGTCGAAATCCCCCAGCATATAGTTGATCCATAAACTACCGCCCCCGATAATAATTGAAACGAAGGTGACGCGGAAAATATAGTATCGGCTGAGTAGCGGCACATTGGCCGGACGTGGCGGTCGTTTCATCGTACTCTCTTCGAGTGGTTCGAAAGCGATTGCTAAAGAGAGAGTAATCGCGACAACCATGTTGACCCATAAAATCTGCACAGGACTGAGCGGTGCAGCCGCTCCGAGCAAGATACTCATTGCCACAAGCAACGCTTGACCTCCGTTTGTCGGAAGCAAGAAGAGAATGGTTTTCTTCAGGTTATCGTACACCCGTCGTCCTTCTCGTACGGCGTTATAGATCGTTTTGAAGTTGTCATCGACAAGAACCATCTGAGATGCTTCTTTCGCTACTTCCGTCCCTTTAATCCCCATTGCCACACCAATGTCAGCACGTTTTAAGGCAGGTGCGTCGTTCACACCATCTCCTGTCATCGATGTAATCAGACCGTTCTCTTGCAATCCTTTGACGAGACGAAGCTTGTCGTTAGGGCTGGTCCGTGCGAATACATCGTTATGAACGGAAGCCTCTTTGATTTCTTCATCTGTCATATCTGTCAATTCACGACCTTCGAGGGCGCCTTCCACTTCCATGCCCAGTTCTTTTGCAATCGCGACAGCGGTATCTTTATGATCACCCGTGATCATTTTAATTCGGATTCCAGCATCACGACACGCGGCAACCGCATCGATGGCCTCTTGTCGAGGTGGGTCGACGATTCCAAATAAGCCGAGGAAAGTCAGACCATCTTCAACATCCTCATGGTCGATTGACGCTTTTGAACTGTCGACACGTTTTAGACCAGCACCGAGAACGCGTTGACCGCGGTCGGCAATCTCTTTTCGTTTTTCATCCCAATAGTCTTGTTTAAAGTCTTCAGACGACGCCATATCAAAGAGTCGGTCCGGCGCCCCTTTGACAAAAATCATTCGCTCCCCTTTGTAATCGACGAGCGTCGCCATGTATTTATATTCAGAATCGAACGGAATCTTCGAGATAACTTTTAAACGTTCAATTGGGCGTTCAGCTTTCTCAGCGACCGTCAACAGACAAGCCTCTGTCGGATCGCCGTTGATGACCCAGTCGCCGTCTTCTTCATTCAATTGCGAATCGTTACACGTCTTCCCGACGGTTAACAGGTCAATCATGGATTCATCATCATCCAAGTCAAACGGTTGACCATTCAATTCGAGATCTCCATTCGGAGCATATCCGCTACCCGAGACTTCGATATCATGGTTCGCTGTCACGATTTGTTTGACCGTCATCTCATTCTTCGTCAACGTACCCGTCTTATCCGTACAAATGACAGATACAGCACCAAGCGTTTCGACAGATGGTAAACTTCGAACAATCGCTTTTTGTTCAGCCATATTCCGGACACCGAGTGCCAAAATGATAGAGATGACGGCAGGCAACCCTTCAGGAATCGCCGCAACGGCAAGACCGATTGTCGTCAGCATCAATTCGACCGGCTCATAATCTCGTAAAAAGTAACCGAACGCATAAATCACGACGGAGATGATTAAGATGGCGATGGAAACCGTTTGACCAAACTTTGTTGTTTGACGAATCAGAGGGGTTTTGACGGTCTGGACTTCTGAGATTGAAGCGTTGATTTGACCGAGTTCCGTACCTTCACCGATGGCCGTCACGATGGCTTTGGCACTTCCCGTTGCGACACTTGTGCCCGAGTACACCATGTTTTTTCGGTCAGCCAACACCGCGTCTTCTTTCACGACGTCCGATTTTTTCTCGACAGTCGTCGCTTCTCCGGTTAACGCCGATTCCTCAACCTTAAATTTTTCAGCTTGAACGACACGGGCATCGGCCGGCACTTTATCTCCGGCAGCAAGTACAAGGACATCCCCCACGACCAGGTCACTTGAATCAATCTCAGATTGCTTGCCGTTTCGAACGATGGTCGCCTTTGTTTCTAATAATTTTTTGATTCCTTCGAGCGCTTCTTCTGCCTTATTTTCTTGAAGGTATCCGACGACGCCGATAATCGTGACGACTAAAACGATGACGATCGTATCGATGTACTCCCCTAAGAATCCTGTGACGACGGCAGCCGCTAATAAGACGTACACGAGAACATCATTGAATTGTCTTAGAAATTTTATAATTTCAGGGGTTTTCTCTTTCTCCGGCAATACGTTTTTGCCGAATTCGTCTTGACGACTTGTGACACTTTCTGTTGTAAGACCTGATTCAAGATCAGTCTCCACATGGGTTCGCACCTCATCTACTTCGAGCGCATGCCACGGTCTGTCTTCGTTCTGCATGATTCATCCTCCTCGACCAATACTTTTTGAAAAGTCTTTCCCCTATCTGTTCCCAATCTCATGCGGCTCGACACGTGCAAACTTGTAGAATTGATGTCATTTTTCAAAGAAAACGCTTTCTTGATTTGGAATTTCTAATTGTAACCGGTATCATTGTTCAATTTTAATTTTTCTTTTGAATATGGCTTTACAGAAGTCTTTCTATGCATGAATATAGAATAAATTATGAATAAATAGAGATAGAAAGAAGGAAGAGTTTATGGTCATTATTCAAGGAATCGCACTTTTACTGCTCATCCTCGCCTTGTTCACATTATTTAGTTATAAGGCGCCTTTTGGAATGAAGGCGATGGGAGCATTGGCCGGTGCTGCAATCGCGAGTTTCCTCGTCGAAGCGTTCAACGCGTATGCAATCGGCGGATTGCTGCCACTTCCTCTTTATGAAGAAGTAGGTCAAGCGGCTGGCGCTTTGTCAGGTCCTGCCGCTGCGGCTCTTGTCGCCATCGCACTTGGAATCAACCCCGTCTATAGTTTGATGATCGGGTTGTCTGTATCGGGATTCGGAATCCTTCCTGGCTTTTTTGCAGGATATCTTTTGGCTTTGGCTGGCACTCGAATCAATCGCTATCTGCCGACCGGCGTCGATATGATTTTTTACGTCATCGTGATGGCACCGCTCGCCCGTCTCGTCGCGACAGGGGTAGACCCACTCGTGACAAACACACTTGAACAGATTGGAGCTGTCATCGAACTGGCAGCAACACAAAATCCGGTCGTCATGGGTCTCGTCTTAGGAGGAATTGTCACGGTCGTATCAACGTCGCCTCTCAGTTCGATGGCCTTGACGGCGATGCTTGGTTTGACAGGTGTACCGATGGCAATTGCCGCGCTTGCGTTGACTGCGTCCATCTCAATGAATTACTTGTTATTCCGTCAATTGAAAATCGGAACAAAGAAAGATCAGCTTTCTGTCGCCATCGAACCGTTGACGCAAGCTGACCTCATTTCCGCTAACCCAATTCCAATTTACAGTGTCAACTTTGTCGGTGGAGCCATCGCCGGGTTGATTGTCGCCATGACCGGTATGATCAACGATGCACCGGGTTCGGCAGCCGGGATTCCGGGACTTCTTGTCATGTATGGTTTCAACGATTGGCAAACAGTCACCTTCACAGCCGTTGTACTGTTCATCCTCGGAATCGGTTTTGGCTTGATCGGAAGTCGTTTGTTCAAAAATTTCCCGATTGTCCGTCATACGGAAAAAGTCGAATCGACAGAAAAAGATGCAGCCTAATCAAAAAATCGATGCACGTTCGAACAAAATGTTCGGCGGCATCGATTTTTCATTTTCACACGTGGGATTATCCTTACAATTCAAAAGCATCAATCGGTTCACAAAGAAATCATCGCACGTTCTTTTCAATTGTGAATTTGATTGTCGAAATTAGCGATTCCATACAAATCCATGTCAATTTACTGAAATGACTCTACCCGCATCACTAGATTGACGAGCAAGTTCAATCAAGTAGGTTGTCAATGTTGCATCTTTTAATGAAACGACGGGTTTCCGTACCTCATAACTATAAGCTAACTGTTGATAATACGCCAAATAGCTACCTTTCTCGATTTGAATGGACGAAACCTCTTCTTTGGATAATACACCAGTCTCTATAAGATCACTTTCTAACTTCCCTTGCTTCAGAGCCTCTTCTTGAGGATCAAGTCCATATTTCAAGAAACTTCCTTGCGTGCCGTGCACTTCAAACCGAGGTGTTTCTCCAGCGATGAACGGGTTCGAACGAAGGTATATTCGCTTTTCACCATAATAGAATGTCAGATGGAACCCATCATCGGATTGTCCGCCATCTCGTTGAATCATCACATCTGCTTGAATACGATCTGGCTTTCCAAACAAGGCGAGAGTCTGATCAATCAGATGACTTCCTAAGTCGAATAAAATACCTGAACCTGGTCCTGCATTTTCACGCCACCGATCACGTACATTCGGACGGAAACGATCAAATCGAGATTCAACCACCTTCCAGTCCCCTAACTCGTTCGAGTCAAGTAACGACTTAACCGTCAAGAAGTCTCCGTCATAACGACGGTTTTGATAAACGTTGACGACGCCTTTCGATTTCGCTTCAAGTTCAATCAACTCATATCCTTCTTTCGTTGTCAGGAATGCTGGTTTTTCAACGAGCACATCTTTTCCTGCCTCAAGACATGCGACAATCATCTCTTTATGTAAATGCGATGGTGTCGTGATGACATATAGAGAAGCATCCGATTGAAGCGCTTCCTCTAATGTCGCATATACCGTGGCACCAGGTAATTCAGCCTGCACTTCTTCAGGGCGCGAAGACACGACGCCACTCACTTCAAATGAGTCAATGGCCTTTAAGAACGGCAAATGGAACGTGTTCGCCGAGAATCCGAATCCTACCAACATGGTTTTAATCATATAAAACCCTCCTTTTCGCTTTTGTTATTATATCAAAAAAAGGGTCTAATGACCCTTATGCACTCATGCTCTCATCCAATCTGTATTCGAACGTATTGTACCCGTTTCGTGAATCGACAAAGACGAAACCGAAACGTGGATAATAATCATTTAGAAATTCATTGTCAGCGACACAATCAAGACGAATTGGTTCATCTTCATCGGCTTCCTCTAAGACATGCTCCATGAGTTGCTGTCCGACGCCCTGCCCTTTTAGTTTTTCGCTGACGACGATTCGATGGATATATTGTCCACGTTCACTGTCGTCCCATAAGTGATCATCCCACTCATCTGGAGGTAACAATGCGATTGAAGCTAAAATTTGTTGGTCATCTTCAAAGACATATACACTGCCTTCAGCAATGTCAGTGCGCACACGCTTTACGAGGTCCTGTTCCAAATATTCGGTCCATTGGTCGCTTCCTTGTTCATTTAGCGCTACGGCTCGTTGTTCGATTAGGTTCGCGATGTGTTTAGCATCGCGCTTCGTCGCGAGTCGAATCATAACGTCCTCCTTTAGTTATACAGTATTTGAAATACAAATATAACGGAGAACAATATGCCTTTCAACCATCTTGCTCACTCGTGAAAATCAAACGGAGTGACGTCTCCATCGTTCAATTGATAACTATACGTCAACGTCGCATTGAGGCTATGCGATACAGAACAATAACGCTCAACGGACAATTCGATGGCACGCCGAACTCGTTCTTCCGATAACTCGCCTTTCAGGATATACAAGATGTGAATGGCTGTAAAGCGTTTCGGGTGATCGGTCGACCGCACCCCATCGATTTTCATTTCGAATGCTTCAATTGGCTGGCGCATCTTATGCAGAATCGACACGATATCGATTCCTGTACAGGATGCGGTCGCGTGAAGCAACATTTCTGTCGGACGAGGTCCTGTATCGAGCCCACCGACATCATCCGCCGCATCAAGGATCACCGTGTGACCTGATGGCGTATGTGTTTCAAACGCCATTCCTTTTTTCCATACGACTTCCATGTTCATCATCTTCTCCCCCTATTTCATTTGATAGCATCCTATTCCCTCATTTGATGTATGATTAAGCTATGAATCGATTATAAAGGGGTGTATGTCGTTGGATTGGTCTATGATTTTCAGTTGGGGACTTTATATCGTCCTCGGGTTAAACATGTTGTTCGCACTCGCCGTCATCTTCGCCGAAAGACGTGACGTTGGCGCGACCTGGGCCTGGCTGCTTGTCCTGTTTTTCTTACCAGTGCTCGGCTTTATCGTTTATCTCTTCCTAGGGCGACAACTTAAGAAGGATAACTTCTATAATTTAAGTGTAGAAGAACGTTCCTTCCATTCGCTTCAAGTCGAAGCGCAACTTGAACAAATTCATACGCGCCAAACCCAGCTCGCGCAGCCGCTGTTTGAAAAGTATGACCAACTGCTTCAAATGAACTTACGATCTTCTAAATCGTTGATCAGTGTACATAACCGTTCCCTCATCTTGCACGACGGCGAACAAAAGTTCAAAGCGCTGATGGATGACATTCGCTCGGCCGAAACGGAAATCAATATTCAATATTACATCATCCAGCGTGATGCTCTCGGTCAGGCACTGTTGAAAGAGTTGATCGAGCGTGCGAAAGCCGGTGTCAAAGTTCGACTCCTCTACGATGCGGTCGGCTCACGTAGTCTTCGGAACTCGGACTTTAAAGAGTTGATTGCGAACGATGGCGAGGTGCGTGTCTTCTTCCCACCGACACTCGGAATCATCAACTTCAAGTTGAACAACCGAAATCACCGAAAGGTCGTCATCATCGATGGGAAAATCGGCTATGTCGGTGGATTCAATGTCGGTACCGAGTATTTAGGTTTAGTCGAAAAATTTGGCTATTGGCGTGACACGCACCTGCGTGTCGAAGGAGATGTCGTTTACAATTTACAACACCGATTCATATTGGACTGGAATTATTCTGGTCACCGTAAACATGATCCTGAAAATGCCTTCTGCTTTGCGCGACATGACATTAAAGAAAATTCTCCGATGCAAATCGTCACGAGTGGACCAAACTCGGATACGGAACATTTGAAGAATATGATGATCAAGATGATCATGTCCGCCAAACGACGGGTCGTCATTCAAACGCCATACTTCATTCCAGACACAAGCTTTATGGACGCTTGCAAAATGGCACTCCATTCTGGCGTTCAGATGGATATCATGATCCCTGGAAAACCGGACCATCCATTCGTCATGTGGGCGTCCCTCTCGTTCCTTGGGGAACTCCTCGACTACGGGGCAAACGTCTATCTGTATGATGAAGGGTTTCTCCACGCGAAGACGCTCGTCGTCGATGATGAGATTGCGACTGTCGGGACGACAAATTTGGACGCCCGAAGCTTCCGTCTCAATTTTGAAGTGAACGCACTCATCTATGATGAGCGGGTCGCCCTCGAACTCGTTTCTTTATTTGAGACCGATACGGCGGTCAGTCGCACTTATACAGTGGAAGATTATGAATCCCGTAAATGGACGGTACGCGCCCGTGAAGGCGTGTCACGCCTTCTTAGTCCGATCCTATAAAAAAACATGAGGCAGAGCGCTCCGCTCTGCCTCATTGTCGTTTACAGTTTGAACCGCGAGACGAGGTCTTGTAACTCCTCGGCCATGGTCGCGAGTGCTTTTGCTGACTGTGATACTTCTTCAATCGATCTCAATTGATCATCGGTCGTCGCCGCCACTTGCTTCGAGACGCTCGAATTCTCATCGGCGATGTCGGCGATTTGTGATGCCGTCGCTGCCACTTCCTGAACGTTCGCCGCAATCTCCTCGACGGTTGCGGTCACGTCTTCAATCCGTGGTGTCATCGCCACTGTCCGCTCCTTGATTTTCTCGAATCGGTCTGCTGTCATCTCAGATGACGCCAACCCGGCTTTCGTATGAGTAGATACTTCCTGCATCAACTGTACAGACTGTTCCGTCTCATGCTTGATTCGATCAATCAACGCCGCAATTTGTTTCGTCGACTGCTGTGACTGTTCTGCGAGTTTACGCACCTCGCTCGCAACGACCGCGAATCCTTTGCCGTTCTCACCCGCACGTGCCGCTTCAATGGCAGCGTTCAAGGCTAACAGGTTCGTCTGTTCAGCGATTCCATTGATGACCGTGACGATTTCTCCAATTTCGTTTGAGCGATGTGCCAATGAGTGAATGACACCCTCGAATGTCACGACAGACGCATCGATTGCCTGCATCTGCTTCACGTTCTCTTTCACGGTCGTCGAACCGTCTTCCGCCTCATTCGAGGTTTCGCGTGAAAGTTCAGAAACGTCCATTGAACTCTCTGAGATTCGCATGATGCCCGATGTGATCGCTTGAAGAGATGTCGCATTGTCGTCGAGTTGTCGCTTCGAGCCATCGGCACTGACTGCCATTTGATCAACTGCACGGGCAATCTGTTCTGATGAGGCGGTATTGTGTGCCGAGTTGGCCATCAATTCTTGAGACGAGGCGGCAACTTGACTGATTGAATCATCGAGACGGAGTAACACTAGGCGAAGTGAATCGCTCATTTCATTAAAACTCTCTGAGACAAGCCCGATTTCGTCGTTCGATAAGACGGTAATCGGCTCCGTCAAATCTCCTGATTTGATTCGTTCTGCTCCTTCTGTCAATAAACGCAACGGACGCAAGATTGAACGGAGAACGAAGTAGAGAAGAATGGCTGCAATCCCGAACATTCCGATGATGACGAATCCAGTCGTCCAAAGAATGCCGACCGTCTCGTCTTGAATCTCACCGTCATATAACGTACCGGCAATCTTCCATCCGGTGATTGGGTTCGTCACGAATGCTTTCTCCACACCTTCCCCATTCTCCGATACAGACAGAGTCCCTTCTTCCTTGGCAAAGAGCGAATCTGTCCAAGATTCATCAATCTTTTCACCGACAGCCGTCGACGGATGAATGACGACTTGTTCTGCCTGGTCGAAGATGGCAACGTATCCTTCTTTCCCGATTTGAATGGTGGATGCCACTTCAGCGATATCGTTCACATCGACGTCAACGGCGACCACACCACTACCGTCTGAAGTCTTCTTCGAAACCGTGATCATCATTTTTTGAGAGGCGGCATCGACGTACGGATTCGTGATGGCAACATCTTGTCCACTTGCTTCAGCCGCTTCATACCATGGACGAGTGCGTGGGTCATATCCTTCTGGCAATTCCTGCTCAGGATAGATCGTCATCGCACCTTCTGCTGAAGCGAAGTAGATGTTCGTCACTTTTGGATGTGTCTCTAAATACTCAGTAAACTTCTCTGCTAACGCTTGATTCGCTTCTCCCTCTTCATAAATGGAACTATCAATCCGATTCGCAAAAAACGAGATGTCCGTTTGAATCGGTTCGATGAGGTTCGTGACCTCATTGTTCATCCGGTCTACCCCCGAATTGGCGGACTGGATCATTTGAGACTCGATTTTACCTTTCGCCTGCGAATAGGCGACGATTCCAATCAATGTGGCTGGAATAATCAATAATAGAACGGATAAGACAATCAATTTTTGCTTGATACTAATCGTGCGCTTCTGTTTCATAAAACATCTCCTAACCCGAATAAAATGTTCAAGCGAGTTCGATGAGTCGAATCCCCCTTGGGTTATTCATCATATCGGTCAAAAGTCATTAAATCTGAAGAATTGATTGAATTATTCGAAAATTATTTTTCGCAAACTGAAATGGAGTTTCACCGTTGTGTTCGATTGAACAAATCATACTATTCGTATTTAGTTAAAATTTGAGTTACCATATCGGAAAAGGGGGTCAAATGATGAATTCATTATTGGAAGAAATCAAATCCTATAAAGATCAGTTCAAACAAAATGCACCTGCCGAGAAGCAACGATTGATGGCTCAGGCGACACAAGAATTGAGAGACTCCGGAATTGCGTCAGGGTTAACAGTCGGGGATCAAGCGCCGATGTTTGAATTGCCTCATGCGGATGGGACAGCAGTCGATTTGAAAACACTGCTTGAAAATGGACCTGTCATCGTCACATTTTACCGTGGTGGATGGTGTCCATATTGTAACCTCGAACTCCGCGCTTACCAGCGCGAATTGGCAATGATTCAAGAAAAAGGAGCGACTCTTGTCGCCATCAGTCCTGAGACGCCGGATTATTCCCTTTCGACGAAAGAGAAGAACGAACTTGATTTTTACGTGCTGAGTGATGTCGGCAATAATGTCGCACGTCAATTCGATCTCGTGTTTGACATGCCGGATTACTTGATTGACATTTATAAAGCATCTGGACTAAATGTCGATGCACATAACGGGAACGAAGATTGGCAGTTGCCGAAACCGGCCACGTTCATCATCCAATCCGATGGAACGATTTCTTTCAGTGATGTGCCTGCTGACTATACAGAACGTGTCGAGCCGAAAACGGTTATTGAAAAACTGTAAAAAAAGGAGATGACGCACGTCATCTCCTTTTCTATTCACTTATTTCGTTTATTGTCTTACAAACTCCTCGTGCAACATCGCGTACAACATGCTATCGGTCCATTCATTCTTATTCCAATAGTCTTGCAAGAAATGAGCTTCTTTTCTCATTCCAACCCGTTCACATAAATTCTGGGAAGCTACATTTCTGGCGTCGAGATTAGCTTGTACCCGATGTAGATTGAGCTTCGCAAACAACTCCCTTAGCAATCCGCTCACTGCCTCCGTTGCATATCCTTTTCCTGAGTGTGAATCAGAAAAACAATACCCGATCTCTACCGTATCTTTCATACCCGTGTACCAAACCGTGAGATCCCCAATTACTTCATCTTGATGTACGACTGCTAAATTCAACGTACTAGTCTCGGTAAGAGTAGAATTCGTTAGTTTTTTACCAAATTCTTTCTTCATGTTTTCAGACGTCCATGGCTCATGCAAAAGATATCTGCATATTTCTGGTTTTCTATACATTTTGAATGTAGCTTCCAAATCTTTCTCCATAAATGGTCTGATTTCTAAACGCTCAGTGGTAAATTTCACGTCGACTCCTCCCATACAGATAATAGTAATCACAATATGAAACTCTCCACCGGTTCACGACCTATGTGGAAGTGATAAATCGCTCAACTCGCTTGAGAAGTGTTTCAAGTAGCCGAAGTGACTGGTATGTGTTACCTGTGTACTCGAGACTATGATTCATCTGCTAAACAATCTCGAGTTCAGTCAATGCTAGTTGTTCGAAATGCTGGATTCGTTCCAGTACGTAATGTTGGTCCGCCGTGCCCATGAGAATGAGCTGTTTTCCTTTGGAACTTTTTGTTCAATTCAGTATAGAAGAGATTGGTTAATTGAACAACAGTATTCCATTTTGATTCAAAGGGACATTTATTAGTACTCTTTGTAAGACTGATTGAACATAAAAGATTTCTTGATCAATATTTATCATTTTTTCTGCGCCTTTAAAAAATTCTCATCTACTAATCATTCTGAGAGGATGATTTGAATACCGTTCGGATCAGTTGAACTAATCGCACAATCACCCATCAGGTTTACATGCGTTAACTGTGTACGATTCGATTCAGTTACAACGATTTGCGAGACAGGACAATTAAATAATTGTTTCAATACCTCTTCAAGACCTTCCGTTTTTGTTTCAATATTCAATCGATGAATACGATTCTCGTAAAGTGATTGTACAGCATCGAAATGGTCCTGAAGTTCGATTCGAAATCCGTATGGTGTATGGATGAACGTTCTTCGTTCATTTGACTGAACCGTCAATCCTATTTCCTCTGCTCGTTCTAACACATCCACTTTTTCCTCTTCAGATACTAAAAAACCAATATGATCAAACATCACTTTCTTTCCGTAACCGAATGTGATATTCGTCGCTCCCTGCTTCATTTCTATGATTCTAAACTGAATAGATTGGTCCCTAAAGTCGTCCCAATCGAGAGGTGGGGCAAAAGATTCGAATTCTCCATCTTTCTTTCCGATTCGTTGGGACACTTGAAATCCTAGACTCGCATAAAATTTCTCCGTTTCTTCGACATGTGGTGTCCATAGATGATAATGGAATAGCATATTCTCTCTCCTTTATTGAATCAATTATGTACATTCTTTATTTTTTTAACCACTCTTCGTACGGAATCACATTAGCAGTTTCATCTGCGTTTGTTCCTATCAACGTGATGAGTTCAAGCGAATTTCCGTCCGGGTCTTCAAAGTAGATGGCCGCATGCTCGTACGGGGCATTCGGAAGGACGAGTGGTTGCTGTTCAGGTGTCATCTTGAACGCAGTACGAATTTCAATTCCCTGATCCTCAAGCCATGCTTTAATCGCATCCAAATCCTGCTCCTCGATTCGAAAAGCGATGTGTCGGATTGATGGATGATACGGTATATCGACTCGATCAGATTTCCATAACCCAATCCAGCTCTCCCCTTTCCTAATCCACAGGAAAGCCAATTTCTCATTTTGGAATGCCAACTCTAATCCTAATTTCTCATAAAATCGAATTGATTCAGTTAAATCACTCACCGGCAAGTGCGCCTCGTATATTCCTTTAATCATTCACCGTATCCTCGTTTCTACATTTATTTTCATCCATATTTGTCCTTACTAGACATAGATTTATTGACAATTTTCCATTGTAAAATTATTATAGATAATTCCATTATAGAACTAGAGAGGATGGAACGGTGAAAATATCCCGTGGGAAATTACGTTGTTGGCTGCAAAGCTGAATCAATCTTGAATAAAAAATCGGTTATAGCCCATAAATTAGGAACAAAAAAAGACCGTAGATCATTCTACAGTCTCAAAGCTTAGGCTCCCATGATGGAGTCATGACGGGTCGTTTCCCATCCATACGCCACTTCTCGAAGCATCAATTCACCAAACTCTCGATCTTTCTGGTCGATGACCTGCCCTTGTTTTCGCTCATAAAATGTACGGAACGGATTCATCTCAAGTGCCCAGATCAAGAGCCCTGCCTCACACATCGATTGCACGGCATGTTCAAGGAGAGCGGACCCGATTCCGTTCCCTTGATGGTTCTCTAAAATATAAATGGCATATACTTCATTCGTGTGGTCTGGGTACTCTCCTGTCCGTTCTTCTCCGTATAGGATGAAGCCCACAATCTCGTCCTCGACAATCGCCACAAAGCCGGCTACTTCTTGCCGACGAAGGGCGGTCCGCAAACGTTCTGCCCATTCGATGGAACCGGACGAAACTTTCAATAAATACTCAGTCGGCACGATTCCCCGATAGGTCGTACGCCATCCGTTCACACGCACTCTCGCAATCCCATACACATCATCTGGTTTGGCGACCCGAATGTCCAATGTGACCCCCTCCTCACCCGAAGCTTTACAAATAGTTTACCACAAATCCCCAACTTACAATCCGAGATTATGTGAAAATTGAACGGACATCCACAACAAAAAAGACGTCACCTTTAGATAAAGGAAACGTCTTTTCTCACGTTATGCAACTTCTTTAGATTGGACTGGTGTAGATGTTGTTAACGGTTTTTTCAAGAACGAGAGGAGCAATGCTCCGACCACAGCACCTGCCAAGATGGCGAGTGCATAGAGGCCCATACTTACCGCGACGTTTCCAGCTCCTTCAAGAAGTGGGAAGACGAAGATTCCTCCGTGTGGCGCAGGTAATTGAATCGTGAAGAATGCGGATAGACCGCCTGCGATGGCAGAACCGAGAATCGCTGATGGAAGAACGCGAATCGGGTCCGCAGCTGCGAATGGGATTGCCGCTTCCGTGATGAACGAAGCTCCCATAATATATGCTGTTTTTCCTGCTTCGCGCTCTTGTTTCGAGAACTTTTGACGAGCGAAGACAGTTGATGCGAGTGCGACGAGGAGTGGTGGTACCATCCCTCCAGCCATGACGGCTGCCATGACTTCTTGGTTACCCGCTGTGAGTGCTGCCGTTCCGAAGACGTATGCTGTCTTGTTGATCGGACCACCCATATCGACTGCCATCATCCCACCGACGATGACTCCTAAAAGGATAGCGTTTGCGCCGCTCATACTGTTCAACGTATCCATCAACCATGTCATAAGTGCAGCAATCGGTTCATTGACGACGAGCAACATGACCATACCTGAGATAAATGATCCAAGTAAAGGATATAAGAGGACCGGTTTGATTCCTTCAAGTGAAGCTGGCAACTTCGCAAGTGCCTTTTTCAAGAAGAGGACGACATAACCTGCCAAGAAACCAGCGATGAGACCACCGAGGAATCCGGCGTTCCCTTGACTTGCAAGTACCCCTGCCACGAGACCTGGTGCGAGACCTGGGCGATCGGCAATCGACATCGCGATGAAACCGGCGAGAATCGGAACGAGGAAGCCGAATGCAGCTCCACCGATCGTCATCAACTGTGCTGCAAATTCATTGTAAGAAGGGTCATCCGGGTTAGCAGAGTTGATGCCCCAGAAGAAGCTGATGGCAATCAAGAGACCACCTGCGACAACGAGTGGAAGCATCGCAGATACCCCGCTCATCAAGTGTTTGTACACGCCTGTACGTTGCTCTTTCGAAGCGCCACCTGATGTTTTCGAAGCCTCATATACCGGCGCATCTTGTTTCACCGCACGATTGATAAGTTCTTCAGGTTTCCGAATCCCTTGTGCGACCGGAACTTCGATGACTCGTTTACCAGCGAAACGATCCATTTCAACAGCCTTGTCCGCTGCGACGATGATCGCTGTTGCCCGGTCGATATCCGCACGTGTCAATTCATTTTTTACGCCAGTCGATCCGTTCGTTTCGACTTTAATATCGACGCCCATCGCTTCCGCTTTTTGTTTCAAGCTGTCTGCCGCCATATACGTATGGGCGATGCCTGTCGGGCAAGCCGTGACCGCCAAAATGAACGGTGCATCTTCATTCGTCGGTTTGACGACTTCTGGCTTCGCTTCTGCCAATTCTTTTTCTTCGATGGCACGGATGACATCGCTTTCAGAAGTTGCTGCATAGAGACGTTCTTGGAATGCAGGGTCCATCAAGTAAACTGAAAGTTTAGAAAGTGTTTCAAGGTGTTCATTATTCGCATTTTCTCCTGCCGCAATCATGAAGAAGAGGCGACTCGGTTGTCCATCTAACGCTTCGTAGTCGACGCCTTCCGAGCGACCGAACGCGATTGCTGGCGTTTTGACCGCACTCGTCTTCGCGTGAGGGATGGCAATCCCTTCTCCAAGGCCAGTCGTGCTCTCGCTTTCACGTTGTAGAATCGCATCGCGATAACCGTTGCGGTCCGATAGCTTACCAGCGCGATCGAGGACATCGACAAGTTCTTCGATGACCTCACGCTTAGAATTCGCGCTTAGATTCAATTGAATCGTGTCGCGTTGGAGCAAGTCCGTGATTTTCATGTTGTTTCCTCCATTCGTTTCAGTGGTGTGAGTTGTACTTGATCGATCAAGCGATCAATCTCTTGCTTTGAACATAAGCCGAACGTATAAGCAGATGCGCTTCCTGTCGTGACCGCGTATCGAAATGCTTCTTGTTCACCTTTTTCTTTCACATTCGCAACAAATCCGGCGACGAGTGAGTCTCCTGCACCAACCGAGTTCACGAGTTTCCCGACCGGTGTGTTCGCTGTGACGGCTCCGTCCTTGTTAACGAGTAGCGCCCCGTCTCCCGCAAAGGAGATGATAACGTTTTTCGCCCCGCGTTTGACGAGCTGTTCGGCATAAGGTAGAGCTTCTTCAAACGTTTCAATCTCGGTATCAAACAATTCACCTAATTCATGGTGATTCGGTTTGATCATGAGTGGTTCAAGCGTGAGCACTTCGAGCATGGCGTCTTTCGTTGTATCGACGACAAATTCAGCACCTTTTTCGCGAATCGATTCGGCAATGGTCCGATATAGCGAGTCTGGTAGGTTGCTCGGGATACTACCCGCGAGGACGACGATATCACCTTCTTGAACTTGGTCGAACTTGGCCTTCAACTGTTCGAGCTCACCATCCGTGATATTCGGTCCGCTCGCATTCAATTCTGTTTCCTCTTTCGCTCGAATCTTGACGTTGATCCGGGTGTTCCCGTTCACCTCTACGAAATCGGTGTGTACACCGTGATCAACGAGTGACTTTTTAATGAAGTCACCGGTCGTCCCACCGATGAAACCAAGTGCCTTCGTTTCTTGTGCATATTCCCGAAGAACGATGGAGACGTTGATTCCTTTACCGCCTGCGCGCTCCGTCGTCTCTTCGATTCGGTTCACTTCTCCTAGATGTACTTCAGGTAATGTTACGTAGTAATCAATAGAAGGGTTGAGTGTTAACGTGTAAATCATTTCGCATTCACCACCTTTGTGATTGTTTGGATGGAACTCATTGACTCACTGCTTGACGTGATCAACTGTGCGGCATCTAACGTCGCGACTCGGCTGAACGTTCGTTTCCCGATCTTCGATGCGTCCGCGAGTACGAACGAGGTTTGTGCCAATTCGATTGCCGTTTTTTTGACAAGCGCTTCTTCTGGGTCCGGGGTCGTGTAACCCGCTTCAAGGTCGATTCCATTCATTCCGAGAAAGGCGAGGTCGACACGATAATTCATCATGCTCTCGCGTGCGTTATACCCAACCAATGCCTGGGTGGAACGCTTTAATTCTCCGCCAATCACAAACGTCTTAATATCAAGATCAAATAATTCATTCGCAATCGGTAGACTGTTTGTGACGACGACAATCTTTTTCCCTTCTAAAAACGGAACCATCGCCTGAGTGGTTGTACCGGCATCTAAATAAATCGACATCCCGTCTTCGATGAACGTTGCGGCCTTCCGTGCAATCGCAACTTTTTCATCTACGAACCGGTCTCGCTTTTCTTCAAATGTCGGTTCCTCATCTGGAGTCGCAATGAGCGTTGCGCCTCCGTGAACCCTTGCCAGATACCCTTCCGCTTCGAGGTCCGTCAAATCTCGACGAATCGTCGACTCGGATGAATCCGTTAAATCAACCAATTCTTTTAATTTGACGACCTTCTGTTCAGATAAGCGTTGCAAAATCAACTGATGTCGTTGTTTCGTTAACATCTTGTTCCCTCCATACGTCTAATATAAAGCGTTTTCATTATAAAAACAACTAAAATCATTCAAAAACATTCAGTTTCATTCAATTTGTCACAATTATAACATAAAAAACGGTCAATATATGACCGTTTTTTATGTTTATGACTGTTTTTTTAACCATTCATCCAATTCTCGAACGAGTTTTGGATGAATCGGCGCATCGATTGCTTCTCGATACTCTTTGTGCAGCATGAGAAGCGAATGGGGTGACTCCCGTGTCACGAGCAGATGATTCATATCATCAATGATCGATGAGGTAACCTCCCCTTTTGTTTGAATCATATGGACGTGCTCTGGTGGGACTTGCACATCACGCCCCCCGGTAATCGCAAGAACCGGGACGGTCACATGCTCCAATCGCTCTCGGACGTCATAGGATGCATGTTCTCGAATCCATTTCGCATTTACGACTTGACCTCGATATTTGAAAGACGAGACGTTCGTCCGTAAAGAACGCTCTAACAAATCGTCCTGTCGCTGCCTAACTTTTTTGGCAACGCCCGTCAACCGGTAGAAGAGACCTTTTATCCCTTTCACATGTTCGATGTCTTTAGCGAGTGCATCTGCTTGGTATAAGAACATCTGCTTGGACGATTCATGGAAACCGGAAAGTAAGATGAGTCCATCAGCCTTCGTCTCAAGTTGAACGGCAGGAGCAAGAACGGCCCCTTCACTATGACCAAGTAGATATAAGCGATTCACATCGGCCAGTTGTCGAATGGTGCGCACGACAAGAATCGCATCGTTAATCAAATCATGTAAACCGACTTTATTGAAGTCCCCATCGGACTTGCCAATCCCTTGTTTGTCATATCGGAACACGTTGTATCCGCGGTCGTACAACGCTTCTGCCAACTTGGCATACGTATTAAAACCGACACCACCCATATTGCCGTCACGGTCACTCGGCCCACTTCCGCTCAACATGACGATTGTCGCCCGGGGCTCCTCATGGGAAAGAAATGTTCCTGCAATCGTTCCGTATGCTGTCGTAATCGTCATCTCTTGTTTCATCGTATCGCCTCCATTACTATCATACCCGAAACTGTCATCCAAAAAAATACGTCGCCGTCAAATGAGACGGCGACATCTATGTGGTCAGTGAGTTAGCCAATCGTGTAACCAATCAACCGCATCCGTCAACCCACTTTCCGACAGGCGTTCAAACGTATCCTTCTCGGTGAACACATGCCAACTTCCTTCTAATGAGTCACTTAACATCAGATAAGGAATTCCTGCTTCATCGTAAGCGTCACCCGGTGAACTTGCCAACGAGCGCACTTCTAAATCAGAGAATGGCGCCTGTTCTAGTACTGGGTAGGATTTCATTCCTTTGGTCCGAACGTATAACGGACCGTCACCAGTCCCAAGAATATCGAGCATGACGACCGTTTCCACTTTTGCTTTTTGTCCCGTTAGCCTTTCAAGGAAATCGTCACTCGCTTCTCTGGAGTCACCGTTTCCATTCAAAAAGACATATCGAATCGTATAGTACGGTGTCTCGTTGTCCATCATCTGTATGAGGTGATATAAGACCGAAGACGGACCGACGGAAGACAAATAATGGGCCCCGTGCCAGGAAGAATCGAGTCGTGACATGAGAACAATCTCTTGATCTGTCTTGCCTTTTTGGACAAATTCGACATACGGGATTTCTTCATTATAGGGCTTGACTTGAATCGTTTCCCCGTCCTTCAGTTGTTCAGCCGTATCCAAGTCTACCCCTGTACCATTTAACGGCATATAAGATGACGTGAAAACGAAACCCGTCTCATATGGGTCGTCTTCAAAAGGGGTGATCAGGTATCCTGCAGCTCCCTTAGATGCGAGCTCTGACAAGTACGCGTTCGCTTCCTGGTCATTCAAAACCTCACCTGCGTAATCGACGGTATACGCATCTTCGATGTTGTCATATGAAAATTTTGTCGTCGGTAAGACAATCACTTTCTCTTTCACATCCGGAATTTCTTGTCCCCACGTCATATGTAGAATCGTACCTTTGAACGGTTGATCAAACGTCATCGATGAAAACCCCTCATACATTTCGTCCCCCACTTCAATCTCAGTCCAGCCGGTTATCCGTTCTGTGTAAAGGAGGTTTCGGTCCATGTCGATAGGTAACTCGGTTCCGAATGATTCAAAAAAGTCGGCACTCTCCCAACTATCCGCATTTCGATCAACTGATGAAATATATTCCGCGGTCTCGAGCGGCGTCGAATAAATTGGATTGAAGAAAAGAACAACTGTCGCGATTGAACGCAACAAACTAAACACGATGATCATGACACGATCTCCATTCATCAATAAATTGCTATGTATACCATTTTTTATTATATACAGCTATTTATGGTCTGACTATTCAATTTTTTATCAATTTAAATATAATTTTAGAAACTGAATGTCATATTCCGACCACAAGAAAAGCCCGTTCGAGTTGAACGGGCTCCTTGTAGAGGTTGAACCTTATACGCCTTCGTATGCTGCGTACATGATTTCTTTTAATTCTTCAACGAGCGGCATTTTCGGGTTGGCCGTCGTACATTGGTCTTCGAATGCGTCGACCGCCATCTTGTCGATCTTCGCATCAAGTTCTGCTTTCTTGATACCTTGCGCCTTGAACGAAAGTTTAATGTTCAAGCGTTGACCGAGCTCGATGATCGCTTGGACGAGTGACTCGACACCTTCAGCTGTCGTGCTTGCTGGAAGTCCGAGGTAACGCGCGATTTCTGCGTAACGTTCGTCAGCGATGAATGACTCATATTTCGGGAACGCCGCAAGTTTCGATGGGCGTGTCGCGTTGTAACGGATGACGTGTGGCATGAGAATCGCGTTCGTACGACCGTGTGGGACGTGGAACTCTCCACCGATTTTGTGAGCAATCGAGTGGTTGATACCGAGGAATGCGTTCGCAAACGCCATACCCGCCATCGTTGAAGCATTGTGTACTTTCTGACGAGCTTCCGCATCGCTACCGTTTTCATAGGCTTTTGGTAGGTAGTCGAAGATCATCTTGATGGCGCGGAGGCAAAGTCCGTCTGTGTAATCATTCGCCATGACGGAAACATATGCTTCGATTGCGTGTGTCATGACGTCCATTCCTGTATCAGCCGTGATTGAAGCTGGAACGGTCATGACGAACTCAGGGTCGACGATGGCGACGTCTGGTGTGATCGCATAGTCAGCAATCGGATATTTCACGTTACGTTTTTTATCTGTGATGACAGTGAACGGTGTCACTTCAGAACCTGTACCAGACGTTGTCGGGATGGCGATAAACATTGACTTGTTACCGAGTGTCGGGAACTTATACGTCCGTTTGCGAATATCCATAAATTTCTGGCGTAGATTCGAGAACTTCTCTTCTGGACGTTCGTAGAAGAGCCACATTCCTTTCGCAGCATCCATCGGCGAACCACCACCAAGTGCGATGATCATGTCTGGTTGGAAGTGACGCATCGCTTCGGCACCGTTCATGACCGTTTCAACAGATGGATCCGGTTCGACTTGGTCGAAGATGCGGTACTCGACACCAGCCGGCAAGTTTTTGATGACTTTGTCAGCGAATCCGAGTTTGACCATCATTTCATCTGTGACAATCATCGCCCGTTTTTTCGTTGTGAGCGATTGAAGATATTGTACTGAGTTTTTCTCGAAATAGATTTTTTCAGGTACTTTGAACCATTGCATATTCACGCGACGTCTCGCCACCTTTTTCACGTTGAGTAGATGTTTCGCCGTCACGTTTTCTGAGACGGAGTTTTTACCGTAAGACCCACAACCGAGCGTGAGGGATGGTGTCATTTCGTTATAAAGGTCACCGATTCCACCGTGTGCTGAAGGTGAGTTGACGATGATGCGGCAAGCTTTCATACGGAGACCGAACTCAAGGATGGCATCGTCATCTGTTGAGTGGATGACCGCCGTGTGACCGAGACCACCAATCTCGAGCATTTTTTCAGCGATTGCGAATCCTTCTTCACGTGATTGAACTTTATACGCACCGAGAACCGGGCTTAATTTTTCGTGAGAGAGAAGTTCCGTTGCGCCAACTGTTTCAAGCTCTGCAATCAAGATCTTCGTATCCGCTGGTACTTTGAGACCTGCCTGTTCAGCGATCCATGCTGCCGGCTTCCCGACGATTTCAGGGTTGACCGCACATGTATCCGTCCGAATGACGAGCGTTTCAAGTTTTGCTTTTTCTTCTGGTGAGCAGAAGTAGCATCCGAGTGCCGTCATCTCTGCTTTCACTTCTTCATATACTTCTTGATCGACGATGATCGCTTGTTCAGACGCACAGATCATTCCGTTGTCGAACGTTTTTGAAAGGATGACGTCTGAGATGGCACGTTTTACTTTTGCAGTCTTATCGATGTAGGCAGGTACGTTACCAGGTCCGACACCGAGAGCCGGTTTACCAGTCGAGTAAGCGGATTTGACCATCGCTGCCCCACCCGTCGCAAGGACCATCGCTACACCAGGGTGGTTCATGAGCGCTTTCGTCGCATCGAGTGACGGAACTTCAACCCATTGAATCAAGTTTTCAGGAGCACCTGCCGCCACTGCTGCGTCACGGAGGACACGAGCCGCTTCGCTTGAACATTGTTGCGCTGATGGATGGAACGCGAAGATAATCGGGTTACGTGTCTTGATGGCGATGATCGCTTTGAACATCGTTGTCGATGTTGGGTTTGTGACCGGTGTGACCCCAGCGACGACACCGACTGGTTCCGCGATGTATGTGATTCCGTTTTGAACGTCATCTTCGAGGACGCCTACCGTTTTCTCACCACGGAGTGAGTTATAGATATATTCTGTCGCAAAGATGTTTTTGATCATCTTGTCTTCAAAGACACCGCGACCTGTTTCTGTATGTGCTAATTTCGCGAGTGCGACGTGTTGCTCGAGTCCCGCAAGCGCCATCGCCTGTACGATATGGTCGATTTTCTCTTGGTCGAACGTCATCAACGTATCGAGTGCCTTATGCGCACTTGCTACGAGCGTGTCCACCATTTGTTCTGCCGTTGTTTCCACTTTTGCTTTCTCTTTGACTGCCATGTTAGGTTCCTCCTCATAAGTGAGAGCTTTTTATGAACATATTGACTTGATGGAAGCACATTGTGATGACTGTTTTCAAGAGATTGTGCTTTCCTTCACATTCATAGAATACAATGTTTTTCAGTTTTTGTGGGTGACAACAATGTGAACTCTTTCACAATATTTTTTTGTCATTTGTTGATAGTTCTTGATTTTTGTATGGGTCCTCAGTAAAATCGAATACGTTTTCATGAAAATGTATCAAACCTTCAATGTAAACGCTTACATATTTTGTGTCGATTCAATCTCAACTATGATGTATCAATCATCACATCAACCCGTTTTTAGGTTCAACTGCACCTAACTCGTGTATAATGAAAATAGAACCTAACTAGGAAGTGAATCTATTATGCCGAAACAAGATGCAGCGGACCAGTTTGTCAAACTGATTCCTTTAATTCGTCGTAAATTGTTACGTCGATCTGATTTTCCTCAAATTCCAAACCTGAACTTCTCTCATTTCCATCTATTGATGTTGATTGAGGACGAGGGGGCTGTCACGAATGGACGAATCAGCGAGACACTCTCCATCGCGCCACCGAACGTTACCCCGCTCATCACGAAATTATTGAACGAGGGGTATATCACGCGGGTGCCAGACGAGCGGGATCGCCGCGTGATTTGGAATCAACTGACCGAGAAAGGTGAACGGATCTTACTTGAGCGCAGAGACTCATTCCGTAGACTATTCGAGGAACGTCTCGCCTTTTTGAATGAGGACGAAACTGACCGACTCATTGAGAGTTTGAAGACACTTACAGAGATTGTCGAGAAGATGGACAAAGGTGACGAGTAAAACTTTTCTCGTCAATTCCCACAACTTCTTATATAATCTGTAATGAATCTACGTACAAATGGAAAGAGAGATGACATGTAATGGGTCGTAAATGGAACAACATTAAAGAGAAGAAGGCGTCAAAAGATGCGAACACGAGTCGCGTCTATGCGAAGTTCGGTCGCGAGATTTATGTGGCCGCCCGTCAAGGGGAACCTGATCCTGAGTTGAACCAGTCATTAAAATTCGTTGTGGAGCGTGCGAAGACGTATAACGTGCCCCGGGCGATCATCGATCGTGCCATCGACAAAGCCAAAGGTGGCGATGAGGAAAATTTCGATGAGCTTCGATATGAAGGGTTTGGTCCGAATGGTTCGATGGTCATCGTCGATACATTGACGAATAACGTCAACCGTACGGCTTCAGAAGTTCGTGCCGCGTTCGGTAAAAACGGAGGCAACATGGGAGTCAGTGGCTCGGTCGCATATATGTTCGATGCAACTGCCGTCATCGGTGTCAATGAAATGTCGGCAGATGACGTCCTCGAACTCATGATGGAACATGACCTTGATGTGCGTGATGTTATCGAGGAAGACGAGACGGTCATCGTCTATGCCGAGCCAGAAGCGTTCCACGCCGTTCAAACTGCATTCAAGGCTGCCGGTGTAGAAGAGTTTGCCGTTGCGGAATTGACGATGCTCCCGCAGAACGAAGTGTCACTCGATGACGCTTCGCAAGAACAGTTTGAAAAACTAATCGATGTGCTCGAAGACTTGGAAGATGTGCGCCAAGTGTATCATAACGTCGAGATGTAACACGTAAGCGATAACTTTCACGAGTTATCGCTTTTTTTCATATTCGATTTGACAAGGGTCACATCATATGTTAAATTTCAAAAAGTCTTTATCATATTAAAGTGATACCAAGAGAAAGAAAACGCGAAAGGTGTTGGATCGATATGAACGCAGTATTACTTGCAGTCATCGTCTTATTTGCGCTCGCCATCAGCCGAGTGCACATTGTATTATCATTAATCTTAGCGGCGCTTGTCGGAGGGCTTGTTGGAGGACTTGGGTTCAACGATACGTTGACCGCCTTCAGTGACGGTCTTGGTGGTGGAGCGAGCATCGCACTCAGCTACGCACTCCTCGGTGCATTCGCTGTCGGGTTATCTAAAACTGGGCTTCCGGACGTCTTAGCTGAAAAATTGATTTCAATGTCAGGTCGTGACGTGTCAGGAAAACGTGTGATGGTTGTCAAAGCATTCCTGTTGTCACTCATCTTATTGTTATCCATCAGCTCTCAAAACGTGCTTCCGATACACATCGCCTTTATCCCGATTGTGATTCCGCCGTTACTCGTGCTGTTCAATGAGTTGAATGTAGACCGTCGTCTCGTAGCGACCATTTTGACGTTCGGTCTTGTGACACCATATATGTTGTTACCTGTCGGGTTTGGTGGGATTTACTTGAATGAGATTCTCATCGCGAACGTTGAAGCGAACGGCTTGACTGTCGGAGACGTCAACATCATCTCGATCATGGGCATCCCGGCATTAGGGATGGTCGTCGGATTGATAGCGGCGTTCATTCACTACCGGAAACCGAGAACGTATGACACGATTGCACTCGGACCAACTGATTATGAAGTACGTCAAATGAGTGGTTTGAAGATGATCATGACACTCGCAGTCGTTCTCATCGTGTTGATTGTTCAGTTGCAGACCGAGTCGATGATCGCCTCTGCGGTGACTGGTTTGATCTTGCTTTCAATCTTCCGCCTGATTCCATGGTCTGAGGCAGATGATATCTTCACAAGCGGCATGCGCATGATGGCATTCATCGGGTTTGTCATGATCGCCGCAAGTGGATTCGCTGCCGTCATCCGCGAGACAGGTGCGATCGAACCGCTCGTCAACGGAGCGAGCGATTTGATGGGTGACTCTAAACTCATTGCCGCTCTCGTCATGTTGCTCGTCGGCCTTGTCATAACGCTCGGAATCGGTTCAAGTTTCTCGACCGTTCCAATCATTGCAGCGATTTTTGTCCCACTTTGTGTACAATACGGGTTCTCAGTCGAGGCAACGATTGCCATCATCGGGACTGCAGGAGCGCTTGGGGATGCAGGTAGCCCAGCGAGTGACTCGACACTCGGACCTACGAGTGGATTGAACGCTGACGGTCAACACGATCACCTACGTGAAACGGTTTGGCCAACGTTCTTACACTACAATATTCCACTCATCATCTTCGGTGTGATTGCCGCGATGGTGCTTTGATCATTTTTTCCGTCGTGAATAAATGGTTCCTAATAAAATGAGGATGAGAATAAACCAGATTCCCGTATACATGAGGATTTCGGTGAACATAAAACTCCTCCTAAACAAAAGATAAGGAGCGACGGCTGTCGCTCCTTTTTATGATGAGGTTTTTAATTCGGTCTTGCAAGTATCGAGATACGCATCGACTAACTCTGCTACTTCTCGTCCTTCCCGAATCGCCCATACGATCAAGCTTTGCCCTCGCTTGGCATCCCCAGCGACAAAAACGTTTTCCGTTGCCGTCTGGAAATCTTTCGTCTTCTCGACGCCGATTTTCCGCAACTCATGCTCCGGTCGCTCAAATCCGATGGCGACGAGGACGAGGTCCGCCGGATACGTCTCTATCGAATCTTCCTCCACGAAGAAGGTTGCCTGACCATCCGGGTTGACGACTTTCGTCATCCGTTCCGTTTCAACCCCTGTGACACGTCCTTCTTTCGTGACGATTTGGTTGGAGCGAATCAAATACGTTCTCGGGTCTTTCTCATAGACCGCGAGTGATTCCGCATACGCATAATCCGTCGTAAGCGTGTCCGGTTGAAGTGGCCAAGGTTTCTCTGGTGCACGAAGCAACCCTTTTGACGGGTGCTTCCCAAATTGAACGACTGATTTTGCACCTTGACGGATTGCCGTCGCCACACAGTCGGCTCCTGTATCTCCACCCCCGATGACGATGACATTTTTGTCTTTGGCGTCATGTTCTGGTGATCGGGTCGTTCCTTTTCGCTCGTACATGGATGCCGTCAAATAATCCATCGCCATTTCAACACCACGTGCATCATCGCCATCAATCCCGAGCGTGCGCTGTTTCTGAGCTCCTGTAGCGAAGATCACCGCATCGTATTGGTTCCGAAGCGCCTCGACTGTCACATCCGTACCGACCTCTATGTTCGTCTGGATGACAATCCCCTCTTGTTCGAGCAACCGAATACGGCGCCTCACGACGTCCTTATCCAGTTTCATGTTCGGGATTCCGTACATGAGTAGCCCTCCCGGTTCATCCGCCTTCTCGATGATGGTGACGGAATGTCCGAGCTGGTTCAGTTGGTCAGCAGCCGCTAATCCAGCCGGCCCACTTCCGATGATGGCGATGGTCATCCCGGTTCTTCGATGGACAGGTCTTGGTTTCACCCATCCTTCTTCAAATGCCCGATCGATGATGGTTCGTTCAATCGATTTGATGGCAACCGGATCTTCACTGATTCCGAGTGTACAAGACCCCTCACATGGTGCGGGACAAACTCTCCCCGTGAACTCCGGGAAGTTATTCGTCTCCATCAATCGGTGATACGCTCCCATCCAGTCCGATTTTGTCACAAGCTTGTTCCACTCCGGGATATAGTTGTGAATCGGGCACCCGATCGTCTCCTGTCCAATCATATCCCCGACATGACAGAATGGAGTGCCACAGTCCATACAACGTGCAGCCTGCTGTTTGACCGATTCGTCATCCATTCGCGTCGCATATTCCTCATAATCCTTCACTCGTTCATCCACCTGACGTTCCGGTAATGTGGAACGTGGAATGTTTAAAAAGTTATGTTTCATGCGTTCCCCCCCTCAGTCACAACCCGGAACAATTCAAGCGCTCGGTCTGCTTCACTCAACTCCGGTCGATTCGCCTCGATTCGACGCATGACGTCCAATACATTCGCATAATCTCGTGGAACGACCTTTACAAAGCGAGAGCGAGCTTGTTCGAACGACTCTAAAATGGTCCGTGCTTTGACACTGTCTGTATGAAACTGATGCGCCTCAAGAAGTGCATAAATTTGTTCCACGTCTTCATCGTTCAATTCTTTTATAACGGAGACGAGCTCCTCGTTGACGAGTCGATCGTACGCTTGATCCCCATAAATATATGCGATGCCACCTGACATGCCGGCTGCGAAGTTCCGTCCGACGTCACCGAGGACGAGAACTGTTCCCCCGGTCATATACTCACATCCATGATCGCCGACTCCTTCGACGACTGCCGTCGCCCCAGAATTTCGAACGGCAAAACGCTCGCCGACATGACCGTTAAAGAAGGCCTGTCCGCTCGTCGCTCCGTACAAGCAGACGTTACCGGCAATCATTTGTTTACTTTCATCAAACGGCGCATGTTTTTCAGCGATCAATGCTAATTTTCCACCGCTCAAGCCTTTCCCAATATAGTCATTGGCATCACCGATGACGGAAATGGTGATCCCTCGTGGTAAAAATGCTCCTAGGCTTTGTCCGGCTGATCCACTGAGGCGAAGCGAAATGGTATCATCCGCTAAACCGACCTGACCGTGAACTTTCGTCACTTCAAACCCTAACTGTGTTCCGACGGCGCGATCGGTGTTTCGGATGCGACCAACGAAGAATGTCGGCTGCAACGAGTTGATTGACCGAGAGACTGCCGGAATCAATTTCCGGTGATCATAGGAACGATATGCCGGGTGAGCGAGTTCTTCACGTTCAGGAAGTGGTGTCGGCATCGAGAGCATCGGTGCTAAATCTAACCGTTTTGCTTTCGGATGACTCGTCTTCCATTCACTCTCTTCAAGAAGATCCGTTCGACCAATCACTTCATCAAGTGAGGTCATACCGAGTGACGCTAAAATTTCCCGTACTTCTTCGGCCAAGAACGTCATCAAGTTGACGACATGTTCTGGTTTCCCCATAAATTTCTGTCGAAGCACAGGGTCCTGTGTCGCCACACCGACCGGACACGTATCCAAATGGCATGCACGCATCATAATACATCCAAGGACGACGAGCGGTGCTGTCGCAAACGCAAACTCTTCCGCCCCGAAGATGGCAGCTAGGACGATATCTCGTCCCGTCATGAGCTTTCCGTCTGTCTCAAGTGTTACTCTCCCCCGCAACCCGTTCAACGCGAGCGTTTGATGCGTCTCTAAGAGACCAAGTTCCCAAGGAAGACCTGTGTGCTTGATTGATGTTTTTGGAGAAGCGCCGGTTCCACCATCATATCCACTGATGACAATCGTATCCGCGTTCGCTTTCGCCACACCCGCTGCGATTGTCCCGACGCCTGACTTCGAGACAAGTTTGACACTGATTTTCGCCTTCGGGTTCACATGCTTTAAGTCAAAGATGAGTTGGGCCAAGTCCTCAATCGAATAAATGTCGTGATGTGGAGGCGGTGAAATGAGCCCAACACCTGGAACGGATCCGCGTACTTCGGCGACCCATGGGTACACTTTATTTCCGGGAAGTTGACCACCCTCACCCGGTTTTGCACCTTGCGCCATCTTGATTTGAATCTCATCGGCATGGTACAGATATTCTGCCGTCACCCCGAATCGCCCGCTCGCGACTTGCTTGATGCGGCTGATGCGTTCGTTCCCGAACTCATCCGGGACGAAGCGTGCTCGGTCTTCCCCACCTTCGCCCGAGTTACTTTTCGCACCAATCTGATTCATGGCGATAGCGAGGGTTTCATGCGCCTCTTTCGACAAGGACCCGAATGACATTGCTCCCGTCTTAAAACGGCGAACGATCGACGTGATTGGTTCCACTTCTTCGAGTGGCACAGGACGTTGCGTTTTAAATGCAAACAACTGTCGAATGAACTGTCCTGATGAATCATGTAGCTTCACATAAGCGTCATAATATTTTCGTTCCTTCTCACGACAGGCACGTTGCAACAAATGAATCGTCTTCGGATTAAATGCATGTTCTTCCCCATCTGCACGCCATTGGAAATCACTTCCCGCTTCGAGCGGCCGATTCGTCGCATAGGCGGACGTATGGAGTGTTTTCGCCTCGTCTTCAAGCTCTTTAAATCCGATTCCAGACAGTTGGGACGTGGTTCCCCTGAAATGAGTTTCAATCAAATCACGGTCTAGTCCCACTGCTTCAAAAATTTGAGCCCCGCGATAACTTTGAATGGTGGAGATACCCATTTTCGACATGATTTTGACGATGCCTTCGACGACTGCTTTTTGATACGAGCGAATAGCCTCTTCAAATGAATGCGCGATTTGTTCACGTTCGATTAAATCTCGAATGGTCGCATAGGCCACGTAAGGGTACACCGCATCTGCCCCATACCCAATCAAGGTCGCTGCTTGATGCACTTCTCGTACCTCACCGCTCTCACAAACAAGACTACAGCCCGATCGCAAGTTCTCTCGAATCAAGTGTTGATGAACTGCACTCAGTACGAGGAGAGACGGCATCGCAATCTGTTCGAGATCGATGAGCCGGTCAGATAGAACGATCACATTTGCTCCATTTCGAACCATCTCACTGACTTGTCGCAAAAGTGACTCAAGAGATGTCTCTAAATCATCCATGAACGTCGTAGCGACTCGTTCGACCTTGAGCCTCTCGTCAAGTTGCTTGAGAGCCGCCCCATCAATCATCGGATGATCTAACCACACACGTTTTGCATGACCTCGTCCGGTATGGACCGGATCTCCTTGCGGACCAATCCAAGTAAATGTAGCCGTTACAATTTTCTCCCGCAACGCGTCAATCGGTGGGTTGGTCACTTGTGCGAAGTGTTGTTTGAAATAATGGAACAAGGAACGGGGTCGTGTCGAGAGCACCGCGATTGGTTGGTCATGTCCCATCGAGCCGATTGGATCTTTCTCATCTTTGATTAACGGAACCATATACTGTTCAATGTCTTCTTTCGTATATCCAAACGCACGTTGCACACGCTCGAGTTCAAGTAGTTCTTCTTCATCGACCCCTCGATCCTCAAGAATCATCATCTGCCTAAGCCATTTGTGATAAGGCTCTGACTTCGCAATCGTCTCTTTGATCTCATGATCTGGTATCAAACGATTTTCAATCAAGTCGATCAATAACAACTGTCCTGGTCTTAAACGCTGTTTTGATTTAACGTTCTCTGCGTCAACCGGAATGACTCCTGTTTCAGATGAGAGAATCAATTCCCCGTCCAATGTTTCGACATAACGCATCGGACGCAAGCCGTTACGATCTAAAATTGCTCCGATCTGCCTTCCATCCGTGAAGACGACTCCAGTCGGTCCATCCCACGGCTCCATGATGGATGAATGATACTGATAAAAGTCGCGCTTGAACGGTTCCATCTGTCCTTCGACAAATGGTTCAGGAATCAACATCATCGCCGTGTGGGCAATCGAGCGACCCGTTCGTGTGAAGAATTCAAAAGCGTTATCGAGCATGGACGAGTCGCTTCCATCCTCTTGAAGCACAGGGAACAAGTGTTGAACGTCTTCAAATAAGTCTGTTGACGTGACCCCTTCCCGCGCTCGCATCGCATCGATATTTCCGCGAAGCGTGTTGATTTCCCCGTTATGGACTATCATTCGGTTCGGATGTGCTCGTTCCCAAGAAGGGAACGTATTCGTCGAGAAACGAGAATGAACGATGCCGAACGTACTCTTGTAATGAGGGGATTGCAAGTCCAAATAAAATGCTGCGATTTGATTTGGCGTCAACATCCCTTTATACACGATCGTTCTCGTTGAAAGGCTTGCGATATATAGGCGTAATGATTCGACCTTTTCGATTTTTCGACGAAGTTCATAGAAGACGCGTTCATTCGCATCCTCATCTAGGAATGGACATGAGATGAACCATTGATAGATCACCGGTTGTGTGACCCGTGCATGTTCACCGATTTGCATCGGGTCGACAGGTACTTCGCGCCATTCAATCGTCGAACAATCCAGTTCATCCGCCATCCGTTCCATCACAGTGATCTTTTCGTGAAGCTGATTCTCAGACGGCTGAAAAAAAACCATTCCGACAGCGTAACGACCGAGTGACGGAAGGTTCATGGTTTGCGTAAACAATTCGTGTGGAATTTCAGTCATGATACCAGCCCCATCACCAGCATCGATGACACCTTGTCCTCCTCGGTGCTCTAAATTACATAACATGGAGAGCGATTTTTGGACGATTTCATGTTTCTTTAGCCCATGTAAATTGACGTAAAGTCCAATCCCACACGCATCTTTCTCAAATTTTGAGTCATACAAACCAACTCGACTCATATCATCGACCCCTTTCACTCACAGTTTCGTAATTAACATTTTGTTCTAAATATTCTGAAAAATCAAGTGAGTTGCATGCATTTTTGCATAACATGAATCTCAAAGAGTGCTATTGAAAGCGTATACATAACTGTTATCAATGGATTTATCGTTTTTAGTTATGTTCAATAAAGAATAAATATCCATAAATATTATTTATTTATAGGTTCTTCAGAACGCAAAAAAGGATATCCTGAAGATACCCTTTTCTTGATTATTGTTCTACTGTTTTACGCGTATGATGCAAAAACGATTTCGGACGTTTCCACAAAATCAAACCGATATACCCAATCGCTAGCAATGCAAGGGCGCTGACAATCACAACATAGAGTGTGCCTTCTTCGATTCTAGCAAAGATTCCGATATACGCCCAGACGAATACGAGTGGGTAGATGAAATCATGATGCCACCACATAAAGAGGAGGACAAGGACTACACCGACCATCAGCATAAGTGAGGTCCAGGCAAGTTCATCAAGACCTAACAGCGACGTGATCTGTTCCGTCTTCATCACAACGAACGTGTTGACGATGGTCGCGACTGATACCCAGCCGATGTAGATGGAGAACGGGAACCGATCGAGCCAACTCGTAGACGTTCGAAAAGCGATGTAATACAACCAGCACAGCGTCGCCAGGAACAACACCATGATGACAAGTGAGACGACGAACCATTCGTTCGTGAATGCCAATAACCATAAACCATTCAACACGCAAGAGACTAAAAATCCGGCTTTCATTCGCTCGGCTTGACGATTCGCCGTCGTCCCTTTCTTCGACTGGAGCACCAGCCAGACAAGAAGCGCGACATAGATGACACCCCAAATTGAGAAAGCGTACCCTGCCGGCTTAAAGTAGATATCGATGCGGTCCGAAACCGCCGCGTTGTCGCCGCTCGCGAAATAGTTGATGACGACGGTCGCTAAAAAAGCGACCCAGTTTACAATCGGCCATTTTGATAAGTCCATAAGCACGATCTTCTAAATGAAGATCAAACACCTCCTTTTGTAACATAATATTCAATACCCGCATCCATGTGACTCTACACGTATAAAGGGGCTCGCATATGCGAACCCCTTCTCAATTAAAAGTCGATTTCGTCTGGATCTGGTCCGAGACGTTCCCCTGTCGCCACTTGATCGATTTTCGCCAAATCGTCCGCATCGAGTGAGAAGTCGAATACATCAAAGTTCTCACGGATTCGATGTGGTGTCACCGATTTCGGTAACGCGACATGACCAGACTCAAGATGCCAACGGAGAACTATCTGTGCCGGCGTCTTCCCATGTTTTTCTGCAATCTCAGAAAAAGCAGGGATGTCTAAAAACTTTCCTTGCATTAGTGGACTCCATGCCTCGATTTGAATCCCTTCATCTTGGCAGTAATCCAACAAATCCGGTTGCGGGAGTTGTGGATGAAGTTCAACTTGATTGATGAGTGGCGCCATCAGACCGGCTTCTTTCAATGTTTCTAAGTGGTGTTCTTTAAAGTTGGATACACCGATTGCTTTGATTTTTCCGGCTTCATATAAATCGATGAGATCTTTCCACGCATCGACGAACCCATCTACCGGCCAATGCAACAGACAAAGGTCCAAATAATCTGTCTGGAGTCGTTTTAACGAGTCTTCGAATGCCTCTTTCGTTTTGCCTTCACGAATGTCATCATTCCAAATCTTCGACGTGATGAACAATTCAGAGCGGTCTACACCTGAGAGATGAATTCCCTTCGCAACGCCCTCTTCATTTTTATAGATTGCAGCCGTATCGATGTGACGATAGCCTGTTTTGATGGCTTCAACGACAGCAGCTGGTGCCTCGGTTTCATTATCGACCTTCCAGACACCAAAGCCGATCATCGGAATTTCGACCTTATTTCGTAATGTTGCGTAAAGCATCTCATTCATCCCCTTTTCATTCTAACGAGCTGATTGTATCATACCCGAGAATTTATTTCGGAAAACTAAATCGTCAAATCTTTTCGGGTGAATCGGATGAACGAGAGTGCTGAAAAGATGGTCAGGAGACCGAGTAACCAGATGAAATGGATTCCCCAATATTCCTCACGCATGATGGCACCGGCGTCAAAGAGAGAGAAGAATGAGAGGTTTGACATCCAATCGAATTGATCGCTCACTCCTTGGATGATGTTCACCATGAGAAAGAACGTGAAGATTCCACCCGTCACCATATAGGATTTACTACTATCATCGAACAGACTCGCAATCACATAAGCGGCTACGCCTAGGACGAGCAACATGAGCGCTCCATTCAATTGAAGCATCCACAATACCGCATAGTCGATTTGTAAATCGAACAGAAGGTCCGCTGCCATTAAACTCAACCCATTTAGACCGACAAATAGCCCGACTGCCACAATCAACACAACAAAGCTTGACATCACATACGTGACTCGAGAAATCGGGGCCGCCATATACAGCATGATTTCTCCAGAATCGACCGGTTTGGCCAACAGTTTCGAGGCGAAAGTCAATGCGAATAAAACTGCGAGGACGTAGAAAATCAAGCCATAATAGTTACTCGACAATAGATTGAGGACGTTGTCCATCGCCATCGACGCATCGATTTGGAAGACATCGAGAAGCTCAGGTGGCAACGACTCTAATTTTGCCTCAATCAATCCTGTTTCTTGAATAGATGGGAAGATTGCGGCTAAGAAAAAGAGATATATGCTAGTCCCGACTGAATATCCTAGAATCCAACTGCGATTCTGTTTCAACATGGAGCGAATTAACATGTCATGTCGCCTCCCCGTAATACTGCATGAATAGATGTTCGAGCTCGTCTGTGCCACTTGTCAGTGATTGAACCTGAAACTCCGCCAATGTTCGGATGAGGTGGTTCAGCTCTATCGGTGTCGAGATGGTGACCTCAACATGCATGCCGTCCCGTTCACCAGAATCGGCCGCGAATCGAACGGCTTCCGCTTCCGTTGAAAATTCGACTCGGTACCGTTTCACGCTATGTTGTCGTAATTGTTCCATGTCCTCTTCGATGATGATGCGTCCATCTTTAATCAACGCGGCACGGTCGCACGTCCGTTCCATCTCAGGGAAATGGTGAGAACTCATGAGAATCGCTTTCCCAGATTGCTTTTCTTCAATTAACCAATCGATTAGACGATCTTGCATGAGCGGGTCTAATCCGCTCGTCGGTTCATCCAATATATAGACGGGCACATCTTTCATGAAACAGGTGATGATGGCGAGTTTTTGCTTCATCCCCTTTGACATCTTCCGTACTTTCGTCGCCTCATCGAATGAAAACCGTTCACGTAATTGCCGTTCACGATCCGAATTCGTTTTGTGCAAATGGCGCGTCAATCGAATGATTTCTTCTCCCGTCATGTTCTGGGGATAATTGATTTCTCCTGGCAAATAGCCGACACTCCGTTTCACTTGCTCCGTCTCCTGCCAACAGTCGAATCCGTTGATGGTCGCCTTGCCTTCACTCGGCTTCAAAAGACCCATCAAATGTCGAATCGTTGTGGATTTCCCAGCGCCGTTCGGTCCGATGAATCCGAAGATTGTACCTGGTGATACATGTAGTGAAACGTCAAAAATACCATGTGTGGCATCAAATCGTTTCGTCAATCGCTGAATCCGAATCATCTCGAACCCTCCTTTTTTGTAATATCTGAACGATATGATTACAAAACTAGTATATCACGTTCTTTTTTGAAATGGAAATGGTATATTGATTACAAAACTAGAGAGAGGAGCGCTTAAATCAATGGATGGATTTGCGAAACGCACCGAAGAAAAACAACAAGCGATCTTACGTGCCGCCTATGACTTGATGGCAGAAAAACAATCCCGATTCACAATCAGTGAGTTAGCGAGTCGAGCGCACGTCTCCCCCGTATCTATCTATAATTACTTTGGGTCAAAAGACCAGGTTATCGTGCAAGTCCTAAAGCAGATGACAGAAGAGCAGATGAGTTGGATTGAACATGCGATTGAATCGAACGCTCCATTCGATGCGTTACTCGTCGAGATCCTAACACGAAAAATCCAGTCGGCGGTTCTCTTTGACGAGACCATCACAGCAATGATTCAACAAGACCCGAACTGGGAACAGCTTGCGACTCGAGGATATACTGCTTTCGCCCGGTTGATTGAATACGGGAAGGCCCAAGGGTCAATTGATTCGACGTTATCCACTTCTTCTTATTTACGCTATGTACAATTCATGCAACAGGCTATCCTGTCCGATCCTCAGTTTTCAATCGAGAATATGAAGGAAACGATGGAAGTCTACTTTCATTTCTTTTTGAATGGAGTCATGAAACGCTAAAAGGTGACTGTCTCAAGCAAGCAGACAGTCACCTTTTTTATGTGTGATAGATAAAGTCTTCAATTGGATAGAGCGATAGATCCACTTCCGCGTCTCCTGTCAGAACGAGGTCACTCAACACTTTTCCGATGAACGGGCCGACCGTCAAACCGGATGATCCCAGACCGTTGGCGACCAACAGTTTTTCTGCCCCAGGCACCCTTCCGAGTACGGGAATTGAATTCGGTGTGACCGGACGGAAGCCGACTTTCGTCCCCACGAGTTCTGCCTCGGAAAGTCCAGGTGCCGACTCCAAACCTTTCGTCAGTACTTCGTGTACTCCGATTGCAGTCGGACGAACGTCGAACGCTTTTCCTTTCTCATGTGTCGAACCGATGACCACTTTCCCGTCGTCAAATCCGAGTAAATAGCGGCGTCGTGGCGGCATGACGACCGGCCAGTCAGATGCATCTGTATCCTTCAACTGGACGTGGACGAGCTGGGCCTTTTCCCCTTCGACTCGTACCGTATATCCAAGAGGCTGTAACAGTTCCGGTAACCAAGCACCCGTCGCAAGGATGATTTCATCCGCTTCATATCTCACTCCGTCACACTCCACACCAATCTCATCTCCGCTCGTCAACCGTGCTGAACCGTTGACAAATGTGACGCCACGCTTGATAGCGACTCTCTCAAGTGCAGCGCGAAAGCGTCCGCCGTCGACTCTAGCCCCTCCTGTCACGAAGAGTGCATCGTATTCATCGGATAACGGTGGGAAACGATGTTGTGCCTCTTCAGCAGTCAGTCGTTCGAGTTCACCGATTTCTGGCGCTTCTTCTCGACGAAGCAACGTTCGCTCCATCATCTGGTCGAGCTTTGTTTCTTCATGGAGCGCAAGCGTCCCGACACGTTTGTATCCGGTGTCCGTCTCCCCTTCAGCCTCCAGCTCTTTGACGACCTTAGGATAATAGCTTGCTCCGCCTTTCGCCAGTGCATACCAAGCTTTGTTGCGTCGCTGCGCAATCCACGGACATACGATTCCAGCCGCCGCATCCGTTGCTCTTCCTTCTTCTTTCCGGTCAATGACCGTTACATCCGCTTTACCAGCTAAATGATAGGCAGCCGAAACACCGACGATCCCTGACCCGATAATCACTATTTTCTTCATCATAAATCTGTCTTGCGCAGACAGATGGACACACCCTTTCGTAAAAAAATCATCGACCCAACGGATCGATGATTGATTCTTATTCTCTCATCGCTAGACGATAAAGTAAATCTAACAACTCGATGTAGAGCCACACGAGCGTGACGATTAATCCGAATGCCGCGACCCATTCCAACTGTTTCGGAGCCCGAGCTTCGACTTGACTTGCGATAAAGTCGAAATCTAAGACGAGAGCGAGTGAAGCGACGATGACAATCACGAATTGAACACCGATCGCAAGTGGGCTTGAACCGGTCATGAATGCCAAGCCTGAACCGAACAAACTCATCACGAGTTGCACGAGATATAACAACATGACTGTGAACATGGCTGCCATGACACCGGCTTTAAACTTCTGTGTCACTTTGACAAGCCCTGTCGTATAGACAAACCACATCGCAAAGGCGACGACAAACGTCGTTAATACGGCACGTCCCACAATACCAGGGACCATCGCTTCAAAGAAATACGAAATCGAGCCGACGAAGACACCTTCGATAATCCCGTAAAGGGGTGCGACGACCGGAGCCGTATTTGGTTTAAACGTGATGAGCAAAGCAAAGATAAAGCCGAGGATGAGTGACCCGATCATGAGCGGGAACAAGAGCCCTTCTCCGATTGTCGGGACGACAAGCCATGTCGTACCGGCTGCCGCTGTCACGAGTAAAAGCAAGGTGAACACCTTAGACCATGTACCTGCTTTCGTCATCGGTTCGGCACTGAAAGCTGTGGACTGCATTGATTTACGAAGTAATGGATTCGATTTTAAGTTCAACGTTGAATAGCTCCTTTATGGTTCAGTTACTGTTTTGCGAACACGTCGATGAACGCACGCATATAATCTGGCAAGTCTGGCGGACGACGACTTGAGACGATATGTCCATCGACGACGACCGGCTCATCATGCCAAATCGCTCCCGCATTTTCCATGTCATCTTTGATTCCCGGCGTGCTCGTCACGTTCACCCCGTCTAGAATGTTCGCAGAAATCAACACCCAACCGGCGTGACAGATTTGACCGATTGGTCGTTTTTGTTCATCCATATAACGGACGAATCCTTTCACCGAATCGAAACGGCGCAATAAGTCAGGTGACCATCCGCCTGGCACGAGAATCGCATCGAACGATGTGATGTCCACATCATCAAACGCCACGTCAGATTTTGCTGGCACACCATATTTACCGATATATGCGTGGTCGGCCTTTTCCCCAGCGAGGATCACGTGCGCCCCTTCTTCACGAAGGCGATGTACCGGGTACCAAAGCTCTAAATCCTCGAAGTCATTACTGACAAGTTGAAGGACTTTCTTCCCTTGTAATTTCATCAAACCCCTCCTTTTGTTCATTCCCCATTATACCCGAAACCGCTTGTCACGAAAACGAAGAATCATGATTGTTTTTTCAGTATATGGATTCATCCTGATTCACGACACTATATCTTGTGTTTCCTTCCCACAATTGATACCTTTAGTGGTAGGAGATTGAGAAGGAGGAACATCACGTATGAAACAATATCATGACTTATGTCGACACATCCTCGACCATGGTGTCGTAAAAGAAGACCGGACCGGGACCGGGACAACGAGTGTATTTGGTTACCAAATGCGTTTCAATCTGCAAGAAGGGTTCCCCCTTATCACGACGAAGAAATTACATATTCGTTCCATCATTCACGAACTATTATGGTTCATCTCAGGAGAGACGAACGTCCGATACCTTCAAGATAACGGGGTCCGCATTTGGAACGAATGGGCAGACGAAGAAGGCAATCTTGGTCCAGTATACGGTTCACAGTGGCGTTCTTTCCCACGCCCGGACGGTTCTTCTGTCGATCAGTTGGCTCAAGTGATTGACCAAATCAAGACGAACCCAGATTCAAGAAGGTTGATCGTCTCGGCATGGAACCCAGGACAGCTAGAGGAGATGGCCCTGCCGCCGTGTCACCTATTGTTCCAATTCTATGTCGCTGACGGAAAGCTTTCGTGTCAATTGTATCAACGGAGCGCTGATACGTTTTTAGGGGTACCGTTCAATATCGCCTCATACGCACTACTCACGCATATGGTCGCACACGTGACCGGACTCGAAGTCGGCGACTTTGTCCATACCCTTGGTGATGCACACATCTACCACAACCATCTCGAACAAGTGGAACTTCAGTTGTCGCGTGACCCACGTCCGCTACCAAAACTCAACATTGTCCGAGACGTCCCTTCAATCGAATCATTCCGTTTTGAAGACTTCGAAATTCTAGGATATGATCCGCATCCGCACATCAAAGGAGAAGTGAGCGTATGATTTCACACGTCGTCGCATATGGATTAGGTCGTGAAATCGGAAAAGATAATGACTTATTATGGCGTTTGCCAGATGACTTGAAACATTTCAAGACCATCACGTCTGGCGGAACGGTCGTGATGGGAAGAAAGACGTTTGAGTCCATCGGTAAAGCGTTACCGAACCGACGCAATATCGTCGTCACATCAGATGTTTCCTTTTCAGCAGATCAAGTCGAAGTCTGGCATGATTTAGACCGTCTCGTCGAAATGAGTCAAGATGAAGAATGGTTTGTCATCGGTGGCGCCACGTTATATGAGCAGACGATGCTAATGACGAGCCGGATCTATGCAACGGAAGTCGCTGCATCGTTCGAGGCCGATACGTATTATCCCGAACGGATTGGGGAATGGTCAATTACGAGTACAATCGACCACCCGCAAGACGAAACACATGCATATGCCTTTTCATTCAAACAATACGACAAAACAGACATCGCATCATGATGTCTGTTTTTTTAGTCTGGCAATTTTTCCAGCCACTGTTCAATTTTTCTCGTGATGACTTCGTCCTGTTCTCCATCCGCATAATCGTCATAGATTGCTCCGAGTTCAGACGCCGTTCGTTTCGATACAGCAAGAATGTGACTATATTTGCCTCGTTGCTCTTTCACAGCAGACAACGTCCCTTTCGCTTCTTGCGCACGCGCATCATCCAAGACGAACATCTCGATATTGTCATTACAAGAATACGCCTCGTAAGGACGGTATACGACTTCATATCGGCGATGCTCTTTGGGGAGTCGATCAGCAAGCGATGTATAGGTATTGGCAGACATCGTCACATAGGCGATTCGCTTCTCCTCACGAACAGCAGAAGTGTATCGGACGACACGATTTCGACCATCTCGTTTCGCCTTATACAGCGCCTCATCTGCGTAGGCACACCATTCACCGAGTGTATAGCCTGTCTGGCAGACTCGGGTGTATCCAATCGACACCGTCACCTGATGGTCGTATGGAAATTCCATTTCTTCGATACGTGTTCGGACTCGCTCGAGTACCGATTCGACGATCGCACGGTCTGAGACATTCAAGAGGATTAAGAATTCTTCTCCTCCGTATCGGATGAGCTCATCACTAGAACGAATGGCATGACGGATTTCTTCAGAAACGCGATGAAGAACGTCATCGCCATACGAGTGACCGAACGTATCATTCAATTGTTTGAAGTGATCGATATCGAGAAGTGCGACAGCAAAACTCTCACCAGACCGCTCCAATCTCGAGATGAACCGAGAAAAGGTCGCCTTTAAATACTTACGGTTGAAAGCACCCGTTAATTCATCCACGAGTAACGCTTTTGATACGAGACGTGATTTTTCGATATGTAGTCCGAGACGCACCAATCGTTCCTCCATCGGCACCCACGATTCCCAATAATCGTCGAATCCGTATGAATAGGCCGCAAGACGATAATGTTCATTCGTTCCGATGACAATAAGTGGAACATAGAGCTTTCTCATCTTGCTAACGAAAGATTGGATATCTCGCTCTTTAAATTGTGGCCATAATTCAACGTCCATGATGATGGCTTTCGGCACATCCTCATAATCGTATTCGACGGCCTCTTCTAGTGTCTGCAAAAATACCGGACGTGCTCCGAGCTTCTCGACGCGCGACTTGTAACGACTAAATGTAGAAAAGCTTGCGGATAAGATGAGGACGAGATCCTCATCCTCCTGTTCAATCCCTAAGACGGTATGGATATAGCGTTTCACAGGAGAGATCAAGGTCAAAGCTTCCGCATGTGTGAGGACGCTTGGCAACTCCTTCGCGTCAGACTCGACACGACTAAAGATTTCTAACAAATGCATCAATCGTCGTTGCCGAACTTCCTTCTTCATCCAATCGAGTAGAAACTCGATATCGCTTTTTGGAATTTGTCTCGACTCCGCTATCTTTTTCAAAATAATATGTATACGCTCAGTGAGTTGACCTTGCTCCATTCCCGTCCCCCCTATGTTCGTACTCCCCGAATTCTCTTATGTTTCGATTATGCGACTTCTCAGGATGAAATACAACTATTTCCTTATTTATTTTCTATTGTTTTACATATTACTAGGACTTATGCCCTAAAAAAGACATACTAAAAGCGGTCTTGCGACCGCCTTGTGTTATTTTTTCACTTTTAAGTTCGGTGACGTCATCTCTTCCGGACGAATCCATTGATCAAATTGTTCTTCAGTCAATAAACCGGTTTCCAAGGCTGCTTCTTTTAAAGAAGTACCATTTTTATGTGCCAATTTCGCAATTTTTGCTGCATTTTCGTATCCGATATGCGGGTTGAGTGCTGTAACGAGCATGAGTGACTGCTCCACATTATGTGAGATCACTTCATGATTCGGCTCGATTCCGACAGCGCAGTGATCATTGAAAGAATGTAAGCTGTCCGTCAATAGACGACAAGTCTGTAGGAAATTATACATAATGACTGGTTTGAAGACGTTCAATTCAAAGTTCCCTTGACTCGCCCCGAAACCGATTGTCGCATCATTTCCGAGTACTTGTGCGGCAACCATCGTGAGCGCCTCACTTTGAGTCGGGTTGACTTTACCTGGCATGATTGAACTTCCTGGTTCATTCTCCGGAATAGTGATTTCTCCGATTCCTGCACGTGGTCCAGAAGCCAACCAACGCACGTCGTTCGCAATCTTCATCGCGTCCATCGCTAAGGCTTTTAATGCACCATGTGTGAAAACGAGTTGATCGTGACTCGTGAGAGCGTGGAACTTGTTGACGGCTGTCACAAACGGTTTACCCGTCTCTTCTGAAATTTTCTTAGCTACAACTTCACCGAACTCAGGGTGTGCATTGATCCCAGTTCCGACGGCCGTTCCTCCAAGTGCAAGCTCCGTGAGTGGCTCAATCGTGCGCTCGATCATCTGTTTTGACAATTCAAGCATCCGGACCCACCCACTGATTTCTTGACCGAGTGTGACCGGCGTCGCGTCTTGAAGGTGCGTCCGACCAATTTTGACGATATCCATAAATGCCTCAGCTTTTTGTGAAAGAGTTTGATAAAGCGAGTCGATTGCTGGAAGGACATCATCTTGTACGGAAAGGATGGCGGCGATGTGCATCGCAGTTGGATACGTATCATTCGAGCTTTGCGATTTGTTGACGTCATCATTCGGATGAATCGTGATAGATGCTCCACGAGCCTGTAACTTTTCATTCGCAAGATGCGCAATGACTTCGTTGACGTTCATGTTTGACTGCGTGCCCGACCCTGTCTGCCAGACGACAAGCGGGAATTCTGCGTCATGTTGCCCTGCTAAAATCTCATCAGCCACCTCTGCGATGATCGCTGCTTTCTCTTCCTCGAGTACACCGAGTTCAGCGTTTGCTAAAGCGGCACCTTTTTTCAAAATGGCAAATGCGGATACGATTTCAAGTGGCATCTTCTCTGCACCAATTTTAAAGTTTTCAAGACTACGTTGCGTTTGTGCTCCCCATTTCGCCGTAGCTGGAACTTTAATTTCCCCCATTGTGTCCCGTTCGATCCGATAATCCATGTATAATTCCCCCTCTATAGTTGACTACGCTTTCATTTTAGCGAAAAACCATCTAAAAAGAAATGACTCCGTCAAAAAAGCGACCAAGAATGATCTCGGTCGCTTAATTCATTCCATTCAATGCGTCACGTGCAATCACATCCGCTCGATTCTCCGCTCGTGGGACCCATTTTAAGAACACGGTCGGCAATTCATCGTAGGCAATCAGTGCTTTCAGAAATAAAGGCTTCGCCGATGCATCTTTCATGAAACGTTGCTCTAATGCGCGAACAATCACTTCGGCGTCGGAATACAGCATGAATGAGGTTTCATCTTTTAATGCATGAGCTTGTTCCAGTGCATAAGCACATGCAACCAATTCCGCATGAACGCTTGTCAATCCTTGCATGCGACGTTTAAACGTCGATACCGTACCGTCGGACGACTTGATCCACACACCGATTCCATTATCTCCAGTCGTCTGATTGGTGGCCGCGTCAAAATAAATGTGAACCAAACCGGTACGCCTCCCAATCTGTATTGACAGGAGCATGGATATCAATCTGAGACAGTCGTTTCGATAAGAGGGCGATTTCTTCATGGCCGTCTAGTTTTTTGGCATACTTTTGATGGGGCGCTTCAAGTGTTTCATTTTGAACATGCACATAAAGCGTCTCAATCGTATCGTAATGCTGAATCAAAATCGTCGCCGTCTTCGGACCAATGCCACGCACCCCCGGGATGTTATCCGAAGAGTCTCCCTGCAAAGCCTTCACGTCGACAAACTGATATGGTTTCACCCCGTACATCATTTCAAAAGAAGCTTCATTGACGAGCTGCTCCTCACCTTTTTTCGGCATGATTTGAAACACGTTCGGAGACAACAACTGAAGTAAATCGCGGTCTGAAGAATAGAGGTACGATTCGCCCGGGAACGCTGTCGCGACGGCGCCCATCAAATCATCGGCCTCATATCCCGTCAACTCGGATTGTAAGATGCCTCGTTCATCCAAAGCAGACCTTAATTTCAAATAGTCTTCAAAGAGCGGCTCCGGAAGTCCGTTACGCGTTGCTTTATATTCAGGATACAGCGCGTAGCGGTGTGTGGACTCTCGTGTCCCGTCCCAAAAGAAAGCGATATGGGAAAAGTCTGTCGTCCAAGAATCCACCTTCCGAAGCAATCCTTTTACCGTCACTTCCGGATCTTGTGCTCGTCTTCGCTCCGTTGCAAAATAATAACGTGACAATAAATTAAATCCGTCAACTAGAATAAGCTTCATCTTGCTCCACCTCACATGCTTTTAATCCCCGTGCCAGTGCATCTTGGTCTAGTTCCTTCCCAATCCAAACAAATACGGAACGATCCCCTTCATGCATCTCATTTGCAAATGTTGCGCCCATCAACTGATTCGTCGCTTGAATGACAAACTTGCGCTCCTCATCCTGTAAGCGGACAATCGCCTTCATCCGATACATCGCATCCTCATAGTGCATCAATACTTCACGAACGTAACGGGTCACGCGCTCTCGAGACAACGGACGCTCGGCACTCAACGTGATCGCACGAAGGGAAGAGACCGATTCACTCGTCTCTGTCAGTTGACTCAACTTCTGTTCATCGACACGTGACAGTTGGAACGTATTCTCAAGTAATTCGTAATCGCCTTTTGTTTGAATCGTCTCTACAATCCTCACCGTCGGATTGAGTTGCTCGATTCGGCGGTGTGCTTGATTGAGTTCATCCGTCGACACTAAATCGGTTTTATTTAACAAGATGAGATCGGCATAAGCGATTTGATGAATCCCTTCTTTGAACAGTTCACGATCCATTTGACTGGCATCCACAACCGTCAAGATGGCATTCATTTTGAAGTGTTGTCGCAAATATTCATCATAGTAAATCGTCTGAATGATTGGTGCGGGATCCGCGACACCGGTCGTCTCGATGATGACCCGGTCGAATGTTTCTTGCTTTGCAGCCAATTGATAGAACGTCTTACTCAAATCATTTTGGATAGAACAGCAAATACATCCGTTTGAGAGTTCGATTTGCTCTTGGTCCATCTTGACGATCAATTGTTCATCGATATTTATCGCGCCGAGCTCGTTGACGATCAAGCAAATTTTTTCATCCGTCGCCGCGAGTAAGCGGTTCATATACGTTGTCTTGCCTGCTCCTAAAAACCCGGTCACTAATTGTACGGGAATCATGATACCACCCTTTTCTTACAAATCTTCGTGCGCGCGAGCCCATTTCTCATAACGCGCATCCAATAAATCAATCAAGTGAAGCATCCAAGCCTCCGTTGTCATCGGGAGGACACTCGATCCCCACTCACGTTTCCCATGATGTGATAAAATCATGTGCCAGATTCGATGGTGGACATCCAATGGCAGTCGCGTCGACGTCTGGCGTAACGTTTCTTCAAACAATAGCCCACCGTATGGCATATGCCCAATTAGTGTGCCCATCGGGTTGATGGAGATGCCGGTCGTTTCACTTGTGCCCTCAACAGGAGATAACTTCTCAAAACGATTCGGACTAGATAACAGATGACTGTATTCATATATTTTTCCGATGTCGTGGAAGAGGATTCCAAGTGCGAGTTCATCCCAATTCAACGGTTCTTTCCGCTCGGCCATCGCTTCACAGGCGGCATACAGCGATTCAAACGTTCCTTTATATGCCTGTTCGATTTTAACACCGTTCATCGTATTCCAAAGGTCGACTTTGTGCAACTGCTCCGCTTCTTTGATTACACGAAACACCATCGCCAAATAGTCATCTTGCTCTTGAATCCGATAGCCGAGACGAAGCATACACACGGTATGCTTCAATAGACCTCCCGCATAGTTATGATGGTGGTAGAGTGCCGCTGGCGATAGTACGAAATCATCCCAAACGAAATCAAGGAGGCCGTAGGCGATCTGTTGATAGGTCGGTGACAACGTATCAATCAAACTGAACAATTCATCCGCAAACTGCTCCATCGTCTCATCCCCTGGCAAGCCTGGTAATAACGAGATTGCCTCATCTTTTGAGATAGGATGGACGCGGTCAATCGTAATCGATTTGGCGCCATCCGGTTTTGGATAGACATCGATTTTCCCGGATAATTCGATGACACCCGACTCGTAGATTGGAAGCAGTTCACTTTCATTTCCACGGAGCCAATGTTTGGCACGCATCATCCCGTTCGCCGTCGTGACACTTAGTTGAAGCCATTTCGCACCATTCTTCCCTTCTCTAACCTCGACTGTACTGACGAGCGCTTTTGTTTGGACAGGGGCCCCATCGGCTAACTGGTCTAAACGGTCCTTTGATTTGTCTATTAGTGGTATTTGAAATCGATCATGGTTCATCGATGAACCGATGACCGGATCAATTTGTTGATAATAGTTCATAATTATTCCCTCCTCGCATCTTATGACATTGTATCGTGTTTCCGTCTATTAGGCGAACATACTTTCTAGTAGGGTGTCGATTTTGCCATCATTATATTGAAAGCGCTTACGATTATTGATACGATAAAGGTAGTTCGATAAAGGGGGAAACGATAATGATTTCATTAATCGATACGTATGAACGTTTCATCGCCTCGGGGGAAGCGACACGTTATGCACAAGAGCAACAATCCATTGAACATATTCTGCAAGGGTCAACTTGTCCGGTAGGGATGCAGGACTTAGAACAGTCACTCACGCATCTTTCCGGTAATCCATATGCCAAAGATGCATCACTCGACAAAATCGTCGAGCATGAGATGAAAGGGGCTATGGCGGCGCTTGAGCTTTCTGGTTATCCTCTTCAGACGCCGTTAGCGAAGGCGGTTATCCTGTCTGCTTTCGCTCGAACTAACCGACTCAATATTGATAAACTAAAAGAACTGAGCCACGCCGATCTTCTCGTCCGAATCCAATCAGCAGAGCGTGCTTGGAAGCGAACATACGCATTGTTACATCGTTCAACGCCGACTCAGATTTGTGGTCAAATGGATTCGCTCCTCGGTGGATGCGCTATCCAGCGTGTTCTTGAAGCAATCAAACAACCCGGAACGACAAAAACGGCATAAGAAAAGGAGCGGTCCCCGGGCCGCTCCTTTTCTTATGCTCATCCTTCTGTTACTTCAACTGCATCCGGCTCATATAGTGTTACATTACGTGCCGGAGAGAATGTCGAAATCGCATGCTTATAGATCAATTGTTGACGACCTTCCGACTCCACGATGACAGTAAAGTTATCAAATGACTTGATGACACCTCGAATTTGAAACCCGCTTACTAAAAATACGGTCGTTGGTACCATTTCTTTTCGAAGTTGATTCAAAAAATGGTCTTGAATGTTGTAGCTCGCTTTCATGCTGGATTCCCCCTAGTCTTTATCTCTTTAAAATAATCGGAATTTTCGAAAAAACCCCTCTACATCATCATAAATATTTTTATATGATAGTTCAAATGATTTTCGACCCATATCCACCCAAATTCCATCAAATTGATGACGGAACCAAGTTAATTGCCGTTTCGCGAACTGTCTTGTGTGCTGTTTAAGCAAGTCGGTCGCTTTCTCTTTCGACATCTTTCCATCGATGAAGGGAATCATTTCCTTATATCCGATGGCCCGCATCGCCTGCGTATCACGATATCCTTGTGCCAAAAGTCGTTCGACTTCTTCGACAAGTCCTGCTTCCATCATCGCATCGACGCGTTGATTGATTCGGTCGTATAATATCTCACGATCTGCGTGGAGGACGAACAATCGATAATCATAATGTTCGGATGGCGCACTGTCTGTTGTCTGTGTATCACCTTGCATCGCCACCTCGAGCGCCCGTACGACACGACGCACGTTATTCGGGTGAATCGTAGCCGCACGCTCTGGGTCAAGTTGGACCAATCGTTGATGTAGCGCTTCACGCCCTTCGACTTCTGCAAACCGTTCGAGTTCAGCCCGCAGTGCTTCATCGACAGGTTGCTCCACAAATTCATAATCATATAAGATCGAGCGAATGTATAGCCCCGTCCCACCGACGATAATCGGTAACTTGCCACGGGCATAAATATCATCGATGGCGGCACGCGCCAATTGTTGGAACATCGCGACACTCATAGCATCATCCGGGTCACAAATATCAATCAAATGATGCGGGATCCCTTCGGCCTCTTCTTTCGTTACTTTTGCTGAACCGATGTCCATGCCCCGGTATACTTGAACCGAATCACCCGAGACGATCTCGCCGTCGAACGCTTTAGCTAGTTCGATGCCCGTCTTCGTTTTGCCAACAGCGGTCGGCCCGACGATGACGACGACAGGTGTTTTTTTCATACATCTCACTCCTCAATTAAAAACCCGTCTCTTCACGAGACGGGCCATCAAATTCTTCTTTTTATTCTATCATCAAATACGACGGCAAACAGCATCCAACCACATAAAAGTAATCCGAGTAATAACACGAGACCATCACTCATCTGCTTTCGCCTCCTTTAGCTTCCTCATTCCCACTTTTCACATTTCAGACACAAAATAACTGTAAAAAAGCACACTCAATAAAGAGTGCGCATTTCAAAGTCATCATTCAAATCAAATATTCAGTCATCATCTTTTAACCTCTGAACCAATCCCAAAAATGAGCACCTTGGGCGACAATCAAATAGTCGAGCCAGCGTCTATAATCCACCGGAAGTTTTTCGGTGTCATTTGCGTACGTCAAAAATTCCCCAATCCAAATGTAGTTCTCATTTTCGCTTAAGACCTCGCAAACAATCCATTCCCCATCTCTCCCGACACCGACGGGGATGAATTGTTCAGGGCACTCCCATATTTCACGATATTCGATGATTTCATCCACACTAAAGAGTCGAATCCCTCCACCATATGTCGGATGGACAAATAGTTCAACACCATTATGACTCTTTAAAAATTGGATAACGTCATTTGGCATCATTTGCTTCAATCGCTTGATTTCAACTTCCGTCGCGGGCTCACTGAATGAAAAGTGTAACGTGTCCACATATCCCTCTTCGTTTTGAATTTCGATTCGATTATTTACAAGCCTACTTTTCAACGCTTCAAGTGCAATCATCAACTCAACCCCACTTTTTGAGAATTAACGACATTCGTACCGTATCATTCATTTCCATTTTTCTAAGTATTGCATATATCGACCTTTCAGCGTTCAATAAAAAAGGACATCGGGCACGACTTGAACGCGCTCGATGACCTCGGATCATTTTCAATTCATCATGAAGCAATTTCAATCGTCTGTTTCGTACGCTTGACAGAAACGATGAAGTACAGGATTGCCGTACCGCTCGCCGCCCACCAAACCATGTCATACCATCCGTTCATCAGTCCAGCCATCCCAACCATCGCCGGGACAATCAGCGTCAACCATGATAATACGAGGGCGACACGTGCTGTGATGGTCTCGTTCGGTTTCCCGAGTCCCATTCCAAAAAAGAACAGCGCCCAAAGGAATGACCAGAAGAACCACGTCAATGCCCCCATCGGATCACTTTCTGCAATCGCCATCACACCGTAAAAAGCAGCTGCAATCGAAACGAATAATGAGAACCAGCCAACGCCACGTCCGTCTAAATTCAAAATAAACGTCACCCCTACATATAAATAAGTGAACGCAAATAGATAGATACTCGCATGACCGAATTGCTCTTCTGGACTCGCCCCAATCAATAACCATGTGGCGATAAACGTTTGTAAGAGTCCCGTAAACAAACTAAAAAATCCTGCGCTCTTGCTATCCACTTTCCCGAGAAGAACGAGACTATTTAAAAACAGTGCGACGCCACCGAATAGTAAACTTACATTACCCACACTCATTACCCCTTTGTACAGATGTCTGACCTTTAATCTACTGTATCACTTTAGCTTGAATTCGCTTTCAGTGCAAGGGGATTTTTAAGTGTTCACGAGAACGCCACGCCTTACTCATTCTCAAGGGTTTGGATGGCCTCGTCGATTCGCTCTTGTTCCTCATCCGTGAAAGTCGGATATTGTGGATCAATGCGTTCAAGAACTTCAATCATGACTGACGAAATAATAAAACGACTATACCACTCATCATCTGCCGGCAATACATACCAGGGTGAGACTTCCGTTGATGTGTGCGACAACATCTCGGCAAAGATTCCTTGATATTCTTCCCAATGCTGCCGCTCTTCGATGTCACTGAAGGAGAATTCCCAATTCTTTTTCGGATCCTTTAACCGCTCAAGCAAGCGATCTCGTTGTTTATCCTTAGATACATTGAAAAAGAACTTGATGACTTCGAATCCGTTTTCATGTAAATAGCGTTCATAATCGTTGATTTGACGATAGCGCATCTGCCAGACCTCTTCCTGGTCCATTTTTTCCGGAAGTACTTCGTCCCCCAACAAATCATGGACACGAGGCGCAATGACCTCTTCGTAATGGGATCGGTTTAAAATTCCGACCTGTCCTCTTTCAGGTAACAAATCATGCATTCGCCACAGATAGTCGTGCTTTTTCTCCGTATCGGAAGGTTTTTGAAACGCATTCGTCTTCAGTCCTTGGGCATTCAAATTTGAAAAGATATAGCTGATCGCTTCGTCTTTCCCACCCGCATCAAGCGCCTGCAAGACGACGATAATCCCTTTCTTACTCTCGGCATATAATCGCCAATGTAGTTCTTTTAATCGCTCAACACTGTTCGGAATGAGTTCAGTCGTCAACGTCTCATCCTTCGGTTTGTCTGAAACTGTCGTCGGATAATCATCTAATTGAATCTTGCTGTCCGGTGACACAATAAAATCCTTCGTGTTCATACTCGTTCTCCTTTTCGCTCGACGTTCAACCTTGATTTACCCAAAAACTGCATAAGAAAATCTCTTCCGAAAATTTCGGAAGAGATGTTGAGAACTTAGTAGATTCCGACAGCGTCAAATGATTTCGCAGCTGATACCGCTTGCGGACTTGTCGCACCGTAAAGGTCTTTCGCAGATTGTACGACCGCTTGACGAAGGCTTGAGAAGTTAGACGTTGGTGTCAAGTAAACATTGAGGGCACGGTAATAGATATCCCCCATCGCCATGACTCCTACTCCTTGCACCGATACGCCGTAGTGCGATCCACCGTTACCTAAGAGGTATGCCGCTTTGTTGACGATACCTGAGTTGATGTGAACCCCACCATTGTCTTGTGTGCCTGTGTAACGTTTCGAGTAGTGATCTGGGTCACCGTATGCAGCCGGGTTCGCCATCGAACGAAGTCCGTCGCCCGCTACACCAGGTGTGTAGATGTCTTCCCCTACCAACCAGTCGAAGTTTGTGCCGACGCTATATTCCGCCACTGTACCTAAGATATCCGATACTGCTTCATTGATCGCCCCGGACTCGTTTTGATAGATTAATCCTGCCGTGTACTCCGTGACCGCGTGAGTCAATTCGTGAGCGACTACGTCAAGCGCACCTGAAAGATACGTGAACGTTTGACCGTCTCCGTCTCCGTATACCATCTTACTTCCGTCCCAGAACGCATTGTTGTAGCTACGGCTATAGTGAACCGTTGAGTTCAATGCAGCTCCGGCGTTGTCATAGCTGTTCCGTCCGTAAGTGTTTTTGTAGAAATCATATGTCTTTGTCGCGTTGACGTGTGCAGAGACAGCGGCACGGTCATAAGTCGTGTTCAAGACGTTATCCACGTCAGCCCATAGCGAACCTGGGAGTGTCGTACGGTTTTTCGCATCGTACGTATAGATTCCCTTCCCACGCGTTGAATCTTGGAGATAATAGTAAGATCCGCTCTTCGTTGTCTTGAACGTTTGGCTGTAGCCGAGAACATCGATTCCCGTTCCCGTATAGGTCGTACCTGTCACACCGTTCGTCGGTCTCGCGTGAGCCAACTGGTCGAATTTATTGAGTACCTCACCCGTCCCCGCATCGATGAAGTATGTCCAACGTGATGGCTCTTCCGCTTCAAGGATCGTTCCGGTCACTTGATATGCATAGACCGACTTGTCACCTTTTGGATAGACAATCAATTCTGCTTCCGGTTCGAGCTCGTAGGCCCCTTTATGACCGACAAGCTTTTTGTAACTCGCAATGGCTTTCTTTTCAGTTAACTTGATTGACTTATGTAGATTTTTGACCGATTTCGCATCATCCACGACTGTCTTCAATTGACCCGCTTCATCTACGACACCGACTACCACACCACCGAATACGGGCACGCCATCAACTGTCTGTTGGAGTTTAACCACTTTCCCGACTTTGTCTGATTTCGACTCGATCGTCTTGAACTCACCCTTTGATTTGACATACTCTTTTACAATGGTTGTCGGCGCACTTTCTGATGGTTTCGTCAGAGTGCCTGACTTCAATTCTGCCGCACCGACCAATTGTGGGACGAGCAAGACGCCTGCGATTAGTGATGTAGAAACAACTTTTTTCATGTGTTTACCTCCTTTGTGATGATTCTTACTTTACACACTTTCCCACAAAGGCTGTATCCATCTTTTTAATTATTTTGATAATTCATAATATTGAGTATTTAGAACCATTCATTCTATTTACGACCTAATTTTATCCAAAAAAAATTCGTGCTCCTTTAGGAAAGGAGCACGAATAATTAATACACATCTTTTTGGGTAAAGTGGTAAAACGCATACGCCAAGGCGACCATCGACCAAATGAGAATGACGAGAAGCGAAAACGGTAACGTCATCCCATCAATCGGAGGAGCCTGCCCTTCCAAATAGGTATGAAGACCGAAGTTGACGTTCACCAGGTATTTCGAGCTATCCCAGTTTGAGCCAAGCGATGTCAAGAGTGGCCCCGAGATGAGGACAGCCATCATGATTCCGATTCCAGTCGCCGTATTTTTCACCAAGACAGAAATCATGAGAGAAATTGTCCCGACCGCAGCCACGACGAGCCATGAAAGACCCATCGACATAAGCAGGTACTCCCACATCGGCAACGTATGCACAAAGTCGGTCGAGAAGGTTCCGGTCGGCGAAGCTTGGAAACCGGTCAAAATCGGAGCATTCCATCCATCCCAGCCGAGAACGATGCCGGATATGGCGTAACTGACGACGGCGGTCACAAATATTAAAATCGATGTATAAAGGAGCGTCGTCAGCCATTTGGCGAGCAAGACCTTATATCGCCGGACCGGTCGCGATAACAACGTCTTGATCGTTCCATCATTATGTTCTCCGCTCACGATATCTGCCATCAATACAATAATGAACAGCGGTAGGACAAGCGTAGTTCCTTGGGAGAAGAAGACGCGCATAAACGTCGGAGCTCCCGGATAATTCGGATTGATATCATTATCAAGATAATACTGATTCTGTTGGACTTGGAACTCAAGAATCTGCCGAAACTCGTCTTGGACGTTCGCGGAGGCGAGTCGGTTTTGTGTATCGATGATTTCTTGCTGGAGATCGACACGCCAATCAATCGTTCCTTGTTCTTCGCGTTGTTTCTCGATTTGACGATAGTTCGCATACGTGAACATCGAAACAAGTACGATCAAGATGATAGAGACGACCATCAATCTGCGTTTCCGATGAATCTTGAGCACTTCATTACGAATGAGGCCGAGCATCGATGGATTAGGCAATGTGATCACCGCCTGTCAACGTGATGAAGAGGTCCTCTAACGTTTGGACTCGGCGCTCGAGTCCGAACACCTCGACATCTCTTTCCATCAAATATCGATTTAACTTCGCCGTCTCTTCCACGTTCATGGAAATACGAATCGTTCGTTCGTCCACCACGTCCGCTTGGTCGATTCCTTCGTACCCTTGAACGATCGGCAATACTTCGAAGCTATTCGTCACATGTAAGTCGACCGTTGACGCGAGTTCTTCAATCAAAGCATGGACCGTCCCCACCTTGACAATCTTGCCTCGCGACATGATGGCGACTCGGTCCGCTAATAGCTCAATTTCAGCTAGGATGTGGCTCGACACAAGAACACTCAGCCCCGTTTCTTCTACGAGACGACGGATGAAAAGTCGTAAATCCCGAATCCCCATCGGATCGAGCCCGTTCGTCGGCTCATCCAAGATGAGCACCCGTGGATTGTTTAATAACGCTTGGGCAATCCCGAGCCGCTGACGCATCCCGAGAGAGTACGTCTTCACTTTATCATCGATTCGAGCAGTCAAATCGACGAGGTCAATGACTTCTTGGATTCGCTTATCATCGACGCCAGGTAACATGCGTGCGAACGCTTCTAAGTTCTCACGTCCGGATAGAAACTTATACAGCTCTGGATTCTCGACGATTGCGCCGATTTGATTCATCGCTTGGACGAATTGTTTGTCGACACGATACCCACAAATCGATACATTTCCTTTCGTCGGTTTGATCAAGCCAACAATCATTCGAATCGTCGTCGTCTTCCCGGCGCCGTTCGGCCCTAAAAATCCGAAGACCTCACCCGGGTAGACGTCTAACGAAATGTTATCGATAATCGTCTTTTTCCCAATCACTTTAGTTAGTTGATGTAGCTTTAACGTCGGTTCCATTGTCTCACCTCTTTCTTTATTCTATCGGACAAAAGCGAATCTGTCCTATTCGAACATTCACATAGGGCACATCCATTTATATTTGATATGATGTTTATATAGAAAGCGAGGTCAGCCCATGAAACAGTCGAAATGGTATGCATTTTTAAGTGGCGCCGTTCTTTTAACGGGAATCGCCGTCTACGGTCTATGGATCGGCTATCAAGATATCGTCAATCCGCCGGAGCGAACACTTTCCGTCTCCGAAGATGAACGTCCCGAGCCAGAAGGAGACGTCTACGTCGCATTAGGCGATTCGTTGACACGCGGTGTGGGGTCAACATCAGGCGCAGGATATGTACAGCCTGTCAGCACTGCTCTTGAAGAAGAAGGCGTACGTACGCAAAACCTTGCCGTGTCTGGGGCACGAACAGAAGATTTACTCACACAACTCGAGCAACCTGAAGTGCGTCGAACGATTGAGAACGCACGATATATCACGTTGACCATCGGTGGAAACGATTTGTTCAACCGTGGGGAAAACGTCGATAACTTCGAATCCGTCGATATTCAACAAGTGGTCACGGATGCGAAGACGAATTTAGAAACGATTTTCACTGAAATTCGATCACTCAACGATTCAGCAACCATCGTGTATATCGGTCTATACAATCCGTTTCAAAATGATGAGAATGGACAAGCATTCAATCAGCTCATCCTCGATTGGAACGCATCCGCGAAACAATTGGCGAATGCGCAGAATATCGATGTGATCGACCCGTTCGCCTACATCTCTGACTTATCAAGAGACCTTGCGACCGACCAGTTCCACCCGAGTGACCGTACGTATGAGAAATTCGCGAATGATGTACTCTTCGTTCTCGAATGAACAAAATCCTCGTCAAGCTGACGAGGATTTTTTACTTCTCATATCGAACAATCCACTGTTCCCCTTGTTTCATCATGCCCGTCCCGATCCAACCAGTTTGGAGTAACTCAACTTGTTTCATCCGTTCTTTCATCGGCACATCCATCACTTCTGATGTGGGATGCCACGAACGATGCATCTCTTTGTAAAAGATATAGCGGAGTTTCCCGCCATACTTTTCTTTCAACGCCCCGATTCGGAGTCCAAGCGTGAACTTGTCTTTCATGCTTGGAATATTGAACGGTGCGACAGTTGCACAGACGACATCGAATCGATCATCCGATTCCACTTGTGCCATCAACAGTTTGCCTAAATGTGTCTGTAGTCCATATCCACGGAAGTCTGGATGGACGTTCGTCACTTCCTGATACAGGACACGTTCAAGCGAATCCTCCGGCCATCCGATATCTCGCCCTAGATGCTCCGCATCAATCGGTGGGATGAGCATCGCTCGGAACGCGATAATCCGACCATCTGCTTTTGCCCCAATCAACGTCTGATCCGTCAACAGTTTCGTGAACTCTTCAACCGATAACGATTGATAGTGCTCCGGTTCAGCCAACGCCTGAATGACCGTATCTTGAACGGCTAACAGTTCCGGTAAATCCGACAAGCCTAGGACGCATACATGAAGTGAAAGGTCTTTGATCTCACCTTGCCACATGCGACTCATCTCCAACCACGTAAGATTCCGTCGTCAATTCACGTAACACGTCCTCATCGACGTCAATACCGAGTCCCGGACGATCGTTCAGCGAGATGATTGGTAAATCATATGATAAGTTTCCTACATCTTTCCCGAACCGGAGCGGACCCGTCAACTCGACCGTCTTCACGATTTTACTCGAGAAAGCGACATGGAATCCTGCACTCGATGCAATGGAGGATTCGACCATAGAACCAATCTGGCATTCGATTCCGGACATCTCCGCCATATGGACCAACTTCTTCGCTGGATAGATGCCACCGCACTTCATCAGCTTGATGTTCGCTTTATGGGCTGCCTGCATCATCGTCAAGCGTCTCATATCGTGAATATCTTTCAACCCTTCATCCATCATGAGCGGGACTGAGATTTTTTGTTTCACTTCGAGCATGCCTTCAAAATCATCCGCCTTGACCGGTTGTTCGACCCAGTCGATTCCATACGGTTCGAGTAGACGCATGGCTTGAACCGTATTGGCCGCGTTGATCCATCCCTGGTTAACGTCAACTCGAATCGGCACGTCATTTCCTACCGCTTCCCGTACCGCCTTGACACGCGCCACGTCCGTTTGCACATCGACTCCGACCTTCATCTTCACTGCTCTATAGCCTCGTTTCATTTGTTCGAGTGCCTCTTGTGCCATATGGCTCGGCTCTCCGATACTCAAGACGTGAGTGACAGGGAATGATTCATGGTACCGACCGCCAATCCATTCGTAGATTGGTTGATTCAGCTTTTTCCCGATCACATCATGACACGCGATATCAAGTGCTGCTTTGGCAGCCGGAACACCACGAATCGCACGGTCCATCTCGTCATGAATATGCTCTAGGTGCATCGGATTTTTTCCGATTAAGAGCGGAGCCAATAGATGACGGAGGACGCTGACCGTGCTCTCAGCGGACTCACCCGTCACATGCTCATCCGCCACGGCTTCTCCATAACCGACAAGTCCACATGCGGTTGTCATTTTGACGATGACAGAAGGCATATCATCATAACGGTGATAACTGACGATGAATGGTACCTTTAATGGAAAGCGAACCGAGAAAATTTCTATTTTTTGAATATTCATGTTCATCACTCCTTTACTTCAACTGTCCTTTCCTCTATATTGTCGTTATATAGTCGCTAAATTGCAAGGGGGATTTTACATGTCCATCCATATCGCCGTTGTCGGCTCACCATCGTTTATACAACAGGTACAGAACGGTTCTTCCTTACCCGATGTTCGAATCGAGGGATTTCCTTATGATGACCCGCGAGAAGCGAAAGACATCGCTACGCATCTCCTATTTTTCGACGGAGTGTTCTTTTCCGGTTCATTCCCTTATACGTATGCGACGGAGGAAGTGACCCTTCCATTTGCCCATCACGTCGTTCAAGATGATGTCGTGTTATTGACGTCACTCTTATATGTGACATTGACACAACAGCTTCGACTCGAACATCTCTCTATCGATCTCGTTGATGCGTCACGACTTGATTCGATTTTAGCATCGTTTCCAAGCCACATGTCGCCACCGCAAGTGAAAGAACTCAGTCCGTATATGAATTTCGAAGAGTTGATTTCGTTTCATGAGCAACTTCAACGAACTGGGACGACTCGATTCGCCTTGACAAGTGTCGAACGAGTCCATCGACACTTAGTGGAAAATGGTTTTGCTAGTCAGCTCATGATAGAGCCAGAAGAGAGAATTCTCCACCACTTCCATGATTTTATTCAACAGATTCGTTTGAACAAATTGGACCAGTCACAACTCGCTGTGCTCTTCTACTCGGAGGCAAGTGAAGATACGCTCAACCATACGACAAAACATCATTATTTCGGTGGTAAATTGATGGAGTCCACTCAAGACGGCATCATCCTATTATCGAGTAAAGGAAAGATTGAATCCGCCATGTCAAACGGTTTCATCTTGCCAGAGGAAACTCCTGGTCATGTAGGTATCGGGTATGGGTCCGATTATCAACGTGCCATTGAGCATGCCGAACTTGCACTTCATACGACAAGTAATTCCACTATACGAATCGTCGACGATTCAAAACGAATGACGTTCACCGATCAACCGGCACCGATTCATTTCCGTGTCACGCAAACGCGTGTCTATGACATGATGAAACAGACGGGTATGAGTCCGATTAATATCGAAAAGCTCATTCACTTTTCAACGGACCATCTCGAGTTTACAGCGAAAGAGTTGACCGACCATTTAAACGTGACACGTCGTACGACAGAGCGACTCATCAAAAAATTGGTTGATGCAAAACTTGTTCATCGGATTGGCGAAGAAATGAGCTACAGCCAAGGTCGTCCGCGTACCGTCTATAAATTTCAATTCCCGGTCGATTAACGACCGGGAATCGTTTTATTGAGCCGCTTGTTCTGCGACAGGTTCTTCCAGTTGTATGACTGCCATGCGCTCAATCGTATATCCCGTAAAGGCATATACAATCGAGATGACTGGTACGATGAAGTTCAAGACGGCGTACGGTGCATATTCGAAAGCTCCGACCCCAAGTGTGCCGAGGATGAATACCCCACACGTGTTCCACGGTATAAAAACGGATGTCAACGTCCCTCCATCCTCGAGGGCACGAGATAAGTTTTTCGACTGTAGTCCCATTTTTTCATATGCTCCAGCAAACATTCTCGACGGGACGACGATTGAGATGTACTGCTCCGAACACGTCGCATTCGTTGCAATCCCAGCTAAAATCGTTGAAGCAATCAACGAACCTGCCGTTTTCGCCAATTTCAAAATTTGGTTCATAATAGATTGTAGCATTCCCGAATATTCTAAAATCCCCCCGAACGTCATCGCGACGATGGTCATCGAGACCGTGTACATCATCGCATCAAGACCACCTCTACTGAAGAGGTTATCGACCAGTTCATTTCCCGTCTCGATGACATAACCACTCTGAAGAGCGCCTACGCTGTCAGCGAGCGTTCCACCTTGAATGAACACTTGAGCCAAGAAGCCCAGTGCAATCCCGACGACGAGCGCCGGAATCGCTGGCACCTTCTTTGCGACGAGCAAAATGACGGCGAGTGGAACGAGGAGTAACCATGGTGAGATGACAAAACTGTCCTCTAAAATCGTCAATGTCTGTGTGATTTCAGACGAGTCTGTCGAAGAATCTGCAAATCGTCTACCGAGCCATGCGTATACCCCGAGTGCAATGATGAGTCCTGGAATTGTCGTATAGAGCATGTGCCGAATATGTACGAATAAATTCGTATGAGTTAATCCTGCCGCCAAGTTTGTCGTGTCTGACAAAGGCGACATCTTATCCCCAAAGTAAGCTCCTGAGATGACAGCCCCCGCTACCATCGGCGCCGGTATCCCCATACTCAGCCCGATGCCCATCCCCGCTACTCCAATCGTCCCCATCGTCGACCATGAACTCCCGATTGAGAGCGCGACGACCGCACAGATGAGGCAAATGGTTAACAAAAAGTATGCCGGCGAGATGATCTTCAGTCCGAAATAGATCATCGTGGCAACAATGCCTCCACCGATCCATGCCCCAATCGTCAACCCGACCAAAATGATGATGACGACTGCCGGCAAGGCGAGTCGAATCCCCTTATACATCATCTCCTCAATTTCTTTCCACTTGAAACCGTGACGCCAGGCGACGATTGAAGCGACTGCCGTTCCGACGATGAGCGGAATGTGTGGACCTTGACCGAGCTTAACGATCGAGATGAGCATGACGACGATCATCACCCCGAGTGGCAAGAGTGCCCACCCTAACTTCATGTCTTGCTTGTTCCCCGTTGTTTCCATCTAACTTCCTCCCCTATAGCGAGAATTCAGAATTGTCGTTATATTGTCGCTAATAACGTTATGATAGCGCTTACAAGGAGTGGATGCAATAAAAAAATGAGTGGACAGACATCTGTCTATCCCACCCATCTTGATTTATGTTGCTGCAATCCGGAGCGCATCCGCGAGCAGGCGTGCCCCATCTTCTATCGCGTCACGGTCAAACGTCATATGCGGATGATGAAGACCTGGACCTAAATCAGCGCCGATGCCAATCATCGTTGCATCAAGTGACGGTTTCTCAACGGTATAAAAATGAAAATCATCGCTACCTGACGTGACGATCCGTTCAACGAGAGCCGATTCACCGAAGCGTTTCTCAATCGCTCGCTTGGCGATTTGGCTAGACTCTTCCCCAACGACGGCTCCCGGTGTAAAGTCTTGCCACTCCCATTCAAGTTTCACACGATGAAGCTGACCGACCTGGAGTAACATGTCTTCGACACGATTGCGCAGTTCGAGCAATTCTTCATTTTGTTGAGCACGGACATCAATCGAGAACGTCGCATTTCCTGGAATGATGTTCATGTTGTCACTTCCAGCATGGACTTTTGTCAACTTGACGGAGTGTGGCTCAAACGGTGACAAGTAAATGCTTTTGAGCATGTGTTGAATCGTGAAGATGACATCGAGTGCATTCTGCCCTTGATGTGGTCTCGCTCCATGGGCATCATCTCCAAGCACTTCTCCTTTTAGGAAGAAGGCAGCCCCATGTTGAATTGCCGCCGCGTATTGCCCCTTTTTCAATTCTTCTATCGGACGCAAATGAATCCCGAACAGTTGCGTCACGTCTTCGAGCGCACCTCGTTCGATCATGGCGAGCGAACCGTTTCCTTGCTCTTCGGCAGGTTGGAAGATGAAACGGATTCGCTTTTGTAACGCTTCGTCTTTCAACTGTTCGAGCGCACCGAGCACCATACTGATGTTCGCGTCGTGCCCACATGAATGGTTCGCTCGAAACGTACCGTCCACTTGTTGCCATAACGCGTCGATATCGGCTCGGACCGCAATCACCTCTTCTCCCGATCCAATCTCCGCGATTACTCCGGTCACGTCCTCAAACGTTCGATGGGGAATCGACCAGTCTGATAAGATGGATGCGATTGTTCGAGTCGTCTCGACTTCTTTCCAACTGATTTCTGGATGAGCATGAAAATGTTCAAACCACTTGAGTACGTTTGTCATATGTATCTCCACACCTTTAGATTTTTTTGACACCTTTGATAAGAATCCATTGAAGCGGGAGTCGTCCCCATGTAACCCATTTCGGAATGACTTTCCCACCGATTCTAGAAGGTTTGACCGCCATGTTGATATTGGCTGGGAAGACGGCGATAAAGAATGCCGGTAGCGTTATCTTTACGAACGTCGTCCCCTTGTTCAGTAAGAGCATCGCCCCGAAGACGACTTCTACGACTCCGCTCAGTTGCACCATCAACCGACGGAACGGCCATGACTTCGGAATAATCGACATGAACGCCTTCTCTTTGACAAAATGTAATACCCCTGCCCCGAAGAGTAACACCCCATATAAATTTCGTACCATAACTCATCCTCCTTTTGTATAAGCATAGCAAAAAAGGCGGGCTTATTGCCCACCTTTTACAATGCAGAACCGTTCGCGTTTTGAATCTCGACTTGAACCGTCTCTGTTTTTCCGTCACGGACATATTCGATGTCGACCGTTCCGTCCGTATCTCGAATCAATTCACTACGGAGGTCGATGAACGAGCTGACGTCTTTGTCATTGATTTTCACGATGACGTCACGCGCCTCAAGACCCGCTTTTGCGGCTGAACTGTTTTGCTGCACTTCTACGATAATCGTTCCCGCCGTCACAGATTCAGGCAAGTTGATTTGTTCCGTCAAGTAACCTGGAGGGAACTCTGATACGTCACGAAGTGAGACGCCGAGTGACGGATGATTCACTTCTCCCGTCTGTTCGATTTGATTGATGAGCGGAAGGGCGATGTCGACTGGGATCGAGAAGCCGACTCCCTCGACTTCTGCCGTCGCAATCTTCATCGAGTTGATTCCGACGAGTTGTCCTTCTTCGTTGATTAACGCACCACCCGAGTTACCTGGGTTGATGGCCGCATCCGTTTGAATGACCTCAGCGTTGAAGTCGGCCTGTCCGTTCTCATCCGTATCGACCGGCACGAGACGTGACGTCGATGAGACGACACCGCGTGTCACGGAGTTCTCGAATTGTCCGAGCGGATTCCCGATGGCGATGACCGTTTGACCCGGTTTTAACTCGCTCGATTTGCCGATTGAGATGACGGCCGGTACTTTGTCAGCGTCCACTTTCAAGACGGCCAAGTCATACGTCGCGTCACTTCCCATGAGTGTCGCTTCCGCAGTCGTTCCGTCATTAAAGGTGACCGTCAGCTTGTCCGCGCCGTTGACAACGTGATGGTTCGTCGCGATAAATGCCGAGTCGCCTTCTTTTTTATAGATGACACCTGATCCGACTCCAGCCTCGACCGCCTCACTCGAGAAGCCAGTTTGGGCGAAGTTGTTCACGGTGACGACTGCAGGTTGAGCGGTCGCGACGGCATTCGTGACCGAAGAGTCAGACACATTTGATGACGTCTGGACCGGAGTCCCTTGCGAGGTCACGTTCGTATCACTCACACTCGTAGCCGGTTGGTCGATGAACGGATATGCGATTGCGCCCGTCAACAACGCTCCGATGACTCCACCGACAAGTCCCGGGAACATACGGCTGACGAATGACGGTTTTGATTGTGTTCGTACTTTTGTCTCTTCTCGGTTGGATGAACCGAGTTCTGTATCTAACCAATCTTTTTGTTGCTCTGATTCATGTAATTGATCGTGTTCATTTGATTGATCGTGACGATCCATAATGATTCATCTCCTCTGTGTTATCTTCTACCCTTACTATAACGAAGAGGAACACTCATTTATAAAATGATAAATGAATTACAAGATTCTTCACATTTTACGTCATTTCATTCAGACAATCACATTTCTTAACGTACCGAGACCTTCAATCGTCACTTCGACCGTGTCTCCCGTTTGTAGATACGTCGGTGGCGTCATCCCGTGCCCAACTCCGGCTGGTGTACCCGTCGCGATGACGTCGCCCGCTTCGAGCGTCATGCCTTTCGACAGTGTACGAATGAGTTCATCAATCGGACGAATCATATCGTCTGTCGTCCCATCTTGACGCGTCTCCCCATTGACACTTGTTTTGATTTGGAGAGGGAACTGGAGCTCGTCCGGTGTGACGACGAACGGTCCCATCGGACAAAACGTATCGAACGACTTGCCACGGAAGAATTGGACATGTTCTTTTTGCACGTCTCGAGCCGTCACATCGTTTAGAATGGTGTAACCGAAAATGTGCTCCTCGACCGCTTCGATGTCTCGTCCAGACTTGCCGATGATGACGGCGAGCTCACCTTCATAGTCAAGTTTGTCCGTCAATTCAGGATGACGCTCAATGACCGCTTCCGGACCGACGACCGAGGTCGGTGCTTTCGTGAAGATGACGAGTTTCCCTGCTCCTGCTGTATCCATCTCTTTCACGTGTTCTTCGTAGTTCTTGCCGATACAAATCACGTTTTTCAATGGACGGTACGGGGCGAGTAATTTCACCTCCGTCACTCGGTATGATGGCGCCACGTCCAAATCGATATCCGGTTCGAACTCACGGGCAATTACCTCTAATAAGTTTGTCGTATGTACTTGATTGCTGACATCAAAGACGAAATCACCTTCGACGATTCCCACTCGTTGCTCTTCTTGCATCTCAAAACTACACCATTTCATTAAAACTCCCCCTTTTCATCATTATACAAAAAATCGAGACATCTCCGCCTCGATTACACTTTATTCAAGAAGATGATGCGTTGATTACTCGATCCCCGAAAGCGGAGTCCCATGTCTCGTAGCGATTTCTCAAAGCGGCCATCAACGAGGACGTCAGCGTAATCTAACACGGTTTGAATCGCTTCGTCCTGCATCGCTTCCAACTGTTCGATCGTATAACCGGTATACACCCACACGTTTTTACCGAGCGACTTACACGCCGTGACGAGTTCTGCCAGCGCTGACGATTGCAGGAACGGTTCGCCTCCAGAGATGGTCACGCCGTCCCAGCCACTCATTTTTATGCGACGGACAAGTTCATCCACTTCAATCTCATCGCCACCGTCTGGATTCCACGAGGAAGGATTATGACACCCTTTACAATGGTGGGGACAGCCGGCAGTAAAGATGACCGTCCGAATGCCTGGTCCATCAACGACCGATTCTTCAACGACGGATAGAATGCGCATCGTGTTTCACCCTCGCCCGTTCTTCTTCCCGCTTCGCCGTATTCCAACGGTCCATCGTCCCGACCAAATAACCGGTGATGCGGCGGATTCGTTCAATGTTTGTATCCTCGCCACACGTCGGACAGGCATCGTCAATCAGTCCTTCTAACCCACAATTTCCGCAACGATCGACCGGATGATTGATGGAACCGTAGCCGATATCATGCTGTCGCATCAAGCGGACAATCGATTCCACCGCTTCCGCATTGTGGGCAAGTGACCCATCGACTTCGACATATGAAATATGTCCCGCGTCACACAATGCGTGATACGGTGCCTCGATTCGGATTTTCTCACGAATTGATACAGACTGATAGACCGGCACGTGGAATGAATTTGTATAAAAGGCACGATTAGTGACACCTTCAATCATCCCAAACGTTTCCTGGTCTCGCGTCACAAATTTACCTGACAATCCTTCTGCCGGTGTCGCGAGCAACGAAAAGTTCAAGTCGTACGTTTCGGCTGCCGCACGCATGCGATTGGCCAAATGCGTGACGATGTCAAGACCGAGTCGCTCCGCTTCACGCGACTCAGCATGTGTACCTCCCGTCAACACCTTCAACGTTTCAGCGAGTCCGATGAAACCGAGTGAAAGCGTTCCTTGTTTCAATACGTCTCGGACTTCATCATGAATATGTAACTGCTCACTTCCACGCCAGACACCTTGTGTGTAGAGGAAACGAAATTCTTCAGCGCGACGCGTACATTGATATTCGAAACGCTCGACCAACTGTTCGATCCCGATGTCGACATATCGGTTGAGAATGCTGTAAAAATCCGAGATCGACTCCGAGACAAGTGCCATCTTCACCAAGTTGAGTGTGGAAAAGGAAAGATTGCCACGACCGATCGACGTCTCTTCTCCGTGTCGGTTTCCCATGACCCGAGTGCGGCAACCCATATATGCCACTTCAGATGCATGCGTCCCATCATAGTAAGCGGCATTAAACGGAGCATCGATGAAGGAGAAGTTCGGGAAGAGACGTTTTCCGGTGACCCGACACGCTTCACGGAAAAGATCGACGTTCGGATCGTCCTTCCGAAAGTTGATGCCTTCTTTTACTTTAAAGATTTGAATGGGAAAAATCGGAGTCTCCCCATTCCCTAATCCCCGTTCCGTGGCACGAAGTAGCTCACGAATGAGAATCCGTCCCCACTTTGAGGTATCCGTCCCGTAATTGATCGAAACGAACGGGACTTGACCGCCACCTCGTGAATGCATCGAGTTCGCATTGTGAATGAACGCCTCACACGCCTGATACGTCGCCGAGATCGTCTCTTCTTCCGCGAGTTGTTTCAATTGCGCATCGTCCCAGTCAACGGGTAAGGATTGGAGTCGGCTCAGTTGACGCTCATATGTCTTCTCGACATACGGTGCCAAATCGACGTCAAACATCGGGAAGGCCTGCCCCCCATGCTGCATATTTTGATTCGCTTGAAGGATGATCGACGCGAGTGCCATGGCAGAGCGAATGTCCTTTGGTGACCGGATCGTTCCATGCCCCGTATGGAATCCATCTTTTAATAATTGACCGAGTGGAATTTGACAACATGTCGTCGAGCCAGTGATGTAATAGTCGGCGTCGTGCACATATAAATAGTTATCAGTGACGGCCTGTTTTGATCGCTCCGACATCAAATACGTCTGCGACAATTCTTTCGACACTTCCGAAGAAAGTCGTGCTAGTTTCCCGAGCGGGGATTTACCGTCCACGTTCGCATTCTCTTGTACTAAGTCTTGGTCTGGTAAGATGCAGACGTCCTCATACAACTGCAGTAATTTCAAAACCCATCACCTCACTATATATGGATTCAAAACAATATTAATCGTTTTATAAATCCTATATATAGATTATGGCATGTGTTTTTCTCGATGGTCACGAGTCGATATTGTGACAGTTTACTTGTGGCATACGATAAAAAAGAGCCTCGTCTTCGATAAGACAAGGCTCTACGCTACATGTGACAAACATCATTTATTTAACCGCTTTTACAACTTTTAATTCGACTTCTTCCTCTAATTCTTGTGCTTCACGGAGACCCTTCGAGTTGAGCCACGTATAGATGGCTCCCATGAAGAGCGCTCCACCGATAATGTTACCGAACGTTGCAGGAATCAAGTTGTGAATTGCACCTGCCATGCTAATCGTCTCCGGGTGTGGGACGACGAGCGTCAAGGCGAACAAGACGAAGTTGGCGATGACGTGGTCGAATCCTGAAGCGAAGAAGACCGCGACAAGGAAAATCATCGAGAAGATTTGAGCGAACTCATTTTTCATTTGTTTCGGTAAGAAAATAGCGAGACAGACCATCCAGTTACAGAAGATGGCGCGGAAGAAAATTTCGACCGTCGTATGGTGCATTTTCCCCTCAACAACGGAGAACAACCAGTTGTTCATCCCGAGTTCTTGGATGACGCCAGTCGGTGCAAGTAGTAACGCAAATAGGATTCCCCCGAGTGCGTTCCCGACGAAGCAGAGCAACCAGACGAGCATCGTATCACTAAGCGTCGTATAACCGCGAAGTGTCGACGTTGTGAAATACATCGTATTCCCCGTGAACAATTCGGCTCCCCCATAGATAATCATGACGAGCGCGATCCCGAACGAGAAGCCTCCAATGAGTGTCGTGAACGGAGATTCCGCTAAATACATACCGTTGACGACTTTCAACGTGAAGATTGAAGCAAAGCCGATAAAGATCCCGGCTAACATCGCCCGTAAAAAGTATTCCATTGGACGATAATGAATCATTTGCGAGGAAGCCTGTGCTTTTTTTCGTAATGATTCGAGTGCATGGATTTCCATTGATGCCATGTCACAAACCCTTCTTTCTGAATAATTAAATAGGAAAGTATCAGTTCTAATATGTGAAATCATTAACAATATAAACTGTACAGTCTCTGTTGGCAATCCTGTCTTGCATGAATTGACAGAGTGTTCACATCGTAATCGTTTACATATGGCGGATTTGTGACAAAGAAAAATTCTCCCTATTTTCGGGAGGATAGCATACTTCCACATAATGAAGAAACAGAGTAGTTAACCATCAAAATCAACCGTATTCGGTTCAATTTAATTTCACCAAGCTACATACCGCACGAGATAGAGTCTCGTAATATTTCATCTAAAATAAAAAAAACGGCGCCCAAAACAAAAATGAAATACTTCGATGAGTTTCTCATATAACATTACTTCTCCTTAAAATTCACTATATTTAATTTGAACATAATATGGAAATTTTAAGCTGTTTAAGAGCCATCAAAAAAATCCCTCACTTTGAATTATGTCTCACAATCCATTTTCAGGTAGTCAGAAACATTATTCAACATTTTGAGGGATACTAAGAGTATCGATAGAAATAGTGAACTGTATACTATTTATTTTAGAAGCTATATTTTTTATTATAGGAATCGCTGAATTTTGCTCCTACGCTTTGTCCGCTAATGTTTACTCCTAGTAAATGATATCCTTGAATTTTAATGGATACGCTTCTTTTATTCGCAGAAATGTTTTTAGCAGACGTTGTTTGATGCCAACTTGATGGGAAACCATTACTATTCGACTTTACAGAAGTTATTTTACTGAATTTTTTTGTTGACCCTGAACCAGTATAAGTATACTCGAAATCAATATACATGGTTTGTGGTAACCACAATGAGTACACCCAACGCAATTCTTCAGCAGAGCTCCACTTGATACGATCAGTGCCACTTTTAGAGGCTGCTGCTTTAGCATAAAATGAAGGTGATGCAGAAGGTACAATCCCTAAGCTAAATAATGAATCTTCTTCTTTTTCTCGATTTAATTGATCAACTTCCCAAGCACGTACAGCATTTTCAAAATCCTCATATGAATCAAAGTTAATGCTAGATACTCCTTCAGGTACTTCTTCTGCCTTAACAATTTCTACATGACTACTCTCACTTGAAATTTTGTTGCTCAAATCATCAATATCTCCGCTGGCGGATACAGATTGATTAAATAAGCTAAAAAATAGCGCAGTGGACAGTGTACAAAAAGCAAGTTTGTTCTTCATCACTATAAACTCCCCTTGTTTTTTCCAATTATTTTAGTAAAATGTTAGTATAACATAGAAAATAGAAATCAGATGATTAAAATACAAAAAAATCATAAAAAGGATGCGATTCCCAAATGTCAAAAGGTGGTTCCACATTCAACTTTAAGGTATTTTCTCTTAGTTTTATTATTGTAATGATACTTTCTTTCATTCCTCAGATTGGGATTAGAGAAGAGGGACCCTACATATACTATGGATTTCCAGCTCGTTGGTTAGGTAACCTAGGACAAGGAGATTACAGTTTTGAACTATTTGGGTTGCTGTTTAATTTAGCTCTCTTATATTTTTTATTAATATTCATAAAAAAAATAATTGGAGCATTCAAAACAAACTTTAAAATAAATAAGAGAAATGGTTCCAATAGCTAAAAAATGGGTTCCAAAAATGAAAAGCGTGTGCAATTTACAATAATCAGATGTTCCATGTATTGATCCGGGATTATCATTTCTATGGTGAAGAATCATAATATTAGTTGCATCACTCTAAAGCGAACTCAAAAATGCTACATCACTTTCCTCACTTTGATCTAAAAGTATTAAGTTCAGATTCGTTTGGACAATAAAACAAAGGAGCATCACCCCATCTAGGGATGATGCTCCTTTTTTATAATCGAATTGCTTATTCTTTATCCTCAGTCGATTCTTCAGCTTCTTCAGAAGAAGCTTCTGATGCTTCCCCTTCAGTTGAACCTTCTTCCGATTCTTCGTCTTCAACTTCTGCAACCGGCTCATTCACAGAGGCGATGTGCATATCTGGTTCCGAGACGATCGTGTACGAGCTGTCTTCTGGAAGATCCGCTACGGTCACCGAATCGCCGATTCCAAGCTCTGATACATCGAGTTCGATACGTTCAGGGATGTTGGCCGGTGTCGCAGCGACCGTCACTTTATAAAGTGACTGGGCAAGATATCCGCCTTCTTTGACGCCTTTCGCGTCGCCAACAAGGACGATATCCGCTTCGACTTCTGTCTCTTCATCCATCTTCACGGCCATGAATTCGACGTGCTGATAGAAGTTTGTGAACGGGTCCGTTTCCGATCCGTGCACGAGCGTGTTGATTTTATTTCCATCGTAATGGAGTTCAATCAAGGCATTGTCACCGTGGTCTCGAAGAATTTTACGAAGGTCCATCTCGTCAAATACGATTGGCGTGCTGTCTACTTTGTAGCCGTAGACGACGCCTAACGCTTTTCCTTCCTTACGCAACTTCGTGCGCAGTGACCGTGGGCGTAATTCTCGTTTTGATACTTGAAGTTTGTTCGTCATTTTCTTTTCCTCCTACATTGATATACATTTCATGTCGACATCTTGAGGGTGAGGCAGTGAAAAAGCCACCTCTCAACCTCGATGCGTTGAGTGACATGTGTATAGTTTTCCCATGAGGACTCGTAAATAAACGTTACATCGTGTTAAAACAAGGTAACAAGACGATTACATAACGCGTTTAAATAACTTTTCAAGCTCATACGTGCTCCATTTCACAAGAATCGGTCGCCCGTGCGGACACGTAAACGGAGACGTCGTACGACTCAAATCATCAATCAATTGTCGCATCATCTCCATATTGAGTGGATGATTCGCTTTGATCGATCGTTTACACGCCATAAGGATCGATGCTTCTTCTCGATATTTCGCAATGTCGATTGATCGCTGTTGAATGGCCATCTCCACTAGATCACGAATCGTGCCTTCTAAGTCATGTTGCGGATACCATGTCGGAATCTCACGGACAAGGAACGTGTTACCCCCAAACGGCTCTAACGTGATGCCTGCATCCGCTAGAAGCGGGAGCACTTCTTCGATAGCGAGCGTCTCTTCTTGCGTGAACTCTAACGTCAGCGGAATCAACAGAAGCTGATACTCTTTTTCTGGACGTCCTAACTGCTCATAAAACAACTCATACTTGATGCGTTCCTGGGCAGCATGTTGGTCCATTACGTACATCCCGTCTTCCGCTCCACAGATGATATAACTTGAATGCAGTTGTCCGATGACGTCTAACGCCGGTAAACGCTCCGACTGATGTACAGGCTTTTCGACCTGTTTTGGTTCAATCATCTCTGGCTCCGGTTCATGAACGAGCGGCGCCGGATTCCACTGGGAAGGAGACGTGAGCGACTCTTTTCGCTCCCGAGGAATCGGATAGTTCCACTCGACGGTGTCTGCTTGTTTAGGTTGCGGCTCCATCGAAAAGTCGAGCTTCGACTGTTCGGACGGTGTCACACGTTTCGGCTTCGGCTCTTGTTTCACAGACGGAATGAGACGTTGCTCCCGGAGCGTCAATTGAACGGTCTCTCGAATGAGCTGGCACAATTCTTTTTCTTTCGACAAGCGTACTTCACGTTTCGTTGGATGGACGTTCACGTCAATCAACATCGGGTCCATCTTCACTTCGAGCACGGCAATCGGATAACGACCGATTGGTAAGAGCGTATGATAGCCCTCGAGCACGCTTTGGGTCAGCGCAAAGTTCTTGATGCTTCGACCGTTTAAGATGAGGGTCACATATTGTTTGTTCGAACGGGTCACTTCCGGGCGCACGAGATGCGCGCTCAGTGTATAGTCGTTCGTCTTGCTCGACGCCGTGACGATTTGTGCGGCGACTTGGCGACCATAGATGGCGAGCATAACTTGTTTCAAGTCCCCATTCCCGTTCGTTCGCAACAGTTCTTTCTCTTCATGAAAGACGGTGAAGCGAATTTCCGGATGGGACAGCGCCAAACGGTTCAACGTATCGGTAATGCTCGCAAGTTCTGTCGCCGATGTCTTCAAATATTTCAGACGGGCCGGTGTGTTGAAGAAGAGCTGACTGACCGCGATTTCGGTCCCGACATTCGTCGCCGCCGGATTCGTCTCTTTGACGACACCGCCTTCGAGCGTCATCTCAAAACCATCCTCATCTGCTCGCTTCGACTTCAACGAGACGTGACTGACCGACGCGATCGAGGCGAGTGCCTCACCGCGGAAACCGAGCGTCCGAATCCGGAACAAGTCGTGCTCGTCCCGAATCTTACTCGTCGCATGTCGCAAGAAGGCTCGCGCCGCGTCTTCTTCATGGAACCCATGCCCGTTGTCACGGACTTTGATGAGACGGATGCCCGCCTCTTGTAAGTTGACATCCACTTTCGTCGCTCCCGCATCAATGGCATTTTCGACTAATTCTTTGACGACGGAAGCCGGTCGTTCGACGACCTCCCCGGCTGCGATTCGGTTCGCGAGTTGTTCAGGTAACTCTCGAATGATTCCCATCGACTCACCCTTTCTTTGCGGTCTGTTGCAGTTCATACAGCGCCTGCATCGCTTCGATTGGATTCATTGCCAACAAATCGAGTTTGAGCAGCTGTTCTCGAACGGCGTCATTCGACTCGAACAGCGACAACTGGCTGACTTCTTCCACTGAAGGTGGAGCAGGTTGCTCGTTCAAACTCGGTTTCGTTGCTTCCGACTCGAGTTCTGACAGAATCGTCCGGGCCCGGTCAATCAATGAATCCGGAAGTTCAGCCAATTCCGCCACATGAATCCCGTATGATTTGTCGGCACGTCCTGGGTGTACTTCATGGAGGAAGACGACTCGCCCATCCCGCTCAATCGCCCGGACATGAACATTCTCAAGTGTCGGAATCGAATCTTCGAGCACTGTCAGTTCATGATAGTGCGTCGAGAAGAGTGTCTTCGCGCCGATTGACGAGGCGATATATTCAACAATCGCCTGTGCGAGCGCCATTCCGTCATACGTCGACGTTCCGCGACCAATCTCATCTAATAGAATCAGACTATGGTTCGTTGCCTCGGTGACGGCTTGTCGCGTCTCGGTCATCTCGACCATGAACGTCGACTGTCCGCTCACCAAATCGTCAGCCGCACCGATCCTTGTGAAGATGCGGTCAAAGAGCGGGAGTTCCGCCGCTTCTGCCGGGACGAATGAACCGATTTGATGAAGGATTGCAATCAAGGCAAATTGACGCATATACGTCGATTTACCGGACATGTTCGGTCCGGTGATGAGTAACATTTGACGCGTGTCGTCAAGCGTCAAGTCATTGGCGACATACTCACCTCGAGGCAAGACCGTTTCAATGACAGGGTGTCGTCCTCGTTCGATTTGTACATGCGTCGCTGTAACCGGACGCACATACTCCCGTTTCTCGGCCACGACGGCAAGGGCGAGGAGAACATCCAACTCACTGAGTGAACGGGCCAATTGCTGAAGGTCCTTCGTGTACGTCTTCACTTCTTCGCGGAGTTCGACAAACAAGTCATATTCGAGCGTACAGCTCTTCTCTTCCGCTCCCAAGATGAGGGCTTCCTTCTCTTTTAGCTCAGGCGTAATGTATCGTTCCGCATTCGTCAACGTCTGCTTCCGCTCATAACGCCCTTCTTCGAGCAACTTCGCATTTGCTTTCGTCACTTCCAAGTAGTAACCGAATACGCGGTTATACCCGACCTTCAACGACTTGATGCCGGTCGCGATGCGTTCCTGTTGCTCGAGGTTGGCAATCCACGATTTCCCGTTCGCTTTCGCTTCTAACAGTTCGTCGAGCTCTTCCGAATATCCGTGACGAATCATCCCGCCCTCTTTCGTCGAGATGGGAGGTGAATCGACGAGGGCAGCCCGGAGCTGTTCACTCAACGTCTCGAACGAGTCGAGATTTTGTTCGATTTGCTGCAAGCGATCGGCTTTCACCGTTTGTAAAAGTGACCGGACGGCTGGCATCCGTTCGAGTGTGTCGCGTAGTTGGACGAGGTCTCGCGCATTCGCCGTCCCGTACCCGACTTTTGCGACAAGGCGTTCGATATCGTAGACTCGCTTCAGCTCTTCTTGTAGTTGATCGCGCAACATGAAGTCGTCCACTAAGTTCTCTATGGCGTCCTGTCGCTCTCTGATGCCTTGCTCTGTATAGAGTGGCTGTTCGAGCCAACGCTTCAACAAACGACCGCCCATCGCCGTCGTCGTCTCATCAAGGAGTGAAAGGAGTGACCCTTTCCGTTCTCCTGAACGAGCCGAACGGAACAACTCAAGATTTCGGGCCGTATTGGCGTCGAGCTGCATATGCTGTTCGATCTTATAGACGACAGCCGGTTGCAAGTGATCGAGTGAACGTTTCTGTGTTTTCGTGAGATAGGCGAACAACAACTCAAACGCCGAGCGCTGTGCCTCATCTTTCGCACCTTGTGCGAGCGGACTCTCCCGCTTGTCCACTTGAATCGAGAGTGGGATCCCGGTCTGACTTAACAAGTCGGCTAACCGTTCATCCTCGACGATGACCTCGTTCGGGAGCAATCCTTCGATTTCCCGTAAGACGGCCTCTTCTGACGAGAGCGTCGTCAACCATGATTCCCCCGTCGTGACGTCACCGCGAGCAATTCCGAATCGGCCTGCGACGTCCGAGATGGCGACGAGATATCGGTTCTCTTTTTCACTAAGTGACGCCATATATGTACCTGGCGTGATCACTTGGATGACTTCCCGTTTCACGAGCCCTTTCGTCGCCTTCGGATCCTCCGTCTGTTCACAGATGGCGACATTAAAACCTTTTTCGATCAACTGTTCGATGTAGATTGCCGCGGAATGGTGCGGGACGCCGCACATTGGAATCGGATGCTCAGCCTGTTTCCCATTTTTAGAAGTAAGCGTGAGCTCTAACTCTTTCGCGACAATTTGTGCATCTTCAAAAAACAACTCGTAAAAGTCGCCGAGTCGATAGAATAAAAAGGCGTCCGGATAGTCGGCCTTGATGGAGAAATATTGTTTCATCATTGGTGTCTGATGGACTTCTTGCATGTTGATTCACCTCTAGAAAGTACAACAGCTGACCATCGGCCAGCTGTGTCGTTTTAGTATCCGCAGCCGCCGCGTGCTTGTTCAGCCGCCATGCCGCTCCCTGTCTTCCCTGCAAGGACGTCGCCGTCCGTCGATTCGATGATGCGGTCCGTCACGGAGTTCGCGAGCGTGACCGTCACGTATTGAAGCAAATCGTTCACTTCGACTTGTGTTTCTTGGAACGCTTGAACGACCGGAATCGAGTCCAGTTCTTCCATCGCTTTATCAATCTTTTGCTCGACTTTCGCAAGTGCTTCCGTCTTGCCATAGTGCTTACAGTTGACGGCTTCTTTTTGTAAGAACTTGATTCGTTTAATCAACGTCTGTACGCGGTCACTTCCGTTCACTTTCGCTTCCGCTTCCTTGAAACGCGCCACTTCTGGTGTTTGTGCTAATACGTCTGCCAATTCTCTTGCTTTTGCAATTACTTGTTGATCGGTCACCATTGTAAACCCCTTTATGTCTATAATGTAATCGTGCTCAATGGCACGTGAATGTTCTTTCTCATTCTAACATGAACGATTCGGAAACGGTACTAGCGGGATTCGTTGATTCACGTAACATATCGACGTGTGGAATACTGTCTTCTTGATACACATCACTCGTCCGTTTGAAGCCAAACGATGCATAAAAAGATTCCACATACGTCTGCGCTTGCAGATATAATGTCTCATGTCCAAAATCTTTGATTGCCGCATCCATCAAAAGGCGGGAATACCCCTTCCCTCGATGCGTCGCTTTCGTGACGACACGTCCAATGGCGACCGGAGATGCTTCCGTCAGCACGCGAAGCGCAGAGACGATCTCTCCATCTTCTTCTATCCAATAATGGATGGCTGCTACGTCCTTTCCATCCACCTCTTGGTACGGACAGTTCTGTTCGACCACGAATATCTCAGTTCGTAATGCCAGTAAGCGATACAATTCCATCGTTGTCAGTTCATCAAACGCTTTTTTCTTCATCAGTATCCCCCTAATCAATCGTCACCCCGAGTGCCCGGGCGACATGTAATCCGCTCGTCATCGCGCCAATCGTCCCCGCTCCTGGAAATACGGTATCCCCGCACACAAAAAAGTTCGGCAAGTCGGTGCGATAACTTGCAGCGCGAAAGAGCGCCTGGCTAGGAGTCTGCGCATAACCTCCGACTGCCCCATGCGGTCGCTTCGTATACTTCACCCATGCCCCGGGTCCACCAGGAAGAAGTAGTGACGACTCGCGGTCCCAAGCGGGAAAAGCAGTTGCGACGACGTCGACGAGACGATTGGTCCAATCTTGCTCTAGTTTCTCATATGCCGCCCGGTCTTTCCAATGTTGCCATTCTGATAAATCGATATGTGTGGATACCGTGATGGTCCGTTCCGGTTTTTCTGTGCGCAACACGTCATCCGGCGCGGACATGGAAATGAACGCATGCCCACTCGGTAATCGCTCGTGATAGATTTGTTGAAACAGCGGTTTCTGTCGACACACATCCTCAGGCAAGACGAGGTACAGACTGAACGTGCCCCATTGTGACTGCTTCAATTGTCTGCGATATTGTCGTTTGAAGCGTCGTTGTTCTTGTCCTCTCAGAAGCTCGCTCGTCCGTTCAATCGGGATGGCGGAAACAATGACATCGACCAGTTCAAGTCGTCCTCTTCGATCGGTGATGAGCCATCCATCCGTCACTCGTTCGATGGATTGGACGTCTCTCCCTAATTTCGTCTCCCCACCAAACGTCCGAACGGCGCGCTCTAACGCATGAGCCAATTGATACAGTCCACCTTCCACATAGTACGCTCCTTCGTGATAGACTGACAGCGCCACTGCACCGAGTAAATGACTCGCTTCTTTCGCACCGGTTTGCAAACTGTCGAGCAGAACGCCATCGATAAATCGCTCGAACATTGTACCGCTTAGTCCATGACGGGCCAACGTGTCGCCGAGTGGACGCTGGAGTTTCATTAGCGCTGTGATTTGATTCGGCCGGAATCCTTTTAGTGCATAGATCATATCCGAGACCGTGCAAAGTGGAAGAGCGGGCAACTGCTGAAACAATGGACGAATCTTCTCAAAATCGCCCCACACTTCACGATAGAATGCATGAATCGCCTGACTGTTCTCAGGGAAAGTGCGACTAAGCTCTTCGAGTAGATGTTTGCGGTCGCGATAGTAAGTGACGGTGACGTCAGGCAGTTGAATGTCCATCACCTCGTCCAGTAACGTCACCTCGACCGATTCGCCCAATTTCTGAAGAACCCGCTGATGGACCCCTCCTCGTTCGAATCCCATACCGAGCGTTGCCCCTGCAGGAAACAAATAGTCACCCCGTTGAAACTTGCCGGCACACCCACCCCATTCACGCGATGCTTCTAATACAATCACATCATGCCCTTTCTGCTGCGCGAGCGCAGCTGCAGTCAAACCCGCAACGCCTCCACCTATGACCCCGATTTTCATGTACATCCCTCCTCTTTATATCATACCTGCTCCTTTACAAAATTGAAGAAATGAATCGGTTTTTGAGATTAGGGATGTCTTTTAAAGGGTTCCCATTCTCTTATGCAGAAATAGTTTACAGTCTGAAAAGGTAAGGTGATGAAAATGCGTAGTCGTGTCATGGTTTATTTATTGATTCCTATCCTCATCTTTATTGGTATACTGATTACCCCACCTTCCGAGGAATCGCTCAAGCTCGCGACGATGACCGTCGTCAGCATCCAGGAGATGATTCCTTACGAAAAAGAGTATACGGCACAGAAAGTGCTAGAAGAACGATCAATGGACGACAAATCAGCCACCATCGAAGAATGGCGTCTCGAACAAGGGGCGAGAACGTCTTATAGTTATGTGCTCAGACTGAGAGGATTTGAGCATGTGACACAGATTGATGCAGGGGCAGCCAACACGAGATCGGACGGCTATTACGCGATGCAGGCGCATAGCCCTATCTTTGAGACGGATAAGCCGGTGTCCACGAACTATCCGATTGTCGTGTTCAGTTCGGAACAACGTCTTGTTATCGGACAGATGGACGTCCGGGTCATTTACGAAGAGGACGGTCAATTGAAGAAATGGATTGTATTGGAGGATGAATAAGAGTAGATGAGCAGCTTGACGATTGATAGCAATCTAAATATGAAACGCATCATGATCATCGGTTCTGGTGGTGCGGGGAAATCCACACTCGCCCGTCAACTAGGTGAACGATTACATCTCGATGTCTATCATTTGGACGCTCTCATGTGGAGACCGGGATGGGTGATGGCACCGAGAGAAGAACGAATCGACATCCAACAACAACTCGTGAAGAAGGATGAATGGATTATCGATGGAAATTTCGGGAATACCCTTGATTTACGACTACAGGCAGCGGACACTGTCATTTTAATCGATCTTCCACGCATCGTCTGTATATATCGCGTCCTCAAGCGAGTTGTCCGATATCGTGGTACGACACGACCTGATATGGGTGCATCCTGTGAGGAAAAACTCGATTTCGCATTCCTGAAGTGGGTTTGGAATTTTCCTGACATTCAAAAGCCAGAGATGGTCAAACGAATCAAACAATATTCTCACGAGAAACAGATCATCGTCTTAAAATCTCGGAAAGATGTTGAAAACTTCATTCATCAAATGAAAAGGCAGGAGTTTCTATGAACCCTATCCTTCACAAAATCGGTACCATTTTCATTCCGGTAAGTGATATTCAAAAAGCGCATGACTGGTATTGTGATTTATTTGATCTTTCAACAAAAGGAGAGATCTTATTCGACCATTTATATGTCATTCCATTAGAGGGTACGAACCTCGTTTTAGATAGTAAAATCTACTCAAAAGAGAACATCATCCAGACACCGCTGTTTCACTTAAATACGCACGATATTCATCAAGCTTATTCTTATATGACTCAACACGACATTGAGGTCATCACACCCATCGAGCACGAACATTGGTACAATTTTAAAGATCTTGATGGAAATGTCATCATGGTATGCAAATGTTAACATCGGACCAAACCTTTAATCAGCCATATCAGGTTATTCAGGTCGCTTGTATCGAAGATTACATTGAAGAACTGAGCCATTATAACAAGTAATTCAAGTTGTATGAGAAATAAGATTTACTCCTACTTAGATAAGAGGTGATCATCTGTTTTTTCTTCAAATGTTTGGAACACTTGGATCAGGAAAATCTACATTAGCTAAGCGAATCATCCAACATGTACATGCGGTCGTCATCGATCATGATGTTTCAAAGACCTCCCTACTCCATACGCTTCCTGATGGTAACTTCTCAGATGGAGAAATTGGGAAGATGGCTTATGATGTCGATTGGTCCCTCGCCGAGTATCACCTATCACTTGGACAAAACGTCATTCTCGACAGTCCTTGTCTCTATGATGAAATGCTCGATAAAGGGATAGCGATTGCCACCAATTACGGAGCGACTTATCGTTATATCGAGTGTCGTCATGAAAATTACAAAGAAATTAACGCACGACTTCGAAACCGTGTCAGACGACCGAGTCAAATTGATCAAATTTCGTATGAGAATTGGTCTAAGATGAATGAACACTGCAAAAGGCCTACTAACCATCCATACTTACAAACCTATACGATGGACAATCGGGAACTTCCGATTGAGCGAATTATGTCGTATCTTTTGGAAAACTAAGAAGAGAACGCTTTCATATAGGAAGTGTTTCTTTTTTTAATGATTTTTGTATATTTATTCTTTACAATTAATAATCATACATATACACTTAGTCTCATCTACAACAGGGAGGCATTATACAAATATGAAAAAATGGTTATTAGCAGGAACACTTATGATGAGCGCAGTATTACTCGGTGCATGTAGTCAAGAGACAGAAGGTGAAGCGACAGAACAAAAAACGCTCGTCATGGGGACGAGCGCCGATTACTTCCCATACGAATTCGTTGATACGGCAAACGGGGATGCGATTGTCGGATTCGATATTGAAATCGCAGAGACGATTACAGAACGTCTCGGTTACGAATTGAAGATTGAAGATATGGACTTCGGTAGCTTACTTGGGGCCTTGAACAGCGGGCGTGTCGACTTCGTCATGGCCGGGATGACGCCAACAGAAGAGCGTAAAGAGAATGCGGACTTCTCAGACATCTATCTATCCGCGACAAACTTGATCATGACAAAAGACGAGTCCCTTCAGGCAATCGAAGATTTGTCTGGTAAGAAAATCGGTGTCCAAACGGCTTCGATTCAAGAAAATATCGCTAAAGAACAAGCTCCAGACGCTGAACTCGTATCGTTGAACAAGATCCCTGAAATCGTTCAAGAGTTGAACACAGGTCGAATCGATGCAATGGTCATCGAAGACACGGTAGCACAAAAGTATTTAGACCAAGATGACAGCTTCTATACATTCGCTTTGAAAGAAGATGGCGAAAAAGGATCGGCTGCTGCCTTCAAATTAGATGATGAGTTACGAAACCAGTTCAACGAAGAGTTGAACAAGATGATGGAGTCAGGTGAAATCGATGAATTGGTGAAAAAATGGTTCTCGCTGGAGCCAACTGAATGAGACAAGTCGAGCTACCGATCTACCCCGTCGTTTATCCGACGGGACATCGGTTAAATCAAAATGAAAGTCAGTTCCCGTTACCTGACCGTATCAAGAGTCAGCTTGATTCGTTGACGTATCATGACTTACACGAATATCCGGTCGAACCGATCAATGAATTGTTCGAACGCTACGCTGCGTACGTTGGCGTCACACCCGAGCAATTACTAGTCGGTTGTGGGAGTGATGAGATGATTCATGTCGTGACGCAAGCATTGCTCGCACCACATGACATCGTCTTGTCTCCGGCACCTGACTTTTCGATGTATCCAATCTTCACGACCATCGCACACGGTCATCATGTTCAAGCCGTTGATTTATCATATGAAGGAATGGTAAAGGCGATTGAGACACATCATCCAAAACTTCTTCTCCTATCGAATCCGAACAATCCAACCGGAAAGCTGTGGACCGTAGAAGAGTTGACGCATCTCGCCTCACTCGTGCCGTACCTCGTGGTGGATGAGGCGTACATGGACTTCACACCGAATGACAGCATGATCCCGTTTATCGCGAAGCATCCGAATCTCATCGTCCTCCGTACGATGTCAAAAGCGTTCGGATTGGCAAACGTCCGAATCGGATTCATGGTGACGAATAGCGAGCTCGCACATTACTTCCGTCAATTCATACCTCCATTTAACATTAGCGGGGTGAGCGCGAAGATTTGCAACATCTTCTTAAAAGATGCGACTTATCTTCACGAAACAATCGAATGGCATGACAAGATGCGTCAAAAGTGGGCGCAAGCCTTTGAATCCATCGGTCATGTCCTCCCTGCATCGACAAACTTCTTGTATATCGAGTTAGAACAACCTGAAGCAGTGTGGGCCCATTTGACCGACTTGAACATACACACGTCGAAACAACCTACGGGGATTCGGATGACGATTGGTGATGAGACGGCGCTTCATCTTGCATATACAGCTATTCAGAAATACAAGCAATCAAGTCATGTCAAAAACTCCTGAACCACGCGTTCAGGAGTTTTTGTCAGTCGATCGTCTTGATCACACGTGCCGGATTTCCTCCGACGACTGTTCGAGATGGCACATCTTTTGTGACGACCGCACCGGATGCGACGACGGCCTCATCCCCAATCGTCACACCGGGATTGATAATCGCTCCTCCACCAATCCATACGCGGTCGCCGATGGTCACCGGCTTCCCGAACTCATATCCTGAGATCCGATCGATCGGATCGATCGGATGTGTCGCCGTATAAATATGTACACCCGGTGCGAGCATGCAGTCATCCCCAAACGTGATGGGGCAAATGTCTAGGAAGACACAGTCAAAATTCGCATAGAATCGATCTCCTAAGTGGATGTTATACCCATAATCACATTTGAAGTTCGGCTCGATATAATATGACCCTTTCGTCGATCCGAGTAACGCACCAAGAATCTCTTTTCGTTCTTCCAAATCATCGATTCCAGAACGATTGAATTGTTCAGTTAATCTCCGGGCATGCTTCCGATCTGCAACGAGCGTTTCATCACCAGCTAAATACAGTTCACCACGAATCATCTTTTCTTTTTCCGACATCATAATCCCTCCTTAAAATTAGTATAGAGGATTTTTCAAGGGTTTAGGGAATAGAGACAAGGATGAGCAGAAGGAGGCAGATCACATGAAACGAATACTGGAATGTCGAGCAAGTGATTTTATCACGTTTAATCGTCAAGATTTAATCGATTCGATTCGAAAAGCAGAAGGTCGAACGGTCATGGCCGAGGTCATCCCGACGGTGCAGCCGTTGTATCCAGAAGTGACAAACGCAGAACTAGCACGAGCATTCGGTGTCGACTTGATTTTATTGAACATGATCGATGTGTTTCATCCTTACATTAAAGGACTTGAAAGTCATGCATTATTCGGGGAGATGCCAGGTGATGAGATGAGCGATCATCCGATTCTCGAACTAAAACGACTGATTGGATTGCCAGTTGGAGTCAACTTGGAACCTGTTGATTTTTCAGAGAAGTCGTCCGAGATGAATGAAGTAAAACGAGGCAGACTCGCTTCAATCGAAGCGTTCCAAAAAGCATCGGAGCTCGGGTTTGACTTCGTCTGTTTGACAGGCAATCCGAATACCGGGGTCACGAATGAAGCAATCGAACAAGCAATCATCCAAGCACGTCGTGAATTCGCAGGGGTCATCATTGCCGGGAAAATGCATCAAGCCGGTGCAGGCAATGTGTTAGACCGCGACGCGTATATCCGCTTCGTTGAAGCTGGCGCAGATATCATCCTCCTTCCGGCTCCAGGCACTGTACCTGGCGTCCGTGAAGAATCGTTTCACGAACTCGTTCAGGAATTGCAAGTGCTCGGCGCTCTCACGTTAGCGGCGATTGGAACGTCACAAGAAGGCGCAGATGTCGAGACCGTTCGGGAAATCGCACTCTCTTCAAAACGAGGCGGAGCAGATATCGTGCATATAGGTGACGCCGGACTGTCCGGAATTGCCGTACCAGAGAACATTCAGGCACTATCCATTGCGATTCGCGGACGACGCCATACGTACATTCGCATGGCCGCCTCGGTCAATCGGTAACACAAAAGAGGAAGGAGCGCGTCTCCTTCCTCTTTTATTTACCATTCCGTGACGTCGCGACGTGGTTTCGCCGGTGTGGTAGTACCGTGACGCTTGGCGAGTAACGCTTCCACATCCTCTAAACGAACACCTTTGGCTGCTAACAAGACGAGTAAGTGATACAGAAGGTCGGCTGACTCTTCAACCAAGTCTTCATCCGTCATAGCAGCAATGACGACCTCAAACGCTTCTTCCCCGAACTTTTTCGCGATTTTTTCAACGCCTTGTTCCAATAAATAAGTCGTATACGAACCTTCTTTCGGTTCATTTTTTCTAGATTGAATCAATTGTTCCAATTCATGAATCATACGTTCACCTCCGTAAAGAAACAGCTTCGATTACCGGTATGACACGTCGGGCCATTCGCATGAACACGAACGAGAAGCGCATCCTGGTCACAGTCGATGTGGATGCTGACGACGTCCAGTGTATTTCCGCTCGTCTCCCCTTTCATCCAAAGCCGACCTTTTGAACGAGACCAGAACGTGACGACCCGTTCACGAAGCGTCTGTCGGATTGCCTCATCATTCATATATCCGAGCATGAGGACCGCCCCGTCGTCGTCTGAGACGATGATGGCGGGAATCAGTCCATTTTCGTCGAAACGAACCGCATCGGCAAGTTGTGACTCGTGCATACGTGCTTCACCTCTTCTACTGTCGTTTTTCGGTCATGTAAGATGGATGCAAGTAATGCGGCATCGACTTTCTCAAGCGCTTCGACTACGTGCTCGGCATTGCCTGCCCCACCGGATGCGATAATCGGAATGTCGACGACTTCACGAAGTTGTTCTAAAATCGCAAGGTCATAACCGCTCTGCTTTCCATCTTGGTTCATGGACGTGACAAGAAGTTCACCCGCACCGAGCGCGGCCACTTGTTTCGCCCATTCGACCGCCAACAGGTCCGTCTTCTGTTTTCCACCATATGTGTACACATAATATTCGCCATCTTCAAACTTTACGTCGATTGCGACGACGATACATTGTGAACCGAAACGATCGGCCGCTTCACGAATGAGACTTGGGGATTCTACAGCGAGCGTGTTCAACGATACTTTGTCCGCCCCTGCTTTTAATAGTGACGAGATATCCTCGAGTGAACGAATCCCACCTCCGACCGTCAGCGGGATGAATACTTTCCGCGCTACCGCACTGACGACATCGAGCATCGTCTGGCGACGCTCCGTACTTGCCGTGATATCGAGAAAGACAAGTTCATCGGCTCCGGATTCATCGTAATATTTCGCGATTTCGACCGGATCACCGATGTCTCGTAATTGTACGAACTCAATCCCTTTGACGACACGACCTTCTTTCACGTCAAGACATGGAATAATTCTGCGTTTAAGCATATCGCGCCTCCCATTCAATCAGTTCTTCGATGCTCACCTTACCGGACAGAAGTGCTTTCCCGACGACAGCCTCATCAATTTTCGCTATCTTCAGTTCCTTCACGTCCTCTTCAGTCGTCACACCGCCTGAGGCAATCAATGTGACGTTGACGATTTGACGTAACGCCTTCATGCGAGAAACGTTCGGTCCATTCAGTTTCCCATCAGATCCGATATCGGTATATAGAATCGTTTCGATCCCCCGTTTGACAAGGTCTTGAGCGACCGAGATGTCATCGAGTTTTGTCGCTTCCTGCCATCCGTTAATGGCGACCTTCCCGTCATAGGCATCGAGTGCCACAGCGATTCGCTTGCCATACTTTTCAATCGCCATGTCTAGAAAGTCAGGATCCGTAAACGCCTTCGTCCCTAAAAGGACGCGATCCGCACCGGTTTCCATGACCGCATCAAGTGCGGCTTCTGAACGAATTCCTCCTCCTGTCTGGACAAGGAACCCTAGAGACTTCGCATAACAGACAACGTCTAAATGACGCGGCTCACCTGCCTTGGCCCCTTCTAAATCAATCAAGTGAATCATCGGGACCTTCCCTTGCCACGCTTTTAATAATTCATACGGATCTCCGTATTGTTCTTCCGTAGAAAAATCACCTTCCGTCAAACGGACGATCTTGCCTCCAATCAAATCAATGGCGGGTAGTAATCTCACGCTCGACCGCCTCCTTCCATTCTTGAAGTAAGCTGAGACCAAATGTCCCGCTCTTTTCCGGGTGGAACTGCATGCCCGTCACGAGCCCTTTTTGAACGATTGCCGGAACTTTCTCACCCATATAATCAGCTGCCGCCACAATGTAATCGTCCGCCGTCACGGCATGGTAAGAGTGGACAAAATAGACATCCTCATCGCGAAGGATCGAGTTCCATCCGACGTGTGGGAGACGCTTCGCTCGCATCCGTTCGACCGTTCCCGGAATCAACCCGAGACCTTTTGTCGGCATACCTTCCGTGCTCGAATCAAACAAGAGCTGCATCCCAAGACAGATCCCTAAAAACGGCTTTTCCGTCGCCATCTGTTGCAATAGTGGGATAAGACCCGTCTGTTCGAGCGATTGCATCGCTTGCGGGAAGGCACCGACCCCAGGAAGTAAAACGGCATCCGCCTCTTCAATTTGATTTGCATCGTTCGTGATCACGACGTAGCAACCGATGGCTTGTAACGCACGTTCGACGTTAAATACGTTTCCCATACCATAATCGATGACCGCTACTTTCATCCTTCAATCCATCCTTTCGTAGAAGGGAGACGGTTCGTCCCATCGCTAGAGACCGCTTCGGCAAGCGCTCGTCCGAACGCTTTGAACAACCCTTCAATCATGTGATGTGAGTTCGACCCGTACAGAACAGAAAGGTGCAGTGTGAGTCGACCATTCATGGCAACGGCACGGAAAAATTCCTCAGCGAGTTCGGTATCAAAGTCACCAAGCTTCGGATTGTGAATATCTGCTTGATAGACGAGAAATGGGCGTCCTGACACATCAATGACCGCTCGCGCTAACGTCTCATCCATTGGCATGTAACTCGACCCGTAGCGGCGAATTCCGACTTTATCCCCGAGTGACTTGGCGATGAGCTGACCGAGTGCGATCCCGACATCCTCGACCGTATGGTGGGCATCGACCCACGTATCGCCTTCGACTTTCACGTCTAAATCCATCTGACTGTGAAAAGCGAGCAACGTCAACATGTGATCGAAGAAGCCGACCCCCGTTTGAATGGAGCTTTCACCCGTTCCGTCTAGATTTAATCGAATGTCAATTTTCGTTTCTTTCGTTTCACGTTTTAGTTCAGCTGTTCTCAACAGAATTCACCTCTTCAATCGTTTGTCGGATCAAGGCATACGCCTCGTCTGTCCCTGCACTGACACGTAGTCCATCGGGAAAAGCACGTACATGGACCCCTTTATCAAGGAAGCGGGATGCCCATCCTTCACTATCATCCGTTTTGACATAAATGAAGTTGGCACGGCTCGGTAAAATCTCACCGACTGGTCGTAACAACTCCGTTAACTTCTCACGTTGCGCCGTATGGAACTGAATCGACTCTTGAATATAAGATTCATCTCGTAAGACGACGTTGGCAACAGCGGCACTGAGACCACTGACATTGAATGGCGAACGGAAGCGGTCAATCTGTTCGATGATTTCTTCAGATGCAATCATGAAACCAATCCGGAGGTTCGCTAGACCGAACGCCTTCGATAACGTCCGTAAGATGATGACGTTCGAATATTCGTTCAAGCGAGACACAAATGAGTCCTTCATTGTGAAATCAATATACGCTTCATCCACAACGAGGTACGGTACACGTGTCGCAATGTCAGACAATTCGTCTAGTGTCCACATCTTTCCGGTCGGGTTATTCGGATTCGAGATCAAGACGAGTTTAGGGTCGGTTGTTCGAATGACCTCAGTCAACGTCTCGTAACGCAAACCCTGTTCGTCCGGTTGTGTGAAATGCCCTCTGGCAATTTGTGTATAGATGCCATACATCGAAAAGTCTGGGGCCGGTGCGACCACACGGTCTTCCGTATCCAAAATCGCCTGACTCAAGATGGCCAATAGCTCATCGCTCCCGCTGCCGACCATGAGTTGCGTCGGCTCGACTCCCGCATAGTCAGCATAGCTTGCTTTTAAAGCGAGCAATTCTTCGACTGGGTAACGGCTGAGTGCCTCGAGTGATACGTCTCGAATAGCTCGTTCGAGACGTTCAGGTAACGGATATTGGCTTTCATTTTGATTGAGCGCATATCCCGAAGCGGCATGAGGTACATAGCGTGGGATATTTTGATAATTTCGTCTCATATGTCCTCCATCCGAACAGCCATCGCACGGGCGTGTCCTTCTAATTGTTCTTGTTTGGCGATTCGAATCGCTGCCTTTGTAATCGTCTCATCCAGTTCTGTCATCTCAAGGAACGTCTGACGGCGATAAAAATCATCGACCGATAGTCCACTAGAGAAGCGGGCCGTCCCGCTCGTCGGCAAGACGTGGTTCGGTCCAGCGATATAGTCTCCAAATGCTTCGGCTGCCTCATGTCCGAGGAAGAACGAACCACCGTGACGGATCGCCCGCATCAACGCCTCAGGATCTTTGACGGCCAACTGGACGTGCTCCGCGGCCATCGTATTCGCGTACTCGATCGTATCCTCGATTGTCCGGTACAAGACGCCGCCACGCTTCAACGATTCTCTCGCAATGTCTTGGCGTGGTAATAGCACTAATTGTCGCTCAAGTTCTTGCTCGATTTGATCGCGGAGTGTTTCTGACGTGACGAGCGCAATCGCAGTCGCCTCGACGTCATGTTCCGCTTGTGCGAGCAGGTCGGCGGCAACCCACTTCGGGTTCGCCGTCTCATCGGCAATGATCAACACTTCGGACGGTCCGGCGACGGAGTCGATACCGACGATGTGTGAGACGAGAGCCTTCGCCGTCGCGACATATGCATTTCCTGGGCCGACAATCTTGTCAACTTGACGAATCGTTTCTGTCCCGTATGCGAGTGCTGCCACGGCTTGGGCCCCACCGACCAGAAAACACTCATCGGCACCTGCGATTTTTGCTGCAATCAAGAGAGAAATGTCAATACCATCTGCTTTTGGTGGGGTGACCATGACGACTCGTTTGACGCCAGCAACTTTCGCCGGAATGATGTTCATGAGGACGCTCGACGGATAGACGGCAGTCCCCCCCGGTACATAAACCCCTACCGAATCAAGTGGCATATAGCGTCTCCCAAGTCGGAACATCGTATCTTCGAACACATCGTCTTGTCGGACTTGACGCGCATGAAATGCACGAATCCGTTCCGCTGCTAATGTCAGCGCCTCTGTCAATTCAGCATATGCGACTGGCGGATTAAAGCGGGCCAAATCGACCGATTCGATTCGGTCGACCCCGTCGAATTGTTTCGTCCACTCAAGCAGCGCTTCGTCTCCGCGGGCCTCGATCGATTCCACGATCGGTTTCACGGCTTCGACCCAAGCTTCGCGCCTTGAGCGATTCGTTTCTTTACTCATGCGTTCTCCTCCTGACTCATCTTTCGAATCCAGGCCTTCAATTCGTCAGGCTGTTCTGCTAAAGCTGTCTCACTCGTGATGAATTTTGCATTGATTGAAAAAATCGTCTCGTATTCTTCCAAGTCGTTTGCAGCCAACGTCGCGCCTGTCTCGACGATGTCGACGATGCAATCAGCGAGTCCCGTTAACGGAGCCAGTTCGACCGACCCGTTCAACGCAATGACTTCTACGTTTTGTCGCTTCGATGCAAAGTGTGATATGGCGATATTCGGATATTTACTCGCCACTTTCAATTTCTTTGTGCCGTTGCGTCGAACTTTTGGACCACAGACGGCCATTCGACAGCGACCGAACGGTAAATCGACGACTTCGAGTACGCCTGGCGTTTTTTCTCGTAAAATATCACCGCCGACAATGCCAACATCTGCCGCTCCATGCATCACATATTTATAGACGTCGTCCCCTTTGACGAAAATGAATTCATGATCTCCTGCTTGTACCGTCAACTCACGTCCCCGCTTCTCCGGCCATACGGGTAAGTCACGTTCGACAAAAAATTGACGGGCTGCTTTTTCAATCCGACCTTTCGCGACCGCTACTTTCATTTGATCACCTCATCTAACTGTTCTAAATCGAGCGACATGCCGAACGCTCGTCTCGAGTGTCCAAAATGTCCATACAGTGAATCATAACGTCCTCCTGAAAGGACACGTTTGCCTTCAACACTTCCCGTCACGGTCAATCCTGAATAGTAATCAAAGTCTCCCGTTTGACCGAAATCGTAAGACACCTCTAATCCGATAGTACGTAAGTGTTGCACCGCCTCGTCCACTTCACCGATGGCTTCTTTTAAAGACTCCGGTGCCTCAGACCGTAATTCTTCGAGTGCAGAATTCCCGATTAAAAAGGGCAGCTTCGCAATCAACGGATAGCGATACGTCTCTGCTAATTCACGTAATGATTCTAAGTTTCGAAGTGCTAAGATTTTTCGGAATGTTCGTTCCTGAATCCCTGTCTCTTTCGCGATGAGCGAGATGACGGCTGCTGACCCAATTTTGATGGTCAAACGTTCGGTAGGCAGGACTCCTTCCGTCATATCGAGAAAGGACTCAATCAGATGACTGTCCTTCTCTTCGCCATCGACCCATTCGAGTCCAAGCTGTTGCCGTTCATGGGGTTGCCCGGAATGTTTGACCGTCCGACGATAGACGGCACCAGCGTAAGCGACACGCATCGGTTCATGACCGTCTGCTAACTTTCTTGCGATTTGTAGTGTATAGTCAGGGCGCATGACGAGAAGTTCCCCGTCGTTCCCGAACAATCGATAATAGGCTGACTCGTCAAAGAGCGCTAAATTTTGATAATGTGAATAGTATTCGAGAAGCGGTGGATCGATGACTGCGTAGCCGCTTGACTCTGCCTTCTCTAAAAATGACAACATCCATCGTTTTGGACGGATGACATCTCCTGATTGAAGTTCATACCAGCCTTCTGGAATCGAACCTTTTGAATTTGACCAAATCATCATAACCACCCTTTATCTTGTTATCACTTTACCAAACTAAAGTATTGTGTTAAATTTATCAAACAGAGAAACACCTGTCAACCAAATGAACTGAAAAGGACGTGTAATCGATGTTTGACTTTACCCACGATGGCCATGTGCATACCCCTTTTTGTCCACACGGTACAAATGATCCGATTGAACACTATATTCAAGTCGGAATCGAAAAAGGCCTGCAAACGATGACGTTCACAGAACATGCGCCTTTCCCCCTATCGTTCACCGACCCGGTCCCGAATCAAGACTCGGCGATGTCGATTGATTTACTTCCAGAATACCTCGATACGTTGCATCAGATGAAACAGCAGTATCAAGCGGTTATCGACATTAAAGTTGGATTAGAAGTCGACTTATTGCCTCATTTAGAGAAAGAGACCATTGCCTTACTCAAGCCTTTCGCACCATTGATTGATGAAGTCATTTTATCGCAGCATTTCCTATATAGAGATGGCGCCTATATGCCGATTGATTATTCTGCCGAGACGTTTGATGAACTCGTCAAAGCGTTTGGCTCATTCGAGAGCGTCATGAGAGCTTATTATGAGTCGATTGAACAGGGTCTCTCATTTTCGTGGGAAGACATCCGTGTCGCTCGTATCGGACACCTCGATCTCCCGATAAAGTATCAAAGAAACTATGAATGGGACCGTTCAAAAGTAAAAGAGGAAGAAGTACGTCTGTTACAGGTGATTGCCGACCGGGGATTCGGACTTGACTTCAACACGGCCGGACTCAGAAAACCGGATTGTGGGGTACCTTACGTCGCCGGACTTGCAAAATCCGCGAACGACCTGCACATCCCCTTCACGATGGGTTCGGATGCGCACCTCGCTCAAGATGTGGCGGCTGGATTCGACTTCATTGAACAAAAAAAAGCCACGTTCCTATGAACGTGGCTTTTTGACAGCGATCTAGCTATCTAGATCCCCATGCTTATGGTTGACAACGATATGGCGTTCCATTTCTTCATCTGTAAACATCATACCATAACGAATAAAAGATGCAATAAAAAATTGGGTGAAATGGTTCACCCAATTGAGATCACATTGCCGCATATAATGTTTTCAAGTCGTTTGTCGCTTCCTCGTCCATTTGAATGGCCACGAGTTCAACGTATTGGAGCGCTGGATCTTGATCTTTCGACAATGCGACAATCTCAGCAGCCGCCTTATCTAATGCCAACAAGATTCCTGATACACCAAGCGTCGGATAGTATCGAAGGAGTGCACGAACATGTTTAATCTCTGATACTTCATTTCCGTTAATGGTTAATGATTTGACGGCAAGCTCCTTGTGCATGCCAATCGCAAATTTATCTTCCCACACTTCTTCGAGTGTGATCAACGCCTCTACTTCATATGCACCATCTGTAAAGCGAACGAGTTTTTCCATGTGTAAATTCCCCTCTCTTGAATCTACTTTTATTATATAAGAGATTTTAAAGTGTATATTGTGAAATATTGAACATTATGTGTAAAGTTTGTCTCACCTCATTTTGAACAAAAAAAAGGCCCCTCCGAGGAGGGGCGAATAATGGAAGAGTAAAACACCATTGGCAGTACATTAATAATATATCATCTAATGAAAACGTTTACAATGTATTTTTGTACATTTTTTCAAGTGGCATATGTAACACTTCAATCCCGCTTTCACGCATCAATTCTAACCCATCCCCATGCTCATAACCGACAGCATAAACGACTCGCGCGACGCGTGCCGCAATTAAGGCGAGTGAACAGGCATGACATGGTGAATGCGTGACATACGCCGTCGCACCAAATGCATTCGTTGAATCGGCAGCGAGTTTTCCAATCGCGTTGATTTCCGCATGGATTTCATGTTGCTTCGACCAGTGATGGTGATCATATGGGTCTGTACACTTGATATATGTCACACCATCTCGGATGAGTCGTGCCGGTTCGTTGATCATATCGAGATCCGTCGATGCAACATAGTCGGCATGCTTATAGAACCCATCTTCTTGCTTGATATAGATTTCATTACAGTTCGTATGACCAGATGGTGTACCATTCAGGCCAATTGAAATCGGTTTTTCGTCTTTTACAATGACACAGGCCACACTCTTCGATGCACACTTTGAGTGCCGCTCGGCCATCATATCAGCGAATAATAACCACGTCTCATCCCACAATCGTTGCTTCTCCACTCAAGTCCCTCCTCGTAGAAAAGGAAAGTCTGATTGCTCAGACTTCCCCCTTAGTATCCAGTGTCCTTTGGTAGTTCTTTATTTTTCGAAGCGATTTCGATGACCTTCTCCTTCAATTCGTGCTCCATGCGGTCAAGTTCGCGCTCGGCGTCACGACGTTTTTGCTTCCCTTCTTGCTGGATGCGTAACGTTTCATCCAACGTAGAGAGTAAGTTCTCGTGAGCGACTTTCAGTGATTCAACAGAGACAATCCCTTTTTCATTTTCTTGAGCGATTTCAATCGATGAATCTTTGAGCATCTTCGAGTTCTGCTCAAGCAGTTGATTTGTCGTCTTCGTCACGTCCTGCTGCATACGAAGTGCCGTTTTCTGGCGCGTCAAGCTGAGTGCAAGAACGACTTGGTTTTTCCAAAGCGGAATCGTGTTGACGACCGCTGACTCGATCTTTTCAGCAAGGATTTGGTTATTCTGCTGAATGACTCGAATTTGAGGTGCCATTTGAAGGCTGATGGTACGACTCAATTTTAAATCGTGCAACTTTTTCTCAAAACGGTCCGCTAATTGAATCATATCGTTCAATTGTTGAAGCTTCGATTGATCTTTAGAAATTTCTACTTCTTGACGTAACGGGGCAATCTCGTGTTCCCGTACATGGTCAAGTTTTGTCTCACCCGCGGCGATATAGACGTTCAACTCTTCGAAATATCGCTTGTTCTTATCATACATTTGATCGAGCATCGTGATGTCTTTCATGAGACCGAACTTCGCACGATCGAGGTTATGGATGACCTCTTCCAAATAGACGTTCATTTTTTCGAACTGAAGCTTATAGTTTTCAGCCTTCTTCTTCGCACGACCGATGAGCGGAATGTTATCCATGAAACTCTTTTTTTCCGGTTGAAGCATATCTGGGTCCATCTTACGGACGTTTTGCATCAAGTCAGACAACAGTTTACCGGCATCGCCGCCATCTTTCATCCGCACTTCCGTCAAAATTTGATCAGAGAATTGGGAAAGTTCGCGCTGGACATTCGACCCGAACAACATAACAGAGTCTGTCTTCTTAATATCAATGGATTCAGCCAATCGTGTGATGCGCTCGCGATGCTCTTGAGGCACGTCTGGTTTCGCTTGAATAGCTGGCACTTCATGTGACTGTGTAACGGATGACCATTCGACAGATGGATCACTGAACCCCTCCGTCTCCGTTTTTGTTTTCGTATCAGAAGTCAGTTCTTCTTCCGGCCATGACTGCCAGTTCGTTTCATTCGATGAAGTCATGTTTCTTTCTCCCTTCCGGCTGATCAGACAAGACGCGCTCCATCATGATCAGTTCACGTTCAAAGTCTACGGCGTCATCTTCAAGGAGACGTCCGCGTTGTTCTTTAAATTTATCGACAATTAGTCGCATATTTGTGATTAATTGTTCCCGAGTCTCTTCTTGAATGACGACTCGTTTTCCTTCAAGCTCTTTAAATTTCAAGACGACCGAGACGAGGGAATCTAAATAGAATGTGAACAGGTCTCGAACATGCTTTGCGTCTTGTGGATTTTCGAATAATTCTTCGAACAATTCGTGCGCTTCTTTCGAGACGGCCTTCATTTCACGCCTCACTTCTACATCTTTAATATCTGGAAGAACACGGTCGATTTGTTGTAACTTCTCATATCCTTGCTCAATCGTCCGTTGCAAAAATTGAAGCTCTAAATCGTCTGTCGCCTCGAACTGTCGCGTAGGCATCGGCTCTTCGATTGGTTTTAAAATCCTCGATCCAGAAAACGATTCTTCCTCATCGAGTAACAGTTTCTTCTTAGCACGTTTTGCCACCGTTGTCGGTGTACGTTGACGATGTTTGCGCTTGTTCGTCGACCATACTTCATTCAAGACGAGCGCCCCTACAATAATGAATAACCAGGAGAAATCGAATACGTTAATGGCAAAGTATATGACTGCCCCTGTCAGGGCCCATTTCATCCATGTTTTCATTCTTTTCACCTCATCTCATGTTACTTCTATTGTACATTACGAAACCATTCAACAAAAGTTTCGTCATCCCTATCATTTTAGCATAATAAAATTCGTCGATACCTCCGTCCACAGGTGTAGAATCAACTACCTATATCGACTACTTTCCCGTTGCGAGACGAAAAAAACCGTAGACTCATAGAGTCTACAGTTCGTTTGTTACGTGGTCATCCATGTTGAAACCATAACAATCGCGACAGTTACAGGAATGACATAGCGAATGAGTGCATGCCAGATTGGGTACAGCTTCACACCAGGTTTTGATGTTTCGATTTCATCCTTTAAGACGCGTTGGTCAACGATGTAACCGACAAAGATGGAAGTCAAGAGTGCACCCGTCGGCATTAAAATATAGCTGACGAGATAGTCCATCGTATCGAAGAACGTCCGACCGTTCCAAATCTGTACATCACTTAAGAGTCCGAATGACAGCGCGGATGGTACTCCCACGATGAAGACGAGAAGAGCGGCTGTCACCGTCACTTTCTTTTTCGTCCATGATGATTTCTTTTCATTTAGACGATCGGTCACACCTGCGACGACGACTTCTAACATGGCAATCGATGATGTAATCGATGCAAAAGCGAACAATAGGAAGAACAAGACCATGAAGAATCCACCGAGCGGTACTTGATTGAAGACTGCCGGTAGAACGACGAAGAGTAACGCCGGACCTTCAGCCGGATCAAGACCTGATGCAAAGACTGCCGGGAAGATGGCTAGACCTGCTAAAAGTGAAACCGCAATGTTCAACAAGACAATCATGTTAGCCGACCGGTTCAATGTTCCTTTCGTCTTTATATAGGACGCATATGTCAGCATCGCTGCCACCCCTAACGATAAGGAGAAGAACGCCTGTCCGAGGGCAAACAATACCGATTCGCCAGTCAATGCAGAAAAGTCAGGCTGTAAGAAGAAACGAACGCCTTCCATCGCTCCGTCAAGCGTCAACGAGCGGACCACGAGAACTAAGAAACTGATGAACAAGAGTGGCATCAAAATTTTACTCATTCGTTCAATCCCTGCTTCAACGCCACGTAAGACAATTAAGAGTGTGATTAAGAGGAACAAGAATTGTCCGAGCACGGCAATTTCAGGTGTCGATACGACGTTCCCGAACACCTCACCAAATTCGTCAGCCGAACGTCCACTGAGCGTCCCACTTAAACCGAGTCCAATATAGATGAGGACCCATCCTCCAATGACACTATAGAAGGAAAGTAACAAGAAACAAGCAAGGACACCTAAGTAGCCGATAATGGTCCAACGGCCATGCCCTAACTGTTTGAAAGCAAGAAGCGCAGTCTTTTGAGTCGAACGTCCGACAATGAATTCTCCAATCAATAATGGCAGACCAAGTAATAATGTGAACGCCAAAAACATGAGTAAAAAGGCACCGCCCCCGCTCGTTCCGGTGACATATGGAAACTTCCAGATTGCACCTAAACCGATTGCTGACCCTGCGGCAGCTAGTATGAATCCAATTTTTGAGGCGAATGAATTTTGCGCCATGTTTACCCCTACTTCCTCTTTTTCATTTCATTTTCATAATAATAGTGAAATACTAACACGGTTCCAAGATGAGGACAACAAAAAAACAGAGAAAAGTCTGAATACTTTTCTCTGTTGATGCTTTATGGCGTTAAAAAGGTGAGGGCACGCTCTCGGATTCGGATCGACAATTTGTCTGCTTCGAAGTGCTCCCCATCGACATCGATGATTTGTGGCGCATTCAATTCTAGCTCGATATGAGAAGCCTGGAAGTGATTCCACTCCGCCGATTTTTGATCAAGACCGAGTTGCTGGGCTAACAATTGACGAATCATCGGAAATCCGATTGCCGAGCTGTGTACCACTTCTAACAGCCCGTCCGAAAACGATTGCGTCTCCAGTTTCGTCGGTACGGTCCCAAGATAGCTCCCGTTTCCTACATATAGAAAACTGACATCCCCTTCATAGAGCATCTCATCCCCACGTCGCAATCGAATTTCGAACGGGTCGGCTTCACGAAATTGGCGGATGGTCGCTAAAAAGTAGCCAATCGAACCTAACGATTCTTTCTCATTCGGATCGATTTGACGTGATGTGTCTGCAATCAATCCGACTCCGACGAAATTGAGGGCATACATCTCATCAACTTGAATGACGTCTACATGCTGTTCATGATGCGACTTGATGACACTTGCCGCTTGTGTTGGTTGAATCGGAAGTTCAAGTGCCCGAGCGAAATCATTGCACGTCCCGGCAGGAATGATGCCGACTGTCGGACGCTCGTCGCGCTCTAAGGTCATCAACCCATTCACTACCTCATTTAGCGTACCATCACCGCCAATGACAATCAGATGGTCGAACGGTTTACTTTCTTTCGCGAATCGAAGCGCATCCCCAATTTCCGATGTTTTCTTGATGATGATTTCTTCATAGAGCGACTCAATCGTTCCGATGACCTCTCCGAGCATCGTTTCGCTCGTGCCGGACTTCGGATTCGAAATAATCAAAGCTCTCATAGTAACCCTTCCTGTTCTAAGAAGTCTTTCGCTACATCGTATGCGCGTTCATTTCCGTACGCGACACGTCGATTCAATTCAGACATCTGTTCGTCTGTGATTTTACCTGCGAGCTGATTGAGCGCATCCTCGATTTCTGGATACTCTTCAAGTGTCTCCTCTTTCATAAGCGGTGCTCCTTGATAAGGCGGGAAGAATTGTCGGTCGTCTTCTAAAACGACGAGGTCGTTCTCGGCGATATCAGGGTCCGTCGCATAAGCGTCGACTAGATTGACATCCCCTCGTGCGATGGCGCGATAGCGCAATTTTTGCTCCATTGAGACGACAGACGGGAAATCAAGCCCGTACTCGTTTTGAAGTCCTGGATAACCGTCTTCACGGTCGGTGAATTCAAGTGTAAACCCGGCTTGAATATCAGACTGTACGTTTCGTAAATCTGAAATAGCCGTAATGTCTTCCGCCTCTGCATAGTCACGTGGAATCGCGAGCGCATACGTATTGTTAAACTGCATCGGTTCGAGCATCACGTATCCGTCTTCTGCCAGTGCCTCTCTCGCTTGTTCGTAAACTTCACCGGCATCGTTTGATTCAGGTGTCTCTTTGACGAGACTCGCCAGTGCCGTACCTGTAAACTCCGGATAAATATCAACGTCTCCAGATTGGAGTGCGCCCCATACGAATGTCGTCTCCCCGAAATTCGGTTTCACAGATACAGTCAAATCTGTTTCTTCTTCAATCAACAACTTATACATATTCATTAGGATTTCCGGCTCTGGACCAAGTTTACCGGCAACGACAAGGTCTGTTTCTTGCGAACGACCGAACGCGAGCGGTGTGACGATGACCAAGGCGAGGACAGTAGAAACAGCAATCAATTTCGCCTTGTTTCGAGTCGCCGTCGCACCTTCCATCTGACGCAACAAGAAGTCAAATAAGAGTGCCAAAATCGCGGCCGGGATGGCCCCGAGTAAAATTAAGTAATTGTCATTCCGGTTAATCCCGAGCAAAATCAGCGTACCGAGTCCACCTGCTCCGACTAAAGCAGCGAGCGTCGCCGTACCGACAATCAGAACCATCGCGGTCCGGATACCAGCCATGATGACCGGTAAAGCAAGCGGGAGTTCAACTTTCATCAAACTTTGATTCGGCTTCATCCCACAAGCTCGAGCGGCTTCAAGCAACGATTTATCCACTTCGTTTAAACCGGTGAACGTGTTTCGTAAAATAGGTAGGAGCGCATATAAGACAAGCGCAATAATAGCAGGTAATGCCCCGATTCCAACGAGCGGAATCATCAAACCAAGTAAGGCAAGCGACGGAATCGTTTGAATAATCGCAGTGACACCAATGGCGGTTTCGGCGATTTTCTTACGGCGCGTCAGCCAGATTCCCAATGGTACGGCAATCAATACGGCAATCAATAGCGATACGACAGAGAGCTGCAAGTGCTCAATCAGTGCCTCGACAAGCTGTCCTTGTCTATTTTGGAACGTCTCAAGCATCTAGCTCACCTCTTCCACGTTGTGTAAATTCTAAGACGAACGGATCTTCACTCGCCAAGATTTCTTCTGGTGTACCGACTAGCATGAGTTCCCCATCACGCATTAACGCGATGCGATCACCAAGCTTCATCGCTTCTTGCATGTCGTGTGTGACAAACAAGATCGTTTTGCCAAGTTCGTCATTCAAGCGCTTAATATCATCTTGCAATTGACCACGGCTGATCGGATCAAGCGCAGAAAAGGGTTCGTCCATGAGGATGACGTCCGGGTCTGCAGCTAAAGCACGCAACACGCCTACGCGCTGCTGTTGACCTCCTGATAATTCTGCTGGCTTTTTCGAGCGAAGTTTCGGGTCGAGACCGGCAATCTTCATCAATTCGGTCACACGGTCTTTCGTTCGTTCTTTTTTCCATTTCAAAAGCTCAGGTACGACAGAGATATTTTCTTCCACTGTTAAGTGAGGGAATAATGCAATCTGTTGGAGTACATAACCGATGTTTCGACGTAACTCAAAAATATCGAATTGATAGATTTCTTTTCCATCAATTAAAATTTTTCCGTCCGTATGATCGATTAATCGATTGACCATTTTCATCGTCGTTGTCTTGCCACAACCTGAAGGTCCGATCAATACGAAGATTTCTCCTCTATTTACTGTTAAGCTTAATTCTTTGACGGCTAACGTCCCGTCTTCATAACGTTTTGATACATCACGAAACTCAATCAACCTGATCCCTCCTCAACTATTTCCAAAATGGAAATTCAAATAGTAATTTGCCCGTTTCTCTACTTTGTTAAACAAAAAAAGGCTCTCCTAATTGGAGAACCTGATTTTTAGTATAGCGTTACTTCAATATGTCGACGCCCCCATTGGATCGCGTCCTGTTTTGAATCGACGAGTAAATCGACGATATGTCCTTTTATTCTACCACCTGTATCAAGGGCAATCGCATCACCGACACCTTGGATGTGGACTTTTGACCCTAAAGGAATGATGGCTGGGTCGACGGCGATAATTCGCATTCCGTTATAATAAATCGAATCAGTCACATCATGACCCGTGGCCGTTAATACACGACCGCCGTACGCCTTGTTATCCGCAACATCATTTGAATAAGCTGTCGATTCGACTGTAATGACTTTTTTAGATGTAGATACTGGTGTTGCACTGACTGATTGAGTGGCAGAAGCCGACGTTTTTGCAGCTGTTGCCTGTTCCGCTGCTTTTCGCTCTTCCTCCGCTTTTCGTTCTGCTTCAAGTTTCGCAAGTCTTGCTTTCTCTGCTTCTTCTTTTGCTTTCTCTTCCGCAAGACGTTCTGCTTCGATCCGTTTCTCTTCTGCGATGCGTTTTTCTTCAGCAAGTTTCTTTTGGCGGGCGATTTCTTTTTGTCGTTTTTCTTCAATTGCTTGGCGTTCTAGTTCAAGCGGGTTTTGTACGATTTTTTGTTCTGTCCCGATTCCGATCTGAGCAGCATCTGCCTGATCCATGAATGTGAACAGCCCCATCATCGTAGCTCCAATGACGATCATATATTTTAATAATTTCATCGTAGTAAGGTCATCACCTTTCTCGTTATGTAACGAACAGATGTTAATTTACCACGACAAGTCCCGTCAAAGTAGTGATTTTATAGAAGTGAAACATTCCTGACATATGGCAAAAAAAGTGGTTACAGATTGTAACAATTGAAATATACGTTGATATTCCATGGGTTCACAAAAAAATTACAGATTCGTTACAATCAATCGTGTAACAAACCTGTAATCTTCCTGTCATGATTAACGCTTATTCATTTGGCTCAATTTCATACGTTCTGAGCATACCCCACGGTGCGACATCAACTTGAACCGTGAACGATTGCTTACCTTTTATCGCATCCATCTCATCTTCCGACACACGATACGAACCCATTTCTTCTATATAAAGAAGACGATTATAATAGTTTGCCCGAATACCACCAAAAAACGGTTTCGACTCAATTCGATCGATGACAGCATATCCATCTTCCCCTTCTTTAAAGGAAACATATACCGTTCCGGTTTCGACATCTTGTCGTCCTTTGAAGGCATCATATTCGAGATAGATGGAATCCCCAAAATAAGGGTCATACGGTTCGAACGAAGACCCTTTAAACGTGTACGTCTCCCCGACCCACGATATGGCATAGACAAGAATCACAAAGACGATGGCAATCAAGACTTGAGCAACCGGGACAAGCCAAACAGAAAATCGTTTCATGTCGTCACATCCCCTCTCGTTCGATTACGCCACCATAGTGCGAGTGACAACGCAAAGACGATTAACGCACCAATCAAGAAGAAGAGTGAGATGTCGAGCCGATCCCACACGTAGATGAAGTAAATTGTCATTTGAACGATTAAGAAATAGATGAAGGCGAAAATTGTCGGTCGTCGTGTCACGTCTTGGCGAATCAAGTAAGCAAGTGCAATCACTTCGATGATGATTGCCAGTAAAACTCCTGAATCTTCAAAGAGTGCAAATGGGATAACTGCCAGCAGACTTACCCACAGAAGATCATTCCGTCTATGAATCAAATAGACGGCAACGAGTGCAACCGACAAGAGTGTCGCTTCAATGACGGAAGGCGGTCTTTGAGAGAGCCAACTTTCTGTCACGTTAATTAAATAACCAATTGATAGAACGGCCGCAGTGAACAGATACGTTGCTTGCCATGCGGCTTGTTTTCGATAGAATAAGAGCAATGCATGCAAGATGACGAGTGACCAAAGCGGCCACAGTCTTCCCTCATAATCGATATACTGGCCGAAAATATTGAGAAGGCCATAAAAGGTTAGCCATGCGAACGTGCGGTCCAACGATTCATCGACGAAATGGAACCATATCCATGTCACGATTAGAGCAATCCCAATCAAAATCAGCCCGATGCTTTCGAAACTATTGGTGATGGCTAAAAATGCAGCGATTGCGGTGATCATGGAGAATATGACGTGCTCATACAAGATGCGATGAAGTACTGCCATCGCAAAGATAATCCAGAACAATAGAGTCAATTGGCCAGACAGATTATACGTCGTGAAGATGACCGCCATGGTCGCGATAAAGAAAACGAACCCTAGTACACGTAACAGCGTGACATATCTTGGTGTTTTCAAGCGAACCCGCTCGGCAACGACATAGAATCCAACCATAAAAAGAAGAAACAAACCGATTTTCAAAAGGTCGGGAATCGCTTGCCAGTTGGCTGCGACGAAACTGAATAGGCTAAGAGCCAACAAGATCGATCCGACAATGACCAAAACGGGCGGCTTGTGGTCATGTTGCTCACTAGCCGCCCGTCGTTTATGTTCATAGTCGACTAGTCTTAACCCCGTCGCTTCATCCAATAAACCCGCCTCTTGCCATTCACGTACTTTTTTGTCAATGGACACCTGAATCATCCCTTTCAGAAAAAGGTCAGCTGGCGCGTTCAATCAATTCCAATTCTGATTTTAGTAAAACTTGTTTCTCGAACTCGAGTCCGAGCTGTTGAAACTCTTCCATAATCGAGACGTCACCGATCACAGTATTGGTCAGTACGGCGGTCACTTCAGCGACCCATCCTTCACGAGTCGACTTCACGATATCACCTACGAGGAATTCTTCAGACACACCCATTCACTTCCAATCTAAATTTGTTTCTATCATTATAACGAAATTATAACCGTTTGAATACGTTTTCTTTTATCCGTTTAATAAATTGTGTCAAGAATTTTCCAGTAAGTCCCCAAATGATGTAGTCTTCATGCTCATAAAAAGGTTCTCTCATTTTAATTACCCGTTTTTCGTACGCTTTAGCATTCGCCAATCGATCAAGTGGAATATTTTGATCCGGACTCATCGTCCATTCCATTTCTCCGTGGAATGGATCAATCATGAGTAATGTGGAAATCGGTACGGTAAACAAATGATCGACCTCATCCGTCCCTTCTACACTTGGTACTTCCGATAGGATTCCGACAAACGGATAAATCAATTGGCGATGCGGCGTAGCAAGCGGTCGCAATTTGCCTACGACCTCTACTTTATCTGCAGAAACCTCTAACTCTTCACAAGTTTCTCGTATTGCTGCTTCAACGGGCGTCTCTCCTTTTTCGAGGCGTCCTCCTGGAAATGATATCTCCCCAGGCTGCTGTCGCATCGTGTGAGCTCGTACTTCAAACACGACGTGCCAATCCTGATCAATCTGAACGAGTGGGATTAACACTGCAGCTGTTTGTTCATAATCTTCATCCATTGTAAAACTATCTCGAATCTGTTCTTCTGTGATCCATGGCTGCACAATGTTCACTCACCTTCCATCATCGAATATCATATACCGCTCTATACCCTACTTTTCGTTTAGTCGCTGCCAATGTCGGAAATATCATTATTAATGATAGGAGTTGATCAGCGTGGACGAACAAGTAGATGTATTGATTGTCGGCGCCGGGCCAACCGGCCTGACGCTCGGACTCACTTTAGCTAGATATGGCGTATCTTTTCAAATCATTGATCGTAAGACGACCCCGTCGGATAATTCACGAGCTATCGGGATCCAGCCGCGGACCATCGAAGTGTTTTCTCGTTTGGATGTTGCACAAGAAGTGCTAGAACGTGCCCGAACAATTGAACGGGGGAATCTATATTTTTCGGGACAGTGGACAGCAAAACTTGAATTCTCCAAACTCGTGACCCCATATCCGTTCGTGACGTTATTACGTCAAAATGAAACCGAAGACATATTAGAACGTGCTCTACAAAAACATGGTCATGTTGTGAAGCGCGGTGAAACGTTGTCATCCATCACCCAGTACCCATCCCGTACCATCGCACATTTGACCGCTACAGACGGGCGAACTCGTGCTGTTGAAGCGAAATACGTTGTCGCCGCCGATGGAGCCAACAGTTCGGTTCGTCGGATGCTCGCCCTTCCGTTTAGTGGTAAATCGTTCAAAGAGGCTTGGGTGCTAGCCGATTTGAAGGCTGATTGGCCGATATCCCGTGAAGAGGTTCATATCTTTTTCTCGGATCGTGGAGTGCTCGAAGTCTTCCCGCTCACGGATGAAACGATTCGCATCACAGGAAACTTGAGAACGGATGAATCATTCCAAGAATCGGACCTTCAAGAATTGGTGGAACAACGCAGTCATATGCCGGTCCATATTCGCGACGTTGAATGGTTCTCCTTATTCCGCGTGCATAATCGCATGGTCGATACGTTCATTCACAACCGCATCATTCTCATGGGGGATGCGGCACATATTAACTCCCCGGTCGGTGGACAAGGGATGAACACTGGGATTGCAGATGCCTTCAACTTAGGTTGGAAACTATGGTTGCATCTCAAAACTGGCGCTCCCCATCACGTTGTGTCCACTTATCGGGACGAGCGGGAGCACGTAGCCCGTAACGTGCTACAGACGACGAATATCGCTACGGAGATGTTACAGACGACACTTCCGATGCTCTTACCGTTCCAAGCAATCGGTGCCGATGTCTTCACACGTGTCAATCTCATCAACCAAAAAATCACCGAACGGATCTCTCAACTTCATTTGTCGTATCCGAATGCGCTACGATTACCGTTTCGTCGCGTCGCGGAAGGAAAAATTTTTCCGGAGACAGAGATTTTGCGAACGGATGACGGATTTCGGACTAAAATATCGGAAATCGCGGACGGACGGTTTCAAGTGCTTGTATTTGACGATGGGAAACGTGATTTGTCATCCATCTATGACTATTTGAACGAGAACCAACCGTTCATTCAAACCATCACCTTATCTAAGACGAGTCGCCCGTTCTTTGATCAAGGGAACGAACTTGCCAAATCTCTCTTTATGAAACGTGGCATACTAGTCATTCGCCCAGACGGTTATTTGTTGCATAAGCAACATCACGTTCGCCTAAAGCCGTTACAGGACAAGTTAGCTGTCTGGCTGCCTTCCTCTTAAACGTGTATAAATGGAGAGCCCCACCGAAATGGTGAAGCTCTCCATGTCATTACTCTTCAACGTTTACATACAAAATCCCTGGTTTCGAGAGCGTCAAATCATAAAACGCTTCAAACGCCTCGATGTCCTCTAGTTTTCGAAAATCGATTTGATCTGTCTCTTCATTTGGAATGGCCACGATGATACCTTCCTCTGTCGATTTGATCATGCCCGTTTGTCCGTTATGAATTCGAATATAGAGTACTTGCTGATTTTCTAGTAGTGAGATTGCCTCTCGTCTCGATTGAATCGGTTTTTTCATTTCATCCCTCTTTTCCATTTCAGTATACCGTTCGCTCCATATTGCTTTCAACTCGCCACACCATTAAACTTGTGTAAAGAAGGGGTTGAAGGCATTGGAAACATTATTGATCATCGCACTCGCCATTTTGTTTGTCATCTTGGTCACGATTCGAACAATTCGCAACTTGAAGTGGGTTCGTTTCGGTGAAGCATTCGGGAAACAAGGTGAAGAACTCTTAGGTGATTATCATTACTTGACCGAGCGGGGCATCACCTGTCGTGTGGAACAAGGACTTCCGACCGGCAAGTTATTAAAACCGCTCGCAAAAAATTTGGACGATCGCGTTGCACTGTTCGTACACCGAGATGATGCAGCAAAAGCAAGAGAACTTTTAAAATAAGAAGAAGGCCGAATGATTGGTATTCGGCCTTCTTCTTATTTATGTACTTGTCGCTCAGAACAATAATAGGCGATTTGTTTGACGAGCGGCTCTGTCAACGTCTCAAGGTTCGTTTTACTAATCACCTGATCCACCAGAGCGAATGAATCTCCACAATTCGCCTTAATTCGTTCTAACTTCAATCGTTCCGTTTCCGGGAAGATTAAAAACGAATAGACGGGAATTGCTTGATTACATTCTTTTTTTAATCGTGACCGCACTTGTTTGGTCATCCGTTCTAATTCCGTGACAGGATGAGGATAAACCTGTTTCCACCCCATCGAGGTCTCGGTTCGACATTCCCGGTTCGTCATATGGACGGAGGCTGGAGTTCGATTTAATTGAATCAAGAAGACGCCTTTAGGTCCGACGAGCACGTAATGAACGAGATCATCCCCTAATTTGACTTGTTCAATCATCATCCAATCAAATCGGCATGTTTGTCTGATGTTTTCGACGAGACGATCTGTATAGCAGGTTGGTGCTTTCATCACTTCTTCTTTCACACGAAACAGCTTTTTTGTCTGTTGTTTGACTGGTTGTTTCTCCGTGGCCGTTAACACTTGTAACATAGACTCCACCCCCTATTCATTATTCGCTTGGACCGACTTGCTTTCCAAAGACCGCTTTTTCGAGATTTGAGATACGGCGTAACATGTCATAATTTGACGCAACCGGTTGTGCTGGTTTAACTGGTTCCGACGCAGGCGCAGGTTCCCGTCGCAACGAGTCGTTTTCTTTTTGAAGACGCTCGATTTCTTTCGCCATTTTTTCATAATCGCGAATGACGACATCTAAAAATTGATCGACTTCTTCTTGTGAATAACCACGTAACGCCGTCTTGAATTCTTGTTTATAAATCGCTTCTGCTGTTAATTCCGTTTGCATCATATCACTCCCATTGTTGTTCCCATTGTTTTTCTTCTTCAATGACTCGTAAATCTTCTTGTGTGATTAGGAAAACTTCCATGTTCGGCTTCCGCCGAGCCCCATCGACTAAAAAGCGGGGACTTCCTTCCGTTTCTTCGTCATACAAGGTGATCAATCCTTCTGCTTTATCTAAAAAGAATGCCGTTTTTGCGCGTAGTTGACTCGGGTCTTCGTATGGACGCTGTGTCAGCGGTTCAAAAAAGTCTGCCTCGAGTTGCAGTTGCACAAATAGTTCTTGTTCGAATGGTTTATAGCGCTCGTCCATATTTAAGAATGGAGGAAACACGGCAATTTTAATCGGATAGGTTTCTCTTAACTCTAACAATACTTGTCCAGCCCACAATTCACAACCATTCGTTCCACTTAATATGAACCATTCAGCACCTAATTCGATGACTTCAAGTATCTTTTTCCGATAAGCTTCTTGAATGATTTCAATTCCTGGATGATCCGCTTTGAAAATGCCGAGTTCATGAGGACGATATCCTGTGACGGCTACTACTTTCATGTTTGCTTCCTTTCTAGGCGAGCTCGTCGATGCTCCAATTCAATTTTCTCACGGTCGATAGTTTGACGTAGCACTGTTCGCTTTTGTTCGAGTAGCTTCATGGCTCGCTCCGTGTAATCAATCGCCAAAGCGATGTCTTTTTGTTTATGCTCTGCATACTTGGCGAGTTCGACATACCCTTCAATCGTATGAAGCGACTCAAATAGCGGAATGGCCTCCTCGAATCGTCCAGCTCGTTTTAATATCATCGCTTGCCGCATGATGGAACGCTTCGATGGACTCGAGAGTTGCTCAAACTCCCTCAGCGCTTGATCTTGTTCGCCAAGGTCATGTAACCAGTGAGCACGTTCCTCTCCAAAATCAGTTACCGGGGTCGTAACGAGTTGACTGAGACGTGTATACAAAGAGACAAGGCTTAAACAGTCCGCATGATGGTGTTCGAGGACCGGGAGCAATATTTCAGGATTCCGCTCTTTGACATATTGAAAATAGTGCATCGGCGCCAAGAATCCAGGAAGGTCGTCCGTTCGTTCATGACCGAAGTATGCTTCGACTGCTTTTAATGATACCGATTCAAGCCTCGGTTTTAACAATCGTCTTGCAGCGTGAAGTAAATCGACATGACCCACTGAAGGTAATTGTTTCACCCTGGATTTGACGAATGTATGTCTCGTCTTGATTTGGGGCCAATCAAATGATTTCCCGTTATAGGTAACGAAACGAACCTCATCTCCGATATCCTGCAAGAAATGATAGTAAAAGGCGGTTTCAAACGCCGGATGAGGTAACACGTATTGAATCATTTCAAGGTGTCCTTCTTGAATCCTAGCAAATCCAATCAAAAAGATTGATGTTCCTGAACCGCGTAACCCGGTCGTTTCCGTATCCATGAACAGGACTTGGTCGGGCTCTAAGTCGACGACGAAAAACGGGTGCTCGGTTTGACGCATCATCTTTCTTGCTTCTCCAAACTTGAAGTCGTGATACACCTCGTCGAGCGGATATGTCTTTCGAATCCGGACACACCATTCCCCCTCAAACGTTAAAATCTCGCCCCCATGATCCTTCCACTTTTGTTGCTCCACTTCGTCAGGGCTCGTGACCTTAGCTTTTGGGCCAGGTTCGTTCGTTTTGATTAATCTAGATAGTTTAGCTTTCATATCGTTCCTTTCAATGCTTGCAACTGACGGATGACTTGCTGTTTGAAATCACCGTATCCAATCATGCCGACACAACGGGGGCATCCGCTCTCACATGGACAGTCGGATACCGTCCGTTCTGCCGCTTCAAGCACCATGTCTGCATCTTTATAGAGTGCCTCACTGAGACCGATGCCTCCTGGATACCGGTCGTACAAATAAACGGTCGGCTTACTCGTATGCGTCGACTTCATCTGAATCGTAGTGAATAAATCGAGCGTGTCACACATGAGATAAAGTGGCGCAAGTCGCCTCATCAAATCGCTGACCGCTTCAAGTTGATCTTCGAGGTCCGCCTCCGAATAGGCGAATCGCTCATCTAACGTGAACCATGTAGCTGTCGTATGCAACTCTCGCTCCGGTAGATGAATCGGACCCGACCCTATGTTCTCATGCGTCCCGAATTTTATTTTCTTGAACAAGGTGGCCATCGCGATGACCGATACCTCACCAAACGTCTTCGCTCCGTCTGACTTGTTCTCTTCGAGTACTTTCAGTTCAACTGCTAAATTCGCATCCGTATAGTAGTCAACGTCAACCCGGCGGACATATGCTTTCTTCTCCTCAAAATCGAGTTTTTCGACTTGGTACTGTTCGGCTCCATGCAAATAAATCGCTTCATCATGTAACAACGTCATGGCACTGAACGTGTCCATTTCACCGATAACTTGATGCTTCGCCGTCTGATCGACGATGACGACATTCTCTTGATCACTCGTCCGAAGCGAGATGTCATGGGCCGGGAACGAATCCGTCATCCAATAGTACCTATCGGCCCGTTCGTGTAAGACGTGAGCATCCGTCAAAAACTCTAATATATCTTCCGTGTCGACTGTTCCGAACCGCTCTCCCTTTTGAAACGGCAACTCAAAAGCGGCACATTTGATGTGGTCTACTAGAATAATCAAGTTATTCGGGTCAAGACGTGCCGCTTCCGGTGAGCGATTTAAAATCATGTCCGGCTGTTCGACGACGAGTTGGTCGAGTGATGACGAGGATGCGACAAATACAACGAGTGACTCTGAATGCCGACGACCGGCGCGCCCAGCCTGTTGCCATAACGAAGCGACTGTCCCTGGATATCCATTTAAGACGCATGCTTGAAGTTGACCGATATCGACACCGAGCTCTAACGCGTTTGTCGAAACGACCGCTTTGATTTCCCCGTTCCGCAACCGTCGTTCGATTTCTCGGCGTTCAGATGGAAGATAGCCGCCACGGTAACCGACAATAGACTTTGGTCCGAGCTCCCGCCGTGTTAGTTCCTGCAAATAGGTCAATAGCACCTCGACACGTACGCGCGACCGCGCAAATACAATCGTTTGTATGTTCGCTTCCACGAGCCTCGAGGCGATTCGTTTCGTCTCGAGCGTTGCGCTACGACGAATTCCGAGTGCTTCATTGACGACAGGCGGATTATAGAAGACAAGGTGTTTCTTGCCTTGAGGTGCCCCGTTTCGATCGATTAATACGACTTCTTCTTCCGTCAATAGCTCGGCAAGTTCAAGCGGATTCGCGATGGTCGCCGATGTCATGATCCATTTTGGGTGACTACCATAATAGGCGCAGATTCGTTTTAAACGTCGAAACACGTTCGCCACGTGACTGCCAAACACGCCGCGATACGTATGGAGTTCGTCGACGACGATGTATTCTAAGTTCTCAAATAGACGAATCCATTTCGTATGATGAGGTAAGATGCCGGAATGTAACATATCGGGATTCGTGATAACGATATTGCCCGCATCGCGAACTTTCGTTCGTGCCGCAGGTGATGTGTCGCCATCATAAGTGAAGCATCGCAAATTCCCTTCAAGGGCTTCGATCATCTCCATCAAGTCACTGTTTTGATCTTGCGCGAGTGCTTTTGTCGGGTAAAGATAAAGCGCACGTGCTGTAGGTTTTTCAATCATCTTGGATAGGACGGGTAAGTTATAACACAGTGTTTTTCCTGATGCCGTAGGTGTTACGATGACCGTCGAATGGCCAGCCGCCGTTTGTTTCACAGCCTCGGCTTGATGCGTATACAGCTGTTCAATTCCACGATTCTTAAGTACATTCACCAATTGTTCAGGCACCTGCTCTGGAATTGGGGCATATTGGGCCGGACGTGCATCGACCGTGTGCCAATGACGTACGTGGTTTGAAAAACCAGGATCATCTCTTAATTCTTTTATGATTTCTTCGACAGAGCGAGATTTTCGCATCTAGTCACCTTCTTTCATTACGCATTCGAAGGTGCAAGGTCCGCTACGACTTGTCGGATTTGATGAATCCGTTCATCTCGTACCACTCTCGATACAGCGGGCATCTGAAAGATGGCCATGTCTTTAAATGTAGCAGCGACATGCTCATTTTCTTCTTCGAGACGGAAGAGCGCATCTGAAAACAGACGTTGCGTCGACCGTCCGAACAAGACGATGGTATGTAGTTTCGTACATTTCGAATGAACCGCTAAAAGATGTTTGACGTAGCGTTGCACCGTTTTATAATAATCTTCGTTTGTTGAGATGAGTTGACGGTTGCCACGAAGAAGTTCTGGATAATAGGATTCTTCGCCCGTGAACATGGTCTCGACTCCGATTCGTTTCAAGTAAGCATGTCCGATTGCTTCGGCGACGGTTTGGTCCTGGATGAGACGCCCAAACGGTATGGACTCTTTTAAGAGCACATGTGAAAGCTTTAACCCGAGATGTCCACCGAGAGGCACGCCGAAATCATCGTCTTGCAGTCGATCCATGACAAGTAATACTTTCATCTTGCGTTTTAAAGAGAGTTGAACCATGTGTCACCATCCTGTTCCCTTTCTTTTCATTATAACAAAGTCAAACGAAAAACAGGGCGCACAATGTCGCCCTGCTCTCCTTAGTTATTCCCATTGTTTGAATTATTGTTTCCACGATTCGTGTCTGACGATTCACCATTGGATTGTCCCTCTAACGGAGTTCCTGAATCATCTCCGTCAGTTGGTTCGTCTGTACCTTCGCCAGAACCTTCATCCGTAGCCGGTTCATCAGGAGTTTGTTCGTCGGTGGTATCTTCGCCGTTTCCGTCTCCGTTACCATTCCCGTTTCCGTTATCATTCCCGTTCCCGTTATTTTCGTCTGATGGTTCATCTTCGGAATTCCCCTCATCAGTAGGGTTTTCCTCTTCTTCCGTCGGTTCCTCTTTCGGTTCAATCGAATAGCTCGCTTGTGCCGGTGCCGATTGCTGTTCTCCCGTCAACGGGTTCGACGCATTTGCGACAATAGTAAACGTTGTGTCTCCTTCGGCCAAGTTTGCAATATTCACACTCGTCTCCCCGGTCGTTCCGACGACTTGCTCACTTCCATCGGCTGACTTTTGTGTCACCGTGAACGTGATATCCGTATAACCATCGGCTTGTGCACCATCGAAATCGTATGACCATGAGACAGAACCGGTTTGACCTTCTTCATCGTAGTTAACACTTGCCCCAGTCGGAGCAACCAACTTCTCAGGTTGAAGATCTTTTGGTTTTGTTCCTTTTACATAAAGCTCATTGCCAAGTGACAAGACTGAGTCTGGACGCTGGAATCGATCCGGTTGTCCCGTCGCATTCGTCACTTGTTGCATCATATATTCGAAATAGTATTGGGCATAGTCTGGATCGAACGAAGCGACTGTCGAATCTTTCGTTTTTCCTGTCCATACTGAGATCGAGTAATCCGTAGAATAACCAGTAAACCATTTATCTTTCGGATTTGTAGAGTTAGGCTCGTTCGTCGTACCCGTTTTACCTGCTACGTCCCATGGGAATGCGCCAGGTACATAAGTTCCACCTTCAGCACTCACAACATCACGAAGCATGTCTGTCAACATATACGCTGTATAATCTTCCATCGCTTGCTTGGCTTTAATCGGTGAATTAATACTTGAACCATCATTGAATTCAATTTTTTGAATCAAGTGCGGTTTTGTATACATCCCATTCGCACCAAGTGTTGCATAAGCTGCAGCCATCTGTGTCGTGCTCGCTTCTGCCGTACCTAAAGCATTAGATTCGTTGAGTTCATCGCCAGAATATGAAGGTTCGATACCTACATTTTTAACGAACGATTCGATTGCTTCTTGTCCATACTCATCCCGCACTTCTTGGAAAGCACGAACTGCTGGCGTGTTCGCTGAAATTTTCAAGTATTGGCGCATCGTATTTGGTCCACGGAAACCTGAATAATAGTTATTCGGACTATATGTGCCATCTAATTTAGCGTCAAGCAACACTTTACCTGTCGACCACTGCCCATTTTCAATTCCAGGACCATAATCGAAAAATGGTTTAGCTGTCGATCCGATTTGATACTTCTCATTTGAGTAGTCACGATATGTGGTATCACCTTGCTTCGCCTGTTGACTGTCTACGATAGCGACAATTTCACCGGTCTTTGTATTCAAGACGGTTGCACCCATTCGTAAATCTTCAGGGAAACTACTTGTTTGTAAATTAACATTATTCGATTTAATATCACTGTTGATTTTTGTGTGTAACTCTTTGTTGATTGACGTATAAACTTTCAAACCAGTCCCGTAAATATCTGACTGTTCAAGACCATAGTCCTCTTCTAACTCATTCAATACACGAGAGTAAATCGCACGTGTGAACGCTTCTTCTTCCGTCTCTTCACCTGGTGAGATGACGTCAGCAATGGCAACATCGAGTGCCTCATTGTATTGTTCCTCAGAAATATGTCCGTCACGTTTCATTGCAGACAAGACTTGCTCTTGACGGTAGCGAGTCAACTCCTGATCACCGTTGATTGGATCGTAGGCACTTGGACGTTGCGGGAGACCTGCGAGAATCGCGGCCTCTTGATAATTGACCTCAGAGACCGGCTTATTGAAGTAACGTTTCGATGCGGTTTGCACACCGTATCCGCCACTACCGTAATAGTTTTTGTTCAAGTACATCTCTAAAATCTGTTCTTTCGTATACTCACGCTCGAGTTTGAGTGCGAGCCATTGTTCTTGAAGCTTACGCTTCAACTTCTTATCTGTCGAAAGGAACGACTGCTTGACCAATTGTTGAGTGATGGTCGATCCACCTTCTGCACCGAAACCCTCTGTCAAGTTGGCAACGACGGCTCCGCCGATTCGACGTAAGTCAATCCCGTTATGCTCATAGAAACGACGGTCTTCAATGGACACGACCGCTTGTTGCATCACTTCAGAGATGTCGTCGATGGAGACATACTCTCGAATCTGACCCGCCCCTTCGAGCGGTTCTCCTTCAGCCGAAAGCAACTGAATCGGATACGTATCGACAAGTTTATCTTCATCTAGTTCTGGTGCCGTCGCAATGGCATATACCGTATATGCGCCGAATGCGATTACCGCAGCAATAAATAACATGAAACCTAATAAAAAGATGCGTTTCCACATCGGTTTCTTACTTTTCGTCTTTGGTTGTTTCCCAGTTTTTTTGCGTTTATTCGTCGTCGAATCTTGTCGACGTGCGACCCTACTTCGCTCCATTCATGGTTCACTCCTTCTATTCAATCGAGCCATTGATCGAGCACCGTCAAATAATCAATCGACGGCAAGGCTCTCGTCGGAACTTCAATCGCTTCCTTTTCGATAAAGCTGAGCGGAATCGATTTGCGCCCCGTTAACCGTTGTTCCCACCACTGAACAAGTTGCTCGGTGGTCAATACATATTGCGTATTATAGCGACTAAAGCGGATGATGACAAAACAAATCCCTCCATGACGTTCACACTCACGCATGTGGGCGATTTGGTGGTCATGAAAATTGCCGAGCGGAAACGATGTCTTATTATTCGTTTCTTTCGCTTCAAAGTCAATGTACCTACCACGATAAACACCGTTGTAATCGGTCGTAGATGCCTGTTTGAAATAGGCTTCCGTTACTTTGGCGGCACTTCGCTTCGGATAGTCGACTTTGACGATTTGGAGAGGGGTTGGTTTTTTGTGGATGACGGCTCGTTGATGAATCCGATAAAACTCATTCGTTTCATTTAACAGCGTCTCCAAGTTCATTCCGCGATTCGCATAGGTTTGAGAATTCGATGATTGCTTCGAAATTCCTTCCCCCTTTGTTGTCTTTGTCACGTTTGCCTTTTTACCGTTTGGATAATGGAACAATGTCGTCACCCCATACATACATATTAACAGGTCGGTCCACTCGTTCCTTCCGTCTCAGGTCTGATTGTCGACTTCTGTCGGTCGACACTTGTGTGGAAATACCGCAACACATATCGTACCAAACTCCCGTATGTTAAACTAGTATGTAAGCGATTGTGTATCCAAATTGAAAAGCTCTCGTTATGTATGATTCGATTGCTTTTCTATGATAATAGCACTTCTACTGTTTATCCAAGATGACACACCGATAAACCTCATTGATGTCATTCTAAAAAAAATGTGCAATATCTGTGCAATAGATTGACCAAATTATCATTTGGAAATAAAATAGGGTGCTTAAAGACGCTACTGTTAAGCCGTTTTGGAGGGATTGGATGGAAAGTGGAAAGAAGTATGTCATGTTCGTCGACGAAACAGGCACACCGAAGGGAAATACGCAATTTAACTTGACTGGCGTGCTGATGGAATATAAGTATTCAATCGATGCAGACGAGACTGGATTACCGTGTGAATTGAAACGACGTCTTCAGGCGTTCAAACGAGATGTGTTCAAAACGGAGCATATCCCACTTCATTTGAAAGAAATTTTAAAAGCGGAACATCCTTACGGAAAAGAAGATGGGATCACGATTGATATGTTGCGCGACTTTTGGGATAAACTCCCTGAATTTTTGCGAGGAATCGACTGTACAATCGTCAGTGTCGAGGTCGATAAACAAAAGCTTCATGACTTTTATTCGACACCAAAAGATCCGTATGTCGTCGCATTCGCTCACCTGATGAAGTCATTCTATGCGTTTTTAGAAGAAACAGAGGCAGTAAGCGCCCGTGTCGTCCTGGAATCCCGAGACGATTATCAGAACTTACTGATTCAAAAAGCATTCTTTGATATTTTCAACTCAGGTACCGTTCATTTAGACGTCGAAAAGAGCCGTCAAAAAATTAAAGGCTTCATCTTCTCTGAGAAGCAGAACACGATGTATCAATCTGGCTTAGAAATCGCTGACCTCGTCTGTCTGCCACTTTCTCGCGTTCGTCGTGGCGTGATTGAAGTGAAACCACGGTTCGTCCATTATGGGGACGAGAACCGAATCTTTAAAGCCATTAAGGACAAAATTTACATCCGTAAAGAAAGTCCGGACCAAGATTTCCGAAACTGGGGCTTCAAAAAAGTGCCAATCACGAAAAAACGTCGCGAATGGAGCGACCACCCTTGGAATCATTAACCAAAAACGCATCGACACCTTTCGTGTCGATGCGTTTTTATTTGGTAACTTCCTGTGACTTCATTCGTTTCTTTCCTTCTCGGCACATATGCAACAGTGGGCATGTCTCACAGCCTGGGCGTTGTGCCTTGCAATGATATCGTCCGAAGAAGATGAATTGATGATGAAGTTGTGACCATTCCTCGCGTGGAAACTTTTTCATTAATGTATCCTCGACTTGTCGAACATTGTCTTTCCAGCGACAAATACCGAGACGCTTGGAAACTCGTTCCACATGTGTGTCAACCGCAAACGCCGGTTCATGGAATGCAACAGAAAGGACGACGTTTGCTGTTTTACGACCGACTCCGGGGAGCGCCTCTAACGATGCTCGGTCAGAAGGGACAATCCCCCCATGCTCGTTCACAATTTTTTCTGAGAGTGCTTTTACATTCTTCGCTTTGTTACGGTACAGACCAATCCGTTTAATCAATGCCTCAATCTCAGACACGTCAGCCGCAGCCATCGCCTCGACAGTCGGAAACGCTTCAAACAATCCTGGTGTCACCTTGTTGACGAGCGCATCCGTCGCTTGTGCGGAGAGCGCGACCGCGACGACCAATTCAAAGGGATTTTGATGCGTCAACTCGCAATGAGCGTCTGGGAACATCTGCTTCATCGTATCTGACACTTCCTGTAATTGTGCTCGCGTCAACATCACTTATTCCTCCGTTGATATTCCACGACATCCTCGAGCGATTCGACATGATGGTCTTGCCAAACGCGCAGGATTTTGTCCATGTATTTGAAGTTTCGCACGTTTCGAAGTTTCGCTTCACGAAGTGCGGCCATGATGAGTTCTTCGCTGAAGCCATCTTCCGTCATCCAGCCGACAATTTGTTCAATCTCGAACGGGGTGATCGTTCCAAATTCCCTCTCAAACGTATGAATGATATTCTCATTCAGTGTCTGCTGTGACGCAACTTTCTCTTCCCCTTGTAACGCTTCGAAAAGTGGCAATAGGCTATATCGCTCGCCATCACTTGAAGCGTCAATCGCGATCAACTCTTTTTGCAACAGACCAAGTAGCACTGAGCGCGCCTCATTCTCTGAAACATTCAATCGTTTCCCTAGCTCACTCGGGAGCGGCATGACGATGCCTTCTCCAGTCATTTCTAGAAGATGGACGATCAGACTGAACTCGACGGGTGACAAATCGAGGCGTCTCGCATCGGTGAACAGCTTTCGTGGAATGACGACCGGACTTTGCTCGAATAATTGAATCAATTGATGTGCATCCATGTCGCACTTCCTTTCTAAGACACATTAATCGGGGAGGACATGGTGTCTTCCCCGATTAATCGTTAAGGGTGAATTCGGTTTAAAAGACGTGGGAACGGAATCGCTTCACGGATGTGCTCGATTCCACTGATCCATGCGACCGTACGCTCGAGACCAAGTCCGAAACCAGAGTGTGGGACCGAACCGTATTGACGAAGTTCAAGGTACCAATCATACGCATCCGTTTCGTCGAGACCTTCCTTGATGATCTCTTCTTTTAGACGATCGTAGTCGTCCTCACGTTGAGATCCCCCGATGATTTCACCATATCCTTCTGGTGCAATCAAGTCCGCACACAGAACAAGTTCTGGATTCTCAGGGTCTACTTTCATGTAGAACGGTTTGATTTCTTTTGGCCAATGCGTGATGAATACCGGCTGATCATGTGCGTTGGCAATCGCCGTCTCGTGCGGTGCACCGAAATCATCACCGTATTCGATGTCGTCGAATCCTTCTGCCTTCAAGAACTTGATGGCATCTTCGTAACGAACACGAGGGAACGGCGCTTGTACTTGTGCCAATTTCTCAAGGTCACGTCCAAGCAGTTCCAGTTCATTTTTACAGTTCGCAAGTGCTGCCTGTGCAATGTATGAGACGTATTGCTCTTGAATCTCAAGGTTCATGTCATGATCGACGAATGCCATCTCCGGCTCAATCATCCAGAACTCAATCAAGTGGCGACGTGTTTTTGATTTCTCCGCACGGAACGTTGGACCGAACGAGAATACTTTTCCGAGGGCCATCGCCGCTGCTTCCATATACAATTGACCCGTCTGAGAAAGGTAGGCTGATTGACCGAAATAATCTGTTTCGAACAATTCTGTCGTCCCTTCCGGAGCACTGCTCGTAAGGATTGGCGGATCGATTTTGACAAATCCTTCTTTGTTGAAGAATTCATATGTCGCACGAATGATTTCGTTACGAACTTTCATAATCGCGTGTTGGCGACGTGAACGGAGCCATAAGTGACGGTTGTCCATCAAGAATTCCGTTCCGTGTTCTTTCGGTGTGATTGGATAATCAATCGATTCCGCAATCACTTCTAAATCTGTCACTTCCAATTCAAATCCGAGTGGTGTACGTCCGCCATCAGATTTGACATTCCCTGTGACCCAAACCGAAGTTTCTTGAGTAATCCCTTTGGCTAACGTAAATAACTCTTCCGCCACGTCAGCTTTTACAACGACTGCTTGAGCAAAACCGCTTCCATCACGTAATTGAAGGAAAGCAATCTTACCACTTGAACGTTTATTGGCAATCCAGGCCCCTACACGGACCGATTGGCCTTCATAATCTTTAAATTGGTTAATCGAAATAGTTGTCATATTCTTTTCCATCCTTTCGCTTATCGAGCGCGCTTCGTAACGAAGTCTTCTACTCGATCGAGCGCTTCTAATACGCGTTTTAATTCAGTTGCATAGGATAATCGTACGTAATCGTCTTGTCCGAAACCCGAACCAGGCACAAGTGCCACGTTTGCTTCTTCAAGAACAGCTTCACACCAAGCATCAACGGTGTCATAGCCACTCTCTGAGGCCGCGACCTTCGCATTGGCATATAAGTAAAATGCACCTTGTGGCTTCAAACAAGTGATGCCAGGGATTTTGACGAGACGGTCGTAGACGATTTCAAGTCGATCCTCGAACGATTGACGCATCATTTCCACATCTTCTTGCGGTCCATTGTACGCTTCTACCGCAGCCGCTTGTGCGACAGATGTCGGGTTTGATGTCGAGTGTGAGGCCAAGTTCGTCATCGCGCCGATGATTTTTGCATCACCAACGGCATATCCGATTCGCCAACCTGTCATCGCGTGAGATTTCGATACCCCATTGATGATGATTGTCCGCTCACGCATATTCGGAAGGGTCGCAATCGATACGAACGACGCATCACCGTAAATCAATTTTTCATAAATTTCATCGCTAACGACGAGAAGATTATGGCGAAGAACGACATCGGCGAGTGCCTGTAGCTCCTCTTTCGTATAAATCATTCCCGTCGGATTAGATGGGCTGTTCAAAATGACGGCCTTTGTACGAGCTGTAATCGCATTCTCGAGTTGCGTTGGCGTCAATTTAAATGACGTCTCTTCATTCGTGTCGACCAAGACAGGTTCTCCGTCTGCCAATTTGATTTGTTCCGGGTAACTGACCCAGTATGGGGCTGGGACAATCACTTCGTCCCCTTCATCTAAAATAGCTTGGAACAGAGCGTATAGGGCATGTTTCGCACCTGAAGCAACCATCACCTCGTTGCGTTCGAACGACAATCCACTATCGCGTTTCGTCTTTTCAATGATGGCATCCTTCAACGCGACTGTCCCGCCAGATGGCGTGTATTTTGTGTCTCCATCTCGAGCGGCTTGACAAGCAGCGTCGATGATTCGTTCTGGTGTGTTGAAATCAGGTTCACCCGCGCCGAGACCAATGACATCTTTGCCTGAAGCTCTCAGTGCCTTCGCCTTAGCTGTAATCGCCAAAGTAGTCGATGGTGTGAGTTGTTTTACACGTTTCGCTAATAGATGTTCCATCATAATCCCCCTCTAATTCATTACATTTGATCGGTCAATTGGACCCGTCGAATAAATTCTCCGGTCTGAAGCGTATAGTACGAATACGTATAAGACGCATCCGCTTTCGTGACCACTTCGATGAGTGCCCGTTCGTCAAAACCAACCTTACAGCTGACCAGTTGTCCGCCTGTCTCCTCAACCGACTTCGAACAGACGTCAGTAGCGTCCACTTCACCGATTTCTCGTTGCTCGATCTCCAGCTTTTTATCCAATGGGACAAACCAAATGGAATTCCCGTCTACTTCTGGGAAGACGACATATGCCTCTGTCCCATTGAACAGTTCTCCCTGACCCACTCTCGCGTCTGGAGATTCTTCAGTCAATCGTGCCATCGCCGTTTCGACGAGCTTTTCTTTTTGATTCTCTGTATGACCGATGGTGAATCGATACATCACGCTAAAGACAAGGACGACACCAATCAGTGCCGCCAGTAATGAGACGATCCATTTTGCTTTTCTGGTCATTCTGTACGATAGATGGTGAAGACCATCTCTTCCTTCTTCGGATCGTTCACTTTCTTCTCAAGTGACAAACCGAACATTAAATCCTGACCCTTTAAGGTCCGATTCAATAAGTCGACAATTTTGTAAACGTCCGCAGTCGGTTCGATGCGCACGCTCGCCAGCGTCTCAATATTCGAGTTCATATTGACTCCTCCTCCAAAAACACTATACGTATCATTATAAAACGATAATATCGTGATGCCTAGCGTTATCTGTCATTTCGTGCCACAGACTTTTCCTTCTCGTCTAAGAACAATTCCAACTCGGATAACGCTGTTTCAAGCGTTCCTTCAATCCGGTCAACTTTAGGCAAGCTGTTGATGAACTGTTTGCCGTAACGTGTCGTCTCCACACGTCGGTCGAACACGAAGACGGCACCATAATCTCCTTTCGATCGAATCAATCGACCGACACCTTGTTTGAAGCGAATAACCGCTTGGGGCAGGGATAACTCAAAGAATGGTGACTTACCCGTCGCTTCAATTTTCTCAGAACGTGCTTGCATGATCGGCTGATCGGGCGGTGCGAAGGGAAGTCTTACAATGACAAGGCATGTCAACGCCTCCCCTGGAATATCGACACCTTCCCAAAAGCTTGCTGTCCCAAAGAGAATCGACTGTTCCATCCGTTTGAACTGTTTCGTCAAGCGGCTACGCGAGCCGCCGCTCACACCCTGTGCGAGAAGTGTATAAGACGGGTCAAGATGGTCTTTGACTTGTTCGTAAGTGAGTCGAAGCAATTCGTTCGATGTGAACAAGACGAGCATCCTCCCTTTCGTCACGTTCGCAATTTGGACAATCGACTGGGCCGTCTGGTCGACGAACTGAGGAAGCGGCACTTCATTGATCAATGGGAAGTCCGACGGTACAAACAGTTTGGCCTGGTCTTTGAAGTTGAATGGTGACGGTAAGACGACTCTTCGGACCGGTTCTCCTTCTAATCCAAGGCGTCGTTCCATAAAGCTGAACTTCCCTGAGACCGTCATCGTCGCCGATGTTAAAATCGTTGGTCGCTTCTTAAACAGACGTTCGTGTAACAACGGTCCGATTTCGACGGGCTGCGTGTATACCGAGGTCAATTTCCGATTCCCTAAATTCAGTTCGACCCAGCTGACCGCATCATCGTCGCGCGTCAACATCGTCTCATAGATGACACTCTCGAGTTCGCGCACGTCTCCAATCAACGTTTTTAAGTCACCAAGAAGTGCGCGTTGTTTGAATGTCATATGTTCTTTACGTTCATCGAGCAGTCGATGGAGATGTCGGAGTGACGTCCGCAACGTTCGCAGTTTGTCCTCGAGTCGATTGGCCACTTCTCGAATTGGTCTAAACGTTGCACCTTCCCGCTCGAAACGAACCGTTTGTCGAGGTTCTTTTTTCTTACCTAACGATTGAAGGGACGTCAGAAGGTCTTCGAGTTCTTCCTCGACCCTTGCAAGAGCCGAATCAATTTGTTGACTGAATGCCTCCGCTTCTTCGGTTACGGATGTCAAATCGGCTAGCTGAATGATGCGAGAATGGAATTTGCCATCTGCTCCGTAGCCGAACCATTTGAAGAGGCGGTCAAATTGAATCGCATCAAATGTCACACCGAAATGATGAGAGGCCACTTCCTCGACTTGATGAGCCTCGTCTAATACGAGAGGTGTGTCCGTCGGTAAAATGCCTGCCTGATGCTGTAAATCCGAGAACAGTAAAGCATGATTGGTCACAATCAGGTCCGCTTCTTTCGAGCGCAACACGGCTTTCGTGAAAAAGTCACGGCTATACCATGGGTCGAATCGACCAAAATCATTAGAAGCATCTGCTTGAATCAAACGCTTGAATGAAGCAGGACCTTGTGTCGCAGATCCCGGGAATGAGAGTTCCTCTAAATCTCCGGTCTCGGTTTCTGTGAGCCAGACGAGTACCATCGCTTTACACATCGATGCCAAAAGACCGTCATTTGATTCGTCGAGCACCATCTCGAACTTACGCAAATCGATATAATTGCGTCTCCCTTTCAACAACGTGAATTCGATCTCAGGAAAAATCTGACGAAGAACAGGTAAGTCTCGATTTAACAACTGTTCTTGCAATTGAATGGTATGCGTACTAATGACGACCGGGCGTTTCGTCTCGAGGGCATGGTGTGCACTCGGAATCAAGTACGCAAGCGTCTTACCCGTTCCCGTACCCGCCTCGACTAATAATGTTTCCTCATCGTCTAACGCTTTATAGACGTGACGCATCATTTCGAATTGACTCTGTCTCGGTTCAAACTGCTCAAACAGTGAAGGGAGTGTCTCTTCGATCGTCCGCAAAAGGAACGGCTCGAACGGTTCACGTTCTGTCGTCGGGACGAAGGCATCCACCGGTCGCCTTAACGCAATTTTGCGGTGGATATCAAAACGTGTTTCGTCGTCTGGACGAATCCCGACCTCAAGGATCATCTCATCGAGTAACGGTTCGATATGACTCGTCCATGACTCAGATAACTCTCGAAGTCGTTTCAGCGTCACCATCGGTAAATTGCGTAAACGGTCGAGCATCCGAATGAAGAGCTCTGCCGTCGCCTCTGCGTCACTGAGTGCCCGATGTGCGTCTGTATGTACGAGGTCAAACGTATCCGATAGCGCTTCTAACGCATGGCTCTCTAAAGTCGGATACAAGATACGAGCCAATTCGACAGTATCAATGGCTCTCCCTTGAAACGCAAGATAACCCGCTTGTTCAAGACTCTCATTTAAAAAAGTTAAATCAAATGCGACGTTATGTGCGACAAACACCCGTCCATCTAGCATTTTCCAAATGTCGGGAATCACATCTTCAAATGTAGGTGCGTCACTTACATCTTCGTCACTAATCGTTGTCAATTGCGTAATAAAAGGTGGGATTGGTCGACTCGGTCGAATCAAGGTGCTGTAGCGCTCTATCACTTCACCCTCTTGTACGACGACCGCCGCAAACTCAATCAATTCATCTCCGGACTTAACGGAATGACCCGTAGTCTCTAAATCCACAATCACATACGTGTCCATAACATCCATCCCATCTTTGGCACGCTCGTGCTTTCTGTCTGTCTCATCTTACCATAGAACGAATAACGAAAAAACGGGGATGCCTCTGCCGACATCCCCGAATTCTTTACAAAATTGTATGAGCAATCTCTTCGTAAAGAAGTTGATCGATCTCATTTTGTTCGTTCAACACAGCTACTTTCGGACGATGCGTTTTTGCCTCTTCCGCTGTCATTTGACCGTAAGCCATGATGATGACAACATCACCGACCTGGAAATGACGTGCTGCCGCTCCGTTCAAACAAATCACGCCTGAACCGCGTTCCCCTTTGATGACATACGTTTCGATGCGAGCACCATTATGGTTGTTCGTAATGTGTACATGTTCATTCTCCATGATACCGACCGCATCCATCAAATCCTCATCGATTGTAATTGAACCGACGTAGTGTAAGTTTGCTTCTGTCACTGTTGCTTTATGAAGCTTTGCGTGCATAAATGTACGAATCATTGGATTCATCCCTTCTTCCAAATCACATTATCAATCAATCGGGCCCGTTCAAACTGAATGGCCACCGCTAACAAGAGTTCGGTCGAGTCGCTCGAGACGGCACCGAGCGTCGGGTAATCGACAAGCTCGACGTAATCGATTTGACTGTTCGGAATCTCGTTCAAACGTTCAGTCAGCTGTCGTTTTACTTCATCAACTTGTTGACCTGTATCGAGTGCCTCTCGCGCCATCGTCAATGCGCTGAAAATCCGACTCGCCTCTACCGTTTCGACATCTGACAAATAGACGTTTCGAGAAGATTTGGCTAGTCCTGTCTCCTCACGAATAATCGGGCAGCGTCGAATCTCGACTGGAACGAAATAATCTCGGACGTATCCTTCGATGAGTGCCACTTGTTGAGCATCCTTCAGACCGAAATAAGCGCGTGTCGGTTGAACAAGGTTAAATAATTTTGAAACGATTGTCAACACACCATCAAAATGACCGGGACGACTCGCCCCACATAATACGTCCGCCCCGTGACGGACGGTCACACGCGCCATGTCAAGTGGATACATCGTCTCCGTCGTCGGATAGAACAAGACATCGACTCCCGCATCACGTGCCAACTTCTCATCCCGTTCAAAGTCGCGGGGGTAACGGTCGAGGTCTTCATTCGGTCCGAACTGTGTCGGATTGACAAAAATACTCATGACAACGACGTCATTTTCCCGTCGCGCGTTTTCAACGAGGCTCATATGTCCTTCATGCAAATATCCCATCGTCGGCACGAAGCCAATCGTTTGATTCGTTGGTAAGGCAATACGTAATTCTTCGACGGTCGATACAATCTTCATCCTTTTCCTCCATACAATGAGTCGAGTAACGACTCATCCATTGTGAACGTATGACGTTCTAACGGGAAGTGACCGTTCTTCGTCTCTTCGACATAAGAACGGATAGCATCCGTCGCCACTTCATTCACGTCTGCATACGCTTGGACAAATTTAGGGAGACGGTCCACCCCATATTTCAATACGTCATGATAGACGAGCACTTGGCCGTCGACATCTGCACCTGCACCGATTCCGATGACAGGAATCGTCAATTCTTCTGCGATCCGTTTTGCCAATTGGTGAGGGACACACTCAAGGACGAGCATCTTCGCGCCAGCACGTTCCGCAGCCAAGCTATCTTGAAGGAGTGTCTCGGCAGCCTCTAGGGACTTCCCTTGTACTTTATATCCTTCTAGGACGCCAACCGATTGAGGGGTCAACCCTAGATGGGCGACACATGGCATGCCGACTTGTGTCAAGCGGTCAATCGTATGAAGCACGTCACCGGCCCCTTCTAGTTTGATGGCATCCGCACGGCCTTCTTGGAATAAACGCGATGCTGCCTGTAACGTCCGATCGAAGTCTCCGTGATATGACGCAAACGGCATATCTACCACAACGAACGTATTTTGTGCTCCGCGGCGTACCGCTTTCGAATGATGGAGCATGTCCTCCATCGTCACCGGAATCGTCGAATCATAACCAAGTACGACCATCCCAAGTGAATCACCTACTAATATCAAATCGACACCGGCCGATTCGGCAAGTTTGGCTGACGGATAATCATATGCCGTCAACATGACGAGCTTTTCTTGCTCGTTCATTTTTTTTAACAATGTAGTCATCGTGTGCATCTGTTTCTCCTCCTTAACGTGGAGACAGGAAAGAATAAACGCCCTCTTACACAGATGGCAAGAAGGCGCACGAAAAACAAATTCATGGTTTTCATGAGTTAGTGTCCTTCTGTCCCTGTCATAATGATCAAGGCAGACAACTGAATGTGACAGTCTGCAAGCGCGGTACACTTCAAGAATTGATAGCGTCCGACACATTAAGTATAGTCGATGGTCTCGCTTTCATCAATCATTCCACACTGCAATCTCAGCAGAATAGACCGGTTCGACCGTTCCATCCACTTCGAGTAGCAGTGCCCCTTCCTCCGAGATGCCTCGCATGACACCTGTTCGCGATGTCCGGGACACACTCAAGGTGATCGACTCATTTAAATAGGCGGCATGTTTCATCCAGTTCAAGCGAACCGGTGCAAATCCTACGTCAAGGAATCGGTCGTATTCGGTCTCGAGTTCTGCCAATAGTTCTGCCAATAACTCACTGCGATGATACCTCGTCCCGGTCTCTAAATAAAGGGAGGTCGCCCGGTGCGCCAACTCAGTCGGAATGTCATCGCCGTTGACATTCATTCCGAACCCTAAAATGACGGCTTGAATGCGGTCCCCTTCCGTTTGCATTTCCGTCAAAATGCCTCCGATTTTCTTGCCATTTAACAGTAAATCGTTAGGCCATTTGATTGTCACGTCAAGGTCCCGCGCATTCAACGCTTTCGCAAACGCACTTGCCGCCATCAAGGTCAGCTTTGATGCGTCGCGAATGGGTAATTCCGGTCTTAAAATCACACTTGCCGCGATATTGACGTGCTTCGGATTGTGCCAGTTACGACCGAGTTGTCCGCGACCGGCCGTCTGTTCCTCGCTCATGACGAGCGTCCCCTCTGGCACGTGTTGTTGCGCCAGCTCATGGGCGATTCGTTGTGTCGTGTCGATTTGGTCAAACGCATGGACGATTTGACCGAACCGTCCCTTCCGATATGACGCAAACGCTGGTTCATCGAATCGGTCACTTTGCTCAAGCAATTGGTATCCTTTTCTTGGGATCGTATGAATCGCATAACCGTCTTGCTTAAGCGTTTCGATATGTTTCCAAATAGCGGTACGTGAAATATTTAATTGACGGGCCAATTCTTGGCCACTCCATACTTCACCATCTTGTAATAGCGTCAGAACACGCCCGCGCGTTGAAGCCATCGTTTCGCCTCCTCTTTCAATACTGTCTCATGGTTCGGTAACTCGTTTAAGATGACGCGTCGTTCGAGGTCGTCTAACAGATGCTTGATCGCTTCCCCTCGTGCCCCGAGCGCTAAGGCGTCCCGGCCGTCAAATTTCAACTCTTTTCGTGACGTCATCGGGAGCGACTGTTTCAGTTCACGGCTACGGTCTTTCTCCCCGTTCATCCGGAAATAAGTGGAGAGCGTCTGTTCATCCGTCGAATAAATCGTCATCCGGTCAAGTCCCGTCTCACAGAGCAGTGCAAGCGTACGCGCCTCCCGTTTGATCGCGTTCGACCGTTTCCATGGCGATAGCCAGCTGTCATCCTGTGCATGATAGAGAAAGAGTGCCCATCCGCTGACCGCGTTCACAGGTATCCGAGCGTCCTCTTGGACACGCTGCATCAGTTCGGTCGTCACGTTCGGTAAATAGCGATGAATGCCGAGCTCGACCATTTCACCTAGCGCTTTCTTGTAAGCAGGTCCCGTCAACAGTTTCTCAAATTCGATCGCGATACGCTCCATCGCAATTTGTTCGAGCTTATGACCGAGCCCGCTCGCTGCTTCCCGCAACTCGTCATGTAAGGTGAAGTCGAGTTGTGACATGAAGCGAAGCGCACGCATGATGCGTAGCGCGTCCTCTCCAAACCGTTCAAACGGACTGCCGACTGTTCGGATGATTCGTTCTTCTAGATCATGTTGACCATCGAATAAATCGACCACTCGTCCATCATGGAACGCCATCGCGTTCATCGTGAAGTCCCTTCGTAATAAATCCTCTTCAAGCGATACCCCGAGTGCGACATGGTCCGGTCGTCTCGAATCCGAATACGATCCTTCCGAACGGAACGTCGTCACTTCGAACGGATGGTGGTCAATAATGACCGTGACAGTCCCATGTTCGATACCGGTCGGAACCGACTTCGGGAACAACGCCATCACCTCTTCCGGGAAGAGGGACGTCGCCAAATCGATATCATCGGGCAGACTCCCGAGCACATAATCCCGAACAGCACCACCGACGATATACGCCTCGCCACCATGCTGTTCGATCGTGTCAATGATTTGTTTTGCGTATTCCCATTCCGTCATGATGTCACCACCTGTTCATACAAGCGTTCATATTCGGTCACGATATCTTGTGAGGCGAAGCGCCGAGATTTCACCAATCCGTTTTGTCGGAACCGTTCTCGAAGCTCACGATCGGTCAAGAGCCGCTCCATCGCAGAGGCGGCCTGGCTCGCATCCCCTTTAGGAACGACGAAACCATCCTCACCGTCCGTGATCACTTCTGGCAGCCCACCCGCATCGCTCACGACAGAGGGCACACCCGTCGCCATCGCCTCGAGCGCCACGAGACCGAACGCCTCCTTGTCTGATAACAGGACGTGAACGTCGCTGATTGCAAGAAGTGCGGCGACTTGTTCTTGTTTCCCGGCAAAGATGACCTGCTCTTCAAGCCCCATCTCCGTCACGAGTCGACGCATCGCACCCATGAGCGGACCATCTCCGACGAGCAATAGTTTCTTATTCGTCACATTCATCTGATCGAACGCCTCCAGGACGAGGTCGACGCGTTTGACAGGACGGAAGTTTGAAATGTGGATGGCGACCCGGTCCTCATCCGACAAGCCGTACCGTTCCCTTAATGTCGGGTCGAATTGAGGCGTATACACCGATTCATCGATGAAGTTATGGATGACTTGGATCGGCAAATCACTGGCAATCCGCTCTTCTGTCTCCCGTTTCAAACTATGAGAGACCGCCGTGATCGCGTTCGATTGACGCAGCCCGTATAGAATGGCCGGTTTCAGTTCCTCGTCCTCACCGAGTACGGTGATATCGGTACCATGTAACGTCGACACGATCGGGGTCTTCACACCCGCCATCTCACGACCAAGCGCAGCACAAACGGCATGCGGTACGGCATAGTGTGCATGGATGACATCGAGACCGAACGATTGGATGACACTCGCAATCTTCGCTGACAATGTCATATCATACGGCGGATAACGAAAGACCGAATATTGATTGATTTCGACTTGATGAAACGTAATATTTGGGTGATAGGCGTTCAAACGAAACGGCATGCTGCTCGTGATAAAATGCACATCATGCCCACGGTCCGCAAGCTTCATCCCGAGCTCTGTCGCTAAAATCCCAGAGCCTCCGACAGATGGATAACAAAGAATCCCAATCCGATACGTCATGCGAGTTCACCTGCCTGTTTTACGACATATGGTCGAACACGCTTCAACCCTTCCGCATAGGCGACTCCAATCAAGCTCCCAAAATGGCGTTCACGGGCGATGACCCGTTCCACATATGCATCGGTAAGCGGTGTCTTCACTCCATCGACCGGAGTGAACTGACTCGCGTAGCATTGAAGCGCCCGTGTCTTCACTTCGATCGTGTCACTAATATCCACGCACACATCCGGTTCGACGTGAGCATTGATCATATATTGGTACACACTTTCAGGACGATATGCCTCGAGTTCGGGTAAGTACTTTCGGATCCCGGCATTAAACAGCGCCTCTGTCACGAGATGGGCGCAGGCTGCATGGTCAGGATGACGGTCGACCTCATATGGATAGAGCAAGTGGGTTGGGCGCTCACGGCGAATCAAGGAGACGATTGCCTCGAGCTGCTCTTCTCCCCCGTCAATCCCCCGGTCTTTAAATCCTAGATTGATTCGGCGGACACTAAGCACGTCATCAGCCGCACTTGCCTCCTGTCGTCTAGTTTCTACATCACCATTTGAAGAAAGTTCCGCTCTCGTCAAATCGACGTATACGACCTCAGTCTTCTCTTTCGTCCATTGGGCGGTCATGCCGGCGATCCCGATTTCGATATCGTCCGGATGTGCCCCGATGGCTACTACTTTCATCTACATCACCTCTTCTTTGAAAAGTATAGCCGACTCGTTTCTGAATGTCATATGTTCAGGGTAGTCAATCGAACTGTTTTTCGAGTACTCTATCTAAGGGGAGGTGAACCTGATGACGGTACAATTACCGATTCGTGTTCGAAATATTATTTTTATCTTAATAGGTTCTTTTATTTTTGCATTCGGCGTTTATCACTTCAACGTCCAAAACAATTTGGCCGAGGGTGGGTTCACCGGGATCACATTGATTCTCCGCGGACTGTTTGATATATCACCTTCTGTCACGAACTTGGCATTAAACATCCCACTCTTTTTCATGAGTTACAAGTTGTTAGGTCGCACGACCTTCATCTATACGCTCATCGGGACATTCTCTTTTTCAATTTGGTATGCACTCATCGCCAAGTACTCGACGCTCGTCATCGATTTGACAGATGACATGGTGCTCGCAAGTCTTTTCGCCGGTCTCTTCATCGGGGTCGGGCTTGGCATCATCTTCAACAATGGCGGGACGACGGGCGGCGTCGATATCATCGCACGACTCGTACAACGCTATTTCGGATGGTCGATCGGGAAGACGTTTCTCATCTTCGACTTCTTTGTCATCGTCCTCAGTTTGACGTACCTCGACATTCGTGAGGCGATGTACACGCTCCTCGCCGTCTATATCGGGGCGCGCGTCATCGACTCGATGCAGGAAGGGACATATGCTGGTAAAGCGGCGATGATCATCAGTGACCATCGGACTGCCATTGCGGATGGCATTCATGCGACGATGAATCGAGGCACGACTCGACTGCTCGCCAAAGGTGGTTATTCAAACCGAGAACTCGAGGTCTTATATGTCGTCGTCGGCCGTAACGAAGTGAACCGTTTGAAGACAATCGTCAAACAAATCGACCCGCATGCGTTCGTCACGTTCCATCACGTGTATGAAGTCGGAGGCGAAGGGTTTACGTTCGATGAAAATCGGATGCCTTTGAAATAAGCAAAAAAATCGCCTCGTTCACAGGGATGAACGGGCGATTTTTTATGGTTCGATGTGGAGCACCTCGACTTGAATCGTACCTCCTGGCGTTTCGATTTGAATTGTTTGACCAATTGTCGCACCCATCAAACGACGACCGAGTGGCGATGTCACGGATATGCTTCCTCGTTCTATATCCGCTTCTGCCTCACTCACGATTCGATAGCGCTCGGTCTCTACTTGTTGTAGTTCCCGAATCACGACCTGATTACCGAACGTCACGACTTCCGAACGTTCCGATATAACGATGATCGCGTCATCAAGGAGGTGATTCAGTTCTAAAATATCCGCCTCGATCCGTTCATATTCATGTACCGCTTCACGATAGGTGACGTCTTCACGGAAATCACAAAATTTTCGAGCCGTCCGTATCCGTATACGCGCATCCGTTCGCTCTTTTTTTAGCCTCACAAGTCGATCTGTCAATTGGTGATGACCTGTCTCTGTCAGTTGCGGTTTCATTGACAACAATTCCTTTCGTCAAAAAATTAAAAAATCCCGCCTACCGACGGGATTCCATTCAATCCTATTCATCACGCGGCATAAAGACGATGAGTGCCAAGCGAATAAGTTCGGCAACCGCAACGAGCGTTGCAGCAACGTAAGTCCAAGCCGCGGCATTCAACACTTTACGTGCACCTGTCTCTTCTGTCGCCGTCACGATTCCGTGAGACGTCAATTGCGCCATCGCTCGTTTCGATGCATCGAACTCGACCGGTAACGTGATCAACTGGAACACGACCGCCCCGAGCATCATGATGACACCGAGTTGAGCCAACCCGAGTGCCCCGAATAAGAATCCTCCGAGTAACAATGGGAACGACAAGTTCGACGTGATGTTGACGACCGGAACAAGGCTGTGGCGGACGCGCATCATCTTATAGTCTGTCGCATCTTGAATGACGTGACCGATCTCGTGCGCAGCAATCGCGGCAGACGAGATTGTCGACCCTTGATACACTTCGCGAGACAAACGAACGACTTTATTGACCGGGTCATAGTGGTCGCTCATGAGTCCGTCGACCATTTCGATTCTCACGTTGTGCACACCGTTTTGTTTCATGATGAAATCAGCGACTTGTGCACCTGTGACACCGCTTTGGAGCGGTTGTTTCAAAAACTGCTTATACGTACTTTTCACTCGCATCTGGGCCCATAGGGGGATGAGCATGATCAGTGCAAGATAGAAAATATAGCCACCTAATGACATTTTCTATTTCACCTCTGCATGTATTTGATAATTTGATTTTACATTCTTATGACCTTATTTTCAAGCGATGGACGTAGGACGAAGGCATATCCCATAAAAAAACATAATCCTGTCAACCAAAAGGAGCCGTAGCCGATCCACATGATGTGTTCTGCCAGTGACGGATAACGTGGCCATTGACCGAGTACATAATCGACGACGTCATTATGAATTACCCAAATTAGCGTACATACAAACGAGGTGACCGTCCATTTCATGAATGGCGCGTAGATGAGCGCCTGTAAGGCCATTGCACCGTGAGAGACCATCAACATGACGGCCATCAAGATGGTCAAGGTCGGCGCATCCGGTGATAACGTGCCCAAATACATGATGTTCATAATCACGGCCCAGACCCCGTATTTAATCAACGTGATGAAGGCCAGCGTCTCGAACAACGGGGAGCGCTTGTTAGCTAACCAAAGTCCGAGGACAATCGTAAAGAAGAATGATGCTGTCGGACTATCCGGTACGAACAGCCAATAGATGTACGGTGTGTCACGTAATTGAGGCTCGTACCAGATATACCCGTAAATCGTCCCTCCCAAGTTGATGATCAATAGAATAGTCAATACAATCCGATGCATCAAGAACGGTTTTAAAAACATGGGGTTCATTGTCTCAATCCTTTTTCTTCAGTTTTCTTCAGTTTATCGTATGCGTCGTGCAGAAGTAAAAAAGTGTAGCCCGATATTCAGGCTACACTTGATGACTTACTTGTTATTTTCGCCGCCTTCACCGTATGAAGCGATGAACTCAGACATGGCTTGGAGATCTTCATCTGAACCATCCCACTGACCAGCTGGCATCGTACCGACACCGTTGACCGCGATTTCCGCGATTTCTTCAGCCGTATACTGTGTGCCGACGAGTGCTGGAGCCGCTGCTCCACCTTCTAGGTTTTGACCGTGACAGTTGACGCAAGATTGAGCTGAATAAATCTCATATCCTGGAGCCGCTGTATCGATTTCAGGACCTTCACCCGGAATTTGAAGCTCACCTTGTGCATGAACTTGATCCCAGTGTGTCGTTTGAACAGATTCCCAAGTCAAGTAGAAGACCGAGAGAATTCCAAGTAACATGAAACTGATCGCGACTGGACGTTTCGCCGGTCGACGCTCGAGACCTTGGTCAAGCCATGGTGCAACGAGAAGTGCCGTGAACGCCAAGCCTGGAATAATGACTGTACCAAGTAAGATCCAGTCCCCAGCAGCGAATTGATATTTGAGTAATTGATACAAGAACAAGAAATACCAGTCCGGCAACGGAATGTATGACGTGTTCGTTGGATCGGCGATATTTTGAAGCGGTGGTGCTTCGACAATAGTCAAAGCGATGAATCCGATCAAGAAGACCGATCCTACCATCCACTCTTTAAGCAAGAAGTTCGGCCAGAACGCCTCTGTGCGTCCTGGGTATTCTGAATAGTCTTTTGCAATGTTTTGTTTCCGATTCGAGATTCCTACTCGAGAGTCGGTTACAAATTTCATCCCTTTACCGCGATGCATATCGTTTCTCCTCCTTTTTCTCCTCGAATCGGCTTATAGCGGTCCAGAAACCCCTTGTTTACGAATCATCAAGAAGTGGGCTCCCAACAGTCCGAACAATGCCGCCGGTAAGAAGAAGACGTGAATTGCGAAGAATCGTGCGAGTGTGCTCGCCCCGACAATCTCACCACCAGCGAGAAGTGTCTTCGCAATACCACCGATAACCGGTACACTTTCAGCGATTTGAAGCGTAACTTTCGTTGCGAACAATGCCTTCATGTCCCATGGAAGCAAGTATCCTGTGAGTCCGAGCGCCAAGACGACGAAGAACAAGAGAACACCAACGACCCAGTTGAGCTCACGTGGCTTCTTATACGATCCCGTGAAGAACACGCGGAGCGTATGTAAGAATAACATGACGATCGCTACAGATGCGCCCCAGTGGTGCATCCCACGAACGATTTGTCCGTGTGCGATCTCATTTTGCAAATAATACACCGACGCGTGCGCGTTGATGATATCTGGTACGTAATACATCGTCAAGAACATCCCTGAAAGGATCTGGATGACGATTGTAAAGAACGTCAAACCGCCAAAACAATAGACAAATGCAGAGAAGTGATGAGCAGGGTTGACGTGTTCCGGTACTTCATGGTCTGCGATATCGCGCCAGAGCGGTGTGATGTCTACGCGTTCATCGACCCAGTCATAAATTTTTTGTAACATCGGCTAGTTCCCCCTCTCATTACTGAGCGACTGGACTACCTAAATATAGGAAGCCGTCTTTTTCTTCTTTTTCATAACGTGCAAGTGGTGCTGTCGGCGGTGTACCTGGAATGTTCGTTCCATCTTTTTCGTAACGTCCCAAGTGACACGGACAGAAGAATTCTTGTGGACGAGTCGGATCACCAGCGAATGCTACCTGACAGCCAAGGTGTGTACAAATCGGAGAAAGTGCGATGATCTCGCCACTATCTGTTTTGTAAACCCATGCTGAAAGCGTTTCTTCAAATTCATACCAAGCATCTTGTGTTTGTTTCTTAAAGTCGACACGTTGCGGCTCAGTCGTGATGTCATCAAGACTCATTACTTTTACTTTGTTGCCTGCACCAGTTTTTTTCAAAACCGGATCGATCGCAAAGTTGACCATCGGACTGATCAATGTTGCCGCCATAAAGCCACCTACTCCAGTCAGTGTGTACGTTAAGAACTGACGGCGCGTGACTTTTGACCCATTTTGAGCCATTTCGTTCCCCCCTCATTCGTGTGCATAACCCCATAATTCTTTATGCATTCTTCACAAAAATTTCTCACTCAACAAAATAGTATATCAATAAAACCTCTACGTCAACCGCTTCATGTCGCCATCCAACGGCTCGAAAGTTCCGTGATGACTTGTGTCGCAAAATTCTGGACCATCGTGTGCGCTTGATCGCTTGACATCGATCCAAGCGCGAGCGGCGGTACGAACAAAATCGGCAAATCAAATGCTTTGAAACGGACGTCTGACGCGATAAACAATACGTGAGAAAATCCGGATGAATTTGCTTTCGCCACCACATCCTGCGCCAATTTCACACCAGCTTCCACATCGGTGTAACTGATGGTCGGGCTGAGCATCGTTCGACCAGATAATTGACGTTCTGTCTCAGCCGTGACGGCATGAATCACTTCATAGCTTTCGGCTTTACGAACCATATCTTCACCAAACGCCAATTCTGCGAGCGGAACGATGAGCGTATCGACGTATTGTCGTTCGGCAATCGAGCGAAGTGCCCCTTGACTATCGAACCTCATCTTTTCCCTCCTCTCCTTCATATCTCATCATGTCTATTGTAGCGTACATGACTTCGCTCACCTTTCAAAGTTATGAACGAACTGTGAAATAATTGTGTATTCCTACGTAATTAATATACCAAAAAACAAGCGCCTACCGGAACGGAAGCGCTTGTTTTTTTCAAAATAATTTAGATGCTCGCACTTGATGAAGTTGAGTCGTCAGATTGCGGAATAAATTCTCGTCTCGTCGGTCGAGCGCCTTATCGATTTCAATCAGCAATCGTTCTTCTTCAAATTGAGCAACCGATGCTTGAATGACCGTTTGAGCAGAAGACGAGACTTCATCTCTCACTTCTGCCACCGGTTCAAACGGATTCTGTTCGACGATGTCGACCCAGTTCTCATCGATCATCATGCCTTGAAAATTTAACTCTACATAGATTGGCCCATCGTGTAGACGGATGTCATGATAAGCCTTCTCAGGATTCATGGTCACAAGGTCTCCCCGTCGGTATCGAAACGGTTCACCGTCAAACCCGTACGCTGTCATCACGAGACTTCTTGGTGAGACCGAAGCGTTTGTCACGAAATGAACGTTGCCAAGCTTTTCAGGATGTCTTAACCAATAGTCAAGAATCCACTTTGCTTCACGTTTCCGAAGCGTATGATGAGCGACGAATCGCTTCAAAAAATTACGTTTCCGCTCGACCATCTGACCTCATTCCCTTCCCTTATTCATTCTACGTCATCAGACAATTGTTCGAGCTGTTCTTCGAGCGCTTGGCGATCATCGAGGTCGACCACCAATGCAAGCGATTGCTCGACCACACGTCGCGCGTCTTGTCTACGACCTTCCTCTATCAACAGTGTAGCCCATTCCGTCACAAATGACACGTCCTCTTTCATCATCGGTTCAATTGAGGCATATAGACTGACCGCTTCGTCGTACGCTTCGAGCTCATATTTCGCCTTCGCCTTGTACCATGTCATGAGCGGCGACGTCGCATGATCTTCGAGTGCATCGATGGTTTCGAGAACATCATCGAATTCTCCTGCTTCAAATAAAATCGATAAGAGCAATTCGGTCGCTTGTAACGACTCTGGATTTAACACGAGCGCCTCACGAAGTTCTTTAATGGCACCGTCCCGATTTCCGAGTTTGAGAAGCAGTCTTGCTTTGACGTGGCGTAGTTCATCATTATAATCGTCGCGCGTGATACCTTGATCGACGATCTCAATAGCCTCTTCCGTTTGCCCGATTGCATCGAGTGCCTCGGTATAGGGCAAGTAGAGCGACGTGAAGTCTGGGTCCATCGCCTGAAGCTCTTTGAACTGCTTGATCGCCACTTCCTCACGTCCGATCCGATGAGCCGTCATCGCATGACCGAAGACAGTGTTCAAATCGCGATGTGTGGCCCGCTCATATTCTTCGAGCGCCTCTTCAAACGATCCGACCATCGTGAGGGCCTCCGCGTAATCCGCTTGATAGTCGATTTCAACCGGCAACTTCATCTTCGGAAGTCGCGCATAGAGTGGAATGGCTTGTTCAAATGAACCGGTAGAGGCATACAATTCAGCCAATCCATAGATGAGTAAAGGTTCATCCGGATTTTTCTCGAGCGCCTCCATCAGTTTCTTCACTGCCACTTCATCCAATCCTTGCGATTGATACAGGTCAGCGAGGAGGACGAGGCTCCTCACTTGCGTATCTGCGTCATCCGATTTGATTTTTTCAAGCACGGCAATCGCTTCCTCTTCACGGTCACTATCCAAGTACGCTTCCGCCAGCGATAGGGCGACATTCGGGTCTCCCTCATAGTCGACGTATAGTTTTGAGAGAACGGCTGTCGCCCGGTCGGCAAGACCTAACTCTAAATAGAGGTCGGCGATGGCTAAACGGTCATCATCCGACCCTTCCTTCTCAAGTTCTTCTAGATGCATGAGTGCATGTTCCGTCTCACCTGACTCAAGCATCTCGATTATATGTGTTAAAGCTGATTCATCTAGCATGGTTCGTCCTCCTGGGCTTCGGTTTGTCGTTATTCTATCTTACGTTGAACCCGTTGTAAATCTTCACGGAATCGAGGATAACTGACATCGGATGCCTCGATCCCCTCGATGTGAACGGCTTCATCGGTCATGAGTGACGCAATCTGTAACATCATGGACAAGCGATGGTCTCCGTAAGTCGAGACATCTCCTCCATGAAGGCGACTCGGATTGACGATGAATCCGTCCTCAGTGCCGACGATGTCCACACCTAACTTCCGTAGTTCCGAGACGACCACGTCAATCCGGTCAGTTTCTTTCACGCGCAGTTCCGCTGCGTCTTTCACGATGGACGGTGAATTCGCTTGAGAGGCGACGAGTGCGAACAGTGGTAATTCATCAATCTGTGAAGGAATGAAATCCTTTTCGACGACTGTGCCGGTTAGCTCACTCGTCGTGACCGTGACGTCTCCGACTCGTTCTTCACCGACCAATCGTTCGTTCGAAATGACGACATTCGCACCCATCCGTTCGAGCGTACGTAAAAATCCAATCCGTGTCTCATTCAAACAGACGTCCTTCGTCATAACTGAACTGTCTGCCACCATGGCCGCCCCTGCCCAGAAAAACGCAGCCGATGACGGGTCTGCCGGTACGTCGACCGTACATCCTGTCAATGACGAAGGTTCGACACGGATGACGCGTAACCCTTCCTCGTTTACAATCGATAGCTTCGCACCGAATAGGGGCAACATGCGCTCGGTATGGTCACGTGACAACATCGGTTCTCGAACAATCGTTGTACCCGAGGCATGTAAGCCCGCGAGCAGGACGGCCGACTTCACTTGGGCGCTTGCGACCGGTAACGTATAGTCAATGGATCGAAGCGTCGTTCCTTCGATGACGAGGGGTGCCATATCCCCTGTCACGTGTGCGCCCATGTTTCGTAAAGGCTCAGTAACGCGTCGCATCGGACGCCGGGATAACGATTCATCGCCTACGAGTTCAAACGACCCATTATAGCTGGACAAGAGACCGATCAGTAGGCGCATCGTCGTACCTGAATTCCCACAGTCTAGACGTGCCGAGCGCGGAGACGCAGTCCCCTTAATGACTAGTTCGTCTTGCAGTTCTGTCACGTCGGCTCCAAGTGATCGAATCACCTCGAGCGTCGAACGACAATCGGCACCTAGGAGTGGATTCCGCACGTGCGTCGTCCCGTTCGCCATCATCCCGAATAACAGTGCCCGATGTGTGATGGATTTATCACTCGGTACACGGATAGAACCGTTTAAACTCATCGTTCCCACCATCCTTTCATCTGTTCAAACGTATGTCGAAGATGTTCGAGCTGTACCGACTCCACAGTGATCGTTTCACGAAGTAACACAAAACGAATTACACCATGTCGGTTCTTTTTATCCAGCATCATTTTTTCCACGTAGTGGTCGAATGGTTGCCAATCGATTGGCGTGACGTCGTTCGAACGCATCCAATTGAACAATCGCTTCGCTCGAACTTCATCTCCTGACACGAGGAAAGCGAACACCATCCCATGTAAAACCGCTTCCCCATGTGGGATACGATAGGCTTCCACCGATTCAAGGGCATGACCGAACGTATGCCCGAAGTTAAGCCAAGCACGAATGCCTTGTTCTCGCTCGTCCGTCTCGACAATGGTTTGTTTCACTCGAATCCCACGGGCAAGCCACGACACCCAATCCAACGGTTCGTTCTCGTTCAAGTCTAAAAACAAGTCGTCCTCGAAAGAAGATTCGAGGACGTAACGTGATAAGTACGCATGTTTCAATAACTCACCGAGACCGCTTCGCACTTCCTGGACGGGCAAGGTATTCAGTCGACTGACGTTGTAATAGACGCCTGACGGTTGATAGAATGAACCGATTGCATTTTTCGCAAAGGGGTGATTGACTGCCACTTTGCCTCCGACAGCCGAATCGTGAGCCAAAATCGTCGTTGGCACTTGTATGTATGGAACGCCTCGCATGTAGACACTTGCTAGAAAACCAGCCAAGTCGCCGATCATTCCACCGCCAAAGGCGACAATCAGTGTTTGGCGGTCACATCCGTGGCGCAACCCTTCTGCGACAAGCTGCTCGAGCTGAGATAGCGATTTCGACGCATCACCTGCTTCGACGACGGACGAAACGACGTGGGAATGGGTCAGATTCAACGTAGAACGGAACGACTCTCCGTAAAGAGACTCGACATGTTTATCCGTAACGACCCATAGCATCGAATAACTGGACCAATCAACTGAATCGATCCAACGATCCTGTTTGTCCAAGACGACTTCGTATGGGGTCGATGCTGAGATTGAAATCGTTACCATACTCGCAACTCCTCCCGATACTCATCGACCCGATGTTTGATTCGTTCCATCGTGTCGTGCCCGAACGTCTCACAAACTTCCTTCGCGACTTCAAATGCGATGACTGCCTCAACGACGAGGGAAGCGGCAGGCACAGCGCACGAGTCACTCCGCTCGATTTGAGCTAAAAACGCCTCTTTCGTATCGATATCGACCGATTGTAAGGGTTTATAGAGCGTAGGAATGGGTTTCATGACGGCTGAACAAAGGATTGGCATCCCCGTAGTCATGCCCCCCTCAAATCCACCGAGATGGTTACTGAGTCGCGTATACCCATCATCCCCGTATGCGATCGGGTCCATCACTTCAGAACCCGGACGATACGCCATTTCAAACCCTTCACCGAATTCAACACCTTTAAATGCGTTGACACTCATGACCGCTTGTGCGATTTTCGCATCCAGTTTACGGTCGTACTGCACATACGAGCCAAGTCCCGGTACAACACCATGTACTTCTGTACACACGATTCCACCAATCGAGTCTCCATTTGCCTTGGCCTCATCGATTCGACGCATCATCCGCAACGCGGCCTCTTCATCTAACGTACGTACCGGTGAGGCATCAACGACCGCTTGTGCTTCTTGAAGCGAATCAAATGTGCACGACTCCGCCCGTTCCCCACCAATCACTTTGACATAACTAAAGAGGGATACCCCGATTTGTTGAAGGAGTTGCTTACAGAAAGCCCCGACCGCTACACGAGCCGCTGTTTCTCGTGCGCTTGAGCGCTCCAATACGTCACGTAAGTCTCGATGGTCGTATTTCATCCCACCGACCAGGTCAGCATGTCCAGGTCTCGGTCGAGAGACGCGGCGTTTCACTTCGATATCGCTCTCAATCGGTTCAGCCTGCATGACGTGTTTCCAATGCGTATGGTCTTTATTCTCAATCCAAAATGTGATGGGTGCACCTGTGGTCACGCCATGCCGTATGCCCGAGCGAACTTCTACCTGGTCGGACTCGATTTGCATGCGGCGCCCTCTACCGTAACCCGATTGACGTTTTTTTAACTCTGCATTGATTTGAGAAATATCTATAGAGAGTCCGGCCGGGGCCCCTTCAATGATGACCGTCAGACCGGGACCATGTGATTCACCAGCTGTCAAATAACGCATCCGTTCACCTCATCCATCCATTTTTTCATAAAAGAAACTTTGCTTCATTGCATAGCCGTAACGTTTCGGTTGGAAAATTTGTTCCGTCCCACCGACAAATAGCATCCCACCTGGACGTAACGCCCGTTGGAACGACGTATATACCTTCTCTTTCGCCTCTTCAGTGAAGTAAATCAAGACATTTCGACAGACGATCAAATCAAAATTGCGTTCGTACACATCCGCTAACAAGTTATGCTTTTTAAACGTCACCAGCTGCTTGATTTCATCTGAAATATAATAGTCGTCGCCACGACGGGTAAAGTAGCGCTTCTGAAACTCCTCAGGCAAATCGATGAGCGCCCGTTCATGGTACTTTCCTTGCTTCGCTTTTTCGATGACGACATCATCTAAGTCCGTAGCCATAATTGAAAATTGAGATGGGGCAAGATGTTTCGACAACAACATGGCAAGTGAGTATGGCTCTTCTCCGGTTGAACAGGCAGCACTCCATACGCGAAGCTTCCCTTGACTCGAGCGAATCAGATGCGGGAGGATATCCTCTTCAAGCTGTTGCCAACGAATCGGGTTGCGATAAAATTCACTCACATTGATTGTCATCCGGTCGAGAAACTCTTCATAAAGTTGACGATCTGTATCCATCGCCTTCAAATACTCTAAAAACGATGCATACCCCTTCTTTTCGCGTAGTGCGACCATACGGCGCTTCATCTGCGCCTCTTTATATAAGTTCAAGTCAATACCCGACTTGATATAAAACTTTTTTACAAAGATGGCATAATCATTCATCACCAATTTCAACCTCAATTCTTTCTCATTTCCGCATTCTTGTGACCTCAGGCGATTCAAAGGGAATCAAAAAGGGACAGGTTTCCCCGTCCCTCGAAAAGTCATGAAACGTGTGAAACCACTTCAGCGAACCAAAGTGAGAGTTCACGTTCCGCGCTATCCACACTATCAGAACCATGAATCACATTTTGTGACATCGTCGATGCAAAATCACCGCGAATGGTTCCTGGTTGAGCATCCACCGGTTTCGTCTTCCCGATCATTAAACGAGAGACGGCCACGATGTCTTCCCCTTCCCATTCCATCGCAACGACAGGACCAGAAGTCAAAAACTCGACCAATTCACCAAAGAACGGCTTTTCTTTATGCTCTGCGTAGTGTGCCTCTGCGACCTCAACTGACGGTGTCACCATTTCGAGACGGTTCAACGTATATCCTTTGTTTTCGAAGCGTGAGATGATTTCCCCAATCAATCCACGTTTTACCCCATCAGGTTTAACCATTAAAAATGTCTTTTCCATTCCCCAAATCCCCCTAAGTCTATAAATGTGTACGTTGTACGTATTTAGTGTACACGGTCCAACACATTTTTGAAAGGGGTTACATGGGGCATTTACCATTTGCGTTTCCCAATATATTGCGCAATTTCAATTAACGACCGCTTGTCTGGAACATCCGGCAACCCGTCTAGTCGGCGGATGGCACGGTTGACGTAGCGATCAATCGTCCGTTGACTGCGTTCTAACGTTCCGTTTCGTTGCACTTCCCGGACGAGAGATTTCGTCACTTCCGTATCCGTCGAGGCGTTCACTTGACGGAGACGTTCATAAAAGTCGGAATCCTCAGATGAATATAGGAGCGGTAACGTTTTATGACCGTGCTTCAAATCTTCCCCGACCGGCTTACCGAGCTGAAAACTCTTAGCGGTAAAATCAAGCAAGTCATCCGTCATTTGAAAAGCCATACCGATGTCATATCCAAACAGACTTAATTGCCTCACGATTTGTGGAGACGCTCCAGAGATGACAGCTCCTGCCGCACAACTCGTTTCAATCAACAGAGCGGTCTTTCGCGCAATCCGATCTAAATAGCGCTTCGGTGATTGCCCCCACTCAAATTGATCTTGGATTTGATTGATTTCACCGACACAGATTCGTTCCATCGTATCTGCCATGATGCGCATCACTTCTGGTGAATCAATTTCGGATACGAGACGAATCGCTTCTCCGAATAACGTATTCCCTGTATACATCGCTACTGTTTCATCATATCGTTCCATCACGGTTGGTTTGCCACGACGGAGCATCGCGTCATCGATGACATCGTCATGGACGAGTGATGCCATATGAATCAACTCAAGACTTGAGGCAACTTTCGTCAAACGGATATCTTTCGTCTCACCAAACCCGGCGCTCAGTAAGACGAAGGCGGGTCGGATGCGCTTGCCACCGGCATCGAGTAATTGGCGCGATGCCGATTCAATGACAGGGTGGTCCGTCCTGACTCGAGTAGATAAGAATTGATCGATTTGATCAATCTCTCGGTTCATATGACGATAAAGTCGCTTCAAAGACATGGTTCACCACTTCTTTCCTAGATGCATGGCACATGCACCTCCGGAGAATGTCTTCACTTCGACTTGTTCAAACCCGGCATCTTCGAACATCCGCTTGAGAGTCAAACGATCTGGGAACTGATCGGTTGACTCCTGCAACCACTTATACTGATCGTATGAACCGGCAAAGACCTTTCCAAAAAGCGGCATGACCGTTCCAAAGTAAAAACGGTACAACTCTTTAAAAAGCGGTGCTGTCGGTTGGCTCGTCTCGAGACAAACAACCGTTCCACCTGGTTTCAAGACACGGTGCATTTCACGCAAGACCGTCATATAGTCCGGAACGTTTCGGAGTCCAAATCCGATTGTGACATAGTCAAAGGAGTTGTCACCAAACGGAAGAGCCATCGCATTTCCATGAAGCAATTCGATGTTCGGCCAAGATTTGACCTTTTCCTCTCCCACTTTTAGCATGTTCTCTGAAAAATCGAGTCCTTTCACAACTCCCGTGTTTCCGGCAGCATCCGCTAATTGAATCGTCCAGTCAGCAGTCCCGCAACAAACGTCTAAACATTTAGCCCCCGGAAAGACGTTCATTTTTTTCATCGTTGTCCGTCGCCACCATTTATGAAGTCGGAAGCTGATAATCGAGTTCATCGTATCGTAGCTCGGAGAAATGGACTGAAATACTTCGTATACTTTTTGCTCTTTTTCTATCGGTTGCAACGCGTAACATCCTTTCCGTTCTAAGCGACCGCATGCGCGAGCAACGTCGTAAGTTGCTCCTTTTGGTCTTGTCTAAGCGCTGTCGCTTTCATTTCAATCATTCGTTTCCCGCTCGTTGTCAAATAAGGTTGTTCAATCAGTTCGGAAAGTGTTTGAATCAATCCGATGTTCGCTTCGAGCCAAACGTTCATTGAAACGTTCTTCTCAAGCAATAAGGTGCACTTCGCCGCATTGACCCGCTGTACAGACTGACCGAATCGATCACTGTATGATGATGGAAAGTCCGTCAAGATTTTATAAAACTGAGCCGATGCAAAGTCCCCGGCGAGCACTTTTAATTGGCGTGCCAAAGACCCGTTCGGGCTACTGTTTACTTGGTCGTGTAAATCAAGCGCTTGATGTGCGAAATAGGTTGCCATCACGAGTTGTCGATGCTCAATCGATTCCAAATCAATCATCTCGACCATCCAACGAAGCAATAACATGTCGACGGCTGGTACAACCTCGTGTTTCGTCAAATAGGGATGATTCATACGTGTTTCGATTTGACGAGCAAGGTCTGTGACAACGAATTCATTTGTCAACTGTTCCATGCTATCCCCCCTCGTCCACTTCATTGTCATTCTGACATAGTATAGCACATTTTTGTCACATTCACGTCATTCGAACTCGTAAACCCAACAAAAAAAGCCGCCTTTCGGCGACTTATGTATTGCAGATTACTTGACCGCATCTTTGAGCGCTTTACCTGCTTTGAATGCAGGAACTTTGCTCGCTGGAATTTCGATATCTTCTTTTGTACGTGGGTTACGACCTTTACGGGCAGCACGCTCACGAACTTCAAAAGTACCAAAACCGATCAATTGAATTTTCTCACCGTTTTGGAGTGCTTCAGTGATTGATTCAAACGTAGCTTCTACGATTTTCGTTGCTTCTTTTTTAGAAACATCGGCTTTCTCAGTAACAGCTTGGATCAATTCAGTTTTGTTCATCACGATTCACCTCCTCTCACAGGGAGTTTACGGGATTAATCATATCGTACAAACGTTGATATGACAACATTTTTTGCATGATTTCGCGACATTCACTATCAAAACAGGTTCAGTTGTTTAAAAAAACGACTTCTCCTTGTTCATCAATTGTGTATCCTTGCGAATAAGCTGGGGCGAATGGAGCATCTTTATAGAGCAAATAACGAATATCTTCGCCAATTTCCGGTGACTCATCCGTCTTTTGAAGCGCTTCCTTCACATCTTCGCGATAGTCTACAAACAGTTGTCCCGTGCCATCCACATAGATCGGAAGTTCACGATCCGAATAAGGACTTGGAATGGACGGCTCTTCTGTGACAAAGATTTTATCATAATCGAGCGTGAACTGATTCTTACCTAATGATCCGTCAAATGGGAACTTGCCTTCTTTTGCCCGAAATGCGTTGATGTTCGTTTGAAGTTGTTGCAACCGCTCAGACACACGCAAGTCGATCAGCTTCACGGTCGGTTCCGTCTCGACATCGACGAGGATATATTGGAACAACCCGCCACCTTCGAAACTATTCGCCGGTGGGTCCGCTAAATAGCCAGGTACGAGACGAGCGAATTCAACTGGGTAACGCTCCATGAGAGGCGTTTCTGCTGGTTTCGTTTTGATTGGTAATACCCCAGATTGCTCACGATAGGCATCGACCGCACTTTGTACCGTATTCAATTGATCTTCGTACGGGATATTGTTGGCCCGCTCTGATTCAGGAAACATACACCCTGCTAACAGTGTCGTCAAAACCAAACTGATAGCGACAATCTTTTTTTTCATCACGTTTATCCTCCAGTCGGTCCTGAGACGACGACAAAAATCATGATTACAGTCCCAAATAAGAAAATGATGAAAGCAATCAGTCTGACGAGCGTGGCGAACCAACCGCTCAGTTTCGTATGACTGAGTGCGACCATTAATGCAGCGATGGCGAAAGCCCCGATCCCTGCGAATGATATCCACATTTTGATGAGTGACGGTGTCACGTCTATCCCCCTACTTTCTCTATGTTCTCCAGACTTCAAGTTTAGCAAAAAAAAGCGAGGAACTGAACGAAAACGTCAGCTCCTCTCTCAATCTGTCTATTCTTCAAAATGAAAAACTTGTTCCATCTCGTGTTTTTGCGGGCGTCTCATCAATTTTTTCACTTCATCATGAGGACTCTTCCCTTCAAACAACACGTTATAGAGAGCCTCTGTGATCGGCATCTCCACACCCGCTTCTTTGGCGAGGGAATGGGCTGCTTCACAGGCACGGACGCCTTCGACGACCATTCCCATGTTCCCGAGAACGTCTTCTAATTTTTCACCACGACCGATGGCGTTACCAGCTCGCCAGTTACGGCTATGTTGTGACGTCGCCGTCACAATCAAGTCTCCGATCCCTGTCAATCCTGAGAACGAGGCCGGGTTCGCTCCAAGCTTCACGCCAAGTCGAGCAATTTCGACAATCCCACGAGTCATGAGGGCAGCTTTCGCGTTGTCCCCATAACCAAGCCCATCCGTCATACCCGCCGCTAGGGCGATGATATTTTTCAGTGCTCCACCGTACTCGGCTCCTACGACATCAGAATTCAAGTACACGCGGAACTGATCGTTTGTGAGGAGCTCCTGCACTTCATCCGCGACATCAAGGTCGGCACATGCGATTGTGATGGTCGTCGGTTTACGGACCGCAACCTCTTCAGCATGAGTCGGTCCAGTTAATACACCGATTGCCCGACGCTTAGAAGGATCGATTTCTTCGGCGATGATTTCTGAAAGGCGCTTATGCGTTTTTGGTTCGATCCCCTTCGCGGCATGAACGATGGTGACAGGTTCCGTCAACAATGTGTTCAATTCCTTTGAGACAGGACGAATCGCCGAACTCGGGACGACGAGAAAGACGATACTTCGACCGTCTAACGCTTCTTTCAAGTTCGTCGTCGCACGAATTGATTCAGGTAATGGCGCGTCTTTCAAATAAAACGAGTTCGTATGTGACGAATTGATTTCATCCACATGTTCTTGTTCACGTCCATAGAGCAGGACATCATGGCCATTATCCGCTAACACGAGCGAGATGGCCGTTCCCCAGCTCCCCGCTCCGATGACAGCTACGTTTGCCATAAGTGGCACCCCCGTTATTAGTTTTTCTGACGAGCCACGATGTGAATCGGTGTCCCGGTGAAGTCAAATGCTTTACGGATTTGATTCTCTAAATAACGTTTATACGAAAAATGCAACAACTCAGGATCGTTGACAAACAAGACGAACGTCGGCGGCTCGATGGCCACTTGAGTTGCGTAGTTGATCTTCAATCGTTGTCCTTTATCCGTCGGTGTCGGGTTCATCGCGACTGCATCGACGATGACATCGTTCAATACGCTCGTCGAGATACGACGGCGATGTGTTTCTGCCACTTGTTTGATGACAGGCAACAATGTCTGCAAGCGTTTTGACGTGAGCGCTGATAAGAAGACAACCGGCGCATAGTCGAGGAATAAGAATTCTTGACGAATCTTCTCTTCCATCTTCTTCATCGTCTTATCATCTTTTTCGACGGCATCCCATTTATTGACGACGATGACAATCGCCTTCCCGGCTTCATGCGCGAGACCTGCGACACGCTTGTCCTGCTCGATGATTCCTTCTTCCCCGTCGAGGACGACGAGAACCACGTTCGAGCGTTCAATCGCCTTTTGTGCGCGCATGACACTATAACGCTCTGTCGATTCATATACTTTTCCGCGTTTACGCATACCTGCCGTATCGATGATGACGTACTCTTGTCCGTCACGTGTGAACGGTGTATCAATCGCATCGCGAGTCGTACCTGCAATGTTTGAAACGATGACACGCTCTTCACCGAGGATTGAGTTCGTCAAGCTTGATTTCCCTACGTTCGGGCGACCGATCAATGAGAACTGAATCACGTCTTCGTTGTATTCGTACTCGTCTTTTTCTGGAGCGAGTTCAAATACTTGGTCTAACAAGTCACCGAGTCCTAACCCGTGCGTACCCGAAATCGGGAACGGATCTCCGAATCCGAGGGAATAAAACTCATACATGAGATCTCGCATTTCAAAGTTATCGACTTTGTTGACGGCAAGAACGATCGGTTTATTCGAACGGAACAACAAGTTCGCAACCTCTTCATCAGCCGCCGTGATCCCTTCACGTCCATTCACCATGAAGATGATGACGTCTGCTTCATCGATGGCGAGTTCCGCCTGATGACGCATTTGAACGAGCAACGGCTCGTCCCCTACTTCGATCCCACCTGTATCGATTAAATGGAACTTACGGTTGAGCCACTCTCCTGTTCCGTAAATACGGTCACGTGTGACACCCGGTTTATCGTCGACGATCGAGACACGATCACCGATGATACGGTTAAAAATTGTGGATTTTCCGATATTCGGACGGCCAACGATGGCCACTACTGGAATTCCCATAACAACACCTCACTAACTTTCTATCAAAATTTCATCATTTCATCATTTCGAAACGCAACTTACCTATCATATCACAGGCAAAATTAAGTGACCATACAAAAAGAAGCGGGAGCATGACTCCCGCTTGAACGATCATCTTATTTAGAGTCGTCCGAAGAATCATCACCTGTCAATTCCGAGACAGAGAATCCTCCTTGGTCGCTATATTCATCAAGTAACGCTTGATCATCATCTTGACGAGTCGGTTCAGATGATTCGAGCGCACGCATCGACAATGAGATTTTCTTATCATCGAGATGAACATCTAGCACCTTCACCTTCACTTCTTGGCCTTCTGACAAGACTTCAGACGGCGTCGCGATGTGACGGTTCGCAATTTGCGAGATGTGAAGCAGACCTTCCACTTGTGGTGCGACTTCGACGAACGCACCGAACGTCACGAGACGTTTGACAGTTCCTTCGATGACATCTCCCGGCTGGATCTTCCCTTCGATGGTTTCCCACGGACCAGGTTGTGTCTCTTTAATGGAAAGTTTCACTTTTTCATTATCTAAGTCGAGCCCGAGCACTTTCACTTTCACGCGGTCGCCTTCAGTTACGACGTCGCTCGGCTTCTCGACGCGGCTATGTGCCATTTCCGAGATGTGAACGAGACCGTCCACGCCACCGATATCGACGAACGCCCCAAAATCAGTTAATCGTTGGACTGTTCCTTCGATTACTTGTCCGACTTCAAGCGATTCGAGCGTTTCTGATTTCTTCGCGCTCATCTCTTCTTCGACAACTGCTTTATGTGACAAGATGACGCGATTTTTTTCGCGGTCAATCTCGACGACTTTTACGGTAATTGGGTTATTCAAGTATGACGAGAAGTCTTCGACGAAGTGACTTTCGACAAGGGATGCAGGGATAAATCCACGGATTCCAATATCGACGACAAGACCACCTTTGACCTTATCTTTCACCATCACTTCAAACACTTCACCTGATTCGAATTTTTCAACGATGCGATCCCATGCTGCTTCGGCATCGACGTCTTTTTTCGAAACGACTACTTCTTCGTCCGTGACCTTTTTCACTTTGACACGAATCTCGTCGTTCACTCGGAGTGATTCGTTTAAATCGTCTAGATGCATGCTTGATACTTCGCTAATTGGCAAAATCGCTTCGGTTTTATAACCGATATCGATCAGCGCTTGCTTATCCTCGATTTTGACGACTGTTCCGGTCACAATTTGACCACGATTAATTTCAAAATCAGGCATATCTTTCATTTCTTCGACCATTCCAACACTACCCCCTCACGATGAGTACAAAAAGGAGCGCCAAAGGCGCTTACACCTAGTATAAATCTCTTATAATTCCGAGAATTTGTCAAGGCGTTATGAAGATTGTACCTCTATTGAAAGAAGTTTAAACCTCAATTCCACAATCCGTTTTTTACTTCGTGAACGAGTGCTTCAAGTAGAGTTCGGAAATCGTATCCATGATCAAGTCGGCCGCTTCTTGCGCACTCGCCTTACGTGCTTTCAATTCTGACAAGTCGATCGGCTTCCCGATAACGACACGGAGTTTTGCGCGAAACTTATACTTGCCAATGATGGCAATCGGTAAAATATGTGCATCCGAACGCATCGCAAAAAAACCGACACCGGCTTGCGCCTTTCCAAGCGTACCGTCTTTTGAACGCGTTCCTTCCGGAAAGATAGAGATGACTTCATCCTCTTTCAACTTTTGAAGCACGACACGAAGCGCTTGTCGGTCACCTTCCCCACGAGATACTGGAATCTGACCTGCACGCTTCAAAATATGCTTCAGTACCGGGACACTAAAAAGTTCTTTCTTCGCAAAAAATCGGAGCGGACGCTGCTTTGGAATCGCACATGCGAGAAGCACCGGGTCCCAATTTGACTGATGGTTCGAACAGACAAGGATCGACCCGTCCATCGGAACATTCTCCCGACCGATGAATTCGACCTGAAACGAGAAGCGTTGAATGACGTTCACGACGCCTCTCGCCAATCGATACATGCCGAACGGTCCATTGTTTAATGGCTTGCTCATGCTTTCACCTCTTCAATTAATCGTTCAATTGCTTGAACCACTCCGTCAATGGACAACGTCGTCGTATCGAGGAAATGGGCATCTTCAGCTTGACGGAGAGGTGCCACTTCACGCTCAGAATCGCGTTTGTCACGAAGCGCAATCTCTTCGATCAGTTGTTCATAGTCGCTCGGGATGCCTTTCGAGATATTTTCTTCATGGCGACGACGGGCACGTTCTTCGACCGAAGCGGTCATAAACACTTTTAAATCGGCATTCGGCAAGACATGTGTTCCGATATCGCGGCCGTCCATGACGACACCGCCTTCTTTAGCCAAATCACGTTGAAGATCCATCAAGGCATCACGCACTTCAGGTTGACGTGCGACGAAACTGACGTTATTCGTCACTTCACTCGAGCGAATGACAGACGTCACTTCTTCCTCACCGTCAAATACGCGTTGTCCCTCTTCCGATGGGACGAGTCGTAATGACATGTCCTCGATCATCTGAGCAAGTGCTGGTCCATCTTCGAGCGCAATCCCTTCGTTCAAGGCGCGATACGTTACCGCCCGATAGATTGCACCTGTATCGATGTACACATACCCTAATTGTTTCGCAAGCGACTTGGCAATCGTACTTTTCCCAGCACCCGCCGGTCCGTCTAAAGCAATTTGTAATGATTTTTTCATACAAAACGGGTATCGAGTGTTCCCGATACCCTCCTCCTCTCGGTCAATAATCCCGAGAACATCATAACAGTTTTTTATCTTGAAGAAAATACAGACCCTGTCCGCTTTCGCGCTTCAAGCTGAACACGGAAGCAGTATCGTAAAATCGTCTCTTGGTCACGAGGGGTCAAATCTTCAAATGCCAGAGACAGTTCTTCTTTCACTTCCTGTTTATGTATGCGCACAAGACGGCTCTTAAGACGGAAGTTCTGGGGCGAGCCATGCTCATCCTCAATTCGAAACACGACAATCAGGGACTCATCTACTTCGATTGGAGCGCGGTTGGCGATGATTTTCATCCCCCCAGCAGATATGTCAAGAGATGTTGTTTCGAACGATTCGAAACTTTCCTCATCGGTTGCAAGAACGGTCACGTCAATCATTTCTGGAACACGTAAATATTCACGACGCTGAATCCGTTTGATTTTTTTCTCATCTGGCAAATTGAACGCATAGCGTAATGTCATTTGGGCATCGCTGATTCGCTTCACGACTTTCGTGTCGAATGCGAACAGCTGATTGTCTCCTTGGAAGAAAAAGACCCGCATGGCCTCCTCTTCATGTAAAAAAAATGTTTTGAGCGTCATCATGTCACTCGGCGACTCAATCCATACGACTTGATCGGTTATGGCTGCAATTTTCGTTTTCCCCTCTGCACGCCCTTCCACTTCGATTCTCAGTTCTTGACCTTCTTTTAACATACTGATTCTTCCCCTTTATTTAAATTGTCGACGATTGGACAAGTTTGCCGCTCGCACGAGTAAAAGTGCCACGGTCCATAAAATGACGATATAAAGCACGGCAGGAAGCTTTTGATTCGGTTCGAGTATCAAAATCAAATCAAACGTTCCGTGGATGACCGTCGCAGAAAAGATTGCCATGAACAGCCAGAGCCGTTCTCGAATCGAATGCTTCGCTCGTCCTAAGCAGTACCCCATCACGACCGCGAACAAAGCGTGCCCGCTCACAGGCAGGATTGCTCGCCAAATCGCAATTTCTAATGAATCGTACACCCATAAGTATAAAAAATTCTCTAAAGTCGCAAAGCCTAATGAGCAGGCGACCGCATAGAGAATCCCGTCGTAGTAATCATCAAAGACTTTATGTATATATATTGTATAATAAATCATAAACCATTTAAAAAACTCTTCAAGCAGGGCAGTGGCGACATACGCCTGCCAAAACGGTCCAGTAAGCACTCCCTCTTCAACGAACGCATATTGGATAAACATGATCGGGAACACGAGAACGGCTCCGGCCACGAAAGAACGAATCACATATCCGAGCGGTTCTGCCTCCAACTCATGGCGTAGATAGAAGTAGGAAAGAAGGGCGAGCCCAGGTGCAACCGCAGACAAGGCGATTGCGATCATGATGCATCTCTCCTTTCTCTCCCTAGCATACACTGAATTGTCTGAAAGAAAAAGTAGAGAACGCCTAGAAAATGGAAATCTTCATAAAAATAATTAGGAGGACACTTATGAATCATTTATTACTGATCCACACCGGCGGTACTATCGCCATGTCACAATCCGGCACAGGACACGTCGAACCGAGCGATGTCAATCCAATCGACGCCACCCTTCCGAAAGCGACGGATATTGCTCACATTACAACAAAGCACTTTTCAAATATCCCGTCACCTCACATGACTCCAGAGAAGATGCTTGAATTGGCACAGTTCATCCAACGTGAACTGACACAAGACACGTATGACGGAGTCGTCATCACGCACGGTACCGATACATTAGAAGAGACGGCTTACTTCTTACAAATCACGCTCGGTGCGCCTGTCCCAATCGTGTTGACAGGAGCGATGCGGTCCTCGAACGAGGTCGGTTCGGACGGAGAATTTAATTTGATCACAGCGCTTCGCGTCGCAAAAAGCGAAGCGGCTCGTGGAAAAGGCGTGCTTGTCGTTTTCAACGGTGAGATTCATTCGGCATTTAACGTGACCAAAACGCACACGTCTTCAGTCGACACATTCAAGTCTGTGCACTTCGGTAACGTGGGTATGGTCACAAAGGACCATGTACTCATCTATAGTCAACCAGCAACGAGACAACCGAAAATGATTCCGTCCATCTCAAAACGTGTAGCCGTGTTGAAAGTCGTCGCAGGAATGGAACCAGATTTACTTGAATCTGTAATCACGCTTGGGTACGACGGACTCGTCCTTGAAGTGTTAGGGCAAGGAAACGTTCCACCGACCCTCTTGTCCGCACTAGAACATTTAGTCAAAGAGATTCCCGTCGTGATTGTCAGCCGTTGCTTCAACGGAATCGTTCAAGATGTTTACGGTTACGACGGGGGTGGCAAACAACTGAAAGAGATGGGTGTCATTTTTTCAAACGGATTGAATTCACAAAAAGCTCGTTTACGACTCCTCGTCGAACTCGAGTCCGGCTCATCCCAGTCAGTCATGGAACATAGCTTTAGCTTCCAGCAATAACCTTGCGCAACTGCGCCCCCTTCCCTACAATGAGCAAAGAGGTGATATTCAGTGAACAAACAAGCGATTATTGTAGGTGCCGGGCCATGCGGTCTCTCGGCCGCCATCGAACTGGAGAAGATCGGAGTCTCTTGTACGGTGATTGAGCGCGGAAATATCGTCGACGCCATCTATCGGTATCCGACGCATCAAACGTTCTTCTCTTCCGCGAGCTTGCTCGAGATCGGAGACATTCCGTTCATATGTAAGGATTTGAAGCCACGTCGTCAAGATGCACTCGTCTATTATCGAGAAGTCGTCACACGTACCGGTTTAAACGTCCACCCGTTCGAAACGGTCGAGTCGGTCGATAAAAAAAGTGACCGATTCGTTGTGACATCAAGACATGAACGACGTGGCGAAACCATTCGCGAAGCGGACTATGTGATTTTAGCAACAGGCTATTATGGACGTCCTCGTCTGCTTGACGTACCTGGCGAAACGTTGCCGCACGTCCATCACTATTTCAACGAGGCACATCCTTATTATCGACAACACGTCACGATCATCGGCGGGAAAAATTCCGCTGTCGATGCGGCAATCGAACTCGAAAAGGCTGGTGCCTTTGTGACGGTACTCTATCGAGGCGATTCGTATAGCCCTTCCGTCAAACCATGGGTTCTTCCAAACTTCGATTCACTCGTCCGTCATGAGAAAGTTCGAATGGAGTTTGAGGCGACAATCGAACGCATCACCGATGATGGCGTCTACTACCGGCAACACGGTGAAGAGAAGCATGTCTATGCAGATCATGTCTTCGCGATGACCGGTTATCAGCCCGACCACCATCTGTTCGAGAGTGCAGGCATTGTGATCGATGAAGAGAGTGGTGTCCCGACATACGATGAAGAAACGTTTGAAACAAATGTCGAACACCTCTTCATTGCGGGCGTGGTCGCAGCCGGAAACGATGCGAACAAGATCTTCATTGAGAACGGTAGATTCCACGGCAAGGCGATTGCCGATACGATTGCGAACCGCATTAACGTATAAAAAAGTTCGGTCAACTTGAGTTGACCGAACTTTTTTTGATTAGACCCAGCCACGGAAACGTGAGGCTTCCGCCATTTTGCGTACACCGACCATGTAGGCGGCGAGACGCATATCGACTTTACGGGCTGAAGATGTATTGTATACCGTATTGAACGAGTGAACGAGTACTTTTTCAAGTTTTTCCTCAACTTCTTCTTCCGTCCAATAGTAACCTTGGTTGTTTTGTACCCATTCGAAGTACGAAACCGTGACCCCACCACTTGACGCCAACACGTCCGGCACGAGGAGAATTCCACGTTCAGTCAAGATTTTCGTTGCTTCGTTCGTCGTCGGACCGTTGGCTGCCTCGACCACAATCGATGCTTTAATCGCGTCCGCATTGTCTTCTGTAATTTGATTCTCAATCGCAGCTGGGACTAAAATATCACAATCGAGCTCTAACATTTCTTTGTTCGAGATCGTGTTTTTAAATAATGTCGAAATCGTACCGAATGAATCGCGACGATCTAACAAATACGGGATATCGAGACCATTCTCATCATGGATAGCTCCGTAAGCGTCACTGACCGCAATCACTTTCGCCCCTGCATCGTACATGAATTTAGAAAGGAAACTTCCCGCGTTCCCGAATCCTTGGACGACGACCCGCGCACCTTTCAATTCGATTCCGCGACGAAGTGCCGCTTCACGAATCATGATGGCCACACCTTTTGCCGTCGCTGTCTCACGACCATGCGACCCGCCAAGAACGAGCGGTTTTCCTGTGATGAATCCAGGTGAGTTGAATTCATCGATGCGACTGTATTCATCCATCATCCATGCCATGATTTGTGAGTTTGTGAACACGTCCGGAGCCGGGATATCTTTTGTAGGTCCAACAATTTGACTGATGGCACGGACATATCCGCGACTCAAACGTTCGATTTCACGGAAACTCATCTCGCGTGGGTCACAGACGATTCCGCCTTTCCCACCACCGTAAGGCAAGTCTACGATTCCTGCTTTTAGACTCATCCATACTGATAATGCTTTGACTTCTACCTCCGTTACGCTCGGGTGGAACCGAATTCCCCCTTTAGTCGGTCCGACCGCATCATTATGTTGAGCGCGATAGCCTGTGAAGATCTTCGTTGAACCATCGTCCATGCGAACAGGGATCCGAACGGTCAGCATGCGAAGCGGTTCTTTTAATAACTCGTACATCTCATCTGGATAGCCGAGTTTATCTAAAGCTTCGTGAATTACCTCTTGTGTCGATTCCAAGATGTTTTTTCGTTTTTGATGACCTTTTTCTTGATCCGTAATCATGAAGGTTTCCTCCCCTAAATTGTCAATTCTCCCCCAAGAATTAACCTCGTATTCGTTTAAAAGTATAGCTGATACGCGTTCAATTTGAAAGGGCTTTTCAAAAATAATGAAAGCGTTTTCTTGATGGATGGCGTAATCCAGATGTCTTACTTCGCTACGCGCTCAAGTGCGAGCTCGATAAAGCGTTCCAAAAGCTCGCCGTACGAGATTCCGACTGTCTTGGCACTATCCGGAAACAGGCTAAGCGGCGTCATGCCCGGCAGAGTATTCGTCTCTAGAATGTAGGCTTTTCCCTCTTCTGAAACGAGGAAGTCAGAGCGCGAATATCCTGAACAACCGAGCGCGCGATGCGCAAGGACTGCCGCCTGTTGAACCTCCGCTGTCAGCTCGACCGAGATTTCAGCCGGACAGACATGAATCGAACCACCTTCCGTATACTTCGATTCATAGTCGTAAAATTCATTTTTTGGAATGATTTCAATGACAGGAAGAGCCTCTTCTTTCCCAAAGTTCCCGATGACGGGAACTGTCAGCTCTTTCCCTTTGATGTACTGCTCGACAAGTACCGCTGAATCACAAGCAAACGCCTTTTCAATTCCTTCACGTAACATCGTTTCGTCCATTGCAATCGTCAGACCATTCGATGATCCTTCTTGCGCTGGTTTGACGACACATGGGAACTCCATTCCCCACTCAGCGACTTTTGCATCGATTGATTCCCGTGACTCGATTAAGACGTCACGAGCGACTCGGATACCGGATGCCGCGAAGATGATTTTTGCTCTCGCTTTATCCATCGCCAGAGCAGATGCCAAGACACCTGATCCCGTATAAGGAATTCCAGCCATTTCTAATAACGATTGCACACGACCATCTTCACCATACTTCCCGTGCAACGCACTGACGACGACATCGACATCCAATGTTAACAGCTCGTTCGCCCGTTTCGGATGAAAGTCAATGGCCGTGACCTCATGACCACGTTCCGTCAACGCTTCTATCATCCCTTGCCCGCTCGTGAGAGATACCTCTCGTTCTCCTGACACTCCACCATATAAAACAGCGACTTTCATTCCAATCTCTCCTTCAACTAGCTACTGAAAATTCAAGTCTAATCATAACACGGACACCCTAAAAACAATAGGAACAGAAAAGTAAAAAAGCCGTACTCATGCGAATGCATCGTACAGCTCTTTCACGGCTTGTTCAGTTTGAATCGTCTTTCCGTATTCCATCATGACGTACGGACTGACCGTAGTCGTCTTGCCGTACTCGGACAAAATGGCCGCGAGTCGTTCTTCTACCTGCGAAGGAAGAACCTCAACGAAGTGAAGGTAGTAATGACCGTTGTAATGATAAAGCGTGCCACCCTGCTCGGTTTCATGTATATGCGGGAAAAGACGAATCGAAGCGTTGATCACATCTTCAATGTCCTCGAACTGATAAATCAAATGATGGATTACATCAATCGTTAATCGAATCTCGACCTGCTCGACATCGAGCTCAGCAATCGCTTCACCTTTTTGAACATCGATGACGAGTCCATCGCGAGGGAACATTGTCACATTCAAATCAACCGCTCCTTGCGGTGAAAATCCGTACTCACTTTCTGCTGTTTCAAGTAGTTCTTTCCACAGTTGTTGACCGTTTTCCCCTACGATCGTATCGATGGCGATTCCACGTAACGATAGCTCATTCGCAGTCACATATACACGAAGATGTTCTTTTGTTTGTTTTTCAAATCTCAATCGAAAACCTCCAGTGAATAGTCAATCCTAATAATAAGCTACTCCCGTTTTCATCCCGTGTCAAATAGTTGATAACCATTTTGTCCACTCTTCAGGAGCGTCGCCAAGAAATGACCCATTGAATCGCTCTCTCTCCAAGCTGACTGCATATCCACCTGCACCGATTTTTAATTCAGCATGCTCGTTTTGAATATAATCCATCGCCTCTAACAAGTTCGGAATATGCTCAGTCAGCGTACATGCGAAGATGAGACAAGAAGTGTCGATATCATGTAACGCTTTACTCAAATCTTCTTTCGGGAAACCCGCTCCCAAAAAGATGACATCGTATCCATGTTGTCGCAAATAGAGCGTGACAAACAATAATCCGATCTCATGCATCTCCCCGGGTGCACAGACACACGTGATACGTGGCAGGAACGGGTTCATCGGCATTTGAAGGGACAGCGTCGAAAGCCGTGCTCGTAAAAATGCCGTGGCGAAATGCTCGTGGGCAATCGTAATCGAGCCATTCTCCCATCGTGAACCGATTTCCATGAGCAGTGGCCCAATCACATCCTTCGTCACTTTTTCAAAACTGAACGTATTAAACGCACGATTGATCAAATCATGAGCTGTCCGTTCATCAAATGAGAGCAACGCATGGAGCAGCCCGTCTTTCAATTCTTCATCGTATAGTTTGGCCGTTGTCGGTTCTGGTTCAGGCGCTTGATGAAGTTGTTGAATGGCTTGTGAGACAGAAAGCCCTTCTTTCTGCTTGTTCACGACCCATTTGATTTTTTCAACATCCTGATCTGAATACAGGCGGTGACCGGATTCCGTTCGGCTCGGCACGATAAACTGATAGCGACGTTCCCAAGCGCGAATGGTCGTCGGATTGACGCCTGTCAAGGTCGCCACGGTCTTGATGGAGTATTTCGGCATCTCCGCCCTCCTCTCTTACTCGTTCTTATGATATAAGTATATCCTCAACGCAAGAGGTTTACCCCTTTTATTGTGCAATCGAGAATTTTTTAAGAATAAAAAAAGATGCGAACTCTGTTCGCACCTCGTTTAAAATATGGCGTGTCGCCCGATATATATGAAAATGAGAATAATCGCTAGCATGGCGAAGGTTAATGTCATCGCCAACGGGCGCTTCATCCAGTTATCATTTAACTTCCTCTTCCGTTCGCCCTCTTGCCTCTCAGCTCGAGACGGCAACGTGTCCGCCAATTGCTCGCGTAAAGAATCCGCCTGATTCCGATGTCGCAACGTATGCCCTCCTTTACCTTTTTTATCATTTTACTATGATATTATTCAAAGGAAAAGATTTGCGTCAACCGAATTTTCCATTCTGTCACATTTTTTCGGACGATTTGCGGTGTATCCGGGAACGGAATCGGCCCACAAACATCACAGCATTCTTCTTGGTCGACCGTTTGTTCGGAGAAATAACGAAGCAAGTAATCGCGTCGGCATGTCCGGATGAGGGCATAATCCATCATCTGCCCGAGTTGACGATACCGATCTCGCTTTCTTTCTTTTACCCAATCGAGGGCTTCTTGAAGCGAACGTTCTGTCAACAATTGCTTCAGCAGGAGAAACTTCGGGTCTTCTTCGTTCATCCGTAACAACCTTGGTAGTTGCGCGAGCGACGTCCCGTTCTCACGTTCAAAATAGGCTAGTCGCATGTCCTCGTCTTTCGGGTACTGTCCGTCGATTAAAAATTGCTGGATGCGTTCGTCGCCATCAGCATATAGAAGGACCGCGAATGCGGGTTGTCCGTCACGCCCCGCTCGTCCGATTTCCTGCATGTATGCCTCAACTGTTGCCGGCAACTGAAAATGAACGACAGAACGGACGTTGTCTTTGTTCACACCCATCCCGAACGCACTCGTGCATACCATGACCGACACTTCGTCCCGTAAAAACTGGGACTGCACGAGTCGCCTGTCTTCCGTAGACATGCCTCCATGGTAAAACAATGCATCCTCTAGCTCAAAGGCTAACGCCTCTGCCTCGCGACGGGTCGCCGTGTAAACGACTGCAGGTTTGGGAATCACTTGAATCAACTCTTTCAATCGCTCAAGTTTCTTCTCCTTTTCCAACCGTTCAACCAACAATCGGATTTCCGGACGATTGGCAGAGTGGACGAATTGTTCAGGTGAGAACAGTGCCAGCTTTTCAATGATGTCCTGTTTCACGCCTTCTGGCGCCGTCGCCGTGACCGCCATACACTGGGGGCTCCCAATCTGTTTTCGCAACTCACCTAAACGCGCATACTCAGGACGGAACTCATGCCCCCATTGTGAGATACAGTGCGCCTCGTCAATGACGAGCATTTGAATTTTCACATTCGCCAGAGCACGCGTCACATAAGGAACGGCCAATTGTTCGGGTGAAAGATATAAAAAACGGTAACGTTTCAAATGGTTGATGATGTCCTGCTTCTCTTCAGCCGATTCCATCGACGTCAAACGAGCGACACCACGCTCTCCCCGTTCTCGTATATGAAGCATCTGGTCCTCAATGAGTGAGAGTAACGGCGAAACAATCACCGTGAGCCCTTGATTTTTAATATAAGAAGGGAGTTGGAACGTCAGCGATTTCCCCGCCCCCGTCGGCATGACGGCCAATACATCCTGCCCTTCGATCACGGCATGTATGATGTCGTGTTGCCCAGGACGAAACGATTCATACCCGAACACTCGTTTTAATGTCGCTTCATACAAAACTCTCACCTCGTTTCAGTCTGGCGAAGACGAGTCGAATTTGAAAATAACTGACACGCCCCATTTTCTCAAATATCGGTTTGAGCGCCCAGCTATCCGGATGCCGCAACTCTTCAATCGTGACCACATCCTCCATCGGTACAAATTGTTCGAGCGGGAAGACTTCTAAATACATCGCCATCTCGACGACATGGTCTTCAATCGTACTCGTACGTAAACGCCGTTTCGCTTGAACCTGTTGGAACGTGTACCCCTTTAAGAACAATTCATATGACTCACGTGCTGAATAAGTCATCCGGTCCGTCGATAAGCCGTACGTAAACCCCCGTAGTTTGGCATCATCCGGCAAGACCATCAACAGTTCGTTCCATCCGGCCAAAAAATACAAACGAGCCGTTTCGGCATCAACATGAAGCAGGCTGGCGATTTGTTCATATGTCAAACCCGTCTCAAACGCTCCTGTGAATCGATAGACGACGGCCGTCGCATACGGGTCCCCGATTTGTTCAAGTGCTTGTTCAATCTCTTGATGAAACGTTCGCATGAGCGCTTTCCAATCCCGATCAAGATGTAACAACTGCTTGACCCATTGCTCTGCTGGACGATCGGCTTGTACAGGATAAAATGTACGGGCGTGTTCTTTTGACATGAACGTCTGCACGAACAAACTCAAGCGTTTCCATGTGGTCGCGTTATAATCACGGCGTTCCCCGCCCAACCGCTTGAATAGTTGCTCAACCGATTCAGGTGAAGCTAGTAGTTCTCCCGCCTCTGTCAATCTAAATCGTTTACGATCGAGCCATCCTCGTTTTTCAATTTGTTTTAGCACAGACTCGTATGAATAAGCCGTCTGCGGAAACTGTCCAAAAAGAGGCTCCAACTCGTAAAAAAATGCGTCCTGTAGCGTTGTGGCCGAACGCTTTCCATTCAGGACATGGTAGAGACTTCGCTCACTCCGTTCTCCATTTAATCGTTTAATGGCCAGCAGTAGAACTCCATCCGCTAAATGAACCAAATCGTCACTTCCTTAAAAAAATCATTATCCTACCAAAAAGACGCTCGTTTCCTCATTGAAATAATTGGGTATGTAGACTACAATTACTCATAGTCAGTAGAATGATTTCTAAGAGAAACGAACCGTTTGGAGGGTTATTATCATGGCAAAATTTACAATCGTCGATAAAGATACATGTATCGCATGCGGAGCTTGCGGCGCGGCAGCACCAGATATTTACGATTATGATGATGAAGGTCTTGCGTTCAACTTAATGGATGACAACACAGGTACTGTTGAAATCCCAGATGAGTTATACGAAGACATGATGGATGCATTCGAGGGTTGTCCGACAGACTCGATCAAAGTAGCGGACGAGTCGTTCGACGGGGACGCTTTAAAATTCGAATAATCGTGAAAGACATATCGGTCCTTTGACCGATATGTCTTTTTTATGTTTCTCGCATGTAACCTAGTCTAATCATGACATCTCTAGGCAAGTATATCAAAAAAGGTTGTTTGGCTTAAGCACCAAACAACCTGGATGAAATGGACATATGTCCTATCTCGAATTAACGTTTCCCTTTAATATAAGGAATACCGACCGACTTCGGCGCATCCGCACGACCAACGAGTCCAGCGAGAGCAAGAATCGTGAGCGCGTATGGCGCAATCAAGAGCAAGAGCTGCGGCACGTTGTTGATGACCGGCAAGTTGCTTCCGATAATCGAAAGGGCTTGAGCGAATCCAAAGAACAATCCGGCACCAAGCGCACCGAGCGGATTCCATTTACCGAAAATCATTGCGGCAATCGCCAAGAATCCTTGACCAACGATTGTCGTTCCACTGAAGTTCGTCGTGACCGTTACAGCATAAACCGCTCCGGCAAGACCACCAAACGCACCAGAGAGCATGACGCCCATGAAGCGCATTTTCGTGACGTTGATTCCCATCGTATCAGCGGCCATCGGATGTTCCCCTACCGAACGAAGACGAAGTCCAAACGGTGTCTTGAAGATGACGAACCAGACGACGAACGCCAAGGCGATTGCAACGAACGACGTGTACTGAACGTTAATAAAGAACATCTTTAACACGGGAATATCTGATAAAAAGGGTACATTCTCTTTTGCGATCCGGTACTCGATAAAGTCCGTCTGTCCTTTGTTGTAAAGAACACGCACGACGAAGATGGCGAGACCGATGGCGAGCATGTTGATGGCAACCCCGAGAACCGTCTGGTCCGCACGCCAAAGGATGGCAGGAACGGCCAAGAAGAGGGAGAACAAAGCGCCGACTACCATAGCGACAAACAAGGCAATCCATGGGCTAGAGGCGCCAACACCTAAATCAGTCAAGGTGAGCGTCGTGATGATTCCTGTCGCGGCACCGATGACCATGATTCCTTCAAGGGCGATGTTGACGACACCAGAACGTTCACTGAAAATTCCACCAAGTGCTGCGATAATGAGTGGAGTCGCATAGGCAAGCGCAACCGGTACGACGATATAAAGGACTTCTAAGAAGTTCATTTTTTCTCCACTCCTTTCTTACGATTTCCTTTAAGTTTCTCAACGACATAGTTGATCGCATATCCAGACGCTACAAAGATGACGATGGCTGCGATGATGACTTTGACAAGCTCTGACGGTACGTTCGCACCAAGTTGCATCGCCAATCCGCCGATGTTCAACCCTGCGAAGAGAATCGCTGCTAAAATGACTCCAATCGCGGTGTTCGCACCAAGAAGGGCAACGGCGATCCCGTCAAATCCGACACCGGTGAACGATGCCGAGAGGGTCATACTACCGAATGTTCCAAGACCCTCCATCGCACCTGCGAGACCAGCGAACATACCGGAGATGACGAACGACAGGACGATGTTACGGTTGACGCTCATCCCTGCGTACTGTGATGCATGTTTGTTGAATCCAACGGCACGTAACTCATAACCGAGTGTCGTACGTTGAAGGATGTAGTAGTACACGATTGCTGCAAGCACAGCGACAAGCACACCCCAGTGAAGACGTGAATACGTCGTCAACTCTTGGAGCCATGGCGAAGCAAGTGACGCTGAATCGTTGATTGACTCCGTACGCTCGTTCGTTACGCCGATGACGTTACGTAAAATCGCGTTTGTCGTGTATAAGGCAATATAGTTCATCATGATAGACGTAATGACTTCATGAACATAAAACTTCGCTTTCAAGAACCCAGGAACGAACGCCCAAATTGCTGCTGCAACCATTGCCGCTAGAAGTGCGAGCGGTAAATGGATAAACATCGGCAAGTCGAAGTTAATTCCTACATAGACGGCTGCGACCCACCCAATTAACACTTGTCCTTCTACCCCGATGTTGAATAGCCCTGTACGGAAGGCGAACGCAACCGCAAGACCTGAGAAAATAAGTGGGGCTGCAGCACGCAATGTTTCACCGACGGCATACGGACTACCGAACATGCCTTCAAATAACGAGATAAACCCTTGAACCGGGTCGTATCCACCAATCAACATGACGATAGCACCGACGAGTAGTCCTAAAATGATGGATAGGAATGGAATGAGAAGTTGGTTTAAACTTAATTTTTTCATTCTGTTTCGTCCCCTCTCTTACCGCCGGCCATCAAGAAGCCTAGCTCTTGCTCCGTCGTCTCTTTCGGATCACGAATCCCTACAATTTTTCCTTCGTAGAGAACAGCGATACGGTCGGATACGTGTAAAATCTCATCAAGTTCAAACGAGATGAGTAAGACGGCGCGTCCTTTTTCACGTTCTTTAATAAGCTGCTCGTGAATAAATTCAATCGCACCTACGTCGAGACCACGAGTCGGTTGAGCGGCGATGAGTAAATCTGGTGAACGATCGACTTCACGTGCAATGATTGCTTTCTGTTGGTTCCCTCCCGAGAGAGCACGCGCTGGAACATCAATTGATGGAGTTCGGACGTCAAACTTCTCAATCAACGCCTTCGCCTTCTCAGCCACAGCTTTATAGTTCATGAGACCTCGTTTCGAGAACGGTTCTTTATAGTACGTTTGAAGTACCATGTTGTCACGAATCGAGTAGTCAAGAACAAGTCCGTGTTTATGACGATCTTGCGGGATGTGTCCGATCCCTGCCTCGGTCATCTTACGCGGCGTGTGTCCTGTGACATCTTTTCCGTTGAGCAACACTTTACCAGACTCCGGCTTTTTCAAACCTGAAATGGCTTCAATCAACTCCGTCTGACCATTCCCGTCAATCCCGGCAATTCCAAGTACTTCTCCAGCACGAATCTGTAAATCCAATCCTTCAACGACTTTCAAACCGCGACCATCTTTGACGACGAGGTTTTGAACGTCCAGAACGACTTGTTGTGGATCGGCTTTCGAATATTCTGCATCAAAGTTTACTTCGCGACCAACCATCATTTCAGCTAAACTGTCTTCATTTACCGTCTCGTCGACCTCGACCGTTCCAATGTAGCGTCCACGACGAATGACAGTACAGCGGTCCGCAACTTGCATGATTTCCTTCAGCTTGTGCGTAATCAAGATGATCGACTTACCTTCAGCAATCAGACGTTTCATAATTTGGATAAGTTCTTGAATCTCTTGTGGTGTCAACACTGCCGTCGGTTCATCAAAAATCAGAATATCTGCTCCACGATAGAGCGTCTTCAAGATTTCAACACGTTGTTGCATGCCGACTGAAATATCTTCAATCTTCGCATCCGGATCAATTCTAAGTCCGTATTGCTCCGAAATCTCCATGACCTTCTTCCGAGCAGTGGCGCGATCGATTGTGATGCCACTCTTTGGCTCAAGACCAAGAATGATATTTTCAGTGACCGTGAATTTTTCAACCAACATAAAGTGTTGATGGACCATTCCGATCCCAAGTTCGTTGGCGATGTTCGGATTTTCAATATTCACTTTCTTTCCGTGTACGCGAATCTCTCCGCCTTCAGGCTGATAGAGACCAAACAACACGTTCATGAGCGTCGATTTCCCGGCCCCGTTTTCTCCTAAAAGTGCATGGATTTCTCCTTTACGCAATTGGAGCGTGATATTGTCGTTCGCAACGAACGTACCGAACTCTTTTCGAATATTTAGCATTTCAATTACATATTCCAAGGAAGTTCACCCCTAACTTTAAGTAAAGGGAGACCACATGGGTCCCCCCTCAACTCAAACAAATTATTTTACGTTTTTCATGAACTCTTCGAACTCAGCGTCAGTTGCTGGTGCAACAACATCACCATCGATGATTTGTTGACGATACTCATCAACTTTAGTGAGCACGTCTGCAGCAACGTTTTCTTCAGAAGTTGGTGCGATTCCTACACCTTCATCTTTAAGTGAGAATTCAACCACTTCACCAGCTGGGAACTTACCGTCCATTGCCATTTTCGACACTTCGAGTGTCGCTGTATCTACACGTTTAACCATTGACGTAAGAGTAACGTTCTCTGGAAGACCTTCTTCGTACTGGTCACGGTCAACCCCGATGACCCAAACTTCTTCACCGTTTTTCTTACGGTTTTTCGCTTCAGTGAATACACCTACACCTGTACCACCAGCTGCATGATAGATGATATCAGATCCTGATCCATACATACCTGACGCAATTGCAGTTCCTTTTTCAGCTGAGTTGAAGTCTTCAGCATATTTTACGTCGATTGTCGCATCAGGGTTTACAGCCATGACACCAGCTTTAAATCCATTTTCAAACTTCTTGATCAAGTCTGATTCTACTCCACCGATGAAACCAACTTTATCAGTCGTCGTTGTAAGACCAGCTACTACACCTACGAGGAATGAACCTTCTTGTTCCTTAAACGTGATTGAAGCAACGTTCGGTGCATCTACAACCGAGTCAACGATTGCAAAGTTGTTATCAGGGAATTGTTCTGCAACTTTTCCGATATCCTCTGCCATCAAGAAACCGATTCCGTAGATCAAATCAAATTGATCACGTGCCAATTGTTGCAAGTTAGGCTGATAGTCTGCTTGTTTTGCTGATTGAAGATATTTATATCCTTCGTTTTCAGTTAAGCTATTTTCTTCACCAAACTTTTTCAAACCTTCCCAAGCTGATTGGTTGAATGACTTGTCATCAACACCACCAGTATCCGTGACCATTGCAACTTTGAAGTCGCTACCTTCTCCGCCTTCACCGTTTGAAGATGAGCCTTCGTTGTCATCTCCACCGCATGCTGCGAGTACTGTAGAGAGTGTGAGTCCTGCTGCTAAAGCTGAGAGAATCGTTTTCTTTTTGTTCATCATCGTCGTGTTTCCCCTTTCGGTTCATAACAATTTTTGTTGTCATGTTATCAGTAGTCTTTACACCGGTATAAGAAAGCGCTTTCACGCTATTCCCCAAAAATAACTCTTCCGTCCAGAAACTGCTCGTTTAAACTCGTTTACGTACGACATGGAAGTCGAATCGATCAGCACGGAAAAAGTTGGCCGAATCGAGTAATGGTAAATCACTCTCATCATAATGCAATTGTTTTAAAGCGAGTAACGGTTGGTCCGTCTGAAGTTGTGACGAGATTTCAGCGCTGACACTCGGTTCGATGTGCGTGATCGCATAAGCGACTCGACGTCCTACCTCTTTTTCGAGAGAATCAAACAAAGATTTCCCTTCAGTCAATGCCTCAGGATTCGAGACGAGATGGGCCGGCACTTTATCGACACAATACACAACCGGTGTGTCGTCCGCATATCGAATTCGTACAATTCGATAAATCGGTGAGTTCGGCTCAATCTTGAGACGCTCGGCTTCTCTCTCTGTTGCCAACACTTTCTCGGCCACCAATACTTTCGTTCCTGGTGTCATCTTTGCTCGTGTGATCATGTCAGTGACACTGAACAATTCTTCAATTCCTGACGTGAATGGCGGTTTAGAACTGATAAATGTTCCTACCCCATGCTTTCGCACGACAAATTTCTCATCTTCGAGAATCCGGAGCGCTTCGCGAAGTGTCGCTCGACTGACTCCAAGTTGCTTCGAAAGTTCAAATTCTGAAGGTAACTTCTCCCCTTCACGATAGACACCAGCGTCGATATCTTGCTTAATTTTCTCAATCACTCGAAGATAGAGCAATCGATGATCGAGCTTAATCGACATTGGCCTCACCACCTTTAATTTACTTACCAGTGCTCAGACATCTGACGTATGAATGTCCTTGCCAATATTAAGTATAGGGATTCGAGAATTAGAACGCAATAGTTTTTGTTCGGAATCAGGGAAATATTTTTTCGGAACATGCCGAACCGTACCTTTGAGTCCAATTTACTCATTTTCATCCCCATTGAAAAACTTTTGTAAAATGTAAACGTTATTAAAAAATGTAAGCGTTTCAGTAGTTTTTAAAAGTATGTACTAATTCAGTATATAGGACATATGTGCTATATTACATTTATATTATAGCGAACATCTAAGGATAGAGCGAATATTTCTATATCGTATAAATAGCATTAAAAAACGAACGATTATATATACTGATATATAATCGTTCGTTTTTTATTATTATTCTGTTTGCTCTTGAATGAGTACTTTCCTCGGTTTCGAACCTTCTGATGGACCGACATACCCGGCTTCCTCAAGTGAGTCAATCAAACGGGCGGCACGATTATACCCGATTCGGAATCTGCGTTGAATCATCGAAGTTGATGCCGTTTCTTGTGTCATGACGAATTGCACGACTTCTCCGAACAATGAATCATCCGAATCAATCGTCGTCACTTCCTCTTCTTTTGGCATCATCGCTTCCACATATTGCGCACGTTGTTGCGCGATGACATGATTGACGACCGTCTCGACTTCTTGATCGGAGACGAATGCACCTTGTACACGGACCGGCTTGTTCATTCCGTTTGCAAGCATCAACATGTCACCGCGTCCAAGCAACTTTTCCGCCCCGCCACCATCAAGGATGGTCCTTGAATCGGTTTGAGAAGAGACGGCAAAGGCGATGCGGGACGGAATGTTCGCCTTGATGACTCCTGTGATGACGTCGACAGATGGGCGCTGTGTCGCGAGGACCATATGAATACCCGCAGCCCGTGCCATTTGTGCAAGTCGCATGATGGCATCTTCGACATCATTTGATGCCACCATCATCAAGTCCGCCAATTCATCGACGATTACGACGATGAACGGTAAACGTTTCGCATCCTCGTCATCCGACTGATCGACGAGTTCATTGTAACCTTCGATATTGCGAACTCCATATCGACTAAACAGTTCATACCGCCGTTCCATTTCTGCGACGACCTGCTTCAGTGCCTGGGCGGCTTTTTTCGGATCCGTGACGACCGGTGTCAACAGGTGTGGCACTCCGTTATAGACGTTCAACTCGACCATCTTCGGATCAATCATCATGAGTCGGACCTCATCCGGACGAGAACGCATCAAGAGTGACACGATCATGCCGTTGATACAGACAGATTTACCTGATCCTGTCGATCCTGCAACAAGCAAATGCGGCATTTTATTGAGAGAGATCCCAACCGTCTCGCCACTGATACTCCGACCGAGTGCGACGAGCAACTTCGAGTCATCTTGTTTCACCGGCTCCGCTTCCAGTACTTCACGTAAGCATACCGGTGCGACCTCCTGGTTCGGCACTTCAATACCAATAGCGGCTTTACCCGGAATCGGAGCTTCAATCCGAATATCTTTTGCAGCGAGCGCCAATGCCAAATCATCACTTAATGAGGTGATGCGACTGACTTTCACACCGATATCCGGTTGTAGTTCATATTTTGTGACGGTTGGACCAAGGTGAATCTTTAACACTTTGACACCGACCCCGAATGACTTAAGCGTCTTTACAAGTTTGGATGCATTTTCTTTCAATCGTGCATTCTCACCAGACAAATCCGTAATGACGGGCTCTTTCAAATTCGAGAATGGCGGAAGCTCGTATGTATCCGAGACATCTTGGGCCGCAGTCATCATCATCTCCTCGGTCGTGATTGTGGAATCGACTTCCGAGGAATCCGTTCGAGGTTGATCTTCCGTCTCTCTTTTTTCTGCTACGACTTTCTCACTAAATCCGACGATTGGAATGTCTTGCATCGTGACCACGTCTGACTCTACTTCCGGGTCCGATTGCGCTTCCGTTAATTTTGGACGAGGTGAGGTCTTGCGCGTTCGTTTCGCCTCTTGCTGCTTCTCCACTTTCGGTCTGGCTCGCCATTCGTTTCTGACTGCTGTGACGGATTCCTGCATGCGATGAAAGAGTGTCCCCCAAATAGTCGGGGCATAAAACGAGACACCGACGAGGAAGCAGACGATCCCTAAAAAGATAATCCCGAAGTCTGAGAATAAATATTGGTTCAAGTTATAGAAAGTGGCATTGATGCCGCCCCTTGCCTCTCCCCAAAGTAAGTCCCCGAATAGTAAGAATGAGGCGAGCATTGCGAATAATCCCGCTCGTCGCATCGGTTTCATCGGAGTGAGAACAATCCATAACCACACAGCCATCATCAAGTAAGTGAGCGCACCCCATCCTCCAAAAAGATAGACGGATAAATCAGATAACTGTTTACCGATCCACCCTAAATCAAAAAAGGCAAATACGAATGCGACGATGGCGAGGACAAAGAATCCCCACCCATATGTACGTGGCGCAATCGGTTGTTTTTTACGGTTCCTCGTATTTCGCGTCGCTGGGCGCTTTCGCTTTACGGGAGTCTTTCTTGTTTTTTGAGCCACATCAGTTCCTCCTAAAAAAAGAAGGCAAAAGTCAGATGACTTTTGCCTCACTCTCATTCCATTAAATCTCCATAATGATCGGCAAGATCATCGGACGACGTTTCGTCTGCTCGAATAAGAAGACGCTAAGTCGCTCGCGGATATTTGATTTCAATTCGGTCCAATCACTGCCAGCCTGCAGACTCTTTTCAATCTGTTTCGTGACAATACGGTTTGCCTCTGAAATCATTTCCTCCGATTCGCGCATGTACACGAAACCACGTGAGATGAGTTCAGGTCCTGAAATCAATTTCTTCTGTTTCCGATTCAACGTGACCACGCAGAGGACAACTCCATCTTGTGACAACAAACGACGGTCCCGTAAGACGATGTTTCCAACGTCCCCAACACCGATTCCGTCAATCAAGACGTTACCTGCAGGGACTTTTCGGCTCATGCGGGCTTTTCGACCTGTGAACTCAACGACGTCACCTTTTTCAACGATGAAGATGTTGTTCGGTTTGACACCCACTTGTTCTGCGAGTTTCGAGTGTGCCATCTGCATACGATATTCGCCGTGAATCGGTAAGAAGTACTTCGGTTTGACAAGGTTGAGCATCAACTTCAATTCTTCCGCTGAACCGTGTCCAGATACGTGGACTTTTCGCTGATTATAAATGACGTTCGCACCCGAACGGAACAATAAGTCAATCGTTTTAGAAACCGACTTCTCATTCCCTGGAATCGGTGTCGCCGCAATGACGACCGTGTCATTCAATCGAATGTTGACTTGCTTGTGGGCATTACGTGCCATGCGAGTCAACGCCGCCATCGGCTCCCCTTGCGAACCTGTCGTTAAAATGACGACCTTGTTATCCGGTAGACGGTTAACTTGGGACAACTCAACGAGAGTCTTCGCCTTGAAGCGCAAGTAGTTTAATTTTTGCGCAACTTCGACGATGTTGACCATACTACGACCGACGACCGCGACTTTACGATCATTCGCTTCTGCTGCTGCAAATACTTGTTGCAAGCGATGGACGTTCGAGGCGAATGATGCCACGATAACCCGACCTTCCGCTTGATAGATGACATCGTTCAATTCAGCTCCAACGATTGACTCTGAACCGGTTTGCCCCGGTCGCTCGGCGTTCGTCGAGTCGGAAAGAAGCGCAAGAACGCCACGTTGTCCGATTGCTGCTAATTTATTGAAGTCAGATTGTTTACCATCGACAGGCGTGTAATCAAACTTGAAGTCTCCGGTATGGACGATCGCACCTTGAGACGTTTGAATACATACGCCGACGCAGTCGGGAATCGAGTGATTGACGCGGAAAAACGTGATGAAATGATCAGCGATAGTCAATTTCGTTTTGGCATCAATCATGCGAAGGTCGACTTCTTTCAACAAACCGGCCTCTTTTAATTTCAATTCAATCAACCCGAGGGTCAATTTCGTCCCGTAAACTGGGACGTGTTTCAAGTCGCGTAAGACGTAGCTGAGTCCACCGATATGGTCTTCGTGACCATGGGTGATGAAAATCGCCCGTACACGATCTTTATTTTCTTTTAAGTATGTGATGTCTGGGATGACGATATCAATCCCGAGCATCTCATCGCCTGGAAACATTAGACCGGCATCGATGACGAAGATGTCGTCGTCTAGTTCCACGACGTACATGTTCTTCCCGATTTCGCCTACGCCTCCAAGCGCAAAGACGCTAATATTCTCTGTCTTCTTTTTTGACACTAACAAAAACCTCCTAAATGATTCATATTCTGTTTCGTCCCCTTATCGCTACTGAATATTGTAGCGGAAAACGGCTTCATTGCCAACATTTCCGTTTAATCTAATAGAGGTTTTAGTGCATCGGCAAGAGGTGCCGTCTCTTCTTTGTCAGGTCGTTTCCCTGCAACAAGTTGACGAATCGACAAACCGAAGTCCATCTGGAGGTGAGGATAGTCCGGGAATGAGTTCCAGTCTCCGCCCCATTCAAACCCGAGCGCCTTCCCTAACTCCCCGAGTTCTTGCCAGTCAGGAATGTCATTCCGATTACGATCCGTATTCAGGTCATAGTCGGTCTTATTGTTATGGATGATGACGAAATCCACAGCAAGACCGTAGTTATGATAGCTCTGACCCGCCTTAGCATTGGTCACCACTTGCCCGGGTTCAGACCGTCCTTGCGCATACAGTGCATTCTGTTCCTTGGCAGAACGGTATCCAGAAGTGAGGCGTACTTCAAGGTCTAGACAAGAATGGGCTAATCGAATGAACGATTCTCCCCGATTGGCGACTAACGGATGCAACCGGTCAAAATCAATCTTCGACCTTGTCAAGATCGCATTTTCTTCCTCCACGTCCCGCACACACATATCCGCTTCAAACGTCGGTTCATCTACCCAAGGCACCGGTTCCGGTTGCATATAAAAGTAAGCGAGCGTAATGCCAATCAGAAAGGCGATCATTGCAAGAGATAACACGCCTGTCCACCTCATCTTCTTAACCGTTTACGCAGTCCTTTTAAGAGTGGCAATCCTTTTTCGAGAGCCATATACAAAGGACGATTCAAGACGAGGTCGAATTCCCCGACCTTTTCAATCATGTCGCTTCCCCATCCCGATTTGAATGCGTATAGACCAGCATACTCATCATCCGGGTCCGTACTTCCTGATACCCCGCCGAAATCGTATCGCTCGGCGCCACTCTCTTTGGCCGCCTGCATCATCGTCCACTGCATCAAGTGGTTCGGCATAAATTCACGGAATTCATTTGACGAGGCTCCGTATAAGTAATAAGAGCGCCGTCCTGCGAGTGTCAACAGACCACCTGATAAGACGAGCCCGTTCGGATAGGTCTGATCAAGTTCGACCAGCTCAGGGAGGGCTTGCTCCGCTTTCTGAATTTGTGCTTCCGTCTGTTCCTTGCGGTTCAAAAGACTGTTACGCTTCTTCTCAATCGTTTCTTTCTCAAGACCCCGTTCAATCTTCGCCAACTCTTTCTTCGCTTTTTCTAGCGTTGCCTGTTGCTGTTCGAGTGCGATTTTCGGTTCGAGGGTTGTCAAGAAGAGACGGGCATCGTTCGGTTGCAGACAATCGTATAGGTTCTCAAAATAATCGAGCCCTCGCGTAGCGAATCCGTCACGTTCCCCTGTTACTTTCATCAAATCGGCGAACGTTTTGAGTCCGTCACGACCGACCTCCTTGCAGACAATTCCCTTTTTCTCCGCGAGGCGGACGTTGTAGCGGAACTTATGATGGAATTTCGTAAAAATATCTTTCTCACTCGGGCGCAAATCCGTTTCCATGGTAAAACGAGGTTGGGCGTAATCAAATCCACCGCCATATCCCTTATGTTTAAACCCGATGGCAGCCATTTCGGTCAATAGCCCTGGCATCTCATCGCGATCAATGTTTGGATCGATTTTTACGACGATGGCTTTATGTGCCACCGCGACACGTCTCGCTTCTTTCACGAGCGCCTGCAGCGATGCCAAATCTTCGTAGTCCACGACAAATCCGCGTGGGGCATAACACAATGTGTATGGTAATTTCGGGACACGTTTAAACAAAAGTAAAGCGACACCGGACGTCACGCCGTCTCGCGCAACCGCGACACGTTCTGAAGTCCAGCCATTTTGGCGCTTCACATCTCCCCAACTCGATAGTTGCAACAAATCTCCACGGTCGTGTGTTTTGACGAAGTCGTCATGTTCTTTTTCTGTCAACGTAATTGGTTGTACTGCCATAAATCATGCTTCCTCCGTATTCAAAATGGTCGCTCGTACAATCGCCTCTTCGTCGAGCGGCAATTTTTCATTTCCGATAATTTGGTACTTTTCGTGCCCTTTCCCTGCTAGCACGATGATGTTGTCCGGTTTCGCTAAACGGGCCGCATAACGGACCGCTTCTTCTCGATCCCCGATTTCAACAAAGTTGTCATGGGTCATCCCGGCCGCAATCCCTTTTGTAATGGACTCATACGCTTCGAATCGTGGATCATCTGTCGTGATGATGACGGTACCGGCATAGGACGAAGCCATCTCGCCCATTGCCGGACGTTTTGTGACGTCACGGTTTCCACCTGTCCCAATCAAAAAGATAATCTTTTCTTTTGGTACGCCGACGAGCGACTTCAGACACTGTTCGATGCCATCAGGTGTATGAGCATAGTCCGCATATACGTTGTAACCTGGGACGTCTAAACGTTGCATCCGTCCCTTGGCCGGATGAATCATCTCAAGTGCTTTTGCAATTCGCTCAAGCGAGTAACCGGCAGCGAGAAGACAACCCGTCGCCAACAATAGATTGTACACGTTGAAACGACCGATGAACTGGACCGTTACCGGAAGTTTTGCGCCTTGGTAATTCAATGTAAAGCTGGTCTGAGACAACGTCTGTTCAATGTCCGTTGCCATCAAGTCTGCTTGCGCATCAATCCCATATGTTATTACTTTCGCACCGGTCATCGTCTCATAAAGAGGCGTTTGTGCATCGTCCGCGTTCAAGACGGCTACTTTTCCACGTGAGGCCATTTGACCGAGTTGAGCGAACAATAACCCTTTTGCACGTGCATAGTTTTCAAACGTTCCATGAAAATCTAGGTGATCGTGTGTCAAGTTCGTGAAGCCCACGATGTCAAAATCAGTTCCGATGACACGTCCGAGCTCAAGACCGTGTGAGGACACTTCCATCATCACGTCCGTCACGCCCTCATCACGCATTTGTGCCAACAACTGTTGAAGTTCTGAACTTTGAGGCGTCGTATTTTTACTTGGAACGATTTTATCGTTGATGCGTACTTCAACGGTCCCAATCAAACCGGTCGAATGACCGAGGACATCGAGGACGTCTCGTAAAATCGTCGTCGTCGTCGTTTTCCCATTCGTTCCCGTGATCCCGAACAGTCGCATCTGTTCAGATGGATACGCATAAAAGGCCGAAGCCAACAACCCGATTGAACGCGAGCTGTCACGCACAATCAAGTTTGGCACTGACAGGTCGAGCGGTCGTTCGCTAACGACTGCCACCGCGCCTCGCGCTACCGCTTGTGCCGCATATTCATGCCCATCGACCGTATAGCCTTTGATGGCGACAAACAGCGTTCCCGGCACAACTTCTCGCGAGTCCGTCGTCACATGCGTCACGACGATGCCTTCTAGATTTGGTTGATTAATTAGTTGTATCGTCTTCACTAAATCCGTTAAGTTCAAGTCTTTCCCTTCTTTCACCTGTATCCTATCCAAACTAAAGAATACCTCTTAATCAGTGTAGAGAACTTACAATTCGGTTTCAAGTCACGCTTCGTTTGGGAGGACATATGACTTCGCCGGGCGATGGTTCAACACCTCACGAATCAATGCATTGACCTCATCGCGTTCAATCCGTTCTACTTTCTCAATCACTTGTTCAATCGGCTCGACTTCGTCGAGCAATAGCAAGTTCCGTCCGTTCCGGTTCATGCGGGCACTCGAACTTTCATTCCCGAGGGCGATCGACCCTTTCAATTGTCGCTTGCCTTTGTCTACTTCCTCAGCAGTCAAACCTTCTGCGACAAGTCGCTTCATCTCTCTCTCAAGGATGACTTCGACTTGTTCTAACGTATCCGGTGACGTACCGACATAAATGGTAAACGTACCGTGATCGGAAAACGTCGTGTAGTAAGAGTAAATGGAATAAGCTAACCCTTCTTCTTCACGGATGGACTGGAATAAACGCGAAGACATCGTCGCGCCGATTGCGTTGTTCATCAATGCCAAGTGAGGCAAACGGTCATCCGTCGCGGGAATCGCTTCGTAGTTCCAGCAGAGGTGGGCTTGCTCCGTTTCTTTTTGTTTCGACAATGTGTCATGGAACAGTTCCGGTTGATTGATTTCTTTCGACGATTCCCTAGAAGGGATGTGAGCAAACCTACGTTTTACCGCCTCAATCAATTCTTCAGAAACATGACCTGCAATCGAGACGACAATTTGCTCGGCCGTATACTGTTCCTGTAAGTATTCGACGAGCTGGTCACGTGTCAATCGATTGACACTCTCCTCCGTCCCTAAAATAGGTTGAGCGAGGATATCGTCACGATACGCCGCAATGGCCAATAGTTCATGAACGAGATCTTCCGGCGTGTCCTCATACATTTTAATTTCTTCCACAACGACACGCTTTTCTTTTTCCAACTCCTGTGCATCGAGCACCGACTCAAACAGCATATCTGTCAGTACGTCGAGCGCCATGATCGCGTGTTCATCGAGCGTCTTCACATAAAAGCATGTATGGTCTTTCGAGGTGAATGCGTTGACGCTTCCACCGAGCTCATCGAAAAAGGAAGCAATCTCTTTTGCGCTTTTTGATGCGGTGCCCTTGAACAGCATATGTTCAATCAAATGGCTGATGCCGATGTTCTCAAAAGTTTCTGTACGTGTTCCGGCTTTAATGAATACCCCGGTTGAGGTGCTGAGTGAACCATCGATTGGTTCGATGATGATTCGAACACCGTTCTCTAGTGTCATCCATTCCATATTCTCACTCCTATGAAAAAGGCCATCGCACCAAGACGATGGCCAGAATAATTAATTTGTCGAGCGCGGTGGACGACGGTCCCCGTCACGACGTGGCGGACGGCTTTCGCGAGGTGGACGGCTTTCACGTGCTGCCTTCCGTTTCGCTTCGTATGCCTCACGCTCTTCAGGAGACAATCCTTCTAAGATGAGCGCTTTTCGTGATGCGTTGACACGACCTTTGTCATCGATTTCAGTGACTTTGACTTGAATCGAATCGCCAAGCTTCACAACATCCTCGACGTTTGCGACACGCTCAAGGCTGAATTCGGATACGTGTACGAGTGCATCTTTCCCTTTGAATAACTCGACGAATGCGCCGAATTTCTCGATGCGACGTACGGTAGCATCGTATACTTCACCGACGACGACTTCACGGACAATGTCACCGATCATAGACATGGCAAGATCGATTCCTTCTTGGTCCGTCGAGGCGATGAAGACCGTACCATCTTGTTCGATGTCGATCTTGACGCCCGTTTGGTCGATGATGCTGTTGATCATCTTCCCACCTGGTCCGATGACGTCGCGGATTTTATCCGGATTGATTGTCATCGTCACAATCTTCGGTGCGTATTTCGACAATTGTGTACGTGGTGTATCCAACGTCTCAAGCATGTGGTCAAGAATGTGCAAACGACCGACACGTGCCTGTTCAAGCGCTTCTTCTAGAATTTCACGCGTGATTCCGGCAATCTTGATATCCATTTGAAGGGCAGTGATCCCGTCTTTCGTTCCAGCTACTTTGAAGTCCATATCCCCAAGGTGGTCTTCAAGTCCTTGAATATCTGTCAAGACCGTGTAATGCTCACCTTCCATGATAAGACCCATGGCAATCCCAGCGACTGGCGCTTTGATTGGCACACCTGCATCCATCAATGCGAGTGTCGACCCACAAATCGAAGCTTGTGAACTTGAACCGTTTGATTCGAGTACTTCTGAAACGAGACGAATCGTATACGGGAAGTCTGCTTCTTTCGGAATAATTGGAAGAAGTGCACGTTCACCGAGTGCCCCGTGACCGATTTCACGACGACCTGGTGCACGGACAGGACGTGCTTCACCGACTGAGAATGGCGGGAAGTTATAGTGGTGCATAAAGCGCTTGTTCTCTTCAAGACCGATTCCATCGATGATTTGTGCGTCTCCGATGACACCGAGAGTCGCGACCGACATGACCTGTGTTTGACCACGTGTGAAGAGACCGACACCGTGTGCGCGTGGGAGTAATCCGACTTCTGACGCGAGCGGACGAATCACGTCTGGACGACGTCCGTCTGGGCGGACTTTTTCGACCGTGATCAAACGACGGACTTCATCTTTGACGAACTTGTTCAAAATCCCTGAAACTTCACCGAGTTTCGATGGCTCGTCAGCAAGACGTTCTTCATACATCGCAACATATTTCGCAATCACTTCGTTGATGGCTTCGTCACGAGCATGTTTCTCTTCCACTTGAACCGCTTCTACGATTTCAGGACGAGCTGCTTCGAGTTCAGCAGTAAGCGCCTCATCGTATTTCGAGACCGTGTATTCGAATTTAGGTTTTCCGACGGCTTCTACGATTTCTTGTTGGAATGCGATCAAACGCTTGATTTCTTCATGTCCAAACAAGATCGACTCGAGCATGATGTCCTCAGGCACTTCGTTCGCACCTGCTTCAACCATGTTGATGGCTGTCGATGTCCCTGCAACTTGAAGTTCAAGGTCCGTTTTCTCCAACTGAGCCGTCGTCGGGTTGATGACGAACTCGCCGTCTACACGTCCGACTGTCACGCCAGCGATTGGACCGTCAAACGGTACATCTGAAATCGAGAGCGCGATCGATGTTCCTAGCATACCCGCCATTTCAGCCGAGCAATCTGGGTCGTTTGACATGACGTAAATCATGACTTGAATGTCATGACGGAATCCGTCTGGGAAGAGCGGACGAATCGGGCGGTCGATGAGACGTGATGTCAAAATCGCGTTTTCACCCGGGCGACCTTCACGGCGAAGGAAACCACCTGGAATTTTACCGACCGAGTAAAGTTTCTCCTCATAGTTGACCGTCAATGGGAAGAAGTCTAAATCTTTTGGTGCTTTTGAAGCCGTCACTGTCGCAAGGACAACCGTATCTCCATAACGCACGAGTGCCGAGCCGTTTGCTTGCTTCGCAAGTTGGCCGACCTCTACAGACAGTGGGCGTCCGCCCCACTCTGTAGAGAATACTTGTTTCGTACCTAACATGTACATTCTCCTCTCAAACCTTATCTAGTTTATTATGTAACTCATTCCAACGAATGTCTAATCATTTTCCTTAAAAAAGAAGAAACGGACTAGGACGTTGTCCCAGCCCGTTAAACAGTCTCAATCGATTAACGACGGAGACCGAGGCGTTGAATCAATTCACGGTAACGTGTAACGTCCTTGTTACGAAGGTACGTAAGCAAGTTACGACGACGTCCAACCATTTTCAAGAGACCGCGACGTGAGTGGTGGTCTTTCTTGTGTGTACGAAGGTGGTCGTTCAATGTGTTGATTTGTTCAGTCAACACAGCCACTTGTACTTCCGGTGAACCTGTGTCACCTTGTTTTGTCGCGAATTCCGCGATAATTTCGTTTTTACGTTCTTTTGAGAGTGCCATTGCCTCTCCACCTCCATTTAATGAAAAATTGCCGCGTTGCCGAGCCGACGTTGGTGAATCGACCAGCCAAGCGAAGCGGTGTACTTTGCGTACTTGACAAGGATAGCGTACCCGCTCTTGAAAGTCAAGATAGGATTGAACGAGCTGCCACCTCATCTTCTTTTAGTTGAGCGACCAATGCATCCAACCCATCGAACGCGCGTTCATTCCGAATATATTGGATCCACTCGATTTCGATGACTTGTCCATATAAATCCTCGGAGAAGTCGAAGAGATGGCTCTCAACAGAGACCAATCCCGTCTCATAAAACGTCGGACGACGTCCAACATTCGTCATCGCGTGGAACATCCGTCCGTCCGGTAGCGTGACTCGAGTCGCGTATACGCCCAATCGTGGCATGACGTACGAAGCGTCCATCAACACGTTCGCAGTCGGGAAACCGATTGTACGCCCTCTCGCATCACCGTGAATGACTTCGCCACAGATCACGTATGGCGTACCGAGGAGTTCATGTGCGGCATCGACCTGTCCCTCTGCCAAGAGTTTACGGATGCGGGTAGATGACACTTTTTCCCCATCCATCGTCTGCTCTGTGACGACAGACGTCGTGAATTGGTCACGCGCATGGTACGGAAGTGTCTCCATCGTCCCTTCTCCAAACTTTCCATACGAGTAATCAAAACCAGCTGTCACGTGCACGGCTCCGGCACCGATCAAATAATCATCTACAAACTGTTGCGGGGACAAATTGGCCAATTCTTTTGTGAATGTCAAGACGAGGCAACGCTCTACCCCGAGCGCTTCGATGCGCTTCAGTTTCCGGGACAGCGGTGTAATATAGCGGACCGCATCCGGTTTATTGGAGAGTACTTGTTTCGGATGAGGATCGAACGTGACGACCGTCACCGGCAGGTTGTGCTCAGCTGCCACGCGTTTGGCATGATTGATTACAGCTTGATGCCCTTTATGAACACCGTCGAAGAAACCGAGTACCATAATGGATGGATACACGTCGGGTGTTTCTGGATAAGTGAGATGTTTTGTTTCCATACTGTCAAATTCCCCCTTAGTCGATAGCCAACATGACCTCGACTGTAGCGTCTGTCGTTCCTTCTTGTCTTCGATATAAAGCAAGAGGGATTCCTTCTTCATTATAGACAGTAAATAACTCAAATTCGAGCGAAACGCCGTTCAGCTTCCCACCGTTGCGAATATAGCGTTCCCGATTCTTTGGAATGGTGATCATTGGCCAGCGTTTGATCACATCTTCGAGAGGAATGACATACGCCATTCGCTCCTCGACCGTTTCAAGTGTTTGAAGCGTTCCGAGTGTTACCGCGGTCGCTTCATCAAACGTTCCTGAGCTCGTCCGTCTGAGTTCGCTCATATGGGCAGGGTAACCGAGTTTCTCCCCAATCTGAACGGCGAGCGTTCGAATATACGTCCCTTTCCCACAGTCGATTTCCATTCGGAATCGACAGACGTCCGCTTCGAATATCAATTCACTCGTCCGCTCCAGACGATGAATCTCGACCGTCCGCCGAGGTCGTTCGACGGTCTGCCCTTTCCGAGCATACTCGTACAACTTCTTCCCATTTACTTTGACCGCCGAGTAGTACGGCGGGATTTGTTCAATCCTCCCTGTCAATTGGCGCATCGCCTCGTCAATCTGGGTTGCATCCAAATCGTTCGGTGTGACTGACTTCTGCGCGACGACCTCGCCATGCGCGTCCTCGGTCATCGTGGCGGTACCAATCGTCACCTCGGCCACGTAACGCTTCCCTTCATCTGTGATAAAACGCGATAACTTTGTGGCGCGTCCTAAACAGATGGGCAATATGCCTGTCACTTCCGGGTCAAGCGTACCCGTGTGACCGACCTTTTTCGTCTGGAATAATTTTCGTAATTTAAATACGCAGTCATGACTCGTCATGCCAGCATCTTTATCGAGTACGAGCACTCCGTTCGGTTCCAATTTCATCCCTCCATATAAAAAAAGGGAGAACGACGTCTCCCCTTTCAAATTATTAATCTTTGTTCAAATCACGAATCAACGAATCGATATGGCTACCATATGCGACTGAAGAATCATATTCAAACGAGATCTCTGGTGTTTTCCGAAGACGGATGCGATTCCCGATTTCGCGACGGATAAACCCTTTCGCCTTATCGAGACCAGCTTGCGTTTCTGCTTTCACATCTTCCTCATCACCAAGCACCGTATAATAGACTGTTGCTTGCTGTAAGTCACCTGTCACATCAACGCTCGTAATCGTAGCGTTTTTTGTACGCGGGTCACTGACTTCCCGTAACAAGACATCTGTTATTTCTTTACGCATTTGCTCGGCAACACGTTGGGCACGAATTTTCATACGTGATCCCTCCTCACATTATTTACGTTCGACTTCTTTCATGACGAACGCTTCAATGACATCCTCTACTTTGATGTCATCAAATTTCTCTACTTTAATCCCACACTCATAACCAGTCGCAACTTCTTTCACGTCATCTTTGAAACGACGAAGCGTATCGAGTTTACCTTCGTAAATCACGATTCCGTTACGAATGACACGGACACCGGCGTCACGTGTGATTTTACCTTCTGTCACATAACAACCTGCAATCGCACCGACTTTCGAAACTTTGAAGACGTCACGGACTTCGACTTGACCTGTGATTTCTTCCACGAACTCTGGGTCAAGCATCCCTTTCATCGCGCTCTCGATTTCTTCGATTGCGTTGTAGATGATGCGGTGGAGACGCATTTCAACGTTCTCTTGTTCCGCCATCGAACGTGCGTTTCCATCAGGACGGACGTTGAATCCGATGATGACAGCATTCGCAGCTGAAGCGAGGATGACGTCACCTTCCGTGATTGCACCGACACCTTGGTGAACGATGTTAACTTTGACGCCTTCGACATCAATCTTGCGGAGTGAACCAGCCAATGCTTCGGCTGACCCTTGAACGTCTGCTTTGATGATGACGTTCAAGTCTTTCACTTCACCTTCTTGAATGCGGCTGAACAAATCATCAAGACTTACTTTCGCCGACTCACGACGCTGTGACTCAAGGTAACGTTGGTAACGTTTTTCCCCGATTGCACGTGCTTTCTTCTCATCTTCGAAGACGATGAACTGGTCACCCGCTTGTGGAACGTCGTTCAAACCAGTGATTTCAATCGGTGTAGATGGTCCGACTTGTTTCACACGGCGACCGATATCGTTGACCATCGCACGGACACGACCGAATGTGCTACCGACGACGATTGAGTCTCCGATTCGAAGTGTACCGTGTTGAACGAGAAGTGTCGCGACCGGTCCACGTCCTTTGTCGAGTTTCGCCTCGATGACTGAACCACGAGCTGGCATGTCTGGTGTCGATTTATATTCTTCGACTTCAGATACGAGGAGAATCATCTCGAGCAATTCATCGATCCCTTCGCCTTTGATGGCAGAAATCGGAACGAAGATTGTTTCGCCGCCCCACTCTTCAGGGATGAGACCGAACTCTGTCAACTCTTGTTTGACACGGTCAGGGTTTGCCCCTTCTTTGTCCATTTTGTTGACTGCCACGATGATTGGAACGTTCGCTGCCTTGGCGTGCGAGATTGCTTCCTCTGTTTGTGGCATGACGCCATCGTCAGCCGCAACGACGATGATCGCGATATCTGTCACTTCGGCACCGCGGGCGCGCATCGTTGTGAAGGCTGCGTGACCTGGTGTATCGAGGAATGTGATTTTCTTATCGTTGACTTCAACTTGGTAAGCACCGATGTGCTGCGTGATTCCGCCCGCTTCTCCTGCGACGACTTTCGTGTTACGAATCGAGTCAAGAAGTGTCGTTTTCCCGTGGTCGACGTGACCCATGATGGTAACGACAGCTGGACGTTCTTCCAGGTCATATTGTGAGAAGTCGATCTCAACTGTTTCAAAGTCTGTCTCATCGACAACAACTTCTTTTTCAACCTCAAAGCCGAATTCTGCAGCGAGTAATTCAACCGTTTCATCATCAAGCGTTTGGTTGATGGTTGCCATGACACCGAGACCCATCAACTTCATGATGATTTCATTTGGCTTTTTATTCATTTTTGAAGCAAGGTCAGACACGCTGAGTACATCGTCATACTTGATGACGTTGCCCATCTCTGCCTCTTGCGCGAGACGTGCTGCTTTACGCTGACTTGTCTTCGAGTTTGGATCGGCTTCTTGTGGCACAGCCGCTTTTACCGGCTTGCCTTTGCCTTTCCCTTTTCCACGTTTTTTATTGCGTGGGTCGTTGTTTCGGTTGTCGTTACGATTTTGTCCACCGCGATTGTTTTGACCGCCACGGTTCTGTTGTCCCGCTTGTGGACGTGGCGATTGTGCTTCTTTTTTCTCTTGCTTCGGCTCATTCGATGTTGACGTCGCTTTCGCTTCCGCTTGTTTTTCAGCACGATATTTTTCAGGATTGAACACACGGTCCAATTGTTTTACCGTTTCCTCATCGAGGACGGCCATATGGTTTTTCACCGGTTTGTTCAATTTTTCTAATTGAGTAATGACTTGTTTACTCGTTACATTCTGTTCTTTTGCAAATTCATAGACGCGTTTTCCCAAAGCATCCACCTCCGTTAATAGTTAAGAGAGAAGTTGCTTAAGCTTGTTCGCAAATCCGGATTCTGTCACCGATACGACGACACGCATGTCTTTACCGAGTGCAGCCCCGATTGTATAGCGATCGCTCACTTCAATCAATGGCACTTGATAAGACGCACATTTGTCAGTGACTCGTTTTTTCGTCGAGGCACCTGCATCTCCGGCTAGAATGACGAGCTTGGCACGACCCGCTCGTACATCCTTTAATACAAACTCTTCTCCCATCGTTACTTTCCTCGCTCGAGCAGCAAGGCCTAACAATGATTCCCACTGGCTCATGATTCGCCACCTGCGACAGCTTTCAACTGTTCATACAAGTCGTCGCTCGTCTTTACTTTCAAGTGATGGTCGAGCGTCCGTTTTTTCTCTGCTTGACGGACGACTTCGATATCTTTTGATAAGTATGCGCCACGACCGTTCACTTTACCCGTCTGATCGATGACCACGTCACCTTCAGGCGTACGAACGACACGAATCAATTCTTTTTTCGGGAGCATTTCTTGTGTGACCACACACTTACGCAAAGGAAGTTTCTTTTGCTTCATGGTCATTCCTCTTCTTTCACCGCAGTCGTTTCAACTGTAGCATCTGATAAGTCTTGTTCTACTTCATTTTGAACAATTTCTGGTTCTGATTCAACTTTTTCAGCGAACGTATCGAACAAATCAAGTGCTTCGGCATCCGTTTCACTCTTGATATCGATTTTCCATCCTGTCAATTTCGCAGCGAGACGGGCGTTTTGACCACGTTTCCCGATCGCGAGTGACAATTGATAGTCCGGTACGACGACTGTCGTCGATTTTGCTGGCTCGTTGACATATACCGCAACGACCTGAGCCGGGCTGAGTGCGTTACGAACGAACTCTTTCGGGTCTTCAGACCAACGGACGATATCAATTTTCTCGCCGTTCAATTCGTCGACGATCGTTTGAACACGTTGTCCTTTCGGTCCGACACAAGCGCCGACTGGGTCGACGATATCCGAATGTACAGCTATTTTCGAACGGTCACCCGCTTCGCGTGATACTGACATCACGTCCACTGTTCCGTTTGAAATCTCTGGAACTTCGAGTTCGAACAAACGGCGCAAAAGTCCCGGATGCGTACGCGAAACTTGAATCGCTGCACCTGAACCTTTCGTCGTTGAATCTACTTTTGTCACGTATACTTTGATGCGATCATGAATTTGGTATGACTCGTTCGGCATCTGTTCATTCGGTGTCAATACAGCTTCAATGTTGTTTTCGAGACCGATATAAAGGTTGCGTGGGTCAAAACGCTCCACGATCCCTGTCATGATTTCATCTTCTTTGTCAGCGAAGTGGTTGTAGATGCGTTCGCGTTCCGCTTCACGCATCTTCTGTGTGACGACTTGTTTTGCCGTCATCGCCGCGACACGTCCGAAATCACTCGGTGTGACTTCTTCTTTATGGAAATCGCCGAGCTCATAGTTCGGATCGATTTCATGTGCTTCTTCGAGTGAGAGCTGTTGGTCCGGTTGCGTGAGGCGCTCTACGACTTCTAACAAAGCGTAGACACGGATATCCCCCGTCACCTGATCAAACTCGACTTTCACGTGCTCGTTCGGGTTCGCCACGTTGCGGCGATACGCAGAAATGAGCGCTTGTTCGAGTGCATCGATAATGATATTTTTGTCGATTCCTTTTTCTTTGGCAATCTGATCGATTGTAGTGAGTAATTGTGGACCCATCTTCTTCCCTCTCCTTAACTAAACGTGACCGCTAAGCGGGCTTGTGCAATTTTGTCAACCGGTAGCGATACCGCTTTTTTTCTTGTCTTGATGCGTGTCTCGATCACGACCGTTTCCCCATCATATGCCGTCAAAATTCCTTCAAACTCTTTGGCACCATCGATCGGAGCGAACGTTTTCATGTAGACATTTTTGCCTACCGCACGTTCAAAATCGCTCGGCTTTTTCAGCGGACGCTCCGCACCAGGACTCGAGACATCAAGATAATAAGCCTGTTCAATCGGATCGGTTTCGTTTAGTTTTTCCGAGAGCTGTTCATTGATATTGACGCAATCGTCCAAATCGACGCCCCCCGGCTTATCGATATAGACGCGCAAGAACCAGTCTGGACCTTCCTTAACAAATTCCACATCGACCAATTCCATGTTTTCTCGTTCTACGATCGGCAACGCAATCGATTCAACGACTTCTGTTATTTTGGACACTCTCATCCCTCCTTCTGGCTTTTACATACAAGAAAGGAGTAGGGTTCCCTACTCCTTTCCGTCGTAGTATCCAACTTTGTTCGATACTAATATATCATATTTTCCCGATAAATCGCAACTTACACCCCAAAATCAAAGAATGAGAGTTGGTTCTCATCAGGCAGACCTTCGAGACATTTCATCGTATCGAGTGTCTCGATGACCGTTTTCGAAAGTTTCGCACGTTTCCGCAAATCTTCTTTCGAAAGGAACTGTCCTTCTTCCCTTGCTTCGACAATCGCTTTTGCCGCATTCGTTCCCAGTCCATCGACCGCGTTGAAAGGTGGAATCAGCGTATTGTCTTCAATCAAGAACTCTGTCGCACTCGACCGATACAAGTCGATGTTTTGGAACTTCATTCCCCGCTCGAGCATTTCGAGCGCAAGTTCGAGGACCGTGTGTAGCCCTTTATCCTTCGCTGTCGCATCGAACCCTTTTTCTCGAATATCCGACATCGCCTTACGAACGGCCTGGGGACCTTTGATCATCGCGGATAAGTCAAAATCTCCCGCTCGAACGGTAAAGTACGTCGCGTAGTACAGAATCGGATGATGTACTTTAAAGTATGCAATCCGGACCGCCATTAACACGTAGGCAGTCGCGTGTGCTTTCGGGAACATGTACTTGATTTTCTTACAAGACGAGATATACCATTCCGGCACGTCATTCTCTCGCATCTCGGACTCCATCTCTTCCGTAAGCCCTTTCCCTTTCCGGACGGATTCCATGATTTTAAAGGCGAATGACGGTTCGAGGCCCGCGTAAATCAGATAGACCATGATGTCATCTCGACAACCAATCACATCCTTCAGTTCGCACGTCCCGTTATAAATCAATTCGTTCGCGTTCCCGAGCCAGACGTCTGTTCCGTGGGATAGACCGGAAATTTGAACGAGCTCCGAGAACGTCGAAGGTTTTGTCTCTTCAAGCATCTGACGAACGAATTTCGTCCCGAATTCTGGAATCCCGAGCGTCCCGGTTTTCGATTCAATCTGTTCTGGTGTCACCCCAAGCACTTCTGGTGAAGAAAAAATCTTCATGACTGTCGGGTCATCTGTCGGAATCGTCTTTGGATCGATACCAGACAAATCCTGTAACATCCGGATGACGGTCGGGTCATCATGCCCGAGAATATCAAGTTTCAATAAGTTGTCATGGATGGAGTGGAAGTCGAAGTGAGTCGTCTTCCATTCAGACGAATTGTCATCCGCCGGATATTGAATCGGGGAGATATCCGCGATGTCCATATAGTCCGGTACGACGATGATACCCCCTGGGTGTTGCCCCGTCGTCCTTTTTACACCGGTGACCCCAGAAACGAGACGGTCGACTTCGGCGTTCCGATAAATCTTATCGTTCTCGGTCGCATAGCCTTTCACGTATCCATAAGCCGTTTTGTCGGCAATCGTTCCGATTGTCCCGGCACGATAGACGTATTCTTCTCCGAACAGTACTTTTGTATAGGCGTGGGCATGCGGTTGATATTCACCTGAGAAGTTCAAGTCGATATCCGGTACTTTGTCCCCTTTGAAACCAAGGAATGTCTCGAACGGAATATCATGACCGTCTTTTTTGTACCACGTGCCGCACTCCGGACACTCCTTGTCTGGCAAGTCATACCCCGAACCGACCGATCCATCATTAAAGAAATGTGAGTGCTGACAGTTCGGACAGACGTAGTGAGGCGGTAGCGGGTTGACTTCGGTGATTTCCGTCATCGTTGCGACGAGACTCGACCCGACCGACCCCCGCGAACCGACCAGATATCCATCATCGAGTGATTTTTTAACGAGTTTATGCGAAATCAAATAAATGACGGCGAACCCGTGACCGATAATCGATTTGAGCTCTTTCTCAAGACGCGCCTCCACGATTTCAGGCAACTCGTCTCCATAGATGGAGCGAGCCATGTCGTAGCTCATATTCCGAACCTCATCATCTGCCCCTTCAATTTTAGGTGTGTACAAATCATCCGGGATGATTTGAATCGACTCAATCTGATCGGCGATTGCATTCGGATTCGTGATGACGATTTCACGCGCTAAATCGTCACCTAAAAACTTGAACTCTTCCATCATTTCTTTTGTCGTCCGGAAGTGCGCATGTGGTAATTCCTTACGCGTATTGATGAAGTTTGCCCCACCTTGTGTACGAATCAAGATTTCGCGATAAGACCGGTCCGACCGATCTAGATAGTGCACATTCCCTGTCGCACAAACCGGTAACTCGGCCTTCTCGGCGACACGAATGATGCGCTTAATGATTTCGCGGAGTTCTAATTCATTCGTCACAATCTCTTTATCAATCAAATGGTGGTAGAGTGCCGGGGGATGAATCTCGATAAAGTCATAAAATGACATCATCTTCTCGAGTTCATCATCCGACTTGTTCAAGGCGGCGTCAAAAATCTCCCCGTTATCACAAGCCGAACCAATCAATAATCCTTCTCGCCGTTTCACAAGCTCGGAACGTGGCATGCGTGCCATCCGATACAAGTAATCGATGTGAGATAAGGAGATGAGCTCGTATAAATGACGAAGTCCTGGCTTTTTGTTTTTCGCGTAGATGGTCGCATGGAACGGACGAATCTTCGACACGTCACTGCCGACTTTCGCGTTCAACGAGCGATGTGTCGTCATTTCGAACATCTGCTTAGCGAGATCGAGTAACTTCATGAGCAAATACGCCGTTGCTTCCGCATCGTAAATGGCACGGTGATGTTGTGTCAGTTCGATATCGAATCGCTTCGCGAGTGTATTGAGTCGATGATTCTTCAACGTCGGCATCAGCGTTCGAGCAAGTTCGAGCGTGTCGATGACCGGGTAATCGTCCGGTTCATGCCCACCACTACGGAGTGTCGCCTCGAGGAAGCCCATGTCGAATGACGCGTTATGGGCAACGAGAATGCTGTCGCCACACCACTCGACGAACTGTTTCGTGATCACTTCCGGGTCCGGTTGACCTTGGACCATGTCATCCGTGATCCCTGTCAATTCGATGGTGGTCGCTGACAAGGCATGTTTCGGGTCGGCGAACGCTTCAAACCGGTCAATGATTTCTCCGTCCTTGATTTTAACCCCAGCGAGTTCGATGATTTTATTGTAGACGGCAGAAAGTCCCGTTGTCTCGACGTCGAAGACGACGTATGTCGCATCATCCAATGCCACATCGGTCGCATGATAAGCGACAGGGACACCATCGTTGACGACGTTCGCCTCGACTCCGTATAACACTTTGATATCATTTTTCTTCCCGGCGTAATAGGCTTCCGGGAACGCCTGAACTCCAGCATGGTCGGTAATGGCAATGGCACGGTGTCCCCATTTTGCGGCACGAGCGACGAGCGACGAGACATTTGTGACGGCATCCATTTGGCTCATCTGTGTATGCGCGTGAAGTTCGACGCGTTTCTCACCTTCCCATTCGTCACGTGGTGGTTCTACTTTCACTTCTTGAAGTTGAGATGCCATCATACATAGTTCGCGCATGAACGAATCATCTTCGACCCGACCGGCCGTTTGAATCCACATCCCTTTTTTGACGGCACTAAGCATACGGTCGTCATCGTCATCGCGTGCAAATACCTTCACAATCAATGAGTCTGTGTAATCCGTCATCTTGAACGTGAATAGTTTCTTACCACTCTTCAACTCTTTGCGCTCTGCTGAGAAGACGAGTCCACGAATCGCGACACGTCGTTCTTCCTCGATAATCGTCTTGATTGGGACAATCTCATCTTTAATGAGCGCACCCATCCGGATTTCTGTAATCGGTTCGTCGTTCGTTTCTGTTGCCTTGGCGAATTGGGCAGCCAGTGCCATTTTCGCTTGTTCGATATCTTCTTGAACGACCTGTTCGCGAAGGGCTTGATTTGCCTCAGCGTCTTCCGAAAATTGAGCCTGACACGGTTTTTTTGTGAACCCATAGGCACTATAGAGCGCCTGTACTTCTTGACAGAGCTCTTTGTCCACATAACTCGCCTCAGGTGCGGAACGCACCGGAATCATAAGTTTGTTCTGCTCGAATCGTGGCGAAACGGAGCCGAAATAACTGCGCATCGCGCCAGATACTTGGCTCAACTCGCTGACGATTCGTGGCCAATAGTCGATATAGTCTTGCTCGCTCCCACCCGCTACTGTCGAGAACCGAGCGTACACCTCATCCGCAAACGTTGCATAACGGCTTTCTAGTCGACTCATGAACAATTGATGCACGTCGTATGGCAATACTGCTGGAAATGAAAAATAGAACGTCCACGTCCGTCGCTTCTTATTGACGACGAGTCGTGAGAGTTCGGCCTGATCAAACAGGTCCGTCTCGGTCGTGATCCCAAGGTCACTTAATAATAATTGCATCTTTTGATTTGCTTCCACGGGTCCGTCTTTCCCCCTTTATGCCAATTCGACAAATGAAGGTGACCGCTTCCGCTGTCACCTTCATCCATTAATGAACTTCGCTAAATTTTGAAGCGATGACTTCTTTCAATTCATCGATTGATGTTTCAATCACTTCACCTGTTGCACGTACTTTCACTTCAACGATGCCTTCGCCAGCTTTTTTCCCGACGTTCACGCGAATCGGGAGTCCGATCAAATCTGCATCGGCAAACTTGACGCCCGCACGTTCTTTCCGGTCGTCGAACAAGATATCGTATGTTTGACCGAGCTCTTCATAAAGACGGTTCGCCAACTCGACTTGCGTCTCATCTTTTGCGTTGATTGCAATCAAATGGAGATCGAACGGCGCTACGTTACGTGGCCAAATGATTCCACGGTCGTCGTGATGTTGTTCGACGATGGCTGAAAGTGTGCGTGACACCCCAATGCCGTAGCAACCCATGATGAGTGGTTCGGCACGACCCTCTTCGTTGAGGAATGTCGCACCCATCGCTTCTGAATATCGTGTTCCGAGTTTAAATACTTGTCCCACTTCAATCCCACGAGCAAAACGAACCGGACCGGACTCATCCGGTGCCAAATCGCCTTCGACAACGAAACGTAAATCGTGGTATGTCATCTCGGCAAGGTCGCGCGCAGCATTTACACCCGTGTAGTGTGTGTTCGCCTCGTTAGCACCACAGACAGCATCCACTAAGTATTTGACCGCATAGTCGGCAACGACTTTGACTGGAGCGTTAATCGGTCCGAGTGTACCTGGTGCACAGTTGAACAACTCAACGATTTTCGCTTCTTCTTCAAGTTGAATGTCGAGTCCACCGAGTGCGTTCTTCACTTTGACTTCATTCGCTTCGTGGTCGCCACGAACGATTGCCATGACGGTTTCGCCATCCACGTTAAACAAGACAGATTTGATTGTCGTCTTCGGGTCCACATTCAAGAATGCCGCCACGTCCTCAATCGTACGATTTTCTTCCGTGTTCACTTTTTCGAGGGGACGAACGTCAGCTTGTTGCATCTCATAACGGTCGAGCGTTTCGGCCATCTCGATATTCGCCGCATAGTTCGACGTGTCCGTGTAGACAATTGTATCTTCACCAATATCCGCAAGCGCTTGGAATTCATGCGTGTCTTTCCCGCCGATTGCCCCAGAGTCTGCGACGACCGGACGATACTTCAGTCCTGTACGGTCGAAGATACGTGAGTAGGCATTATACATGTTTGTATATTCTTCATCTAAGTCTTCTTGTGTCGCGTGGAATGAATAGGCGTCTTTCATCAAGAATTCGCGTCCGCGCAGCAATCCAAAACGTGGTCGACGCTCATCACGATACTTCGTTTGAATCTGGTACAAGTTCATCGGAAGTTTTTTATACGAGTTGAGCTCATCTCGGACGATCGATGTAATCAATTCTTCGTGTGTCGCACCGAGTGCGAAGCGACGGTCATGACGGTCCGTCAAGCGCATCAACTCAGGACCGTAAATGCCCCATCGTCCTGTCTCTTCCCAAAGTTCTGCCGGTTGGATGGCAGGCATCAATAGCTCTTGAGCTCCGGCACGATTCATCTCTTCGCGGATGATCGTTTGGATGTTGTGTAACACTTTATGTCCGAGTGGAAGATAAGAATAAATTCCTGCCGCATTTTGACGGATGAATCCTCCACGGACGAGGAGTTGATGGCTGACCGCTTCCGCGTCAGCCGGCACTTCTCTCAATGTAGGCATGAGCAATCTAGATTGTTTCATACAGTTCAACGTTTCCCTTCTCTACAAACAGCTTATTTAAAGAATGATTGAATGTCGTTCCAAGTGACAATCAACATTAAAATCATCAAGAGTGCGAATCCGATAAAGTGGACGAATCCTTCCTTTTTCGGATCGATTGGACGTCCGCGTACCGCTTCGAACAAGAGGAAAATCAAACGTCCTCCGTCTAACGCTGGCAATGGGAGCAAGTTGAAGATGGCAAGGTTGACGGAGAGAAGCGCTGTCCAATTCAACAGCATGATCAAACCGCTCGCCGCTACTTCATCTGTCATCCGTACAATCCCGACCGGACCTGCTAGTTGATCGACACCGACTTGTCCTGTCACCAAATCACCGACCGCAGAGAAAATCAGCGTCGACATCGTCCATGTCGTTTCCGCCCCCGTCGTCACGGCTTTGACCGGTGATCGTTCGAGCGCGTTCGTGACACCAAGAATCCCGACCGTCTCTCCGTTTTGTTCGACTGCTTGTGGTGTAAGGGTGACAGTTGCTTCCTCTCCATCACGGACATACGTGACTTCCGTAGGGGTGTCCGCGCGGTCTTCTAAAGCAGATCGCAAGTCGAGCCAATCGGTAATCGGCTCGCCTTCAATCGAGACGATTTCATCCCCACTCATCAAACCAGCCTCATCAGCGGCTGAATCCGGTTGAACCGTACCGATTTGACCATCGTTCGTTGGGGTTCCTTGAACGAGCCCAACAATAATGAGCAAGATGAACGCCAAGACAAAGTTCATCGCCGGACCGGCTGCGATGGCCAAGACACGCTTCCAAACCGACTGGGCCCCAAACGTTCGATCATACGGTGCAATTTGAATTTCCATCCCTTGGTCGACAAGGAGTGTGTCTCGCTCTAATGAATAGACCCGCACTTCCTCATCGATGAGAAGTTGAACTTTCAACTCATGTGTCGAATCGAACTTATCGACGGTTCCGACGACATGGACATCTTTAGCCGTGTCCGGTTGGAAGTAGACACGATCGACCGTCCCCTGTTCAGTGAGACGAAGTCCGACATGCTGACCCGCTCGGACTTCAATCGGTTCAAAATCTTCTCCGGCCATTTTGACGTAGCCACCGATTGGTAAAAGACGAATGGTATAGAGCGTTTCATTTTTACGGAATGAAACAATTTTTGGACCGAATCCGATTGCAAACTCGTGACAGAGAATGCCTGCCCGTTTCGCCATGACGAGGTGTCCCCATTCGTGTACCGAAATGAGAACGCCAAACATCAAAACGATGGCGATAAAAGTCGTCATGATTTATTCCCCACCTTCAATTCCTTGCTGAATCTGTTGACGTACTGCTCGGTCAACTTCTAGAATTTGTGCGAGCGTCGGCTCGGCAATGACCTCATGTCGAGCCATCGCTTCTTCGACGAGTCGTTCAATCTCTAAAAACGTGATCTGACCGTTCAAGAATAGGTCCACTGCCACTTCATTGGCTGCATTCAAGACGGTCGGCATGGAACCACCGGCTCTTCCTGCTTCGAACGCTAACCGGAGTGCCGGGTAACGATTGAAATCAGCCTCTTCAAAATGCAGCTTTCCGATTTCCTTCAAGTTTAACCGCTTATTCCCCTCGATTTCAAGCCGCTTCGGTCCCGATAGCGCATAAAGGATCGGACCACGCATATCCGGGTTTCCAAGCTGGGCCATCACGGCAGCATCTTTAAATTCGACCATCGAATGAATAATCGATTCACGATGCAAGATGACTTCAATATCATTATAATCGATATCGAACAGCCAGTGTGCCTCGATGACTTCCAAGCCTTTGTTGAACATCGTCGCCGAATCGATTGTGATTTTTGCTCCCATTGACCAGTTCGGATGATTCAGTGCGTCTTCAACAGTCACATCAGCCAGCTCATCACGTGAACGATCACGGAAACTACCGCCTGAAGCCGTTAGAATAATCTTTGATACATCTTCTCTTCGTTCCCCGTTCAAACATTGATAAATCGCGGAGTGTTCACTGTCGACAGGCAATAGGTTGACCCCATGTTCTTTCACGGCCGCTTTGACAAGATGTCCTGCGGTAACGAGTGTTTCCTTGTTGGCGAGTGCAATATCTTTCCCTGCTTGAATCGCCGCAAGCGTCGGTTCGAGTCCAACTGCTCCAACGACTGCCGTCACGACGATGTCAGCCCGTTCTGCCGTCGCACACTCTTTCAGCCCCTCCGGTCCAATAAAATAGAGAGGTTCATATGTAAGACGTGGCTTCAACTGTTCGAGTACTTCGATACTCGTTGCCGACACATATTTTGGTCTAAGTCGATTGATCCATTCCGTGGCGACATCGACGTTCGTTCCGAACGCATACGCCTCAAGTTCAAACAGGTCGGGGTGCTGTTCGATGACGTCACAAGTTTGAACGCCAATCGAACCAGTCCCACCAATTAAGCTAATTCGCTTCATTTCGACACTCCTTTTTAAAGCAGATTAAACACCCAAATGACGGTAAAGACCGCAATCATACTATCAAACCGGTCTAAAATGCCACCATGTCCTGGTAACAGGTGACCCGAATCTTTGACTCCATACTGGCGCTTATAAGCAGACTGCACCAAATCTCCGAGCTGTCCGACTACCGCCACGACAATCGCTAAAATGACGACCTCAATTATCGGCAAGATCGGATCAATCCAGACGAAGATGATACCGAGTACAATCGCAGACACAATGCCCCCAATCGCCCCTTCAATCGTCTTGTTCGGACTAATCGATGGCCATAATTTGGCTTTCCCGAATGCCTTTCCGGTAAAATATGCTCCCGAGTCCGTCGCCCAAATCATAAACAAGATCAGCAACACTTTCGATAGACCGTCCTCAGAGAGCCGGACTAACGCAAAACTAGAGAAACCGACGACCAAATAGACCGCTGAGACGAAGTAAAAACTAGCGTCTTCATACGTGAACCGATTTTTCGTGACCACTGTCCAAAACAGCAACAGCACGAGCCCTAAGACGAGCCATTGTTCAATCGAGAACGGAAGTTCATCCGTGACAACCTGATTCTCAATCAATAATAAGAGGAATGGGAACGCCACGAGGAGCGCTGTCACCAAGAACGGAAACGCCAACAGCTTATGCTGTCGCATCAACGTGAATTCACTCAATCCGATGAGTGCTAAAATCCCCATCAATGAAACAAATGCATTTCCTCCAAGCGCAATTACCGTGATGAAGATGGCTCCTGCCCATAGTCCTGTAATAATACGTGTCTTCATGTTACACCCCACCAAAACGTCGCGTGCGCGCGTTGTATGATTCAATCGCTTCTACAAAATGCTCACGCTTAAATTCCGGCCACAATACTTCTGTGAAATGAAGTTCAGCATATGCGCTTTGCCATAATAAAAAGTTAGAGAGTCGTTGTTCCCCGCTCGTCCGAATAACGAGATCCACGTCTTGAACGTGTGTCATGAGTCGTTCACCAATCATACGGTCATCGATATCGTCTGCCTGAACCAAACCGGACTGAACGTCTCCTGCAATGCTGCGCATCGCTTGAACGAGCTCATCCCGTCCCCCGTAGTTGAGTGCGAAGACAAGATTCAACCCTGTGTTCGCAACGGTCCGTTCTCTCGCCTCGTTAACGGCTTCTCGTGTCTCTCGTGGGAGTTTCGACGTATCTCCCGCAACGAGCACTCGTACATTCTGTTCGTGGAGTTCTTTCAAATCGGTCTCCAAAAACTGTTTCGGTAGTTTCATCAAGAATGAGACTTCCTCTTCCGGACGAGTCCAATTCTCTGTAGAGAACGCATAAAGCGTCAGAGACCGAATCCCGAGTTCTTGTGCTGTTCGTACCGCTTCCCGGATGGACTTCATCCCTTCCCGGTGACCCATGATGCGAGGGAGACCACGTTTTTTGGCCCAGCGTCCATTTCCATCCATAATGATGGCTACGTGCTCAGGAACACTTAACTCCGCCTCGATTTTCGTTTTAGGATTCACCCATTTAAACATTCTGTCATCCTCCTGATTGTATGAAAGAAGGACCCTCTCAGAAAAAGGGTCCCCACACAGCTTTTTGGTATACCACTTCCGTGATTACACTTCCATGATTTCTTTTTCTTTAATTGCTGCAGATTCATCAATCTTCTTGATATACGAATCCGTCAACGTTTGAACGTCATCTGCATATCCGCGGAGATCGTCTTCTGTTAACTCGCCATCTTTCTCGAGTTTCTTCAAGTTTTCATTTGCGTCACGACGAACGTTACGGACAGCAACTTTCGCTTCTTCTGCGTATTTTTTCGTGACTTTAACTAATTCTTTACGACGTTCTTCCGTCAATGCAGGAATCGCCAAACGAATGACCGTACCGTCAGATGATGGAGACAAGCCGAGGTCTGCCTTTTGAATCGCTTTCTCTACTTCAGAAACCATTGACTTATCCCATGGTTGAATCAAAAGTAGGCGCGCTTCTGGTGTATTGATGTTTGCCACTTGATTGAGTGGTGTTGGGACACCATAGTAATCAACTTGGACAGGATCCAAAATCGATGCGCTGGCACGGCCAGTGCGAAGCGTTCCAAAATCACGTTTAAGTGAAGAATGCGCTTTTTCCATTTTTTCTTCAGCTGTTTTCAATACTTCTTTGACACTCATGAATTGACTCCTCCTACTACCGTCCCGATATGTTCCCCGAGAACGACACGTTTAATGTTACCTTCTTCAAGCAATGAGAATACAATCAATGGAATGTGGTTGTCCATACAAAGTGACGTTGCTGTCGAGTCCATGACTTGAAGTCCATCCTTTAAGACGTCAAGATAAGACAACGTATCGTACTTCACTGCCGTCGCGTCCAATTTCGGATCAGCTGAATAGACGCCGTCCACATTGTTTTTACCCATTAAGATGACATCAGCTTCGATTTCAGCCGCACGGAGAGCAGCTGTCGTGTCCGTTGAGAAATATGGGTTTCCTGTGCCGGCCGCAAAGATAACGACGCGTCCTTTTTCAAGATGACGCATTGCGCGACGACGAATGTATGGTTCAGCAACTTGTCGCATTTCAATTGATGTTTGGACGCGCGTTTGGACACCGTACGTTTCAAGGCTATCTTGAAGAGCAAGTGAGTTCAATACAGTTGCGAGCATACCCATGTAATCTGCGTTTGCCCGATCCATCCCGAGTTCACTACCCGTCTTTCCACGCCAAATGTTTCCGGCACCTACAACAACGGCGACTTCTACACCCATCTCGATCAATTCTTTAATTTGACTTGAGATTGAGTTTACAATGTTAGGGTCGATCCCGTAACCTTGATCTCCAGCGAGCGCTTCTCCACTCAATTTTAACACAATTCGTTTATATTTCGGTTCCATAACTTTGCCTCCTCTTGCTTGAAAAAAGGGAACACGCTCCCTTAACGAACTAACTCAAGGTTATACAGACGTGTTCCCATTTTTAGTTGCATCACTGATTGTGACACAGATTATTTTTTAAGTTGGTTCATAACTTCTTCAGCAAAGTTCTCTTCACGTTTCTCCATACCTTCTCCTACTTCGAAGCGTACGAACGAGTTGATTTTTCCGCCTTTTGATTCTACGTACTTACCAACTTTGAAGTCGCTGTCTTTTACGAACGTTTGGTCAACGAGGCAGATTTCCTCGAAGTACTTGTTCATACGACCAGCAATCATCTTCTCAACGATGTTAGCAGGCTTGCCTTCGTTAAGTGCTTGCTCAGTCAAGACTTTCTTCTCGCGGTCGATTTCTTCAGCTGATACTTCATCGCGTGTCGCGTAAAGTGGACGTGCTGCAGCAACGTGCATTGCAACGTCTTTAGCAACTGTTTCGTCAGATGTGCCGTCGATTACAACGACTGACCCGATGCGACCACCCATGTGGAGGTACGTACCGAATACTGCATCGTCAGCTTTTTCAAGAACAGCTACACGACGGAGTGAGATTTTCTCTCCGATTGTCGAAGCTTCTTCTTGAATGTACGTTTCAAGTGTTTTACCTGCTTCGTACTCAGCCGCGAGTGCAGCTTCTGCAGTTGTTGCGCCTGATGCGAGTACTGCTTTTGCTACGTTGTTTACGAGTGTTTGGAACTTCTCGTTCTTCGCAACGAAGTCTGTTTCTGAGTTGATTTCGACGAGCACAGCTTTGTTGCCTTCAACTGCTACTGCTGTCAAACCTTCAGCGGCGATACGATCACCTTTTGCTGCTGCTTTAGCGATTCCTTTTTCGCGAAGGAAGTCGATTGCTGCTTGCATGTCACCGTCTGTTTCAACGAGTGCTTTTTTGCAATCAAGCATTCCTGCTCCTGTTTTTTCACGAAGTTCTTTTACCATTGCTGCTGTAACTGCCATCGGAAATTCCTCCTTGTAAAACTAACGAATTTTAAGAAAAAGCACAGGGCTTTTTGATTACATGTCCTAAAAAAAGGTGATAAAAGGCTTTCCCTTTATCACCTATTGTCTCACTGATTACTCAGCTTCTGTAGCTTCAGCTTCTGTCGCTACAGCTTCTTCAGCAACTTCTTCTTCACCTTGCTTCGCTTCGATGATTGCATCTGCCATCTTAGAAGTGAGCAATTTAACTGCACGAATTGCATCGTCGTTCGCTGGGATTACGTAGTCGATTTCGTCTGGGTCACAGTTTGTGTCGACAATCGCAACGATTGGGATGTTCAATTTGTGAGCTTCCGCGATTGCGATACGCTCTTTACGTGGGTCAACGATGAAGAGGGCGTCAGGCACACCAGGCATATCCTTGATTCCGCCGAGGAACTTCTCAAGACGAGTCATTTCTTTCTTCAAGATGATGACTTCTTTCTTAGGAAGTACTTCGAACGTGCCGTCTTCTTCCATTTTTTCGAGTTGCTTCAAGCGGTTGATACGCTTTTTGATTGTTGAGAAGTTAGTGAGTGTTCCACCCAACCAACGCTCGTTAATGAAGAACATTCCAGAACGGATTGCTTCCTCTTTGATTGTATCTTGAGCTTGTTTTTTCGTACCAACGAAGAGGACGTTTCCGCCTTCTGCCGCGAGTTCACGAACAAAGTTGTAAGCTTCGTCTACTTTTTTGACCGTCTTTTGAAGGTCGATGATGTAGATCCCGTTACGCTCTGTGAAGATGTATTTCGCCATTTTTGGGTTCCAACGGCGTGTTTGGTGACCGAAGTGTACACCAGCTTCAAGCAATTGCTTCATTGAAATTACTGCCATGATAAATTTCCTCCTTGTGGTTTAAAAAAGTCCTCCGCCTCGTTCATTGTTGTATTCCGACCTTTCGGCACCGAGGAATATCATCCCGAGACGTGTGTGATGTGTTTAACACCGAGAATTACTATAGCATATGTCACGAAATCCGGCAACTCTCACTTTTTACGAAGTTTCGCATAAAGCGCAAGCTCGCCCTCGCCTTTTCCGAGGATACGGGCAGCGTCCCGCACGGAATGTCGCAACAAGACATCGTCCACGTCGATTGACGCGGACGGGGTCGTCTCTTCTGTCGCCTCTACGACCGTTTGAACGGACTCATTGACAGGGAGCGATGAAGCTTCTTCCTGTTGAACCACGTTCGAACGTTCAACGGGTTCTTGAACAACGAGGTCGTTCATCGACTCCATGAATGAAAGAAGCAACGTTTCGGTCTCTTGCTTCTCTCGTTCGAGCCGTTCGACTCGTTCCTGAAGCGCTTGGACTTGTCGGTAGCCGAATAAAAAACCGTAAGCAACCAAACAAGCTGTGATCACATATACAATATACACTTGTTCATCTCCTTACGATGTCTTTTCTTCTAAATAGGACCGACCGAGCGCGTGTTTTAATGTCTTCAACGCTTTGGAATGAATTTGCGAAATCCGTGATGTTGACAGTTCGAGCACTTCCCCAATCTCCGTCAACGTCAGTTCGTCAAAGTAAAACAAAGAGACGACGAGTCGTTCTTTTTCGGATAAATGGTCGACTTCTGCTGCCAGCACATCAATCAATTCGCGTTGCAACAACGTATCTTCTGGCTTTTCAGAATCCGGGTCGAAATACGTGACAGACATGACTTTTCCTTCTTCTTGCAACGTCACGGCCTCATCAATCGACAACATATTGGCAAAGTACCCTTCCGCCATCGTTCGTTCGATTTCTGCAATCGGTAAGTCGCATGCCGAAGCTAACTCGCTCTTCGTTGGAGCACGATGTAACGACTGTTCAAGCTGTTCTGCCACCTGATCGATTTTTTTCACTTTTTCTCGAACCGACCGAGGTAACCAATCCACTTTTCGTAAACCGTCGATAATGGCTCCACGAATCCGAAACGCAGCATACGTATCAAATTTATTATTGTGCTCTGGATCATATTTCATAAGGGCATCGTACAATCCCATGTAACCCAAACTTTTCAATTCGTCGCGTTCGACGCTCTTTGGAAGCGTCACGATCATCCGTTGTACGTGGTAGTGGATGAGAAACTCGTAATGTGCTAGTAATTCGTTTGCTGTATCCATATCACGGTCCATATTCCAGCGATCCCACAACTGTGTAAGATGAGTCGTCATGTCGATCCCCCCTTATAGTTCTTTCGTACCCACGCTCACCGTCCGAATCGATAAGACAGATGTTGCGACATCAAACTCGATTGTCCGCCCGTTATGTCCGCCACAATCTTCTGCCACGAGCGGAATACGATGGACTTTTAATGCTTGGCGGATGGCCTCGGCGTTTCGCTCACCGATTCGCATCGCCTCGTTCTCATATTTAAACTGAAACATCTGAGCGCCGCCTGCCATCTTTGCTTGAAGCCGCGTGGCCCCTTCTCGTTTCAATGAATGCACGAGTGTATCAATGGCTGTATCTGCGTATTTTCCTACTTCAATCGTCTGGTTCTTACGAGCAATCGTCGAGTCCGGCAACATGACATGTGCCATCGCTGCCAATTGGAGGCGGGTGTCATATAAAATGACACCCACACATGACCCGAGTCCGGCTGTACGTAACCGATTTGGTGCGGTCGTCTGCTTCCATTCGGCAATGCCGATTTTTAATACATCAGCCATTGCCAAGCAACCGTTCTTGAATCCGTTTGAGCGACCCATGTGTTGGTAGGAACAACACATGTCCTGCACTTACTTTTTGATCAATCATAAATGTCGTGTCGATATAGAGCGCCGCGTCTTCCTCAGGTTGTACAGACGTGACGACAAATTCAACAATCGAACCTGCCATATCGATGGCCGTTGCCGGCACTTGAATCATAATCGGTGTCTGTAACCAGTCACCTAGCGCTCGCGCATAAGCACCGCTCATAATATTCCCGACCTCTTCCCAAGCCGATTGGCCGAGCTCATCAAAAGAATCAAATGAATATGGCATCCCAATCAAGGTCGAAACCATTTGCTCGGCATCTTCCACGGCGAACAAAATGAGGATCATTCCACGAATATCACCATCTAATTCCAACAAGACCGAGGCAACATGTCGTTCCGGACCGCCGACTCGCTCTGGTAAATAGGTGATCGGTTCCATTTCGGCAGAAGACACGGTAATGTTCACCGGTTTCGAAAGCATTGCCGACAAGGCAGTCGCCGCATGTCCAGACCCTATATTTCCCAGTTCCTTTAACAGGTCTTGTTCAAACTCACTCAGCATACTGTTCCTCAAACAACGCATTCGCATCGAGTAAAGAGAAGAGTTTATCTTCTCCTTTTGCGATGGCTGTCAGATGTGCCGAGAGCATATCGCGGCTCGATTCCGGAATCGGTTCGATTCGTACTTCGTCGCTTTCCACGACCTCATTCGCACGGTCGACGATAAATCCGGCATCTCCTTGATTCAACGAGGCGATCAGGATGCGCGTTTCATCCGTTGGTTCGATTTCTTCGTAGCCGAGTCGCAAGCGAAGGTCGATGACCGGCGTGACGACACCACGAAGGTTGATGACCCCTTTCACATGTGACGGTGCGTTCGGCACTCGTGTGATCGGCTGAAGTCGCTCGATTGAACGGACCGACTGTACGTCGATCCCATACGTATTTTCTTCAAGTGAAAAGACTACCCATTTCTGTTCCATCAATATTCCTCCTTAAAAGAGATCGTTACTATCTACGATAAGGGCGACGCGACCGTCACCAAGAATGGTCGCACCAGAGATAGCTGGAATCCCTTCAAGATACGTACCGAGCGGTTTCATGACAATTTCTTGTTGACCGATCAAATCGTTGACGACGACGCCGACGAGTTTGTTGCCTTTTCGAACGACGACGACCGGGAATTGCGACTTCGTCTCTGATTCGATGCCAAACATTTCTTTCATGTAGACGAGTGGGACCAGTTGACCACGGAAGTCGAAGACTCGCTCACGGTGTGCTGTCAAAATGTCCGCTTCATCAAGTAATGTCGTCTCAAGGATCGATGTCAATGGAATCGCATACGATTCCTCTCCCACTTGAACGAGCATCGCCGAGATGATAGAGAGGGTGAGCGGTAAGCTGACCTGGAACTTCGTGCCTTGTCCCCCAACCGTCTCTAGAGAAACGACCCCACCGAGTGACTCGATTTTATTTTTGACGACATCCAGTCCGACACCGCGTCCTGACAAGTCAGTGACCACGTCTGCCGTCGAGAAGCCCGGAGCAAAGATCAGCATCGCCAATTCGTTCTCAGACATCGTCGTCGCTTCTTCATCTGTGATCACGCCGCGCTCCAACGCTTTCGAACGAACCTTGTCGACGTTAATGCCGGCACCATCGTCCTCGATTTCAATGAAGACTCGGTTTCCGCCGTGATACGCACGGAGTGCAAGCATGCCCTGCTCCGGTTTTCCGGCTTGAAGACGTACTTCCGGACGTTCGATGCCGTGATCGATGGCGTTACGGATCAAGTGGACGAGCGGATCGCCAATTTCATCGATGACCGTGCGATCGAGTTCTGTTTCAGCACCTGAAATGTCCAACTGGACTTTTTTATGAATCTCTTTTGCGACCGAACGCACCATTCGTGGGAAGCGATTGAACACTTGTTCGATTGGCATCATCCGGAGGGTCAAGACGAGTGATTGTAACTCGTTCGTTCCCCGCTTGATTTTTTCGACCGTTTCATTCAATTCTGGTTGACCGACTTCGTCCGCCAGGCGCTCAAGGCGTCCACGGTCGATAATGAACTCTTCAAACAAGTTCATCAGACGATCAATTCGTTCTAAGTTGACGCGAATCGTTTTTGCTTGTGCTTGAGCGGCTACTTGCTCTTTCGTATCTTTCGCTTCTTCCTTGTCCGAGGTAGCTTGAACGACAGGTTCAGGTGCAATCGTCTCCGCTGTCACAGCGACTTCTGGCTCACTGACCGCTGTTTCTGTAAACGCATTGACTTCGACGCGCTCCACTTCCGATACTTGAGCGATGGCATGTTCAATCACTTCTGCCGTCTCTTGTGACAAGAATAAGACGTCGAACGACAAGTCAAATTGCTCTTGTTCGATTTCTTCTGTCTCCGGATGTGTGCTGACGACCTCACCTAGTTCTTGAAGGCGATCGAATACCATATACGCACGGGCCGCTTTCAAGACGACCGCGTCAGACAGTTTGACTGTGATTTGATACGCCTCAAAGCCTGTCTGTTTGGCTTGCTCGATGACCGAGTTCGTATATAAATCAATCTCAAACGTGCTCGTCTCTGAAGTTTTTTCGACTGCGACTTCTTTCCCACCGATGAAGGATTGGAATGCGGCGACCGTTTCTGATACATCCACGTTCGCGCCTTGTCCTCCGCTTTCGATGTCCGCAATCATGTCTTCCATCTGTTCCATGGCGATGAACATCGTATCCAACAAGAGTTGGTTACTTTCCTTTTTGCCGCCACGGACGAGGTCGAGCGCGCTCTCCATCTCATGTGTCAAGTTGGCAACGCGTTCGTACCCCATCGTCGAAGACATCCCTTTTAGCGTGTGTGCCGACCGGAAGATCTCCTGTACAACATCCGCCCCACCCGATTGTTCTAATTTAAGTAACTGTGTGTTGATCGATTGGATATGTTCTTGGGATTCATCTAAAAACAACCCTAAGTATTCATTCACGTCCATCTCATTTGCCTCCCTGTCGTTATACTCGGTTCCACTGTTTTCGTAAGTTCCCCATCAAACGGTCCATCAAGTGACGTGGTTTCGGAGGCGTACCCGTAAGCGTTGTCAAAATTCGTTCGAGGCGCCAGCTAATATCACTCTTTCGGTTGTATTGATAAAACGGGACTTGGGCGATGACTGCCTTTCTGACAGATGAGTCGTCTGGTAGAAAGCCGAGGAATCGAATCGTCTTATTTAAAAACTGTTTACATGCGACTTCCATCCGTTCGAAACATTGAAGGGCTTCCTCACCGGACTGGGCTCGGTTGACGATGACGCCAAGCGGTAAGTCCGGGTACTGATGGTGCACCAGTTTCGTATATGCATAACCGTCCATTAGCGAGGTAGGTTCTGGAGTCAAAATCAAGAACATCTCATCGCAACCCGCGATGAATTGGAGTGAGGTGTCCGTCGCTCCAGCCCCCATATCGAACAGGACATAATCATATTCGGTCAATACTTCGAGTTCTCGCATGAGAAATTGCATGTCATCATCTGAGAGATGGACGAGTTGGTCCTGCCCACTCCCTCCATGTAATATATCGACACCATATACATTTTTCTGAACAGCTGCAGCCAATGGAATACGAGCTTTGACGGTCTCGATCATCGTTCTGGACTTCATGGCATTCATCAAGATGTGCACATTGGCCATTCCGATGTCGAAGTCGACAATCAACACTCGTTTTCCGAGTTCAGCTAGGGCGATGGCCGTGTTTACACAGACGTTCGTCTTTCCGACCCCACCTTTCCCACTCGCAAAGGCGATTGTCGTCGGATGGGCATCATTGATTGCTCTTAAACGCCTTGCTTGGTCCATCTTGCCCACCCTTCTTTCTCAAACAGTCGTTTCGTCAGTGCGTCCGCATTCCCCCGAATCAGATCGTCCGGCACTTCTTGGCCGTCTGTCATCCAGGCGACCGGAAGACCGCTCTTTTTCACCATGCGGTACATCGCGTGGATATCACTTGTCTCGTCCGCCTTCGTAAAAATGAGTGAGCTAAGAGGCAATGATTCGAATTGCGAATAGATCATATCCATGTCCTTCGTTTTGGATGTCAAACTCAAAACGAGCGAAAGGCTTGTTTCAGTGAAGTCGTGATGTTCATGAAACTGTTCGACGTAAGCCGGATCGCGGAAATTTCGTCCCGCCGTGTCGATTAGCACGATGTCTTTACGAGCAAACAATTGCTTGGCACGCTTGAAGTCATGAAAGTCATATGCCACTTCCACCGGAATACTCATGATTTCAGCATACGTCTTCAGCTGTTCGATGGCAGCGATTCGATACGTGTCGGTCGTGATCAATCCGACCGTTTTGCCTTCCGTCAGTTTGAAGTGCGCCGCAAGTTTGGCGAGCGTGGTCGTCTTGCCGACACCCGTCGGTCCAACGACCATAACATATCGTCTAGCTTCAGGCGGTTCAATGAACGACGATTTGACTTGTTCGTACACGAAACGTTCAGCTTCTTCTACAGATTTTGTCGTGTAGTACAGTTCGTTCAGCGTTTCCTCCCACGACTCATCCGCAAAGGATTCAGTCGAGAGCAGCGATTCGACGTGTTGCAACGAGGCGTGTAGTCTCGGTCCCGCTCCTCCGATCACACGTGGTGGCGTCTGCGTCACGACTGGTGGTGTTGGTGCTGTCCGAACAGGGACAGGCTGTCGTGGCTTTGTGACGACTTGCTCTTTTTCGAGGGCTGCGATGACCTCCACTTGCTTTGACGCAAAGAGACCGAACCATCCTGTCTTCACTTGTCGTGAGTTGAGGATGACCGCTTCGTCTCCGAGCTCTTGCTTCACTTTCGCCATCGCATCAGCCATGGTCTTCGCCGTAAACTTTTTAATCTGCATGTTAAATCACCCCAATACTTTTCACTTCGACAGAACTGAGTAATTCGTTATAAGCCAATACCGGCACATCTGGATAATACCGTTCGAGTAATTGACGAACGAACAGACGAATCGTTGGGGAACATAAAATCACAGCCGATGCCCCATATCGTTCAAACATCGACAGTTGTTCGCCAGTGCGCTCGATAATCTCTCGAGCTTGCTCTGGGTCGAGCGCCAAATAGTTCCCGAACTCCGTTTTCTGAACCGCGTCTTGCACCGTCTGTTCCGTCTGTCCGCCGAGTGTCACGACGTAAAGCGGACCTTCAGGTGGTTTGACTTGATCGGTCAATTGACGGGACAAGCCTTGACGGCAATACTCTCCTAAGATTTCCGCGTCTTTCGTCACTTTTCCGTAGTCTGCCATCGTCTCGAACAGAAGCGGCAAGTTTCGAATGGAAACACTTTCTTGGAGTAAGTGGCGTAACACTTTCTGAATTTCGCCAATCGAGAGGACTGACGGCGTCACGTCCTCGACGAGAACCGGATGCGTCTCTTTCAGGTGCTCGACGAGTTGTTTCGTCTCTTCCCGACCGAGTAAATCTGCCGCATGTTTCTTCAACGTCTCGGTCAAGTGAGTCGCGACAACAGAAGGCGGATCAACGACGGTATACCCGCTCATTTCTGCCCGAGTTCGTGTTTCTTCATCAATCCAAAGGGCAGGAAGACCGAATGCTGGTTCCGTTGTTTCAATTCCATATACCTCAGGGTCTTCGATGCCCGGGCTCATCGCCAAGTAATGATCCAGCAATAGCTCTCCCTCTGCAACGACGTTCCCTTTGACTTTGATTCGGTACGCGTTCGGTGATAACTGCAAGTGATCGCGAATCCGGACCGTCGGTAAGATGAAGCCAAGCTCGAGTGCGAGTTGACGACGAATCATGACAACGCGGTCTAACAAGTCACCGCCTTGAGACTCATCTGCAAGCGGAATCAAGCCATATCCGAATTCAAATTCAATCGAGTCAATCTGCAACAGCGAGACGACTGATTCTGTCGGCGCTGTCGATGGTTCCTCTTCGAGCATCGGCTCTTCCGTTGCCTGACGGATATTTCGACGCATCGTGTAGGCGCCGAAGAATGCCGTTCCGGCAATGATCATCGTCACAGGAAGTAGGGGCGGTGATACAAAACCAAGCATGAAGACAATCGACCCGGCGATATAAAGGAGTGATGGGTTTTGACCGAGCTGGTCGATTACGTCTTCCCCTAAGTTTCCATCCGAGACGGCACGGGTCACGATGATCCCGGTCGCGGTCGAAATCAAAAGTGCTGGGATTTGACTAACCAAGCCATCCCCGATTGTCATGAGTGAGAACGTTTGAAACGCTTCTCCAACTGGTAATCCCATTTGAACGACACCGATGATAATCCCGAAGATCAAGTTGATCGTAACGATGATAATACCAGCGATGGCATCTCCTTTAACGAACTTCGATGCCCCGTCCATTGATCCATAGAAGTCCGCCTCGCTTTGAATTTTACGGCGACGCATCTGGGCTTCTTTGTCGTCAATTAAACCAGAGTTCAAATCGGCGTCGATGGCCATCTGTTTCCCTGGCATCGCATCGAGTGTGAAGCGAGCAGACACTTCCGATACACGCTCTGCTCCTTTCGTGATGACGACGAATTGAATGATGACAAGAATCAGAAAGACGACAAATCCGACAAGGACATTTCCGCCGATGACGAAATCACCGAACGTCGCAATGACTTCCCCACCATAACCGTTCGATAGAATCGAACGGGTCGTCGATACGTTCAAACCAAGACGAAACAACGTCACAATCAATAAGAGAGAAGGGAATACGGAGAAGTCGAGTGCTTCCCGGGCATTCATCGCCACAAGTAGAATCATGATGGCGATCAAAATATTTACGATGATTAAAAAGTCTAATAAAAACCCCGGTAGCGGGATGATCAGCATGATGACAATCATCAACACACCAATCAAAATTGCAAAGTCTTTCGCTTTTACTGCCAACACATACTCCTCCTCAAGACGGTTGCTTCATTTGATAGACGAATGCCAGTACTTCCGCAATGGCTTGATAAAACGATTCGTCTACCACTTCACCGATGTCGATTTGCGCATAGAGCGCTCGCGCGAGTGGTTTATTTTCAACAATGGCCACGTCATGTTCTTTTGCGACATCTCGAATATGAAAGGCGACCCGGTCGACCCCTTTAGCGACCACGAGCGGCGCAAAATCTTTCGTGTCATCATATCGAATGACGACCGCGTAATGGGTCGGGTTCGTGATGACGACATCGGCATTCGGTATTTCTTGCATCATCCGTCGCATCGCCATTTCCCGTTGTTGCTGTTTGATTTTAGATTTGATGAGTGGGTCACCTTCAGTATTTTTGTACTCATCTTTTATATCTTGCTTAGACATTCGGATCGATTTCTCAAAATCAAATCGTTGGTAGAATAAATCGAGTAGTGCAAGTGCGAGCAAGGCGACACTTACCCAAAGACCAAGTTCGATTGTGATACTCGCGAGTGCGACAATCGATTCACGAACTTGTTCGACGGCCATCCGAGACAGTTCTTTCTGATTTTTCCAAAGGACAGCGACAGCGGTTGTCAGGATGATTAACAATTTGAATAAGGACTTTAAAAATTCGACGACCGCTTTCATACTGACGATGCGTTTGACCCCCTTGATCGGGTCGATCCGCTCAAGCTTTGGTTGAATGGCTTCTAAAGAAAATAACGTTCCGATTTGTAGGTAATTGATGAGAATCCCAAACACGACGGCGACGATAAAGAACGGAGCCAAAATCAAACCGACACGGAGCATTAAGTCGACGACCATATCCGACATGCCGCCCGTCACGTTAAACAATAAATACTCTGGGCTGAGTAAATCGCTGATTAAAGAAAGCAATTGTTGCCCAATCACGGGACCGAAAAAAGATAACATAAGAAACATCGCAAAAAGTGCGAACGCTCCAGTCAAATCGGCTGACTTGGCGACCTGCCCCTTCTTTCGGGAGTCTTCCCGTTTACGTGGCGTCGCTTTTTCTGTCTTTTCACCTGCAAAAAACTGTAGATTGACCGATAAAGGATATAGAGGCTTCTTCATGAGGCGTCTCCTAATATGAGCATAAAGTCGTGCATCACTTCTTGTAATAGCGGGATGAACTGGCTGATTCCTGTCAATGTCAGTCCCATCAATAAAACCATGACGGCAAAACCAGCGATAAGTTTAAATGAAAATCCGATGGCAAAGATATTGAATTGCGGTGCTGACTTCGCTAAAAAACCGAGAGCTAAGTCCACAAGCAGTAAGGAAGCCATCATCGGCAACGCCAATTGCAACGCGACCATCATTGTCATCGTGACGACTTTTACAGCCATCATCAATGAAGCTTCAGTAAAGTTGATCATCGGTTGGCCAGGCGGATAGATTTGAAAGCTATAATAAATGCCGTCAATCAGCAGAAGATGCAGGTTGCTCGTCAACAAAATGAATAGCGTAAAAATATAATAAAATCGTCCAATCAATGGTGATTGACCGCCAAACATCGGATCATATGCGGATGCCATCGCTAATCCGAGCTGTAAATCGATGACCCCACCGGCAATTTGCGGTGCAAAAAATAGGATGTTGATTAACAGTCCGAGTAAAAGTCCGATCATGACTTCATAGACGACTTGCAGGACAAACGCATTGGTCATTTGAATTGGCTCGGTCAGTGTGAACATTGCATAGTATGCTAAAAACGCACTGAACGCGACGCGGTGCATGACCGGTAATTGTCTCGTCGAGAACAACGGGACACTGACAAAAAAGCCAGACAGTCGCGCGAACGTTAATCCATACATACTGATGAAGTCGACTGCATTCATTTCGAAGCAACCTCGACCATCAACTCAAAAATCAAACGCGTGAACCCTTCAATCTGTTGAAGCATCCACGGTCCAAAAATGACGAGACCGATGAAGACCGAGATAATTTTCGGAACGAACGATAACGTTTGTTCTTGAATTTGAGTCGTGGCCTGTAAAATCGAGATCACGAGACCGACGATCAGTGAGATGAGTAGAAGTGGCATTGATATTTTTAATAAGGTCCACACACTCTCTGTCGCCAAATAGATGACCATTTCTTGTGTCATGTCCGTTCCCCCTACATACTTCTAAGCAATGATTCCACAATCAAGTGCCAGCCATCGACCAATACAAACAATAATAATTTAAACGGCAGTGCAATCATGACTGGAGGAAGCATCATCATCCCCATCGACATGAGGACACTCGCGACTACCATATCAATGATTAAAAACGGTAAGAAAATCATGAAGCCGATTTGGAAAGCGGTCTTCAACTCACTGATCGCATAAGCAGGAACCAAAGCGAGGAGAGGTACATCATCAAGTGTCTCCGGCTGCTCGTAATTCCCATACTTTAAGAACAGTTGTAAATCTTCTTGTCTTGTATATTTCGACATGAACTCTTTCATCGTCCCACTTGCCTCATCGAACGCCTCATTTTGTGAGATCTTGTCATCGAGGTATGGTTTTAATGCGTTCTCATTTAAGTCAGAGAGAACTGGAGACATGACGAACAGTGTGATGAACAGTGCCAATCCGACAATCAATTGGTTCGGTGGCGTTTGCTGTGTACCGAGCGCCGGTCGAATGAATGACAAGACGACCACGACACGGGTAAAGCAAGTCATCAAGATTAAAAAGGATGGTGCGAGCGTCAGCAATGTCAACAAAATCAATAGCTTGATGGATGTCGATGTACTGTCCGGTGTTTCTAAATTGATCAATTGCTCAAACGTTGTCATGATTTCTTCCTCACTTCTTCTAGCTGAGCGAGTTGTTTCTTAAAGGTGTCTAAAAATGCATTCGAATTTGACGTTCGGAGTGACAAGGTTTCCGTTTGCTCTTCCTCCATCGTGTCCGCATCAAGTCGATCGATCAGTTGAATCGAATCGCCGACACCGAGTACATATACCTGGTCACCGAGCTTCACGAGCTGAACAGAGCGGTCTTTCCCAAGAGGGACGCCTCCGAGATGTTTCATATGTTGAGTCGCTTTCACGCCTTGTGTTTTGGAACCGAGCCAACGCATCAAAACGATAAATCCGCCGACCACGACCACGAGACTTAACACGACTTTCACGCCATTGCCAATGGTTGACGCTGTCGTTGGAACGTTACTTTCCTGTTCATCTGTCTGTTGTTGCTCGAATTGTTGGTCTACGGTGGCGGCCTCAACCGTGGTTGGACCGAAGAGCCCAACCACGAGAAGAATAATCAACCACCATTTCTTCATTGTGCGACCGTTTTAGAAACTGCTTCGATGACACGCTCTGCATTGAAAGGTTTGACGATAAAGTCTTTTGCACCAGCTTGAATGGCATCGATGACCATCGCTTGTTGTCCCATCGCTGAACACATGATGATTTTCGCATTCGAGTCGAAGCTACGAATTTCTTTCAATGCTGCGAGTCCATCCATCTCAGGCATCGTGATGTCAAGTGTGACGAGATCCGGTGTGAGTTCACGATATTTCGCGACAGCGTCCGCTCCGTTTTCCGCCTCACCTACTACGTCGTACCCGTTCTTTGTCAAAATGTCCTTAATCATCATACGCATGAACGCTGCGTCATCTACTACTAATACTTTTGCACTCATTCTAAATTCCTCCTTAAACGATTCCGATCCGCTCATGCGGTTGAATAATTTCTGTTACACGTACCCCAAAGTTTTCTTCAATGACGACGACTTCTCCTCTAGCGATTCGCTGTTGGTTGACATAAATGTCTACCGGCTCACCTGCTAATTTGTCGAGTTCAATGATGGAGCCTTGTGATAACTCAAGTACTTCCCGAACGGATTTTTTCGTTCTTCCTAACTCTACTGTCACGTTTAACGGGACATCATACAGCAACCCAAGATTTGCTGGGGCCGTTTCTTGTGACGCCGGTGATTGGAGTGGCATGAATTCCGCCTGGCTCACAGCTACTTCCGGCATAGATTTTTGCTTGTTTGGTTGTGGGGCAACGGACTGTGCTGGTTGTTGTGCTTGCGGCTGTGGTTTCGGTGCTTCCGCTTTCGGCTGCTCTTTTACCGGTTCTGATGCCGCTTGGACCTCTCCAGTCGCTTTCATCAACTCGTCGACTAACTGCTTTCCAAACTGAATTGGTGCAATCTGGACAATCGTTGAATCAATCAACGTGCCTACTTTGAGATTGAACTCAATGAGTACCATCGTCTCCCATAGTTCAAGGCGATCGATGATTGTCTGATTCTTTGTTGCATCAAACACTTCGACAAGCGGTGGCGAGATGTCAATTTTCTTCGAAAATACCGTCGATAAAGACGTTGCTGCCGCACCCATCATTTGATTCATCGCTTCTTGAACAGCTGATAAACGAATCTCATCAAGGCTCTCCGGATCAACATTCTCTCCACTTCCACCTAACATGAGGTCGGAGATGATTGCCGCATCTTCGCGAGTCAATACGAGAACGTTTTCCCCTTGGATTCCTTCTGTATAGCCAACTCGAAGTGCCACGTGAGGAGTGGGATAGCGTTCGCGTAACGCTTCAATTCTCACTTCACTGACAACCGGTGTCGTAATTTCAACCTTCTGTTGTAATAATGTTGACAAGGCTGTTGCCGAGTTCCCGAATGAAATATTCCCAATTTCTCCGAGTGCGTCGCTCTCCATCGAATCTAAATGTTCTTCTTTTGCTTCGACTTCTGGCGTCGGCGTATTGTCGCTTGTCCCACGTAATAACGCATCAATTTCATCTTGTGACAGCATCTCACTCATTGCTCTTCCTCCTTCACACGGTGAAGCACTTGAACCGCCATTCGCTTCCCGCTCACACCGACTTGCCCTTTAAATACTTTATTTTCCCCCACCATGACGGACAGAGGTTCTTTTGCTAATTGATCGAGTGCCAAACAATCTCCGACTTCTAGATGCAACAAATCTCCAAACGTGATTGTCGTCCCACCGAGTAAGGATACAACTTCGACTGTCGAGTTCATCAATTGAGCTTTAAGTGGCTCTTTACTCGATTGACTTGCATTCCGTCGATTCGCTTCTTGCATCCAATAATGACTTGATAGTTTGGACAATACCGGTTCGATTGTCACGAATGGAAGACAAACGTTGATGGTTCCGCTCACTTCACCAATCGTCACACCAATCGAAATCAAGACGACCGTTTCGTTTGGTGAAACGAGTTGCAGGAACTGCGGATTCACTTCAACAGCTGACATTTCTGCTTTAATCTCAGCAATCGATTCCCAAGCATCCCCATAAGTCGAAAAGGCTCGTTTGTACAATTGCGTCAAAATCCGCATCTCAATTTCGGTGAACGATTCGATTTTATCCATCTCGACACCAGGACCTCCGAGTAACCGGTCTAGCATCGCGTATGAGATGTTCGGATTGACTTCGATGATGAATCGTCCGTTTAACGGTGGCGCCTCAATCAAGTTGATCATCGTCATGCTCGGAATGGAATGAATGAATTCATCGTACGGTAATTGTTCGACCGAGTTGACCGAAAACTGAACATATGTGCGAAGTTGAGCCGAGAAAAATGTCGTGAGCATACGCGTGAAATGTTCGTGAATCCGAGTTAAGCTGCGAATTTGGTCTTTTGAAAATCGAACGGCTCGCTTGAAGTCGTATTGTCGAACTTTCTTCTCTTCCTCTTGCGCGAGAAAGGAGTCCGCTTCGACATCCCCACTGCTTAAAGCAGATAGTAAGGCATCAATTTCTTGTTGAGACAGTACTTCTCCCATGATGCCACCTCACTGAATAATTTTCTTCGTCATATAGACGCGTTGGACTTCACCTTCTTCAAGCAGTCCGTTAAGTTGTTCTCGTAATGTTTGTTCGAACTTTTGCATATCTTCTTTTGTTGCCAATTGGGCTTTCGTCATCCCGGATAAATCACCCAAAATGACGTTGTGAACTTGGAACTTGCGTAGTTCTAAATTCTCTTTCGTTTCAGCCGAATCTGTGACAATCGTAAATTGAACGTTGATGAAACGCTCGTCTTGAATGTTGGTCGTCATGTCATCAGTCATGAAACTCCGTTCTGCCAACTCTTCAGCTGTGACAGGTTTCGTTTTAGCAGTGACGTTATCACCAAAGACATATTTGTAAGTCATGAATCCGGCACCGCCCATGACGAGCAGGACGACAAGCAGGATGATTACGACTTTTAGGCCGCCACCTTTTTTCTTTTCTTCTTCACTCATCTTCTTCACCTCTTCTGAACATCGTTCCGACTAAACCGATTGAGCGGTAAAAGGCTTCAGTTCGTTCAATGATTTGACCTTTCGTTTCTTTTACGAGATACGTTTTGCCATTAAACAATTGGATGATCGTGTCGGGCTCTGCCTTCACCGTTTCGATGAGCAAAGCGTTCAGCACGAACTCCTCACCGCGAAATGCCGTGACGCGAATCATCAGCGTTTCAAGTTGACGAGCTCTTGAAGGATCTCGTCCGATGTTGTGATAATGCGTGTGTTCGCCTGGAATCCACGCTGTGCCACGATCATTTCTGTGAACTCTTCTGAAAGGTCAACGTTTGACATTTCGAGTGCGCCTGAGACAAGTTCTCCACGACCAGCGACTCCCGGTACACCTGGATTCGGTGCGCCAGAGTTTTGAGATTGAATATAGTTGTTTGCACCAACCTTAGACAGACCTGCGTTGTTAGCAAATGTAACGACTTGAATTTGACCCAAGTTCACAGAAGCCCCTGCAGCATTTACATAACTGACTTGTCCATCTTTACCAATTGAAAGAGATTTAGCACCGGCCGGAACAGTGATTTTTGTATTTGTTGTACTAAGGACATATGCTCCATCACCGTTAACGATATCTCCAGCATTATCAGTATAGAAGTTACCGGCACGTGTATATTGTGTTTGCCCGTTCACATTAATTGCGAAGAACCCTTCACCTGAAATCCCGACGTCAAGGGCACGTCCCGTGTTTTGCATCGCTCCTTGGTTGTATACGTTATCGACCGTAGCCATCGTTCCCCCGAGACCGACTTCTTTCGGGTTGACTCCACCGGCTGTTGTCCCGTTCCCACCTGACGCACTCCCGACTTGTTGACTGACAAGGTCTTTGAACGTGACGCGCCCTTTTTTATAACCAAACGTATTGACGTTGGCGATGTTGTTCCCGACGACGTCTAGCTTCGATTGGAAGTTCTTCAATCCACTGATTCCTGAGTACATTGCTCTTAACATAATGCATTCCTCCTATGCTTATTTGATCGATGTGATATCGTACACGCTGACGGATGTTCCGTCTTCAAGATCGGCCATATATCCGGTTAAGTCGTTACGAGAAATGGAAACGACACGACCTGTGCCTTTCGTCGTCTCTTCACTCGTTTCGGTTGTAAAGTTGATTGTTTTCCCAATCATGCTACTGTATTCAGAAATCGAAGACATGTGACGGTCAACGAGAACAGAATCGAGTTGTTTCGAAATCGTTTGCATTTGTTCGAGCGATGAGAACTGTGCCATTTGTGCGATGAATTCTTTATCTTCCATCGGTGACATCGGGTCCTGGTTCGCGATTTGAGCGAGAAGCAACTTCATAAACATGTCTTTATCGTATTGATTTGTCGCTTTTGGGAGCGACTGATCTGGCAATGTATAATCATTCGTCTTCGGTTGGATGCTCGTCATCTTCAGACCCTCCTTTAGGCTGTTCTTGTGGTTGTTCTTGTTCCGGTTGCTCGGAACCATCGGACAAGGCTGATTTTGAATCGAGCGCTTGCTGTGTCAAGTTGACCTCGATCCGAACGTTTTGCGAATGGGGTGTCAACGTTTGTTGCAACTGTTGAACCTGTGACTGGATCAGTTGCTTCGCCTCTTGATTGCTGGCAAACATCTTGACGACAAGTTCTCCATTCTTCCGCTCTAGCTTGACGACGAGTTCCCCTAACTGCTCCGGATACAATCTTACAGTGAAGACTTTTGAACCATCTGCCCCACTTTTGAACGGTGCCTTTTGCAAAGCCGCTTCAATCCGAGCTTGTAAATTTTCAGGAAGGGATCCTTTCGAAGCATACATGACCGTGTCCACGTCAATCTGTGGTCTTGACCAGTTCATCCCTTTCGGCATCCAGTCTACGTTATTTGGCTGTAGCGCAGGTTTTGCGATTTTTACGGTTTCAACATTTGGCAAGACGGGAACTTCTTTCAATGTACCTTCTATTGGTCCTTTATACTGTGTGATGATCCGTTGCATCGTTTGAACCTGTTTGGCAAGTTCTTGGTTTGGAACTTGTTGAGTCAGTGCAATGTTGGTCGTCTGAGTATTTCCCTCTGTTTGCTTCGTAGTATGGACTTTCGGCGTAGTCGTCGTCTGTACAATCGCCGGTAAAACCGAAGACGGGATTTCAGTCTCAGGCGAAGGATTAGACAATTGACCGAGTAAACTTACATATGCATCCATAAACGTCCGATACGCATCTTGTGGCAGTGATTTTAGCCACTTCAATGTATCAGGCTTTTGAAACCATGTTTCGAGTTCCTGTGCCACTTTTTCAAAATCGACTGATCCTTCAGGAAGCACACCTTCTTCAAGTTGAGGAAGTTCTGCCTGCTCCCCTGAGCCTTGCATTGGGGCAAGCATCGCAGAAAGGAGGCTTAAAAATCCACCTGCTCCCTTTGATTCTCCCTCCACTGCTCCAGTACGAGCCATCGATCCTTGAATGGCTTGCGTCAATAAAGCGATATTCAATGTTGGCCCTCCCTTCTTGTGTTCATTGGAGAAGCTGCGTCACAACCGCAGCCTGTTGCGCATTCATTCGTCCTAAGATGTCTGCCTGTTGCTTAGGTGATAGCTCCTTCAACAGTTCAGCAACTTGAGGGCTTTCGAGTTCACCCATAATAGCTGCCGCCTGTTTGGCTGACATTTCTTCATAAACGCTGGCGACATCAGATGAGGTCTCCTCTTCTTTTGACGCTGCCTCTAGTTCCGAGACGAGTCGATCTCGTTCACGAATCAAATCGGTGATTTCTTCTTGTCTAGCCTTTACTTCGTTCGTCAATTCAACATTTTCGTTGCGAAGTTTTTCAATCTCACTGTTCGCTGCTTTTAATCGGTTCGCTGCGTCCGAATCGATTCCCGTCACATTCACCTGCGTCTCCGTTTTTTTTGATTCTTCCGTTTTCTCGTCCTCGTTCACTTCTAATAAGGGAACGGATAAGAGCGGACGGTCCATCGCATAGTTCATGACGACAATCCCACCGACTAAGATGAAGATTGCTGGAATGAGGACCAACGCCACAATCATTTGCTTGCCTCGTTTATTGTTCTCTTTTGCCATGCTACTTCCCTTTCCCATGATGAATCACAGCAAGTTCATCCATCATTTGTTGCTCTGTAAGTTTAGCTACCGTCATCTCTTGCATGCTGACCTTTTCATGAAGCGTCACGTATTTCTTTTCTTCCACCACTTTACCGAGCAATCGTTCTTGCGACGCATGATAGCGATTGCGGGCCTGTTGTACGACGAGCTGTTGCGTTTCGATTTGACGTTTCACTTGCTCTCGCGTCTTTTCTCGATACTGCGACATGAGAAGGTCGATGTTTCCAGATTGTTCGTCTTGGTGTTTGATGAGCGACTCATACATGAGAAGAAGGTCATATAGCTTCTCCATCTCTGTCTCAAGTCTTGCCTTAAATCCTCTGACTTCTATGGCGGCATCTTCTTTTTCATGTTCCGCAATCGGCATGATTCGTTCTAATATGAGTCTATTCATGATTCACCTCGTGCAATATGTGACAAGTGGGTCATCGTCTGTTCGAAAGCAGCATCTTCTTCGATCGATTGTTTCAAAAACGTCAACAAGTATGGATATTTCTCCACAGCGGTATCAATTGAAGGATTGGTGCCTTTTTTATACGCTCCGATATTGATTAAATCTTCTGCGTCAATATAGGTCGCGAGCCAACTGCGGAACGTTTGAGCTGCATCTCTGTGTGAAGGGGAAGCGATTTGGTTCATGACCCGACTGATGGATTTCAGTACATGGATTGCCGGGAATTGCCCACGGTTTGCGAGCGCCCGGTCCATCACAAAGTGTCCGTCTAAAATCCCCCGCACCGCGTCGGCAATCGGTTCATTCATATCATCCCCGTCGACGAGGACCGTATAGAACGCAGTGATTGAACCTGTCGCCGCTGTTCCACTTCGCTCTAATAGTTGAGGTAGCATGGCGAATACGGATGGGGTGTACCCTTTCGATGTTGGGGGTTCGCCCGTCGCAAGACCAATCTCACGCTGTGCCATCGCAAAACGTGTCACCGAGTCCATCATCAAGACCACTTCTTTCCCTTGGTCCCGGAAGTACTCGGCAATCGCGGTCGCCGTGTAAGCTCCCTTCAACCGGACAAGCGGGGGTTGGTCGCTTGTCGCTACAATCACGACGGAACGAGCCATGCCTTCTGGTCCGAGTTCTTTTTCGATGAACTCTTTTACTTCCCGACCCCGTTCTCCAATCAAGGCGATGACGTTAATATCTGCCGAAGATCGTTTGGCAATCATCCCGAGCAAGGTCGACTTCCCTACACCGGAACCAGCAAACAAACCGACCCGTTGTCCTTTCCCTACAGTCAACAGTCCATCAATCATGCGTACACCGGTCGACAGCGCATCTAAAATCCTTGGTCGATTCAAAGGATTCGGAGGTTTACGTTGAACGTCATAACGCTTACCGGTCACAAGACGCTCACCTGAAAGTGGACGTCCCAAACCATCGAGCACTTGACCAATCAACTCTTCCCCTACAGGAACTTGAAGCATTTTTCCCGTTCCCTTTACAAGACACCCTGGCGCAATTTGCGTAGTTTCACCGTATGGCATGAGCAAAACACGCTCTTCATTGAATCCGACAACCTCTGCTTCAACCGTTTCATTCGACGGAAGGACAATCAAACAGCGTTCTCCGACAAATGCACTCGGCCCATTCGACTCAATCATCAATCCGATGACACGGCAAACTCGACCGATTTTTCGTGTGAACTCGCCGTCCGAAGACTGCTTGATTGAGTCAAGAACCTGCTCAATAAGCACCATCCGCTAAAACCTCCTCGATTTTAGCTTGAATCCGTTCGAAACTATACGTTAAATCGACTTCATTCCCACGATGTGGCGACTCGATTCGGACTGCCGTTTCATCCAATGATCCGTCCCCACGATATTTCAAAGGGGGTGTCTCTTCTGTCCGCCACATCGCTTCGAATTGCTGAATCGAGGCAAGACGTGTCGGATGAACAAAGATTGTGATTGCTTCGGCATCGATCCAATGTGACATTTGATCACGGATCATCGTCGCAAAGAGTTCTTCATCTTTCCGAACAAGTTCCGTTGTCACATGTGCACTGACCGAGATTGCCAGCTCAATGAGTTGTTCTTCCGCTTGTCTCCATTTTTCTTCAAATAAGAGTTCAAGTTCGGTCGAAACGGAATTTAATCGTGTGGTGATGTCCTCGAACTCAGCCAATCCGTCCTGTCTACCTTGAAGGAGACCTTCCTGATACCCTTCTGAACGCGCCTCCTCGAACACCTGTTGTTTCAACCGCTCCAACTGTTCGACTTCGGTCAACTGAAACTGTTGAAATGCTTCTTCGTCCTGCTTCAACTTCTCATAGCGCGACTGAATGACATCGTGATGATTGATTCCGTCATTCGGTTCTATAATGGGTGTTTCTAAGCGCTTGGATTCAATCCGGTGCGGAATATTCGATGTTGCACGTTGGCGTTTGATCACATTAGACAACGATGTCATCTCCTCCACCTCGACTGATTACAATCTCACCGACGTCCTCTAGGCGACGAATGATTCCGACGATTCGGCTCTGTGCCTCTTCGACGTCACGCAACCGTACCGGTCCCATGAATTCCATATCTTCTTTGAACGTTTCGACCATACGTTGTGACATGTTTTTGAAGATAATTTGTTTGACTTCCTCCGAAGAGACCTTGAGCGCAAGTAACAAGTCGTCGTTCGCCACTTCGCGAATGATTCGTTGAATCGCACGAGAATCGAGCGTAACGATATCTTCGAAGACGAACATCCGCTTTTTGATTTCTTCTGCAAGTTCCGGGTCTTCGATTTCGAGCGCATCGAGAATGGTACGTTCGGTCGTCCGGTCTACACCGTTCAAGACTTCGACGACTGCTTCGATTCCACCAGATTGAGCATAATCTTGCATATCCGTCTGCGACAAGTTTTTCTCAAGGATTTGTTCCACTTCATGGATGACGTCTGGATTGAGTCGATCCATCGTCGCAATCCGTTTTGCGACTTCCGATTGAATCTCAGGTGGAAGTTCCGAGAGGATTTGCCCTGATTTGACGGGTTCTAAATGCGCTAAGATTAACGCAATCGTCTGTGGGTGCTCGTTTTGGATAAAGTTCAATAACTGTTTCGGGTCTGCTTTTCGTGCAAACTCGAACGGTCTGACCTGTAAGGTGGAAGTCAGACGATGAATCAATGCCATCGCCTTGTCTTCACCAACTGCTTTTTCAAGGACAGTTTTCGCAAACCCGATTCCACCCTGAGTGATATAACTTTGTGCCATGGCGAGTTCATGGAACTCACCGAGAATACTATCCTTTTCTTCCGGGGACACTTTTTTTAACGCTGAAATTTGAAGCGTCAGTTGTTCCATCTCTTCTTCTGAAAGATGTTTGTAGACGTTCGCTGCCACTTCAGGTCCCAGGGAAATCATGAGCATCGCTGCTTTTTCGCGATTCGATTGTTTTGCATAGTTCACGTTACTCACTCCTCAGACATCCAAGTACGAAGCAGTTTAGCAAACTCTTCTGGATTACTTTCAGCTAATTTTTCTAACTGTTTCTTCTTCACTGCACCTTCGCCTCGCTCTTCGAGGTCTAGGTCAGGTACTTCATCTTCATATGGAACTTCCCATTCGTTCGTCTCTTCCACAACCTCTTGCTTCCGTCTACGCATCGCGAAGAAGATCAAGGCAAGAATTACGACTGCACCCGCCGCTGCCGCATACATCCACCAAGGTGTCGGTTGCTCTGTTGCTGCAACCTCTTCCACTTCAGCGAACGGTCTCGACACGACGACAACTTTCTGTTCGAGTTCAGCATCCGTGATGGCTTCATCCGTCTTCGCTAACGACGTCCGAATAATGGAATACATCATCGTCTCGAGGTCGCCTTCTAACTGCGGATCGATACTTGTTGCGCCATCTGGTGGTTCAACGATGAGTTGGACTCCGAGGTCACGAATCGTATATGGTGCGTTTTGAATCTGCTTCGTGATGCGGTTGACCTCGTAATTGATGATTTCATGATTCTTTTCACTTTCTTCTGTGCCATCGCCAGTCGCTGCCGGGAAGTTGATTGTGTCGTTCTCACCAGTTCCCGTCGCTTCTGTCGCCGTACCTGTTCCGCCAGTGTATGCTTCAGCAATCCGCTCGGCAGACGTGACGATGCCTTCCATGTTTTCTTCATCGACCGGCGTGACAAGATTCTGTTCTTCAGCCGTTTGTGTCGTGTCGATGTCTGCTGTGACGGAAACGAGTACGCTCCGTTCGCCGAGTAGAACCGAGAGCATCTGTTGGATTTGTTGACGTACGTCTTTTTCGACTTGTCGCTTCAACGCCAATGGATCTGACGAGGAACCTCCAGCAACAACAGTCTGGTCGAGATCATAATACGTGAAGTATTGGTCCATAATTGAAATGTTTTCCGGTTTCAAGTTCGGGACACTCTTACTAATCAAATGATAGAGACCTTTTACTGTGTTTGGTTCTAAATTCGTCCCCGCTCCGATGTTCAAGACGATGGACGCGGTAGGCTCACCTTGATCTTCTGCCAAGAAGACAGACTTCTCAGGAAGTGAGATGATTACTTTCGCTTGATTGATTCCTTCAATCTGTGTGATGAGTCGCTCTAGCTCCGTCTGCATCGCACTACGTTCGATGACAGCCATCTCACGGTCTGTCGTTCCGAACCCTGCGTTTTCGCTGAAGAAACTATAATCAATCGAGCCGGACTTTGGAATCCCGGCAGCAGCCAAACTCACTTTCAACTGATCGACCATTTCAGTCGGCACATACACGCTCACACCGTTCGAAGTCGCCTTGATTTCCGACTGTACCCCGTCTGCTGTCAACTTCTCTGTCACTTCGCCCGCTTCTTGAGCAGACAAGTTTGTATAGAGAGGTGCCATGTTTGGCCTTGAAAGGAAGAATGTGAGTACGAGGGCCGCGATTAGTATGACCGCGATCGAGATGCCCCATACGAGTTTACGTTTCGCTGGCATCGCCTTTAATGCACCGGTCATGGATTTGAATCGTTCTTTTAATTGTTCATTCATCGCAACTTGTCATCCTCTACAATTAAACTTGCATTCGCATCATTTCTTGATAGGCCTCAACAGCCTTGTTCCTCACCTCGATGGCAAGTTGCATCGCAATCGACGACTCTTCACTTTGAATCATCACCTGATGAAGGTCAGCTTTCCCGACCGCCAAATCTTTACGGGCTTGACTAGTCGCTTGTTGTGTCTCATTCAATGCGTTCATCGCTTCATTCAAGTATGACCCAAATTGAGATGGGTTCGTTTTATTCAGTGATGGCGTGAGTTCTGGGCTCATCAATTGAATTGGATTAATTTGCATCCGTTAACACTCCTTATCCTTTACCAATCTCCATCGCTTTTACGAGCATCGCCTTCGAGGCGTTCATCGCTGCAATGTTTGCTTCGTACGAACGAGTCGCACCCATCAAATCGACCATTTCTTTCAAGAGATCGACGTTCGGCATTTGTACGTACCCTCGCTCATCCGCATCGGGATGATTCGGGTTATAAGCCAATTTATACGGTGCATCGTCTTCGATGATTTGAGATACCTGCACCCCTCCATTAACGGCATCCATTTGCTTCCGGAATGGCGCTTCTTGCAACACGGTCATCTTTCGTGTGTATGGTTGCCACTCTCCGTCCACGAGTCTCCCGCGAGTCGTCTGAGCGTTGGCGATGTTCGCCGACACGGTATCCATTCGTAGCCGTTGTGACGTCAACGCTGAAGCTGAAATATGAAAACTATCAAACATTCCCATTGATTAACGACCTCCCCGAATAACAGATTTTAATCCCCCGAGCCTACGATTCAATTGCTCCATCATCGCCTCATACTGGAGTTGGTTTCGTGCCAGCTCACTCATTTCATAATCCAAGTCGACGTTGTTGCCATCACTCCTCATGGCGCCACCAGCTCGATCGATGACCTTCGACTGGGTCGAGTCACTCGGACGACCACCTTGCAGCTTGAGTCGCATCTCACTCTGAAGCGTCTGCTCAAACACAGCCTGTTTGGCTTTGAAATTCGGCGTATCAATGTTTGAAAGGTTATGACTGATGACCTTTTGGTTAAGGACTGAATGGTTGATGGCTTGCTTTAGTAATTGATAGTCACTACCAATCCAATTCACGGCGTTCACTCACTTTCATATAATGACTACTAAATATACCTCATTTGGAAAATCTACTATTTCATTGAAACAAATCTGTAACAGTTCTGAAAGATATTTTTTAAAACATAGGTAAATGGCTTAATATCTTTTTGTCGAAATCACGTCAAAAGGTGAAAATAATTACTTTTGTACTAAAAAAAACCGCCTCCTTATCAAGGAAAGCGGTTTTTTAGGAATAAAGTCCCTTTTAAAAGTGTTTTCAATGGAAATTACACATCGAAAGTTGTATTTCAGTTTGATTTCAGTTTTTGCAATTCAAACAAGAAGTTGTCATTTAATATCTTGATATACGTTCCTTTCATTCCTAAAGAACGTGATTCAATGACCCCTGCACTTTCTAATTTCCGAAGTGCGTTGACGATGACCGAACGCGTGATTCCCACTCTGTCGGCAATTTTGGAAGCAACTAGCAATCCTTCGTTTCCACCAAGCTCTTCGAAGATATGTTCGATTGCCTCAAGCTCTGAATACGATAACGAGTTAATCGCCATCTGGACGACTGCTTTCTTACGTGCCGACGTTTCTGCTTCCGCAGCCTTCTCACGAAGGATCTCCATTCCAACTACAGTTGCAGAGTACTCCGCGAGAACGAGGTCATCTTCTGTGAATTCATTCGCCAATCGACCGAGTACGAGCGTACCTAAACGTTCTCCTCCACCGATGATTGGAACAATCGTCGTCATGGAGTTGAGGAATAGATCGTGGTTCTCGACTGGGAACGCTGTATATTCACTATCGATATCGATGTTCGCTGTCGTTTCTTTGACATTGAACAAGTTCGAAGCATATGGCTCCGGGAACTGTCGATCGACTAAGAATGCTTTCATCCGGTCATTCTCAATCTGTTGTTTGATTGCAAAACCGAGAAGTCGTCCCCGACGACTCACGATAAACGTGTTGGACTCAAGGACTTCACGCATTTTGTCCGCCATTTCTTTAAAGTCAACGTGCGCACTTGCCTCTTGTTGAAGCATTGTGTTTAATTGGCGTGTTTTTTCTAGTAAGTTCATATTCTCTATTTCCTCCCTGTATGTGCATACAGAATCTTATAATATATATTGGCTCAAATCACGATCGTCGGCGATGGAACCGACTTTTGCTTGTACGTAAGCTGGTGTGATTTCTACGGTTGTTTGTGGCATATCTGCCGCTTCAAATGATAAATCTTCTAAAACGCGCTCCATTATAGTATAGAGGCGACGTGCACCGATGTCATCGGTCTCACGATTGACATGTGTCGCAATTTTCGCAATTTCTTCAATGGCCTCATGCGTGAAACGGACCGTGATTTCTTCAGATTCTAACAAGGCCGTATATTGTTTAATGAGTGCCTGTGACGGTTCCGTCAAAATCTTGACGAAGTCTTCTTCCGTCAAGCTGCTCAATTCAACACGAATTGGGAAGCGTCCTTGTAGCTCTGGAATCAGGTCAGACGGCTTAGCCATATGGAATGCACCGGCCGCGATGAAAAGAACATGATCCGTTTTAACCGGTCCATACTTCGTGACGACCGTAGATCCTTCTACAATCGGAAGAATGTCACGCTGCACCCCTTCACGGGATACTCCGGCGTGATCTTGTGATTTTGTGGCGATCTTATCGATTTCATCCACGAAGATGATACCCATCTGTTCACTGCGCCGCACGGCTTCATCGTGGACTTCGTTCAAGTCCAGCAAGTTCTCTGCTTCTTCAGCAATGAGAAGCGGTCTTGCTTCACGAACCGTCAGCTTACGTTGTTTCCGTTTCTTTGGAACGATTTGACCGAGCATATCCTGAAGATTCGACAAACCTTCCATCCCTTGACCCTGAAACAAATCCATCGTCTGCTTTTCTTCTAATTCCACTTCAATCACGCGTTCTTCGAGTTCACCGAGTTCGAGCAAGCGTCGAAGTTGCGAACGGTCATTATTGGATGTGTCCGACGTGGTTTCTGGCTGTTGTGTCTGTCCGCCGAACAACGCTTCGAACGGATTCGATGCAGTAGGTGTCGCTTTTGCTTTTCCTTGTAGCGCATCTAAAAGGCGTTCCGTCGCCGCACGTTCCGCTGGCTCCTTCACATCTTCTTTTTTCTCTTCTTTGACAAGACGAACCGATGCCTCAACGAGATCACGTACCATCGATTCAACGTCACGACCGACGTAACCAACTTCCGTAAATTTCGTTGCTTCTACCTTCACAAACGGTGCACCGACAAGCTTAGCTAACCGTCGAGCAATTTCGGTCTTTCCGACCCCGGTCGGTCCGATCATCAAAATATTTTTTGGTGTAACCTCATCGCGAAGGTCTGCACTTAACTTTTGACGTCGATAGCGATTTCGTAGAGCAATCGAAACTGCTCGCTTGGCATCCTTTTGTCCGATTACAAAACGGTCTAACTCCGTTACGATTTGTCTAGGTGTCAACTCTCGGTTCATTCAGCAGCGCCTCCAATCGTTTCTACAATGACTTGATCATTTGTATACACGCAAAGCTCACCAGCGATTTCAAGAGCGGCACGCGCGATTTCTTCAGCAGACTTTTCAGCAGAATGGCGTACGAGTGCGCGACCTGCCGCTAAGGCATAGTTCCCACCGGATCCGATTGCAAGAATTCCATCGTCCGGCTCAATCACTTCTCCATTCCCAGAGACGAGCAAAAGATGATCGGCATCCATCACAATCAATAGTGCCTCGAGTTGACGCAACATCTTATCCCCACGCCATTCTTTCGCAAGTTCTACCGCTGCTCGCGGCAAGTTACCGTTATACATTTCAAGTTTCGATTCAAACTTTTCAAACAATGTGAAAGCATCGGCTACGCTACCTGCAAAACCGGCAACGACTTTCCCGCCATAAAGGCGTCTGACTTTCTTCGCCTTGTTTTTCATGATGACGGCATTCCCGAATGTGACTTGGCCATCTCCACTCATCGCACATTGGCCATTGTGTCGAACTGCAAAAATCGTTGTTGCATGAAACATATCGTAACCTCCTACTTTCTTGGATGTGTCGCTTGATAAATCGACCGAAGTCGTTCGGTCGATACATGGGTATACCGCCCGGTCGTCGACAAGGACTCATGCCCAAGCAACTCTTGGACGGCACGCAAGTCCGCTCCCCGTTCTAACAAGTCCGTCGCAAAGCTGTGTCGCAACGAGTGCGGGGTAAGTGGTTTATGTACCCCACTGTCTTTTCTCAAACGTTTCATGACATAGCGGATTTGGTCTGTTGTCATCCGATTCCCTTTTTGACTCAAAAATAATGCGGTTTCTGTCGGGAGCCCGACACCTTTGCGTAATTCGATATAACGCTGCAAAGCATGTACGGCATATTGTCCGATCGGGACATATCGTTCTTTCTTCCCTTTTCCCATCACATGGACAAAGGATAAAACCTCATCGAACGAGGAAAGGTTCATCCCACACAGTTCTGCGACGCGGATTCCCGTCCCATAGAGCACTTCTACGATGGCGACGTCCCTCGCCTGTAAAAAAGGATCTTCCTGCCTCGAGGCAGCCTCCAACAGTTGCTCGACTTCCGTCGGGACGGCAAAGGTCGGCAAGGACTGTCTCTTTTTCGGTGAGGTCAGGTCGTGGAACAACGGTTCTCCACCTTGTTCTCTTGCCATAAACTTCCCGAATTGCTTGAAACAAGATACTTTTTGGGACACCGTAGACGCGGCCAATTGTTTCTCATAAAGGACATATAAATAACGCCGCGCCGTCTGAGCATCGTAGGGATCTTGATGCGTCGATTGGCAATATGCGGCGTACTGGTCGAGCGTTTGCTCGTAAGAGCGTTTCGTATGAGGAGACAGTCGACGTTCAATTTGGCAGTAGCGTAAAAAGGATTGTCGATCCTCTAAAAATCCCATTTTATCGCCTCCTCGATGACTCGTAAAAACGCATGTTCTCGTCAAATCGAAATTAGCATAGCATACAGAATGTAAGGTGACAATAGATAGCCGTTCAATAATCTGAAAATTTTCAAAGTATGAAACAAAATACACAATTGAAATTTTACTTCAAAACAAAAGAGCCAAAAAATGGCTCTCCTGTTCAAAGATCTTTATACTGTTGTATCGTTTCTAACGCACGGTTCGCGTAACGCTCGTACCGTTCTTGTTTCTTCATCTTTTTCGGAGCGTCTTCTAGTGATGGCACCAATCCGAAGTTTGCATTCATCGGTTGGAAGTGCTTCCCGTCGGCTGTCGTGATATAATGCGCCATCGAACCAAGCATCGTCTCACGCGGGAGAACGACGAGTTCTTCACCTGCGATCATCTTCGCCGCATTGATCCCAGCTAGAAGCCCGGACGCTGCCGACTCCACATATCCTTCTACCCCTGTCATCTGACCGGCGAAGAAGAGCGTGTCACGTGTACGCGCCTGATACGTCGGCTTGAGTAAGCTCGGTGAGTTGATGAACGTGTTACGGTGCATGACACCGTAACGGACGATGTCCGCATTCTCGAGTCCCGGGATGAGACGGATGATGCGCTTCTGTTCGCCCCACTTCAAATGTGTTTGGAAGCCTACCAAGTTATACAGTGTGCCCGCCGAGTTGTCTTGACGAAGCTGAACGACGGCATATGGACGTTTTCCTGTCTTCGGGTCTTCTAATCCGACCGGCTTCATCGGTCCGAAAAGAAGCGTCTTTTTCCCACGCTCGGCCATGACTTCAAACGGCATGCATCCTTCAAAGTAAATCTCTTTTTCAAACTCTTTTAGCGGAACGACTTCTGCCTTGATCAGCTCTTCGTAAAACACGTCAAACTCTTCTTCTGTCATCGGACAGTTCAAGTAAGCGGCTTCACCTTTGTCGTAACGCGACTTCAAATAGACTTTATCCCGATCAATCGTATCACCATCTAGAATTGGTGCTGCCGCGTCATAGAAGTAGAGATAATCTTCTCCTGTGAACGCCTTGAGTGATGCAGAGAGGTCAGGGGAGGTCAAAGGGCCAGTCGCCACGATGACGATCCCTTCAGGAATCTCTTTGAGCTCTTCGTTGTGCACTGTGACATTCTCGTGGTTCTTTAGCTTCTCGGTGATGAATCCGGCAAACTCATGACGATCGACGGCAAGGGCACCCCCAGCAGGTACACTTGCCGTGTCCGCCGCCTTTAAGATGAGCGAGTCAAGCGTACGCATTTCTTCTTTCAAGACACCTACGGCATTTTGAAGACCGTTCGCACGTAGCGAGTTCGAACAGACGAGTTCTGCAAATTGATCCGTGTGGTGCGCCGGTGTTTGACGAACCGGTCTCATTTCATACAAATCTACTTGAATACCGCGCTTAGCGAGTTGCCAAGCCGCTTCGGAGCCGGCCAATCCAGCTCCGATTACAGTTACACGTTGTTGCAACATTAATCCTCCTCTTGCTGATGTACCTCGGTGTGGGTACAGTTCGTACATTGATATTTCACGCCGTCTTTAATTTTTTTCTCGACCATCAAACTGTCGCATACTGGACACGGTTTCGCAACCGGTTTATCCCATGAGACGAATTCACATTCCGGATAGTTCGAGCAACCATAGAAGAGACGACCTTTTTTACTACGACGTTCTACGATTTGTCCATCCTTACAGTTCGGACACGGGACACCGATTTCGACTTGTACCGGTTTCGTGTTCGTACAGTTCGGGAAGTTCGAGCACGCCATGAACTTGCCGTAGCGTCCCATCTTGATGACCATTGGTGACCCACAGACTTCACAATCGATTCCGGCAGGTTCATCTTTCACTTCGATTTTCTCGATTTCTTCTTCAGCACGCTTCAATCGTTTCTCGAAAGAACGATAAATCGGAGCGACGACTTCCGTCCACTCGACTTCCTTATGCTCGATCGAATCAAGAAGGGTCTCCATGTCGGCCGTGAACTGGACCGTGATGAAGTCGTTGAAATACTCATCAATCATCTCGATGACGAGTTCTCCAAGTTCAGTCGGTAAAAACTTTTTCTCTTCGAGAACGACATAACCGCGTCGTTGGATCGTGTCGAGTGTCGGCGCGTACGTCGACGGACGACCAATCCCGAGTTCTTCCATCGCTCGAACGAGTCGCGCCTCTGTATAACGAGGTGGCGGTTGTGTGAAGTGTTGTTTCGGCTCAATCGTTTCAAACGTCACGGTATCATCCACTTCGAGAGGTGGCAATAATCCTTCCTTCTCTTGGTTCGTGTCCTCAATGTCATCGTCTTTCGACTCGATATACACTTTCATGAAACCAGGGAATTTGACTGTCGACCCGTTCGCACGGAAAATCATCCCGTTCGACTCGACGTCGATTTTGACCGTATCAAGAACAGCTGGCGCCATTTGGCTCGCAATCAATCGTTCCCAAATCAACTTATACAGTCGCAACTGGTCACGTGACAGATATGGCTTCAAGGAAGCTGGGTCGCGCAATGCTGAAGTCGGACGAATCGCTTCGTGCGCGTCTTGGGCATTCGCTGATTTCTTTTCTTTTTGTTTCTGTGAGGCGACATACTCTTCACCGAATGTCGATTCGATATATTCCTTCGCCTCCGTCTTCGCCAAATCAGAGATACGTGTCGAGTCGGTACGCATATACGTAATCAAACCGACTGTACCCTCTTTTTTACCGAGATCGATTCCTTCATATAATTGCTGCGCGAGCATCATTGTCTTCTTCGCACGGAAATTCAATTTACGGGCAGCATCCTGCTGCAATGAACTTGTAGTGAACGGTAGCGAAGCGTTCCGCTTCCGTTCTTTCTTCGTTACATCAATGACTTTAAACGTATCATCGATGGTATCAAGGACAGATTGCGCGTCTTCTTCAGACTTCAATTCCATCTTCTTCCCATCTTTTCCGTAAAATGAAGTCTCGAACGTTTCCCCATCATGATTTAAATCAAGTTTAATCGTCCAATACTCTTCCGGGTCGAACGCGTTAATTTCGCGCTCACGGTCGATAATCATCTTCACGGCTACCGATTGAACTCGCCCTGCAGACAATCCTTTTTTGACTTTCTTCCATAATAATGGGCTCATCCCGTATCCGACAAGACGATCTAAAATACGTCGGGCTTGTTGTGCATCGACGAGATCGTGATTGATCTTACGTGGATGTTTAAACGATTCTTTAATCGCATCTTTCGTGATTTCGTTAAAAACGACACGACATTCTGTCGTTTCATCGACACCGAGTGCGCGTGCTAAATGCCAAGCAATCGCTTCCCCTTCTCTATCGGGGTCGGCCGCGAGAAAGATTTTTGTCGCTTTTTTCGCTGCTGTCTTCAATTCTTTCAATACCGGTCCTTTACCACGGATGGTAATATACTTCGGTTCAAAGTCGTGTTCGACGTCTACACCGAGTTGACTTTTAGGCAAGTCAATCACGTGCCCCATCGAAGCTTTGACCATATAATTCGGACCTAAATAACGTTTAATTGTTTTTGCTTTCGCAGGTGATTCGACGATCACCAGATATTTTGCCATACATCTGCTCCCCTTTTAGAGGTCATTTAAATCCCTACCATAATATTCATGTTCTCACTGGTTTGTCAACGTACAATCTTGAGATCTCGAATAATTTGATCGGAATTCGTCAATGGAATCGCACCTTCTTCAATCAACCGGTTCGGTCCCTCCGCGAGTGGATCAAGGGGTGAACCTGGCACCGCAAATACCGTTTTCCCTTGCTCTAGAGCATGTCCGACCGTATTCATCGTCCCACTCTTTCGTCTCGCCTGTATAACGACCAACGCATCGCCAAGACCACTGACCAAACGATTTCTTTCCAAAAATTGAAATTTTTGAATCGGCGTGTTTGGTACATATTCACTAAGTAAGACTCCCTCTTGTGGAATCTGTAAAAGCATGTCTCGGTTCGCCTCCGGATAGAGCCGGTTCAGTCCAGCTCCCAGTACCGCCACGGTCGGTCGACGAGCGCGAAGGGCATGGGCGTGGACGAGCCCGTCGATTCCGAGGGCGCCACCTGAAACAGATACAGTTTCTTCTATTAAAGAGTGATAGTGATTCACGAGCGATTGACTGATACGATTCAACTCACGACTTCCGACCATCGCAGTCGTTCTTTCTTGTAGTACCTCTAAATCTCCATGATAAAACAAGCAATATGGTGGGTTGGGGATGTCGAGTAACCGTTTCGGAAACAAGTCGTCTTCCCATGTGACGAAATGTTTATACGACTCCGATGCGTGCCAGGCTCGTTCAGCCCGTCTCCAGACATGTTCAGAAAATTGTGTGCGATGTGCTCCGAGTGTCCCGTTTAAATAATGATGCACAAACTCAACTGGCATTCGTGCTGCAGCAAACCGAGCTATTGTTTGATTCATCACAAACTCTCCTTTAAAAAAATGAGGGATGCAAGCATCCCTCAAGATTCTCATGTCGTCGGTTGACCCGTGACACATGCTTCGTATAATCCTTGCTGTTTCAAGACACGAATCAACGTTTCACCGATAACCGCTGGTGTTTCAGCGACTTCGATTCCATTCGCGTTCAATGTCTTGATCTTCTCAGCAGCCGTCCCTTTACCACCTGAGATGATTGCGCCCGCATGTCCCATGCGCTTGCCTTCAGGAGCCGTCTGGCCGCCGATGAAACCGATGACTGGTTTCGTCATGTTGGCTTTTACCCATTCAGCTGCCTCTTCTTCAGCCGTTCCACCGATTTCCCCGATCATGATGACCGCTTTCGTGTCCTCATCTTCGTTGAACGCTTTAAGCGTATCGATGAAGTTCGTTCCGTTGACCGGGTCTCCCCCGATTCCAACAGCTGTCGATTGTCCGATACCTGCTGTCGTCAACTGATGAACCGCCTCATACGTGAGCGTCCCAGAACGTGATACGATTCCGACGTGCCCTTTCGTATGAATGTAGCCAGGCATGATGCCAAGTTTCGCTTCTCCAGGTGTGATGATACCAGGACAGTTCGGTCCGATTAAACGAGCCGGTTTGTCCTCGAGATAGCGCTTCACTTGAATCATGTCCACAACTGGGATTCCTTCTGTGATACAGATGATAAGCTCGATACCGCTGTCTGCCGCTTCCATGATTGAATCCGCTGCGAAAGCAGGTGGAACATAGATGATCGATGCATTGGCACCAGTTGCTTCGACCGCTTCAGAGACGGTGTTGAAGACTGGAACGTTGTCGAGGACCGTCGTGCCACCTTTACCAGGTGTGACACCACCGACTAATTTCGTGTTATATGCGAGCATCTGTTCACCGTGGAACAGACCTTGCTTCCCTGTAATCCCTTGAATGATTACTTTCGTATCTTTATCCGCCCAAATACTCATGTCGTTTCCCCCTTATCGAACAAGTGCTGCGATTTTTTCTGCACCGTCAGCCATCGAGCTGGCCGTCGTGATCGCAAGTCCAGATTCATCGAGAATGCGCTTCCCGGCATCAACGTTCGTTCCTTCTAAGCGAACGACGAGTGGTAAGTCGAGTCCGATTTCTTTCGTCGCAGCGACAATCCCCTCTGCGATGATGTCACATTTCATGATCCCACCGAAAATGTTAACGAAGATCCCTTTGACCTGGTCATCAGACAAAATCAACTTGAATGCTTCTGTTACTTTTTCTTTCGTCGCACCGCCACCTACATCGAGGAAGTTAGCGGGTTCAGCGCCGTAATGTTTGATGATATCCATCGTTGCCATCGCAAGACCGGCACCGTTGACGAGACAACCGATGTTTCCGTCGAGTGCGATGTAGCTGAGGTCGTGTTTTGACGCTTCTACTTCACGTGGGTCTTCTTCCGTCGTATCACGAAGAGCAAGGACGTCCGAGTGACGATAGAGCGCGTTGCTATCGAAGTTCAACTTCGCATCGAGCGCAATGACGTTACCGTCTTTCGTCGTGACGAGCGGGTTGATTTCCGCGATTGTGCAATCTGTCTCGACGTACACTTTATACAGCTTCATGACCATGTCACTGAACTTATTGACAAGTTTCGTCGGGACTTCCATTTTGAATGCGAGACGACGCGCCTGGAATGGACGTAAGCCAACGACCGGGTCGACGATCTCTTTATGAATCTTCTCTGGTGTATGTTCAGCGACTTCTTCGATGTCCATTCCACCTTCAGATGAACCCATGATGACAATTCGGCCGATCGAACGGTCAAGCACGAGTCCTAAGTAAAATTCTTGGTCAATCGCAGAACCTTCTTCGATATAGAGACGCTGGACAACTTTTCCTTCCGGACCTGTTTGGTGTGTCACGAGCGTTTTCCCGAGAATCTCTGAAGCATATTGCTTCACTTCTTCATCTGTCTTCGCAAGTTTAACACCACCCGCTTTACCGCGGCCACCTGCGTGGATTTGAGCTTTTACTACCTTCACTTCACCTTCAAGCTTCGCAGCAGCTGCAACAGCTTCTTCAACAGTAAAGGCCGGATAACCCGTCGGAACGGCTACCCCAAACTCTCTTAACAATTCTTTCGCCTGATACTCATGGATATTCATATGTTTTCCCCCTTAGTCCCCTTTAATATCGGCACGTCTATTGTAACGAAAAACTGAAAGCGCTGTCTATCGTTCTTGCTTTAAGTTTTCATCTTTTTTTCACATATATCCCTAGACAAATCAAATTTTATCCTGTTCCATCTGATAAAGAAACACAAAAAGTTCCGCAATGACTTGATAGACGTCCTCTGGAATCTGCTCTTCAATGTTCAAGGCCGACAGTAACGAGAGGAGCGCTGGGTCTTCATGGATAGGAATGCCGTTCGCTAAAGCAACTTCAAGCATCCGCTCGGCCACGATACCCGTTCCTTTTGCTACGACATGGGGCGCATCCATCGACTGCTCATAGGAGAGCGCCATCGCTTTCTTCTGGTCTTTCATATTTGGAGGTCCACCTTTCCGAGCGGCGCAAACGTTGCCGGAACGTGTTCACGCTTCGCTTCATACGAAAATGAAGACAGTTCGAATGACACCTTTTTTAAACCTTCTTTCAAAAGTGGTTCGTATGTACGGACGTATGGAGCCAAATCGTGTTGCTCATTGAATACACGTACGGACACGTAACGCTTTTGAATCAACACATCAATCCCGGTCTCACCATATCGCGGCGTTTCAAGAAACAAGACGATCCGCGCATGATCCGAGTCCATCGTCTCTCGTTTCGGGGCCTCTAGACGAAGTTGAACGTTTTCAAACGGACCCAATTGCGGTATGTGAAATGCTTGAGCGACGAACGGTGGGCTTTGGCTCGCGTTGAACGCTTCCTGCGCACGCACGAACTGCTCGAACTTCGGCTCACCTTTCGCTTTGAACAGTTCCCCGACGAGCGCTTTTACATCCTGACCTGCGCCGCTTTCTAACGCGGTTTTGCCGGCCGCCTTCACGGAGTCCGGCGTCAGCATCGGTTCTCGCATCAGGCGTCCGAGCTGTTCTCCTAACGCCTGCAGAGGCGACTTGGCCGCCATGAGCGATTCTGTCGCTTGCGTGACGACCTTCAAGACGAGCTTCGGTTCAACGTCCGTGACGACCAGCTTATACGTGACGTTCTCTTTCACGTTCGCATTGACACCGACCCGGAAAATCCCTTGGGGTAGTTGCATAACCGCCTCGTTGCCAGGTAAGAGCTGCAATACCTTTCCGACGACTGTGTTCCCTAGTAATAGCGGGCGTGACGTCTGTTCCGTCACTTTGAACGGCATCACCCCTTGATGATCGATCCGCAACGCGACCACTCCTTTCACATATGCTTGATGGGGGCGAACGTACGGCGATGAATCGGAGTCACCCCAAGGCGTCTTAACCCTTCTAAATGAGCCTCTGTTCCATATCCTGCGTTTTTCGCAAATCCGTATCCAGGATACGTCAAATCATATTCTTCCATCATCCGGTCCCTTACCACCTTAGCGACGACACTTGCCGCGGCTATCGACACACTGAGCGTGTCCCCTTTAATCAATGACTGTTGAGGGATGTCGAGCTCGAGTTTCATGGCGTCAATCAATAGGGCGTCTACTTCTCCGACTTGATGAATCGCCTCTGTCATCGCTAGTTTCGTCGATTCGTATATATTGATGACATCAATCGTCTTCGGCTCGACGATGCCGACACCGACCTCCGCGACCTCGATGATGTGTGCGTATGCTGCATCCCTCGCCGTTTTGGACATTTTTTTCGAATCATTCAATCCCGCGAGATAGAACCCATCCGGTAACAAAACTGCAGCAGCCACGACCGGTCCCGCGAGCGGTCCCCGTCCGACCTCATCGACTCCGACAATTCGAGTGAAGCCTCGCGCCTTCCATTCATGTTCATACGTCATGCGACGTTCGAAATCGACCTGTAACGCCCATTCTCGCTCGAATTGACGCTGTTTTTGCCGAAGCAACGTTTGCACGCCCGCTCGAGGGTCTCGTGACAAGGTCGGGAAGATTTGTACCCATTCTTCATATCGGATGTCCTCTAGTTGTTGTTTAATCTGTTGAATCGTCACGGTCTTCCTCCTATTCAAAAAAGCCCTGTGTGCACAGGGCTTTACGCCATTTCGTGATCAGCCGGTGTCTCAAGCGAGATCCGTCCGATTTTTTCATGTCGTAGTTCATTCAAAAGTAGTTCGCTCGCTTTTTCGAAATCGACGTAACCGCCACTGATGAGACCACGCTTTTTCCCGATCAACTCAAGGAGCTCAACGCTGTCCTCGGGTAACGTTTCAAGTTTGAATCGTTCCTTTAATTGTTCAGGATAACGAGCATGCAACTCGCGAACCGTATACAAGGCGATATCATCCAAGTTGAGAATCTCGTCTTTGATAGCGCCGGTCGCGGCTAGACGATATCCGACAAGTTGGTCCTCAAATTTCGGCCAGAGAATCCCCGGCGTGTCCAACAGCTCCATCTCGCCGCCTTTCATCTTGATCCACTGTTGACGCTTCGTCACACCAGGACGATCGCCCGTGATGGCGATGTTTCGTCCGGCGAGACGGTTGATGAGCGTCGACTTCCCGACGTTCGGGATTCCGATGATGAGCGCACGGATCGGTCCGGGGTTCCGCCCCTTCTCACGCATCCGGTCATGCTTTTCTTTCATCAACTTCTGAGCACCCGTGATGAGCTGTTTCAAGCCTTTGCTATGTTTCGCGTCGACAGCGACAACCTCGACTTCTTCGCGTTTCAAGGCACGTAACCACGCCTCCGTCACGACGGGGTCGGCCATGTCTGCTTTGTTCAAGACGATGAGACGGGGTTTTCCCGCTGTAATCTCATCGACCATCGGGTTGCGACTCGACTGAGGCACGCGTGCATCTACGAGTTCGATGACGACATCGATTAGCTTTAATTTTTCAGTTACTTGTCTTCTTGCTTTGGCCATGTGGCCAGGAAACCATTGAATTGCCAAAAAAGCACCACCTTAATCTTCTACCGTGCCAACATCATCGAGTGGCCAGAAGATGAAGTTCGTCTTGCCGACAATCTCCTCTTTCGACACAAATCCGATCTCACGGCTGTCTTTCGAGTTTTGACGATTGTCTCCCATGACGAAGTATGATTCCTCTGGAACGACCGACTCACCCGTCACTTGTTCGAGTGTGAAGTTCTCGGTCAACGGGAACCCGTTCATCTGGGCACGAAACTCGTCTAAATACGGCTCTTCTACCGCTTCACCATTAATATAAAGCACATCATCTCGATATTCGAGCGTGTCGCCTGGGATGGCGATGACACGTTTAATATAGTCTTTTGATTCAGTCGCATGGAATACGACGATATCACCTCGGTCTAGCTCCCCAACATAGTTCGAAATTTTACTGACGATCATTCGATCCGCATTGTGGAGTGTCGGCATCATCGACTCTCCTTCAACGATGACAGGAACGAAGATGAACGTCCGGATGACGAACGCGATGACAAGAGCGACCACGATGGCTTTTAGCCAACTAAACACTTCTTTCAACTTCACTCACTCCTCTATCCATTTGAACTTATTGTACTAGAAAAAAAGAAGCTTGTCGCAAGCGACAAGCTTAATTCCCATCTTAACGACGGATTTCTTTAATACGTGCTGCTTTACCGCGAAGGTTACGGAGGTAGTAAAGTTTCGCACGGCGAACTTTACCGTAGCGTACGACTTCGATTTGTGCAACGCGTGGTGAGTGAAGCGGGAATGCACGCTCAACACCTACGCCGTAAGAAATCTTACGGACTGTGAATGTTTCGCTGATGCCGCCACCTTTACGCTTGATTACAACACCTTCGAAGATCTGGATACGCTCACGCGTTCCCTCTACAACTTTAACGTGGACACGTACTGTGTCACCAGGACGGAAAGCAGGTACGTCCGATTTGAATTGTTCTTCTGTGATTTCACGGAACAGTTTTTGTGTGTTCATGAATCATATCTCCTTTTTCTTCAATGTTCATATCTTCATATGCCCAAGCATCCAATAGCGGAACATCGGTAATCGATGGGTTTAACCCACATGCTCAAACATAGCATATATTTCTCAATCGCGCAACGATTGCAGAAACTTTTTATCGACATCCGTCAACTCGACATGTTCGAGCAAATCCGGACGTCGTCGATACGTGCGTTCGAGCGATTGCTCTCGGCGCCATGCCTCGATCCGGGCGTGATTTCCCGACAAGAGCACTTCCGGCACGGTCAATCCACGAAAATCAGCCGGTCGTGTATAGTGAGGGTATTCCAAGAGACCAGTCGAGAACGAGTCATCTTCATGGCTCGCCTGATCGCCAAGTACATCCGGAATGAGCCTTACGGTCGCATCAATCATGACCATCGTCGCGAGCTCTCCACCTGTCAAAACGAAATCACCGATCGACACCTCGTCGGTCGCCAGTTCATCATGGATCCGTTGGTCGAACCCTTCATAATGTCCACACAGAAAGACCAGATGTTCCTCCTTGGCCCATTCTTCGGCCATTCGTTGATTGAACGGTTTTCCGGTAGGCGTCGTGAGAATGACCCTTGGGCTCTTCGCCTCAAGGGAATGAAATGCATCAAAGATCGGCTGCGGCGTGAGCAACATGCCCGCTCCACCGCCGTACGGATAATCATCGACTTTATGATGCTTGTTCGTTGAAAAGTCCCGAAAATTGAGGAACGACATCTCCACCTGTCCGAGCGCCTTCGCTCGACCGACGATGGAGTGATCGAGCGCATGAAACATCTCCGGGAACAACGTCAATACATCAATCTTCATCGTCAATCATTCCAGGGATCGGCGTGATGACGACACGCTTCGCATCGACATCAATCTCTTGGACGACCGATTCGATATAAGGGATGAGCGCGTCCGACTTTCCTGGTCGTTTGATGACCCATACGTCGTTCGCTCCATTCGTTTCAAAGATGTCGTCGACGACACCAATGACTTCCCCATCCACGACAGCCTCACAGCCGATGATTTCATGATAATAAAATTCGTGTTCGTCCAAGTCGTGGACGTGTTCGGCGTGGACATATAGTTTCAGCCCTTTATATTTTTCAATGAGGTTGATATTGTCAAACCCTTTGAATGTGACGAGGTGAAACTGCTTATGAGGACGATACGTCGTGATCGTCATTTCCTGTTTCGTTCCGTCGACATCAAGAAACAACGTGTTTCCTTTTTTAAATCGCTCTTCTGGAAAGTCTGTCGCCGCCAAAATCTTCACTTCCCCTTTCAGGCCGTGCGTATTGGCGATTTTCCCTACATATAACCAGTCCATCTTTTTTCCTCCTCAACAAAATAGGCCGACCTCAGAAAAGGTCGGCCACATCATTACTTCGCGTTTTTCGCGTTGTGGAATTTCTCCATGATCCCTGCTTTAGAGAACAAGTTGCGTACTGTGTCAGATGGCTTCGCGCCGTCTGCCAACCATTTGAGAGCGAGTTCTTCGTTGATGCGAACTTCTGCTTCTGGTTTTGCAACCGGGTTGTAGTGACCAACTTGCTCGATGAAGCGACCGTCACGTGGTGAACGTGAGTCTGCTACAACGATACGGTAGAAAGGTGATTTTTTTGCGCCCATGCGCTTAAGACGAATTTTAACTGCCATGGTAATATACCTCCATCATGTGTTTAAGAATTGACAACTTTTATAGTATACAGCTTTTTCGTTCGACTGACAAAAGATTTTGTTAGAAGAATGGAAGGCCGAGACCTTTTTTCTTCCCTTTCATTTGTCCTGACATTTGTTTCATCATCTTCTTCATGTCATCGAACTGTTTGATGAGACGGTTCACTTCTTGAATCGAGCGACCGCTCCCTTTTGCGATCCGCTTACGACGACTCGCGTTGAGCACTTCCGGATTGGCGCGCTCATGTTTCGTCATCGAGCGAATGATCGCTTCGACGTGATCGAGTTGTTTCTCGTCGATTTGGACGTTCTTCAACCCTTTCATCTTACCTGCACCAGGTAACATCGAAAGTAATTCATCAATTGGTCCCATGTTTTTCACTTGGGCCAACTGTTCAATGAAATCATCGAACGTGAATGACGCGTCACGAATTTTGCTTTCAAGCTCCTTCGCTGCGTCTTGGTCCATCTGTGTCTCGGCTTTTTCAATGAGCGAGAGCACGTCCCCCATTCCGAGGATCCGTGACGCCATGCGTTCCGGGTGGAATGGTTCGAGGGCATCCAACTTTTCTCCGAGACCGACGAATTTAATCGGCGCTCCCGTGACTGCCTTAATCGAAAGGGCTGCCCCACCTCGTGTATCTCCGTCGAGCTTTGTGAGCACGACCCCGGTGATTCCGAGTTTCTCATTGAAACTGTCGGCCACATTGACCGCATCTTGACCCGTCATCGAATCGACGACGAGGAAGATCTCATTTGGTTTGGCAATCGTCTTCACATTTTCGAGCTCGCCCATAAGCGTCTCATCGATATGAAGGCGACCGGCCGTATCGATCAACACGAAATCGTGATGATTTGTTTTTGCGTACTCGAGTGCCTTCGTCACAATCTCTTCCGGCTTCACTTGATCACCAAGTGAGAAGACTGGTAAATCGAGTTGTTTTCCGAGTGTCTCGAGCTGCTTGATTGCTGCAGGACGGTAGATGTCCGCCGCGACGAGAAGTGGACTTCGGTTATGCTTTTTGCGAATCAAGTTCGCTAGCTTCCCGGTCGTTGTCGTTTTCCCTGCCCCTTGCAGACCGACCATCATGACGACTGTCGGTGGTTTCTGACTGAATGAGATCGGGACGACATCGCTTCCCATCAAGTTCGACAACTCTTCGTGAACGATTTTGACGACTTGTTGACCTGGCGTCAATGATTTCATGACATCCTGACCAACCGCGCGTTCCTTCACGTCATTGACGAATTGCTTGACGACTTTAAAGTTGACGTCGGCTTCGAGGAGGGCGAGGCGAACCTCACGCATCATCTCTTTGACATCGGCCTCCGAAATTTTCCCTTTACCGCGCATTTTTGAAAGTGTCGATTGCAATCGTTCTGATAATCCTTCAAATGCCATGCTTCAGCCCCCTACTCTAAATTCTCAAGCGCAGAAATCGTGGCGCTCACGTCATCGGTGAGCTCGACTTGACGTTTGAGGGTCTGAAGAAGTTGCTGGCGCTGTTCGAACTTTTCGAATAGGGCTAGCTTTTCCTCGTACTGTTCAAGCATCGTTTCTGTGCGCTTTATGTTATCGTAGACCGCTTGACGGCTGACTTCAAACTCTTCCGCAATCTCTCCGAGCGAGTAGTCATCTAGGTAATAAAGAGACATATAGTTGCGCTGTTTCGGTGTGAGGAGCGCTTGATAGAAATCGATGAGATAGTTCATGCGATTCGTTTTTTCGAGCGTCAAACCTTTCACCTCCACATGTTAAGTGAAATCCCTTTACAACTACCTATAGTACAGCCGTGCCTACTACTTGTCAAGTTTTTTTCTTAACAGCAAAACTTAGGCGAGGTCCTCGTTTGTGTCCTCTTTTTCCATCGAGGCATCCTGTGTCTTGTCCTCAAAAACATCGCCGAACAGTCCAAGGACGAACTGTTCTGGATCAAACTCCTGTAAATCGTCAATCTTCTCTCCAAGCCCGACATACTTGACCGGGATATCGAGTTCGTTCCGAATCGCTAGGACGATTCCGCCTTTGGCCGTCCCATCGAGCTTCGTTAAGACGATTCCGCTCACGTTCGTCGCTTCTTTGAACGCTTTCGCTTGAACCATGGCGTTTTGACCCGTCGTCGCATCGAGGGCGAGTAACACTTCGTGCGGTCCGTTCGGAACTTCCCGCTCAATGACTCGTTTTACTTTTTCAAGTTCTTTCATTAGATTGACCTTATTTTGGAGACGTCCCGCCGTATCACAAATCAAGACGTCCATGTGACGAGACTTGGCGGCTTGAACGGCGTCAAAGACGACGGCAGCCGGGTCAGACCCTTCCGTTTGACGAATGACGGGAACCCCGACACGTTCTCCCCATACTTGAAGTTGCTCGATGGCGCCGGCACGGAACGTATCCCCTGCCGCGAGCATGACGGAACGCCCTTCAGATTTCAACTGGTGCGCCAGCTTGCCGATGGTCGTCGTCTTTCCGACACCATTGACGCCGACAAACAAGATGACCGTGAGTCCGTCTTGCATATTCAGTTCACGGTCCGATTCATCCTCTTGGAGGCGGTTCGCCACGACTTCGACGAGTGCGTCACGCACCGCGACCGGGTCCTTCAGATTACGTCGCTTCACTTCTTCTTTCAAATCTTCGACGAGATCCATCGTCGTCGTGACGCCGACATCCGCTTGAATGAGTAAATCTTCGAGTTCATCGAAGAACTCTTCATCCACTTCGCGGAAGCGATAGACGAGGTCGTTGACGGCACTTGCAAAGCCGTCACGCGTCTTCGTCAACCCCTCTGTAAACTTTTGTGACACCTCTTGGGTAGATGTCGTCAACTTCTCTTTTAATTTCTTGAAAAAGCTCAACGTGATTCCTCCATCTCTTCATCCATTTCAACGACACGTTTTGCTTCAGACAGTTCGACCGATAATACCTCGGATACCCCGTTCTGTTGCATCGTGACGCCATATAGTGTATCCGCCGCTTCCATCGTCCCTTTACGGTGCGTGATGATGACGAACTGCGTATCGATTGACAACGTCCGAATGTATTCTCCGAAACGATGCACGTTCGCCTCGTCAAGGGCCGCCTCGACCTCATCGAGAACACAAAACGGTACCGGACGCGTCTTCAAAATCGCAAACAATAAAGCGATGGCCGTCAGCGCACGCTCTCCACCAGATAACAGACTGAGTGTCTGTAACTTTTTACCCGGTGGTTTGGCGACGATTTCGATTCCTGTGTTCAACAAATCCGATTCGTCTACCAATTTCAAATCCGCTTCCCCGCCACCAAAAAGCTCGGTGAACGTCTGTTTGAAATGCGCCCGGACGCTCGTATACGTCTCTTTGAAGAGGCGTGTCACTTCGCGGTCCATCTCGGCGATGATCTCATATAAATCTTCTTTTGCACTGACGAGGTCATCCCGCTGTTCGGACAGGAACGTGAACCGTTCGTGGACACTATCAAACTCTTCGATCGCATTTAGATTGACCGGTCCGATTTCTTCGATTTGACGAACGAGCAACTTAAACTCCTCTTTCGCCTCTTCTAACGGGATTTCGAGTGCCGGCAATAGTTCTGCGACGAGTCCGTTCTCTTCTAACACATCGAGCTTCCATTGTCGTTTCAGCTCGAACTCTTGTTTCGCCGTTTCAAGTTTTCGAACGACAGCTTCAGCTTGACGTCTTGCCTCCGTTGCCTGATCGACCCGTTGACGTATGATCCGATACGCCTCTTCGTTCGTCTTGAGTGTTGTTGACGCTCCTTGAAGCCGCTCTTGAATTTCTTTGAAATCCAGTTTGGCAGTAGCAAGCGTCGCCTCGAGTTCTGCAGATGACACGACTTCTCCACTCTCGAGCCGCGTCAATTCACGCTCCATCTGATCGCTACGTTCCTGCAAACGACTTTGGTCGGTCATCAGACGGTCCAATTCATATTGGACCCGCTCTTCTTCGAGCGTGTGCCGCTGAAAATCGAGCTCGTTTTGACGCAGCAACGATTCCAGTTGACCCGTGCTCTCAGCACTTTTCGCCTGCTCTGCCCGAAGCGATTCGAGACGTGAACGAATGTCAGCTTGGGCGCGGTCCGTGTCGGCCAATTCAATCGTCAATCGCTCTAATTCAGCAGTCGAGGTCTCGATCGTCCGCTCATAGCGCATCATTTCATGATCGAACAGTTCCAGTTGTGACTTGGCATCGAGGGAGGCACGTTCCGCAGTACGGTAGGCCGACTCGACTTCACGGAGGCTCGTTTCAACGGAACGTTTCTCATCCCGAAGTTCAGACAACTGCTGCGTAATGTCCTCCAACTGTTCTGTGTACTCTTGAAGACGTGTTTTTTGCTCATGCAACATGGCGAGGCCTTGAGTGAGACCATGTTTCAAATCATCTAATTCGCGCGACTGAGTGAACAGGGCCACGCCCTGCTTGCGACTACCACCCGTCATCGATCCGCCAACGTTGACGATATCCCCTTCTAACGTGACGACACGGAAACGATATCCCGTCGATTGGGCGATACGGTTCGCGACTTCAAGTGTCTCCGCCACAAGCACGGAACCGAGCAACGACTTTTTCAACGTCTCGTATGATGCATCTGTTTCGACGAGTTCCGACGCCACACCGACAAATCCGTTCATCGAGTCGAGTCGATCTAACACCTCACTCGGCACGAATCTCGGTTTGATCGTCGTCATCGGCAAGAATGTCGCTCGTCCTGCGTTGGCTTTTCGTAATTTGTCAATTTCACGGCGTCCCACCGTCTCATCTTGTACGACCACATGCTGCTGTGTCTGCCCAAGTGCCGTTTCGATGGCCGCTTCATACGAAGGACGGACACGGATCAGTTCCGCGACAGCACCAAGGACACCTGATGAACGGTCTTTTAAGACGAACTTGACCGCATGGAAATAGCCTTCATACGATTGCTTCATCCGTTCGAGCATCTCGATTCGGTCTTCCGTCTTCTGACGGCGGCGTTCGAGGTCGTAGAAAGACGATTCGGCTCGTGTACGTTTTTCACGAATTGCCGTCTCTTCGTCCCGAAGTTGCGTCTCTTTTTGACTCAGTTGTTCAAAGCGACTTTGTACCGCTTCATACTGCTCTCGAGTCGCCAAAAGTGTCGCTTCCTGTGAGGAACGATCATCGAGACGATGTTTGTTCTCGCGTAGAAGGCGCTCTTTCGACTCGACGGCGACATCGATATCCCGTTGTTCCCGCTTTTGTTGGTTACCGATTGTCGCTTTCGTTGTCGCGAGTTCGAACGCCTCACTTTGTAACGCTTCGATTTCAGCATTGAAATCACGAGAGGCGGCTTTCAACTGTTGTTGAAGTGACTCTCTCGTCGCAGTCGTTTGTTTCAACGTGTTTCCTTTTTGGTCAAGTTCTTCATGAACGACCTTCAATCGCGCTTCAAGCTCGGTCATCTCTGCACGTACTTCTTCACGTTGTCGGATGAGTCGTTCTTTCATCTCGGCACCGTGTTCTTCTTGTGCTTTTGCGAGCTTGATGTCACCCGTCAAACGCTCGACATAAGTCGAATGCTCCCGTTCTTTTTGGTTCAGCTCTGTCAATTCTTCACGTAACTCGGCGAGCTTCGCTTCGAGCCCGCTACGTTCCTCCGTGAGGTCACGTAACGAACGGTCACAGTCAGATAACTGTTGAACAGATTCCACGTGACGTGCGGACACTTGCTCAATCTCCTGTTGGAGCAACTGAATTTCTGCGCCCATGATTCCTGTTTCGAGTTCATCATGTCTCGCTTTGGCGACTTTGTACTCCCGAGCGAGCGCCGCTTGTTCACGGAGCGGTTCGACTCGGTCCGCCAACTCGAATAAAATGTCATCGACCCGGGACAAGTTTAATTCGGTGTCCTGTAACTTGCGTTCAGCCTGTTTTTTCCGCTGACGATATTTCAATACACCGGCTGCCTCTTCGATGACGGCACGTCGATCTTCCGGTTTCCCAGAAATGACTTGTTCGACCCGCCCTTGACCGATGATGGCGAATGCATCTCGTGAAAGACCTGTATCCATAAATAAATCAATCACATCTTTTAACCGACATGGTTTTTTATTCATAAAATAGTCGCTGTCCCCACTTCGGGTCACGCGACGGGTCACACTCACTTCTTCATATGGGAGACGCAACTGTTCGTCTCGATTATCGAGAACGAGGGTGACCTCGGCGACATTTCGGTGATTCTCTCCTTCACTTCCGGCAAAGATGACATCTTCCATCTTGGCACCACGAAGTGATTTGGCCGACTGTTCTCCGAGTACCCAGCGAACAGCGTCCGATATATTGGATTTCCCGCTCCCGTTCGGCCCTACTACAGCCGTGACGCCGGGACGGAAATCTAATTCAATTCGCTTGGCAAATGATTTAAAGCCAGCGAGTTCGATTCGTTTTAAGTGCATCGTGACCATCCTATCCGCAGTAAGCATTCATCTGTATATTTTACCACAGTTAACAGTTCGTCAAAATGCCCGAATCATGCTATTCTAAAAAGAACTGTAGAAAGGGGAATACAGATGACGAATGAACAGATGATTGAAGCCATTTTGGATAAAATGAACATTATTAACCGCGGTGCAATCAAAGCGGAAGAATATAATGCGGCTGATCCGTCAGCGGTGAAAGAGATTTACGAGTACGTGATGACACGCTCTTCGCTCTCTTTGTCGGAAGTCGATGGTATCGTCGAAGAACTCGGTCAATTGACATGAAAAAGGAGTGGACCCCCAAGCGGTCCACTCCTTTCGTTTATAAATCTGCGTAGCGCCGATTAAAGGCAATAAGCGCTTCTTTAGCAGCCAATTGCTCGGCTTCTTTTTTCGAACGCCCAACTCCTTCACCGACGATGTCGTCGCTGAGGCGTGCATGTGCGACGAATTCCCGGCTATGCGCCGGCCCACGTTCCTCAATGATCTCATACGATACAGGTCCGAGCCCTTCCCGTTGGACGTTCTCCTGTAACTGGCTCTTGAAATCGGTCTGTTCTTCGAATACTCCCGCTAAGACTTTCGGAAAAACCGCTTCGGCGAGGAATCGTTCGACGGCCTCAATTCCTTGGTCCAAATAAAGAGCACCGATATAGGATTCGAACACATCGGCAAGCAGTGCCGGACGTTTTCGTCCACCGGTCAACTCTTCACCTTTCCCAAGCAAGATGAAGTCAGAGAAAGCATAAGCTTCCGCAAAATTCACGAGTGACGGTTCGCATACGATCGCCGCTCGTAATTTCGTCAATTCCCCCTCGGAGCGCTCCGGATAAGTCTCATAGAGGAAGCGAGATACGGTCAGTTCTAAAACAGCATCCCCTAAAAATTCTAAACGTTCATTGTCTTTTCGTAACCCGCGTTGCTCATTCACATAAGATGAGTGTGTGAACGCCTGCATCAACAAGTCGTGATTCGAAAATTGAACGTTCAACCGTTCTTCCAATGATTTAAATAGTTCCAAGATGCGTGCTCGTTCCATCTCCTGACGCCGACGCCGTTGCGCCGACCCTTGACGGTCAAACCGTCGTTTGTCTTTTGTCATAGTTCCCTCCATGAATAAGCACAAGCCCACCGCCCGGAACCGAGCGGTGGGATGGCTTGATTACAATTTTGTTTCGATGTAAGCCACTACGTCGCCAACAGTCGCAAGCTTCTCAGCGTCTTCGTCTTCGATCGTGATGTCGAATTTGTCTTCGAGGTCCATCACCATTTCCATTACTTCAAGTGAATCCGCACCAAGGTCATCCTTGAACGATTTGTCTGCTGTGATCTCAGATACGTCTTTCCCGAGTTTCTCAGCAACTGCTTCTTGTACGTCTACTAAAATTTGTTCTTTTGTCATGATAAAATCCCTCCAAAGGTAAGTATATTAAATGTCAGTCTGTTGGTAAAGTTCTCTTTTACGCCATCGTCATGCCGCCATCGACGGCAATCGTCTGTCCGGTCACATAAGCGGCTTGTTCCGAAGCGAGGAAGGAGACAAGGTTCGCCACATCCTCCACCTGTCCGAAACGGTTGAACGGAATCTGCTCGAGTGTAGCCTCTCGTTGCGCATCTGTCAAGGCATCGGTCATATCCGTTTGAATGAACCCTGGACAGACGGCATTGACAGTCACGTGACGTCCCGCGAGTTCGCGCGCCACTGATTTTGTCAATCCGATCAACCCTGCTTTTGCAGCCGCATAGTTCGCTTGTCCTGCATTGCCGGTAATCCCGACAACCGAGGCGATGTTGATAATTCGACCTGCTTTCGACTTGAGCAAAGGTCTCGTGACGGCTTGCGATGTCAGAAAGGCGCCTTTCAAGTTCGTCGACAGCACATCTTCGAAATCGGCTTCTTTCATTCGCATGAGTAACCCGTCACGCGTGATCCCTGCATTGTTGACGAGACAATCGACGCGTCCGAACGTATCGACTGTCGTCTTGACGAGCGCTTTGACATCGTCAGCATTGGATACATCTGCTTTCACGGCGATGGCTTCGCCGCCTGCATCCGTGATCATGCCCACGACATCATTCGCCTTTTGTTCACTACCCGAGTAGTTCACGACGACCCGAAAGCCGTCTTCCCCTAAACGTTTCGCGATGGCCGCCCCAATTCCCCGGGACGCCCCTGTCACGATCGCCACTTGATCATGCACGTACTTCTCCTCCTAACGAGGCGACTTCTTCCAACGTGGTCGCCTTTTGAATCGAAACGTTCGAGTCGATTCGTTTAATCAATCCTGAAAGCGGTGAAGATGGGCCGAACTCGATGAACGTGTCTACGCCGTCTGCAATCGCCTTGCGCACACATTCTTCAAAACGGACAGACGAATACAGTTGTTTCGTCAATAACGCCTTCAACTGTTCAGGGTCACGATGTACCGCCGCGTCCACGTTCGAAATCAAGTCGATGGAAGCCGCTTTAAATGGCGACGAGGCAAGAACGTCTTGGAAACGTGTTGCTGCCGGCATCATGTAGGAACTATGGAACGCTCCAGATACGTTTAACGGCAATACCCGCTTCGCACCGGCAGCCTTCAATTCCACGCTTGCTTGTTCGACCGCGTCGACATGCCCTGAAATCACGAATTGACCAGGACAATTCAAGTTGGCGATTTGAACTAAATTCCCACTCGCACTGATTTTTTCAGTGATATGAAGCGCTTCTTGAAGATCGGTCATCCCGACGACTGCTGCCATCGTTCCATCCTTCACTTCAGACATCAACTGTCCACGCGCCCGGACGAGAACGGTCGCTTCTTCAATATCGATTACACCCGCACTGACGAGCGCCGCATATTCACCGACACTATGCCCGATGACGACATCTGGTGCCGCACCGCTCTTCGCATAGGCTTGCGCGAGGAGCGAAGCGTGCGCCACGATGGCCGGCTGTGCAATTTCCGTTTCTTGTAGGTCTTCCTTCGACCCGGATGACATGACTTCAAGAAGGTCAAATCCGAGTCGACGTCCGATTGCTTGAAGCGTTTCAGGATGATCTAAAAAGGTTTGTCCCATCCCAATGGCTTGGGAACCTTGCCCTGGAAACACCCATGCTACTTTCCCCATATCTTCACCTGCTTTCGCTTAGTCTATCGCTTTGGCACGCTTGATTTTTTCAACGACATCGTGATCTACCATGATTTTCGCCTGTTTCAACGCACTCATGATGGCGAGTGCATCGCTCGACCCATGCGCCTTGATGACCGGTGCATTGATCCCGAATAATCCGGCTCCCCCGTGTTCGCGATAATCCAACGTTTCTTTTAATCGTCTCAATTTCGGTTTTAAGATGAGAGCGGCGAGTTTGGATACAAGGTCACTCGTGAATTGTTCTTTCATCATCTTCATGAGCATCGAAGAGGAGCCCTCCACACCCTTTAACAAGATGTTTCCGGCAAATCCTTCGGTCACGATGACATCCACATCACCTGACATCGCTTCACGCGCCTCGACATTCCCAACAAAATGGACAGGTGCCTGTTCAAGGAGGGGGAACGCTTCTTTTGTCAGCGCATTTCCTTTACCGGCTTCCGTCCCGATATTGAGAAGAGCGACACGCGGTGTCTTGATGCCACGGACATGTTCCGCATACAGCGAACCCATAATCGCATAATCCACGAGGTGTTCAGCTTTTGCATCCGGATTCGCTCCGACATCCAGTACGACGACACCACTACCAGTATATGTAGGGAACGTCGGAGATAATGCCGGACGCTCGATTCCTGGGATTCGCCCGATGATGAAAAGAGACGCCGCCATCAATGCGCCGGTATTCCCGGCAGACACGAGAGCATCCGCTTTTCCTTCTTTGACAAGCTGAGCTGCCACGACGAGCGAGCTATCCTTTTTACGGCGCACCGCCCGTACCGGTTCGTCTTCACCTGTGATGATTTCACTGGCTGGGACAACCGTCACACGAGGATCATCAAGACCGTATGAGGCAATTTTCACCTCATCACCAACTAAAAAGAGTTCCATCGGTTCATTCGGATATTGCGCGATGAACCGTTTCACACCTTCTACAATCGCCTTCGGTGCGTGATCGCCACCCATTGCATCAATCGCTAACTTCATGCTTACTCCTCCTCACCACGTCGGTAAATCGTGAAGTCGCCGTCAAAGACGCACTCCTCACCGACATAACTTTCAACTGTGACGTCCGTTCTCCCGTCCCCTCTTAGTTTCATCACACGAGCCTTGGCAACGACTCGCTCTCCAAGATGGACTTGGCGACTAAAGCGAATATCCGCTTTAGTGGTCAACGCCAATTCATCATTGATGAGCGCCACCGCTAACGAGTTGGCTTGCGCGAACAAGACGTGTCCACGGGCAATCTCGTTGCGGCTAAAGACGTGTTCTTTCTCTATATCGAGGACTGAGATCGCAGAGTCATCTAGCTTCAAGTCAATCATATCACCGATGACCTCGCTCATTGAAAGCGATTTGACTTCATCGAGATGTTCGGAAGCCACATGTTTGATTCGTTCCCGCACTTCTGGAATTTTTAATTCCATCCGGTCGAGTCGAATTGTTTGGATGCTGACAGAAAACTGCTTTGACAGTTCTTCGTCTTTGATGAACGGGTTATGCTCAATCGTTTCTTGTAACAAGCGTTGCCGCTCTTTCTTAGGTACCCGCATTCAGTTCCCTCCTAAACTAATCGCTAAAGAACTTAATACCTGGTACTAATAGCAGTATATATTCTTTAGTCGTCATTTTCAAGTATTATTCTAACCTTTCCCCAACGAGAAGGTCGAGTTGTTTCAAATAGCCACGTAACCCTTCATACTGGGCGTCATGCCAAAATGTGTCGCTTCCGAGAAGTTTCACGGCATCTTGCATGGCCACTTCCATCACTTTCAAATCGAGAACGGGATCGGCGACACGGAAACTCGGGAGACCGCTCTGTGCGGTTCCAAAGAAATCACCAGCCCCACGCAACTCTAAATCTTTTTCTGCCAATACAAAGCCATCGTTCGTTTCCGTCATCGTCTTCAAACGGACTTTCCCGACATCCGATTTCGGGTCTCCTACCAAGATGCAGAATGATTGATGCGCACCACGACCGACACGCCCTCTCAACTGGTGTAATTGCGCGAGACCGAAACGTTCGGCATCATGAATGATGATTAGAGAGGCGTTCGGGACGTTCACCCCTACCTCGACGACTGTTGTGGAGACGAGAATCTGTGTCGCATTATCGGCGAATGATTTCATAATCTCGTCTTTTTCTGTACTCGATAGCTTTCCATGCATCAGGCCAACGCCATAGTTCGAGAAGCGTTCTTTCAATAGCTCATACAGTGCCGTTGCACTCTCCACTTCTAATGTATCCGACTCCTCGATGAGAGGTGCAATCACATACGCTTGACGGCCGAGTGCGAGTTCCCGATCGACCATTGCATGCACACGATCGATTTGATCATGTTTCGCCCAATACGTTTCAATCGGCTTTCGTCCTTTTGGCATCTCATCAATCGTGGAGACATCCATCTCTCCGAACGCACTGATGGCAAGCGTCCTCGGAATCGGCGTCGCGGTCATATATAATACGTCGGCGAATTCAGCCTTGTCTCGTAGCTTCTTCCGCTGTTCGACACCAAACCGGTGCTGTTCGTCCGTAATCGCCAAATGTAGATTCGAAAATTCGACCGGTCCTTGGATGAGCGCGTGCGTCCCGACGATGATGTCGACGTTACCCGATCGAATTGCCGTCAGAAGCGCTTCGCGCGCCTTCCCTTTCACTGAGCTCGTCAGGAGGGCAATCGTGATGCCAAACGGTTCAAATAATTCCTGTAACGATGTCGCATGTTGTTCGGCAAGGATTTCTGTTGGCACCATCAAGGCCCCTTGATACCCGGCCGTTACAGTCGCATACAAGGCAATCGCGGCAACGACGGTCTTCCCGCTCCCGACATCCCCTTGTAACAATCGGTTCATCCGTTCTGGTTTTTCAAGGTCAGATACGATTTCACGGATGACCCGTGTCTGGGCTCCTGTTAACGGGAATGCGAGCCGTTTGACGAATTCATTCAATTGATGCTTATCGAGGTGAAGGGCCCGACCGTTTCCTGACCGCTCCATTTTACGAAACGCCTGTAATTTTAACTGATACATGAGACACTCTTCATAGACATAGCTTCGTCTCGCCAGTTTATAGGTCTCAACCGTATCCGGGAAATGCATCCCACGAAGCATCGTCATCCGGTCAACTAATCGATATCGGTCGCGAATAGTATGCGGGACCTGTTCGGGCAGATCGTTCACCTGCTCAAAAGCGAGTTTAACGATTCTACTGAAATTCTTTTGTGTCAGTCCGGCACGCAATGAATAAATCGGTTGCAGTCCGCCTGACGGGGCACCAAATTCAAGGTCGGTCGCGCTGATCGTCATCCGGTTCATGTCCCATTTCCCTTTGACCGTCACCGTCTCCCCAATCACCAATTTTTCTTTATAGAAGGCACGGTTGAACATCGTCACTTGGACGGCGTATCGGTCTTCGAGTAACAACCGGAACTGGAGACGATTTTTCCCTTTACTATAGTAACGAACGAGCGGTTCGCCTTGGACTGTCCCGCTCCATTTGACGAGGTCGCCGTGCACAGCCGTCGTCACCGTCCCACTATTATAATTCTCATAACGAAACGGGACGTGCTCAAGCACGTCCTCGATTCGAACAAGTCCCATCACTTCTAACTTTTTGGCCATCTCTGGCCCGACCCCTTTAAGCGTCGTCAGTTGATCATTGTTTTGCATCTTCTTTCGCTCCAAATATATTTCGTTCGAGGCGACGAGCCGTCGGTGTATTGGCAAGTCCACCTTTAGCGGTTTCTTTTAAGGCCGTCGGCATCATTTGGCCCACTTCATGCATCGCCGAGATGACCTCGTCACAAGGAATACGTGAGGTAATCCCCGCGAGCGCCATATCTGCTGCGACAATAGCGTTGGCACCGCCCATGGCGTTTCGCTTGACGCATGGAACTTCCACCAGCCCCGCCACAGGATCACAGACGAGACCGAGCATATTTTTTAGGGCTATCGCAAATGCCGTAGCCGACTGGTCCGGTGTCCCGCCAGCTGCTTCAACGATGGCCGCGGCTGCCATGCCCGTCGCCGACCCGACCTCGGCCTGACATCCACCAGCCGCCCCTGAAATCGAGGCGTTGTTCGCCACGACGAATCCGAACGCACCTGACGTGAACAAGTAACGGATCATCGCGTCGCGGTCCATTTCAAGGCGATCTTTTACCGCAAACAATGTTCCCGGTACGACGCCCGCGCTCCCCGCTGTCGGTGTCGCACAGATTCGTCCCATCGCCGCGTTCACTTCGTTCGTCCCGATCGCTTTCGACACCGCATCTAAAATGAGATCCCCAGCGAGCGACTTGCCCGAACGAATATACTCTTGCATGAGTACGGCATCATTACCCGTCAATCCCGTAACCGACGTGACACCTTGGAGTGCACGTTCGACCGCTTCTTCCATCACCTCAAGATTTCGGTCCATCATCCCGATAATGTCCTCGCGACTGGCGCGTCTGACGTGCATCTCTTGCTCAATCATCACTTCAGAAATCGGGATATTCCGTTCTGTTGCAATCGTCACTAATTCCTCTACTGATTTAAACATCACACATTCTCCTCATTCCCCAAAAATAGCTATCCGTTCGATTTGCGGTAACCGTTCCAGCTCTGCTAACACTTCCGCAGGAATGGTCTCATCAATCTCAATCGCCATCAACGCCTGCATCCCTTTTTCATGGCGGCTCACTTCCATATGACCAATGTTTAATTGGTGATTCGCCAACACACCGGTCACAGCCGCGATGGCCCCGAATCGATCATGGTGCAAGACGACGAGTGCAGGCCCCCCACCTGTCAGTTTCAACGGGAATCCGTTCAGTTCGGTAATTTCAATCGTTCCCCCGCCGATTGAGATCCCGACAATCTCAAATGTGCCCAATTCATCTTCGAGTAAGACCCGGGCCGTATTCGGGTGATCCGTCAACAGATCACTCGTCTCAAAAATGACCTCGATCCCTTTTTCACGGGCGATGTCTAACGCTTGTGGGATTCTCAGATCGAATGTATCGAATCCCATGATTCCACCGACGATGGCCACATCCGTACCGTGTCCCCGATACGTGTCAGCAAACGACCCATAAAATGTGATGTGCGCGGTACGCGGCGTTCTCCCGAACAACTTACCAGCCATCAAGCCGATGCGGGCAGCACCTGCTGTATGCGAACTCGACGGTCCGACCATGACCGGGCCAATAATGTCAAACACACTACGATATTTCATCAATTTTTCCCCCTTTCAAAAATCCCTACCTTCATTATACAGAAGGTAGGGATTCGAAACAGCTTATTCCACACTAAAAATATAAGAGTAAAGCGGTTGTTTACCGTCGTGAACTTCAATTTCAATCTCGTCGTTCACCGATTCGATATATGACGTCAACGCTTCTACGTCCGATGCAGAAGAGCCTTCTCCTGTTAAGATCGTGACGATTTCGTCGTCTGCGTCGATGAGCGCATCGACTAATCGTTTAGCCGCTTCTAAACTCGATGGAGATGAAGAAACGATTTTCTTCTCAGCAATCGCCATGTGCTCATCTTTTTTGATTTCAACGCCATCGATGCTCGTATCACGAACAGCGTACGTCACTTGACCGGACTTCACTGTCGCCGCTGCCGCTTTCATCGCTTGTTCATTCATCTCGACATCCGCTTCAGGATTGAATGCGATGGCTGCCGCAAGACCTTGTGGGACGGTCTTCGTCGGAATGACCGACACGCCGCACGGTGCGACAGACGCCGCTTGTTCAGCCGCCATGATGATGTTGGAGTTGTTCGGGAAGATGAAGACGTGTTCCGCATGTGCCGATTCAATCGCCTTGACGATATCTTCCGTCGACGGGTTCATCGTCTGACCACCTTCGATGACGTGGGCCGCCCCGAGTGAACGGAACAGTTCGCTGACGCCTTCACCCATTGCGACCGTTACGATGGCAAATGGTGCTTTCGGCTTCTCCGCTTGTTGAACACCGTGTTGGTTGGCGCCGTGTTCTTCTTCAAGAATCGTCGAGTGTTGTTGACGCATGTTCTCAATTTTGACTGCGACGAGTTCACCGAAGCGCTGACCTTTCGTGATGACCTCACCTGGCGTCTCGACGTGAACGTGGACTTTCAAGAGCTCCTCGTCCGCGACGACAAGAAGAGAGTCCCCGAGTTCAGACAACTCGTTGCGGAATGCATCTTCGTTGAACGGTGTATCTTTCAGCTTGTCCTCTTGGAAACGAACCATGATCTCCGTACAGTAACCGAATTCGATGTCCTCTGTCGACATGAATCCTTGCGCCGCATGCGCATGGTGTTCTGCTTCAATCAATGCATCCATCACCGGAGTATGTGGTTTTTCGAGTTCTTTTCCTTCAAGACTCGCAAGGAATCCTTCGTAAATGACGAGAAGTCCTTGACCACCTGAGTCGACGACCCCGACTTCTTTTAACACCGGTAACAAGTCCGGTGTACGGTCTAACGAAGCTTTTGCTTCGACGATGACACGTTTCATGAACTCTGTGAAATCACTTGTCGACTCAGACGCAAGGAGCGCTTCATCAGCCGCTTCACGAGCAACCGTTAAAATCGTTCCTTCAACCGGTTTCATAACCGCCTTGTATGCCGTGTCGACACCGCGTTTGAGCGCTTCTGCAAAATCAACTGTCGTGAGTTCCGTCTTACCTTCAACGGCTTTCCCGAAGCCGCGGAACAATTGGCTTAAAATAACGCCTGAGTTTCCACGTGCTCCCATCAGGAGTCCACGAGCGAACTTTGATGATACCTCTGCGATATCAGATGAGTTCATGGCTGCTACTTCTTTCGCACCTGACGTCATCGTCAAGTTCATGTTCGTTCCCGTGTCTCCGTCTGGAACCGGGAAGACGTTAAGCGAATCTACATAATCTGCGTTTTGGCTCAAGTTGGCCGCTCCGTTTGCGATCATGTTTGAGAGCGCCACGCCATCTAAACGATTTAAACCCACACCAAATCCTCCTCCGTTTTCGTCAGTCATTCGTCAGACGAACGCCTTGAACGAATATATTTACCGACGAAACGTTTAATCCTAAAGTTTCTCCGAGCGTATATTTCACTCGGCTTTGCACGTTGTATGCGACTTCAGATACTTTCGTCCCGTAGCTTACAATGATGTGCATGTCGATATGTACGTCCTCATCCTCTTGACGTACGACGACACCACGCGCGTAATTTTCACGTTTTAACAATTCAGCAATGCCGTCTTTCAATTGTGCCTGTGAAGCCATGCCGACCACACCGAAGCATTCCATCGCCGCACCACCTGCGAGTGTCGCGATGACGTCACTTGTGATGTCAATATTGCCATATGTTGTCTTCATTTCAATTGCCATATGGAGTAGCCTCCTTTATTCGGAATGATTCCTAATGTACATTCTACAATAAGTACCTAGTTATTAAAAGAACCTGCTCCAGAATCTCGGTCAATTAACGCGATAACCTCATTCATTATTCAAATCCTTGAGAGTAATGTCAAGTTTTTTTCTTGTCATGGTATGATTTTCTAGTTGCATCGGGAAAAAAGCCGTGCTAATATAAACGAGTGTCTATTAGGACGAACCCACATAAAAAAGGAGGGGAAACGCATGGCACGTAAATGCTACGTAACAGGTAAATCACCTAAATCAGGTAACAACCGTTCGCACGCACTCAACAAGACAAAACGTACTTGGGGTGTAAACGTACAAAAAGTTCGTATTCTCGTTGACGGTAAACCGAAACGCGTTTGGGTTTCAGCTCGCGCACTTAAATCAGGTCTCGTTGAACGCGTATAATACTTATACACGAACGAATAAATCCCAGCGGCATTCGCCGATGGGATTTTTTTTTGCTTATTTTTTGACGAGCATAACGAGGGCCATTCCTTCATGAACCGTCAACAAGGCAAGCTCTTCGCTCCATTCATTTGAAATGGTCAACGCTTGCGCGCTATGGACCGGATGACGCTCGAGTGGATATTTGACCCCATCAATTGAAATCGTAGCGGTTTTCCAAGGCATGAAAGACAAGTAATGTTCATCTAGTTTTTTAATCTCATAACTTCCTGGCCGAGCGAGAAAAATCGTTTGACCCGTCCCATGAAGAACCATCCCCGGATACGATTCGAGTAGACCGACGTTCGCGAACGTCATATCAACTCGACCACCGAGTGCCCCGTACACGTGCATCTGGGTCGCCCCTTGATCGATTGCCAACTGAAGCGCAATCTCGAGGTCGGTCACATCCTTTTCAGATGGATAACGTAGCGCTTCCTCAGGAGGTGTTCCGACAAACGAATCAAAGTCCCCGACCACGACGTCGACATCAATCCCTTCATCTAATAATCTCTGATATCCGCCATCGACTCCGATGACAAAATCGGCATCACGTGGTAAGTCCGGAATAGGTTCCGGACTCGCCGCGACGATCAAGATGTTCATTGACGAATGTCCCGTGTCGCGACACGCGTGAATCGCGGAGCTGTCGTGAAGAGTAAGACTAATACGATGGCTGAGATGACAAACGACGGAACCATATAAGTTGCGTTATAGCCAAGTGAATAAGCCACGACCGGACCCTCCGCATACTCAGCGAAAAAGACAATCCCTGAGATGACGTGAGCCGCATAACGCAACGCCGACCCGATCAATGCGCCGAGCACCAAATAGGTAGCGAGCGTCTTCGTCGCGCCTTGACCAGCGGCCTGTTTCACACGTCCGGCAAAGACGCCGGCCACGCCGACAAGTCCGTACGCGACCGTATAATCGAGCAAGAACTGAACTGGCGTAAAGATATAGGCTCCGAACAAGAGTTGAAGCGTCCCGACGAGCGCACCAGTCGCAAGTCCCCCTTTCAATCCGTGACGAAACGCCATCACAAAGATCGGGAGCATCGCCAGACTGATTGATCCCCCTTGTGGCAAACGATATGGGATGAGTAAATCAAAAACTAGCCCAAGCGCTGCGAACAATGAAATTTCGATGAGTGCTTGTAATTTAAAACGTGATTTCATCTTTCTTCCTCCTTTATTGTGTGAACGACAAAAAGCAGCATGACGTAAACGCCATGCTGCTTGGATTCGCAACGTGCATTTTCGCCACATCCCTACGTCCGTGTGAACGGAACAGGTTCAAAGGGTTAGCGTATGCCTCTCAGCCACATCATGTGACACCCCTTGCGACTCTATCTTGTTGTTCTACCGTCGATTATACACGAGATGCGCCACGAATGCTATCGATGGCTGCTTTATAATCCGGTTGATTGTAAATGGCCGAACCGGCAACTAGGACATCTGCCCCTGCATCAATGCAACGTTTCGCCGTCTCTTCGTTGACACCACCATCAATCTCAATTTCAAAATCGAGCTGACGGTCTTTGCGAAGCTGACTGAGCGCCGAGATTTTCGGTACGATGGATTCAATGAACGCTTGTCCACCAAACCCTGGATTGACGGTCATGAGCAATACCATATCGACATCTTGAAGGATATGTTCAATCGTAGAGAGCGGTGTGTGCGGGTTCAAGACGACCCCACATTTCGCCCCTGCCGCTTTGATTTGCTGCAAGACTCGATGTAAATGGTTCGTTGCTTCCACGTGAACAGTCACAATGTCTGCCCCCGCCTTGACGAAATCTTCGACATAGCGTTCCGGTTGATCAATCATCAAATGCACATCGAGAACCATGTCTGATTTTTTGCGCAAGCTTGCGAGGACTGGTAGCCCAATCGAGATGTTCGGCACGAACTGCCCATCCATCACGTCAAAATGGATATAATCCGCCCCCGCATCTTGAACGGCTTTCACTTCAGCCTCCAAATTGGCAAAGTCGGCTGCTAAAATTGATGGTGCGATTTTAATCATCTGTCAATACCTCCGTTTACGATCGTTTAATTCCTCCATAAAGGTAACATAATTCTCATAACGAGTTGAAGCAATTTTGCCATCTTCTACGGCTTGTTTAATGGCACAGCCCGGTTCATTGATATGGACGCATCCCCGGAACTTGCAATCGTCGTGACGTTCCACAAATTCTGGGAAGCACCATCTTAGTTCATCCGCCTCGAGTTCTTGAGGAAACTCGAGACTAGAAAATCCTGGCGTATCCGCCACAAGCCCGTCGGCCAATTGAATGAGCGTGACGTGACGCGTCGTATGTTTCCCACGACCGAGTGATTTGGAAATTTTCCCTGTGGCCAATTCGAGTTCAGGCGCGACTGCGTTTAAAAGCGAACTCTTCCCGACACCTGTTTGACCGGCAAACACGCTCGTCTTCTCTTTGAAGAGTCCCCGTACTTGATCGACCCCATCCGAAAGCTCCGTCGACGTTTCAATCACGTCATATCCGATGGCACGATAGCGGGCGACCGCTTCTTGAATCGGTCCGGTCTCTTCTTCACTGAGTAGGTCCATCTTCGTTAACACGATGATTGGATGAATCTGTTTGGATTCGATCAATACGAGGAATCGGTCAAGCAAATGATAAGAAAACGCCGGTTCTTTCACAGAAAAAAGTAGAAATGCCTGATCGATGTTGGCGATTGGTGGGCGGACGAGATGGTTTTGACGTTCCTCCACCTCTAAAATATAGCCTGTCCCATCTTCTTGATCTTGAATGACAACGTCATCGCCGACGACAGGTGAGATGTTTCGTTTCCGAAAATTCCCTCTCGCCCGACACCGAATCTCTTGATTCGACTCGGTCATCACATCATAAAACCCGCCTTGTAAACGAATAATCGTTCCTTTCAATATGACTACCTCCCTTAAAAAAGAGGTGACGACACCGTCACCTCTTTATTGTGCCTCTTTGGCCTGTGCATATGTGACTGAATCCGTTCGGACGATCTCACCATCGACTTCAATCGTTGCGGTCCCGACTTCGTCCGGAGCAATGACGAGCGTATACGAGTATGTTGTCGTCTCTGTGATTTTATCCCGTAACACTTCAATTTCACCACGCGCATCGACCGTACGAATCACGACCTCCACGGCTTTCGGTTTCTTGTCTTTTTCCGGTTGCTCGACTTCGACGCTCACTTCACGTTCGATGGAGACGTCCGTCGGTTCAACCCCTTCCGATACGATGACCGTAAGTTCCGTTCCCGGATCGACTGCCGTACCCGCCGTTGGAAGTTGACGGATGATTTGACCTTTAGGAACACTTGTCGAAAACTCATCCCGTCTCACGATTTTTAACTTGTTTTGATCGGCATAAGTCGATGCCTCATCAAACGTATATCCCGCGAGATTCGACAGTTCGACTTTGTTGCTTCCTGTCGACACGACGAGCGTCACCGTCACTTCTGAAGGAACGACCTCCTCGCCTGGGTCGAGCGATTGCGAAATCACATCTCCGCTAGCGACTGTTTCCGAAGCTTCTGTTTTGATTTCAAGGTCACTGAACGCCAGATCTTTTAACATGCGTTCAGCTGCTGTTTGGGACAATCCCTCCACATTCGGCATTTCGACGGTTTCTTTCCCGGCCGAAACGACGATGGTCACCGTCGTGCCTCGTTTTGGTTTACGCCCTTCTTGTGGGTTTTGCGAAATGACCTCACCTTCTTCGACGTCATCGCTCGCCCGCTCCGTCACTTCGACGACGAAATCGGCATTCTCAAGTTCAGAAGTGGCATCTCCGATACTCATTCCAACGACATCCGGAACGATGGCTCGTGACATTTCATCGGCGACCACGTATGCCGCAATGCTCCCTCCAATCAGGATCAACACGAGTAAAATCCAAATCCACCATTTGCGTTTCTTCTTTTTGACTGGAGTCACCGCTTCAGGTTCTTGCTCACTAGACGCTGTGACCGGAGTCGGTGTTACTGGCGTCTCTGGTTTTTCTTCAGGTATGACCGGTGTCATGACGAGCGTTTGATCGAACTCATCCTGACTGGCCGGAACACGTCTCGGCTCATTGGCGCGTTCACGGCTTAATGCCGTCATGCAGTCTTTCTTAAAGGCTGCGACCGAAACATGACGGGCACCTGGTGACTTCGACAATGCTTGCATGACGCAGTTTTCGAGTGCCTGTGGAATATTCGGATTCAAGTCCATCGGTCGAATCGGGTCATCTTGCAAATGTTGAAGCGCAACGGCGACCGGTGTCTCGCCAATGAACGGGACACGACCTGTCAACAATTCGTACAGTACGGCACCGAGCGAATAAATATCTGACTTTTCATCAGCAAATTTACCGCGTGCTTGCTCAGGTGAGAAATAATGGACCGAGCCCAGCACAGACATCGTATGCGTCAACGTCGCATTCGACATCGCCACGGCAATCCCAAAATCAGTCACCTTCACGTTACCGTGCTGATCAATCATCATGTTCTGCGGCTTGATATCACGGTGAATGATTCGATTCGCATGGGCATGGTCAATCGCATCACAAATCTGTCCCATGATGCGTAGCGCTTCATCGACAGATATGTATTCCTCTTGCAAGTATTGTTTTAACGTCACCCCATCGACGTGTTCCATGACGATATAGTACAAATCTTCTTCATCGCCGACGTCATAGATCGCCACGATGTTTGGATGGTTCAGACTCGTAGCCGCATGGGCTTCTCGCTCGAACCGACGTATAAATTGTTCGTTATGTGAGAATTCAGATCGCAACACCTTGATGGCGACGGTTCGGTTTAAGATCTCGTCATGAGCCCGGTAGACATTTGCCATGCCTCCGCTGCCGATTTGTTGTTCGATCCGATAACGATCGTTGATTCGTTCTCCGCTTCGCATCGGATTCATCCTCTCTTTCTATCTGTGAATTGAACGAGGGCGACCGTGATATTGTCGCTCCCTCCCAATTGATTGGCTTCTGCAATGAGTTGCTCCGCTTTTTGTTCGGCGGATGCCGTTTGTTGTAATACGTGTTGAATCGCCACATCGGTCATGTGTGTCGTCAATCCATCCGTACAAATTAAAATCACATCAAACTCAGGGTCAGCGAGCACTTGCACGTCAGGTTCGACTTGTTCGCTTGAACCGATTGCCCGGGTGATGACATTTCGTTTCGGATGAACCCGCATCTCTTCTTCCGTCAATTCACCGAGTTGTTTGAGCACATTGACGTAAGAATGGTCCTCCGTAAGACGTCTTAACTCATTCGCCTGGAGCGCATAGACGCGACTATCTCCGATATGGACGATGACCACCGTCTCTTCATTCCAACAAACAGCTGCCACAGTCGTTCCCATCATGACAAGATTGGACTGCTTCGCAAATTGCAACACTTGATCGTTCGCCAAATCGATGTGGTGGCGGAACCATCGTTCGATTTCGATAGGGGTTGTCGGGAGAGACGGGAACGCCCGTCTAAACTCTTCAATCACGATTTGACTCGCAACCTCTCCCGCTGCATGCCCACCCATTCCGTCTGCAACCAGGGCAATCCCGGTTATGGCATCACCTAAGATTAAAACTGCATCTTCATTTTGTGTGCGTACTTGTCCACGATCTGTTCGAAATGCTAATTCCATCTTTCTGATTACCTCGTTTCTTGTTCGCGCTCCTTCGCTCGAAGCTGTCCACAAGCGGCATCGATGTCCGACCCTTGCTCGCGACGGATTGTCACGTTCACATTGCGGTCTTTGAGCACTTTTTCGAAGGCAAAGATTTGAGCTCGCGGTGTCCGTACATAGTCACGTTCGAGTACATGGTTGACGGGAATCAAGTTGACGTGACATTTGATTCCTTTTAACAGGTCTGCCAAGAGATGGGCATATTCTTCCGTATCGTTGACACCACCAAAGAGTCCATATTCAAACGTGATGCGACGTCCGCTCTTCTCTGTGTAATAACGGACCGCATCCATCAACTTGTCCAAGTCAAAGGCACGGTTGATCGGCATGAGCTTGGTACGCAATTCCGTCGTCGGTGCGTGAAGTGAAATGGCGAAGTTGATTCGCATACCTTCATCGGCAAACTTGTAAATCTTCGGAACAATCCCACTCGTCGATACCGTGATGTGTCGTGCTCCGATGTTGAGTCCATTGTCATGGTTGACAGTACGTAAGAAACGCATTAACTCATCGTAGTTATCGAACGGTTCGCCGATTCCCATGACGACGATAGAGTCGACGCGCTCTTCTGTCGCGTCTAATGCACGTTGTACGTCGAGCACTTGAGCTGTGATTTCCCCGGCTTCTAAGTTTCGTTTCAAGCCACCGAGTGTCGAGGCACAGAACGTACATCCGATCCGGCAACCGACTTGTGTCGTGACACAAATCGAGTTTCCGTATTCGTGACGCATGAGTACCGTTTCAATTGAGTACCCGTCCTGAAGTTCAAACAAGAACTTGATTGTGCCGTCTTGGGATTCCTGCTTGACCAATTCTTTTAACGTCGTCAATTGGAACGATGCCTCTAATTTGTCTCGAAGCGCTTTCGGAACGTTGGTCATATCATCAAAAGTCGTGACCCGTTTGACGTACATCCAATCATATAATTGTTTCGCACGGAATGCCTTTTCTCCTGCCTCGATCACCCATGCCTCAAGTTCTGGAAACGTCAACGAATAGAGTGACGGTTTTGCGCCTACGAGTGGATTCTTTTCTACTGCTTTTGGATTCATGTTTTATACCTCTTTCTTAAATGCGGCGATATAGAAGCCGTCGGTCCCGAATGTCGTCGGTAATAATTTTAGTTCAGCACGGTCCGATTCCATCATCGGACGAACAGATTGTGGGAGACGACCTTTGAGCGTTTCGTCCCACATCAACCCTTTCGACAGAATATAGTCAGCCTGCGTCTCATTTTCAGACGGGTCGATTGTACATGTCGAGTAAACTAGCGTACCACCTGGTTTGAGCAGTGGCAATACGGCATCAATGATTTGTCTTTGTATCTTTGGTAAGTTTTCGAGTTGAGCTTTGTCCTTCGTCCATTTAATATCCGGCTTTCGACGAATGACGCCAAGGCCCGAACAAGGGACATCTAAAAGAATCCGGTCAAAGCTTTCTTCTTCAAACCGTTCACCTGCTAAACGAGCATCAAGGGCAAGTGCGGTCACTCCATTGATGTGTAGACGTTTGGCTTGTTGATCAATCAATTTTGCTTTATGTGGATGAAGGTCAAGCGCGGTGAGCGATCCACCTTGCATTCGCTCTGCCGTATGCATCGCCTTGCCGCCTGGCGCGGCACATGCGTCTAGGATGACATCGTCTTTCGACACGTTGAGTGCATCCGCGACAATCATGGAGCTCTCATCTTGAATCGATAGAAGGCCTTCCTCGATAAACGGGGTCGCATGGACATTACCAGACTCTACGACAAGTCCATCAGCAGATAGTTCAGAACGTGACGTCATGACGCCAGCGTCAGCCAACCGGTTCATCATCTCATCCACTGAAATACGCTTTCGGTTGACCCGAATCGTAACAGGAGCAGGTTCATTGTTTAATCGGCAAATCGCTTCTGCCGTTTCCACACCATATAACTCAATCCAATCTGATACGAGCCATTCCGGATGACTGTGCTCGATGGCGATTCGTTCTGCATCGGTCAAGCCACTAAAGTCCGGAAACCCTTCCCGAAGCACATTTCGTAACACCCCGTTTACGAATTTGCTCGTTCCGAGGTGATGACCTCGTTTCTTCGCGATTTCGACCGCCTCGTGTAGGACGGCCCGGTCGGGTACTTTATCAAGATAGAAGAGTTGATAAACGCTCATCCGAAGAAGCGGGAGGACAAACTTATCTAGCTTCTTCGGCGAACGGATACGGTCTTTCAAAATATAATCGAGCGTCCCTTTGCGACTGAGCGTCCCATATACGAGTTCGGTATAGAGACCGACATCTTTTGGGGCAACTTTTTTTTGTTTCAATGTATCATTGACGGCAATCGTCGAATACGCGCCGCCCTGTTCAATTTTCATCAGCGTATCAAGCGCTGCTTCACGTACGTTCATGAGTTCCTCCTAATCGGTCGCCAATCCGTAGCTTTTGTCCGGCGCCACGCATGAAGGTTGCACCATCCATCCGTTTCTTACCTGCGGGTTGCAAATCGGTCACTTTGATTGCGACGTCGTTCCCTGTCGCCACGACAAATCCGTCTTCTTCCAGACGAATGACTTCTCCCGACTGTCCCGTTCCTGTCGTTTTTTCTCCCATGAACAATTTCACTCGTTCGCCTTCAAGCGTTGAATAGGCCGTCGGGAATGGATTCATTCCTCGAATATGGTTGTAGATGGACTCGCCATGCTTCGTCCAATCAATCTGTTCACGCTCACGGCTGATGTTCGGAGCAAACGTCACGTCTCGCTCGTCTTGAGGCACCGCCTCAATCCACCCTTCCAAGAAGGCCGGAAGCGTACGGATGAGAAGATCGCTTCCTGCTACAGCCAGTTTATCAAATAAAGACCCGACTGTATCCGTCTCTTCGATAGGTACGATGGTATTGGCAATCATGTCCCCTGCATCTAACTTGTCGACCATGTACATGATCGTCACACCAGTCTCCGACTCCCCATCAAGAATGGCTTGATGAATTGGGGCACCTCCGCGATATTTCGGAAGGAGGGAGGCATGTACGTTGATGGCTCCGTGAGGTGGGGCTTCTAGTAAGGCGGTCGGCACGATTTGTCCGTACGCCGCCGTCACAATCAAATCAGGCTTCAGCTCTAAAATTTCTGCATAGTCTGTGCGCACTTTTTCAGGCTGCAACACGGGAATACCGTGACGAAGCGCACACTCTTTTACTGGAGTCGGCTTAAGTTCACGTTTTCGCCCGACCGGTTTATCCGGTTGCGATACGACACCTACGACATTGTATCCTTCTTCAAGCAGTCGCTCAAGTACCGATACGGCGAACGTCGGCGTCCCCATGAAGACGATGCGTTTGTCTTTTCCAGGGTTCGGGACGGCGAGCTTGTCTGTGAACAAGACGCCATCCAAATGATCCATCTCATGTTGAATCGCACGAGCGAAAAAGCCGCTCGCTTGAATCGTATGTGTCCGCCCTTTCAAATCTTGATTCTTGACGACGATCGACTCGTGTCGTTCCACGAATCCGAATTCGCCTGGGATGCTCAAACATCCCTCTAGTCCAACTTCTCGACCGGATGTTTCAATGATTTCCGGGTTGATCAAGACGAGCGGTCCCGTCTCATCATCGGTATGGACGACCGCGAGCCGCTGGTTCAAATTGACTTGCGGTGCCGCGACACCAACTCCGTCATACTCATACATCGTATCAAACAATCGGTCGACAGTCTGACGCAATTTTTTATCAAACTTTGTCACTGGTTCGCACGTTACGCGCAAAATGTCATTAGGTACTTCTACTACTTTATACATGTCTCTCCACCTCACATGAATACGTATGGGTTCACATCGATACTCATTTGATATTCTTTCTTGCTGATTGCTTTGGCTCTCGCTTGCTGTAATCGTGCCAGCTCCACATAGAGTGCTTCGGGTTGTTTTGTTTTAATGAATACTTGATAACGATAGGCGTTCTTCAATTTCGATAACGGTGCCGGCATCGGTCCATTCAAGCGACTATTCTCCACGTGCGCTTGTAAAAAGTCTGATGCGAACAATTCTGCCTCGGCCTTGGCGACAAGGGGATTTTCCGCCGAAAACGTGACGAGCGTTAAAAACCAGTAAGGAGGATGATTTCCGACTTGTCTGAGTCCCATCTCTTTGTCGAAAAATGTCTCATAATCATGTTCACTCGCAGTCTCGATCACATAATGGTCCGGGTTATACGTTTGGACGAACGCCTCACCCGGAAGTTTTCCGCGCCCGGCTCTTCCTGCCACTTGCGTGACAAGTTGGAAGGTGCGTTCGGTCGCCCGAAAGTCAGGCATCCCGAGTGTCGCATCCGCCGCGAGTACCCCGACGAGGGTGACGTTTGGGAAGTCGAGCCCCTTGGCAATCATCTGCGTGCCAAGTAAGATGTCGGCCTCCCCTTCTTCGAAACGACGCAACAACTGCTCATGTGAACCTTTTCGAGACGTCGTATCCTGGTCCATTCGGATGATGCGCGCTTCTGGAATCCGGTTCAACAGTTCCGTCTCGATTTTTTGTGTGCCCGACCCGAACTGTTTGATTTTCTTACTATTGCAGGATGGACACGTCGAAGGCATACCGACCTCGTAACCGCAGTAGTGACACTTCAACCGATCTCCATATTGATGATATGTCAAATTGACGGCACAATGCGGACATGTCATGCCTTCCCCGCAGTCCCGGCACATGACGAACGTCGTGAATCCACGACGGTTCAATAAAATGACGCACTGCTCTTTTTTCTCGATCCGGTCGAGAATCCCTTGGAACAATTCTTCCGAGAACATCGTCGTATTGCCTTTCGCCAATTCACGGCGCATATCGATAATGTGGACCGGTGGCATCTCTCCACCATACCGTTCTTTCAAATGCAAATAGTGATAGACGCCTTTTTGTGCCCGAGCATACGATTCAAGTGAAGGGGTCGCACTGCCCAACACGACGGGACACCCATGATAGCGGGACCGCCAGATGGCAACATCGCGCGCATGATAACGAGGATTTTCCTCTTGCTTGTACGTCGTCTCGTGCTCTTCATCTAAGATGATGAGACCGAGTCGGTCGAGCGGGGCAAAGATTGCAGAACGGGCACCAACGACGACGTCGACTTCATTTCGTTTAATCTTACGCCACTCGTCGTACTTCTCACCTTTAGACAGAGCGCTATGCAGCACGGCGACCCGATTGCCGAAACGACGTTTGAAGCGTTTGACCATCATCGGAGTCAAACTGATTTCGGGAACGAGTAAGATGGCTTGTTTCCCTTCATCGATGACTTGTCCGATTGACTCTAAATAGACTTCGGTCTTCCCGCTTCCCGTCACACCGTGGACGAGTAACGTCTCACCCGCGTCAGCCTCATGAATGGCCCGAACCGCGTTGGCTTGACTGTCGTTCAATTGAACCGATTCCTCGACTTGCTCGATTGTCGCGTACGGGTCACGATTCAACTCGACCTCGGTCAATCGAACCGCTCCGAGTTCCGCAAGTTTCTGCAGTTGTGGGCGAGTCAGCCCAATTTGGCGAAGTGCCGACCAATACATGCGTGGGGTCTCCTCAAGTTGGCGGACCGCTTCTAGTTGTTTTTTCGCACGTTTCGAGACGACTGTCGCATCGAGGAGTTCGACGACGACGTCGGTCTTAACGGTCTTCTTTTCTTTTAAGACGGGTGCTAAGGTCAGCTCCCCTTTTTTAGCGAGTCCTAGAATGACTGACTGAACTTCTTTCGGATACTCCGATAAATGCGTTCCGAGGCGGACCCCATCAGGGACTTGTCCTTCTTTGATTTCTTTGTCATAACTGACCTTGAGCGCGGCCGGAAGCATCGCAAGCAGGGCGGATGAACGAAAGCAAAGTGTCGTCTCTTTCACATGGATGGATAAAGCGAGCAGTTCGTCAGTGAGTGAAGACTCTTCATCTAACAGCGCTTCTAACGGTTTCAATCCTTCCCTCATCCCATCTGACGTACCAACAACGATTCCGAGGAGACGTCGTGAGCCGAATGGGACGGAGACGCGCATGCCCGGTTCAATCAAAGCTTCAAATTGTTCAGGTACTTCATAATCAAACGGACGGTCAATCGTGATCACCGGTGCATCGACATGTACATGTGCAATCATTGGACCGCTTCCTTAAAATGTGTGAGCAACTCGAACGCCAACGCTTTCTTCGATTGTTTCGGAAGTCTAAGTGACGTCCCGTCAGCTTGGAACAAGACGACTTCATTGTCGTCCGCCCCGAATCCGACGTCACTGCCAGACACATCGTTCGCCACAAGGTAATCGACGTTTTTTCGCTTCAGCTTAGCTGCCGCGTGCTCCTCGAGTCGTTCCGTCTCAGCAGCAAATCCGACCAACACTTGATGGGTCTTCTTCTCACCGAGTGATTTTAAAATGTCTGTCGTTTCTTCAAGTTCAATCGTAAGTGGACCGTGGACTTTTTTATGTTTTTCCGAATGAATCGTTTTTGGACGATAATCCGCAACTGCCGCTGATTTCACGACGAGGTCTGAATCCTCAAAACGGCTTGTCACTTCGCGCAGCATCTCCTCACTTGACTTGACGGGAACCGCTGTCACGCCTTCCGGGACAGGAACTTGGAGCGGCCCGTGGACGAGCGTGACATGGGCACCCATGTCACGAGCCACCTCAGCGAGTGCGACGCCCATTTTCCCTGACGAATCATTGGATAAGTAACGGACGGGGTCGATGCGTTCGATAGTCGGGCCAGCCGTGATCAAGACATCTTTTCCAAGATATAGTTTCGGAACGAATTGGCTTTCGATGATGCGAACTAAGTCTTCCGGTTCGGGCAGACGTCCCCCGCCAATCCATCCGCAAGCCAAGTTGCCGACACCGGGTTCAATCAACTGATAGCCGTATGATTTTAACGTCTCGATGTTCCGCTGAGTGGCAGGATGTTCGAGCATGTTCACATTCATCGCCGGTGAGATGATGACCGGGCATTTCGCAGCCAAAACGGACGTCGTAATGAAGTCATCCGCAATCCCGTTCGCCAATTTTGCGATCGTATTTGCCGTCGCCGGAGCCACGACAATCAAATCGCTCGAGTCGACGACATCGATATGAGCAATCTTTGTCGGGTCATGCTCTTCGAAAACGTCCGTATAGACCGGGTTGCGACTGAGCGCCTGGAAGGTCGCCTGACCTACGAATTGTTCCGCCGATTTCGTCATCGCGACGCGAACATTCGCTCCGGCTTGAACCAATTTCGATGTGAGCGCACACGCCTTGTAGGCGGCGATGCCACCACTCACACATAATAAAATAGTACGATCCTTCACCATTCCCAAACTCCCCCTTATAGACAATGAGACCCAAGTCGCAAACGACTTGGGTCACACTTCATCCGTTGTTTTTTTCGTTCACGATGATTGTCGTATCACCCGAAAATAGTTCTTCTAACGCTTGACCGACCGGCTTATATGATTTTGGCTCGGCGACTTTCGGTGCTTTTCCATCTTGAATCTGACGCGCCCGTTTTGCAGCGACCGTAACGATCGTGTATTTTGACGGGATAGTACGTTGTAAGGCATCAATCGAAGGGTATAACATTAAATGACCTCCATCATGGCTTTTTTATAGAGTGACGCAACACGTTCACGTTTACAATGCTCGGCTGTCACGATCGCTTTAATTCGATCGATGGCTTTGTCGACCTCGTCGTTCGTGACGACATAATCGTAGGCGTCCATCAACTCGATTTCTTCACGCGCGACGAGCAGGCGTTGCTTAATGACTTCTTCTGACTCCGTGCCTCGTCCGATGAGACGATTGCGAAGTTCTTGAAGACTTGGTGGTGCCAAGAATAAAAAGACGGCTTCTGGGAGAAGTTCCTTCACTTGGAACGCCCCTTGCACCTCAATTTCAAGAATGACATCTTGGCCGCTTTCGAGCGTTTCACGCACCCACTCTACAGGCGTCCCGTAATAGTTACCGACAAATTCGGCATGTTCAAGCAGTTCTTTTTGTTCGATCATCCGTTCGAACTCTTCTCTCGATTTGAAGAAGTAATGCACTCCTTCAACTTCCCCTTCACGTGGTTTTCGGGTCGTCGCCGACACCGAATATTGAAGGTTGTTGTCCTCTTCCTCGCGAAGAGCACGGCAAACGGTCCCTTTTCCGACACCGCTCGGTCCAGACAAAACGATTAATAATCCTCGTTCTTTAAAATTCACTGCAAGCCCTCCATCTTCTAACATCACATTTAATTATAATAGCAGTCAATCAATTGTCCCGGCAAGAAGAAGTTCGGATTTCCTACTCCATCGTACCATATTTTCTGTTTTTCTGATAACGTAGAGACAGAAAATGAACAAAGGTGATGAGATCATTGGCTTATGATGGATTAATGACATATCGTGTCGTACAAGAATTACAATCGCTCGTCGGAGGGCGAATCAACAAGGTACATCAACCGTATTCGCTCGATTTGATGCTTCAAATTCGCTCGAATCGTCAGAACGCGCAACTCTTGATATCAGCAAACGCGATGTATGCCCGTCTTCAGTTGACGGATACACCGATTAAAAACCCACAAGAACCGCCGATGTTTTGCATGATGCTCCGCAAACATGTGGAAGGTGGATTCATCACGGCGGTCGAACAAATCGGAAGGGACCGTGTCATCGTCATATCGGTCCGCTCTCGTAACGAGCTCGGCGATGAAGAATCGAAGAAAGTATACATCGAATTGATGGGGCGCCACTCGAACGTCGTCTTGACGACGGAAGAAGGCAAAATATTAGATGCAATCAAGCATCTACCTCCTTCTCAAAACACGTATCGGACCATCATGCCGGGTAGTGACTATCTCCTTCCTCCGGAACAACATAAGTTCGATCCATTGACCGAGATGACAGAAGGATTGAAACGAATCGATTGGAACGCCGGCAAGCTCGATAAACAGATAGTCTCCACGTTCGCCGGTGTCAGTCCGCAAATCGCACAGGAAGTGGTTCATCTCGCAAAAACGCCGAATCGAGATTCCTTACAGCAAGCATTTGAGAACGTCCTTCGTCAACTCGATGGTCCCTACGTTTTCCAACAACTTGCGAATGGTAAAGAACGATTCGCTCCGATTGCATTGACAGCCGGGGACATCGAAACCGAGGAAACGTATGAATCGAGTAAAGAAGTGCTCGACCGTTTCTACTATGAAAAAGCGAACCGTGACCGTGTGAGACAACAAGCGCACGATGTCGAACGTCTCCTTAAATCAGAACTCGAAAAGAATCAATTAAAACGGCGTCGTCTCTTAGACGACATGAAGGCGACGGAGCGGGCGGATGAGTTACAAAAATACGGCGAGCTGTTGACGACGTATCTATTCCAACTCGAAAAAGGGATGCGCGTCGCCGAAGTCGTCGATTATTATGACGAGAACGGTGCAATCCTCTCCATTCCGCTCGACCCACTCAAAACACCGAATGAGAATGCGCAGCAATACTATAAGAAATACAACAAACTAAAAGTAGCCAAAGTCGAAGTGAAGAAACAGATGGAGTTGAACGATGCAGAAATCGAATATTTAGAGACGCTCATCGCCCAACTCGACGTCGCTTCCCCGTCCGACCTTCTTGAGATTCGCGAGGAACTTGCAGAAGAAGGCTACATCCGTCAAAAACGTCAAAAGAAAAAAGCGAATCCGAAAATTTCGCTTGAAGCGTACACGTCCTCGACCGGAACAGAATTCTTTGTCGGGAAGAACAATACGCAAAACGACCATCTGACGTTCAAGTTCGCACGACGTGATGAGATTTGGCTTCATGTCAAAGATATTCCTGGGTCTCACGTGATTATCCGCTCGACGGAACCAGACGAGACGACATTACTAGAAGCCGCATCAGTCGCCGCCTACTTCTCGAAGGCACGTGCATCAAGTGGCGTACCTGTCGATTACACACGCGCCCGTTTCGTGAAAAAACCGAGCGGTGCGAAACCGGGATTTGTCATCTATACAGATCAACAGACCGTCTACGTGACTCCGAATGAGCAATTGATGAAGTCATTGAAACAATCGTAAACATGAAGACCCGTCATGATCATGGCGGGTCTTCTACGTATAGAGTTCAGATTTTCGGATCATGCTTAAACGCCTCGAGCTGTTCATGATAGTCGAGCAAATGCCCGTGTAAAATTTCTGAAACGGATAAATCTTCATGTGGAAGTTTGAAGAGCGAATAGGGCTTGTCACATGTATAGAGAATGTCGTGATGATGCGCTAGTAAATATAAAAATTCTGACTCAAATGCCTGACGCTCTTCCTCGCTCATCAACAGGAAAGCTTCTCGATGCTCGGCGAGGCTCTCTAGCAACAAGACCAGCTTGTCTTCAAGGTGAATCAACAAACGGTATTGTTTGATCGTCATATATTTCAATTTGACGTTCGTCACTTTCATGTCCTCTTGGAGCATCATATGAAGCTCCTGATGGCCAAGGATGCGGGCTCGCGTTTCTAGCAGCTCTGCCGGGGAACCGACGAGCTCTCGCCAGTGATGGAACAAGTAAGAAGAAGTCTTACGTACCTCGTTCAATAACCGGTCCTCATAACGAGGAGGCATGAACGCGTAATTGACACCGAGTGAAACGAATACACCAACCGCCGTTAATAGAGAACGGGTCCACGCATAATGGAAGAAGTCCGATGTAGGACTTTCGAGCATCATGACGATGGCAAATGCCGCATACGTCGACATGTGGGTTTTATCGAACGTCGTGTTAAGCGTGAGCGAAACGATGACGGCTAATCCAATCGAGAGCGGATTGACACCGAACAAATAGACGATGAAGAGCCCGCACATAAGACCGACGACCGTTCCGAATATGCGACTGAATACGATTTTAGACGATCGCTTGACGGTCGGTTGCATCGCCACAACTGCTGCGATGGCTCCCATCCCTGAATAAATCCCGAAGATATACCACGAGATGGCGACGGTGATGGCGACGGCAATTCCAGTTTTTAACGTACGTAACCCGATTTTCGGGATGTATCGTTGTCCATTCATTTGAGTTCGACCTTTCCTGTCTCAGAAATCAGTTCCACCACCGGTCGATTCGATGTCGACAATTGATACACACCCGGTTCGACTTCTTCGTAACGGTCGCTACTCGAGACTTTTCCGGTCGTCGTCACGTTCACTTGTCCTGTCGCATGTTTCGGCGCGTAACTAAGCGTCCCAGCTTCCGTTTGGATGGTCATCGCTTGATTGACGACAACATCGCTGACGGTCGCATGACGATAAGAGCGAATGTCACCGTTCACAAGTCGTGCCGATTCGATAGTCGTATCGCTTTTCGATTCAATCCGTAGACGATCACTATCAATCTGTTTCAAATTGACGGCATTCACATCCATAACAATCGTCTTCGCATTTAATCCTTGTCCTGTCACCTGCTCCGCTCCCAGATGAACCGATGTCATCGAGCTCGGCAAAGCGACTTTAATTTTATAGCGCGACGGTTCATCGCTCGCTCGACTTCCGAAATAGCTGAACCATCCATATCGCTCGACGACGTAGATGGTATCCCCGACTGACTTGACTTTGATGCGGCGTTCTTTCGAATTAGTCTGCATCACTTCAATCTGTACCTTTTCATTTGGACTACGAACGAATTCCACATTCCCATGGTCTGTTTCGAGTCGCAATTTCTTCATTTGATATCGGTCTTCATACTGGTCTCCTAGCGCTAATAAATGGCTGAACACAAATAAATTCACTAAAAAGAGCGCTGGGATGATTATCAAGACGAGACCGAAGGCGACTTTACGATGTTTTGGAATTGCACGAAATCGTGCGTTCCATGTCTTCTCTTTGCTTCTTGAATACGCCATATGCCTCTCCTTTTCGAATCACTTCCGTTATTTTACCATGAAGTATGACATATGCCGAATCGAAAAAGAATCCGCCCGAAGGTGGATTCTTAAGAGGTGACGAGGTCGCTCCAGGCACGAGGATCTTCTTGCCAGTCGCGAAGCGAATCGAGCTCCGAACGGTTTAGAACGCCCGTACTCTCTGCCACTTCAATCAATTCTGAGAACGTTGTCAACGATGTTGCCGTCAGATCTGCATCGCTTAGATTCTTCTGAAGAACCGGTAATCCGTACGAGAAGATGGCTTGAATCCCAATGACGTCACCACCCGCCTGACGAATCGCCTTCGCCGCATCGATACTCGACATCCCGGTCGACAATAAATCCTCGATGACGAGTACTCGAGCGCCTGCCTCGAGTCTTCCTTCAATTTGATTGCCTTTCCCATGCCCTTTTGCACTCGAACGGACATAAATGAATGGAAGCCCGAGTCGGTCAGCGAGCAATGCCCCGTGAGGGATACCTGCCGTGGCCGTCCCTGCGATCACATCGACATCGGTCGGATTCACTGACTTCACCAATCCATCGACGATGACTTGACGCACTTTCGGATAACTGAGTGTGAGTCGATTGTCGCAGTAGATCGGACTCTTCAATCCGCTCGACCATGTATACGGCTCAGTCGGTGATAGTGTGACGGCTTCAATCTGTAAAAGTGCCTCAGCGATTTGTTTCATTCATTTGTCCCCATTCCTTCATAAATTGGTCGTACATGGCCATCGGATCAGTCGCACGTGTAATCGGTCGGCCGACGACAATTGAGTGAACGCCCGCCAATCTCGCTTCCTGTGGCGTCGCGATACGGACTTGATCATCCTCGGTTGCATCGAGTCGGATGCCAGGTGTGACCGTCATGAACGTGTTCCCTAGTTTTTGATGAATCGCTTTCGCTTCTTGAACGGATGCGACTACTCCGTCAAGTCCTGCCTGCTTCGCAAGTGTCGCTTGTCTGAGAACGGCTAGATCGAGTCGTCCAGCAATCCCGAGCTCTGTCTGCATCATTCGTTCATCTGTCGACGTCAACTGTGTGACCCCGATCAATCGAGTCGTATCGTTTGCCTGACGTAACCCGTCTAACGCATAACGCATCATCTTTTCGCCGCCTAATGTGTGGACATTCGTCACAGCCACCCCGAGCTTTCCGATTTGTCGCATCGTACGGCGTGCCGTCTCCGGGATATCGTGTACTTTCACATCTAGAAAGACCGGATAACCCTCGTCGACCAATTCTTCGACAAAGCGTGCGCCTTCCCGATAAAAGAGTTCCATCCCGACTTTGACAGCCGGTCGGTTTGAAAATCGTTTTAACAAATGAAACGCTTCGTCCCGCGTTTCAACGTCAAGGGCGAGATACAAGTTGCGCATAGGCCTTCCCCCTCACATCCAAAATATGTTCGATTCCGAGTGAATCAAGTCGTGCCGGTAACGCTTCAATGATTTCCTGACAGACGTATGGATTTTCAAAGTTCGCCGTCCCGACGGCAACGGCAGAAGCCCCCGCGTAAATAAACTCGAGCACATCGTCGACCGTCCGAACCCCGCCCATGGCGATGATAGGAATGTCGACCGCTTGTGCGACTTCATACACCATCCGGACCGCTACCGGTTTGATGGCTGGACCGGATAACCCACCGATTTGGTTCGCTAAAATCGGTCGACCTGTCTCGATATTGATTCGCATCCCTACGAGTGTGTTGATCATCGTCAAGCCGTCCGCCCCGGCTGCTTCGACGGCTCGCGCCATGTCGGTGATTGACGTGACGTTCGGAGACAGTTTGACATAGACCGGCTTACTTGAAGCCGCTTTGACGAGTCGTGTAAGTTCTGCGGCCATCACCGGGTCCGTCCCAAACTGCATGCCTCCACATTTCACGTTCGGACACGAGATGTTCAATTCAATGGCTTTAATCGTCGGGTCGGCACTGATTCGACGGGCGACTTCCACGTATTCATCTGGCGTCGAACCGGCAACGTTGGCGATGATTTCCGTGTCGAACGTCGAGAGAAATGGTAACTTTTCTTCGATGATCGCATCGACTCCCGGATTTTGAAGACCGATCGCGTTGAGCATACCCTGTGCCGTTTCGGCAACACGTGGGGTCGGATTACCGAATCTCGACTCCTCCGTCGCTGCCTTGATCATGATCCCTCCCAAAATCGAGAGGTCGTACAACTTCGCGAATTCCTCCCCAAATCCGAAACATCCGGAAGCCGGAATGATTGGATTTTTTAAACGAAGACCTGGTAACTCGACATTCAATCTCATAACAGCACCTCTTCCGCATTGAATACCGGACCGTCACTACAGACTTTCACATAGCCGTCCGGCGCTTGACAGACACAGGCAAAACAAGCACCTATGCCACAACCCATCCGATTCTCGATCGAGAGATATCGTTCAGGAATTGGTGAAGCGGCGACTGCTTTTAACATCGCTTCCGGACCACAACTGAACAACACATCGGCTTGGATGCGTGCGAGGGGGCCAGTGACGAAGCCAAGCTCCCCGTGAGTACCGTCTACTGTCGTGATGATCGTCTCACCAAGTTCACGAAAGGCTTCTTCATAAAAGACGCTTTCTTTTGAATCAAACCCGAGAATTGCAATCGTTTCAATCCCCATCTCATGTAGTCGACGTCTGACGTAGTAAAGCGGTGGGACCCCAATCCCACCTCCGACCAGGACGACTCGCTTTCCATGTTGCGCCAGTGGAAAACCGTTCCCGAGCGGACCAAGGACGTCTAGCGTGTTCCCCACTCGTTTCCCTGCCAGCTCAGTTGTCCCTTCCCCAATCACTTTGTATAAGAAGGTGATTTCGTCCCCCTCGACGTTCGCCACCGATAACGGCCGACGTAACAGACCGGACGTCTTGATGTGAAAGAATGTCCCAGGGGCGACCTCCACCCCAGGGCAACGTACTTTCATTTCCATCGTCGCTTTGGCGATTTGCCGGTTGCTCACAATCGTCACGTCATGTCTCATACCATCACCCCGAACGTTGTGAATGCCGGGATGCTGACCGTCTGGAACGACAGGCTTTCAATGACTTGTAACAAGGCTTCGACCGTATCGAGCGAGGTCAGGCAAAGCGTGCCCTGTTCGGCGGCCGTTCTTCGAATCAAGAACCCGTCTTTCGTGACGAGTGCGTCGCGGCTCGTCGTATTGATGATCAAGTCGACGTCTCCCCGCTCGATCACACTGAGCATCGTCTCACCGTCTTCTTGAATTTTCCCGACTCGACGAACACGCATCTGTTCCACTTCAAGACTATCAGCCGTCCCACTCGTTGCCATGAGGCGGAAACCGAGGCGGTCAAATCGTTTCGCCAAGGCGATGGCCTCGTCTTTGTCATGGTCGGCAATCGTCATGAGCACGTTCCCTTTCAAGGCGATGTTCATCCCTGCTGCAACGAGCCCTTTATAGAGCGCTTTTTCGAGCGTCCGGTCTGTCGCCATGACCTCTCCTGTCGACTTCATCTCGGGACCGAGCGATGGGTCTACCTCTTTCAATTTCGCGAACGAGAAGACCGGTACTTTGACCGAAATACTGTCCGACTCAGGATGAATGCCTGTCCCAAGACCTAGTTCTTTTAAACTCGTCCCAAGAATCGTTTGTGTTGCAATCCGTGCGACCGGTAACCCCGTTACTTTCGAGATGAATGGGACCGTCCGACTCGCACGTGGGTTTACCTCGATCACATACAGGTCATCCGCATAGACAAACTGGATGTTGAGAAGGCCTTTGATGCGGAACGCTTTCGCTAACTTGATTGTATAATCGACGACTTTTTGTTTCAGTTCTTCACTGAGTCGTTGAGGCGGATAGACGGCAATGGAATCGCCTGAGTGTACGCCGGCACGTTCGATATGCTCCATGATCCCTGGGATGTAGACGTCCGTCCCGTCACAGATGGCATCGACTTCAATCTCAATTCCTGTCAAGTAGCGATCGATGAGAACCGGTCGATCTTTCGAGGCGATGACCGCATGTCGCATGTACCGCTCGAGCTCTGACTGTTCATACACGATTTCCATCGCCCGTCCACCGAGGACGTACGATGGTCGAACGAGTACCGGATAGCCGAGCTCATTCGCACATGTGACAGCCTCTTCCACGTTTGTCGCAGTCTTTCCTGGTGGTTGAGCCAATCGTTCCGCTGACAATGTGGCTTCGAACGCCTTTCGGTCTTCGGCACGGTCGATATCTTCCAGCGTCGTCCCAAGAATTTTCACGCCGTTCGCTTCTAACGATGCCGCCAAGTTAATGGCAGTCTGTCCACCGAATTGGACGATGACACCTAGCGGGTTTTCGTTCTCGATGACCTCTAATACGTCTTCTGTCGTCAACGGTTCGAAGTACAATCGATCGGAGATGGAGAAGTCTGTCGAGACCGTTTCTGGGTTGTTGTTGATGATGATGGCTTCATATCCTGCATCTCGAATCGTTTCGATTGAGTGAACGGTCGCATAGTCGAACTCGACACCTTGTCCGATTCGAATCGGACCTGATCCAAGGACGAGGATGGACTCCCGGTCTGTCTTCACCGCTTCGTTCTCCACTTCATATGTCCCATAAAAGTATGGTGTCTCAGAAGCAAACTCGGCCGCACACGTATCGACCATCTTATAGACGGGACGAATGCTCCATTCTTTCCGTTTCGTGCGAACCGCTTCTGTATCCATCGACAGCATACGGGCGATTGCCACATCACTGAACCCTAGACGTTTCACATCCAGTAGACGTTCTGACGTCAACGGCTCCTTGATCAGTTGTTGCTCTGCCTGCCAGATCCGGTTCAATTTCTGTAAGTAGAATCGATCGATTTTTGTCAGTTGGTGTAGCGTTTCTACCGTGTATCCGCGACGAAGGGCCTCATAGACGATGAACAAACGCTCGTCTGTCGGATGAATGAGTCCATTCTCGAGCTGTTCTGTGTCTAATGCTTGAAGTTGTGGAAGGTGGAGTTCTTCCATACCCAGTTCAAGCGAGCGAACCGCTTTTAGCAGAGCCTCTTCTAAATTCCGACCGATGGCCATGACCTCACCCGTTGCCTTCATTTGTGTGCCTAAGCGGCGATCCGCGGACTCAAACTTATCGAAGGCGAAGCGTGGGATTTTAGCGACGACGTAATCGAGCGCCGGTTCGAACGAGGCGTAGCTCGTCTCTGTGACCGGGTTTTTTAGTTCTGACAACTTGTAACCGACAGCGACTTTCGCAGCAAGCTTGGCAATCGGATAGCCTGTCGCTTTTGATGCGAGCGCTGAGCTCCGTGAAACACGTGGATTCACTTCGATGACATAGTACGTGAAACTGTCTGGGTCGAGTGCGAATTGGATGTTACACCCACCCTCAATACCGAGTGCCCGAATGATATCGAGCGAGACGCTGCGTAACATCTGATAATCCCGATCTGATAGCGTCTGCGTAGGGGCGAATACGATCGAGTCACCGGTGTGGACTCCAACCGGGTCAAAGTTTTCCATCGCACAGACGATGATGGCTTGGTCACTCGAATCACGCATGACCTCGAACTCGACTTCTTTCATCCCGGCAATCGATTTCTCCAACAAGACTTGCGTAACAGGACTCGCCTTTAATCCAGATTCAACGATTTGCTCGAACGATTCCCGGTCATGGGCAATCCCGCCACCAGTTCCCCCGAGCGTGTACGCAGGTCGGATGATGATCGGGTATCCGATCCGTTCCGCAAATCCCCAGGCAGACTCGAGCGTATGGACGATCTCACTTTCAGGTACGCCGTGACCGAGTTCGAACATCAAGTTACGGAACTGTTCCCGGTCCTCCGCCTGAACGATCGCAGACAATTTTGTTCCAAGAAGTTCCACGCCACAATCCCGCAGGACGCCCCGTTTGTCGAGTTCAAAAGCCAAGTTCAAACCCGTCTGCCCGCCAAGCGTGGCAAGGAGTGCATCCGGACGTTCCTGCCGAATGATTCGCTCGACGAATTCTGGTTCGAGCGGTTCGATATAGACACGGTCCGCCGTCGTCGGATCTGTCATGATGGTGGCCGGATTCGAGTTGACGAGGATGACTTCGTAGCCTTCTTCTTTCAAGGCAAGACATGCCTGTGTACCAGCATAATCAAACTCCGCTGCTTGTCCGATTACAATCGGTCCTGATCCGATTACGAGGATTTTCTGAATATCTGGTCGTTTTGGCATGTCAAATTCCCACTTTCTGTTTGTTTTCTTGTACGAGTTGCATGAATCGGTCAAATAAGTCGTTGGCGTCGAACGGTCCCGGTGCTGCCTCGGGATGATACTGTACCGAGAAGGTCGGGTGATGGAGATGTCTTACCCCTTCGATCGTTCCGTCATTGACCGCACGGTGTGTGACGATGAGCGGTGTATCGAGCAGTGACGTTTCCTCAACCGCATATCCATGGTTTTGAGAGGTGATGGTCACGGCACCGGTCTCAAGCTCGAGCACCGGATGATTCGCGCCACGATGTCCGAACGGAAGCTTGAATGTGTTCGCACCGTTTGCGAGAGCAATCAACTGGTGACCGAGACAAATCCCGAACATCGGTGTCATCGGCATCAGATGCTTGATGAGCGGCAGTGCCGTCGGAACGTCTTTTGGATCTCCCGGTCCATTTGACAACATGATGCCGTCCGGCTCATACCGTAATACATCCTCTGCCGTCGCATCGTGTGGGAAGACGACGACCTCACAATCTCGTTTCATCAACTCGCGCATGATTCCAAGCTTCGCCCCGAAGTCGATCAAAGCGATGCGAGGGCCAGCTCCCGTACTCACATATGTCCGCTTCGTCGATACGCGTGCGACTTGATCGTTCGGCGATTCTTCATTAAAACGGGTTCGTACCTCGTCCCACGTCAACTCTCCATCGATGAGGACACCGCGCATGACCCCTTTCGCTCGTAAATGACGTGTCAACATCCGTGTATCGATATCCGAAAGTCCCGGAATGCCGAAGCGGGTGAGTGTCGCATCGAGTGTCGCCGTTGAACGGAAGTTCGATGGCGTATCGCATGCTTCTTTCACGATTAACGCTTTTGCCATCGGAATCGTCGTTTCAAAATCCTCACGATTGACACCATAGTTCCCAATCAATGGGTTCGTCAGTACAATCATTTGGTCGCAGTATGATGGATCTGATAAGATTTCTTGGTATCCTGTCATACCTGTCTGGAAAACGACTTCCCCCATCGTATCAGCCGGTGCCCCGAATCCTTTACCGACAAAATTCATTCCATCCTCAAGCCATAATGTTCGTTTCATCAAATCGCCCCTTATATACAATTTCACCGCCGACCATCGTCATGACCGGCCATCCAACAAGCTTTTTCCCTGCGAACGGTGTATTCTTTCCTTTTGAGTAAAATGTCGTAGGATCGACCGTGCGAGACGTTTCCGTATCGATGAGAATCAGGTCCGCATCCACCCCAACTTTCAATTCTCCTCTCGATAAACCAAATACGTCACTCGGGCGTTTCGTCATCCAGTCGAGCAACTGATGCTCCTCCATGACGCCCGTTTTTACAAACGTCGTGTACAGAAGTGGAAAGGCAGTCTCGAAGCCGGTAATTCCAAACGGAGCCCGCTCTATCCCTTGTGCTTTTTCTTCTACTGTATGGGGGGCATGGTCCGTTGCGATCATATCGATCGTCCCGTCAAACAATCCCTCAAGGAGGGCCTGTCGATCATCCTCGCTTCGGAGCGGTGGGTTCATCTTGAAGTTTGCATCGAGCCCAGGGATATCGTCCTCGCTCAAGACGAGATGATGCGGCGTCACTTCTGCGGTCACGTGGATGCCGGCTCGTTTCGCATCCCGAATGACACGAACCGATTGGCGGGATGAGACGTGACAGACATGATAATGACACCCTGTCTCTTCAGCAATCAAAACGTCGCGAGCGATATGGATGCTCTCCGCAAGGCTCGGAATTCCTTGAATGCCATGCACCTCACTGAATTTGCCCTCGTGGACCGACCCGGCCTTTAACGTATTGTCCTCACAGTGGGCGACGACCGCTTTGTTCAATCGTTTCGCTTCACGCATGGCTTGTCGCATCATCGCCGCCGATTGGACACCGACACCATCATCCGTGAAGGCGAAGGCATCTGCGAGCGATTCCATGTCGACCTGTTCTTCCCCGAGCTGTCGTTTCGTGATGGCGGCGTAAGGTAACACACGTACGACCGCATCTTGTTCGATTTTTTGAAGGAGGACGTCCATTGTTTCGCGATTGTCAGGAACCGGTCTCGTGTTCGGCATCGAGCAGATAGTCGTAAATCCTCCTGCCGCTGCCGCCATCGTCCCCGTCTGAATCGTCTCTTTCGCCTCGCCCCCTGGTTCACGCAAGTGGACGTGGACATCGACGAGTCCTGGTGCGAGCAGATAGCCTGATGCATCGAGGACTTCTTGTCCCTCGGTCTCCCCTTTATAGTCGAGTGATTTTATCTTTCCGTCTTTCACTTGAATGGATGTCGTACGCTTCGTTCCCTTGTCATACCATGTCGCGTTTTGAAGTATCATTGTTGTCCTCCTAATGCTCGATTTAAGATGGTCATCCGGGCATACACCCCATTCTTCATTTGCGGGAAGATGCGTGACCGTTCATGCTCGATCAGACTTCCCGCAATCTCCACATCCCGATTGACCGGAGCCGGGTGCATGATGATGGCGCCTGCCTTCATTCGCTCGACGCGTTCGACCGTCAAACCGAACTGTGTGTGATACTCTTCTTTCGAGAAGACGTCTCCCATGATATGGCGCTCGTGTTGTACTCGGAGCAACATGATGACGTCACATTCGCCTATGATGTCATCGAGTTCTTTTCGCTCTAGCCCCATCGAATCGTCCCACCAAGAGGCAGGACTACAACCGACCACGTTTGCTCCGAGGCGCTTCAAGACGCTTGCGTTTGAGCGAGCGACCCGACTATGGACGAGGTCACCACAGATGGCGACGTTCAATCCTTGGAACGTTCCGAACTCTTCAAAGATGGTAACGAGGTCGAGCAACGATTGAGATGGATGTTCCCCGCTCCCGTCCCCTCCGTTCAACACCGGGATATTCAACTTTTCGATGAGTTCGTGATAATAGCCCGCTTCCGGATGTCGAATGACGAGTGCATCCACACCGATGGCTTCGAGCGTTTTACACGTATCGTATAGCGTCTCGCCTTTCGTGACCGATGACGTCGTCACATCGAACGGAATCTCCTGCATGTTCAAGTGGCGTTCGGCCATTTGAAACGAGTTTTTCGTACGTGTCGAGTTTTCAAAGAACAGGTTCGCTACGGTCTTCCCGTCAAACAGAGGAGGAAGATCTCCTTGCTTGTAGCGCAATGATTCTTCAATCATGCCCATGATCTCTTCAAGGGAAAGTGTGTCCAAACTAACGAAGTGTTTGACCGGTTTCACGTTTGTTTGCATCGTATTCATGTTCGTCTCCTCCTTTTATTAGAGGCAAAGAGAAAAGGCGTCTCTTCACCGATGTGAAGGGACGCCTTTATCTGGGCAGGGTACACCCAAATAAACGAGCCTTCACTTTGCCGACCTCACGGGATCGAATTAAAAGTTACTTGCTTGTTTCGTTTCTTCAGTTGTGTTGACTTCGACTGCTGTGTCGTCTTCTTCATGCGGTAAGATGGCGTTCAACAAAATGCCGACGACCGTCGCGAGTGCCATGCCTTGTACCGGGAAGCTCCCGATTTGAACCATCGCACCTCCGAGTCCGATGACGAGGATGACCGACGAGATGATCAAGTTGCGTTTTTCTGCCAAGTCGACTTTGCTCTCCACCATCGTCCGTAATCCGTTCGAGGCGATGACACCGAACAAGAGGATCGAGATTCCACCTTTGACCGGGTTCGGGATGGTCGAGATGAACGCTTCGATATGACCGAGGAATCCGAAGCTGATGGCCATGAGTGCTGCGCCAGCGATGACGTAGACACTGTAGACTCGTGTGATGGCCATGACGCCGTTGTTCTCACCGTAAGTCGTACATGGTGGTCCACCGAGTGCAGAGGCGACGGCTTTTCCCACTCCGTCTCCGAGTAGCGTGCGATGGAGACCTGGATCTTTCATCGTTTCTCGTCCGATAATTTTTGACGTGACCATCTGATCTCCGATGTGCTCCGTCATCGTGACGAGTGCGACCGGAACGATGGCGAGAAGGGCACCGACTTGCCACATCGGCATGTAGTCGACGAACACCATCGTGAAGTCAGGAAGTTGGAACAGGCTGGCTTGTTGAATCGGCGAATAATCAATGATGCCGAATGCCGCTGCGACTGCGTATCCTCCCACGATTCCAAAGAGGATTGGGACCGCTCCCCAGACACCTTTCAGTTTCGTCATGGCAAGCATCGTGATTCCAAGTGTAAGCAGGGCAATCGTCATGAACGTCCCGTTATAGGCACCATCTTGATTCATCGACATGTCGATGGCGACCGGTGCGAGCGAGAGTCCGATGACCATGATGACCGGTCCCACGACGACCGGTGGGAGCAGTCGGAGCAACCAGTTGACGCCTGTCTTATAGATGATCAAGGAGACGACACCGTACACAGACCCGGCGACGATTCCGCCGAAGAGTGCGGCTTCGACACCCCATTGCTGGCTGACCGCTATGATCGGGGCGATGTAGGCAAAACTTGAACCTAAGTATGTTGGGACTTTGAAGCGGGTAATCGCTAAGAATGAGAGCGTGGCCACACCGGAAGCGACGAGGGCGACCGATGTATTTAATCCTGTCAAAATCGGGACTAAAATCGTCGCTCCGAACATGGCGAAGACGTGTTGAAGGCTGAATAATAGCCATTGTGGAAAGTGAGCTGGACGCTCGTGGATGTGTAGAACAGGTTGTTTCATATTGAATTCTCCTTCCTGGCCTCTCTGGACCACCTTAAAGGTATGAGTTTATTGCTGATGGATCGTGACTTCATCCGCCGTGTCGACTTCACTGAGTCTCACAACGACTTGCTCGGACTTGGACGTCGGAACGTTCTTTCCGATAAAATCTGGTCGAATCGGGAGTTCCCGATGGCCTCGGTCAATTAAGACAGCAAGTTGGATGTAATCCGGACGACCATGGTCGACAAGCGCGTCCATTGCGGCACGAACTGTACGACCTGTGTAAAGGACATCATCGACGAGGACGACGGTCTTTCCATTGATATCATGGGGTAGTTCCGTCGCTTTGACTTCAGGGTCTAACGACTTCTTCGATAGATCGTCGCGATACAAGGTGATGTCGAGATTGCCGAGTGCGACCGGCTTGCCTTCAATCTCCTCGATTCGGCGAGCGAGTCGGTCAGCGAGCGTCTCACCTCTCGTCTTGATTCCGACGAGGACGACGTCATCGATTCCTTTGTTTCGCTCGATGATTTCGTGTGCGATTCGGGTCAAAGCACGACGGATTGCTGACTCATCTAAAATGACTGATTGTTTCACGTGATTCCTCCTTCCAAGCTTCACTAAAAAAGAAGACTCCCTCATCCGGCTGGAAAGGGAGTCTTCATCAAAAACGGCATACGAATGCCGGGGTTGAATTGACGTACATGTGACCGCGGTCACAATCCTTTCACAGCCTCTCTGGACTGGGTTTAAAGGTGTTATGCTTCCTAGACTATAAATCGGAACGTGACAGAAGTCAACGAGTTTTCTCGATTTTATCTAATTTTGCGAGTTCCGCATTAAAGTCTTCTGGTAATGGTGCCTCAAACTCCATCCATTCTTTCGTACGTGGATGGTGGAATCCGAGTGTTGCCGCATGGAGCGCTTGACCGCCCAAATCAATCGTGCGGCGTGGACCATATTTCGGGTCACCGGCGAGCGGATGACCGATATAACGCATATGAACGCGAATCTGATGCGTGCGTCCCGTCTCTAATTTACACTCCACGAGCGTGAAGTCTTTATAACGTTCGAGTAAACGGAAGTGCGTCACGGCTTCTTTTGCGTTCCGGTCCGTCACGGTCATTCGCTGACGATCATTCGTATCGCGACCAATCGGTGCTTCAATCGTTCCAAGTTCGTGGACGAGTTCGCCATGGACGAGCGCGATATACTCGCGTTTGATGGTCTTGTCCTTCAACTGGCTCGCCAGCGATTCATGGGCCAAGTCATTTTTGGCGACCATGAGAAGACCCGTCGTGTCCTTATCAATCCGATGGACGATTCCTGGACGTTTGACACCGTTGATACCCGAGAGGTCATCACAATGATAAAGTAGCGCATTGACGAGCGTCCCTGACGTGTGTCCGGCTGCAGGGTGAACGACCATCCCGCGTGCCTTGTTGACGACGATGACGTCCTCGTCTTCAAAGACGATCTCGAGCGGGATGTCTTCAGGCAATACTTCGAGTTCGACCGCTTCCGGCACGTTCACTTCCACTTCATCCCCCACTTGAAGCTTGTAGTTCGCTTTCACGGCACTACCGTTGACGAGGAGGGCTCCCGTCTTGATCCATTCCTGTACTTGAGAGCGTGACCATTCACCACGGTCACTGACCCACTTATCAATCCTTGCCTTTTCATCGGCGACAAAAGTATACGATTCCATTACGATTGTCCCCTTTCTTTGTGTAATTTTTCTTCAAATAAAATCCCGATGACCATCAAGATGACACCAAACGTGAGTGCCATATCAGCCACGTTAAAAATCGGGAAGTTGTATCCGAACGGATACGTATCGACAAAGTCGACGACTTCGCCACGGAACAAGCGATCAATAAAGTTACCGATGGCACCGGCCAACAGTAATCCGACACTATATCCGAGGAGTTGATAGCCGTTCACCTCTTTGTGCAAGAAGTAAACGAGTCCGGCAACGACGAGTATGGTGATGATAAAGAAGAACGCCATCTGTCCTTCTAACATCCCCCAAGCCGCTCCTTTATTGCGGTAGGACGTCCAGTATAACAAGTTCGGGATGACTTCAATCGATTGACCAATTGTCATCGTTTGAACGACTACCCATTTTGTGAGTTGATCGATCAAAATCAAGATGAGCGCCAATCCATAATATCGTTTCATATGCGTCTCCTTTCAAGCCGTTAAGAAACCGGAGTGGGGACGCCACTCCGGTTCGTCTTAACCGATTACTGATGCACAGCGTGGGCAAAGCTCTGGATGCTCTTCGTTTTGTCCAAGCTCTGTCGAGTATGTCCAACAACGTGCACAAGCGGCTCCATCCGCTTTCATGACTGTGATTTTCGTCGTCGCATAATCGACGTCTGCCGTCTCAGCCCACTCCACTTGCGATACTTGAAGCAGTTGGCTGACATTGTCGATCGTGTTCAACAAGTCGGCAGTCTCTGCTTTTGGTGCGAGAATCAACTTCGCTTCGAGCGGTTTCCCGATCAACTTTTCTCCACGTGCGATTTCAATCGCTTTGAGGACGTCGTCGCGAAAGACGAGGAACTTCGACCACTTCTCGAGTAATGCCGTTTCGTCTCCTGTGAGCGCGCTCACTTCTTCTAAATCCGTCAAGAAGATGCTTGCTTCTGACTTTCCAGGCACTTCTTTCCATGCCTCATCGGCAGTGTGTGGAAGGATTGGAGCCAATAGTTTCGTCAAGAGGACGACGGCATCGTACATGACCGTCTGAACGGCACGACGACGGAGATCGTCTTCACGTTCGATATATAGGATATCTTTTGTGAAGTCGAGGTAGAACGATGACAACTCGTTGACACAGAAGTTATGAACGAGGTGATACACGGCCATAAAGTCAAACTCATCATATGCTTTGACAACTTTTGTCTGCAATTGTTTGAGCTTCGTCGCCATGAAGCGGTCCGCTTCCGGCATATCGTCGAATGCGACACGCATCGATGGCTCGAACCCGTTCAAGTTCCCGAGTAAGAAGCGAATCGTGTTACGCATCTTCCGGTAAACTTCTGACACCTGTTTGAAGTTATCGTGTGACGCACGTACGTCCGACTGGTAATCGACGGATGCGACCCAAAGGCGTACGATCTCTGCGCCATACTGCTTCACAAGATCGTTCGGTGCAATCGTGTTACCGAGCGATTTCGACATTTTGCGTCCGTCCCCATCGAGGACGAATCCGTGACTCAAGACATTCCGGTACGGTGCTTTCCCAGTCGTCGCAACGGCCGTCGAGAGTGACGAGTTGAACCAACCACGATATTGGTCCGATCCTTCAAGGTAAAGGTCAGCCGGACGACGAAGGTTTTCGCGTTCTTCTAATACACCAGCGTGTGAAGAACCTGAATCGAACCAGACGTCCATGATGTCGAGCTCTTTACGGAATTCACCGTTCGGACTGTTCGGGTGAGTGAACCCTGCAGGGAGAAGGTCTTTCGCTTCACGCTCATACCAAACGTTTGAACCGTGCTCACGGAATAAGTTGGCGATGTGGTCGATTGTCTCGTTCGTGATGATTTCCGTTCCATCTTCCGCATAGAAGATTGGGATTGGAACTCCCCAGGCACGCTGACGGCTGATGACCCAATCTCCACGGTCACGGACCATGTTGTAGAGACGTGTCATTCCCCATTCAGGGACCCAGTTCACTTCCTCGATCTCACGGAGCATGTCTTCACGGAAATCTTTGATGGACGCGAACCATTGTGGTGTCGCACGGAAGATGACCGGCTTCTTCGTACGCCAGTCATGCGGGTACGAGTGTTTGATGAACTTCAAGTTGAGCAAGTAGCCGTTCTCTTCAAGCTTCATACCAATTTGTTTGTTCGCATCTTCGTAGAAGAGACCTTCGAAACCAGGGGCTTCGTCTGTCATATAGCCACGGTCATCCACCGGGCAAAGGACGTCTAATCCGTAAGCCTGTCCGACGCGATAGTCGTCTTCCCCGTGTCCAGGTGCTGTGTGTACGAGTCCAGTCGCATCCGCAGTGACGTGGTCGCCCAGGATGACGAGTGACGTCCGGTCATACAATGGATGTTGGGCCGTCATGTACTCGAAGTCACGTCCGTTCCAAGACCCACTCACTGTGTAATCCGTCCATCCGAGCGCTGCCGTCACTTCTTCAACGAGCGTTTCCGCGACGATATAGCCTTTTCCTTCATGTTCGATACGCGTGTAAGTCAACTCATCACTTACCGCGATTCCAAGGTTCGCCGGGATTGTCCAAGGCGTCGTCGTCCAGATGACGAAGTGATCGTCTGACGTCAACGTATCTTTACCGTCCACGACACGGAACGCCACGTAGATAGCCGGTGATTTTTTATCGTAATATTCAATCTCTGCTTCCGCGAGTGCCGACTCGGAAGATGGTGACCAGTAAACCGGTTTTTTCCCTTTGTAGATATAACCCTTCTCAGCCATCGACCCGAACAAACGAATCTGTGCCGCTTCGTATTCAGGAAGGAGCGTGATGTATGGGTTCTCAAAGTCTGCGAGAAGACCGAGACGTTTGAATTGTTCGCGTTGCGAGTTCACTTGCTCCATCGCATACTCTGCACACTTTTCACGGAATTCCGCGACTGTCATTTCCTTACGATTGACGCCTGCTTTTTGAAGGGCGTTCTCGATTGGAAGACCGTGCGTGTCCCATCCTGGAATCATTGGAGACTGATAGCCGTTCATCCCTTTGAAACGAACGATGATGTCTTTCAATACTTTGTTCATCGCGTGTCCCATGTGGATGTCACCGTTCGCATATGGAGGTCCATCATGTAAGATATATTGTGGTTTCCCAGCATTTTTTTCTTGTACCTTGTTGTAAAGGTCCATATCTTCCCATTCTGTTTGCATCGCTGGCTCGCGCTTTGGTAAATTCCCACGCATCGCGAATTCTGTGTTTGGCATTAATAGCGTGTCTTTGTAGTTCATCGAAACTCCTCCATCAACATTTTTTAGAAAACAAAAAAACCAACCCATCCCTGATAGGGACGAGTTGGTTGACTCGCGGTACCACCCTACTAGTCTCATCATCATGAGACCGCTCTCGGTAACCGATAACGAGGTCAGGCGGTCACGCTTACTTCAGTTCAGCGTGACGACTCATAGGGGATACCGATTCAAGTCTTTCTCCTAGGCTCTCACCGTCCCTAAGTCGCTTCGTAGGTATGACTCGATCGACGCGTCCTACTCAACGTGTTGATCATTTATCCGTGTTGTTCTTCATTACGTGTGACTTCGTCGTCATTATACGCAAGTTCTGTTCTATCGTCAAGAACCGTCTGCACAGGCGGTTCCCCGACAATCGTTTCCCATTCCGTACTGTTGAGAAGTTCCATTTGCGCATCGACGAGGACGCGGAAGCGTGTCCGATACAACTCTACTTTCTTGAGCATTTGAACGACTTCTCGTTCAGCAAGTTGCTCTTTGCGCGCCGCTTCCTCTTCACGAGCGAACGCTTCACGTTCCGCTTGTTTCAAGATGAGACTCGCTTCTTTTTGAGCATTGTTCTTCACTTCTTCCGCCGCTTCCTGCGCGACGATAATCGATTTGTTCAACGTATCTTCCATCGAGGAGAAGTAGTCAATGCGGGCTTGCATATCGTTGACAAGTTCTTCATACCGTCGATTCTCACGAATCAATAGTTCAAACTCTTTAATGATTTGATCTAAAAATTCATTGACCTCATCGATGTCGTACCCACGAAAACGGGAAGAGAATTCTTTATTATGAATATCAATCGGTGTCAACGCCATTCGACTTTCCTCCTAATTTCAACGTATGGTGCCATACTGGATTTTAATTTTTTCACGTTTGGTCGATCCGAGAATCTCCATCAATTTGATGCGACCATATCCACGGACGGATAGTAAATCATCCGGTTCAAGGATGAAGCTCGCGTCTTCAATGACTTTATGATTCACTTTACAGTCGCCATGTTTGACGAGCGCCTGCGCTTTTTGCCGAGAGATGTTAAGCACCTCGCTTGCGACCGTATCAAATCGTAAGGAAGAGACGATGCCGAACCCTTCAATCCATTCGGTCGCAGGGACGACAAGAACCTCGTCTTTTGGCACGGAAGAAATGCGAACTCTCGCTTTTCCGACACGTTCAAGATTCATTTCAATGAACCCGACCGCTTCACGCGTCGTCGCAAATTGTACAATCTCATCGTCAAGAACGACATCTCCGAACTTTTGACGTTTCATTCCAGCGTTCAGCAATGTACCTGTCACTTGTCGATGCGTCAAGTCCACGAATTTTGTTGGGTACTCGATTCGACGGATCTCAATCTCAAAATCATCTGGATTGAGTTCATAGTAATCCGGCGCTAAAATCAGACGACGTCGTTCCGCGCCTTCAAATCCGCCATCATCATGAATGACAAGTTGTTTACCGACGAGTTGTTTGACGATTTGCTGTTCACGTGGGTCTAGAAAATCCGTCAATTTCAACACATAGCTATTCTCCACTTGTTGTACCCAGTCGAGCACTTGTTCAACGAACGCGCGTTCACTTGGTCGATAATGGTCATAGACGCTCATACGTCACCCAAAGATCGCAGCGATTCCGGCTTGGGCCATACGAAGCACGAACAGCGCAACGATTGGGGAGATATCAAGCATACCACCAATCGGTGGGATGATCCGGCGAAACGGCGCCAAGAACGGTTCACACAAAAACGATAAGATTTGACCAAATTTAGATTCGCGTGCGTTCGGGAACCATGATAATAAAATATAGCCGATGAGGACCCAACTATAGATACCAAGTAGATCGCTCAACGTGTTGCCTAAGGCAGGGATTACGTTTTCCATTCAGTTACCACCCTTTACTGTGAAGTTCATCCTCCGATATCAAGTTTGAGATTGAACCAGTCAATTCGACGTTGTTCGGAGTACACAGAATCGTGTTATGTCCAATCGAAGTCATCGATCCCTCAAGGGCGTATACGACACCTGAGAGGAAGTTGACGACTTGACGCGATTGCTCTTTTGACATGCGCTGAAGGTTGACGATGACAGCACGGTTTTCTTTCAAATGATCGCTAATGTCTTGCGCCTCAGCGAACACACGCGGCTCAGCCAATACGACTTTTGAACGGTCTTTCTTTTTCGTATTTAATGCCACGAGATTATTCGCTGATTTTGGACGATCATCCTGTCTGACGACAGATGTTTCGGTTGTAGAAGGAGCTGCTGCATTTGCCACAGTATACTCTTCTTCTTCATATGTGCTGTTCGGATCTTCTTCGAGTCCAAAGAAATCTTTCATTTTGTTTTTGATTGACATAACGGATTCCTCCTTAAGATATATTATTGCACAAGTACGGTACCAATACGAACAAACGATGCGCCTTCTTCAATCGCGATTGGATAATCGTTTGACATCCCCATCGACAGCTCCGTGCATGGTGCGTGTTCAAACGCATTTGCCTTCACTTCATCACGTAGATGACGGAGACGGCGGAACGTTTCACGAAGTGTTGACTCTTCTTCAGTGAATGGTGCCATCGTCATCAGCCCGATGATTCGAATATGAGGATACTGTTTACAGTTCTCGATGAAGGGCACGACTTCCTCTATTTCGAGACCATGTTTTGAATCTTCTCCTGACGTGTTCACTTGAACGAAACAATCGATTGTTCGGCTCGCGCGCTTGTCAATCTCCGATGCAAGAGACAAGCGGTCGAGCGAATGAATTGCCGCGACGTAATCAATGATTTGTCTCACTTTGCGTGTCTGTAACGTACCGATAAAATGAAATCTTGCATCCTTCGGCATCCCTTCAACCTTCTCGAGTAAAGAATCTGGACGGTTTTCTCCGAAATCACGAATCCCTTCTTCATAAAGGGCAATCGCCACATCGACACCGACCGATTTCGTGACTGCGATCAGTGTCGGTTCTACTTCTTGAACATGTGATGCCATGATGGATTGAACTTTTTTAACATTATCTGAAATACTCACGATTTCCGCTCCTTGACAATGACTGCCGCAAACCGACGTTTCCTCTCTCCATCTCGATAGGAGAAAAACGGGCTGTCCGCGCCAGTCGTTAAATTCGATTGCATGACCTCAGTGTCATGTTCTTTTGCCAATACTTCATTGACGGTTTGGAGGGACAAGAGCGCGTGCTCACCCGACTCGTTTCGCACTGACCGTTCATATGCAATCGGCGAAACATCCCGGACGGCCTGGAGAACACGACCATCGACCTCATAGTCACTTCCTGAGATGGAGGGACCGACGAGCATGTCTACATCGGTCGCCTCGATTCCTTGCTCAGCAAACGCCTGCATCATGGTCTTAACGATGTTTCCGACCGTTCCCTTCCACCCGGCATGAGCGATGCCGATGACCCCATGATCTTTCGCACAGAAGAAGAGCGGTACACAATCAGCAAAGACGAGGGCTAACGGTAACGCGTCTTCGGTTGTGAGAAGCCCATCTGTTTTCGGAATCGCCTCTTCATATCGGAATGCCCCCTTACCTTTGTCCGACGAATCGACGACTTGGATAGTCGTACCATGTACTTGATCCGCCCACACGGAGTCCTCTAACGAGAGCCCGGCTTGTTGAAAGAACTGTTGACGATTTTCGACGACTCGGTCAATTTCATCGCCCACATGTAATCCGACGTTTCCAGCATTATGTCCGTCCGTTCGTGTCGTCGCGTAAGCATGATAACGGTTTGTTTCGGTTTCCCAAGTATGTAGCAGTTGCATCGGTCTCTCCTTTTAGAAAAAGGGATGCCGAGTACCGGCACCCCTAGTTGTTTAGTTACGGCGTTGTCTCACAAACGCAGGGATGTTGATCGTCTCGTCTGGGACGTCTCCTCCATACACTGGGCGATGGAAGTTCCCTTCGTCTTGTTGAGCCGCTTCATTTGCTTTTGGTTGGGGTTCCTTGTTCTCAACCTCAGGCTGTTTTTTCGGCTGCTGAAGGAACGGGTTCGTTCCTTGTGCTTCTTCAGCGAATTCAGTTGCGATCACGGTAACGATGATTTCATCGTTCAAGTTTTCGTTGATGACCGAACCGAAGATCAAGTTCACTTCTTCATCAGCCGCACTTTGAACGATTTGAGCCGCCTCCGTCACTTCAAACAAGCTAAGGCTAAGTCCACCAGTGATGTTCATCAAGACACCTTTCGCTCCTTCGATTGAAGATTCGAGAAGTGGTGACGAAATTGCTTTCTTCGCTGCTTCAACGGCACGGTTTTCACCTGTCGCGACACCGACACCCATAAGGGCAGACCCTTTCTCCGTCATGATCGTTTTCACGTCCGCGAAGTCGAGGTTAATGAGACCAGGGATGGCGATCAAGTCTGTGATTCCCTGTACACCTTGACGAAGGACGTTATCCGCTTCACGGAACGCTTCGATCATCGGTGTGTTGCGTTCCACGATTTCAAGAAGCTTATCGTTCGGAATCACAATGAGGGTATCTACTTTTTCTTTGAACGCTTGAATACCGTGCTGTGCGTGTTGCATACGTTTCCGTCCTTCAAACATGAACGGTTTTGTCACGACACCGACCGTGAGTGCGCCGATTTCTTTTGAAATCTCGGCGATGACCGGAGCAGCACCTGTTCCCGTTCCGCCACCCATTCCAGCTGTGACGAATACCATATCTGCACCGTCAAGTGCTTCAATCAACTGTTCACGGCTTTCTTCAGCCGCCTTTTTACCGATATCCGGGTTCGCACCTGCACCGAGACCGCGTGTCAATTTTGCACCAAGTTGAAGCTTCACGTCGGCTTTCGACATGTTCAACGCTTGTGCATCCGTGTTGACTGCGATGAACTCGACTCCTTGTACCCCATGTTCAATCATGCGGTTAACGGCGTTTGACCCGCCGCCACCGACTCCAATTACTTTAATTTTTGCTACGGCGTCAATCGCCTCATCAAAGTACATCATTCAGGTATCCCCCTACGTATTTTCCAAGTTGTATTACATCGTCAGCTTAAACGCCAAATAATTTTTCCATCAAACGACTAAATCCTTTTTTCGACTCTTGATCGCTCTCGTATTCGTTCTCTCCTACATGAATATCGGTCGCTTCCGGCTTCGTGTGAAGTGTTTCCTGGCGAACTTCCGGTTTTTCAAGTTGAGATTTCGAAACGTGATGATCACTCATCAAGACATATTTCAATACACCGACGGCTGTCGCGTATTTTGGATGTCTGACACCAATCGACGACGGTTGATACAATCTCGTCTTTTGGCCCATAATGCGAGTCGCCAACTCCTGAATACCCGGTAGAGCAGCTGCCCCACCGCAAAGTAAGTATCCGCCATTCAGCATCGGAACACCTACTTTTTGAACCTTATTCAACATTAGGGTAAACATTTCCTCTATTCTCGCTTCTAAAACGTAGCTAATTTCTGACTGTGGTTCGAACGCCACTTCCCCATTGATGTTCGTGTAGGAGAAACCTTCTGTCTCATCAGCCATTTCTTCAAGAGCGAGACCATATTCTTCTTTCGCCACTTTGGCGTCTTGATATTTACAATTGAGTTTATAGACCAAGTCTCTTGTCATATGATCTCCACCGACCGGGAGGATATACGAGTAGACGAGATCTCCCCGATAAAATACGGAAACCGTCGTCTTTTCATGTCCGACATCGACGAGCCCGATTCCTAAATCGATTTCATCTACAGAAGCTGCACTCATGCCGAGCGCAAGGTTTCCTAGAATAAAACCTTCGAGTTGTAATCCAGCCCGTTCAATCGAACGACGAATACTATGTAAAATGGTCTTCGACCCGGTCACCATTTTCCCATGCATCTCAAGTCGATAGCCTAACATACCCCGTGGATCGACAACACCTGTTTGTTGATCAACCGTGAATGAAGATGGGATCACATCGATGACACTCATCTCGTCCGGTAATCGCATTACTTGTGCCGAGTTGATGACTTCCATCACGTCTGCGTCGGTAATTTCTTGATCTTCCCGCTTCACGGATGCAATTCCGTGACATGGGGCAATTTGGATATGCTCCCCTTCGATGGCAACGTATACAGATCGAATTTGATCACCTAGCGATGTCTCAGCATGCTCAACGGCCTGTTTGATCGCTTGGACTGTTTTATCGATGTCTACGACAGCGCCACGTTTTACACCCGCAGACGGTGCACACCCTTCTGCCAAAATATTAAGCGTTCCGCCGAGCAATTCACCGACGACGAGCTTAATCTCTGACGTTCCAATATCTAATGCGGCCACATAACCATTCGCTTCCAAAAGGGAAACACCTCCGCTCTATAATTTTCCTGTTCCAATTGCCTGACACGTATACAGATATCCAAAAAAATTGTTGGTTTCGACAAGATATCTCACGTCTAAGTTTACAACAAATAAGATAGTGAGAAAAGGTAGAATCCTACAATTTAAGCGGTTTCGCGTTATCAATTCGTTTACAAACGACAAAAAAACAGCCCTTATGTGTCTAAGGACTGTAATATAACTGATTATTCATTCGTTTTCTCGTATGGAACAAAGTAAAACCCACCATCCATGACGACGGTCCCACGCTCACCTTTCGGGATGTTTTCATAAATTTCTCCGTACTTCGATACGGTCTCACTTAACTTCAATGTAGGTGTGAGTAACGTATTGCCGTCGTTCATAAAAATCTCGTATCGCGTCGGCTCATCTTTTCGTTTTGATAAAATCACTTCTGACATACGAGCCCGAGTCGCATCATCCACCCGTTCGAGTTCACTTGCAATCTTTTCAAGTTCTGCTTCCGTGTTGAACTCTCGCAAGAGCGGTCCGTCCTTTAGCTTTTGCGGATCGGTGATGGCTCCGGTCGGATGGAGTGAACCGTCGGCTAACACGACGACATCTCCTTTTTCGGCTTTCGCATAAGCAATCATTTTCTCTTCTGTCACAGAGATATGAACCTTGTTATACCAAGAACGATCGATCTCTACCCGTTTGATACCAGGCAACTTTTCCATCTGTTCACTCATCTTGTTTGGGGAAAGACTGACAAACTTCGTCGATGAATCGAGCTCCATATCCTGAAACACGTACGTTTCTTCTAACCAGTATAGACCCGATACCTTCACTTCTTTCACGTTCGACATGGAAGTCTGCATGTAGACCACGAGTAAGATGAGAATTCCAAACAGTGAGAGTACAGAGAACATCCGACGGTTCGCTTTTTTACGCCGTTGTTTTTTCATGTATGGAATACGGTCTTCGAGACTGCGTACCGTTTGTTGGCTTGGTTCCATCGGGTTCTACTCCTTTATTGAATGACTTCTTCTACCAGGTCGGCCAATGCATCTGACGCGTTCGGGAAACCGAGCGCACGCGATGCGTTCGCCATCTCTTCACGCTGTTCGAGTGCTTGACGAATCGTCTCTACGAGCGAAACACCCGTCAACGCTTCTTCTTTCACAAGGAGGGCCGCCCCGTTCTCGACGAGGGCCGAAGCATTTTTCGTTTGATGGTCAGCTGTCACGTACGGACTTGGGACCAAAATGCTCGGTAAGCCAAGTGCGGTCAATTCTGAAATCGTTGAAGCGCCAGCTCGTGAGATGACGAGTGACGTACAAGCGAGTAGAGATGGCATATCGTACACGTACGGATGAATGTGTACATTGTCAGAGGATGGTGCCTGTTTCGACACCGCATCGAAATGCACTTTCCCTGTGACGTAAAGGACGTTGATCGGCAATTCTGAGAGCGCTGGGATTGCTTCCACGACCGCTCGGTTGATGGCCTCGGCTCCGCGGCTTCCACCATAAACCAAGACAATCGGACGGTCATCTAAACGATACTGTTCGCGGATAGACGCCTCATCGACTTCCGTCTGCAATACTTCGCTACCACGCGGGTTTCCAATCAAGCGAACGTTCGCGCCCGGAAAATGGACATCCGATCCTTTGAACGAGAGGGCGACCCGATCGGCTTTCTTCGATAAGAATTTGTTTGTTAATCCCGGGATACTGTTTTGTTCATGCAGAATCGTGGGGATCCCAAGCTGTTGTGCCGTATAAACGACAGGACCGGATACGAAACCACCCGTGCCAATCACGACGTCCGGTTTAAACGCTGCCATGTCTTTCTTCAATGCCCGAACGGCTTTCAAAAACCAGTAGGCGGTCTTCAGATTCTCGAGTGAAAGCGAACGCTTCAGACCTGCGATTTGAATCGACTTGAACGGGACACCGGCTCGCGGTACGAGATCGGCTTCTAATCCATTCTCCGTTCCAATGTATTGTACCTGTAAATCCGGGTGACGTTTTTGTAGCGTTTCAATCAATGCGAGTGCCGGATAAATATGACCACCGGTACCACCACCAGAAATCATGATTTTCATCGGTTCGCCTCCTCATATGAACGGACGAGTTGAACGAACTGCTCGCCTCGTTCTTCAAACGTTTTAAATTGATCCCAGCTAGCACAGGCGGGTGAGAGTAAGATGACGTCTCCCGTCTCGGATTTCTCAAACGCGAGCGGAACGGCGTCTGCCAACGTCTCGACCGTGAAAGAAGGAATCTGTTGAGACTCGCCGAGCTCTTTAAATCGTTCAGCCGTCTCACCATACGCGACGACAGTTTTTACTTTTGAGAGAGCAGAGGCGAGCGAAGATAAGTCCGCACCGCGTTCGAGACCACCACAAAGCCAAACGATTGGGGCATCAAACCCCCGTAACGCCGCTTCCGCTGCTACGTTGTTCGTCGCTTTCGAATCATTGTAAACAGCACGTCCAAGCACATCACCGAGACTCTCGGTCCGATGCGCGACGCCACCGAAGTTTCGTAACACACGTTCGATATGCGTACGTGGAATAGCAAATGGTTCCACTAAGAGTAGTGCAGCCAATACATTTTCCACGTTGTGCGCCCCACCTAGTGCCAACTCATTTACTTGCATGATTTTTTCACCACGAACTGTGACCCATCCATCGACGACAGAAGCGTCACCTCGGTCAAAGCTGAACGTAGTTGGTTCAATCTCTACCGGGACGCGTTTCATCACTTCCGGATCCGTCACTTTCACGACGATTTGGTCTGCATTCGTCATTTGACGGAACAGGTTTCCTTTTGCATCCGCATACGCATCAAAATCCCCATGATAGTCCAGATGAGCTTCCGATAGATTGAGTAGTGCCGCCGAGCGGGGATGGAATGACTCAATCCCCATCAATTGAAAACTCGACAATTCAATCACAATCAAATCGCCCATCTTCGCCTGAGATGCCACTTCAATCGCCGGGAATCCGATGTTTCCCGCAAGATGCACCGGACGTTCCCCACCTTTGAGCAATTCATAGACGAGTGTCGTGGTCGTCGTTTTCCCATTTGAGCCGGTGATGGCAACAAATTCCGCCTCCGTTGCCAAATAAGCAAGTTCCACTTCGGTATAGATTGGGATGTTTCGAGACATCGCTTCTTGAAGCAATGGAATCTGATACGGGATGCCTGGATTTTTGACAATCAACTCTGTCTCATTCAACAGAGCGAGGGGATGTTCGTTAAATACCGATTGAATCCCAAGCGCCTGAATTTTTTCCTGTTCGTCTTCCGGAGGGATATTCCCCGTATTGATCGTCACATCTGCTCCTACATGATGCAGATATGTCGCCGCTGCAATGCCGCTCTTCGCAGCACCGAGGACAAGAACTTTTTTACCGTGCCATTGCTTTTCCATCTGTCTCACCCTTTTACATGAGTAGTAATGATAAACCTGCTGTAATTAAACTGATGCCTCCGAACGTGAGTACGATGCGCCATTCTGACCACCCGACCATTTCGAAGTGGTGATGGATCGGACTCATCTTGAAGAGTCGTTTCCCCGTCGTTTTAAACGAGATGACTTGCAAGATGACGCTCAATGTCTCAATGACGAAAATGATTCCGACAAAGACGAGAAGCAATTCGAGCTTCAACATCAAAGCGAGTCCAGCGACGGCTCCGCCTAGTGCGAGCGAACCGGTGTCACCCATGAAGATTTTAGCCGGATACTTATTGAAGACTAGGAACCCGATCAAGGCACCGACGACCGCAAACGCGAACCAAGCAATCCCAAGTTCATCTTGTGTAAGGGCGTAAATCCCAAAGAATGTGAACGTCGGGATGGCCGAGAAGGAGACGAGTCCGTCTAATCCATCTGTCAAGTTGACGGCGTTTGAGAATCCGACGAGCCAGAAGATGACGATGGCGATATAGAACCATCCTGTATCGAACGAAATCGACGTGAATGGAATCGAGATCGATGTATCGAGGTCTCCCCCGAGTGACAAGAACCATGCAAACAATACCGATACCACGATTTGACCAATCAACTTCTGAAGGGACGTCAATCCGAGGTTTCGTTTGTTGACGACTTTGATGTAGTCATCTAAGAAACCGATGACACCGAATGCCATCGTAACGAATAGAAGAGACCCGAATCCAGCGACCGCTTCGCCAAAAATGACGGATACGATGAATCCGACAAGGATGGCGAGCAGGATGACGATCCCACCCATCGTCGGTGTACCTGACTTCTTCTGGTGCCAACCTGGACCTTCGTCACGAATCTCTTGTCCGAACTTTAATTGACGCAATGCTGGGATGGCTCGCGGCATCACGATCAAGACACTTAATAATGAACTGATTAATACGATTAAACTAATTAACATGTTGCTACCTCACTACTTTATTTATTGAACAAGACGCTCAAGCGCCAGTCCTCGAGATGCCTTTAACAATACCACAGTATCCGGTCGTTGATAATGATGAAGGAGCGCCTTCGCTTCCTCAACCGTCGGGACCATTTTAACGTTCACTCGTGAATCTTGAATCCCATCCGCGATCCATTTTGCCTTGTCTCCGACGAGAATACAATCGGTCACGGGAGATATCACCGCGCCACCGACTTGTTCGTGTTGCAGTTGTTCATCCATTCCTAACTCGTACATATCTCCAAGGACGAGCACACGCTTCGAGAATCCTTCAAGCGACTTGACCGTCTCAATCGCTGCAATCATCGACGTCGGACTTGCGTTGTAGGCATCGTTAATGAGGTGAGCTTCGCCGAACATCTGTTTTTCCATCCGCATCGATGTCAACTTGATTCGGTCTAGGCCACGTTGAATCATCGCATGATCGAGACCGAACGCAAGTCCACACGCGATTGCATAGGCTGCGTTTCGAATCTGATGGGCACCGAGCACCTTTAGTTCATACAAGTCACCGTTGTATTTAAAGATCGATGCGTCAAATGTCGTTTCGATCACTTCAATTTTCCCATCCGCCGTTTCATCGTATCCGACGCGATAGCCTTGACCGGAAAGAAGTGGCTCATCCGCATCGACGATCAAGCGACCGTCTGCTTTGAGACCGGCCTTGATCTCAAGTTTCGCCTTGGCGATACCTGTCCGTCCGCCGACTTGTTCACCGTGGGACTCCCCGATATTCGTCACAAACGCCACATCAGGCTTGGCGAGTTTTGACAGCGTCTCGATTTGACCGAATCCGTTCATTCCCATCTCTAGGACGGCTACTTCCGTATCCCGTGGCATTCTGAGAACGGTAAGTGGCAAGCCGACGTCCGAGTTGAAGTTACCGGCCGTCTTATGCGTCTTGAACTTCTCCTCGAGCACGACAGCGACCATGTCTTTTGTCGACGTCTTCCCATTCGAGCCTGTAATGGCGACGACGAGCGGATTGATTTCTTCTAAATATCGCGCCGCTGCCGTTTGCAATGCCTCAATCGTCGATTTCACAGGGATGACAACCAGGTTGTCTGGTTGAGGACGACCTTCTTCCCAGAACGTGACAATCGCACCCTTTTCAACGGCCGCCTCGATGTAATCATGACCGTCGACTCGCGCCCCAACGATTGGGACGAAGAGACCCGCCTCGTTTGCATCTCTTGAATCTGTGGCGACCCGTTCGACGAGACGTTCGTCATTTAGATCCATGCCAAACCATGATGCCAATTTTTGAACTGTCAGTTGTTCCATACAAACTTCCTCCTCTTACATAGGAAAAGAGAGCCGCAGCCCTCTTCATCTCGTGCGTTAATTCGACGGGGTCTCCAATTTCACTTTCAAGGAGGCACCTGTTTTGACCGGTTTCCCTTTGCCAATCGATTGCGATGTGACAAATCCGGTACCGTCGATTTCTAAATTTAATTGATATAGGGTCGCTAAACGTTTTACGTCACGCAACGACCAACCTTTTAATGTAGGCATCGTAAACGACTCGCTCGTTTTTAGCAACAATCGTTCACCGACGACATAAGATTGTCCTTTCACAGGACTCTGCGCAATCACTTCGTCTCCATCACCTAACACGATCGGATTGAAGGAATTCTCCGTCGATGCGTTCACTGCCTCTTCACGGTTTTGACCGATATACGAAGACGTTGTCTTCGTCGAGGCTTCGACTGCTTTTTCTTGTTTTTCAGGCTCGACACTCCGGTAACGTAATGCGACATCCATCACGTCTTTGAAAAGTGGCGCCATGATTCGTGGCCCGGTCGTAGACGAGTCACTGTTCGGTCTGTCCACCGCGATATACATGACAAGTTCCGGATCGTCTTCCGGAGCCATCCCGACGAACGAGTGAATATACTGTCCACTCAAATATTTTCCGTTCTCGGCGATTTGAGCGGTACCGGTCTTTCCGACGACGCGATAGTTGTCTAACGCATACAGTTGCCCTGTTCCCACATCGCTATTGACGACACCGTCGAGCGCTTCACGTGTCTTTTTGGCTGTCTCCGCCGTGATCGGTTGACCGACTTCTTTCGGATTGGTCGTCCGAATGGTTTCGCCGGTCTCGCTGTTGACGATTTTCTTGATGAGGTGCGGTTGCTTCATCGTCCCATCCGTTGCGATGGCCGATGTCGCTTGCAAAATTTGCATCGGTGTCACCGCTGTCGATTGTCCCCATGCCGTAATCAAGACGTTCATCGGACTTTCGAAATCGAATTGACTATTGACCTCTCCAGGCAAATCGATTCCTGTCCGCTGATCAAACTTGAAAGCTTTAAAGTAATCTTCATATCGACTGAGACCAAGTCGTTCGTTCGCTAAAATCGAGAATGCGACGTTCGACGAATGCCAGACGCCTTCTACCATAGGAATGGTACCCCATCCCGTAATGTTGTAATCATTGAAGACCGTCTTGCCATATTTGTATGAACCGGATTCATACAGCTCATTCGGATTGTACACGCCTTCGTTGATGGCTGCCGCGAGCGTAAAGATCTTCATCGTCGATCCAGGTTCGAATCGAGACGAAACAGAGAAGTTACTGTACGAAGAAATCTCGCGTGTGTTCGGATCAAACGATGGTCGGTCCGATAGTGCGATGATCTCTCCCGTTTTCGGGTCCATGATGATGGCCGTCGCATGTTTCGGCTCATACTCCTCATACAACTCATTCATCTTCGTTTCGAGCAACTGTTGGATTCTGTGGTCGATTGTCAATTGGACGTCCGCCCCGTCTTCCGGTTCAATCTTCAACTGCTCGTCACTCGATATGAGTTCACGACCTGCCAAATCTTTCTCAAATCGATACAGACCGTACGATTCACTTAAAATATCATTCAGAGACTTTTCAATCCCTAATTCACCGACGAGTTCGATACGACCGTTCTGGTCAATTTTCTGGGCATATCCGATTACCGAGGAAGCAAATACTTTGTTCGGGTAATAGCGCTTCGGTTCCTCGACAAACGTGATGCCGTTTAGGTCGAATGCTTCGATCTCTTCTTTTTGTTCTACGGTCAAGTCACGACCGGGAACACCGAACTCGATCTGTCCAAGGTCGGCATTTTGTTCAAGCCGTTTCAATAAATCGGCTTCTGTCATAGGCAGCACGGTCGACAATTGCTTCGCCGCTTCGGCGAACTCATCAGGCATAAGCGTCTTCCCTTTGACCCGCTCACCACCGAGTTTCAAAACGGCAACGAGCCGGTATGATGGAATGTTGATGGCAATCGGTTGACCGAAGCGATCATACACCTCGCCCCGTTCCGCTTCTAACGTACTGACAGCTTTCCACCGTTGCTCTTCCGCGAATGCGAGCATGTTCTCCCCTTTGTACGTATGGGTGACGGATAAATAAAGGAACCATCCGACAAAAAATAAAAAGAGCGGGGTGAAGCAGACAATCGCTACCCACGCCACTCTTTTTTTACTCTGTTTTAAAGAATTCATCAATCAATCACCTTGACATTCTTTTCATTGAATTTCATTCCGAGCTTCTCGGCAATCGCATAAATTCTTTCGGGCGAGCTTAATTGGGCGATTTCATACTTTAGTTCTTCGTTTTCTTTTGCAACCCCGTCGACCTGCTGATTGACGGTTGCTGTATCACGCATAATATTATACGCTTCATTGTGCTTCGACACCGTGATGCCACCGAACATGACCACTGAACCAATCATCACTGGATACAGGATCGATTCAAACAAGGTCAACGTGCGTCGTTTTGGAGCAGGTATTGGTCGTTCTTGCGGAATCGGATTTCGATTCGGTGTTACTTGAGGCTGCAACGCCTTACGGGCAGCTTCTGGCATCAGGTATCCCTCCTACACTCTCGGTTATTTTTGTTTTTCGGCCACTCTCAACTTAGCAGAGCGTGAACGACGGTTATCTTCAAGTTCTCCCTCACTCGCCACGATCGGCTTACGCGTGATGAGTTTGAGTTCCGGTTCAAATTCTTTCGGAATGACCGGCAACCCCGGTGGTAATGGTGGATGCTGGCTTCGCTCTTTGAACACTTGTTTACAAATGCGGTCTTCTAACGAATGGAACGTGATGACACAGATGCGTCCATTCAATGCAAGTAAATCAATCGCATCTTGAACGGCGCGGTCGAATACGTTCAACTCGTCATTGACGGCGATTCGAATCGCTTGGAACGTCCGCTTCGCCGGGTGTCCGCCTTTTCGTCTAGCTGGTGCAGGAATCGCTTCTTTAATCAAGTCGACAAGCTCGAATGTCGTCTCAATCGGTTTATCGGCACGGGCTTGCTCAATCTTTCGTGCGATTTGCTTTGAAAACTTTTCCTCCCCGTATGTAAAGAAAATACGAGCAAGTTCTCCGAACGACCATTCGTTCACAACATGATAGGCTGAAAAGTCTCGTGACCGGTCCATTCTCATATCGAGCGGTGCGTCATAGTTGTAACTGAACCCGCGCTCCGCCTCATCTAGCTGTGGCGAAGAAACGCCTAGGTCGAATAGTACACCGTCCACTTTTGTCACACCACGTTGGGCGAGTTCTTCCTTCAAGTGAACGAAATTGCTCTTTATAAACGTCACACGGCCTTCATAAGGAGCCAATCGCTCTTTCGCATGTGCGAGCGCGACGTCATCTTGGTCGAACGCATATAGTTGACCCGTCGTTAGACGCTTTGCGATTTCTTCACTATGACCCGCTCCACCTAACGTACAATCGACATATACCCCATCTGGTTTGATGTTCAATCCCTCAATGGACTCCATTTTTAAAACCGTTTCATGCTCAAACATTCAAAAAACCCTCTCAACCTACATATTTCAACTGTTTTATTACACTTACTTTATCATAAAAATGTCAAGGTCCGTACAGGTTTTTAGTGAAAAGAGGAAACAAAAAGGTAACAACGAAAAAAAGCTCTCGACAAATGTCAAGAGCTCTCAAAAAAAGATTATACATAGAACAAACATCGCTCCGTATCAGATTGTTCATAAACCTGTTTCAATCGTTTGAACACGTCTAGTCCGTGACGATTTAATATCGGAACCATCGAGATGATGCGCTCTTGAGGGGCATCCATCGGGAACAGCCGGGTCGACAGATGAATCCTTCGTGCATTCAAGCGATATTGTTCTCGCTTCGATTCAGCACGCATCTCATCCGCCAATCGCTCGAGCACATGTCTCGACTTCGCCTCAAATCGTCTTCCTTGTTTCCCTGCCTCATGACTGACGGCCTCTGTGAGCGTCCGATACGCATATAGCTTTTCTTCAAACGCTTCATCGTCAAATGCATGATCCGGGAGCGGTCGCTTCATATACTGCTCCAATGTCACGCTTTCTTGACGAAGCTTCTTCTCATCATTTCTTGACACGATCAACCCACCAAGACGTGGCAAGAGAAGCGGCATCTTCCATCTCATCTCGTGGAAGAGCGGTCGAAGCTGGAGCCAGTAGGCAATTTCACCGGGACCTGCCACATACCCAACAATCGGGAACAGGAAATCCTGCATGAGCGGACGGGAGACCACGTTATTTGAGAAACGTTCCGGATGCGCCTCTATCTCTGTGAGCAGTTCGTCTTCAGTGAAGCGATGTCCTCGCTTTGTCGTGAACACCCCATCGACCTTCGTGAGCAGCTCTCGTGTCCCATCGTGATAAAACAGATGGGCCGCGTCTCTGTTCAAGTCGACCGATGGCATCCCTTCTTCATACGCATGACCGAGCGCTTCATGGAGCTTGTCATGATGCTCGATGAGACTTCGGAACATCGGTCGTTCGAGAGCCCGTACGTCTTTCGCGTGCGGGTCAAACAATAAAAAGTCAGATCCGACGAATCGCCGCATCATTCCACCGAAAAAGTGAGCGAACGAACGACTCACTTGAATGAGGTCAATCAGCTCATGATACAAATGTGAAGTATACGGTGTCTCTGCTTCGTTCAGTAGAAGACGTTGCGCCATTTGAACAAGTTCGAGCTTGACCCGTTCGAACTCTAAGTCCCCTATCGATGCTTTTCCTGCAAGCGGTAACGATGACAAGGCATCTTTTTTCAACGTCCTCGAAAACGCCTGTGTCGTGAAGACATGGTTGATTTCAGCAAAGTCATGATCTTCCGTCGCCATCCAGAAGACAGGAAGGACCGGTTTCCCTAATTTCGCTTCAGCCTGTTTCGCCCGTTTGATGACCGCTAACAGTTTGTATACGGCAAACAAAGGTCCTCCATATACGCCGACCTGTTGCCCCGTCACCATCACGTACGCTTTTCGCTGAGCGAGTAACTCCAGATTTGCTTCCAACTCTTCCGAAAGTTCCCCGAACTGTTCTTGTTGTCCCTTTATTATCTCGACGAGCTCCGACAGATGCTCATAGGTGCGCCCTGAGACCTCCTCGGCACGTTTTTCGATTTCATCCATCCCTCGATAATCGAGCCAGCGACCATATTCATGATCGATTTGAATCATCGGTGATGTGGATGCATATAGAGCATCAAATGCTTCTACCTTCACGTATAACAACTTCCTTTCAATCAATCAACGAATCATGCCTTGGGCTACACCGATTGCGAATAAAATGGCGTGGGTCGGAACAAGTAGCAAGAAGAGTAACCGCCAACCATGGACGAACATCTTCGTGAACAACACTTCCTCATAACGAATCCGCTGCCAAATCGCGTTGATGGGGAAAATCGCACAGCAGGCTGCGAGCAATAATAGCAACATATCTGTCCCGACGATGGCCTCAAGTAAAATACTGCAAGCGTAAAACCAAAGGATGACCCCGGCATCGCATGCGAGTTTGAATGAGTTGATTGATTTCGGCATAATTTTTCTAAGTATCATATACACCATAAACCATAAGATGAGTGGAAATGAAACGATATACACTAACACGATGCGCTCGCTCCTAGAATCAGTTTATGTAATAGCGGAATGACAGTGAGAGAAATCTGCATCTGTTCGGCTTTCTCAATCACCGGTTTCAAAATCGCATCCACCTCTGTCGGCCGACCTTCTTCAAGATCGCGCAACATCGAGGAGCGATTCTGTGCGGTACGTTCGATAATCGTCTCGATGTAGGTAAATGAGACTTGCTGCGCAAACAAAGGCACCAACTCATCGTAAATCGATTGTGCGATTTCACGATATGGTGAGCCGGCGAGGGCTCCATTCGGGACCCGGCATAATGCCGTGATGGGATTGATGATGGCATTAGCAAACAATTTTTCAATGACGACTTGTTCAATATCTTCTTCCCACACGATGTGAAGTGGGCTCTCTTGAAATGATAGAGGATGGAGCCCCGACGTACTTCCAATTCGAATCCGTCCGAGTCCACGATGCTCAACCTCATGACCACGCTTCGTCACCCCATGCTCGACGACACCTAAATGAAACCCTCGACGTTTCGCATATTCCAGATGGGCAATCCCATTCGAACAAATAAAGACGGGCACCTTACCCGAGAGTCGGGCCGTCGCTTCCTCGACTTGATGGGCTTTCGTCGTGACAAAAAAAAGATCCTCGTCCGTTTCCTGAAGCGTCTGACTTGACCGTAACGACACACGTGCCGTCCCTTCCGTCACACCGATACGTGTGATGAAAAGTGGATCAGATGACCCGATCCTTCCATAGAGCGTCACGTCGTAATCGTCTGCGAGCACAGATGCCAACAATAATCCGACCGCTCCGTTTCCGATGATACCAATTCGTTTGATGGAGTTCATCATGGCCCTCCTCCTATTCGAACTATTTTCGCACAAAAAGTTTACCACATCTTTTCACCATGACCCAAAAATGACAAACAAAAAAGGAGTAACCTGAGAACAGGTCACTCCTTCAAGCATTATTTGCTTGTTACTTCTTTACCGTTGTAATGTCCGCAAGATTTGCAAACACGGTGTGAAAGTTTCATTTCGCCACAGTTCGGGCACTCGTTCATACCAGGTACGTTGAGTTTGAAGTGAGTACGACGAAGACGTTTGCGAGTTTTCGACGTTCTACGGAATGGTACTGCCATCGTTGTCCACCTCCTTGATAAGTTAACCTTCCTCGTTCTCTTTTTTCGAGAACAGGTCGGCTAGTCCCGCGAAACGCGGGTCAATTTTTGGTTGGGCTTCGGGCTGTTCGTCAGTGAGCGTCCAGCCTTCTCCTTCAACCTGAGTTTTGTCTGTTTCGTTCCCATAAACTTGCATCGGGACGTCTAACATGATGAGCTCTTTTACAATCGGTACAAGACTGATTGTATTTCCTTCTGGCAAATTCACGTCATCGAATTGCTCCGTATAACGCCCATTCTCCAAAAAGAAAGGCTCGAGCGATTCAATATCGAATTCATAAGTGACATCTTCTAACGTTCGCGCATCTGGCAACGTCAGGTCACCTTGAATCTTCAGATTGAATGTAACTTGATTAGATGTGAACGATGCATCCCCGTGCACATGCACCGGGCGAATCGAACGGATATCCGGATGGAGCTGAGTCAGCTCTGGTAGTTCTACCATCTCATCGATTGTAAAACCGTCACCCTGGTTTCGGAGCTTAAGTAGCTGTGCAATAGACCATTTCATCCGAATCACCTCAATTGCAACAATATGAATTATAGATAGGCCAACTTGTTTTGTCAATGTTTTTTCTTTACACTAAAATCAGTTGACGACGGCGCTTTGCCAAAGCGTACTTACTCATCTTACACCAATCCATACGACAATGCAAAGGAGTAAATCATGCAAAAGACGGCCATTATTGCAGAGTACAACCCGTTTCACAACGGGCACTATTATCAAGCGCAAACTGCACGTCACGAAACCGGAGCTGATGTCATGATTGCCATCATGAGTGCCCAGTTCACTCAACGGGGCGAACCCGCCTCGTTCGACAAGTGGAAACGGGCTAAGGCTGCCGTCGAGAGCGGTGCGATCGATCTTGTCATCGAGCTACCGACCCAATACGGGGTCCAACGCGCCGACCGTTTCGCTAAAGCCTCCGTCTCGATTGCTGAACAGCTCCGTTGCCAGACGCTATCGTTCGGGAGTGAGAGCGGGGATATAGATGCAATCCTCCATGCAGCCCGTTCACATGTCGAAGAGACGTCACGTTACAAAGAGGCGCTTCAAGAAGCATTACATGAAGGACACTCGTCCGCTCAAGCTTCGAGTCGAGCTTTCCGGACCGTTTATCCCTCATTTGATTTGACGCGACCAAACAACATTTTGGGCTATCATTACGCCAAAGCAGCAAAGATGATTCAGTTACATACAGTCAAACGGCTCGGGGCTGATTATCATGATCCTTCATTAATGGACGTCATGTCGGCAACGGGTATTCGGGCTCATTACCTAGACACCGGTGAAGTTCGTGCCGTTCCGGCATCGACTGAAGCGATGTTTCGGACACAACCGATGACACATTGGGAACACTATTGGCCCGTCTTACAATTCAAACTGAGAACCTTGCCACTCCACACATTGACGGAGCTCGTAGGAATTGATGCTTCTCTCGCACCTCGTCTTAAGCAGGCGGGAGTCGAGCCTTCATTCGAACGTGCACTTGCTGTCGTGTCGACACGTCGCTACACGCGTACCGCCATTCAGCGGGCGTTCGTCGCCGTACTGCTTCACTGGTTAAAAGTCGAGGCACCGACACGCTTTGATGAAGTCCCTTACGTGAGACCGCTCGCCTTCAACGATCTCGGACGACATGCGTTACGAGATGTGAAGGAAGACGTGCAACTCGTCAGTAAGTTCGATGCCCGGCTCGATTTTGAAGCTCGTGTCACCGAAGCATATCGACTCCCGCTTCAAGATGATGCATTGATCGAGCACCGGCAACGCCCTCAGTTCATCTCTTCTAAATAACGAATCGCATCCTCGACCGTCTTTACAGGGACGACTTCAATGTCACTGTTTAGGCGGTCTCGTGATTCCAGCGCCTCTTCATAATTTGAACCGGCCGGCACAAAGAAGACTTCCGCTCTTTCCTCGTCGGCGGCGACAATTTTCTGCCATGCACCTCCGATAGGTCCGACATTCCCTTCCTCATCGACCGTTCCGGTTCCGGCAATCCGTTTTCCATTTGCCAAGTCACCTGGCGTCAATTGATCATAAATTTCTAACGTGAACATCAATCCTGCAGATGGACCGCCGACATTCGTCAAAGCGACATCGACTTCAGGATCAGCCGTGATTTCTTGAACGGGAAGTGGTTCATAGATTCCAATTCCGACACGATCCCCGCTTTGATCGATCGGCTGAATGAGCGTTTGCACGACACGTTCTTCGCCGTCTCGTTCAATCGTCAACTCCACTTCATCGCCCGCCTCAAATTCCGATATGCGATTCAAAAAGTCGACGCGAGTGGCAAAGGACATCCCATCGATGGCCGTGATGACATCACCCGGCTTCAACACATTGGCCGCAAGGGACCCAGGAATCGGAGCAGATACATAAATTCCCTCGAAATCAACCGTCACGTCTTGAGCTGCTAATTGATAGGCGTATTGGATTGCTGCTTGTTGAGAAGAGTCCATCAATAATTGTTGGCGACGTTCATAGTCTGCCTCATTCTCCCCATCGTATAAATAGCGACTGGATAAATTCGCTTCCGTGAACGGGGTCACCCAACTTTCAACTAACCAAAACGGAGTCGCACGGCGTTGGGAGATTGTCACCATCATCAGTTCCCCATCCTCTTTTTCGCCACCTTGGACGGTCAGGAACTCTTCAATTGAGGTCGCTGCTCCGGGTGAAGAGATATAGTAAGGAAGTGGGACGAACAGGAAGAGAAGCACTGTAACGAGTAGACCGAGACCGATTTTTAACGATTTCATTGTCCCGAACTCACTTGATACTTTTTACGCAAGGCAATTTCAACCTGTTCCGGTACGAGTTCACTGACCGATGCACCATATTTCGCCACTTCTTTGACAATCGACGAGCTGAGGAACGAATATTGACTATTCGTCATCATGAACAACGTCTCGACGTTCTCATTCAACTTTTTGTTAATTGATGCGATTTGAAGCTCGTATTCGAAATCTGAGACTGCACGGAGCCCACGGACGATCGTCGCCGCTTCCCGCTCTGCGGCATACTCGACAAGCAATCCCCCGAACGCGTCAGCCGACACGTTTGGCAGATGTGTCGTCACATCTCGAATCAGTCCAAGTCTTTCCTCCACATCAAATAATGGGGCTTTGCTTGAATTTTCAAGGACAGCCACGATGACTTCGTCAAAAATGGCCGCCGCTCGTTCAATAATATCTAGATGTCCGTTTGTGATTGGGTCAAAGCTACCCGGACAAATCGCAATCCGTTTCATCGTGTCACTCCTCCGATGCGTACTCATAGAAACTGATGGTGATGACATCTGAGTATCGCTGTTCTTTAATTCGTTCAAATCGTCCCACCCGCTCCGGTAATGTCACGTCACTACCGTGTTCACAGACGATTACGCCGATATCGATCAACAAATCTGATTCATCGATCAGCTGTAAGAACGCCACGTGTTCTTCCGCATGATAAGGAGGATCCATAAAGATGAGCTTGAATTGTTCCTGTTGAACCTTGAGTTGTTCGAGTACCGCCTTGGCGTCTTGACGATATACTCTCCCTTTTACTTCATAATGGGTCGCTCGCAAGTTCTCTTGAATCGTTTGGACGGCTTTCGGTTGACGATCGACAAAAATAGCTTCGTCACAACCTCGTGATAACGCCTCGATTCCGAGCCCACCGCTGCCCGCGTAAAGGTCTAGTGCTTTCCCGCCTGAAAAATAAGGTCCGATAATGTTGAATAACGATTCCTTCACTTTATCGGTCGTCGGCCGTGTCGCCGTTCCTGGGACCGCTTTTAAACGGGTCCCTTTTCGTTCTCCAGATATGACACGCATGTCTTTCCCTCCAGCAGAAAAGATGAAGGTGATGCCACCTTCATCTTTTTGTTTATTTCGATTTTGTCTCGTACGTTTCGGAAATGAATGGGCGTTCGCTTCGAACGACCGCTTCCACAAACGGCAATGCTTTCACTTGTTCGAGTACGGCTTCATGACCTTCGAGGTCAGTATAAAGAAACGCATACTTTTCTCGTTTTGAGACAAAGTAAAGATTCGCATAACGTCTTAACGCTTTCACTTGTTTTAAGGAATTCACGTATACGACGAAGCCAATCCGTTCATTCAACTTAGACGGCGCATCCACAACTTCCGCCTCCTCCGCAGCTACCTCCACCAGAACATCCACCTTCATCAAAGAATGGATTACCGGTCGGGACCTTGATTTTAGGAGAGACTGAATGAGCCAATAGTTCACTCACTTCCCCTAACAACTTATCCAAGCTTCGTTCCGCTTTTTTGAACGCAGCGATTTCCGGCTGAACATCGAGACGACGTTTGATGAGATGCATCTCTTTTTTGATGCGGTCGTGGTCCGGATGATGCTTTCCGAATCGCTGGACATACTCATAGTCCTCTTTCATCTTCAAGAACTCACGCTCGATTTCCTTTGCTTCTTGTGATGCGAGACGTGCCGCTTTCGTTTGAATATATGTTTGAAACGATTCGCTTGCTTCAATCAAATCGGTCAATTCTTCTGTTTGATCGAGCAGGGCAATCGTCTGTTCAGTGATTATCATACCCCTCACCCTTTCTGCCATGATTTTACCACAATTGTTTCCCTATGTAAGCAATCCACACTATAATTGAAGTTGACCGCAAGGCGTTCCATGTAGAAAGGAAGTGAACAGACGCAACCTATGCGTCTACGTATGAAAAAAGTTTCTTTTAATATGATCCGATCGGCCGGTATCAAGACGGATTATGCGAAACCCGAATATTATTTCGATCAGCTCGATAAGGTTCGCGCTGCCGACCTCGTCCTGTTCCCTGAGTATTGGATGGTCAATTCCATCATCTACGGGATGAATAAAGCAATCTTCCCATCACCTGCGACTTATCACCTCGGGCACGACAAGATCGAGATGACGCGCGCCTTTAAAGCGACATATCCGCATCGGATTCCGAAGACATTGATTTATGGAAAGAACCCATACACGATTGAACGCGTGTTGGAAGAATTCCACTACCCGTTCGTCGCCAAAAAAGCCAAATCCTCAATGGGTCAAGGGGTATGGTTAATCAAAAATGACCAAGACTGGTTAGAATACGTCGAGAATCATGATACGTTCTATGTCCAAGAGTTCATCCCGAATGATCGCGACTTACGCATCATCGTGATTGGAGAAGAGGTAGTCGGTGCCTATTGGCGTGTCAGCGAGGCTTTTTTAAACAATGTCGCTCAAGGGGCTAACTTCTCGTACGAAGACATCCCGGAAGACGTCATCAAAGAAGTTCAATCGATTGCCAACACGTTATCTATCAATCACGCAGCGTTTGACGTTATCGTGACGGAAGAAGGATTTTACATTTTGGAATTCAACGTCTTTTTCGGATCAGAAGGACTGCTACCTCTTGGCGTGAAACTCCCTCAAAAAATCGAGGAATACTTAAATTCACTCGGCTGATTAATCGTTCATCTTTTTTTCACAATTTGAACACACGTTATTCCAAGAACGTTTTTGAATATGGTATGATGACATATGAGGTTTATTCGAAAAGGGGGATTATGATGAAATTTGAGCAGTTCCACATCGAGGGAAAAGAAATCCGTTTTGGTTTGCTCGAGACGATCATGGATCATCATCATTTCATCCGTGAAGGTGCTTGGGATTACGAGCGTGCCACGTATGACATGAAATATGAGAAACAATCGACTGGCGAAACATTCTATCTTCGCTTACCTGTATACGCGATCGAAGGTCAAATCGAAGATCGTCACGCTGTTGTCAAAATGCTTACACCGATTTTAGGAAAGCATTATTATCCACACGGTGTTGAATACGATGAAGTCTTCCCAGAAGAAATCGTCCGCGACTGTGAGCGCCGTCTAAAAGCACTCGCAGAAACATTAGAAGTCAAACCCCTTGCATAAGCGAAGGGGTTTTTCTTATGGGCGAGTTAAACGTTGTTAGGCAACTTACGCCGACAAGTCCTTTGATTCGATGATCACGCAACCTTTACTCTTATAATACATAATCATATCTTCTAGTTTTTTCAAATCGTAGCTCGTAACGCAATCCGACAAGACGCTAACCGCATAGTCAGATTTCCGCAGATTGTAGCAAGTCGACTTCACACAGGCGGTCGCATCAGCCCCAGTGATATAAAACGTATCGATGTGATGCTTGGCAATGAACGTCACAAACGCTTCGCTCGTCAAGGCGTTGCCCTTGTACTTTGTGAACACGTGGTCGGACGCGAGCTTCAAATCTGGTGCTAATTCCGCTCCTCGCGTTCCTGTTTTGAACGTTCTCGTCCCTGCTGATAAATTCTCATGACGGATATAGACGATATGTAACTTCTTTTCGACCGCCCAATCAATCGCTTTATTGATGTTGTCGATGATTGCTTTGTAATTTTTCGTGATGTCATTTTGAATGTCAATAACGACTAAGGCTTGGTTCTGCATAATTTGTCCTCCTCCATTTCTAAAAAGCGAACATTAGTTCGACTCCACTATTTAGTATAGCAAAGTTCACTTCTGGAAGATATAGTCATAAGAAACGTAGCGTCGAGCATATAAAAAAGGAGGCCCTTTACGGGTCCTCCCTTATATCATGCCGCAATGACGGTCAATGTCACATCGACTTGACCGAGCAATAAATCGAATTGGTCTCGAACATAGCGGTACAATCGCTCTGCCTCGACGAGTGTTAATGGTGCAATGATTTGATAATCATAGTGGTCTTTCGAGCGAGAGACGACTTTCACTTCTTTCAAGCCGAATTCGATTGCGCTACACGCGATCAAATCTTCAATCGCCCGTTCCGCAATCGTCACGTCTCCGTATGAATAGTCATTCCCAATCACAGCCATCGTATCGTTCATGGTGATCACTCCTTTTCATTCGCGAGCACTTTAACGTCCTCCATGATAGATTCGATATCGACCGGTTCATCCCCTGCCGTCGCCATCTGCGCGACAGCACGGACATCATGATGGCGGTCGATGACGTACATCGTCGTCGCATGCGTCACGAGTCCGCTGTTCGCCTTCGAATAATAGAACTGTAGCTGACGTGTGATTCGGTCAATGTCTACCTGGTCTCCCGTCAACATCTTCCATCCAGTCGGCTCTGCTTGGAATGCTTCCCCGTAATTTTTCAGAACGGGCACGGTATCCACCTCCGGGTCAACCGTGATCGCGACGAGTTCTACGTCCGAGCCGTATAAGTTCTCTTTTTTCAATTCTTTTTCGAGTTTCATAAAATCACGTAACGTGAGCGGACAAATATCTGGACAGTTCGTATAGAAGAACGTCACAATCTTCACTTTTCCGTTGTCGGAATTATAGGTCTCTTCATTTAATGCGTTCGTTAATGTGAACGGGGTTGGCTCTTGAATGACGGGTAGGTCGTCTTGATTGAAGAAAACAAAATACACGGCTACTCCGATGACGACAAGCGTCAAGACGGTCAAACCGACCGTCAAATAGCTATTCCGTTTCATACAGCTCTCCCTCTCTATGGATCATCCTCCGATTATCGCGCGGAATACGTTCGTCGTTTCACCTGGGTCATATGCCACATAGAGAAGAATGTAAACCGTCACCCCCGTAATGGCCGTGAAGAACCAGACGACTGACGCTTTTGGACCGATTTTCCGGTGCTTCTCGATTTTGTTTTTATAACCGAGATAGAGCGTAATCAATCCGAGGATACCACCTGTGGTTGCGAGAAGAATATGGAAAATCATAAAACCAAGATAGAACGGCTTCACTGAATCCGGTCCCCCAAATGCCGTGTTACCGACAAAAATGGTACGCGAGACGTAAAGGATGAAGAACGTCGTCGCTGCAATCGCTGCGGCCGTCATCACCTTTTTATGTTTTTCGATGTTGCTGCGGTCTTTTGCGATAATCACCCATCCGATGGCGACAAGAATCGCACTGATGACGATGAATGACACACTAATTAAGGCAAGATAGTTCATCAATGTTTCCCCTTTATGTTCTGTTTAATTTTTTTCATTTGTTTCTTGCGGAGTGAATGACATGCCTTCATCAAGAGCAAGTGACTTCGTCCGACGCACCCAGCCGAAGAACGTCCAGCCGAAGAAGAAGCCGTACACGATCTCTTGACCGAGTTTCATGAGGACCCCACCGAAACGTTGATCTTCGAGCGCACTGTTCGTCGCTCCCATCAACGCCTCTAAATCAATTCCGGAAACGTCACCATTCGGGAGACAGTATCCAAGGACCGTCGCAAACGTCTGTGGGTCCGTGTATGCATTATAGAGTGTCGTTTGACTAAAGATGATGAGCGCACAGGCAGGTGTCAGTAAGACCCCGTTGGCGATAATGTACACCATTCGTTTCAAATCGGACATGCCTTCCTCTTCGTCTGAGACGAGTGGAACGATGACCGGATACCACATCGTCAAACTAAAGACGACAAGGGCACCGTGGAAAATACGGTGAACGCCGTAGTTCGTCAAGACGTAGTCGAATACGACCGGCATATGGTAAATCGAGAACAATGCGTTGAATAAAATGAGCGCGATCAGTGGCTTCGTCAAAAACTTGAACATCGGCCCAATCCATTTGAAGCTAAGTACTTTTTCAAACACCCAGTGCGGTAGACCGTAAACGACGAGTGCCGGTGCCAAAATATAGACGAGCACCATTTGGAACATATGCACCGATAAAATGATATGTGCCATGACATCGATTGGACTTCCAAAACCGATGTAATACAAGACAATCGCAAACAACATACTAAACTTTTGTAATAACGTGGTCGAGGCATATCCTCGCTTCGCCATTCTCTCTGTCACGACGGCGTATAACACATAAATCCCGACCATGAGCAATCCGAACAGCGGACTCCATAACGTGAGCCAATCAAATTGATTGAGCAGCTCCGACGTATTCCAGAGCATCCGTTCACCCCTTTTCTTTCTCTCCCTAACCTTTGAAACCGTTCACTTCAAGATTACTATTCATTCATTTTTGAAGTAAAGGAAAAAGGACCGAATCATCCGTGTTTCCACAGATGTTCAATCCTTTGTCACAATTACCAAATGAGTAAGCGGAGTGCAGCGACCGTGATGATGGCAACAAAGATACCTAGCCACATCATGCCAACGATCCACGTGTTCCCACGGTTATTCATATGCATGAAGATATATAACTGTAGGAAGACTTGGATGACCGCCAAGATGATTAAAAAACCACCTGCTGCCCACACCGGCATCAATTCCGCATAGACGGCGCCGAATGCCACGAATGTGAGTAAAATCATCATCGCGAAACTGATTAATTGAAGCTGATACTCACGTTTCGACTCTGCTTTTACTTCAAGCTCTAACTGCTTGTGAGATTCGTTCATTACTCGTTTTTCCATATTAGTTCACCATCCCTAAGAGGTAGACGATTGAGAAGATGAAGACCCAAACAACGTCGATAAAGTGCCAATATAGACTCGATACATAAAACTTTGGTGCATTGTATACATCGATCGGACGGTTCCAGTTACGAATCAAGAGCGTCGTGATCCAAAGAAGACCGAACGTTACGTGCGCGCCGTGGAAACCAACCAACGTATAGAAGGCTGAACCGAATGCGCTCGACGTGAACGTGTGACCGATGTGGTAGTAGTGAATGAACTCGTAAATCTCAGCACCAAGGAATCCGGCACCAAGAAGGAGCGTCACAATCAACCAAAGCTTCATACGCCCTGGATTGTTTGCCTTCATGTTCATCATCGCAAGGACACTTGTAAGTGAACTTGTGAGGAGGAGCATCGTCATGATGAAGACGAGCTCCATTTCGAAAATGTTATACGAACGTAATTCCTCTGGCGCACCAGAGTTCAAGAGACCAACGTATGTTCCAAAGAGCGAGGCGAAGAGGACTGTCTCTCCACCAAGGAAGAACCAGAAGGCCACATATTTATTTTTCCCTTCCAGTGTTGCTTTCTCTGGATTGGCCGGGATACCGGTCACTGGGTGTTTTTCAACTGCATGTGCCATTTATTGTTCTCCTTTCTCACGAATCGCTTTCAAGTCTGCTTCGACTTGTGACTTCGGAATGTAGTAGCCGTGATCGTCAATCCAAGAACGTAGGAACATCGAGACGAACGTCATCGCTAATCCAAATCCAATCAATGACCAACCGACGACCGTGTTATCCATCTGGAAGATGGCACCGAGTCCTGCGATAAAGAGGCCGAGTGACATGAAGAACGGAATGAGCGAGTTATTCGGCATGTGAATGTCCGAAACTTCCTCAGCGACTGACACGCGTTTGTTGCCTGCCATTTTCTCGAGCCAGAACGTATCAAGTCCTTTGACGAGTGGTGTTTGTGCAAAGTTGTACTCTGGAGTCGGAACAGGAAGTGTCCACTCAAGCGTACGTCCGTCTCCCCAGTGGTCTGGTTTGACGCGGTCTTTTGACAAGAAGGCTTTCACAACAGCGATGAGCAAGACAATCGTTGACACACCCATGAAGAATGCACCGATTGTCGAGAGCATGTTGAGTGTATCCCAACCTTGACCATCGAGGTATGTGAAGACTCGACGTGGCATACCGAACAATCCGAGGAAGTGTTGCGGGAAGAACGTCAAGTGGAACCCGATAAAGAACAACCAGAACTGCCAGTATCCAAGCTTTTCAGAAAGGGCTTTTCCGAACATGAGTGGGAACCAGTAGTAAAGTCCTGCGAAGAGACCGTATACAACCCCACCTACGATAACGTAGTGGAAGTGAGCGACAACGAAGTAGCTGTCGTGGTACTGATAGTCAGCCGGTGCGACTGAAAGCATAACCCCTGTCATCCCACCAACGAGGAATGAAGGAATGAACGCGACAGAGTAAAGCATGGCCACGTTGAATTTAATTTGACCGCCCCACAGTGTGAAGAGCCAGTTAAAGATTTTAACACCAGTTGGTACGGCAATCGCCATCGTTGCAACAGCGAAGATCGAGTTGGCAACTGGACCAAGACCGACTGTGAACATGTGGTGAACCCAAACCATGAATCCAAGGAAACCGATAAGCATTGTCGCGAAGACCATCGTCGTGTAACCGAAGAGACGTTTACGCGCAAATGTCGGAATGATTTCCGAGAAAATACCGAATGCCGGTAAGATCAAGATGTATACTTCCGGGTGACCGAAGATCCAGAAAAGGTGTTCCCAGATGACAACGTTCCCGCCAAGTGCCGGGTCAAAATAAGCAGCTCCGAAGAGTCGCTCGAACATCAACATGAACAATCCGACCGTAAGTGGTGGGAATGCGAAGACGATCAATGCCGATGCAACGAAAGTCGTCCATGTGAAGAGTGGCATACGCATGAGTTTCATTCCTGGCGCACGCATGTTCAAGATGGTGACGAGGAAGTTAATCCCGGCCATCAATGAACCGAAACCTGAAATCTGAAGACCGAGAGCGTAAAAGTCTACCCCTGTCGCTTCCGGTTGTGTTGAAAGTGGAGCGTAAGCCGTCCACCCTGCGTTTGGTGCTGCTCCGAAGAACCAGCTCAAGTTAAGCATGACTCCACCGAAGAAGAACAACCAAAAACCTAATGAGTTAATGAATGGGAACGCAACGTCGCGTGCCCCGATTTGAAGTGGTACGACGGCGTTCATGAAACCGAATAGCATCGGCATGGCCGCTAGGAAGATCATCGTCGTCCCGTGCATCGTAATCAACTGGTTAAATGTCTCACCGCTGACGAAATCGTTCATTGGTTTGACGAGTTGCCAACGAATCAGTAATGCTTCAATTCCACCGAGAAGGAGGAAGAAGATTCCTGAGAACAAATACAAAATACCGATTTTTTTGTGGTCAACCGTCGTAATCCAATCCATGATGCCATTGTATTTACGCGATTGCTGCATTGCAGTGGTCTGTGCCACGTGAAATCCCCCTTTTCCCGTTAGTCAATCTTCTGCTCATACAAGAAGTCAACGAGTGCATCTAATTCTTCGTTGCTGATTTGACCTTCATTGAATCCTGGCATAAGAGCCCCTTGTTTTTTCTCTTGCGGGTCACGGATCCACTCTTTCAAGTTGTCCTCGTTGTTTTCGAGGTAACCTGCGAGCCATTCACGATCACCGAAGTTCGTTAAACTTGGTGCCACTTTACCGCCGCCGTGACAGCTCAAGCAGCTTTCGACATACACTTGCTCACCTGTAGTCAAGTTTGTGTTGTCTGCGACGAGATTCTCACCGTTCTCGTCTTGCTTAGCTTTCATGTCAGCGAGCCATTGATCATATTCTTCTTGCTCGAGCGCGATGACTTTAAAGTCCATAAGGGCATGTGACGGACCGCAAAGCTCAGCACATTTCCCGTAGTAAGTACCTGGTTCATTTGCATGTAACCACATTTCGTTATCAAGTCCTGGGTTCGTATCTGTCTTACCAGATAAAGCCGGTACCCAGAATGAGTGAATGACATCTTTCGACGTCAAGTTGATGCCGACTCGTTTTCCGACTGGAATGACGAGCTCTTGCCCTGTCACAACACCTGCTTCTGGATATTCAAATTCCCACCAGTACAAGTTAGCTGTAACGTTGATTTCTTCTTCTTTTTTCGCTTCTTTCGCTTTCGCGAGTTCGACAGTCGTCGTGATTGTCGGAACAGCGAGAATGATGAGAAGGATAATCGGAACGACTGTCCAAATCATCTCGAGTGTACTGCTACCTTCAACTTGCTTCGGAATCGATTCATCTTTCCGACGGAACTTCATGAGCACGTACACGTAAATGACCGATACGATGATGAGTACGAAGAGCATGATCGCCAAACTGATGAGAATGATGCGGAGCTGAAGCTCAGCCCCTTCTCCCATCGGCTTCAATGCAGACAATCCCTCTTGACCGCAACCTGATAACAGGACTGCGAACATCATCATCGGGACGATGCCAAACAGAAGCTTCTTAAATGATTTCACAACAATCCCCACTTTCTCCCAAAATGATGTGTAATGGTTTTCTATATAGTGAGTGCGATCACCAGAGTGCTGTCAAAATCAGCGCGATAATCCACACGACTAAATAAATTAATGAATAGAAGAACATTTTGTTTGCCCACTTGATTTCGTCCTCGGCGTTGAATCCTTTCAATCCGAGATACAACCAGTAGCCCCCTAAACCGGCTGCGACTGTCAAGTAAACAAGACCATAGTGCATAAATAAGAGCGATGCCGGAATCAGCGTCGCAATCCACCAGATGATTTGCCGTTTCGTGATGGCAAATCCGTTCACGACCGGAAGCATCGGAATGCCTGCCGCTCGATACTCTTCCGTCCGTCGCATGGCGAGCGCCAGGAAGTGAGGTGGTTGCCATAAGAACATGACAAGGAACATGAGCCACGCATCAATATGAAGTGCCGGATCTAGTGCTGCCCAACCGATGAGCGGTGGAACGGCTCCCGAAATACTACCGACGACTGTATTGAGCGTACTCGTACGCTTCAGCCACATCGTATAAATCACGACATAAAAAAATGCCCCGATTAAACCGAATACTGCGGCAACGTACGATACAAGGAGCAATAGTAGTGTTCCGATTGCAAGTTGTGTCAATCCAAGGAGTAAAATCTTCTCTCCTGAAATCTTGCCGGTTACACTCGGTCGATTGTCCGTACGATCCATTAAGTAATCGATATCTCGGTCCACAAAGTTGTTTAGGTAACAACTCCCCGAAATCACGAGTGCGCTTCCTAACATCGTTAATAAGAGCTGTGGCCAAACTTCAAACAAGTAAAGGACTGGCGTATCGCTCTGGTACGTCGCTGCAACGAAGAATCCTGCAAACACCAACAACAGGTTGGCGCGAACAATTCCCATTTTCGCTAAGGCGACGTAATCTCGGAATGACGTTGATTCTGTATACTCTACATCTACCGTCATCCCTGGGTTGACTTTTGTCATACTGACCCCCCCACATAATCACGAAATCCTCGCATTCTCTTCACAGAAAAAACACAATATGAACAAAATACACTTAACTCTCTACAAAGATACCATATTTTTTTATAAAATACGCCCTTTATGCTTGTAAAATAGCGAGTTTTTTGTGTCAATAGTGTGATATTTGTCACACCTTATGTGCTTTACTAATATTAGAATAACGTTTTTGATAACGATTGCAAGCTTTTCCATTTCGTTTTTTGAACGGAAAGCCGTATAATAAGTATGGCGAAAAAAATATAAATAAACAAGGTACATTTTTTAACGGATTTCGATTAGAAGCAGGTGGTATTGCATGCATAAAAAACTCGCGTTTTTCTCAGGGTTTGTCACCCTCGGGATGATGCTTGTCCTCATCATGGGTGGAACCGTGACGAAGACGGATTCAGGAGATGGTTGTGGGACGGACTGGCCACTCTGTCATGGAAAATTAATCCCAACCAATCCCAGTGTTGAAACAATGATTGAATACAGTCACCGGGTAGTCTCCGGTATTGAAGGTCTTCTCATCATTGCGCTCGCCATTTGGACGTTCATCGCGGTCAAACATCGGGTCGATGTGAAAATCTTTGCGTTTCTCGCATTTATCTTTATGCTCATCCAATCAATCATTGGAGCGGGCGCGGTCATTTGGCAACAGTCGGATGCCATCCTGGCCCTTCATTTTGGAATTTCTCTCGTGTCGTTCGCGTCGTTACTCATTTTGACGATTCTGTTATTCGAAGGTGACCGGGAACATCAAGTCGTATCGAGACGATTAAGATCTCATCTTTACGGTCTTTCAATTTATACGATGATCGTCGTGTACACAGGAGCCTACGTCCGTCACCTCGGTGCTACATACGCATGTGTCGGTTGGCCGATTTGTGAGCAGAACGTCTGGACGTTCGAGTCGTATGTGCAGATGGGACATCGCATCATGGCGGGTATTCTCGTTTTGTACACGTTGTATGTACTCTATCTTGCCCGAAAAGAAATGAACCGATTGATTGAGCGCGGTATGTGGGCGTCTCTTTTCTTCATCCTACTTCAAGTCGGTACAGGTGCTTGGATCGTTCTTGGGGGACACGCGACTTACGTTCCGCTCCTTCACGCATTCTTGATCACGTGCTACTTCGGTATCCTGTCATACCTCTCTTATCACGCGTATCGGTCGACAGCGCGACAAGACGGGGCACAATTGAAAAACATGAACGGATAACCAAACTAAAAAGCGCCGCGGCGCTTTTTAGTTTACAATGCTTTAAATCGTTCGAGGGCACGCTCTCTCGCTTCTTTATGATCGACGATTGGCATGGCATAGTTGTCTCGCTCTGACGGGTCCGGAAAGTGAATCGATTTATCTGTTATATGTTTCAGCTCCGGCACATACTTCCGGATGAACGTCCCATCAGGGTCAAATCGCTCGGATTGCGTCGTCGGATTGAAAATACGGAAATACGGAACAGCGTCCGTCCCGACTGAGGCCGCCCATTGCCATCCCCCGATATTCGACGCTGCCTCATAATCGATCAGCTTTTGCTCGAAATACCGTTCCCCTTTTCGCCAATCGAGAAGGAGATGTTTCGATAGGAAAGATGCGACAATCATGCGTAGGCGGTTGTGCATCCACCCGGTCTCGTTCAACTGACGCATCGCCGCGTCGACGATTGGATACCCCGTTTCCCCGTTACACCACTTTTCGAACTGCTCTTCATTGTCCTCCCATTCAAGTGACTTGTATTTATCATTGAACGGTTGATCTTTCAATCCGTGGAACTTTGACATGACCATGTAATAAAATTCACGCCATAACAGCTCATCGTAATACGTGTCACGCCCCTTTGATCGTCTCGCCGACAACACTTGTTCGGTGATGGTGCGAATCGACAACACACCTGTCCGTAAATAAGGAGATAGTCGACTCGTCCCGGCGATGCTCGGAATGTCACGCTTCTCGTCATAATCGACCATGCGATCATTGACGAAGTGGGTCAATCGTTTCTTCGCTTCCGTTTCCCCTAGCCCTTTCCATTCACGATTACATCGTTTGAATAGATCTTTCAGTTCACTCGGTTGTTCATTCTTTGAACGGATGTACTGAGATAAACGATCGACATCAACCTCATACGGTGCGGGCGGCTGTTCGGCATACGCCGCTTTTTTGAACGGGGTGAAAACTTTATAGGGATCGCCACTTTTTGTACGGAACGCATCGGGATGAAACAGGTGACGATCCAGAAGTCGCACAACTTTTACTTCTTCACCAAGTGCTTCAATCACACGGTCATCCCGCTGTTTGAACGGTTCCACGTACTCCGCATTAAAATAGAGCACATCCATCTCCCCGAGCTGTTTCACGAACGCATCCTCCGTCTCTGCGACAAGGACGCGAAGCCCTAACCCTTTCGCATCTAAATCATACATGAACGCTCGCATCGTCGAGAAGAAATAGTCATGCCGTACCTCGAACGGGTCACAGTATTTCGGATTCAACCAAAAGACGAAATCTAGGTCATCGCCTTCCTCCATATCTTTCAATACACGGTGTAACATATGATTATCGGTCAGTCTAAAATCCGAACGAAACCAACATACTCGTCTCATGATCTCCACTCCCATCTACAAAAAAGAAGCATAGCGCGCTATGCTTCTTTTGATTATACAAATTCAATCAACAAGTCGTCACTTTGTATTGTGTCGCCTTCTTTAATATGAATGGCCTTAATCTCACCATCTTGTGCCGCTTGAATCGTCGTTTCCATCTTCATCGCTTCTGTGACGAGCAACTGCTCCCCACGATGAACTCGACTTCCTGGTTCGACCAATACTTTCAAGACAGACCCCGGCATCGATGCACCGACTTGTTTGGCGTTCGAACGATCGACTTTCGGACGGCTTGTCGTTGCCGATTTGACATTGACATCTTTAATCTCGATTTCACGTGGTACCCCGTTCATCTCATACGAGACGAGACGGATGCCATCTTCATTCGCTGCACTCACTTGTACAAGCTTGATGATTAACGTTTTTCCAGTCTCGATTTCAACTTGGATTGTCTCACCGACGTTTAATCCGTAGAAGAATGTCAACGTGTCGAGCACTGAGACGTCCCCGTATGTCGTTGTATGTTTGATATAGTCTTCGTACACTTTCGGATAAAGCGCATGAGCAAGAAGTTCAAAGTCCGTCACCGGTCGCTCGAATTTTTCGAATAGTTCTTGGCGTGCCGATTCGAAGTCATACGGTTTGATCAATTTACCAGGACGAACGTTTAATGGCTCTTCCCCTTTCAAGATGACTTGTTGCACATCTTTCGGGAATCCACCTGGAGGCGTTCCTAATTCACCACGCATCATTTCGACGACCGAGTCTGGGAAGTCCAACTGATGTCCTCGTGTCATCACATCTTCTTCCGTCAAGTTATGCTGGACCATGAAGAGCGCCATATCACCGACAACTTTAGATGACGGCGTCACCTTGACAATGTCCCCGAACAACATGTTGACTCGGGCATACATCGCCTTGACTTCTGCCCAGCGGTCTCCAAGTCCGACCGCTTTCGCCTGCTGTTGGAGGTTTGAATATTGCCCACCTGGCATCTCGTGTTCGTACACGGATGGATTCGATGCACGCATATCACTTTCAAACGGTTCATAGTTGTGACGCACGTCTTGCCAGTAGTCACTGATGATTTCATATTGTTTCGGGTCGACTTTCGGCTGACGTTCGTGGTGGTTGAGCGCATAAACCAAACTTCCACCTGAAGGCTGTGATGTCATCCCTGACATCGAACTCGCGGCAACGTCAACGATATCGACACCGGCATCTGTCGCGCGAGCATATGTGAAGATCCCGTTACCGGAAGCATCGTGTGTATGCAAGTGGATTGGTAAGTCCACGGCGTCCTTTAATGCCGATACGAGTGCATAGGCTGATTCCGGCTTCAATAGACCTGCCATATCCTTGATTGCCAAGATATGCGCACCACTCGCCTCAAGTTTCTTCGCGAGGTCGATATAATACGGAAGATGGTACTTCGGACGGTTACCATCATACAAGTCTCCCGTATAACAGATGGCTGCCTCTGCCACTTTCCCAGTTGGAAGCGTCGCATCGATTGCCAATTGAATCGACTCAAGGTTGTTGAGACTATCAAAGATTCGGAACACGTCGACTCCGGCATATGCCGCTTCGTGTACGAATTTCTCGATGACGTTGTCTGCATAGTTTTTATATCCGACCGCATTCGCACCGCGTAGCAACATTTGAATTAGGACGTTCGGCATCTTCTCACGAAGCTTCATGAGACGTACCCATGGGTCTTCGGATAAGAATCGGTAGGCGACGTCGAACGTCGCTCCGCCCCATGCCTCGACCGAGAACAATTCTGGCATGAGTTTGCTTGTCGGTTCGGCGATATTTAGAATATCCTGTGTGCGCATGCGCGTCGCGAGCAACGATTGATGCGCATCTCGCATCGTCGTATCCGTCAACAACAGTTCCGGTTGACGTTTGATCCAGTCGGCGAGGCCGTCCGGTCCAAGCTCTGTAAGAATTTGTTTCGTCCCTGGCTTCGCTTCTGCCGGGAGGTCGTGCGGGATTCGCACCGAACGGCTGATCGGCTTGTCTTTCAGACCAACACCTGGGAATCCATTCACTGTCACATCCCCGATATAGTTCAGCAGTTTCGTCCCGCGGTCTTTTCGTTTCGGGAAGACGAACAGTTCTGGCGTCTCATCGATGAATGACGTGTTGTAATCTCCACTGATAAAGTTCGGGTGCTTCATGACGTTAATCAAGAACGGAATGTTCGTCTTGATTCCACGAATCCGGAACTCGTTCAAGTTTCGAACCATCTTCGAGGCCGCTTGTTCGAATGTCATGCCATGTGTGGACAATTTCACGAGAAGTGAATCGTAGTACGGTGAAATCTCTGCACCGACATACGCATTCCCACCGTCAAGACGAACACCAAAGCCACCCGGAGAACGGTAAGCCATGATTTTCCCTGTGTCCGGCATGAAGTTATTGCCTGGGTCTTCAGACGTAACACGTGATTGGATTGCATAACCGAGAAGTTTAATCTCTTCCTGTTTCGGCATTTGAATCATATCGCCGTGGAGCGACTCACCTTGCGCGATCATCAATTGCGTTTGAACGATGTCAAAGCCCGTCACCATCTCTGTGATCGTATGTTCCACTTGAATGCGCGGGTTGACTTCGATGAAGTAGAACGACTCATCCTCTGTCACCAAGAACTCGACTGTACCGGCGTTGACGTATCCGACGTGTCGCATGAGTTGGACCGCCGCATCACAAATCGCTTGGCGCGATGCATCAGACAATGTCACACACGGCGCCACTTCGACAACTTTTTGGTGACGGCGCTGAACCGAACAGTCACGCTCGAATAAGTGAACGATGTGACCGTGCTCATCCCCAAGAATTTGCACCTCGATGTGTTTCGGACGTTCGACGAGTTTTTCTATGTACACTTCGTCAGAACCGAACGCCTGCTTTGCTTCTGACTTTGCACGTTCAATCAAATCTTTCATTTCCGCTTCTGTTCGAATGACACGCATTCCGCGTCCTCCGCCACCCATCGAAGCTTTGACCATGAGCGGGAATCCGTGCTCGTTCGCAAATGCTTCAGCATCTTCATATGATGTGAGCGGTCCATCCGAACCCGGGATGACAGGAAGACCCGCAGCAATCGCACTCTGACGTGCTCGTACTTTATCCCCGAACGCATGTAAATGTGACTCATGCGGTCCGACAAAGATGATGCCCTCTTCACGGCAACGTCGTGCGAGTTCAATGTTCTCTGAAAGGAAACCATACCCTGGGTGAATCGCATCACTGTCTGACTCCTTAGCGATTCGAATCACGTCTTCGATATCGAGGTACGCATCGATCGGTTTTTTGTCTACACCGATCAAGTAGGCTTCATCAGCTTTAAAGCGATGTAAGGAGCCGCTATCTTCTTGCGAATAGACAGCTACCGTTCGAATGCCTAACTCTGTCGCCGCGCGAAATACGCGAATGGCAATTTCCCCACGGTTTGCAACAAGTAACTTTTTAATTGGTTTCAAATGAAATCCCCCCGTTAATGAAGTTTGTTCGTTTCCTTACCTGACAACGTGAAGCGATGAGCGTTGAACGTTTTCTTCTGACTTCACCCGAATTTCTTCTCGTCGTGTCGCTTCTCGATGACGGTTACGCATCGAGATACTACTGAGCACCCCGAGAACACCCATCATCATGATGAGCGATGTTCCTCCATAACTGACCAGTGGCAAGGTTACGCCTGTCCCTGGGAACCAACCGGACATCGCACCGATGTTGATGGCCGTCTGGATAATGATTTGTGATGCAATCCCAAACGATACGAACATCGCAAAGTGACTATCCGCATGATTGGCGATATGGATCGCGCGAAAGGCGATGAAGAAGAGTAGGACTAAAACCGTCAATACACCGAGGAATCCTAACTCCTCCGCAATGATCGACATGATATAGTCGGTTTCTGGTTCTGGCAAATATCCATACTTTTGAAAACTGTTCCCAAGTCCGACTCCAGTCAATCCACCATGTACAATTGAGATAATCGACATGAGCAATTGGTGTCCATATCCTTCCGGGTCCATGAACGGGTTGAACACGACTTCAATCCGACTTCGTTGATTCTCCGAAAAGATGGTCGTGAACAATACGAATACAGTACCAACCCCAGCTAAAATCCCTGGAATCAAAATTCGAAGCGGCGCCCCGACACCGAACCACATGAGCAACATGATGGAACCGAGGACGAATAGCCCCCCCATATCCGGCTGTCCATTGATTGCGATCGCATAAAACGAAAAGTAAAAGAGGACAGGCACTAAAAAGAAGGCGCCGATTTGTGCACGCAACCCTTTTTTCGTGATAGCGGCCCGCGCCAATCGACCAGGGAGTCCTTTCAACTCATTATTCCATAGTTCATGGTAGTAGTTCGCAAGCAGTATGATGAGAACGAACTTCGCAATCTCGACCGGTTGCATGGTCATTCCTCCGATGATGAGCCAAGCTCTCGCCCCATTCAATGGAGGCATCGCCCACGTGACAAACAGCAAGATGACAGAGAGCGCATAAAGACCGAGGCGAATGCCTTTTTTCCGAAACATCTCATATCGGAACAATGTCGCAATCAAATAGACAAAGATTCCAATGCCAACGTAGACGAGCTGGCGATAGAATAAACTACTATTCGCGTAATCCCCACGATTCCAAACACTCGCACTATAAATCATGATGGAGCTTAGCCCGACGAGTAAGAGCACTGACAAAAACAACGCAAAATCAAAATACCGAAACCGTGTTTTCATGTATTCACTTCCTTATGTAAAACAATCCGACAACCCTTATAAAAAAATACTCAAACAGCGCCACTTGCACAGTTTGAGTATAAGGTTCATAATTCTGAAGCTTCTGCCAAAGCAGACAACTTCTGTTCCAATGAATCGAGCAGTCCTTTACCTTCAATGTCTGAAATGAGTCCAAGACGAACCGCAAAATCAATTTGGCGCGATAGTCCAAACATATGTGTATCAAGCACCTCTTCATAAAGCGGGCACTTCGGCATTTTTAGGTTTTCTAACTGCACTTCAATCAGACAACGGATTTTTTCAGCATCCGCCTCGAGTAATTGAAGCGCTTGCTCCCGTTGGATTGCAGCCAAATTTGTCGCCACTACGACCCCTCCTCCGTACGATGACAGACTGTTTGTCATAACTCAACTGTACATTATCTTTCATCATAATTCAATGTACAGTATGAATGAACGCGACATTCTCCCTCTTTTCCATTTTACGAGAAAGAGCGCTATAATGAAACGTGTAATGTGTATGAAGGGGGATATAAGCATGATTTTTCCACTTGATGGAGCGGTTCGCCACAGTCTGACGATTGACCCGACCGTATGGATTTTTGACGAACGAAAACGGAAGATTGAAGATTTGGACTCGGTGACGGAGAATGACCGTGAGGCATACTATGCGAAAATGGGGAAAGCATGGGATGACGGATTGTCACAAGGAACTCGAATCGACCACAATAAACCGATGTCACGACAAGACAAAGATGCAGCATTACGCGACTCGTTCGCCATGCCGCTCGCGCCATTTTTAAACAATGCCGAACCGATTGAACTTGCGACGCATGTCCGTTTTTACGGGGAAACAGTATTGACTCTATCGCTCAGCGAGGCAGCACAAGTATATTTACAATTTTCAAAAGACGGAAAAGTACTTACCGACGGACCTGTCTATGTATTATATGAGGATCAGGTCATTCGCCAAGTCAATCATATCACCATATTAAGCAATTAATGAGAAGGTTCACACCTTCTCTTTTTTTGGACTTTTTAGTTCATAAAGTGTAGTATATAGAGTGTTGATTACCAATTAAATAAGAAAGGTCGTGACGCTTACGATACCTCTATGGAAACGAAACTTAATGGTTGTTTGGATCGGTAGCTTCTTGACCGCTGCGTCGATGAGTCTCGTCCTACCATTCCTCCCATTGTTCATCGAACAACTCGGGGTAAAGGATCCGGACCACGTCGTCACTTGGTCTGCGATCGCCTTCGGCGCGACGTTCCTCGTAGCTGCCATCGTTTCTCCGATGTGGGGGCGCTTGGCTGACCGAAAAGGAAGGAAACTGATGCTCATCCGAGCCAGTCTCGGGATGGCCATCGTCATGTTTCTTATCAGCTTCGTCCAAGACGTGTATCAACTCGTCGGATTGCGTTTACTCATGGGTGCCGTGTCCGGATTTATCTCAGCCGGCATCACGTTAGTCGCATCCCAAACCCCAAAAGAGAAAAGTGGCTGGGCGCTCGGTACCCTGTCAACCGGTGGAATCACTGGTGGTCTACTCGGTCCCCTCATTGGTGGATTGCTTGCAGACTGGATTGGGCTTCGATCCGTTTTTCTCTTTACGGGAAGTGCACTCTTCCTGACTTTCCTCATCACGCTTTGGTTCGTAAAAGAAGATTTTGTCCCAGTGAAACGTGAAGAACTCGCGTCGATGAAATCGATTTTCGCCTCACTGCGACATCCTCAGTTGATTGTCGGGCTGTTTGTGACAACATTCCTCATTCAGTTCTCGACACAATCCATTGGACCGCTCTTGACATTATACGTACGTGAATTGAATCCGAGCACAACCGCTCTCGCCTTCATGGCAGGGATTGTCGCCTCCGCTCCGGGACTGGCCGCTCTCTTTTCGGCGCAGCGTCTCGGACGGTTATCAGACCGATATGGGGCAGAACGCATCTTGTTTTGGGCACTGCTCCTCTATAGCCTATTCTTGATTCCGCAAGCATTCGTTACCTCAACGACTCAACTCATTTTGTTGCGTTTCGGAATCGGATTCGCAACGGCTGCCTTAATGCCGTCCGTACAATCGCTACTGCGCCAACATACGCCGGTCTCTGCGACCGGCCGGATCTTTTCGTACAATCAGTCCGCTCAGTTCATGGGGAATCTACTCGGACCGTTATTTGGATCCCAAATCGTGGCACACTTCGGATTTTCTGCCCTGTTCATCCTCACGGGATTGATTATGATCTCAAATGCCTTCTTAGAACGGACGAACGTTCAGTCACTACAACTCGATACAAAATAACGCCGAGTGCGAAACTCGGCGTTATTTGTGTATATCGCTTATAGTAAATCAGCCGCCAATCGTGCAAGGGATGAACGTTCCCCTTTCACGAGTTGAACGTGCCCGAAGACGTTTTGTCCTTTGAAGCGTTCCACCGCGTACGTCAATCCGTTCGAATACTCATCTAAATACGGATGATCGATTTGATACGGGTCGCCGACGAGTACGATTTTCGAGTTTTCACCGACTCGGGTGAGAATGGTTTTAATTTCGTGCTTCGTTAAGTTCTGTGCCTCATCGATGATGATGAACTGGTCCGGCATACTTCTACCTCGAATATAGGTGAGCGCCTCGAGCTGAATCGATTTCATACCGGCTAGAATATTCCCGAGCTCGTCTTTTGAATTCGCATTAAATAAAAATTCCAAGTTATCATAAATCGGTTGCATCCAAGGACGAAGCTTCTCTTCCATTTCCCCTGGCAAGTAACCAATATCGTTCCCCATCGGCACGACCGGGCGAGCGACGACTAGCTTATTGTAACGCTGTTCATCCTCGACAAGCGATAGCCCTGCTGCTAGAGCAAGGAGCGTCTTCCCGGTACCAGCTTTCCCAAGTAAGGTGATAAACGGAATGTCATCCCGAAGCAGCAGGTCGAGTGCCATCCGCTGTTGAACGTTTCGCGGATGAATTCCCCAAATATGATCTGCATCGAGTGCCAGTGGTCGTAAAATCGGTTGAAGCGAATCGACCACAGCAAGCGCACTCGCTTTCGACACATTACTTTTCAAGACGACGAACGAGTTCGGATATAGCACTTGTTTCGTCAAGGCCGTCGTCGGCAATTGACGGACTTTATAAAATTCATCGATGAGCGACTGATCGACTTCAATCTCTCGATAGCCGGCGTATAAGTCCGTCGTGTCAACGATATGATCTGTCAAGTAGTCTTCTGCGTCAATTCCAATGGCGTCCGCTTTGACACGGACCAATATATCTTTTGAGACGACGACGACCTTTCGACCCGCGTCATGCTCGTATTGTTTCATTAATCCTAACGCTACCATTAAGATGCGATTATCATTCGTCATGACATCGAACGGGATATCGACCTGGTGTTCATGACCGATTTCGACAAACAGACGTCCTCCGTTTTCAAGCGGGACCCCGTCATGCAGTTTCCCCGATGACCGGAGCTGGTCGAGGACACGCGACGTTTCACGGGCGTTCCGCCCGACCTCATCCATGTTACGTTTCTTCCCATCTAACTCTTCTAGGACGATGGCTGGAATCACCACGTCGTGTTCTTCAAATTGAAATAAGGATAGCGGATCATGTAGGAGTACGTTCGTATCAAGTACATACGTTTTTTTCATAGACTTTGCCGCCCCTCGAATATAGGATGGTATTCAAGAATGAAGACTTTCTTTCACTTCACGGTCAAGCTTTTCCGCCGCACGAATATCGTATGTTTTCGTGATTTCGGGCTGTGCGTAAGCTGCTCCATAAAACGAGATGTTCCTCACTTCTTCGACATGTCCTTCAAAAAAACGAAGATGAAGGCTTGGTTTGACCGCCGGGTCGAACTCTCGAATTGATGAGAGTAAAACATGATAGGACTGACCATCTTCGATAAAGATGAGGCCAGCCGTCTTTTCAGTCGTCAAGATGGTCACGATATGGGAATTTCTCGTTAATGCGAACCGGACCGTGACAGCATCTAACGCTTGCACCCAACTGATGGCATGGCTGATCGGCCAACGCTTTGCCTCGTCAAAACCAACGAGAAATGTTAACGGCATGTCATTCAACAAGCGCTCTTGCGCAGCTGTCAGTTCAAACGTTGCCTTGCTCGCCATTCAACTCCCCTCCTTTTCACCGGGTATGGTTGTACCATTCTCCCTTACCGGTTCAATTCCCTGCTTTTAACGGTTGAAATCATGCTATACTCATCGTATAGAGGAAGGTGAAAAGATGCGTGTAAAATGTTCTCTTTGCGATAAAGTCGAGACGATCGACTCATGGTCGTTTGAAGCAAAACGCTTGCGTAACAAACCGGCGAAAACGTATATGTGTCAAGAGTGTCAGGAGCGAATCAGCGAACGAACGGCTGAACGCGCCGCATCTGGACAGTTCAAGTTATATCCTACATTTCGACAAAAACGAAACTGGTAATGCAAACGGGCGCCTCCGAAGAGACGCCCGTATTTTTTATGATTCTACCGCATCTTGACGACGATTCCACCAGAGGCGGCCACGATAGATGGCCAACACGATAGCCATGACGGCAAGCACTTCCGGGATTGGCCATGTGAAAAAGACGAGTGCCATCGTACCTGCTCCAAGTGAAAGGAGAATATAGACGATGAGCGACTTCCACCATGCCAATTGTTTCGCAAAACCAAGTTTAAAGACAAGGATTGTCAGTAAGATGACCGTGACAACGAGTGCATTGAACCCAACGGAAAAGTCGTTCGGGTCACTGCCGACACCTAGCATCGAAGCGATCCACGGAACGTCAATTTGTGTGATATCGATTGTTTGAGAAGCTTTCAAGACAAAGAGTCCCCCTTTATTTCATACACATCCATTCTACACTATTCCATGCAAAAGGGAACGCCGAAGCGTCCCCTTTCTTATAACTTATTCTTTACCAAGTTTACGACGCTTGTCTGCTTTCTCGCGTTCGTTCTTGTTCAAGATTTTCTTACGGAGACGGATCGACTCCGGTGTAATTTCACAGTACTCGTCATCGTTCAAGAACGTGAGTGACTCTTCAAGTGAGAAGACGCGCGGACGTTTCAAGACTTGTGTCGAGTCTTTTGCAGAAGCACGCATGTTCGTCAATTGTTTCCCTTTAACAGCGTTAATGGCAAGGTCAACGTCACGGTTACATTCCCCGATGATCATTCCTTCATACACATCTGTACCTGGCTCGATAAAGATTGTCCCACGGTCTTCAAGGGCACCGATTGAGTAGGCCGTCGACTTCCCGTTTTCGATACAAACCATAACACCGCTACGACGACCACCGATATCAGCAGCGATATATGGACGGTACTCTTCGAAAGTATGGTTCAAGATTCCGTATCCACGTGTCGCTGACAAGAATTCGTTACGGTAACCGATAAGACCACGTGATGGCACGAGGAATTCCATACGTGTCTGACCGTTGTCATTCGTGTTCATGTTCGCAAGCTCACCTTTACGGAGACCGATCGATTCCATGACTGAACCTGTGTACTCTTCAGGTACGTCGATGATGACGCGCTCGAACGGCTCAACTTTTGTGCCGCTTTCGTCTTCGCGGATGATAACTTGTGGTTTCGATACTTGGAGCTCGTAACCTTCACGACGCATGTTTTCAATCAAGATCCCGAGGTGAAGCTCACCGCGTCCTGATACGATCCATTGGTCTGGTGAATCTGTGTTTTCGACACGGAGTGAAACGTCCGTCTCGAGTTGTTTCATCAAACGCTCTTCGATTTTACGTGCCGTCACGAAATCGCCTTCACGTCCTGCGAATGGAGAGTTATTTGTCATGAAACGCATTTGAAGCGTTGGCTCATCGATGCGAAGGAGCGGAAGTGGCTCTTCTTTACCGACTGGCGTTACCGTTTCACCGACGTTGATATCTTCCATCCCGGCGATAGCGATCAAGTCACCTGCTTTTGCTTCTTCGATTTCGACGCGCTTGAGGCCGAAGTAACCGAACAATTTCGTGACACGAAGTTGCTTCACCGTACCGTCTGTCTTACAAAGCGATACTTGCTCACCGACTTTGATTTTCCCACGGAAGACGCGACCTACGCCGATACGGCCGAGGTAGTTGTCATAGTCGAGCATCGTCACTTGGAATTGAAGTGGCTCGTCTGAGTTGTCCACTGGAGCCGGCGTGTTTTCGAGAATCGTGTCGAGCACGTGAGTGATTGTATCTTCTTGTTTTTCTGGGTCAGGATCGAACGAACTTGAACCGCTGACTGCTGATGTATAGACGACAGGGAATTCAAGTTGATCTTCATCTGCGCCAAGGTCGATCAAGAGATCAACAACTTCATCGACAACGTCGAGTGGACGAACCATCGGCTTATCGATTTTGTTGACGACGACAATCGGACGAAGTCCTTGGTCGAGTGCTTTTTTCAATACGAAACGAGTTTGTGGCATACAGCCTTCACGCGCATCGACAACAAGAATAACGCCGTCTACCATACGCATGATTCGCTCAACTTCTCCACCGAAGTCTGCGTGACCTGGTGTATCTACGATGTTGATGCGAGTCTCTTTATAATCGATTGCTGTGTTTTTTGCGAGAATGGTAATTCCGCGCTCACGCTCGATATCGTTCGAGTCCATCGCGCGTTCTGCGACTGCCTCGTTCGTCCGGAAAGTACCAGACTGTTTCAATAATTCATCGACTAACGTTGTTTTACCGTGGTCAACGTGCGCGATGATGGCTACGTTACGAAGGTTTGTTCTTACGTTCATGTAGTTATTCCTCTCTTATTTAAAAAATTTCAACTTTTCTTCAACTTTAAGAGTATAGCACACGTCACAGTACCTTTGTCGAGTGGAATCGACTGTGAACGTTTTCATCTCGTGTTTTTTATCATACAATAGGGAAGAGAAGAGAAAATAAGGAGGAACCTCCATGCAGCTAATGTTTGTATTGATCGCAACGGCCGTTGTCGCAGGATTCGTCGGCATTGGAATCGGGGTGGCCGAGGGGAGCGCCGCCATTATCTTGGGCAGCCTCGTGTTAAGTGGCGTAGCGACATACTTTGGTATTCAATTGCGTCGCCGCATTCTTTCAGACCATCAATCATAAAAAAAGGGTTACTCCGGTATCATGTCGGAGTAACCCTTTTACTTGCGTTTATAGTGGACGTGTCAAGCAGATGCGGTCGCGTAAAATGAGTCCATCTTCTTCGATGTCATCGTACCCGTGATTACGAAAATAATCGCGTTCCACCGAATCGAATCGGAATCCAGCTTGTTGGTAAAAGCGCAGTTGCATGATGCTTGAATTCCCTGTACAGACGAGCAGTTCTTTTCCACCAATCAACGTGGCCCGCTTCACTGCGTCTTGTAACATGCGTTGACCGATTGTTTGGTTTTGACGTTCCGGCTTCACTGCGATATTGACGAGTTCAACCCGCTCGTCTCCGTGTGAGACGAGCATATATGCACCGACAATCTCACCACCGAGTAACGCTTTGTACGTACGCCCTTCCTCGAATTGTTCCCGGACCATCGTTTCATTCGGATTCGCCAAGACGAGTAGATCGCGGATTTCTTCATACGAATCATGTTCCACGATGTGTAAGTCCGGTTTTGCTTCAGCCGTGACCCCTTTTGCGATGACGTAATGTTTGATGACGTCATTTACAAATGAGTCACTCCCTGCCAGGACAGATGTTTTTCCGTCATAGCGAATCGGCTCACCATATAAGGAAACGACACGTCCCCCTACTTCTTCTACGAGTAACTTTCCAGCAGCATAATCCCATGGCATATTGCGCATTGTGATGTAGCCGTCCACGCGACCGGCGGCAAGCCAGGCTAATTCAAGCGATGCAGCACCATGGGCTCGCGTCCCAATCGAGTCTCGTACAATCGGAGCGAGTATTTCCGGGGCAATCTGGTGGTTCGGCGTGACCCACGTCGCATTCATACTTAAAAATGCGTCTCGGACATGATGTTCATGAAGAGTCGTCAATGTCCGACCATTCAACGTCGCCCCGTATCCTTTCCGTGCCATGAACATCTCATCCGCCATGACGTCATAGACGAATCCATATTCCACGACTCCATCTATCATGATCGCGATAGAGATGGCAAACATACGTTTTTGATGAATAAAATTTAACGTCCCATCAATCGGGTCGACAAACCAGACGGTACCAGTCAATTGTTCTGGCTGATTTGTCGTCCCTTCTTCCCCCATAATCTGATGTTCCGGAAATGTTTGTTGGATTCGACGGACAATCAATTGTTCCACCGCTCGGTCGATTTCAGTGACCAAGTCCCCTTTTCCCGTCTTTCGTTCCACTTCATAACTTTGATCAATCTCGCGACGAATCAGTTCTCCCGCTTGTTTGATTAAGTCGACTGCAAACCATTCTATCATCTGTGATCACCTCAACTGTATTGTACCAAACAAAAACCAGTATCCGCTCGGAATACTGGTTGAATGTGTGTGTAATGGTTAGGCTTCGAGACGCAATAATTCTTGGCGGTACTTCTCTAACCGATGCTTGCTAGCCTGAACTGTAGCATCATCTTGTGACGCCATCGCATCGAAGAGGGTTGCCAATTCATAATCAATCTCTAAGCGCAGCACCGGGATCCGTTTTTCTGCGTCTTTTCTTTTGAATGCCTCAATCACTTGTTTCATAAGATGCCACACTCCTTTTGTTGGGCTACAAGTTACGGTTTAGTGAGTTGAATTGAGTATATCAGATAAAATTCGAAAAAGAAAGAGAATTGTCTGACTATTTTGAATTTTTTATCTTAATGGATATATTCCCAATTCCGAGGTCCCTAAACCTGATTCGGTGTTAATGAACTGTACCCGATTTATAGGAGAAATAACAAAAAAGCATGCCTGAATTTGCTCGGGCATGCTCGGTCTTACAGTTTAATCATTTTACTCGAGGACTTCATTGCCGCCTGAACCGTACGATATGTGGAATAGCCCGTCTGCTCGTCGTGAACCGCGTTCAGTTGTTTCTCCTCCGACTTAGATGTTACGATTTGCTTGAAGGCACGATAGGAATCGAGAAAAACCTCTCGTTCGACTCCACCTTCATTGGCTTGTGCGACAACGTTATAAAACTCGACGACTTCAATCAATTCGTCTGTCGTCCAATCCGGATTGATCGGATAGTTAATTTGCATATTGTTTCACCTCGACACCCATTGTAACAACAAAAAAAACTATTGCAAGTTGAGCCAGAAATCTCTATAGTTTTTTTGTTGCTTCTTTTTTTAAAAACAACATATATCATAACGATACTATTCATCTTATAAATAAACTGATTCAAGGGGGATTTACGATTGAAATTAAAAGGTGCTACTCAGCTCGAAACGCCACTATTTGACACGTTGCTTGAACATGTCGACTCAAACCCGATTGCGTTCCACATTCCTGGTCATAAAAGCGGAAAAGGGATGGACCCAGAGTTTCGTGACTTTATTGGTGAAAACGCCCTAAAAATTGATTTGATTAACATTGCCCCACTCGATGACCTCCATCATCCAAAAGCGGCAATCGCTGAAGCGGAACGCTTGGCGGCAGAGGCGTTCCGTGCTGACGAGACCTTTTTCTCTGTCCAGGGAACATCGAGTGCCATCATGGCGATGATCATGGGTGTCGTTGGCCCGAACGAAAAAATCATTGTGCCACGGAACGTCCATAAATCCGTCATGTCCGCGCTCGTCTTAACGGGTGCTCATCCGGTCTTCATCCACCCGGAATTTGACGAAACATACGGCATCGCCCACGGAATCACAGCTAGTGCCGTAGAACGCGCACTTGAACTTCACCCGGACACAAAAGCCGTTCTCGTCATTAATCCGACTTATTTCGGTGTCGCAGGTGATTTAGAGCGTATCGTGTCTGTCGCTCATGAGCAAGACGTTCCTGTACTTGTCGATGAGGCACACGGCGTTCATCTCCCTTTTCACGATGAACTCCCACTCTCGGCGATGCAAGCGGGAGCAGATGTGGCGGCGACGAGTGTACACAAGCTTGGTGGTTCAATGACAGGCAGTTCGATTTTGAACGTACGCCGCGGTCTCGTCTCGCCAGAACGAATTCATGCGATGCTTTCCATGATTACAACGACTTCGACGTCCTACTTGCTTCTCGCTTCTCTCGACGCGGCACGTCGACAGTTAGCGACAAAGGGACACATGATGAATGAACGTGCACTTGAGCTTGCGAGAACGGCTCGTACAGCAATCAACCACATGCCTAACTTGTCAGTATACGGTCATGCCGAATTGCATTCTGAATCGACATACGCGCTCGACGAAACGAAAGTACTCGTATCCGTGCGCGAACTTGGAATAACAGGATTTGAAGTCGAGAAATTTCTTCGGGACAAACACCGTATCGAAGTCGAGATGTCCGATTTATTGAATGTGCTCTTTATCGTCACATCAGCGGATGATGAGTCCACGATTCAAGCATTGATTGAAGCGATGCGAGACGTCGTCTCCGTTTATCAGAAGTCTGGTAACGATTCACTATCGATCATGCTCCCAGAGATTCCACCTCTTGCGCTCAGCCCTCGTGATGCGTTTTATGAAGAGACGGAAACGATTCCTCTCGAAAACGCAGTCGGCCGTATTTCAGCGGAATTCATTATGGTGTATCCGCCAGGGATTCCGATCATCATTCCAGGCGAATTGATTACGACTTCGACACTCGAGTACATCATGGCCAACATTGAAGCGGGTCTTCCGGTTCAAGGTCTTGAAGATGAGTCACTGCAAATGATTAAAGTCATCCAACAAACAAAAGCGATTCGCTAAATAAAAAATGAGCCGGTCATCGTGACCGGCTCATTTTTTATGTCATCTCAGAAAAGGTGGCTGTAGATGATCGAATTGCTTCCCCTAGTGCTTATTATAAGAAAACGCTTACATTTTTTCAAGTATCAATTTCTTCAGATGCTTGTGTTTTTTCGACCAAGCAAAGTCGTAAAAATTCAGCGACGTGTTCCGTGTCGTTCAAGTTAATGCCAAGCATCGGATACAATTGACGTGGCTCTTCTAGCGCATGCAAATCAAGAAGGGCCGATTGACCCGTTTGCATACAGACGACTAACACCTTGCCCATGAATTGCTGTGTATAAACGAAACCAAAATCATAACGAGCGGCTTCTGTTTCAATACCGGTAAATCGGACACGACTCGTCTCGGATACGGTGTATAATAACTCCTCATCGAATGCCATCAGGATTCCCTCCCTTCTCTCTTCACATGTATTTTCCTTTATACTACTAGTATGAAACCTAAGGAGAGAATGACAATGAAGATTGATTATGCAACGGAGTTAAACGTTGAAACTCTTGTCCAGTTCATGCACGACCTATGGCCAGATGCCCCTATTGAAGAATTACGAATGGAAGTCAAACTCGGTCTCGCCTCAAAAAAGATGCATTATTTCATCGCATCTAATGAACATGGGGAGGCAGTTGGTTTTTGTCAGCTCAGTTTCCGACATGACTACGTGCCAGGTTCTAGCACGTCACCGACCGCCTATATGGAAGGAATCTATGTCATTGAATCAGAGCGTCATCGAGGTGTTGCCTCTCGTTTGGTCGATGCTGCGTCGACCTTCGCGGCGCGTCATGGTTGTATCGAACTGGCATCGGATACCGAGCTTGAAAACGAGGACAGTCAACGCTTTCACGAGAAAATTGGATTCAAGGAAGTCGAGCGTGTCGTCACCTACATGAAAAAGCTCTCTCACGAAAAGTGAGAGAGCTTTTATGAGTATTCTTATTTTACGACGTGGATTGGCATACCCATTGCGATTTCAGCAGCTTCCATTGCCATCTCACCGAGTGATGGGTGAGCGTGGATTGTAAGTGCGATATCTTCAGCAGTCATACCAGCCTCGATTGCAAGACCAAGCTCAGCAATCATATCTGAAGCGCCAGTACCCGCGATTTGAGCACCGATCAAGAGACCGTCCTCTTTGCGTGTGATGAGCTTCATGAAGCCGTCTGGCTCGTCAAGTGCAAGTGCACGACCGTTCGCTGCAAATGGGAATTTCGAAACTGTGATTTCGAGTCCTTCTTCTTTTGCGAGTGGCTCTGTGTAACCAACCGTTGCGAGCTCAGGATCTGTGAAGACGACTGCAGGGATTGCAGAGTAGTCGAGGTAAGCTGGCTTACCTGCTGCTGCTTCCGCTGCGATTTTCGCTTCGTAAGATGCTTTGTGTGCAAGTGGTGGTCCAGGAACGATATCACCGATTGCATAGATGTTTTCGTTCGATGTTTTACACTGGTCATCGATTTCGATGATTCCGCGGTCGCTGATTTTAACGTCCGCGTTCTCAAGACCGATGTCACCTGTGTTTGGACGACGACCAACTGTGACGAGGACATAGTCCGCTTCAACAGATTGTTCTTCACCGTTTACTTCAAACTTAACGGTTACGCCGTCTTCCGTTTCTTCAACACCTTTAGCAAGTGCATTCGTGTGGATCGTGACGTTCCCTTTTTGCTTGAGTTTCTTCTTAACGATTTGCGTCATTTGTGGTTCGAAACCAGACAAGATGTCGCTAGCGCCCTCTACAACGACAACTTCTGTATCGAAGTTAGCGTATGCAGTACCGAGCTCCATACCGATGTATCCACCGCCGATAACGACGAGTTTCTTCGGTACTTCAGGAAGTGCCAAAGCGCCAGTTGAAGAAAGGACGCGTTTAGACCATTTGAACGATGGGATCTCGATTGGTGTAGAACCAGTCGCGACAATCGCTTTTTTAAATTTGTAAGGAGTTGAGCTGTCTTCAGTGATGACACGAACTGTGTCTTCAGACGCGAAGAACGCTTCACCTTGAACGATCTCGATTTTGTTTCCTTTGAGGAGACCTTTAACACCGCCAGTCAATTTGTTAACGACTGACTGTTTCCAATCTTGAACTTTTGTGAAGTCCACTGACACGTTGTCAGACGTGATTCCCATTGAATCATGACCTTTAGCGTGTTGGAAGTTGTGTCCTGCTGTGATCAACGCTTTCGATGGGATACATCCGACGTTCAAGCAGACACCACCGAAGTTGCCTTTCTCAACGATAGTTACTTTCATTCCGAGCTGTGCGCCACGGATTGCGGCAACGTATCCACCAGGACCGGCACCGATGACAAGCAAATCAGTTTCTTGTGCGAATTCTCCTACTACCATGTTCTTATCCCTCCATCATTAGAAGTGCTGGGTCTTCGAGCAAGCGTTTCACCATGTTAAGAGCGTTTTGTGCAGTCGCACCGTCGATGAGGCGGTGGTCAAAGCTGAATGAAAGTGCAAGTACTGGCGCAGCAACGATTTCACCGTTCTTCACGACAGCTTTCTCAGCGATACGGCCGATACCGAGAATCGCAACTTCTGGGTGGTTGATGACAGGTGTGAACCATTGTCCACCAGCTGAACCGATGTTTGTGATTGTGATCGATCCGCCTTTCATGTCTTCCCCAGCGAGCTTACCTTCACGAGCTTTACCTGCAAGTTCGTTAATGTTTGTAGCAAGTGCATAGATTGATTTACGGTCTGCATCTTTTACGACTGGTACAACGAGTCCGTTGTCCGTGTCAGCTGCAATCCCGATGTTGTAGTAGTTTTTGTAGACGATTTCTTCGTTCACGTCATCGATTGAAGCGTTGATTGTTGGGAATGCTTTCGCTGCAGCAGTCAATGCTTTCACGACGAATGGCAAGTACGTGAGTTTCACGCCTTGGTCAGCCGCGACTTGTTTGAAATCTTTACGGAGTGCAACGAGTTTTGTAACGTCGACTTCGTCCATGAGTGTAACGTGTGGTGCAGTGTGTTTCGAGTTAACCATAGCTTTCGAGATGGCTTTACGGATTCCACGGATTTTCTCACGTGTTTCAAGTTCAGGAGTCGCTGACTCGTAAGGCTTGATTTCCGTTTTCGCAGCTGCTGCTGGTGCTACAGATTCTGTTTTCTCTGTTGTAGCTTCTGCAGACGGTGCTTCGCCGTTCGCGAATGCATCGATGTCTTCTTTCAATACACGGCCGTTGTCGCCAGAACCGTTTACTTCACGGATGTCGACACCTTTTTCACGTGCATATTTACGGACAGATGGCATAGCGATAACACGCTCAGATTTGTGAAGTTGAACGTCGCGTGGCGCGTCTTCTTTCACATCTTCTTTTACGTCTTCTGTCTTCTCTTCTGCTTTCGGTTGTTCAGGTGTTTCTTCTTCACCTGCTGGTGCGTCGCCTTCGATGTCAAACGTAATGAGGACGTCGCCGACTACAGCAACTGTACCTTCAGAAACTTTAACTTCTTTGACTGTACCGTCGACTGGAGCTGGGATTTCAACGACTGCTTTGTCGTTTTGTACTTCTAAAAGAACATCGTCCTCTTTGACCGTATCCCCTGCTTTTACGAACCACTTGACGATTTCACCTTCGTGAATACCTTCACCGATATCTGGTAATTTAAATTCAAATACTGCCACTGGTTTTTCCTCCCATCAATTCATCATGTAAACACGACAAGGGAGACAATTCTCCCTCATCGTTTATTCGACACGATCTTAGAAGTTCACAACTTCCTTAACTTTTGCAACGACATCTTTATGGTCAGGTAACCACATGTCTTCACCTTGTGCGAATGCGAAGACTGTGTCTGGTGCAGTTACTCGAAGAACTGGTGCTTCGAGGTGAAGAATTGCGCGCTCTTGAATTTCAGTTACAACGTTCGCTGCGATACCTGCTTGACGTTGTGCTTCTTGAACGACGATCGCACGACCTGTTTTCTTAACAGACTCTACGATTGTGTCGATATCAAGCGGGCTCACTGTCATGAGGTCGATTACTTCAACGTTGATGTTTTCTTTTTCAAGTTCTTCCGCTGCTTTAAGTGAAGTATGCACCATCGCACCGTAAGTGATGATTGAAACGTCTGTACCTTCACGTTTCACATCTGCTTTACCGAGTTCGATTGTGTAATCACCTTCAGGTACTTCGCCACGGAATGAACGATACAATTTCATGTGCTCGAGGAACACGACTGGGTCGTTGTCACGGATTGACGCGATCAACAAACCTTTTGCATCGTAAGGAGTTGATGGAATAACAACTTTAAGACCAGGTGTCTGAGCCATCAAGCCTTCAAGGCTGTCCGCGTGAAGCTCAGGTGTCTTAACTCCACCACCGAATGGTGAACGGATTGTGATTGGTTGGCTGTAAGCGCCGCCTGAACGGTAACGCATACGTGCCATTTGAGCTGCGATTGAGTCGAAAACTTCGAATACGAATCCGAAGAATTGAACTTCCATAATCGGACGGAATCCAGTAAGACCTAGACCGATCGCAAGACCACCAATCCCTGATTCAGCGAGTGGCGTGTCGAAGACACGGTCTTCGCCGAGCTCGTCTTGGAGACCTTCCGTCGCGCGGAATACCCCACCGTTTTTACCAACGTCTTCTCCGAAAAGAAGTACTTTCTCGTCGCGTTTCATTTCAACGCGCATCGCATCAGTAATCGCTTGGATCATTGTCATTTGAGCCATAACTTACTTCGACTCCTTTGCAGTATATTCTTCAAGCTGTTCTTTCAAGTTTGAAGGAAGTTCTTCGAACATGTTGTTGATGAAGTCCGAAACTTTTTGTTTTGGTTCTTTGTCTGCTTGGCTGATTGCTTCTTTCACGTCAGCTTTCGCTTGCTCGATCACTTCGTTCTCCATGTCTTCGTTCCAGAGTTTCTTGTTCTCAAGGAAGAGACGGAAACGTACGAGTGGATCTTTTTCTTGATACTCTGTGTCGAGTTCTTTTGTACGGTAACGTGTTGGGTCATCCCCAGCGAGCGTATGTGGTCCGTAACGGTAAGTGAGTGACTCGATAAGTGTCGGTGTTCCCTCGAGTGCGTCGACGCGAGCTTGTTGAGTCGCTGCGAGCACTGCAAGAACGTCCATTCCATCTACTTGAATTCCGTTGATTCCAGCTGCAACAGCTTTTTGCGCGATCGTTTTAGCTGCAGTTTGCTTTTCAACAGGAGTTGAGATAGCGAAACGGTTGTTTTGAACGACGAAGATTGCTGGTGATTTGAATGCACCTGCAAAGTTCAATCCTTCGTAGAAGTCACCTTGTGATGAGCCACCGTCACCTGTGTAAGTAATGGCGACATTTTTGTTGCCGTTGCGTTTGAGGCCCATTGCCACACCCGCAGTTTGAATGATTTGTGCACCGATGATGATTTGTGGCATCAATACGTTGACACCTTCAGGGATGCGGTTTCCCGCCACGTGTCCACGTGAGAACAAGAACGCTTGATAAAGCGGAAGTCCGTGGAATACGAGTTGTGGGATATCACGGTATCCTGGAAGGATCCAGTCCTCTTTGTCGAGCGCGTATTGCGTCCCGATCATCGTCGCCTCTTGACCTGCCACTGGCGCGTAGAATCCTAAGCGACCTTGACGGTTAAGTGAGATGGCGCGTTGGTCCCAGATTCGAGTATAGACCATGCGGCGCATGAGTTCCTGAAGTTGCTCGTCCGTTAGGTCAGGCATTGCGTCTTGGTTGACGACCTCACCCTTCTCGTCGAGAATACGGAACGTTTGGAAGTTTTCTTCCACGTTTTGAAGTACCTGAACGTTGTTCATTCGTTTCACCTCATCCTTTCAACTATGAGACAATTGTCTTTTTTGTGATCAAACACTATCTCAAATCTTACGTGTATCTGTCCAAAAAAGCAATCTGTATTAACGTGATTCAGAAAAGTTATCCTCTCCTGACGTTTCCTTGTTAGTATAAAACGGGTTGTTTCAATAACGCAAAAAATATGCTTACCGAAATAAAACGCTTACATTCAAGGGATATGACATCCTTTTCACCACTGTATTATTTTCATTTCACCTTCTGTACCATCCACATTCCTTCCTGTTTAAATATGATATAATCAATCATATAAGTTCGATAGAAAGGAAGTTGTGTATGTTAACCATGAAAGATGTCATCCGCGAAGGAGACGAGCGACTTCGCGCGCGTTCAGCCGAAGTTTCGATTCCGCCAACAACAGAAGATTTGGCGTTACTCGACGAGATGGAGACGTTTCTTGTCAATAGTCAAGACCCAGAGATGAGCGAGAAATACGAGTTACGAGGTGGTGTCGGAATCGCCGCACCTCAACTCGGTGTAAATCGCCGTTTCTTCACAGTATTGCTACAAGAAGAGGAAGAGACGTTTAAACTCTCCATCTTCAATCCTAAAATTACAAGTCATTCCGTCGAACAGACATTTTTGAATGGCGGCGAAGGCTGTCTATCGGTCGATCGCGTGGTCAAAGGAAATGTACCTCGTTTTCGTCGAATCACGTTAGAAGGGTTCGACCGCGAGGGGAAGCCGATTAAGCTTCGTCTGCGCGGAATGCGCGCTGTCGTATGTCAGCACGAGCTCGATCATTTAGACGGGATCATGTTCTATGACCGGATCAATATGTCGAACCCGTTAGAAACATACGGCGAACCGATTTAACATGTTTAGTTCGAGAAAAAGGGCACTGTTGTTACTATTCCCATTTTTATTTCTTTTAATCGGTGGATGTGTGCGAATCAATTATGATGCGACCGTCCACTATGACCAATCTGTTTCGCTTGAAACGACTTACGCGTTCCGTGATCATCCAGTCATGAAATTGCTCAATCTCAGACTCGACTGGGATACGTGGAAAGAGCAAGCAGAAGCGAACGGATATGAGACGGAAGATTATTCGAGTCCTGATGACTACGAAGGCATGGTCTTAAAGAAGACATTTAAAAATGTGGACGAGTTGCAACAGATTAAAGAGGAATGGAAAACGGGACCAGCCGGTATTTTAGTCCCTCCGGATATTCAGTTCGACATCGAACAACAGGAAGGCATTTGGTTTGATTCATATACACTCCAAACCAATCTCGACCTCCGACTCGATCGGGTCGACTTACCCGGTGTTGAACTAACCGGCTCCCCCAAAAAATTGGCTGAACGATATATCCGCCAAGCCGACATTCGCTTTAACTTGACTGTTCCGACCGGCGTATTCGTTGAGGATGGAACTGGCCTAGACCTCCGTTCTATGAAACATGTCGAGTGGCAAGTCTACGGCGGTCGGCAAAATAACGTGAAGCTAGTTGCCCATGTACCGAACGTCAACGCTTGGATCGTGACGGGAATCGTTCTGATTGCAGCGGCCGTATTGACTTACTTCATTTGGCGCAAATATCGTCGGAATGTTGGCAACCCAAAAGAGACATCCATTCGTTCACGTCTCCTCGGACTGTTGATCGTCTCACTTTCACTTGCTCTCATCATCGTCACCTTCCGACAAGAGTTGACGAACGAGCGTCAATCCGAGGCGATACGTCAAGCTTCTCAAACGAATGAGTTCATCCCTACGTTTGCAGTTCATGGACTACTCGGGACAGACCGGACGTTCCTCCGCTTCTCTCAAGCGATGGAACAAAGTGGTCAAGCGACTGACGGGGCGCTTTGTACCGTGACTGTCAAAGGCAAGACCGACTGTGAAATATATGATTTTAGTTCAACTCGTCCGATTGTCCGAATCGAGTTCGAAGATGCAGAGGCTTCTTTAAACAATCAGACAAAGTGGTTGAATGCAGCCATTGAAACATATAAAAAAACGAGAAATCGATCATTCGATCGGATGTATATCATTGGCCATAGCATGGGTGGCGTAGCCGCTGCCAACTATATCCTGAATCAAGAGACATACATCGTCGATAAGTTTGTGACGTTCGATAGCCCGTTCGGCGGGACGCGCCTTGCAAACTTCGGTTTATCTGCCAGTAACTTCGGCATTAATACCGGAAGCCCTGCCATCCGTGATTTGTCCCCTAACTCAGACGGACTGCAAGCATTCCAGTCTAAACTCGAGACATGGCCGAGGTCCGTTCAGGTACTCTCCTTCTCTGGACGAGGTGGCGAATTCAATTTGATTGAGCCGGCAAGTTCGCTGTTACTTGAAGAGTATACGAATAACATTCAGACAGAAACTGTGCCGTACGACCATTTCTCGCTTCACCGTAAAAGTGACGTCTTGAAAGAGACCGGGAAATTCTTATATGAATACACGAATGAGTTTAATCCAATCGAGACGAACTAACGTCAAAACAGCTATCCCCAAACTTTGAGGATAGCTGTTTTTTAATAGGTCATCGTCCATGTGACTTTTTGGAGCCAATACATCATATACTTTCCGAGCGGGAGATCCGTTTGAATCTCATCATATGCTACCGTATACGCGCCGTTCTCATTGTTCCATAGACGATTAAAATACTCGTCCACCTCATCAAAGAAGGCTGTATCCACTTCTCCTGTCACTTCGACGTCTGCCTCTAGGTTGTAATCGTTCATGTTCCGGGTCGTATAGTTCCCCGATCCTAAGACAACGGTTTTCTCCTCACCATCTACATAGAGGATTTTTGGATGATATTGTTCCTTACCGACATCATACCAGCGAATCTCGATATGCTCCGGGTTGACGGTGTTCAGTTCTGCCGTCACCGGTAAGTTCGGTAACCCTGATTTCGATCGACCGAACGCATTCGTGTTCGGATCGAGGATCAAGTTCACAGTCACCCCGCGCCCTGCGGCATCCTCGATTGCTTGGATGATATTCCGGTCTGCCAAATAAAACATTCCGATCCAAATGGTGTCTCCATCGTCCGCCCCATTCATTGCATCGAGCACTGATTCTTGAATTTTCCCTTCGGTGACGTAACGAATCTCCATTGGTGCCTCACTCGGCGCATTTTCAATCTTCGACAACGCTTCATCATCAGGGAATCGGCGTGCATCTCCTTTCGAGAACGTCGCGACCGCTTGCTCACCTTCAACGATTTCTTTTAAAATCGGTCCTTTTAAATGGACACCGACATTCGAGTGGTATCCGCTAGCGTCATGTGGATTGGCGGATAGTACAAATCCCTCATTTTCAGTGACCATCACCTTCCGATGGTTCGCTTTGATGTTGAGCAACCTCAAATAAGCACGAACCGTAATGTCCGGTGCCGAAGAGGCCATCGGATTCGGCAACCAGCCGGATTGACTATCACCGAACCATTGAAGCGCCATTCGATAAAACGTGGAGTAAAGAATATTTGGGTCACGAAGTTCGTCGAGATTTGTGTACACGACTTCTACCCCTGCCTCCTCCAGTACATCGAAGTGGTCGGAAACGTGCCCGTTATAAGTCGTATTGATATCGTCTGTAATAAAAACGACTTTCAAGTCCGGATATCGCTCCATTTGCTCAAGCAATGTCGATGACAGGCGCGATGTGATGTCCGGATATTGTCGGTCTTCATTCGAATAAGGATTGAATAAGAAAAAGTCCATGACGATGTATTCTTTTGCCTCACGTATTGCTCGTTCAACTTCACTAAATATCTCTTGTTCGACAATCTCCGTATCTTCCCCTTGATAGGTCAAATCGTGGAGAAAATCGATTTGGTCATCTGTGATGAGATATGGTTCAGATTGTCTCGACACGCCTTCCGGTAATGGTTTGACTTGATGATATACGAGCGTGATGAGAAAAATGACCGCTACGATTGCAGCTCCCCATTTCAGCCACCCTTTCTTCCCCTTTTCCTTCGCCATAAGCTCCCCCTCCTCATTTGCTGGTGAAAAAAACGAGCCGTAGTCTCCTACAGCCCGTCAAATCATACTTCCATAATAATCGGCAGGACCATCGGGTGTCTCCGCGTCTTTTGTGCCAAATAAGGTGTAAGGGTGTCTGAGACGAGTTGTTTCATCTCCGACCACTTCATCTGCTTATTGGACAATCCTTGTTCGACGGTTTTCTTCAACAATCGTTCGCCGTCACGAATCAGACTACCTGATTCACGCATATAGACGAATCCACGTGAGATGATATCTGGTCCTGAGACGAGTTTGCGCGTCTTGCCATCGATGCTGATGACGACGACAACGAGTCCATCTTCAGACAGAATTCGGCGATCCCTTAATACTATATTCCCGATATCACCAATTCCATTCCCATCGATATACACAGCGTTCGCAGAAATTTTGCCAGTGACCGCAGCCGACTCCGAGTCGACAGCAAGCACTTCACCATTATCCATAACGAAACTGTTCTCTTTCGGGATTCCTACCGATTCAGCAAGCTCAGCATGCTTTTTCAACATGCGGTACTCACCGTGAATCGGCATGAAGAATTTTGGATTCAACAGACGAATCATCAATAACTGCTCTTGTTGCGAACCATGACCTGATGTATGAATGTTCGTCAACTTACCGTAGACAACATCCGCTCCCGCTTTATACAACTGGTCAATCGTCTTCCCGACGGAGATGGCATTTCCTGGGATTGGAGAAGAAGAAAAGATGACCGTATCCCCAGGAATGATTGACACTTGACGATGGGTACCATTCGCAATACGGCTGAGCGCTGCCATCGGTTCCCCTTGCGAGCCGGTACAAAGAATCGCGATTTCATTCGGGTCGTAGTGACGCATTTGATTCGCCTCAATGATCATCCCTTTCGGAACGTTGATGAAACCGAGTTCTTGTCCAATCGTCATGACTTTCTCCATCGAACGACCGAAAATCATGAGATGGCGACCTGTCTCGGCACACGCATCGACCACTTGTTGCAAGCGATAGATGTTCGATGCGAATGTTGCAAAGATGATTCGACCATCCGCTTTCCGGAACGTTTCACTAATCGTCCCACCGACAACGCTCTCACTCATCGTGAAGCCTTCCACTTCTGCATTTGTAGAATCGGACAAGAGACAAAGCACGCCTTCTTTTCCGATTTCCGCCATCTTGGCGAGGTCTGCCGGCTCACCTACCGGAGTGAAGTCGAACTTGAAGTCACCAGTATGGACGATGTTCCCTTGTGGCGTCTTGACGACGACACCGAGTGAGTTCGGAATCGAGTGCGTCGTGCGGAAGAACGAGATGCTCGTCTTGCGGAACTTGATGAGTGAATCCTCATCAATCTCATGGAGTTCCGCCTCACGAAGCAACCCATGCTCCTCAAGTTTAACTTTAATCAATCCGAGCGCGAGCTTCGTCGCGTAAATCGGCAATTGCACTTGCTTCAATAAGAATGGAATTCCCCCGATGTGGTCTTCGTGACCGTGAGTGATGAATACCCCTTTTACTTTGTCCTTGTTTTTAATCAGGTACGAGTAATCAGGAATCACATAGTCGATTCCAAGCAAGTCATCCTCTGGGAACATGATTCCCGCATCGATGACGATGATTTCATCTTGGAATTGAACAACATATGTGTTCTTCCCGATTTCTCCGAGTCCGCCCAATGCGAACACGGCTGTTTGGTGGTTCTTAACAAACTTCATTTAATCTCTCCTTACTTCAATTATTAATACATCTATGTGAAACATAAGTGATTCTCGAATATGCCCGTAAGATTCTTTTTTCATTATAGCTCATATCATGACAATATTTCACTAACGATGTGATATTCGTGGTAGTTTCCCTATTTCGTGTTATCCTTTTAGTGGGTTCAGAAAACATATTTTTTAGATAAAGAGAAAGAATGGTGAATCAAATGGAAGATCAAAAGGTTGTTTTCTTCGACATTGACGGCACGCTTTTACATGAAGGTAGTTATATACCGCCTTCCACGATTTCAGCAATTCAGGCATTGCGAGAAAACGGCGTCGAGACATTCATCGCGACGGGACGAGGACCGGCCATGCTATCCGATATCCCAGAACGTGTCGGGATTGATAGTCTTGTTTGCTATAACGGTCAGATTGTCGTGCATAAAGGTGAAATCGTCTATCGTAACACGCTTTCAAAAGATGCACTCGGCCGATTGACGACGCACGCCGCTTCAAATGATCATACTCTCGTCTATTTGGGACAAGACCGTGGTGGTGCTTCAAGACCGAATGATGCCATCGTCAAACAATCGCTCGGTGAACTCGACATGCCGATTCCTTCATTCGAACCGAACTTCCATACAGAAGAAGATGTGTATCAGACGTTACTGTATTGCACGCCTGAAGACGAGCATCATTATATCAACGCCTACCGTGAGTTCGATTTTATCCGTTGGCATCCTCATGCAATGGACGTGATCAACAAAGGGGCCAGTAAGGCAGATGGCATCCGTCACTTTATTGAGACCAATGGCTACCGTCTTGAGAATACGTACGCTTTCGGAGATGCGTTGAACGACTTGGCCATGCTTCAGTATGTAGGTACTGGAATCGCCATGGGCAATGGTCGCACCGAAACGAAAGACGTGGCGGATTTTGTCACGAAATCCATCCTTGAAGATGGAATCGAGTACGGCTTGAAAGCGATGAAACTCATTTAAAAAAGACCTCTTGGAGTCAAACCGTCGAGTTGGATCAATCGATTCAACGATCGCGGCATCGCTCCAAAGGTCTTTTTTTTATCTCGAACGAAGTGTACGCTCTAGTCTATCCAAATCGGTATCCTTCCCGATGATAATCAAAATATCTTCCGATAAAATCATCTCATCCGCTTGAGGAGAAATCAGGACATCATCATCGCGACGAATCGCCACGATGTTCACCCCGTACTTCGCCCGCAAGTCCAAATCGATGAGTGATTTGTTAGATAACTTGTCCGATGCTTTTATTTCGACAATCGAATGTTCATTCGATAATTCGAGGTAGTCGAGGATACTTTGGCTCATCAATCCATTCGCAATTCGAACGCCCATGTCACGCTCCGGGTGGACGATATTGTCTGCCCCAATTCGACGAAGTACTTTTTCATGGTAATCGTTTGTTGCTTTCACCGTGATGATTTGAACACCAAGTTCCTTTAAAATCAACGTCGTCAAAATAGAAGCTTGAATATTCTCCCCGATGGCGACGATGACATGTTCAAAGTTACGAATCCCCAAACTCTTCAACACATTTTCATCTGTTGTATCGGCGATCACGGCATGGGTTGCCAATCCCATAAACTCATTGACACGCTCCTCATCTGAATCGATGGCGAGGACGTCATATCCATTTGTAGACAATTCACGGACGATCGACCCACCAAATCGTCCTAATCCGATGACTGCAAATTCACCTGTCATGATGCTACATCCCTTTCCTACACATGTTCACTTCTTGATTCTTCGTTCAGTGTAACTGATTCCACTTCAAAACTCTATACAAAATACAAAACGGGATTCCCTTTAAATAAAGGAAATCCCGTTCTCGCCATTATGCTTTTCCACTCGAGCGTTTCCCTCGTACGTAGTCGTTGTCAAACAAGAACAAACGGAGCAAGAGGTAGAGTGCCGGAACGAGTAGGAGCAATCCTAAGATGAACACGATGACAAGCGCCACCGCCATCGACTCGTTGACGACACTTCCATTAATGTCGATGTACGGATACAGGATGTAAGGTAAGTGAGAATATCCGTATCCGAACCATGCCATGAAGAACTGCCCCATGACCATCAAGAAGGCAATCCCGTAATTTCGTTTCATATACACGAAGGAGACGGCGATGACGAAGAACAAGAAGCTCATCGCGAACCACCACCAGTTCCCTCCTAGGATGCTTTCGTAATGCCACGCAGCTTGCGACTTCAATCCAAAGAAAACGAGACCCGATGCGATAATCGTCGGGACGCTCCAGAATAGAGCCCATTTCCGAACGAGTTCGACGGCATTTTGGTCACGTGCCTTGTCCGCGTAGAACAAGAGGAACATGGCACTAATATAGAGGACGGAGACAATCGCCAAGATGACGACCGTCCAGGAGTAGAAGTTGGTGAACAACTTCGCTCCGTCAAAGAAGACCCCGTTCTCTGTTTCCGTGATGAAACCTCCTTGGCTGACCGTCAGTACCGTCGACATCGAAGCTGGGATGAGTAATCCCGTCGCTCCATAAAGGAACACATAGAGCGTGCTTTCCTTTGAGCCATAGTTAGCGAACGCATAAAAACTACCACGAATCGCAAGCAAGATTAACACGACAGACGCCGGAACGAGCAAAGCCGTACCATAGTAATAAGCGGTGTCCGGAAAGAATCCGACAATCCCGACAAAGAAGAAAACGAAGAATACGTTCGTCACTTCCCATGTCGGTGACAAATACCGTTTGACGAGTCGGTTCACTAAGTGATCACGTTTCGTATAGCGGCTATAGAAAGCGAAGAAGCCTGCACCGAAGTCAATCGATGCGACGATGAGATAGCCGTATAGGAACGTCCATAAGACGGCAATCCCTAATTCTTGAATTTGCATGTCATACCCTCCGATCACACTTCATCCGCAAACATCGCTTCACCACGATGCTCGGATTGTTTTAGTTCTTTCCCTACCGGATTCTCTTTGAACAGGCGTGATAGGACAACCACAGTCACTGTTCCAAGTACCGCGTAGAGGATCGCGAAAGCGACAAGCATCCAACCGACGTTCGCTGAAGTCGTAGCTGCCTCACTCGTACGCATTAACTCATATAACGCCCAAGGTTGACGACCAAATTCAGCGAAGAACCACCCAAACTCAATCGCTGCCATGGCTAGCGGTCCACCGGCTGCAATCGCAAAGAGCATCGGCTTGCTGAACTGGTTCAAACGTTTAATATAGCGGCCGAGTACAAACAGGAAGGAGATGAGTGCGAGAAGCATCCCAATTCCGACCATCGCATCAAATAGATAGTGAACGAAGAGCGGCGGTTGATCTTCTTTCGCAAACTCATTGAGACCCGTCACCTCGTAGTTCGGGACTCCACCTGCAAGAATAGAGAGCGCGTAAGGAATCTTCAAGGCGCCTCGGACTTCATAGCCACCTTGACCATCATCTTCTAACCATCCACCCAAAATCAATTCAGCCTCGGAGGAGGTTTCGAAATGCCATTCTGCCGCGGCTAATTTATCTGGTTGGTACTGAGCCAAATATTTACCTGAGAAGTCACCGACGAGCGCTGTCGCAATCGCAAAGATCAAAGCGACCGTCATCGTCAGACGGAGACCTTTCTTGTGATATTCAATCGACATCTTGTCGAGTTGATTTCGACGTTGACGTAACAACTGAACGGCTGCAATCGCAGCTAGAATGAACGCGGATGTTAAAATAGCTGAAGTCAACACGTGTGCCATTTTAGTCGGCATAGCCGGACTGAACATCGCCTCGAGTGGGCTGACATTTGCCAATCGACCATCGACAATATCAAACCCTACAGGCTGGTTCATAAAACTGTTTACCGTTGTGATAAAGAACCCTGAGAACAATGCACCGACTGCAACCGGTATCCCGAGAAGCATGTGGTGCCACGGATTTTTAAATCGATCCCACGTGTACAAGTAAATACCAAGGAAAATCGCTTCAAAGAAGAAGGCGAACGTTTCCATGAAAAGCGGGAGCGCAATCGTTTGACCCGCAACGCGCATCAAATTCGGCCAGAGAAGTGAAAGCTGCAGACCGATGGCCGTACCTGTCACAACCCCAACTGCTACCGTCACGACATAGCCACGCGACCAACGGCGAGCCATGAGCGTGTATTTCGGGTCTTTTTTACGTATTCCTAAAAATTCTGCCAATAAAATTAAAAGTGGAACCCCGACGCCGAGTGTGGCAAAAATCACATGAAAACCTAATGTGAGTGCCGTCAATGCTCGACTCATCAGGACAGGATCTTGAAACATCTATTGATTACCTCCTATCTCTCTCTATCGCTTCGAACCCATGTATGAAACGACAATCACAGATGAATACCCTTCGATACTTACATCATAATGATTTTATATTGCGCTGTAATGTCTCAATGCTCGAGTTCGCAAAATGTTCACATTTGAGCAATCGCCACAAAATCGTCGCTTTACATGAATAAATGTTTCCCTTTTTCACCCTCGTTCACTCCTTTTCGGGCACACTAAAAGCGGACTCAATCGAGACCGCTTCGTGTTATTGAATCATGACATTACGGAAGTAGTGGTCGAATAAATCGATGGCTACTTCAATCGAACGTTCATCCGGGTTGAGTGTCGATTGATGAAGTCCTGATCCCATATCGTTTACGCCTAACCAAACCATGAATCCAGGGACCTGTTTCAACATATATCCAAAATCTTCACCCGTCATGGCAGGGACACACGTTTTATAAGAATAGCCGACCTCTTCCACCGCTTCCTCGAATTGATAGAGGTAACGTTCGTCATTGACGACCTCGTGATAGCGATTACCAAATTCAAGGTCAATCTGAACGTTATACGTCATCTCGACACCGGCAATGATTTGACGAATCCGGCTTTCAAGCACGACCATTTCTTTGTCGGACAATGCACGGACCGTCCCATCCAATTTGGCCGTATCAGCGATGATATTTTCTTTCGTTCCTGCTGCGACTTTTCCGATACTGACGACCGCACTTCCCATCGGGTCAATGTTCCGTGACACAATCGTTTGCAGTTGCATGATGAGGGCGGCCTGAACGATAACAGCGTCAATCCCTGCGTGAGGGAAAGCACCATGCCCCCCTTTTCCATGAATGGTGATATGAAGCTCTCGCGCACTCGCAAACAACACGCCCGGTCTTGAAGCGACCATGCCGACAGGATATTCAGGCGCGACATGCAAGCCGAACAGTGCATCCGGCCGGAAGTGATAGAACAATTCTGATTTCGCCATCGGTTCGGCTCCTCCCGGGCCCTCTTCGGCCGGTTGGAAAAAGACGACAAGGTGATGGTTAAGCGGTTCCTCGACCGCTCGTTTAATTAACCCAAGCGCGATCGACATGTGCACATCATGTCCGCATGCATGCATCATTCCTTCGTGAATCGATGCGAATTCTAGCCCCGTCTCTTCCGTGATGGGCAGTCCATCCATATCAGCTCGATATCCAATCGTCTTCTCACCGACGAGACCATCTACCCGGACGAAAAGACCTGTTCGCCAGTGTGTGATGTGAACACGTGGTGAATCGAGCGATCGAATCAATTGCTCAAGTGTCGCTTGTGTTTTGAACTCTTCATATCCGGCTTCCGGAATTAAATGCAGCTGTCTTCTCGCTTCAATTGCCCAATTCATCATTCAGTCTCCTTCGTAATTTCTTCAACGATCTTCCAAAACGCTTGAACTTGCGCCAACTCCAACATCGATTCTGTCGAAAGCATCCATGTGTCCCGTACGAGTGGCACACCACCCGACGACGTCAATGGAATCTTATTCATCTCATTCACATCTTTGATGGTCGATTCAGGGAGAATCGCGAACCCGATTCCGTGTAACGCCATCTGTTTGCATGTCTCGATTTGATCGACGACCAGCGTCGTCAGAGGTGGACTCGAAAACCGTTCCTGCCACCACTCTAATATTTCCTGGTAATAAGTCGAGTCACTCTTGAATTGAATAAACGAGCGCTCATTGTTTTTTAGTTGGGAGAGGTCGGTCATTTTTAGATCGACCAAATGCAAGGAATCGGAGAACAACTTCATCCGTTCTCCTCGCCAATCAGGATTCCCTCGAATGATTCCGATATGAAAATTCTCTTCGAGCATATAACGCATCATTTCGCTCGACCATCCGGTGACCAATTTGACACGGACAGACGGATAGCGTTCAACGAACGTCTTCAATACCTTGGGTAACCAATATTGTCCCATGATAGAGGCGACGGCAATTTTCAACGTCCCGTACACTTCCCCTTGGTTGGCAGTCAGTTCACCCCTCAGTTCTTGTTCTTCGCTGTACATCTTTTTGGCGAACTCGATGATTTTCTCCCCATCTGGCGTCAATGCGAGCCCTCTTGTGGAGCGAACGAAAATCTTCTTTCCCCACTGATGTTCGATGGTCACGAGCCGTTGACTGAGCGCTGGTTGTGAGACAAACAACCGCTCGGCTGCTTTCCGCATATTCAATTCTTCCGCAAGAATAATTAACACTTCTACTTCCGAAACTTGCATCACGTCACCTGTTTCTCTATCGTTTGAAAGATTGTATACTGAATAAGTATTTGTTTCAATGTATCATATCATGTTTAATCATCAATTTGATTGTTAGGAGGAAATCTGATGCAACGTCATCATTTCGCCTTTATCGTTGCGACCGTCGCGACGCTCGGCAGCCTTTATTTTTCAGAGATCATGCTCTTTTTACCTTGTAAGTTGTGTTGGTTCCAACGCATCTTTATGTATCCACTAGCCATCTACTACTTGACTATCATGTTGACTGCACGAGACGTCAACCGCTTGTTCGTAGGGATTATGGCCGGTGCCGGATGGTGTATCAGTCTGTATCACGTTATTTTAGAACGTATCCCGAACGGTGAAGCCTTCTGTACGAACGACTGCCTGATTCGTTGGGTCAACTATTTTGGATTCGTCACCATCCCACTCCTCAGTTTTATCGCCTTTACCTGCATCCTGATCGTTCAGTTCGTACCGCTTAAGAAAGCGTAAGACAACAAAGGAGAAGCTGTCTCGAGACAGCTCCTCCTTTTTTCATTGCCACCATTCGTCGTACAACGAGGCAGGCATGTGATGCTTGTGGCGTGAACGTTTAAAAATTGTCTCGATTCGCTCGGCGATTGTTGGGTCGATTGTCTTCCCTTCCAAATAGTCGTCCAGCTGATCATACGTCATACCGAGTGCGACTTCGTCAGGAAGTCCAGGGCGACCATCTTCAAGGTCAGCCGTCGGCACCTTATAAATCACACGCTCATGCGCTTCAAGTTCATGGAGAAGTGCTTTCCCTTGACGTTTGTTCAAACCGGTCAACGGTGTGAGGTCACAAGCTCCGTCACCGTGTTTTGTATAAAATCCTGTCACATATTCCGCAGCATGATCCGTTCCGACCACAAGGGCACCGAATGTTGCCGCGATATCGTATTGTGCCTTCATCCGCTCACGTGCCTTCGTATTCCCTTTATGGAAGTCACTCAATTCGAGACCCGTTGCACGGTTAAACGCTTCAACCGATGCGTCAACAGCAGGCTTAATGTTGACAGTGAACGATTTGTCCGGACGAATGAACTCAAGCGCAAGTTGCGCGTCATGCTCATCGTGTTGCTCACCATATGGCAATCTGATCGCATAAAATGTATACTCGCCACCCGTTTCTTCACGAAGCTCTTCCATGGCGAGTTGACATAGCTTTCCGGCAAGGCTTGAGTCTTGCCCACCTGAGATACCTAGGACGAGTCCTTTCGCACCGGCTCGTTTCACATATGCTTTCAAAAAGTCGATGCGTTGACGAATTTCTTCTTTCGGGTTGATGGTCGGTTTGACATGTGTTGATTCAATGATATGTTGTTGCATGGATTGCCCTCCCACTATGCTCTCATTTTGTTTTATTGTCTGATAATCCTTATACCCCGTCAACTAGCGTCTCAAAAAGAAAGACGGAAACAACAGTTTCCGCCATGGCTTTATTGAACTTTAAATGATGTGACCTCTCCACCGATTGGTGTCATTTCTAAGAACAACGGTTGATCTTTCGCCGGTGCTTCATCGAGCAATACCCCAAACGTGAAGCCACCGCCGGTCACTTCGGCTGCGCCTTGAGCGTAAATATTGTGTCCGTCTGACACAGACCACTCGAACTCGACTTCATCCGTATACCCGCTCACTTGAATCATCGTGTCATTCAAATCAATTTGTACATCGCGGAACGCACCGTCCGATTGCGGCTCTGTTGCTGGTGTTTCTTCCGGTGTTTCTGATGTACCTTCATCCGGAGTTTCTGTTGCAGCAGATTCAACCGTGAACGTCGTCTCATCTGTCACAGCAATTTCAGGTGCCCCATCAACTTGACCGAGCCCAATCACTTCGACCGAATATTCGCCAGCCTCTAATTCATCTAACAGGAAGACCTCATCGAAGATCTTTTGTTCATCCGCTGCCCACTTTTCTTCGATAATCGATTCCGTGAACATAAATTCGCTACCATAATCAAACACGATTTTGTCACCTTGTTTGATAATCAACTGATAGCGCTGTGACGTATTGAATGTCACATCCACGGCTTCCTCATTTGGGTTCGTCATTTTGATTGTTGCTGATAATGCTTGGGCTACTGAATCGTATGCCATTTCCGTGTCGAGCGTCAATGGAGCCGGTGGTTCAGACGAATCACTGTTTACTTGACTCGGTTTCGCCTCTTCTTTCCCACATCCCGCTACGACTAATAAGATTGCCGTCACTACGGCGAGCAACCAAGTTTTCTTCATGGATCCCACTCTCCTCAACAAAATAAAAAACGTCTATAGCACTAGTGTATACAATGTGCAGACGTTTGTAATGATTTCCCTTATATTATTTACCTTTTTTACGAAACTTTAGTTTGTTCCATGTATTGTTGCCAACCGGTCATGAACAATGAATCTGCGATATCGAGATCAGACCGGACTTGAGCCGTGACAGAGAACGTCTCACTGTGCATCGATTCAAACGTGACGACCATCGTTTCTCCTACTACTTCCTTATAAGCTACAAGTTCAGGCGTTTCTGCAAACAATATCATAAGTATGGCTCCTTTGTTCATCTGTGATAAATCTAGTGTACCAATCTGAAACCAAGATATATGTCCTATCGTTCGACAGCATAACAATGACATTTTACCTATTGTCGAAACGTTTACATCAAATGTTAGTCAATTGGGGAAATGTGCATGTGTTTTTGTGAAAAAAAGGAGCAATCCGCAATGCAGATGCTCCTCTTTACCTTAAATTGTAAATCAAAATGATTCGACACATGTCGAACGAAACCTCATTTCGAGCGGTTCGAAATTTGTTGCCATACCGTCCCGAGTGCTGTCTCGCCGCTCGTGATCCGCTCTTTCGCAAGTCGCGCTTGTAAAGAGACCTCGAACTCGCGATCTTCCTCCGCGATTGACAAGGCAGGTACAGCCCGTTCATCTCCACAATCGAATAAGAAACGAGCCGCTCGCCAACGTACGAGTTTGTTTTTATCTTTCAGCGCCTCAATCATTGAAGGTTGTGACTGAGGTAATGCCCAATCGGAGACCGTATCCCCAGCTGTTCGTCGCACAATAGGAGAAGCGTCCACTAAAGCTTGTTCAATATATGTGACATATTCCTCACGTCGTTCTTCAAACATCCCGATCATGACGACCGCTTGTCGACGAATTGCCATCACGGAATCTTCCAAGGCACGACGGAAATAGGGCATATTCTCATGATGGATTTCGAGTTCATCCAGGAATGCCATCCGATCTTTCCAATTTTCCGACTGCAAATGGTTCGCGTTTGCCTCAAAATCTGCTTCACGACCAAACGCACGGGCCACGATCCGTTCGATGCGCTCTTCAGGATACGCCGCTTCCAATTCTTCTTGCGCGATGACACTGACTTCATCCAATTCACCATAGCGTGGGGCTTGCTCTACCCAACGACGGTCTTGAATGACATTCTTCACTTGTGCTTGAACTTCCATCGCTGCATCGACAAATCGTTTCGACAGCCCGATTCGTTTTTCTTCGTCCCCTTTGACGAGTTTTAATTGCATCGGTACATCGAGCACGAACTGGACGGATACATGGACTGGTTCATAGTCCGTATCCATCTTTGTGGATTCGACTTCCTCAACTTGTTCCCCGAACGCCCGTCGGATTTCATTCATGACGTCATGCCAATCATGTTTCGGATGTCGCTCGACAGCGAGAAAATCAGACACGGCGTAAACGGATTTGACGCCTCGAAGCCCAATGATTTCTTGAATGATGGCTGGGGCATCCGTACTCGCTTTATCGTACGTTATGCCTCTCCCTTCGAACGGAGGGTCCACAATGATTTTCAAGTTATTCGGACTTGGTGTCGGTTCGATTGCTACTAGTTTCATCCTCATCACCTCACTTTTCATCGTGACGAAAATGACAAAAAAACGCAAGCGAGTCGCTTGCGTTCGATCAATCCTCTATTTTACTTAAAACAACGCGATAAACTGTTGGAGTGAATACGTCGTCCCATCCACAGTAAATGTGTCGTCCTCTGAAATCGGTTCAAGGAAGAAACGTTTTTCACCATCTTCTTTCACGTAACCAAAAATATGATTGGATTGATAGAACAATTCAACAATCGTCATTCGTCCAAATGTCATCCCATCGTTCATTACCGCCCGATCACCTAATTCGCCGCCATTGTACAGTTCGATGTAAGTTTCCATTTTGGTGTCGCTCCTCTTGTGTTTGTTTTCACAATTCCTTTCTATCAAACAACATGAGCGACTTCAAGTTAATTTTTTGTGTTACGCTTCCAAAATTCTATCCATTTACGATATTCCGATAATGTTTTGTTAATTTGATTAATCGACTTCTCATCGTGCAACCCACTATCATCAATCTTTTCTTTACAATGCGTGATGAAAATTTCATTTCCCGGTAAAACATTTGCACGATTTGTGGCAAATACTTGTCGGAGATGGATTTGGCATCTGGCGGTTCCAAGTATGCCAGGCGAGGCCCCGGCGATCATGACCGGTTTATCCCGAAGTGGCGTCCCTGGCTCGAGCGAAAGCCAGTCGATCGCATTCTTTAGGACGCCCGGGATGCTATGGTTATATTCGGGGGTGACAATCAATAATCCATCAGCTTCCCGAACGACTTGCTTCAAAGTAGCCACAACCTCTGGTTCATCTGGATCAATCAAATCATCATTGAACAGTGGAAGTTCGATGGAGACGACTTCAATGTCGAAATCATCTTGAGCCAGTTCAATGATCGAATGCAAAAGAGCGGTATTAAAAGATTTCTTTCTAAGACTTCCTGACATAGCGATTAACTTATACTTTTCCATGATCCACCTCCTGCATCCATTCGTTCATGATTTTTGCTTCTTCTTCAGGGGACTCCATCATCCCCATATGACTGAACGGAACGATTGCTTTAGTATGTCGTGACGCACCTAAAAACGCCCGCTCCTCATTCATATTCGGGTCTTTTGAGCCGTAAATGAATAGGCCGGGGAGGTGAGTCGTTTCGACGGTGTCCACTTCGTCTTCACGATCCCGGATCGCCTGTTGCGCGCTCACGATTCCCTCGACCGTCATCTCATATCCGATTGCAATCGCTTGTTGAACGAGCGCCGGGTCGGAATCACTTGAGAAGACATTTGGAATCATTCCGTCAATAAACGGCTCGACCCCTTCTTCGATGACTTGATGAATGGCACCGTTTCGCTTCTCCCGCGCCGCTTCTATATCCGCGGCAGCCGTCGAGTGAATCAATACAAATCCTGATATTTCTGTTCCATAGCGACGCACGAGGTTAGTCGTCACGTAGCCTCCGAAAGAATGCCCACATACAAGGGGACGCTCAAGGCCTCGAAGACGAATTTCTTCGATGACCCAGTCCGCAAAATGATCCATCGTTTCCGGCCCCACGTCCGTCCCAGCATGACCGGGTAATGTGAGCGTGTGGACTTCGGCATTCAATAACGGTTCCAATTGTTCAAAGTACTTTGGAGAACCGCACAACCCATGTAACAATACGAGTGCTTTCATATCATCGAGTGCTCCTTTTCTTCCCATTCTGTTTTGAGTAGCCGATACATAGTCAAATCCATGAATCGACCATGGCTATATGCATAATCTTGTAGAAGTCCCTCTTCAATAAATCCCAATTTTTGAACGAGTCGATTCGACCCTTCATTCCCTGGTGCGACCAACGCAGAGATTCGATGAAACTTGAATTCTTCAAAACCGTATTGAATGACAGCTGAAGCGGCTTCGAAAGCCACCCCTTGTCTCCAATAGTGAGGGGAAACCTCAAACCCGATTTCGGCGCGATAATATTGGGGCGTCCAATTATGGAATCCAATCGTTCCAACCAATTCATTCGTCATCCGATCGCATATCGCCCAGCGAATGGCCTTCCCTTGCTGAAATTGATCTTTAAAGTAAGCGATCACGTTCTTCGCCTCATAGACGGCAAGCAACGGGTCCGACCCATAATATCGCATCACTTCCTCAGTGGATAGAATGGTATATAGTGCTCTAGCATCACGCGGTTCTAGCTCTCGCAGGATAAACCGGGGCGTAGCGAGCTCAGGAAAACTCCGTTTTAATCCCCACATGTGGAACCCGCCTTTCCTATTCGTTTCCTCAATTATACTTCTATTTTCCCAAATGTATCGAACTCAACCCTCTGGTACCGTCTCAAGATGGCGGAAAGCATGTGTTTTTGCTACTATAATCGTAGTATGTCAAACTGAGGGGATACCATATGTCAAAACAACTCTTTTATTTGAAGCAAGACCGGGACGTCCAACGCTTCACACTCCATGGTGTGACGTTGGCGGATGTAACAGAAGCGCTTTCCGTGACGAGACCGATGATTATTTGTCGAACGGATATCAAAGGGATGAGACAATCCTCGAGGTCGCGTTTTCGTTATATTGAAGCGCATGAACTATCTTCGTTCTCGTCTAAGTATTTGAATAACCAAACAACATTCACAGCGATCGATTTTCCGGACTACAACACGCTCGAAACTCTGTCCGATCATGAAATTGCAGAAATCTTGTTTTTAAGTCATATGGAACGCGGAATCAAGAAGCCGTTCTTGGATTCGCTCGATAATGAGATTGTGTTCTTCAATGAAGCAAACGATCGACATAGCAGTCTTTATATTCGCGATTGGTCGACAATCAATCGTTTCGTTCAAAACATGTTGCAAAGTAAACTTGATCGTGATATTCGTAACATCAGTTTTGTTCCGATTCCACTTCCTGTCATTGATGAATTACTCGAGTTGGCACCTCAAGGTCTGATCATCGATTTCGATCATACGAAACGCAGTTTGTTCAATCGCCAAATCGTCATCTCATTCTATGTAGCGGGTCGCTATGAAGACATGTCCGTTCTTGAAGAGGACTTCGATGCGAAGAAAGAATCCATCGCCTTAAAAGGACAGTTGTTGTATCGCCGTCGTACATGGCAGATTGAGCGATTATAAGGTCATACATGTAGCCAATAGATGCGAACCTCTGAAAACGGGGTTCTTTTTTGTTATTTTCAGACCGATTGTTTCAACCTTATTCCTATGCTAGACAGGGTTGAACGCTATTCTTAAAAATTGATAACAAATTGTCTTAATTTTTTGTTAAATTAACACTTTTCTTTTTCGAACGAGGCGTTATACTAGGAATAACCTTCTGGAGGAATGGAAGGCAATATAGAGAAAGCGAGGTGAAAATCTATTCATCACGCGATGGATAGATACACGAAATGGAACAACTGAAAGTACAAGGAGTCTCATCGTTCACCAAGTTTGCGACGAATGGAAAAATGCTGAAACTTAAAGATGCTCACGCAGGAGAACAGCGCATTTCACTACAGGATGCGACGGATATTCAAGTCTCTCTGCTCGACGAAGACCATTCGCGCTTCACTATATTTGGTCACGCTCACCCTTTGGTGGAGCTGATCCTTCCTCACAATTCTTGTGAAGTCCTCTATGCTTGGTTACTACACAAGATGAAACGACAAAAAATCAAACTCGCTTCGAACGCGTAAAAAAATGAGGTCTTGTCTCCATATGGGAGAAAGACCTCATTTTTCACATTATGAGAACAATGAAACGAGCCAACTGACTAGAATGCCCACAATAGCAAAGTCAGAGTCTCCAAACGTCGTACTTTCAAAACCTAAGTTCCCTAATAGCGGAAGTAACAAAGCCGGTAAGAAACTAATCAGAATTCCGTTAGCAATCGATCCAAGAATCGCTCCTCGACGTCCACCCGTAGCGTTCCCGAATACTCCCGCTGTCGCTCCTGTAAAGAAGTGAGGTACGAGACCCGGGACGATGACCGCCAAACCAAACAACGGTAATAGAAACATCGAAAATAATCCAGCGGCAAAACTTGCAAGAAATCCAATAATGACAGCGTTTGGTGCAAACGGGAAAACTGTCGGACAATCGAGCGCAGGTTTTGCGTTCGGAACCATCTTATCAGCAATCCCTTTAAAGGCAGGTACGATTTCGGCAATCAACATGCGAACCCCCGCAAGTACGATATACACGCCCGCTGCAAAAGTAATGGCTTGGATGATAGAGAAGACGATATAGTTCGACCCATCTGATAATTCTGTCTCAATGAACGCAGGACCGGCAAAGATTGCGACGACCACGAAGAGTAAGGTCATCGTCAACGAAACTGCTACCGACGTATCACGTAAAAAACCAAGTTGTTTCGGTACTTGAATCTGCTCGGTTGAATGCTCTTTGTTTCCCGCATATTTTCCGATTGTCCCTGAAACAAAGTATCCGAGTGACCCGAAATGTCCAACTGCAAAATCGTCAGAGCCAGTAATTTGACGTACAAAAGGTTGAAGGAGTGCCGGGAATAAGACCATACAGAGTCCTAGCAATACCGATCCGACGATGATCAATAACGTACCATCGAGTCCTGATACGGATAAAATTGCTGCTAGTAAGCTTGCCATAAATAACGTATGGTGACCTGTCAAGAAGATGTATTTAAATGGCGTGATACGTGCGAGCACGATATTCATAACCATACCGAACACCATGATCATTGCCGTTTCGACACCAAACGCATCTTGCGCAACCGCAACGATCGCTTCGTTGTTCGGAATGACCCCTCGGATACTGAACGCTTCGTCGAACATCTGTCCGAATATGTCGAGTGCCGCAATGATGACGCCGGCACCCGCCCCGATAATCACAAACCCCATGATTGTCTTCAATGTACCAGAGACGATTGAAGCAATATCTTTCTTCTGTAGAACGAGCCCAATCAAAGCGAACAGTCCAACCAATATGGCAGGTGTCCCCAATATATCTCGCATAATCAAATCAAGCATGAGCGTTCCCCCCTAATAAAATTTCATCTATCTTAAACTTTTCCATCTAGTTTTGATTTAATTTCTTCAATATTCATCACGTTCTCGAGTGCGACGATTTCTTTTGAACCATCATCTAACGTTCCGATGATATCCTGAGCTCCGAGATAAATATCTGCTGGTTCAGTTCGTGCCGTCGCCAGGTCTGTATGAGAGACATCCGCCTCTTTCCCCATTTGTTCGAGTGCTTTTTTTACGTTCAATTCCATGATAAAGCTCGAGCCTAATCCATTACCGCATACCACTAAAATCTTTTTCATTATTCTTCCTCCTCTGAATAGCGATTGAGTACCTCAACAATATCGTCTACTGTGTCTGCTTCTAAAAGAAGTGACACGTCCTGTTCATTTCCTAATAGCTCGGTCAACTGTGCAAGGGCTTTTAAATGAGTCGTTTGATCGATTGCCGCTAGGACAAAGAAAGCACGAACCGGTTTCTCTCCAGGAAAGAATACAGGTTTTGTTAACTTCAGCACACTCATCCCAAGGTGATTTACACCATCTTCCGGTCTCGCATGAGGGATTGCAATTTGTGGCATGAGCACGATATACGGACCATGTTCTATGACGTTCTCAATCATCGTCTCAACATAACGAGATTCGATTGTTCCATTATCAACAAGTGGTTTGGCCGCGAGACGAATGGACTCCTGCCAATCCGATACTTGATCGTCAAGTTGGATTTCTTTTTTTGTTACGAGTTGATTTAGCACGGGTTGTCCCCCTTTCCATTCATCTTTCATCGGTTCATCTTGTAGCAGATGTTTCAATTCTTTTCTTAGTTGCGCTTCTTGATGGATTGTTGCATATTTCTTCACCACTTCGAGAATATCTGCGACTTCCATTCGGGCGACGCTCCCATTTGCGATGAAGCGCTGTTGGATTTGGCGCTTTAAGGCAAGCTGTTCTAGCCTTGTCGGTAGTGTCGGAACAAGTGTCACGTGTGCTTGTTGTTGAACCACTAGCGGCAATGGCACCGTCGTAAAAATCAAATCGACAAGCGGTGCAAACTCCAAGACATCCCGTTGCGAAATTGGTGGCAGAAATACAAAGTCAGGAAATTGATTTTTCAAAATGTGATCGAGCATATGCGAAACGCTAATCCCGCTTGGACATACGACAATCGCTTTCATTTTTTCATCTAGATGTTGCCCCTGTTGATGAAGATGGGCCGCAAAATGAAGAGTGAAATACATGACTTCTGAACTTGGAATTTTCGTCTGAATTTGGTCTCGAATCGGGTCGAGAGAGCGGTCGACAATTACATTTAGTACACGGTGCTCCTTCATCACATATCGTTCCAATTCATCTGACGGCATAATTTCGGTATGGACACGATTGAGCGTCGCTTTCGCATGGAGGACTAGTTTTTCACATAACGCTTCGCGTTCGATTACACGTGTACAACTCAAACCTTCAAAGCGCTCAATCACCTCAATCATGATAGACGCAAGATTTTGCTGTACCAGCTCATCCATTTCTTCCGACACTTTTGAACCACCTTGAATTAACATCATCAATGTCTCCCACAGCTGTGGAACATCTTCAAAATTGTCTCGGATTGATGCATCGACTTTTTCTGTCAACCAGGAATCGTCATCTTGAACATATGCGTCAGGTGATAACCTAGACCCAATCATCAGAAAATATGCTAATTTTTCACGATGGCTTTCGACAAACTGAAACTGATTCAAGTTTTCAAAATGTTCAATCTGTCCGATCCGTTCCATAAACTCAACTTGCCAAGAATCGAAACATAAATCGAGTAATTGAGCGAACGTTGACTTCTCAAGCAATTGTTCAATTGTTCGGTACACGTATAATGCGACCGTTTGGAGATGACCGTTGAACCGATATCCTTCTTTCCTCGTATAAGAAAAATCAATCCCGAATTGGGCCGCCTGCTTTTTAACGGTGTTCAAACTTTCTTGGACCGTATACTTGGAAACATCTAATAGGTGCTGAAAATGAAAACTGGATAGAAATTCGACTTGGGTCATCGCGAATAGCGTGATGACAAGCTCTCGTTCTTCTTCTGACCAGACTAATTCGGCGCGCTCGACTTGCTCGATTAGCGCCTCTGTCACGGTCAATTCTATTTTTGTTCCGTCCATCTTCAAATTCGATAGTCCGTTTCCGACGAGCCATTCTTGTATACGTTCCAATTCATATTCGACTGTCCGTCGAGAATATGGAAGCATCATCGTCAAGGTGTCTAGTGTCATTTGCTTTTCATGCAAGATGACATTTAAGATTCGTTTACTTTTTTCATTCAGTTGCATAGTAGAGGCCTCCTACACCTGTAGTATAAAACGAAATCAATCACAAAATGTAAGCGGTTACGACTGACTTTTGGGAACTTCGCCCACAAACTTCTGTCTCTTCATGAATGCATAAAAAAGAGACGAGTGAATCTTTATATTCATTCGTCTCTTGCCATTATGAATTCGCAGTGACCGGGTTTCTGCGATAAATCGTCACGCCACCATGCTTGGCCTCTCCTACTACTTGAAAGAGCCAGCCTTTCTCAATCAAAATGGTTCGAACGGATAAAAAATCTTCGCGTGGCACGTTCACTTCATCCACTTGTTCGTCCAATAATTGTTGAAATGTCATTTCCCAATCAGTCATGTTGATTCTCCTTACGTAAGTCTTCATCATGCATCCATTCAAATAGACGACGTCCTGATTCTAAGCGGTCCGCCTTATCCAACAATGCTGTCGGGACGATCCGCGTCGCCTCAATCGACTCATCTCCGGCAAAAACGACTGATTCATTCGTCATCTGTTCAATATACTGAAGCGCGAACAATAAAATCGATTTTTCTGTTTCCAATCCGCTTTCCCGTATCACAACATCAAATGACTCATCTCGTTTATTGTCCACTAGTAACGTCCGCCCCCCGTCGAGTAGAGCCAACGACGGCACAGCATCGACATGAAAAACTTCATATGAACGATAGGTGTGCTCATCACACAGTAAAAGGGGAACAAAACGACGTCGACCCGTCCATTTCTTTAACTGGAACAAAATTTTCATCGAGGTGAACCATGTCGCCCCTTCTCTATCTTTTTCCACTAATATCGTGGGAACTGATGCATCATCAGCTTCTTTCTTTTGAACGAATAACCATTTTGCTACATCTACCACAACGATCAAACCGTTCTCCTCCTTATGATCCATTCAGACAATGCAATCATCGTCAACGCAACGAGCCAACCGCCAAGCACATCACTAAAGTAATGAACGTTTAAGATGACTCGGCTGAGCGAGACCGCAAGGACGAGGCACAAGAGAATGAAGATGACGACTCTCGACTGTTTCTTTCGATACAGTACATAAGCTGTCAATCCATATAGTGCAAGCGATCCTGAGGCATGTCCGCTCGGAAAACTGTATGTCGTTGCATCGAGTGATGCATCAATGAGCGGTCGGTCGATTCCGTAGACGAGCTTCAGCACTTGAGTAAACAGAAGTGTCCCGATTCCGACGAGCGCTAGGCGCCACGCTTCGATACGGTCCCCACGCCAATACCAGAACAACAATCCTAATATGGAGAGTCCCACAATGACTTGTGCACTCCCGAGCTCTGTCACGTAGGCAAACACTCGATCCGGTAGCGGCTGTAACCATTCATATACGAATGTGTTCATCGGATCGACCGCCCCTAAAACGACAAACACCGACACGATCACATATGCGACCGTCCCGGTGATGACCACCATCTGCGGTGTCCACTTCATCAATACAACCCTTTTCTTTCACGCATCTCTTCTTCTCCGAAATCGACCATATCTCGTAACCGGTGCGCCAATCGTCCTGAAGCGTTGGCAGCGATGGCACCGACGAGATCGTCCATGAACGTATGCACTTGCCCATCATCCATCTTCGTGTCGAGTTGTTTGATGATACCGATTTTTGCCTTGTCTAAGTATCCGAAAGTCGTAACGGCAATCGAACCATATGTGTTGACGGCACCGATCGCAATCGTCTCGTCCACTCCAAATAAACCTTCGTCTGAGGCGATAATCGACAGAAGCGGTTCAGATAATTGCCCTTTTTCAGCCAACATATCGAGCTCTGATCCCACGAGAATCGCATGTTGTAGTTCACGTTTATCAAGAACCGCCTCGACAGAATCCATACAATCTTTTAGAGAAAGATGCGGCGAATAGGGTGCCTGCATCTGGTATACGATTTCAGCAATCGATTCAATTGTGACCCCGCGTTCGAGCAAACGAGCACGAGCCGCTTCTCGGACATCACGTGAGTGTGGTACGTGTTTCATAATAGGCGCAGGATCGAAATCCCGCTTCACATCCCTTCGTTCAGAGAGTCATCGTCTCTCTATATGATATAACCATTATACTGAAAAATTGAAAAAAGACGAACCCTGCTTTGACTTCCCACATTAAATCGGTCATCATTAACATGTAGGTTAAACGATTAAAGGGGGAAGAGGAATGAAGATTGGGGTAGTCTTATTTCCGTCTAAACAAGTGCAAGATTTTGCGAACTCTTATCGAAAACGCTATGACACAAAATATGCGTTGATTTCACCTCACGTGACCATTAAAGAGCGGACAGAGGTGTCAGAAGAAGACTTGCCGAAAGTACTCGAGTACTTGCAACAAGTTGCGGATTCGACTAAACCGATTCAGTTGAAAGTCGATGGCGTCCGGTCTTTCGCACCGACGAACAATGTCTTGTATTTAAAAGTGTTACCGACACGTGATTTGTCGACTCTTCAGCAACGACTGCATGAAGGTGTGCTCAACCAAACACCGAAATATGAATTCTTGCCGCACATCACGATTGGTCAAGATTTGACCGATGCCGAGCTGTTCGACGTCCTCGAACGTATGCGTATGGAGCAGGTTCATTTCGAAGAGACGATCACTCGCATGGCCGTCATGTATGAACTCGAAAATGAAACATGGAACGTCTATGAGACGTTCCGTTTCCGAGGCTAACCTTATATGCTCCGGTCGACATAGCGACCGGGGTTTTTTTCTTGCTCTTCTTCAAGCCATTCTTCACGTCGTGGTCGGATTCGTTGGACACGTTTGATTCGTGTCACCGGTTCGATGCTTGCTCGACCTGATGGCTGGACTTGTCGGTTGACGTATTGTACGACAGTAAAATCAATCTGATAGGGACCCATGATCTGACCTCCTTCATAGGTCCTTACCCGATTTATTCACGAGGTAATACAAAAATGGCGCATCACTGCGCCATTCCCCAAACTTATAAAATATGGTATCCGCTATCTACGTGAATGACTTCGCCGGTCACGCCACTTCCCATCCCCGAGAGGAGGAAGAGGCCTGTCGAAGCTACTTCTTCCGCCGAAACGTTTCGACGCAATGGCGCCTTCTGTTCAAGCTCAGAAAGGATACTGTTGAAATCACCAACCCCTTTGGCTGACAATGTACGAATCGGCCCCGCCGAGATAGCATTGACACGCACACCATGTGGACCGTATTCGTTCGCCAAATACTTGACGCTCGAATCAAGTGCCGCTTTGGCGACACCCATCAAGTTGTAGTTCGGAACGACACGCTCGCCGCCGAGGTAAGTGAGTGTGATCACCGAGGCGTCTTGTGCGAAGTAAGGCTTCGCCGCTTTCACAACTGCCGTCAAACTATATGCTGAAATGTCTAATGCCTGCGCGAACTGACCACGTGTCATTTCTGAGAACTCACCGCGCAATGCTTCTTTGTCAGCAAATGCGATCGAATGCGCGATTCCTTGAATCTCGCCAGCTTGTTCGTGAATCGAACGGAATGTTGAATCAATCGCTTCGTCATTCGTCACATCACACTCAAGTAGAATCGCTTCTTGTTTCAACTCACTCGCGAGTGACTCGAGACCCGATTTGAATCGTTCTGCCGCATACGTTAACACGAGCTTCGCCCCTGCCTCATCAAGCGTTTTGGCAATCGCCCATGCAATCGAGCGCTTGTTGGCAATCCCCATGACGACGTACGTTTTATTCGTTAATGTTGGATAAATTGACATCATAAACTCCCCTTTTTAGTACCTGGTGATAATATCTGTTCTCAGATTACAGAAAGGTTTCTGTTTTGTCAACCGACTCGTTACGTATTGCGATTTTTTTAAGTTGCGGTAAGATAAAATACGTATAGAAAGGGTGATTCGACTCCATTATGAACCGTATACAATCATATTTTAAAAGTTTAGATACGACACTGTTGACCATCGTCTTCCTATTGATGATCATCAGTCTCGGTGCAATCTATACCGCTCAACCGATGTTGCCAACGCGACTTCAACATATCAACTTCGCTCTTGAACAAGGCATTCGTTATGTCATCGGCTTTTTTGCAATGTTCGCGATCATGACGATTGAATATGAGCAACTCCGGAAAATCCATTGGTACTTATACGCATTCGGTCTACTTCTGCTCGTCGGTCTGATTCCGTTACGTGACACGTCGCTCGTACCGAACATCAACGGGGCGTATGGTTGGTATAACGTGCCTGGGTTCAGTTTCCAGCCAGCCGAATTCATGAAGCTCTTTTTATTGATTTCTATGTCGACCATCGTCTATGAGCACAATAAACGTTACGGATCGTCACAACTCGATACATGGCTCCTCGTGAAACTGGTACTAGTCGCCATCCCGCCGCTCGGGCTGATTGTGACACAACCGGACTTAGGGACCGGGCTCGTTCTGATGACGATGCTCGGCGCCATCATCATTGTCTCGGGAATCGGTTGGAAGTGGCTTCTTGGTCTCTTCAGCGCTGCGGCTTTGACCATCGGCACATTCATGTATCTGTTCTTTGCCCATTTCGAAGTCTTACAAGCATTCGTACCTGGACACGCCCTCAACCGCTTCCAGGCCTGGATTTATCCTTACGAATATTCAGATGATCTGGCATTCCAATTAATCAAATCGCTACAGGCGATTGGTTCTGGACAGATGTTCGGAGCAGGATACGGCCAGGGTCTCGTCTATTTACCGGAATCTCAAACGGACTTCATATTTGCTGTTATCGCAGAACACTATGGGTTCATTGGCGCAGCTCTCGTGATCATCGTCTTCTTCTTATTCCTCTATCGGATGATTCACATTGCGTTAGAGTCTAGTAGCGCGTTCGGAAGTTATATCGTCACCGGTGTCATCGCCATGTTCACGTTCCAAGTGTTCCAAAACATCGGTATGACAATCGGTGTCTTGCCGATCACTGGACTTACCCTCCCGTTCGTCAGTTACGGGGGAACAGGGATTATCATGAACATGATTGCCATCGGTCTCGTCATGAACGTGGCTTCTAAATCAAAAACCTATATGTTTGATGATGATTGACAAAATCCCTCAAGGTTTTACCTTGAGGGATTTCTTTATACAGTTCGAAAATCTTCCGGAATTGGCGCATCAATCTGAATCTCATCCCCTGTCATCGGATGAATGAATCGCGCAGACGCGCTGTGAAGGGCGTGACGGGGCATACGAGTCGTCCCCCCATACATGGAGTCCCCAATGAGCGGATGACCGATATGGCGCAAATGCACGCGAATTTGATGGGTCCGTCCCGTCTCGAGTCGAATCGTCAATAACGAGCCGCTCTCAAATGGCTGACATGCGAGGATATGCGTGATGGCGTGTTGTCCCTCAGTTGTCACGACTCGCTCCATAATCGAATTCTCGGCACGCCCGATCGGTGCTTCAATCGTTTGTGGTGTCACTTCTTCTTCGACCAATGCCTTGTACGTACGCACCAATCCATTCGCTTTCTGAAGTTCACTAAATCGATGATGAATAAATCCATACTTTGCAAACAAGACGACACCGCTCGTGTCGCGATCGAGCCGATTGATCACGTGAATCGCAGATGACAGACCGATGCGTTGATAATAGCCGAGTACAGCGTTCGCAAGTGTATCGGTCGGATGTAGTCGTGATGGAATCGTGGCAATCCCTGCCGGTTTATCGACCGCCAACAGCGTATCATCTTCATACAGAATTCGAATAGGCCGATCTGAGGCGACCATATCGAGTGAAGGGGCTTCAAGCGGGAATCGCACCATCACTTCATCTCCTGGTTCAAGTTCATGTCTTACGGTGCGGTGCACGCCATTCACTTCAATATCCCCTTCATGCTTCACGAGCGTGAGCATCTTTCGAGAAATCCCCATATCTTGCATTAAAAAGTCGCGAAGTGGGACGGCTTTCTCCACAACGCGACGAATCGTAAACCCTTGCATTCGTTACTTTCCTTCCTCGATGAACGATTCGCGAACTCGGCGCCAGAATGGGAAGGGCCGGAAGCGAGCGAACGTCACTTTTTCTTTTGCGACCGCACATCGAATCGAGACGACATCCGACCAGGACAACGCTTCTTGATGGTCAAACGCCAATTCAAATTCGGTTTTCGTGTGCGGTTTGATTTTCACTTGATGGTGTTTTGGTAAGAGAAGCGGTGCACCGATCGTTCGATACACTAGGTTGTTGATTGAAGCCATCTCAGTCACTTGAATGGCTTCAATCGATGGGTGAACGATTGCTCCACCGAGTGCCTTATTGTAGGCGGTCGAACCCGATGGTGTCGAAATACATAATCCATCTCCACGGAACGTTTCAAAGTAGTCGTCTCGAATCGATAAATCACAGACGAGCGTTCGCTTGTAGTTCTTAATCGTGCAATCATTCATCGCCAGTCGACGATCAGTCTCCCCGTCCTCATAGTCAATGAGCACCTCAACGAGCGGATAGGAGACCGGCTCGAACGATTCGCTCGTGATCATCTCGGTCAATTCATCCAACTCATCCGGTTGCCAATCGGCATAAAAGCCGAGATGCCCGGTATGAATCCCGACAAGTAGCGTTTCATCGAGTCGGTCGATGTATTTATGAAACGCCTGTAACATCGTCCCGTCCCCTCCGACCGATACTACGATTCGGGGCTGTTCAGATAATGTATGCCCGGCGGCTTGAAGTTTTTGAGTCAGTTCCTCGGCGATCTCCGCTGATCGCGTATCTCCCCTCGATACAATCGCAAACTGCATATCGGTTTCCCCCTAGTCTTCGTCCGTTTTCACGTTCATCTCTTTATCCCGAAACACCTGCTGGGCGTCCTGAATTTCAACGCGGAGTTGGCTCATCTCGGCATCGAGTAAAAAGGCCGCCTCGGCTGCGCGTCTCAATCGTTCCTGCACTTCAAGAGGCATGTCACCATCATATTTATAATTCAATGAGTGCTCAATCGTGGCCCAGAAATTCATCGCAAGCGTGCGGATTTGCACTTCAACGAGCGTAGGGATTTCACCTTGAATCGTCTGAACCGGGTACTCGATGATGACATGATACGATCGATAGCCCGAGTCTTTCTGATGGGTAATGTAATTGCGTTCTTCCACTATTTTAAAATCTGTTCGACGATGTAGCAAATCCAAGACGTGAACGATATCATCGACAAATTGACACATGATTCGTAATCCCGCTATATCCTGCATATCCGTCGCCAATTCATGGTCAGCGATATTTTTTCGTTTCGCTTTCTCGAGAATGCTCCCGACCGGCTTCACTCGACCTGTGACAAATTCAATCGGAGAATGGTCATTTTGGGACTTGAATTGCTTTCGAACGGCTTTCAATTTGACTTTCAACTCGTCTACCGCGATTTGATACGGTACTAAAAACTGATCCCAGTTCATTGATTGCATACGCTGTCACCACTTTCGTTCTTTTCCGGAAAAAACGCGTCCTTTCCGTATGTATCCGTTTGTATGGTATCATAAACGAACAATTGTTCATAGAATGGAGCGATGATTCATGACCCAAGAAGTGGAAATTGAATTTAAATCAATGTTGACGAAAGACGAGTATGAGACACTCCTACGTGCCTATCAGCTTGATGACCAAGTTCGTTGGCAGGCGAATGATTATTTCGACACCCCTTCCTTTCAGCTAAAAGCGAACGGGGCAGCACTTCGCATTCGCGAGAAGAAACATGGTCAAGTGCTGACGTTAAAGCAACCCAACGAGGTCGGCTTACTTGAGACACACGCCACAATTACAGAAGATGAGGCTGAGGATTTGTTTAAGTATGGAATCATTCATGACGAGCAAATGAAGCAGGCATTGGCTCCGTTTCAGCTAAATGCACCGCTTGAGCATCTCGGTCGACTCGAGACGAACCGGGCAGAGCTCCAGACAGAAGACGGTCTCCTCGTTTTGGACGAAAGCCATTATTTGGAGACGACCGACTATGAAATAGAATTTGAAGTGACGAATGAAGAAGAGGGAAAACGTGCGTTCGAAGGACTTCTTGAAAAACATGGTCTCCCCTATCGTCCCGCTAAAAATAAAATCGTCCGATTCATGGAATTAAAAATAAGTCGGTTGGAAGGTTGAGCAGATACATTGCCAACCTTTTTTTTTCGTTGCTACAATGAGTTTACAAAGTTAAATGAGTTTTTTGACGAGAGGAGGCGACACAAATGGAACTTGAACAATGTAATGGGTCATCCTGTTCACTGGAAGAAACTCCTATTCAAGTAACGTATAAGCCATTGGAGTTATTCTATTTCATGGACATCTCAAGTCCTGAGAACTTTCATGTGATGACACTGATCAAAAAGTTAGAGATTGAATACGGACACGTGATTCGTTTTCGAATGGTCTCTACCGTTCCTAGCTGTGTTGGCGGATGTCAGGAAGAAGTTCGCCTTCTCACCATGATCAAAGCGCTGGAATTACAAGGGAAACGTCATGCGATGCGCTTCTTGCGTCATTTGCATGTGAATGATCTATTCTCTGGTGAACAACTTGGTTCAATCGATTTATGGGAAATCGCACGTTCTTTCGAAGAGTATGGCCTTGATTTAAGTGAACTCGAAGCCGATCTTCAATCGAACCAGCTCTTGAATGCACTAGCTGTCGACCATCAAGTGTTGAAAGATTGGGAGATTGAGTTATTGCCCGCACTCACATTCGTGACGCGCGATGAAGCATTGAAGATTGAAGGGGTTTATCCGTACGACGTCTATCAATCGGTCATGACTGAATTGTTAGGTTATGCACCGAGCCGTTCGACCGATTGGGATGTAGCCAAAGTGTTGGCACGCTATGATGCGTCGACCATAACAGAGCTATCGTACATTCTAGACTTGGATAAGACGGTGATTGAACGCGAATTGAAGAAACTCTCCCTACAACAGCGTTGCCGTCCTGTGCCAGGATGTAGCGGTGAAGCGTGGGCTCAAACGAAATAAAAAAGAACCCCATGGCCGGGGAGCCATGGGGTTTTTGACGTCTCAAGCGGGGACAAGAGACATCGAACCTTGAGGCCCGGGGAAGGCCTACAAGATGGGAGAAAGTTTACGGTCAATAAAGGGGTTTGTGATTGATTTCACACTTATAATATACCTAGTGCAGAATCATCTGACAACCTCTTTGTGCATATTGTCACATATTGTTCACGAGAACAATAATGATTCCATTTCATCAAGAACCGCTTCGAACTGATCGAGCGCTTTTAATACCGGCTCCTTCGTCGTCATATCGACGCCAGCCGCCTTCAACACCTCGATCGGATAGTCACTAGAACCCGCCTTCAAGAAGTTATCGATATAACGACGCACGGCTGGCTCCCCTTCTTCCATGATCTGTTGTGACAGTGCAGCAGATGCCGAAATCCCTGTCGCATATTGATAGACGTAGTAGTTGTAATAGAAGTGCGGGATGCGCGCCCACTCATATGAAATCTCTTCATCGATGACAATCTCGTCTCCGAAGTAACGTTTGTTCAACTCGAGGTATGTTTCATTTAAGTACTCCGGAGTGAGCGATACGCCTTCTTGAGCAGCTTGATGAATCATGTGTTCGAATTCAGCGAACATCGTTTGACGGAACAATGTTCCACGGAACGTTTCAAGCTGATTGTTCAACAAGTAGAGACGTTCTTCTTTCGCTGTTCTCGTTTTCAACAAATGGTCATTCAACAAAGCTTCGTTCGTCGTCGATGCCACTTCTGCAACGAAGATCGAGTAATCGCCATACGGATATGGTTGCGATGCGCGCGTGTAATGACTATGCACCGAGTGTCCGAACTCGTGTGCGAGCGTGAACAAGTTGTTGACGTTATCTTGCCAGTTCATCAGGATGAACGGTTGCGTATCGTATGCTCCCGAGGAGTAAGCACCGCTACGCTTACCGCGTGTCTCTCGAACGTCGACCCAACGCGAATCGAGACCGTCTTTGACGATTTGGACGTACTCTTCTCCGAGTGGTGCCAAACCATCTACCATCCATTGTTTCGCTTCTTCATACGATACTTTCATTTCGACATCTTTGACGAGTGGTGTGTAGAGGTCATACATATGCAACTCATCTAAGCCGAGCGCTCGCTTACGCAACGCGACATAACGATGTAACAAGTCGAGTCGTTCGTTTACAGCTTCTACAAGCCCGTCGTATACAGACTCCGGAATCGCATTATGATGGAGCGCGGACTGTCTTGCACTTTCAAACTTACGGACAGTCGCATAGAAGTTATCTTTCTTCACACTTCCTGACAATGTTGAGGCGAACGTATTCAAATATTGCGCGTACGTCCCGTACATCGCTTTAAATGCCCCTTCGCGAACGCTTCGGTCAGCCGATTCAAGGAACGTGATATATCGACCGTGCGTCAACTCAACTTCTTCCCCTTTTTCATTTTTCACTTTCGGGAATTTTAAATCTGCGTTGTTGAGCATACCGAACGTCGAGCTCGATTGACCGAGCACATCTCCGGCTTGTGCCAAAATCGATTCTTCCGCCTCCGTCAACACGTGTGGACGCTCTAGTGCCAACTCATCGAATGCATGACGATAAACGCGAAGTGACTCATTCTGCTCCATGAAGGTTTCAATCTGATTCTCATCAATCGAGAGCAACTCAGGTGTCATAAACGCGAGTTGTGCTGAAACTTGAGACGCAAGTGAGCCGGCACGATCATTCAATGCTTGATAATGGCTATTCGCCGTGTCTTCGTCATAGCGCATATGAGCATACGTATATAGCTTATGTAACTGACGTGAGAGATCGTCCCGAAGTTGCAACGCTTCGTGCAACGTTTCCACCGACTCCCCAAGGCGTCCTTTAAATCCAATCAATGCCGGCACTTTCTCTTTTAACGCTTGAAAATCCGATTCCCAAGCCTCGTCATTGCTGTAGATGGTTTCTAAGTTCCATGTTTCTTCCACTGGAACTTGCTGTCTAGTCAATACCTCTGACATACGTCCACTTCCTTTTCGATGATTAAGTCGATTGTAAAATCAATCGCTGAAGTCCTTGAAACAAACGTGTATCGTGATGTCTGGCCTCCTCGTAATACTTTGGATGCGGCCATGACCTGACATCACAGGATAGACGACTCGCATTCAAGAGTTGTTTCCATTGTACATGAAATGACTGGGAAAAGTCGCTTGTCGGTGTCACTCCAAATTGTCGACATGTTTTTTGAATACTCCATTCCACGGAATCGCGCGGTGACTCGTATCGATTCAAATAATGCACGGTCTGAAAATCAATCGGATGTACACGGATTCCCCAAAGCGATGAAAGCGGAAGGTAACAGGCGGTCGGTAATAATCCGGGTAACAGACCAAGTGGATAGAGCCGATTCAATATGAGCCGTCGATTTAGCGGAGACGGATAAATCGGCAACATGCGTTTACGACGAATCATCTCTATCCATTCAAAAGCATCGAACCGATAATAGGCTTCGTACGGTGACGTGTTCACTGAAGATGAGATTTCCCAGTTTCCGATTCCATACTTGATCGAAATCGGAAATCCTTTGAAGCGTAACAATCTCCCATTTTTCACAGTCAATAACCGATGTCGCTGAAAAAGTTCTAGACGCATCCATGGTTGAAACGATTGATTGCTTCTCAAATCGAGACCGCTCGCAATCCAAACCACATCAAACCCCGCTCGTCGATAATCATTCGTTCGTTCGGCGTATTCTCCAGGTTGTAAAGGAGACGCCTGAATTTCGAACACGGTGTGCTGCCCGTCCATGTTCGTGAGGATGTCAGCCCGACGATTCTTAATCGTCACTTCTTGCTCGACAGGATAGCCATTCTCTTGAAGCCACTGGCATATTGCCCATTTATCCTGATGATGCATGACCGATTCAGCTCTCCCACAGGTGTGGATATGCGCAAAATGCAGCCGTTTCTTCACACCTTGCTTCACAATCAACATTTCTTGACAAGTCGGGCATCGAAAAGGAGCAAGTTGCTCTGCTTGCATCCGATTTAATGTAAAGGAATCAACGATATCCCCTTCCCGATCGATTGCAAACCGCATCTTGCTCCCTCCTCATAGCAGTGGTGAAAACATTCTGGCTAATGATTCAACGAGTTTGATAAAGAATGACCGTTTCGCGAACTCTTCTAATACGAGTTCGTGTGACCCTTCGAAATCATCATATAAGTCTTGTTTCAGTTGATGGACTGAGTTCGTGTTATAGAGGAGCGCATTGACCTCGAAGTTCAAATGAAAGCTCCGAAAATCCATGTTCGCCGTCCCAATCGTGGCTAATCCATCATCCACCACGATGACTTTTGAATGCATGAATCCCTTCTCATATAGATAGATCTTTACACCGGCGAGTAACAGTTCTTCATAATAGGACCGACTCGCGTAGAAAACGATTTTATGGTCGGGATAACTCGGTAAGACGATGCGGACATCAATTCCTGATAATGATGCCGTCTTTAAGGCACTCATAATGTCTTCATCCGGAATCAAGTAAGGTGACGAAATGTAGACAGATTTTTTTGCAGCATTGATGAGTGAAAAGTAAATGGATTTCATCGTCTCATAAGGTTCATCCGGTCCACTCGCAACGATTTGAACCCCTCCGCTCGCACTTCTTACCGTCTCAAGCGGCTCTAGATAGAAAGGTGTGAATAGGCGTTCCCCGGTCATGTAATACCAATCTTGCAAGAAAATCAGTTGCAGTTCAGATACCCCTTCTCCTCTGACATACAGATGAGTGTCGCGCCAAAATCCGAACTTAGAGTGCTCACCCAAGTACTCATCCCCTACATTCAAGCCACCTGTGAATGCCTCGGTACCATCGATGACCACGATTTTTCGGTGGTTTCGATAGTTCGTCTTACTCGAAACGAGTGGCAATACAACTGGAAAGAATGCCTGGACTTGGACACCGGCTTGCTTCATCTCTTCAAAGAACGTGCCACTCGTATGAATGGACCCGACCGCATCGTACAAAAACCGGACTTCGACCCCCGCCTTCGCCTTTTCAATCAAGATTCGCTGTATTTCCCGAGAAATACGATCTTCCCGAAAAATATAATACTCTAGATGTATGTGTCGGGACGCTCCTTTCAGAGCCGGCAATAACTTCGAGAATTTTTCACGGCCGTTCGTCAAGATTTGGGTATACGTATTCGATGAAACAGGTAATTGGTTCAACGAAGAAGTAAGATGCATCAGCTTCTCATAATCGTCGTGGACGAACATAAGAGACGGCGACAACGTCATCGCTTTCTGACGATAGGCCAAGTATGTCTCTTCATCAAGCATCGCTTTTTCTTTGAACATACGTTTACGTCGATAGTTCTGGCCGAATACAAAGTATGCAAATAATCCGATGACTGGAAAACCAATCATGACGATTGCCCAAATGAGCGTACGTTGTGGATTTCGATTTTCAAGTAAGATGACGAGTAATATACTGAACGTTGTCAAAAAGACGAGAATCGAGAACAATCCAATTACTTGTGAGCTCCAGTAATACGATAATATCGCAATGAGTCCTGCGAGCAAAATGAGGGAAAAGAGTACTTGTATGCGTCGCAACATATTATAAGCTGACCTCGTTTCTGTCATGTATTATCATTAATTATACATCGTAACGTCATCTTTTTGAGGGGAGCGAATGAATTATGAGGACTTTTCTGATCACAGGTGCGACAAGCGGGATTGGTCGCGCCGTCGCTTTACAGTTGACTGCTAAGGGGCACCGAGTCATCGGGATCGGTCGGGATGAAACAAGAGGCACCTCTCTCGAGTCTGATTCAAATGGACAAGCCACATTCATTCGATGTGACCTTGCTTCGACAGAGGACATCGACCATCTTTTCTCTCAGTTGAAAGAGCAAGGTGTGACCTTGAACGGATTATTTAATAACGCCGCTACTTTTGGTAGACCGGGCACACCTGAACGTTTGACACATGAGTCGTATAACGAGGTATTCGATGTCAACTTGTATGCGCTGAACACCGTCACACAACGTGCCATTCCCCTATTTGACCAAGGAGCGAGTGTCGTCAACAATGCCGCCATCGTTGGGCACGTCAAGTTTCCACCGATGCTCGCGCACTATGCCGCTTCAAAGGCGGCCGTAATAGCCTTAACTAAAACGTTCGCACACCGAATGAAAGGAAAAGTAAGATTCAATGCCGTTTGTTTTGGACCGATTGACACACCGCTCAGTCACAAGCTATATGGGGGTGAAGCAAAGTTCAAAGAGGCGATGACCCACCATTTCCGGGGATATGCCGCACATCCTGAGGAAGTGGCGCCGGTCGTAGAATTTTTATTGACTGATGCTTCAACTTACATTAACGGCCAAGCCATCACAGTCGATGGCGGATATACATTGTCTTGAACAGAGACCACCTCTTCTTTAGAACAGGTGGTCTCTACTCATGTCGTCATCTTTTTAGCCCGATTCATCTTATTGCGCAAATAGTTCTGTTCTTTCGCATGAAGACGATCCCAATCAATCACATCCGCAAAATATTGAATCATGTCCTCAAATGTCGAATCGAGTGTTTCATGTGCTTGGAGGCGCGCCATTCGAATCGCCTCGAACACGGACCCCATCACAAAGATATCTCGGCTCGCATAAGTCTGCATCGGCGATAGCGATTCAAATAGAATCGTCTCAAGCGTTTTTCGTTTCACATGCCAGTCAGACTTCCCGTTCGAATACAAAAAATCACCATCTGGTAATTCACAAAGTTCTCTTAAAATATCCCCGATGTAATGAATCGCATGAATTGCCGTGTTCGGATCATTGATTCCTGGAGAGATTCCTCTTAGCGCAATCTCACTCAATTTTTCAACCGCAAATGACGGGTCTTGCATCGAAGAACGAACTTCGCCAATCTCAAACAACTCGATGTCCGGCACATCCTCACCCTTCCAGAATCCGAGTAAATCACCTTTAGCAACGAAATCCCCGACGGCTACGACGGACTCAAAGTCCGTTTCTTGATTTCCTTGCTTCTCTCTTAAAAACAATCGGATGTACCCTGTTCGCAGAGCTCGTACCGCTTGACCATCGAATGAATGGACGGATCGAGGCAGGACGAGATGAACCTCATCCGACTCAATCGCATCTTTTTGCTCGCTGATGACAGAGAGCGCTTCTTTATGTAACGCGGACAATAGACGTTCCGCCTGAATCGAAACACTGATCGTCTGGATGAACTTGACGAATGCCCAAATCGAACCAATAACTAAGAGCACACTGATCCCGGACGACAACACGACGCCTTCATCTGCCGTACGGACGAGGAATAAGTTCGAAATCCCATAAACCGTCGTCATGATGAAAAGACCGAGCGTATGCTTGGCCGACGAGTTCGTCAAAAAGTTATTGATCGTCCGGGGAGAGAACTGAGAAGAATATGTTGTCAATACGACCAGAATCGTGGAAAAACTGAACGTCATCATCGTCATCAGGCTCGTAAATGTCGAAGACAACACGGATGCCGCTGAGTCCAGATCTAAATAAATAAAGTCTGGTAATAAATCACGAAAAAAATCCCCAAACACTTGGGTTAATGCCGTTAATACGATGCCACCCATTCCGTATAAAAATGGGACAAACCATGCACTGTCATCAAGTAGTAATCGAATTCGTCTCACCATACCAACACCTCTTTACCGTCGATTTGAAAAAATCGCCTGTCCAACTGAACAGGCGATGTACCATTAAAAATAGTGACGCACTTTCGCAAAGACGTCGCCATCGAGAATGAGTTTCCCATACTCTTCTAGCATCGGTTGCGTCTGTGTACTGAATGTTAAATACTCTGCTAAAAGACTGAGTGCATTCTCTTCGTCTTCCGGTTCCATTTCATCCGGGAAATCAATCCACAAGTAGTAACGGTCTTGATAGTGGTATAGTTTCAAATCAAGATCGCTGAACATGTCTCCTGTACGTTTACTCAGCGAAATGATTGCCTCGAAATCATTTGTTTCCATCGCGAGTGGTGCCCAAGCATCTGCCTCGGCTTCAAGTTCATCCAACTCACTCAATTGGTCGAGTACCGATTGTTGATCCCGTGCCTCATCGATTGCTGATCGAAGAAGCGAACCGAGTTCAGAATCGTCTTCCGTGTCCATTACATTTTTCGCGATTGTCACAGTCACTTCTAGACCTTTTTCAAAAGCTTGTACTTGAATCCATAGTGGACCATCAAACGAGATGTCTTCACGTTCGTGAGCCTCGTCCATCATTTGCCAGAACAGCTGCTCGCCTCGTTCTCGATTGTACCAAATTTCATCACGAGCAAAACCACGTTTCTCGATATCCACGTATGTGATGAAAAATTTGACGGTATTATCATTGATGCGCTCAATTTTCACGATTGTCCACTCCCTTCTCATCTCGCTCCCAATTCACATAAGGAGGAGAGGGGAAATTGTCTTTTTATCTTTGTACCCTTTTTAACATCGTTCAATCTAGATGAAGGGTTATAACTTTATTTTATAGGAAATAATCGATAATAAAAAGCACACTGCTTAAACAGTATGCTCTCATTCATTCACAAGTCGCTGGGCTTCCTGTAATTGGAACGTCCGAACTTTACGTGGCAAGAATCGACGAATCTCATCTTCGTTATATCCGACCTGTAAACGTTTCTCATCAATCAGAATCGGACGACGTAAAAGACCTGGATATTCTTGAATCAAATCGTAAAGCTGTTGAAGAGATAACGCATCAACAGACACATCGATTTTAGAAAAGACTTTCGAGCGAGTCGAAATGATTTCATCCGTCCCGTCTTCTGTCATACGTAAAATTTGTTTAATCTCATTCAATGAGAGCGGTTCTGAAAATATGTTTCGTTCTGTAAACGGGATATCATGTTCTTCGAGCCAAGCCCGTGCCTTTCGGCAAGATGTACAGCTTGGAGACGTATAAAGTGTGACCATTTTTCTTCCTCCCTGATCGAGTATGCGTCCATCTTTTTAAGTGACTCTATTTGTATACCCAAATTCGCATCCACTTAATTATAGTAATTCTTATTTATCAAAACTTCAATGATATTCTTTATCAATCAGATATGAAAAGAGGGCGCATTCGTTGAATGCGACCTTGAACGACCTAACTTAAGACGCAGGGATTCGAGAAACCGGTTGAGACACCGTCTCTTTCCCTGGCTTGACTTGTAAGTCTTTCAGCTTTTTCTTCAATACTTCTTTCAAAAGTCTCTTTTTCTCTCGCAGAACTTTGTCACGTTCTTTCATGGCCTCTCACCCCCATACAGCGTAAGGAACCGACCGAGCATTACCGATTCTGAAAATCTTGAAGTTGCACTATATCTACATTTAAATTATAGCACACTCGTTTGTGAAATGTGAATCATTCTTACACGTTCATCTCAAATTTACACAGATATCATTTGCAATGAATTGAAGAAACCTGTATATTTTATAGAAATAACCTTTTTATTTTAAAGGAGGAGAGCGATGATGAGAATCACTTTAGAAACGATTATGAAACATCCGGTTACCCAAAAATATTTAACTCGATCTGGCTTAAAACATGCGGTCGACGTCTGTGAACGCGCTCTCGAAATGGCAACGAAACGTGGTCTTGATACAGATTTGGCGACGAAAGCTGCGCTTCTTCATGATATCGGACACTATGAATGGTATACAGAAGGTAAATGGAATTATGATTTGTATCGTCAGAACGATATCCATGCGATTAAGGGGGCCGAACGTGCCCACAAATTATTGATTCGTTTAGGGGAAGATCCAGCCCGAGCAAAAGAGATTTCTGTCATGATTCTCTTGCACACGGATTCCTACCTACCACCGAGTCGTATTCAACGAACTCCACTTCAACAGCTCGTCCATGACGCGGACACGTATGTGGAGCAGCCAGGCGGTCTTCATCATTACGAGACAATGGAAATTGAAGATGCGTTAGCTCGCGTCCGTCTAATCGACGCCATCGTGGAACGTCTTTCTAATTTACCACGCATCTCGAACGGATAATCAGTCACCTACTTTAATAGGTGATTTTTTTGTGCAAAAAAATCCTGACTCAATAAATGAGTCAGGATTGATTTCGTTATACGAGTTGCGCTTTATACGCTTCGTACTCTTCGTCTGTGAGCGAGACATAGTGCCCCGGCTCAACTTCGCGAAGTGGCGGGATACTTGAATCTTCATCTGAACGTCCGACTGGACCTTTCGATGTCGATTCATATACGATCCGTTTACGTGTACGCTCATGCTCTGGGTCTGGAAGCGGAATCGCTGAAAGGAGCGATTTCGTATAGGCATGAATTGGGTTCTCATAAAGGCGATCTGCTGTTGCAAGCTCTACGAGGTGACCTTGATACATAACACCGATACGGTCAGAGATGTATTTAACCATCGATAAATCGTGAGCGATGAACAAATACGTCAAATCGCGATCGCGTTGCAATTCTTTCATCAAATTGACGACCTGCGCTTGAATCGAAACGTCAAGTGCAGAAATCGGCTCATCGGCGATGATGAAGTCCGGTTCAACCGCAAGAGCACGGGCAATCCCGATACGCTGACGCTGACCACCTGAGAATTCATGTGGATAACGGCTCGCGTGCTCTTTCGTCAAACCAACTGTTTCAAGAAGGTCATATACGCGGTTCATGCGGTCTTCTTTCGTCTTCGCAAGACCGTGAATATCGATTCCTTCTGCGATGATATCGGCGACTGTCATACGCGGATTGAGCGAAGCGTATGGATCTTGGAAAATCATTTGCATCGCACGGTTGAATTTCAACTTGTCTGCCTTCGATTTTTTTTCGTGGACGTTTTCGCCTTTGAACACGACATCGCCATCCGTCGCGTCGTAGAGACCGATAATCGTACGTCCTGTCGTTGACTTCCCACAACCAGACTCACCTACGAGTCCAAGCACTTCACCTTTGTAAATATCAAATGAAATCCCGTCGACCGCTTTGACAACGCGGCCACGACCAATTTTAAAGTGCTGCTTCAGGTTTTTTACCTCGAGTAATTTCTCGCGTTCCATTATTCAGCACCACCTTTCGTAAACGATTTTGCGAACGCACTGTCTGGACGATATTTGAGAGCGAGTTCACGAATCGCGCGTGGCGGGTTCACCGCTGGCGCTTGCGGATGTAACAACCAACTCGAAGCGAAGTGTGTATCACTTACTTGGAACATCGGTGGCTCTTTCTCAAAATCAATCTTCATCGCGTATGGATTACGCGGTGCGAATGCATCCCCTTTTGGAGGATCGAGCAAGTTTGGAGGCGTACCCGGGATTGCCGGTAACGCTTCATTGCGGTCATCTGTCGGACGCGGCATCGAACCGAGAAGTCCCCATGTGTATGGGTGACGTGGCTCATAGAAAATCTCATCAACCGTTCCTTTTTCAACGAGACGTCCCGCATACATAACAGCAACACGGTCAGCCATGTTCGCAACAACGCCAAGGTCGTGCGTGATGAAGATAATCGCTGTGCCGGTCTTTTGCTGAATGTCTTTTAACAATTCAAGAATCTGCGCTTGAATCGTTACGTCGAGTGCTGTTGTCGGTTCATCGGCAATCAACACTTTTGGGTTACATGCGAGTGCGATCGCAATAACGATCCGTTGTCGCATCCCACCAGAAAGTTGGTGTGGATACTGTTTCAAGCGCGCTTCAGGGTTTGGAATCCCTACAAGTGTCAACAGTTCGAGCGTACGTTTCTTCGCATCCTCGCCCGTTAACCCTTGGTGCTGTTTCAACCCTTCTGCGATTTGCTTGTAAATTGTCATCGTCGGGTTGAGCGATGTCATCGGGTCTTGGAAAATCATTGCGATGTCGCGACCACGAATTTTAAGCATTTCTTTTTCCGAAAGTTTCGCCAAGTCTTTTCCTTCGAACATGATTTCTCCGTTCGTGATTTCACCTGGAGGGTTCGGAATGAGACGCATAATTGCCTTCGAAGTAACGGATTTACCCGAACCCGATTCTCCTACGATGGCGAGCGTCTCGCCTTTTTTCAAATCAAACGAAACACCACGAACAGCCTGAACTGTTCCTGCATATGTGTGGAACGAGACCTCTAAGTCTCGGACTGATAAAATCGTTTCCATGCACGAGTCCCCCTCTTTCTTTTTTATTTACGCATTTTCGGATCGAACGCATCACGCAAACCGTCAGCAAGCAAGTTGAAGCTGACCATAAGCAAGACGATGATGATAGACGGGATAATAAGAAGGAACGGGAAAGTTCGTAGTTCTTTGTATCCATCGTTGATCAACGTACCAAGTGATGCCTGTGGTGGTTGAAGCCCGATTCCGATAAAGCTGAGGAATGCCTCGAAGAAGATGGCAGATGGAATCGTGAACATGAGTGTGATGATAATGGCACCCAATGTGTTCGGAATTAAATGTTTGAAAATCAAGCGTCCACTTGAAGCACCGAGTGTACGAGCTGCCAAGACGAACTCTTGGTTTTTGAGTTTGAGAATCTGACCTCGAACGAGTCGACTCATCCCAATCCAACCGGTGATGGCCATGGCAAGGATGATGGTGAAGACACCTGGGTCAAAGATCAAGATGAACAAGATGATCAAAATCAAGTTAGGTACACCTGTCAAGATTTCAACAATACGTTGCATGATGTTATCCGTACGTCCACCGAAGTAAGCTGAAATACCACCGTATGCAACTCCAATGATTGTATCGATGATGGCTGCGACTAAACCGATAAAGAGGGAGATTCGTGTCCCTTCCCAAATCCGCGACCAAAGATCACGACCGAGATAATCGGTACCAAACCAGAAGTTTTCTTCTACATTCTTCTGTTCGTAGAAGTCGATTTCACGACCTCCAAGTGTTGCCAACCCATCAAATCCAGCCCATTCAAGTCCAGTGACTTTAGGCGGTAGTTTTGCTTGCGAGATGTTCTGTTCGTATGCATCTCGGCTTGAGAGCATCGGTCCAAACAAAGCGAGTGCGACGAGAATTAAAATAATCGAGAGCGAGATGATAGCCGCCTTGTTTTTCTTTAGGCGCATCCATGCATCTTGCCAAAAGTTCAAACTTTTTCCGGCAATCCGCTCACCAAGCTGTTCATTCATTTCAACTGGTGTGAACATGTCTTGGTCGAACTGTTCGTAATTCTTTTTGTTTTCAATCATCAGTTATTCCCCCCAAGACGAATACGTGGGTCCACAACCCCATAGAGCAAGTCGACAAGTAAAATGATAATAATGAAGAGGGCCGAGAAGAAGAGTGTCGTGCCCATGATGACAGAGTAATCATTCAACGTGATTGACGTAACGAACAATTCTCCAAGACCAGGTACTGCGAAAATTTTCTCGATAACGAATGTACCCGTTAAAAGTCCAGCTGTCATCGGTCCAAGAATCGTGATCGCTGGGATCATCGCGTTACGTACCATGTGTTTCCATACGATGGCGTTACCCGTCAACCCTTTCGCTTTCGCGAGCGTGACATAGTCTTGTCCGGTTACTTCTAACATCTCGGTTCGGACGAAACGGGCAATTGCTGCCGTAACCCCGAGCGATAACGAGATGGTTGGTAAGATCGTATGAGCTGGAGATTCCCAGAATGCTACCGGAAGCAACTGTAATTTAACTCCAACATAGTACTGAAGGAGGGCTGCAAAGACGAATGATGGGACGGAAATCCCGATTACCGATACGAACATTGAACCATAGTCAATTGCCGTATTGTGACGAATCGCCGCAACAACACCCAACAATACACCTAATAGAGTTCCAAGTACTAATGCCTGAACCCCTAATTGTGCCGATGGACCAATTCGTTCCATAATCAACTCAGTTACTGGACGGTTAGCCGTACGGAACGATACGCCAAGGTCACCTTGTAGCATGTTTCCAATGTACGTCGCATAGCGGACCGGAAGCGGATCATTGAGTCCGTAGCGGTCATTCAACAATTGAATTTGTGATTCTGTCAGTTTTTCCTGGTTCTGATAAGGCGAACCTGGGAGCAGGTCCATCAGGAAGAACGTGAACGTGGCAATCAAGAAGAACGTGATGAGGCCGTAAGTCAGCCGTTGTAGGATATAACGTCCCATGAATAAAAACCCCCTGTTTTGTCTAATTCTTTCTACTACTTGCACCAACAGCTTCACTATGACATATGACCTATTTTTCAAATTCACAAAATGAAAGGAATTTTCTGAAAGAATAGCATATACGTCATCTCAAGGCTCTTAGTACAGCGACTGAAAATAAAGAAAATTCTTTTCAGAGATTATTCTGAATTTTCACTGTTACTACATTATACTTTACCAACAAAACATTTGAACAGTATTTTCTCATACTTCGCTAGAATTTTTTAGAAAATTGGGGACATGCGGTTAGCATGCCCCCTCCTTCCATTACTTAATATCAACGTATTTGTACTGGTAATCAGCACCAAATAATTGACGGTTGAAGTTCTCGACGTTTGGACGGATCAAGTATGCCACACCAGCTTGGTAGATAGGCATGATTGCTTGATCTTGTTCAATCAAGAGGGCTTCAGCTTCTTTGAACAAGTCGTAACGTGCATCGATGCTTGTTTCAGCAGATGCTTCATCAATCAACTTGTCATACTCAGATGACGAGTAGTTGATGTCGTTTTGTCCATTGTCTGAAGTGAAGATACCAAGGTTCGTAAGCGGATCTTGGTAGTCAGGTCCCCAAAGTGCGAATGACATTTGGTAGTCCCCTTTTGCTTCACGCTCAAGTTTGTTGTTGAAAGGTTGTTGTGCGATCTCAACCGTTACGTTCGGCAAGTTCGACTCGATTTGACCTTTCATGTACTCAGAGATTTGTTTCGATACTTCACTGTCGAACGAGAGGAGTTCGATTGTTGTTGCTTCTCCACCGGTTACTTCTTCCCAAAGTGAAGCAGCTTCTTCAGTGTTTGTTTTGAAGTATTCCACGCCCTCTGTATAATCCGTTCCGTCTTCATACTTGATGAAGTCTTTCGGGATGAATGACGTCGTTGCTACTGAACCGTTGTTCAAGAGCTGATCGATAATCCCTGATGGGTCGACTGCACGTGCGATTGCTTTACGTGCATTTACATCAGAGAAAAGTTCATCTTCATGGTTAAACTTGAAGTAACCAACTGCAGAACGAAGACCTGTGTTGTAATCTTCATCCTCTTGGAATGCTGCGACTTGTTCTGATGCGAGACCAGCATAGTCGACATCGCCCGCTTCATACAAGTTCACGACTGTAGATGTTTCTTTAACAACTTTCACATCAACTGAGTCGAGAGCAACATTTTCTGCATCCCAATATGATTCGTTTTTCGTTAAGACATAGCCTTGTTCACGATCCCATTTAGTCCATGTGAACGGTCCGTTATAAAGAAGGTTTTCAGGACCAGTCGTGAAGTCTTCACCTTTTTCTGTAGCGAATGCTTCGTTGATCGGAGTGAATGTACCGAACGAAGTAAGTGAAAGGAATGATGGGTCTGGACGCTCGAGTGTAACTTCGAGTGTCTTCTCATCGATTGCTTTTACGCCAAGCTCTTCTTTTGGTGTGTCACCAGTGTTGATTGCTTCAGCGTTTTTAACTGTGTTCATGATGTATGCGTACTGTGAGCCTGTTGCAGGATCAACAGCTCGTTGCCAAGCGTAAACAAAGTCGTTTGCTGTGACCGGTTCCCCGTTTGACCATTCAGCATCACGAAGTTTGAACGTGTAAACCGTTTCGTCTTCGTTTACTTCTGGTTCGCCTTCAGCAAGTGCCGGGACGGCATTTCCATCTTTATCAAGACGGTAAAGACCTTCCATTGTGTTGGCGATCAAGTTGAATGCGACCGCGTCTGTAGCAAGAGCCGGATCGGCTGTTGTGATATCTGACGTATCCGTCAAACGAAGAACTTTCTCTCCGTTTGAAGAAGAACCGCCGCCATCAGAGTCTCCGCCTGTCGAACAAGCTGCGAGAACTGAACCGAGTGCCAAGATGATTGTCATCATGAGCAAAATCGATTTTTTCTTCATTGCGATTTCCCCTTTCGTTTTAAAAAACTAGCCGATCGTCGAATAAACATCTTACTTTTTCTTTAATTTTCTGAATATTTCATAAAGTATTCGACGAAAGAACGTTAGGGCTATTGTAAGAAATTTTTAATATAACTGTCAACTATTGAATAAAACGCTCTCATTTGATTTAACATTCTTACTCGCTTTCTGCCCCACCTTCCTAGTATCATAGAAGAAACACGGAATGTTGATGCATTCCCTCTAACGCTCGAAAGGAGATTACATCGTTGAAAAAGTTTCGAAATATATTGATTGTTTGGGGGATTGTCACACTTTTCTATACGGTGTGGTCAATTTTTTCCTATTTCCGAACTGAGTCCTTCACGTTTCATTTGAGTGGCGGCTTGTTCGTTTCAGGTATTCTGATATTTGCCATCGGGATGTTCTCCCATATGAGTGCAACAGGTCTATTTGACGGAATCATGTACGGATTTAAGCGTAATCGACGTGCAAAGTTGAAGGAAATTGACGCGGACTATGAAGAAGATGAGGAAGAAGAACCGGAAGATCGACAACTTCGTAAACAATCGGCTTGGAACTGGGTGTATGTCGGAGTTGGAAGTATCGCTCTCTCATTTCTCGTCGCTTTGATTTAATCTTTTCGTCACTTGAATCCTGTGCTAAACTAAATGCAGAATAAGAACACTTGGATGAAGACAAGTAATTCAATTCCCCTTTTCCTCAGAGAGTCTACGGTGCTGTGAGTAGATGAAAAGTTATTGAATGAATGGACTTCGGAGTGGCTCGCCTGAACAAAAAGTATGGCGAGACGGTTCACGCCCGTTAACGCGTTCAAGTGGCATAGTATATGCAAATTTGGGTGGCACCGCGGTTATTCGTCCCGATTTATTCGGGAGGACGACTGCGGTTTTTTATATTTTTCGGAGGTGTATTCACATGGCAACGATTTTTTCAGGAATCAAACCGACCGGCGTCGTGACGCTCGGGAACTACCTTGGCGCGATGAAACAATTCGTCGACCTACAAGACGACAACAATGCCTATTATTGTATCGTCGATTTACATTCAATTACTGTTCAACTCGACCGTGTCGAGCTCATGAACAACACGCGAAAATTAGCAGCACTTTATCTCGCATCCGGTCTCGACCCGGAGAAAGCGACGATTTTCGTACAGTCTGAAGTAAAAGCACACGCTCAACTCGGTTGGATGTTAACTTGTATCGCCGGCATGGGTGAGCTCGGTCGTATGACGCAGTATAAAGACAAGTCGCAAGGCAGCGAGAATGTAGGCGCAGGGTTGTTCGTCTACCCGACGCTCATGGCTTCTGATATTTTGTTATACAATACGGAACTCGTTCCAGTCGGAGACGACCAAAAGCAACACATCGAACTGACTCGTGACTTGGCGGAACGCTTTAACAAACGTTATTACGAGACATTCACGATGCCGGAACCACTCATTCAAAAAGAAGGCGCTCGGATCATGTCTCTCACGAATCCCGTGAAGAAGATGTCTAAATCGGATACGAATGCCAAAGGATATATCTCGATGCTCGATGAGCCGAATGTCATTCGCAAGAAAATCAAGAGTGCCGTCACAGATTCGAGTGGTGTCATCTCATTCGATCGGGAGAACAAACCAGGGATTTCAAACTTGTTGGAAATTTATTCACTCTCTACCGGCACTTCAATTGATGACCTCGTCAAGCAATATGAGAATTCGAACTACGGAACATTTAAACAGGATGTGGCAGAAGCGGTCGTTGCCCTGCTTGAACCAATTCAAACGCGTTATCACGAGTTGATTGATTCACCAGAACTCGATGAAATCCTTGATGCCGGTCGCGTGAAGGCTGAAGCCGTCGCGAACAAGAATCTCGCAAAAATCGAGAAAGCGATGGGTCTCAGTCGCAAGCGTGCCAAAGTGAAAAAATAAATGATGTTAAAAAGAACGCTCAGCTGAGCGTTCTTTTTTGTATCAAATATCTACATAAAAAGAGAGACAGGCGTCCCTGTCTCTCTTCGTAAAGATGATTTGATTATTCTTTTCCTTCGATTGAAGCCCACTTGTAAGAGTAGTCCGCACCGAATGCGTGCTCAACGATATCCTTAACATATGGCTTCGTGAGGCGAGCCGATCCACGTTGGTAAACTGGCGAGATTGCGTTCTCTTCAAGAACGATTTTCTCTGCAGCTTGAAGGTCAGCCCAACGCTGTTCAGCATCTGTGCTTGATTTCGCAGATTCGATCAACTTATCGAATTCTTCATTCGACCACTTACCACGGTTGTATGGTCCGTCAGTGACGAAGAGGTCAACGAATGTCATTGGATCTTGGTAGTCAGGACCCCATCCAGCGAATGTGAACTCGAACTCACCTTTGTTCTCAAGGTCAAGTTTGTTGTTGAACGGTTGTTGTTTGATTGTAACCGTAATTCCTGGAAGGTTCTTCTCAAGCTCACCTTTGATGAACTCACCGATTTGCTTCGCAGACTCTGAGTCATAGTTGAGGAGCTCAAGTTCAACTTTGTCTGTTCCGAGCTCTTCAAGTCCAGCTTCCCAAAGTTCTTTCGCACGATCCACGTCATAGCCGCCGATGTCGCCGTTCGCTTCACGGAAGTCTTTGCCGTCAGGACCTGTTACGAAGTCTTTTGGTACGAGGTAGTTCGCAGGAATCGAACCGTTCGCAAGAAGCGTCTCTGAGATTGCTGCTTTATCGTATGCCGCGTCAATCGCGTTACGGATGTTTTGGTTATTTAATTCTTCAACAGCAGTGTTGAACTGGAGGTAGAAGAGTGTTGGTTCAACGACAGTTGAGAACTCTTCGCTGTCTTGATACTGGGCTACGAGCTCAGAAGTCAAGCCTGTGCGGTCAACGTCACCGTTTTCATACAAGTTAACACCTGTTGAAACTTCTTTAACGACTTTAACGTTGATTTCTTCAAGTTTAACTGTGTCAGCATCCCAATAGTCTTCGTTCTTGACCATCTTCCAGCCTTGCTCGCGCTCCCAGCTGTCGAGTTTGAACGGTCCGTTGTAGAGAGTCGTCTCTGCAGATGTACCGAAGTTCTCGCCTTGCTCTGTATCGAATGACTCGAGTTTTGGCATGAATACGCCGAAGCTAGTCAATCCGAGGAAGTAGTCAGCTGGTGCTGTCAATTTAACTTCAAGTGTTTGATCGTCGATTGCTTTAACGCCTACAGCATCGCGCTCGCCTTCACCTGTGTTGTACGCTTCTGCGCCTTCGATGATTGACATAACGTATGCATATTGTGATGCGTTATCTGGGTTGAGTACTTCTTTCCAAGCGTATTCGAAGTCATTCGCTGTGACAGGCTCCCCGTTTGACCAAGTCGCGCCTTCACGGATTTTGAACGTGTACGTTTTCCCGTCTTCTGAAACGTCGTGAGATTCAGCCATCCCCTCAGTCGGGTTGTCTTCTTCGTCCATGCGGTAGAGACCTTCGTTAACGTTGTTCAATACGTTGAACGATACAGCATCTGTTGCGAGTGTCGGGTTAAGTGAAGGAATATCTGAAGAATCGAGCAAGTTGAGGACTTGCGCTTCATCTGCAGAACCTTCCGAACCTGATCCGTTTGAAGACCCTGTGTCTTCATCCCCTGTCGAACATGCAGCTAGGAATGCACTTGATAGAAGTGTAACCGATGATGCTAAAGCAAAACCTTTTTTCTTATTCATTGCGATGACCCCCTGATTTTTTCGTTTTAACGAAGTGAATGATGGTAGAAAATTCAGTCATTTCTTCTGACAGTATTTGTTACCAAAATCCCGTTGATGCAATAATACAATATTCTGATAATTTTGCAAAGTGTTTATTTTGATTTTTCTAAAAAATTTTATCTATAGTCTAAAAGCCCGCCTACAGTGGCGGGCTTTTAGCTCAATTTTCGTATTTTTTTGCAAAGGTTAGGACATATGAAGGACCGGTGACCGGATATCCGATATGGTCATAACCTTTTTCGATCACATAAGAGCGTCCAGCTTGATAGATTGGCATAACAACAGCCTCTTCTAACAGCTGTGCCTCCGCTTCTCGGAAGATTTCATTTCGTTCTTCCAACCGATCCGTTGAGCGAGCCTGATCCATCAATTGATCATACGATTCGCTGGCATATCGACTCGAATTGAGGACATCGTTTGTTTCAAATTGAGTCAAATAGGCGGATAACATCGGATAGTCCGGTTGCCAGCCTGATAGAGAAAACGCATAATCCCCTGAGACTTCTTTCCTAACTTTTTCTCCTAAGGGGAGCTCGATAATGTTAACGGTCAAACCATCCAACTGTTCCAAATTCTTCTTTAATTTTGCGGAGATTTGACGCGCTTCGTCATCGACAAAGCTGAGCAGCTCGATTTCGAGTTCATCTTTCTTCAGCCGTTTCTTCACGGTGTCAAACAATTGGTCGGCGTTTCCTTCTAATTGTGCGATCGCATCCTCTTGGTCGATGACGAGTAATCGTTCTGTCGTCTGTTCCGCTCGCGCGAGTGAATCCTCGATTTCCGACCGCTCAAGCGTCAATGCGATGGCTTGTCGGAACGCTACATCATTAAACGGGGCTTTTTTAACATTCGGCTTTAAATAAAAGACTCCACTTCGTGGAACGTCCTGTACGTTCAAAATTTCCTCATCAATCGTGGAAACGTCAAAATCGTATGGGACGGGTTGCATCCCTGTCGCTTCCGTCAAGTTCGCTTCACTATTAATGGTAATCGTTTCAAGCGTGACCTGTTCAGCTTCTCGGTACGTTTCATTTTTATGTAACGAGATGGTCGTATCTCCGATTGCCTTGATTTTAAATGGACCGTTCGTCTCTAGCTCTTCCCATGCTTCCACATTTGGTTGAGGTAAAAATGCGGGCATCGCCAAAATCTGTTCGAACCCTTCCATCGGACGGACAAGAGTCAACTCGAGCGTCCGGTCATCGATTGCCTTGACCCCTAGCGTATCCGGTTCTTGTTGGCCAAGTCCGATTTCTTTTGCGGATTGAACATCTGCTAGTAAGAAGCTGAACGGTGAATTCGTATCAACGTCCACGAGTTTTTGGAAGTGATCGACGAATGTTTGCGCGTCAATCGCATTCCCTTCTGTCGTCACACTCTCTTTTAATGTGAATGTATAGACCGTTCCATCTTCGGATCGCTCTAACTTCTCAACGAGCGCTGGTTCGATGGACCCGTCTGCTCCGAATCGATACAGGCCTTCATAGAGATGGGACAGGATTGTTTGAGATGACGGATCGATTGCTAGCATGACATCCGGCTGAGTCGGAAGTGACTCCCCGTAAATCGTCAATTGTTGTTCTTCTACTGGTACTAGTTTGCGTGACTGCTCTCGTTGTTCGTTCCAAATAAATAAAAAAAGGATAAGGACTGAACCTAACAAGGCGGCCACGATGAATGATTTCTTTTTCATTCGTTGCACTCCTTTCTGTTAGACCAACCCTTATACCCTAACCTTTTTTGTGTGTTTTTTCTACCGTCAGTTCATCACTTTTGCAAATGCGAGTGTCGCATTGTGACCCCCGAAGCCGAGTGAGTTACTGAGTGCATAACGAATGTCAAGTTCCCGATTTCCTTCACGTACATAATCCAAATCACAGTCTGCTGCTGGTGATTCGCAGTTAATCGTTGGATGAATCTTGCCTTCGTGAATCGATAATGCTGTGATGACGGCCTCGACGCCACCTGCACCACCGAGAAGATGACCAATCATCGATTTTGATGAGTTGACGGCGAGCTTGTCAGCGTGTTCCCCGAACACTCGACGAATCGCTTTCGTCTCGAGCATATCGTTGAGTGGTGTACTCGTTCCATGCGCGTTGATGTATTGAACATCTTCTGGCGTGATTCCAGCATCACGAATCGCCTCACTCATCGCTTTTGATCCGCCCTCAGCTTCTGGTGACGGTGCTGTGATATGGTATGCATCCGAACTCATTCCATATCCGACAACTTCAGCGTACATTTTTGCCCCGCGTGCCAATGCGTGCTCATATTCTTCTAAAACGAGCACCCCAGCTCCTTCACCCATGACGAACCCGTCGCGATTCTCATCGAACGGACGGCAGGCCGTGTTCGGGTCTGGATTCGTAGATAGAGCTTTGTTCGAACAGAATCCTGCGAACGAGAGTGGTGTGATTGGCGCTTCCGCTCCACCTGCGAACATAGCGATGGCATCTCCACGTTGAATGACACGGAACGCTTCACCAATTGAGTTCGTCCCTGACGCACAAGCCGTCACGGAACAATTGCTCGGTCCTTTTGCTCCAAGATAGATAGATACTTGTCCGCTCGCCATGTTCGGAATCATCATCGGAATGAAGAACGGGCTGACGCGACGTGGTCCACGGTCATGCAAGATGGCCGACTGTTTGTCAATCGTCTCGACGCCACCAATTCCGCTCCCGATCCAAATCCCGACATCGTCCGCGATTGCTTTCACATCGAGTCCGCTGTCTTTATGGGCAGCGTCTGCCGCAAGTAAAGAATATTGGATGAAGGAATCCATCTTACGCGCTTCCTTCGGTTCGACTAAATGATCGATGTTCCATTCCTTCACTTCCGCCCCAACCTTGGCCGGATATTGACTGATGTCAATCTTTGTCAACGTATCAATCGCGTTATCCCCTTTTAACAGGCGATCCCACATTGTTGAGACATCGTTTCCTAATGGTGATACGACACCTAATCCTGTCACTACTACTCGTTTCATAAATGATTCCCCTCCGTAATGGTTGCGTGATTCCATGTCAGGCAGCTAGCCCCCCACGTGAGCCCAGCACCAAATCCTGCGATGACGACCGTTTGTCCATCTTGGATTTTGCCAGACTTGACCGCCTCGGCCAATGCGAGTGGAATGGAAGCTGCTGATGTATTCGCATGGTCTTGAATGGTCATGACAACTTTCTCTTCTTCTAAGTGTAAACGTTCCATCGCAGCGTCGATGATTCGACGGTTCGCCTGGTGTGGAACGAGGACATCAAGGTCCTCCAACGTCTTATCGGCTTTGTCCAGCGCCTCAAGCACGATTTCGGGCATCTTCCGAACGGCAAATTTGAAGACTTCACGACCGTTCATGACGATTTTACCTTCTTCATTTTCATACAGATGTTTGCCACCTGTCCCGTCACTTCCGAGCACAAGTGAGTCAATTGAAGCGATATCGTCTTCCCCGAGCACGACAGCCCCTGCCCCATCTCCGAAAAGGACAGCCGTCGATCGATCATCCCAATCAATCAGACTTCCCATCTTCTCTGCGCCGATGACGAGCGTCTTTTTAAATCCTTTTGAATCCATGAGACTCTTCGCCGTGTCCATTGCGAAGATGAAACCGCTACATGCCGCGCTCACGTCGAACGCCACGGCGGCTTTCGCGCCAAGATTCGCCTGAACCACACATGCAGTTGCCGGGAAGGCTGGCGCCGTTGCTGTCGCACAAACGATGGCTTCAATGTCGTCGATCGTGACGCCCGCACTCTGTAACGCCCGTTCAGCAGCGCGTGTCGCCATATCTGCGACTGTCATATCTTCTTCAGCCAAATGACGTGCTTCGATGCCTGTACGAGTACGAATCCACTCATCGCTCGTATCCATTCGTTTTTCTAAATCGATATTTGTCACCCGATTGTCCGGTAAGAACGATCCGATGCCGATGATTCCAATATTCATATCGTCGACCCCTATTCTTAGTATCTGGTACTAATATAAGGGAATAAAAAGAGGATGTCAATGCATCCTCCTCGTGTTGACTGGATTAAGCTTGTTCTAAACGCTTCGTGACAGCCATGACCATCTTCGCAGAGTTGATCGATGCTGTCTCCAAAAACTCGTCGAATGACAAGTTCGCTTCTTCGTCTGCACTGTCTGAAATCGAGCGTGTGACGACAAAAGGAATACCAAACTGATAGCACGTTTGAGCGATCGGGGCAGCCTCCATCTCGACCGCTGCGACGCCGTCGAAATGACCGAGGATGTCCGTCACGCGTTTCGAATCGTTGATGAACGAATCTCCCGTCACAATCAATCCCTGATGTACATTCACGTCCGGCAAGTTTTCAATGACATCTTTACAGACGCTGACGAGTTTGGCATCCGCCTCATACGCTGGCGGCATACCTGGTACTTGTCCGTACTCATAACCGAATGCCGTCACGTCGACATCGTGATGACGAACTTCCGTCGAGACGACGACGTCTCCGACTTTCATCCCTTTTTTAAAACCGCCGGCAGATCCTGTGTTGATGACGACGTCCGGTTTGAACTTATCAATCAAAAGTGTCGTGCCGATGGCAGCATTGACTTTCCCGATGCCTGACTTCAAGATGACGACTTGCATGTTACCAAGATAGCCCTCATAAAAATGATAGTTCGCGATTTCAGTATCTACTCGTTCTGTCAACTCGTTCCGAAGTAGATTCACTTCTTCTTCCATCGCGCCGATGATGCCTACTTTCATTCCGTTTCCTCCTCAGAAAGAGAGCGACTTCCGAATAGGAGGTCGCTCAACAATTTATTTGATTTCTTTAATTTCGACGACCATGTCGCCACCTGGTGTTTGGACCGTGACCACATCACCAATCGTACGTCCAAGAAGTGCCTTGGCGATCGGTGATTCGTTAGAGATTTTCCCTGTGAACGGGTCTGCCTCAGCTCCACCAACGATTGTATACGTTTCGTCTTCATTATCTTCTTGAATGAAGAACGTTACCGTCTTCCCGATTGAGACAACCGAGTTATCGCCTGCATCATCTTGAATGATGACCGCGTTACGGAGCATTTCTTCTAATTGTGCGATGCGTCCTTCGACCATCGCTTGTTCTTCTTTCGCCGCGTCATATTCCGCGTTCTCTGACAAGTCACCGAAATCACGAGCAATCTTAATATTTTCAACGACTTCTTTACGGCGGACCGTCTTCAGTTCGTTTAATTCATGTTCGATCTTCGCTTTTCCGTCTAACGTCATATAGTGTTGTTTTTCAGCCATTTCTGTCACTCCTTCATTGTCTCCTAGTATATTACAGCTAGGGTTGAATTGAAAACGATTTATTTCCTCACGCGCGATTGCGCTCAGTGAGCACCCAACGGATTTTGGTCACGAGTAAATCGATCGCGACAAAGTTTTCTCCGCCTTCAGGAACGATGATATCTGCATACCGTTTTGTAGGTTCACAGAATTGTAAGTGCATCGGACGCACCACATTTGTATATTGGGCAACGACCGAATCGATTGAACGTCCACGTTCATTCAAATCACGCTGCATACGACGCAAGATTCGAACGTCCGCATCTGTATCCACGAATACTTTGATATCCATCAGATCTCGTAAACGTGCATCTTCGAGTGCCAAGATCCCTTCGACGATGACGACATCGACGGGTTCGATTAAAATGGTTTCACTTGAACGCGTGTGGGCCGCATAGTCATAGACCGGCTTTTCAATCGCCTGATGTTGTTGTAACTGTTGGATATGTTCGATCAACAAATCGTTATCAAAGGCGAAGGGGTGGTCGTAGTTCGTCTTGTACCGCTCCTCCATGGTCATCTCTGATTGATCCTTATAGTACGCGTCTTGCTCGATCATGACGACCGATTGACCTTGAAACGCATCGACGAGCGCGCGGGCCACGGTCGTTTTTCCTGATCCGGTACCCCCGGCCACGCCAATAATGACGGGTTTATGTTGCATCAAAGTTAAGTCCTCCTCATCGTAATTTACGACTGATTGCTAGGCCATCACCAAGGGGCAAAATTGCAGTATGATAATCGGTCCGTGCCATCAATTGCTCAGTAAACTGTTTCACGAGACGCACGAGCCGGCGTCGGCGTCGGTCTAAGACCGATACATCCTCTAGCAAGACGTCTCCTCGTAAAAACAAATTATCGCTGTAAATCGTACCACCAATTGGTACTAAAGCGCCATACCCATCAAAAAATTTTTGATATTGTCCTTTTGCCGCATCAATAAATACGGCATCGAATTCACCTTCAATCGTTCCAATCAATTCGACGGCATCGCCGTGAACGAGCGTAATACGATCGCGCACGTCCGATCGATTGATGAATTCCGTCGCCTCTTCGAAACGGCGAGCATTCCGCTCGATTGTGACGATTTCTGCATCGGGTAACAATTCTGCCATGCGAATGGCACTATAGCCGATGGCCGTACCCACTTCGAGGATTCGGGTCGGCCGTTGCATCGCCAGTAAGGAGAGCAGCACTTCCGAACCCGTCAAATCCATGATTGGGACGTGATGAACACGCGCGAACGCCTCCATCTCCGTCAATAGCGGGGAGCGGTCATTGATTAGTTTTTCTACATATCCCTCATAGGATGCATGGTCCACTCGTTCCACCTCTTAACTCTCTTCATTCAAACGACCGGAAGCATCCGCTTCCGGTCGTCCCATCAATTACTGTTTGCTTCTTCAAACGCTTCCCATTCGGAACGGTACTTATTGACGTTTTGTTGGTGATCCTCATAGTCGACTTCGAACAAGACTTCCCCGTTCGGGAACCCTTCACGTGGAGGGCGTGCGTAGAAGTAAATGTTCTCAGTGTCGTTCGGATTAAGCACCGCTTCAAATGCGTCACGGCTCACGGCCGCAATCGGTCCAATCGGGATGCCTTCGTAACGATACGTGTTATATAAGGAATCGTTCTCCAAGTCCGCGAATGAAGTGAAAATCGATGTTTCCCCCGTTCCGTACCAGACGGTCGGGTCAGATTGTAATTTCATTCCGTCGTTTAAGCGATTCTCGAACACGCCAGCAATCTCTTTACGGTCTTCCGTTGACACCGCCTCTTTCTCGACAACGGATGCGAGCGCGAGCGTCTCATGGAACGTACGTCCTGAATCGGCTAAACGACCTTTGTATTCTTGATACATACTTTCGGTTGGTAGTAACATCTCGTCGATGATTTCATTGAGCGTTACGCCTTTATTGAATTCATATGTGGCTGGGAACAGGTATCCTTCAAGCGGATGATAGATGCCTTCCTGCAATACTTCTTCCGTCAACATTTCATGCTCGTTTACGAGAGACTGAATGTATTCACGGTCGCTCAACTGCTCAGAAATCTCTTCTTTCGGGATTTCGGCCACTTTCGCAAGTCTCGCAATCACCTGATCAATCGTGAATCCTTCTGGAATGACGAGCTTGATATCAGGGACCACAATGACTTTACCTGTTTGCAACGTTTCAATCAATTCATCGATTGATTGTGACGGAGATAACGTATACGTCCCCGCCTGGAACGACGATTCGTTCTTAAAGCGTGTATAGAAACGGAAAATCGTGCTACTCCTTACAAGCCCATTCTCTTCTAGTAATTCACCAATGTATCCCGAACCAGCACCGAGCGGGACTTCAATCTCGACCGTTTCAGTCGAAGTTGGGTCAATCGGTTCGATGGAACGCTTCACAAAGACATATGTGAGCGCCGACCCTGTGGCGATGACGAGAAGGAAGATGGCCAGGATGACAACCGTGATGCGACGGACGATCCGGTTGCGGGCACGTTTCTCATCTGACATAGATGGATGATTCATGCATTTCTCCCCTGTTCTTTTTATAAAGAGAGGCGACGAGGGATGTTCCCTAGTCGCCCGTCCCCTATTTAGTCTAGACCGACTTCGTCATTGACGATGTCGAATGCTTCCATGACCTCATCGAAGTCTTCATCGTCTTCGACGAGCTTCAAGATGAATTCGCCATCTTCAAGTTCTTCAATTTCAAATGCGTATACTTCAATCGTATCTTCATCTTCTGTCTCTGGTGCGCCAACCGGTTCGAGTACGACAAACGTCTTTTTCGAACGGTCGCTCGTCATACGGAAAATTTCTGCAAATAAATGTTCGTCTCCATTTTCGTCTGGAATACGGTACATTTCTTCTTCACGACGGATTTCTGCCATGAGAGATTCCTCCTTATTTCCCGGAACGATCCAGGTAGTTTTGTAAAATCATCACGGCCGCCATCTTGTCGATGACCGCTTTTCTCTTTTTGCGGCTGACATCTGCTGAAATGAGCATCCGTTCCGCTTGCATCGTCGTTAATCGTTCATCCACCAACACGCAAGGTAAACCCGTCTGTTCTGTGAACGCCTCGGCAAATGCCTCGGACGCCTCACCACGCGGGCCGACTGTCCCATTCATGTTTTTCGGATGACCGACGACGACTTCTTTCACATCGTACTGCTCGATAAACGGACGAAGGAGACGGACGGCTTCATCAAAGTCAGGTTCGGTCCAGTAGACCGTCTCCACACCTTGCGCCGTCCATCCCATCAGGTCACTCACCGCGACACCAATCGTCTTCGATCCGACATCGAGTCCCATGACTCGCTTCATATTAATCCTCTCTACGATCGTTCAAATACGATTTGACCAACTCTTCGAGAAGTTCATCCCGCTCAATTTTGCGAATCAAGTTTCGCGCATCATTATGACGTGGAATGTAGGCAGGGTCACCTGACAGTAAGTATCCCACGATTTGATTGATCGGTTGATAACCTTTTTCCTCGAGTGCTTGATATACCGTAATCAGCGTCTCACGTGTGTTAGCACGTTGATCATCTTCTGGAAAATTGAATTGCATCGTGCGATCCATTTGGCTCACAAGAATCCACCTCTTTCCGTTTGCACTTCACACTCTATTATGCCAGTGATTCGACGTAATGTGAAGCAAACTTCAATGCTTCGTCCAGTTTTGTTGCATCACGGCCACCTGCTTGTGCCATGTCTGGACGACCGCCACCACCACCACCGCAGCGTGTCGCGACTTCTTTAATCAGTTTTCCGGCATGGAAGCCACGATCGTTCAAGTCTTTCGTCACACCTGCGACGAGGTTGACCTTCTCACCGTTCGCCGAACCAAGGATAATCACGGCAGAACCGAGTTTCCCTTTCAAGTCGTCGACCATACTGCGAAGGGCATCCATATCTTGTCCATCGACGCGTTTCGCAATCAATTGAACGCCACCAATCGTTTCGATTGCATCCGTTAATGAAGATGCCTCGATGTTGGCAAGCTTCGCTTTAAGCGATTCTGAAGCACGCTCGACTTCTTTGATTTCAGCTTGAAGTGCTTGAACGCGTGCAGGAACTTCAAGTGGTTTCGTCTTCAACAACTTCGCTACTGCTTCAAGCGTCTCGATTTGCTGGTTCATCACTTCGTATGCGCCAGCTCCTGTGACCGCTTCGATGCGACGTGTCCCGGCGCCAATCCCTGATTCAGACAAGATTTTAAAGAGTCCGATTTCAGCCGTGTTGGAGACGTGAATCCCACCACAAAGCTCAACCGAGTAATCACCTGCTGATACGACCCGAACGACATCACCATATTTCTCGCCGAAGAGTGCCATCGCACCTTTTGCTTTCGCATCCGCAATGTTCATTTCTTCGATGTCGACACCGATTGATGCCCAAATTTTCTCGTTCACTTGACGCTCAATCGATTGAAGCTCTTCAGATGTCACTTGACCGAAGTGTGAGAAGTCAAAACGGAGACGATCTGGTGTCACGAGTGAACCCGCCTGGTTGACGTGCTCCCCGAGCGTATCTTTGAGTGCACGATGCAAAAGGTGCGTCGCCGTATGGTTTTTGACGATGGCTTGACGCGATGCCTGGTCGACAGTGGCTGTGACGGCTACTTCCGCTTTCGCCACACCTGACTCGACCGTGACTGTATGCAAGTTCTGTCCGTTTGGCGCTTTCGACACATCTTTCACGCGAAGAAGGAAGTCTTCTCCGACGATTTGTCCTTTATCACCGATTTGACCGCCACTCTCAGCGTAAAATGGTGTCTGATCGAGGATGACTTGTGCCTCTTCCCCTGCAGCGACGACGTCAGCGAGTTCGCCGTTGTGAATCAAGCTGATGATTTTTGCGTTCGTCTCAAGGTTGTTATAACCGAGGAATGTCGACGGCATCGTGATGTCTGCAAGCACACCCGACTGAATCTGCATCGATTCTACGTCAGCACGCGCTTGACGTGCACGTTCACGTTGCTCGTTCATCGCTTCTTTGAAACCATCTTCATCGACCGTCATCTGATGGTCTTCTGCGTATTCGATTGTCAATTCGAGCGGGAAGCCATACGTGTCATAAAGACGGAATGCATCTTGACCGCTGATCACGTTTGACCCAGCAGCTTTTTGTGCTTTCGCAACTTCGTTCAAAATTGCGAGACCGTCATTCAACGTTTCGTGGAAACGCTCTTCCTCGTTCTTGATGACTTTCTTGATGAAGTCTTTCTTCTCGTTCACTTGCGGGTAGAAGTCGACCATGATGTCTCCGACGACATCGACGAGCTCATACATGAACGGACGCTCGATTCCTAGCATCTTCGCATAACGTACAGCACGGCGGAGAAGACGACGGAGGACATAGCCACGTCCTTCGTTCGATGGAAGTGCCCCGTCACCGATTGCGAACGATACTGTACGAATATGGTCCGCGATGACTTTGAACGCAACGTCTTTGCTACTGTCTTGACGGTATACGTCGCCACTGATTTTTTCAGTTTCACGAATGATCGGCATGAAGAGGTCGGTATCGAAGTTTGTCGGTACGTCTTGAAGGACGCTCGCCATCCGCTCGAGTCCCATCCCTGTATCAATGTTTTTGCGCGGAAGCTCTGTATAGTTTCCGTGTCCGTCATGGTTATATTGGCTGAACACGATGTTCCAGATTTCAAGGTAACGCTCGTTCTCCCCACCCGGATAAAGTTCAGGGTCTGTCGGGTCGTCCCCGAATGCTGGACCACGGTCAAAGAAGATTTCCGTGTTCGGACCAGATGGACCTTCACCGATTTCCCAGAAGTTATCTTCTAGCGGGATGATGCGGTCAGCTGGCATGCCGAGGTTCAACCAAATTTGTTTTGATTCTTCATCGTCCGGGTGAATCGTGACGGAGAGACGGTCCGGGTCGAGTCCGTACCATTCGTCGCTCGTCAACAGTTCCCAACCCCATGTGATCGCTTCTTCACGGAAGTATTCACCGACTGAGAAATTTCCGAGCATCTCGAAGAACGTATGGTGACGCGCTGTCTTCCCGACGTTCTCGATATCGTTCGTACGAATCGATTTTTGAGCGTTGACGATACGTGGGTTCGATGGAATCACACGTCCATCAAAGTATTTCTTCAATGTCGCAACACCTGAGTTGATCCACAACAAAGTCGGATCTTCAACCGGTACAAGTGAAGCACTCGGCTCCACGCTGTGCCCTTTTGATTTGAAGAAATCTAAGTACATTTGGCGAATCTGTGCGCCAGTCAATGATTTGAGCGGTTTCATGAACAATTCCTCCTTATTTCTGAACGAAACGAAAAAAAGCGATGCCTGCCCCTGTGGAAAGGGACGAAAGCATCGCTTCGTGGTACCACCCTCGTTCGCACGGTATATACCGTGCCTCGAACATCCGTTAACGTGGATGAGGCGCCCAGGTTGAGTGGGGACTCCAGAATAGCTTCGGTCGGCCGACCCCCATCTTCTCGCAGCCTAGGAAGATGTCTCTGTAGAGGTGGTGACGACGTACTCATTTCCTTCATCGTCTGTATCGTTTCAGTTGTCTATTCGTCATTATCACACGCGTTCGGAAAGACGTCAAGACTTCCCGCCTAAGCGCTCGACCAATTTTGTCCGTCGCACCGGCTCCTCTTCTCGCGTCGCCGCCTCGAGCGCACGCACGTCACCAAACAAGAGTAAACTCTTCTTCGCCCGAGTCACAGCTGTATAAATCAAGTTGCGCGACGATCGGAATCCTCCGTTGAAGAAGACCGGCATGAGAACGATTGGGAACTCGGAACCTTGTGACTTATGGATCGTGATGGCGTAGGCATGGGTGAACTGGTCCCATTCACTACGGTTGTACTCGACTTCTGTCTGGTCGAATCGGATATAAATCTTGTCGACCTTATCGACATTTTCCTTCGCGTAGAAGATGTTCGTGATTTCCCCGATGTCCCCGTTATAGACGTTCTCCTCGGCGTTGTTGACGAGTTGTAGCACTTTATCACCGTTTCGGTAAATGCGCGTCCCATGCTTCACTTCACGGGCACTTGATTTTGGATTGAATACGTTTTGAAGTGCTTCATTCAGTCCGTCAATTCCACATACCCCTCGATACGTCGGTGCGAGCACTTGAATATCAAACGGTGAATATCCTTTTCGGAGAGCCGCTCCTGCCATCTGACAAATCGCTTGAAGTGCCGTCTCCTGATTCGCCGTATAGAAGCGCCGGTCCGGCAGTGAAGCCAACAAATCTTCTGGCATCTTTTTGGCGTTCAAGGAATGGGCAAGTCGGAGGATGCTCGATTCCGACGCCTGACGGTGGACGACGTCGAGGCGGACGACCGGAATCCCTTCTGTCGCCATCAAATCGGCAAGTACTTGCCCCGGTCCGACAGACGGGAGCTGATCGCGGTCTCCAACGAACAAGATTTTCATGCCGTTCGGTACCGCCTTGAGCAAGCTTCGGAACAAGAAGATGTCAATCATCGACGCCTCATCGACGATGAGCACTTTCCCGACAAGCGGATTCGTCTCATCGACTTGGAACGAACTACCGTCGAACTTTAACAGCCGATGAATCGTCGAGGCCGGTAGCCCGGTCGACTCACTGAGGCGTTTCGCCGCTCGACCCGTCGGTGCGGCCAAGACGAACGGGAACGGTTGGTTCGGAACGGGTTCTAACTTCCAATCGAAGACATCGCTGAGTGCATGAATGATGCCTCGAACGACCGTCGTCTTCCCGGTACCCGGTCCACCGGTAAGAACCATGAGCGGTGACTTGAGAGCGAGTTCGATGGCTTCTCGCTGTTGAGTGGCATATTCAATCGAGAACATTTCCTCGACACGTCCGACCGCGTCAAAGATGGTCGTCATGTCCACGTCCTCTGTCGTCGATGTCGCCATGATTCGGGCCAACTCTTCTGCCGCCTTCCGTTCGGCACGGAAGACACGGGGATGATAGACGACCCCATCCTCGATGACGACCCGTTCTTCTTTAGCGAGCGATTCGAGCGCCGTGACGAGCGCATCACCCGGATCAGCCCCGATGATTCGAGGCATCTCGGCTTCGAGTTGTTCCGCCGTCACGTAGAGATGACCGTTCCCTTGCTCGAGTTCTAATACGTACAGCACGGCTGCCGCGATGCGTTCAGGATGAATGCCTTGAATCCCAAAATGTGCCGCGATGGCATCCGCCGTCTTGAATCCAATCCCCTGTACGTCGTACATGAGCGCATACGGATTCTTCTCAATCGTCTCCATCGCCCGTCCTTCATACTCTTTATGAATTTTCGAGGCGAGACGTGGCGTCACGTCGAATGGAGCGAGAAACAAAAGCAACTGATCGACCCCATATAAAACGTTCAGGCGTTCGGTGATCACACGCGCCTGCTTTTCTTTCAATCCGTCTACCTCAGACAGGATACTCGGATGTTTGACGATTTGATCGATACAATCGTCTCCAAGAGAATCCGCAATCTTTTGCGCCGTCTTTTGACCGATTCCGGGAAAAGACCCGTTCGTCAAAAAGCGGACGGCTGCACGTTTCGTCATCGGGACGACACGACGAATCCAATCCGCTTTCATCTGTTTCCCAAATCGAGGATGGTCAACGAGACGACCGTGCGCCTTATACGTCTCGCCTTTTTCGATGCCGACTCCGACGCCAGCGATGACCATCTCGGTCTCATCCGTCTCAAAATTCTTTTCTTTAATACGTACGAGCGCAATCGTATGCGCCTCTTCTTCTGATTGAAACAGGACTCGAATGACTTTTCCAGTCAACTCATAAGGTGCTGCCATCATATCCGACACCTCCAGCTATTTTTCCATCATCCATTATAGCCCGAGATGAATCGATTGAACAAATGCCCTAATTAAACAGGTTTAAGATTTGCTCGATTCGGTCGAGATCGACGACTTCCAAAATACGTATCAACTGTTCGATATCGACCCGGTCCAAAATGCGCTCAACCTGATCCAAGTCCACTTCTTCAATTAATCTCTGAATCCTGTCCAAGTCACCAGATGCCTGATATGCCTCGAGTTTTGTGAAGAGCTCGGTCTTCTCGATTCGAATCGAGTCCTCAAGCATCCCTCTCGCCCCAAATAGGACGAGACCGATGACAGCCAACTGAATCAACCAGTTCGTCACGACTTTCCAGAATGGAACGGTCTGATGGATGAACGGAATGAGCGGAATGAACGTTACTTGAAGGAATATGATCCCGACTTGAACATACACGTTTGGAATGAGAAATCCGAGTAATGCCAGAATCAATGGAACGAGCCACCCCACACCGACATGTTCAGATGTATGTTGCCAAGACTTTTGCTCACTGTACACATAGTGAACTGTCCATCCGACGAGAAGGAGCGCTATGAATAAAAGAAGGATTAACGTTAAGAGTCCACGTGGTTCAACGACCACTTGATACAAAATCGTATTCGTCCATTTTCCGTCTGCCAATCGTTCATTTACCGATTCAAATAATTGATTCAACCACACGTACTCGACAATGAAAAACAAAATGACGCTGACCATGCTGAATTTTCGCAAGCCACTCGACCTCCTTCTATAGGTTGTCATTCCCCCACTTCAATACTGCTAGTCGCGTTTTTGATTCAAAGAAACGGGGAACTGTTCGAATGACACATTGAAGGAGGAATCATCTATGGGCAAACGAATTCCAGTAAGCGGATTATGCGAACTCGTGTTAGAAGTGACAGATATGAACGAAGCTGTAGCTTTTTGGCATGAAAAATTAGGTCTTCCTGTCGTCGAACAATGGGTCGGAGACGATGCGGAGCCGAGTGAATCACAAGAGCAGGCGAACGAGCCGTGGGCAACATGGCTTTATATCGGTGGGAACACACGGTTAGGTCTTTGGTTGAAGCGCGACTTTACGGAAGAAGAGGATGCGAACCGTAAACAGGACGTGACGGAATGGGACACGCTCTATGATGAAGGTGGCGTCCACGTCCACTGTGCGTTCTTCGTTCCGATGGAGTCGTTTGAACAGGCTCTCGAAATCTTAGATGAGACCGATGTCCCTGTTAAACTTCGGACGTGGGACGAAGATGAGACGAAGAATGGGAAAGAACGCTCGGCGTACTTCAAAGACCCGAGCCATAACATCATCGAACTGTATACGAAAAATATGGACGAAGCATACGGCGAGTTTGCCGGAGAACCCGTCAAAATCACAACGAAGCAACTTTGATTGCGATAACTAAAGAAAGTGCCATCGCTCAATCGCGATGGCACTTTCTTGTTCATACGTTTCAGTTTCCAAGCAGCGCATCCATCTTCGTGATGGCGTCACGCGCAAGTTCATGATCCGGTTGCATCTCCAAGACGCGTTGAAGCTCAGCGTACGTTCGTTCCTGGTCACCCAAGAACGCATATGCGATTGCCAAGTTGTAACGGGCATCCGTATGGCTCGCATCGAGATCGAGCGTCTCTTCTAGCGCAACGACCGCCTCTTCGAGCTGTTCACTCTGTGCGAGTGCAAGTCCGTATTGGAACGTGATCTCCACGTCTTCTGGCGATTGTTTTTTCGCTTCACGCAAGCGTGGCATCGCTCGAACGAAATCACCCATCGCCTTATACGTCAACCCGAGCATGAAATGAAGATCAGCATCATCCATCCCAGAAAGGAGCGCTTGGCGAAGCGACGCCTCCGCTGACTCCAATTGCTCGAGTTCATAGGCAAGTGCACCTTTCGCGTAGTGAGCGGCACCGAACGATCCATCGAGTTCAATCGCTTTGTCATAGAAGATGACGGCACGATCGTAATCGTTGATCGCCTGGAGCAATGTCCCCATGTTGACGAAACCAGTCGGGTCCGTCGGGTTCGCTTCGATGGCCTCATTGAAATGTTTGGCCGCCTGTTCGAATTCACCTTGCTGCATCGCTTGGATGCCTTGTTCGTTTGCGTTCATATCAATCACCTCATCCGATATAGTCGAGTCGTTTTCCGTTTCGATACGCTTCGTCAATCGTTGCCCCACCGAGACAGATGTCGCCATCATAGAAGACGACCGCTTGTCCTGGCGTGATGGCACGTTGTGGCTCATCGAACTTGACGAGGACCTCGCCATTTTCGAGCGGAGCGATCGTGACCGGGACATCTTGTTGGCGATAACGGAACTTCGCCGTCGCCCGGAACTCTCCTGATGAAGCAGCTCCCGTCCATGATAGTTTCGAAGCAAGCAGCGCATCTGAGTAGAGCGCGTCGTGATGGAACCCTTGTCCGACGAACAAGACGTTGTTCTCAACATCTTTCCCGACGACGAACCAAGGATCACCGTCGCCACCGATTCCGAGACCGTGACGTTGTCCGAGTGTATAATACATCAACCCGTCGTGACGTCCTTTGACGACGCCATCGAGCGTCCGCATTTCACCAGGCTGTGATGGAAGGTATTCCGACAAGAATTCTTTAAAGTTCCGTTCACCGATAAAGCAGATTCCCGTCGAATCTTTCTTCTTCGCCGTCGCGAGTCCTGCCTCTTCGGCAATCGCACGTACATCTTTCTTGTCCATATGACCAATGGGGAACATCGTCCGCGCGAGCTGGTCTTGTGACAATTGGTTCAAGAAATACGTTTGGTCTTTGTTATCGTCTTTTCCTCGTAACAAACGATGCTCACCATCAACATATTTCACTTGCGCATAGTGTCCAGTCGCGACAAAATCGGCACCGAGTCGAAGCGCATGGTCGAGGAATGCTTTGAATTTGATTTCTTTGTTACACATGACGTCCGGGTTCGGCGTCCGACCGAGACGATATTCCGCTAAGAAATATTCAAAGACGTGGTCCCAATATTCTTTTTCAAAGTTGACCGCATAGTAAGGAATCCCGATTTGGTTCGCCACGGCGATGACGTCTTCATAGTCCTCTGTCGCCGTACACACACCGTTCTCGTCCGTGTCATCCCAGTTTTTCATAAAAATTCCGATGACGTTATACCCTTGTTCTTTTAACACATGGGCCGTCACCGATGAATCGACGCCACCTGACATCCCGACGACGACCGTCGTCTCTTCAGGGGCTTTCGTGCGTAAATTCATCTATCTCACTCCGTTCATAAATGTCGAGACGACTTCTTCTAGTCGCTCCGCGAGCCGTTTCGCGTCCTCGACCGAGTTACCGTGGCCAAAACTGATTCGAACAGACTGACGCGTCCGCTCTGAATCCCCGTACATCGCCGACAATACATGGGACGGTTCGACCGACCCCGCCGTGCAGGCGCTCCCGCTCGAAATCGCCATGCCCCGCATATCCATCATGATGAGGAAAGGTTCAAGGTCAATTCCAGGGAGGTATAAGTTCACGATGTGAGGTAAACGATTCGACCCGTTCACCTCATAAGTTACGCCTAGTTCGTCAAGACGTTGACGCAGTGCCAAATCGAGCGAAGCATAAAGAGTCACTCGGTCCTCACGCTCTGCCATGACGAGTTCAGCTGCTTTTTGGAATCCGACGGCACCCGGAACATTTTCCGTGCCGGCTCGACGTTTACGTTCTTGTTGTCCACCAAAAGAACGTGACGCTAATTTTACACCTGTTTTCATGAAAAGAAAACCGATACCTTTTGGCCCATTCACTTTATGTGCGGACGCCGACAATAAATCGACATGAATACGTTTCACATCAATTTCTTCTGTACCGAGCGCTTGTACCGCATCCGTATGGAAGAGAGCCTGATGGTCTTGTAACAACTCCCCGATTTCTTGAATCGGTTGGCGCGTTCCGACCTCGTTGTTGCCGTACATAACCGATACGAGAATCGTATCCTCACGTAACGCTGATCGGAACGTTTCTATATCTACAGCTCCCGACTCATCAACATCGAGATACGTGACGTCGAAGCCCTCACGCTCAAGTTGCTCCATCGCGTGAAGAACGGCGTGGTGCTCGACTTTTGTCGTAATGATATGTTTGCCTTTTTCTTGATGGGCATATGCCGCACCGAACAAGGCATAGTTATCCGACTCCGTCCCACCTGACGTAAAGACGATCTCGTTCGGTGAAGCACCAATCCACTTCGCGAGGACGCGACGTGACGAATCGAGCGCCGCCCGGGCGTTACGTCCAATTCCGTGGATGCTCGACGCGTTCCCGTACGTCTCTAAAAAGTACGGTGTCATCGCTTCGAGGACTTCTGGTCGCATCGGTGTCGTCGCAGCGTGATCAAAATAGTTCATCTAAGGTCACCTCATTATTAAATATAAAACATGTAGCCGTCTGACTCTTCTTCAGCGAGGTCCGCGAGTGTCGTTTCGTCAAGGACGGTATCGATGGCTTCTTTGATTTTATCCCAAAGCTTGCGTTTCACCGCATCATCTGCTTCAGATTCTTCGACGATGGCTAAAGGTCCCTCGAGCAAGCGAATGATTTCACCTGCTGTCACTTCTTCTGCCGGTTTGACGAGCTGATAGCCGCCGTACGCACCCCGTACACTCTTGACGAGTCCCCCGTTGCGGAGTGGACCGATCAATTGCTCCAAATAATGCTCCGGCAACTCATGGCGTGCGGCAATCTTCTTTAAACTGAGCGGCTTGTTATCTGTCTCACGCGCCAACGCAATCATAATCGTTAAGCCATAGCGGCCCTTTGTAGATATTTTCATCTTCAAGTCTCCTTCTGTTATACTAATCGAACAAACGTTTGTCGAAAGGAATGGTTACGTATGCCTGATTTATTTCATCAATCGAATGGCGGACCGCTCGCCAATCGGATGCGCCCCGAAACATTAGATGACGTTATCGGACAGCGCCATATCATCGGCGAGGGCAAGCTACTTCGTCGTGCCATCGAAGCCGATCGACTCGGTACGATTATCCTATATGGTCCACCTGGCACCGGTAAGACGACACTTGCCCGTGTTATTTCGAATTACACGAAAGCGACATTCGTCCAATTGAACGCCGTCACAGCAAAACTCGATGAATTGCGGAACGTCATTCGTGAAGCGGAGTCCCGCTTCGACTATGAAGACGAACGGACGATTCTCTTTTTAGATGAGATCCACCGGTTCAATAAGCTCCAACAAGACGCGCTCCTTCCTGCCCTTGAGTCTGGAAAGCTCGTCCTCATCGGAGCGACGACCGAAAACCCGAGTTTTGAAGTAAACGCCGCACTCCTGTCACGCGCGACCGTATTTCGACTCGAGCCACCTGGTGCTGAAGAGTTACGTGCCGTCCTTGAGCGGGCGCTACACGATTCACGTGGTCTCGGAAATTATCCGGTCAAAATGGATGAAGCTGCTGCAGACCATTATATCAAAATGGCGGATGGTGACTACCGTGTCCTATTGAACGCACTCGAACTCGCCGTCTTGACAACGCCTGAGGTGGACGGAGAGATTCATATCACGCTAGAGGTCGCGGAAGAGTCGATTCAACAGAAGTCAATCAAATACGATAAGACGGGCGACCGACATTACGATGTCATTTCGGCGTTTATCAAATCGATTCGGGGGTCTGACCCGGATGCCGCGCTATACTGGCTAGCCGTCATGATTGAGGCTGGCGAATCTCCGCGATTCATCATGCGTCGTTTATACGTCCATGCCGCCGAAGATATCGGAATGAGCGACCCGAACGCACTTCTCATCGTCGATGCAGCAGCACGAGCGAGCGAGTACATCGGTTTTCCGGAAGCTCGCATCCCAATCGCAGAAGCCGTTCTCTATTTGGCAACCGCTCCAAAATCAAATGCGGTCATCACCGCCATCGACAAGGCGCTTCACCACGTCCGGACAGTCGAGGGAGGCCCTGTGCCCGTACATCTCCGGGATGCCCATAGTCCAGGAGCACGTGAACTCGGGAACGGGGTCGGATACAAGTATCCACATGACGAAAAAGACGGGTTCGTCCCTCAAAACTATTGGCCAGAAAACTTGGCTAGAAAACGACCAAATTACTATAAACCGACGCCACGTGGATTCGAGCAACAAATTCAAAAACGGCTCGATTATTGGGAAAAACGACGCGACTCGAAATGAGCCAGCGTCGTTTTATTTTTGGATGCGGTTGATTTCGACGCCCGCTTGTTCGAGCAAGTCATTGATGACGTATCCCGCAGCGACAAGTCCTGCAACCGATGGGACGAACGCGTTCGAGCTCGGTGGCATCTTCGCTTTACGGATCGGTGCATCTTTCTTCCCGACGACCTCGTTCACGTCCTCGCGTGTCACGATTGGAGATTCGTCCGAGAAGACGACCGGGACGCCTTTGTAGATTTTCTCTTTACGTAGACGAGTACGGACCATCTTCGCAATCGGGTCATATGACGTATCTTTAATGTCGACGACCTTGATGCGTGTCGGATCCATCTTATTCGCCATCCCCATGCTTGAGATGACCGGGATGCCGCGACGCTTACATTCTACGATTAAATGAATCTTATAGATGATCGTGTCTGACGCATCGATGACGTAGTCGATGTTTTGAGCGAAGAACTCTTCATATGTCTCTTCTGTATAGAACATCTTCAATTGGACGAGGTCTAAGTCCGGGTTGATGTCGAGGAGACGTTTCCCCATCGCTTCGACTTTCGGTTGACCGACCGTCGACAATAGTGCGTGGATTTGTCGGTTGACGTTCGTGATGTCGATATCATCTTTATCGACGAGGACGATGCGTCCGACGCCACTGCGCGCAAGTGCCTCGGCCGCAAATGAGCCGACACCGCCGACGCCTAAAATCGCGACCGTTTTATTCTTTAAAGCATCAAGGCCTTCAGAGCCGATGGCCAATTCATTTCGTGAAAACTGGTGTAGCATATTTCTTCCTCCAACTAATTCTATTTTCTCATACTATTTTACTCGGAATTATATTCAAAAAAAAGACGTCTCGCGACGTATTTACAAAAAAAATCGATGGGGCCCGGAGTGCCGTGACGATGCCTTGCTTTTGAACCTGCGTATGCAGGTGGGTGACCTAGCGTTTCCTTCACAAGTCCTCCTGCACGTGATGAGGCAGTTGATCTGGTTAGCAGTTCGGTCTCCCGTATTCAAAGTGTTGGCTCAAAATAACGAAGGCGGCTCTCGTACACCTCAGGTATCCCATCTGTTGATTTAACTATAGCGTTTCTGTAAAAAGAAGTCAATGAGAAACGCCGACTTCACGTGACAGTTTGGTCACAACCATTTGTTACGAAACGCACGGTCCGGGTCATACGTGAACTGTTGACGCTCGATGTTGAAACGGCGGTCGCGCGAGTCGTTCCCGACACCCGCCTGGTACGCCCAATTCCCCCAATTGCTCGCCACGTCGTAATCGATTAGTTTCGATTCAAAGTAGGAAGCCCCGTAACGCCAATCTTGTTTTAACTCTTTTGAAAAATAATTCGCCACGATTTGTCGCCCCCGATTGGACATCCATCCCGTCGCATTCAGTTCGCGCATAAACGCATCTACGAAATCAACACCCGTCTCTCCCTTTCGCCATTTTTCAATGACATCCGCCTCGACTCGCCAGTCTTTCCGTTTCGACCGGATGCCTTGTGATCGAAATAATTTTTTCCCTTGCTCGAGTGCGACCCATTGAAAGAACTCACGCCATAATAGTTCAAAGTACAGCCAGTACGTTGATTCATTTACCCCATGCGTTCGTTCATGTGCCTCGAGTTCAAAGAATACCCGTCGAGGTGATAACGAGCCGTTCGCTAAATAAGAAGATAGCTTCGTCGAGTCATCGATACCAAAACCATTTCTCGTTTCTTTGTACGTTCGAATCGGCACGGACAAATAGTCATTCAATCGACGCTTCGCTGCCAATTCGCCACCTTTGAACGGAAACGCCGTCCTCGGGTCTTGCTTTACTTCTTGAATCGAAAATGGGAACGTCACCTCGCGTGTGGCAGCCGTCGCCTTACGGGAAATCAGTTCTCGGGGACGTACATCATATTCGACCGCTTTTCGAAACTCCGTGAAGAGAAACGGCATTTTCTCAAACGGGATATGGCCCTCTTCAAATAACGTGAATCCACCGAACGTCTCGTACTCCCCTTTCCATTTTTTGATCACTTCATTTTCACGTCGGCGCTCATTGTATCCGACTGCCCGCTGAAACAAGAGACGGTCGGACGGGTCGAGCGTTTCGAGCGGATGACCGACGTGCACGTGAAATGAGATACCAAGTGCGTCGAGTGAACCGGCCACATCCTCTAATGACTCCTTCAAGAAATGAAGTCGCTCCTTCCCAAGTGGAATGACGCCATAACGATTTTCAACGAACTGATTCGGACTGATAAAAAAATGACCTTCGATCGGATCGTCATGGCGAAGTGCCTCTTCAAGCGGTAAATGATCATCAATACGTAAATCATTTTGGTACCATATGATTGTTTTCATCATTAGACCTCCTCCACCCTATAGTATGATGGGTTATAATCTTTGTCATGAAGACGGAATGTGCTCGAGATATGTTTTCAAAATCAAATTGTGTGGAATATATTCTTCTAGAAGAGAAAGGGGTGCAACATAATGGCTAAGAAAGGCAAAATGGGAACATTGATTAAAATCGCGACGGCGGTCGCACCGTTCGTCTACGATTACTATAAAAAGAACAAAGCAAAGAAATCACCGAAGAAATAACACTCACGTCTCAGCCAATAAGCTGAGACGTTTTTTTTATGTTTTTCAATCGCCTGTGCTAAGATAAATCAATCATTCTATTGAAACGAGGCGATGTTCGTGCACGTCCGATCTATCCACCTTTTACGCATTCTCTTCAAATGGGGTCTCTTCATGACCGGGTTGTTCTTACTCGCGCTCGGTTCATCTATCATGATCACGGCAAATCTCGGGGTTTCCACGTGGGACGTCCTTCATATCGGTATCGCTCACCATCTTCCGATTTCAATCGGGACGGTGATTTTATGCGTCGGTCTTTTACTCGTTCTATTTAAATACATACTCGACCGCATCCGTCCTCAGTTCGGAACTCTAGTAAACGCGGTGTTCGTTGGGGTGTTCATGAACGTGATATTAAATGAGCAATGGCTCCCTGTTTTCGAAGGGATGATTGTGAATATTGTTTGGCTCACATTCGGCATATTTGTGATGGGCATGGGAGCTGGTCTCTATGTCGCCGTCGGGTACGGTGCCGGTCCACGCGATGGATTGACGCTTGCCTTAGCAGACCGTTTCCAAACGTCCGTCCGTGCCATGAGGACTTGGATGGAACTGACCGCTTGTCTCATCGGTTGGGCACTCGGCGGACCACTTTTCTTCGGGACCGTCTTATCGATTTTCCTCATCGGTCCATTCTTCCAGTTTTGGCTAGAACGGTTCCGCCTGTTCATCGCCTATGTCGATCGTCTCAAAGTAAAAATCGCATGAAAAAGAGAGGAGATCTCCTCTCTTTTTATGTGTTCGGAATGAGCACAATCTTTCCGAACTTACCCGATTGTTTAAAATACGCCTGTGCCTCACGTGCCTCTTCAAGCGGGAACGTCCGGTCAATGACCGGTTTTAGCTTCCCTTCGGCGATCGAGCGCAACATCTCTGCGAATTCATATCGTGTCCCGAGAACAGACCCGTACATCGCGATATGTTTCAAGTACAGCGTCCGGAAGTCGAGATGGGTCGTCTGTCCTCCCGCCGAACCAGAGATACAGAACTTCCCTCCCTTTTTCAAGATGTTTAGAGATACATCAAATAGCGCATCTCCCACGACATCGAGGACCGCGTCGACCGGGCCACCGTTCGCAGCGATGATATCATCGGCGAGCGTCTCAGAACGATAGGAAAACACTTCGGTCGCCCCAAGCGCTTTTAACTCTTGCTCGTTTTTCAAATCACCGACGATAGCGAACACATTCGCCCCGAATACGTTCGCCGCAATTTGGATGTTGAGTGAGCCGACCCCGCCACTTGCCCCAGTGACGACAATCGTCTCACCGGAACGGATGTGTAACTGCTCGTTCATATGCCAAGCCGTGAGACCACTTACGGAAAAGACTGCACTCTCGACGAAATCATCAAGCGGCATGTCAAAACAAAGGTCAGCCGGCCATGATACATACTCCGCGTAGCCCCCGTCATACTCTGATCCAATAAAGGACATATCGTCCGACAAGTGTTCCTTCCGCTCAGGTCCGCTCGAGGTGAACGGGAATAAGACGACGTGTCGACCCATCATCCCTTGGTCGACCCCATCTCCGAGCTCGACGACTTCACCAGTGATGTCTGAACCGGGAATGCGTGGGAACTGGACGCCTTCCGGGCGCCATCCTGACTTCTCCCCAGCTCCATAAGCCCCTTCTCGCATCCATATTTCCGTATTGTTAATCGCGCAGGCGCGTACCTTGATCAGCACTTCTCCTGCTTTCGGAGACGGTTTCGGGATATCAACCACTTGGAGTTGGTCAACGTCCCCATATCCTACGACTTGTACAGCTTTCATGGTATTTTGCCTCCTTCGCTTTCGTTCATCCATAAGTATTTACCCACGAAATGCTGTTATCACGCCAAAAAAGGGCCGCCCTTTATCAGGCAGCCCTCGATTTATAGTTGTTGACGTTGTAACAGGTTCGTGAAGACGCCACCTTTTTGACTGAGTTCTTCGTGCGTTCCATCTTCTACGATTCCTTCTGCCGTCACGACAAGAATCCGGTCGGCATTCCTTACAGTCGCTAAACGGTGCGCGATGATGAGCGTCGTTCGATTTGCTGCCAGTTCATTTAATGAATCCTGAATGATGGCCTCGGTCTCCGTATCGAGCGCCGAGGTCGCCTCATCGAGTATTAAAATCGGCGGATTTTTCAAAAACATACGCGCAATGGCGATGCGTTGTTTCTGACCTCCGGAGAGTTTTAGTCCACGCTCTCCGATTTGTGTATCAAGACCGTGCTCGAGCTCTTCGACGAGCGTGCCGAGATGTGCTTTTTCCACCGCATGCATGATCTCTGCATCGGTCGCATCCAGTTTCCCGTAAGCAATGTTCTCCCGTAGCGTACCCGCAAATAAGAAGACATCTTGTTGCACAATTCCGATTTGACGACGTAAACTCTCTTTCGTCATCTTCCGGATATCCATGCCGTCAATCGAGATGGCACCCTTTGTGACGTCATAAAAACGCGGAATGAGTGAACAGATGGTTGTCTTTCCAGCCCCGCTCGTCCCGACTAAGGCAACAGTCGTCCCTGCCTCGATCGACAAATCAATATCTGTCAACACTTGGCGGTAGTCTGAATAGCCGAATGAGACGTCGTCGAAGACGATATCACCTGTCAACGTTTCGACCTCGGTCGCATCCGCTCGGTTCTCAATGTCCGGCTCTTCATCAAGCAACTGCGTGAATCGTTTGAACCCTGCCATCCCTTTCGGATACATCTCGAGGAGCGCCGTGATCTTTTCAATCGGCTTAATGAGTAAATTCATGTACAAGATGAAGCCGACGAGTTGTCCGTACGATAACTGTCCTTCATACGTCAAGTACGCCCCGTATACAAGGACGAGCAACGTCATAAGACGCGTCGTGATATAAATACCTGCGAGTGACGTACTCATGACACGATACGCTTCAATCTTCGAGCCGCGATAGAAGTTGTTGTCTTTTTGGAAACGCCCGATTTCGAACGCCTCGTTCGTAAACGATTGGACGACGCGTGCCCCGGACACACTGTCCTCGACGCGCGCGTTCACTTCCCCGATATTCGTGTACATCTTTTGCCACGCCTTGTTCATGTTCTTATTCGCATACGTGATCATGATGATGAGGAACGGTACTGCGACAACGGTGACGAGTGCGAGTTCAGGGTCGATCGAGAACATGATCCCGAACGCACCGAGTAACGTCATGATGGCGATAAAGAAGTCTTCCGGCCCATGGTGCGCCACTTCCCCGATATCGAACAAGTCGTTCGTGACCCGGCTCATCAAATGGCCGGTCTTATGATTGTCAAAGAAGCGGAACGACTGTTTATGGATATGCGTGAACAACTCTTCTCGCATGTCCGTCTCGATGTTGATGCCGAGCTTATGTCCCCAGTAGTTAACGACGTACTGCATCATCATGGCCAATATGTATAGAATCAACAGGCCGATGCTGACGATGATAATCCAGTTCCATTCCCCACCCGGCAACAAGTCGTCGATGAACCATTGAACGGCAAGCGGAAATCCAAGTTCAAGCAGTCCGACGAGAATTGCGAATGAAAAATCGAGTAGGAATAACTTTTTATGTGGTCGATAATAACTAAAAAAACGTGAAATCATTCTCTCTTCCCCCTTCTCTTCATTAAGTGTACGCTTTTTTCCGAAAGGTGGAAAACAGGATGCATCCCTTTTTCATTCTTTTTTCAAACGGCGTATAATAAAAGTAAGGAGTGATACACATGCATGTACACATTACAGATCGTGCCCTCGAACGAATCGAGTCATTGAAAGGCGAACGCGAAGGACAGATGCACCTCTTTTACGAGACAGAAGGTTGTGGTTGTGGGAACAGCGGAATCTTTGAGATTCGATACGTAACCGAGACGACTCCGGAAGACGTTGAAATCGAATCAAACATCGGACCAATCTTAATCAAAAACTGGACAAAAGTGTTTTTAGATGAACAGATGAAAATCGATTTCCTCGAAGACCGTCGTACGCTCGTCTTGAAGAGTGACGGCCAAGTGTTCAATTCGAATCTACTCGTGACGGACGGCACAGGATGTCAGTTGAACGTTCCGAGCCGATGAAACAGACACTGAAACAACATCCGAGACTCCTCATTCTCTTTTTCGTGAGTTTCGGTCTCGGACTACTTGGAATCTATCTGGCGTTTATCGATTCGGTATATACGATGTCCGCAGTCATCGCCTCGCTGTTTGCGTTTGGTTTCGCGTTGCAGCGAACAGCGAAATATATGCAGCGAGAAGAGGATAAACGTTAACAAGAGGATGTGTTCCAATTAAATATCTACCATCTCGTGTTGAATCCAAAATCCGTTTCACACATACAAAAAACGAGGATTGCCATGGCAACCCTCGTTTTTTTATGCTTATTTTTTCTCTTTTATTGCCGTACGAATCGATAACTCTTCGAGTTGCGCGTCCGCGACAGGGCTCGGTGCTTGCGTCAAGAGACAGCTTGCCGAAGCCGTTTTCGGGAAGGCGATTGTGTCGCGAAGGTTCGAACGACCTGCAAGAATCATGACGAGACGGTCGAGACCGAGTGCGATTCCCGCATGTGGCGGTGTACCGTATTCGAACGCTTCAAGCAAGAAGCCGAACTGTTCAACCGCTTCTTCTTGTGTGAAACCAAGCAATTTGAACATGCGCTCTTGAATGTCACGCTCATAAATACGTTGTGAACCGCCACCGAGTTCGTAACCGTTCAAGACGAGGTCATACGCAACCGCGCGTACACTTGCCGGATCTGTCTCGAGAAGATGGAGGTCTTCACGGTTTGGCATCGTGAACGGATGGTGGTTCGCATAGAAGCGACCGTCTTCTTCTTCAAACGTTACGAGTGGGAAGTCCGTTACCCAAAGGAAGTTGAACTTCGATTCGTCGATGAGACCAAGTTCGTGACCGAGCTTGACGCGGAGTGCGCCAAGGCTGTCTGCAACGACAGTTGGTTTCGATGCGACGAAGAGAAGAAGGTCACCTGCTTCTGCATCTGTGGCTTCAATTAGCTTCTGTGCGTATGTCTCATCAAAGAACTTCGCGATTGGACCGTTCAAGCCTTCCGCTGTCACTTTGAGCCATGCGAGACCTTTCGCACCGTACACCGCCGTGAACTCTTGAAGCTTGTCGATGTCTTTACGTGAGAAGTTGTCCGCCTCACCTTTGACGTTGATCGCCTTGACTTGCCCGTTTGATTCGAGTGCTGCATCGAACACTTTAAAGCCAGCACCTTTCACAGTGTCTGCCACGTCGATGAGTTCGAGACCGAAGCGCGTGTCCGGCTTATCCGAACCAAAACGACGCATCGCTTCCGCGTGTGTCATCCGCTCGAACTTCGCTGGTGTGTCCGTACGACCGAGCGTCGATTCCATGACTTGTCCCATCATCGATTCCATCATCGCCATCAAGTCTTCGATGTCCATGAAGCTCGTTTCGATGTCGACTTGTGTGAATTCAGGTTGACGGTCTGCACGAAGGTCCTCGTCACGGAAGCAGCGTGCGATTTGGAAGTAACGGTCAAATCCTGCGACCATGAGCAACTGTTTGAAGAGCTGTGGTGATTGTGGAAGTGCATAGAACTCACCACCGTGGACACGGCTCGGTACGAGATAGTCACGTGCGCCTTCTGGCGTCGACTTCGTCAAAATCGGTGTTTCGACTTCAAGGAACTCTTGCTCCGTCAAGAAGTTACGAATCGTGTTCGACGTTTTCGAGCGGAGACGGAACGTCTCTTGGAGCGCCGGACGACGAAGGTCGAGGTAACGGTATTTGAGACGCAGGTCTTCTGAAACGTTTTCCGCTTCGTCACCGATTGGGATTGGTGTCATCTTCGCAGCGTTTAAGATGTTGATCTCTGAAGCGATGACTTCGATATTTCCTGTCGGCATGTTCGGGTTCTTGTTCTCACGCTCGAGAACCGTCCCTTTCACGTCGAGGACGAACTCACTACGAATCGTCTCCGCGAGTTGGTGGACCGCTTCGTTCTCTGGGCGAACGACGACTTGGACGATCCCTGTGCGGTCACGAAGATCGATGAAGATGAGACCTCCGAGGTCACGACGTTTTTGTACCCATCCTTTTAATTGTACTTCCTGGCCGATGAGTGACTCTGTCACGCGGCCGTTCATATGTGTGCGTCCGATCATTGTCCTGCTCCTTCCGATAGTTCACGAATTTTGTCTGCAACGGCCGAGAGTGGCACGTCGACTTGTTCACCAGTCGTCATATCTTTCAAGGCGGCTGACCCTCGTTCGACTTCGTCATCCCCTAAGATGACTGTGAACTTGGCTTTCAGACGGTCCGCCTGTTTGAATTGTCCTTTGAACTTGCGTCCTTGGTAATCACGGTCTGCTTTGAACCCTTCCATGCGGAGGAGTTGTAGGAGGCGTGTCGCCGTCAATTCGACTTCTTTTCCGCCTTGGGCGACGATGAAGACATCAAGTCCTGTCTCGAGTTCAGGTAGGACTCCTTCATTCTCCAATGCGAGGATGAGACGCTCCAACCCGATTCCAAAACCGATTCCCGGCATGTCCGGTCCGCCGATATCTTGTACGAGACCGTTATAGCGTCCGCCGCCACAAAGCGTCGTGATGGCTCCGAATCCTTCTGCCTCAGACATGATTTCAAACGCAGTGTGCGTGTAGTAATCGAGTCCACGGACGAGCGTCGGGTCGACTTCATAGGCGACACCAAGTGCGTCAAGTTGTGCGAGCACTTGGTCGAAATAGGCCTTCGACTCTTCGTTCAAATATTCAAGAATCGACGGGGCCGTCTTCATCGACGGGTGATCGCGGTCGACCTTACAATCCAAGATGCGAAGCGGATTCTTATACAGGCGTGACTGACAGTCTTGGCAAAGTTCGCCTGCCACCGGCTCAAAGTGACGGATGAGCGCATCGCGGTGGGCATTGCGGCTTTCCGCGTCCCCAAGCGAGTTGACGACGACTTTGATTTTCTGAAGTCCGAACGACTTGTAAATCGAATAGGCGAGGCTGATGACCTCAGCGTCAACGGCCGGGTCACTACTACCGATTGCTTCGACACCGTATTGGTGAAGCTGACGGAAGCGACCTTTTTGTGGACGCTCGTAGCGGAACATTGGTCCCATGTAGTAGAGCTTGGTCGGCTGGTCCGGATTTCCGAACAGTTTGTTCGTCACGAACGCACGAACGACAGATGCCGTTCCTTCTGGGCGAAGCGTGTACTCGTCTTTCCCTTTCTTCACGAGCGTGAACATCTCTTTTTGGACGATGTCCGTCGTTTCCCCGACACTGCGTGTGAACAGGTTCGTCGTTTCAAAGATTGGTGTGCGGATTTCTTTATAGTTATAACGGGCGCTCATGTCGCGAAGCTTTTCTTCGACATATTGCCACGTCTCGACCGTGCCCGGAAGCAGGTCTTGTGTACCGCGTGGTGCTTTCATCATCACATTTCCCTCCTTAAAAATACAAAAAGGCCCTCGTCCGCAAAGGGACGAGAGCCTGTGTCAGTTTCCCGTGGTACCACCCTCGTTGCAGAGCCATCACTTGAAACTCTGCCACTCGAAATCGGTTAACGCCCGATGAAACGGCTCCCCCTACTCGCTTTCAAGGGAGCACCTCCAAAGTGTCGTTCGGGTCATCATCCAGTCGATGCTTTCAGCCAAGGCATCGCTCTCTTTGCTGGTGGGTTGACCGTACTCTTCTTTATCGTAGGTGTTTGACTATATGCTTCATGATGCCGAATCAAGCCGGCATCTGTCAAGCGTTTTTTTCGAGCATGAGTGTGACCGGTCCGTCATTGACGAGGGCGACGTCCATCATCGCTCCGAAGCGTCCCGTCTCTACGACGAGCCCATTCGACCGGAGTCGCTCATTGAATTTTTCATAAAGCGTCTCGGCCATATCCGGTTTTGCGGCCTTTGTAAAAGCAGGTCGCCGCCCTTTCATCGTGTCTCCATATAAAGTGAACTGAGAGACAGATAAAATTTGTCCGGACACGTCTTGAATCGATAAGTTCATCTTTTCTTGATCGTCCTCGAAGACGCGAAGTCCGGTCACCTTGTCGGCGAGCCAGTTCACTTCCTCTTCTGTATCTTCATGTGTCACACCGACGAGAAGCAAGTACCCGGCGTTGATTGCCCCGACGACTTCTTCCTCGACTGTGACCGATGCTTCTTTCACTCGTTGCAATAATACACGCACGTTCCTCTTCCTTTCGTCACGTCATCATGACTCGGCTGACCGAATACACGTCTGAGATTTGTTTGATGCGCTCGACGACTTTCTGCAAATGGTTCACGTTCGGAATCGAGATGGTCATCGAGATGCGGGCCTGTTTGTTTTGGTCGCCCCGACCACTGACGGCCACGATATTCGTATTCGTCGCCGATACTGCTTGAAGGACGTCGTTTAAGAGACCTGAGCGATCATATCCTGTGATTTCGATGTCGACGTTATAGTTCTTCTCTTTCGCTTGTCCGACTTCCCATTCGACGTCAAGGAGACGCTCTGGGTGTTGTTCGTTGACAATGTTCAAGCAGTCTTTCCGGTGAATTGAGACACCGCGTCCACGGGTAATGTATCCGACGATTTCATCCCCCGGTACCGGGTTACAACAACGGCTCATGCGAACGAGCATGTTGTCGATGCCTTTGACCGTCACGCCCGCTTCCGTCGTTTTCTTCTTCGGTGCCTGACTGACTTTCAATTCGCTGATGGCTTCCGACAGTTCGAGTTTCGGTTCTTTCCGCTGCTTCTCCGTCAACTTATGTGCGACTTGTGCGGCAGTGATGCCTTGATAACCGACAGCGGCGTACATCTCTTCCTCGTTCCCGAAGTTGAACTTCTCGACGACGATACTGAGTGCAGGTTCATCGATAATCTCTTTCGGTTCAAAACCAAGTTTCTTAATTTCTGCTTCGACGAGATCTTTCCCTTTTTCAACGTTTTCTTCACGTTGCTGACGTTTGAACCATTGACGAATCTTGTTCTTCGCCTGGCTTGAAACTGCAAGCTTCAACCAATCCTTACTCGGTCCGTAACTATGCTTCGACGTGATGATTTCGATGATGTCACCAGTCTCAAGTTTGTAGTCAAGCGGTACCATCCGCCCGTTCACTTTCGCACCCGTCATCCGGTGCCCGATCTCCGTATGAATCCGGTACGCATAGTCAATCGGGACTGAGCCCTTCGGCAACTCGAATACGTCTCCTTTCGGTGTGAAGACGTACAGCATGTCGCTAAAGAAATCGACTTTGAGGGATTCCATGAATTCCTCGGCATCCGTCGTATCCTTTTGAAGCTCAAGAATCTCACGAAGATGGGCGATCTTCTCGTCGAATCCGTTCGTCGAGACGTTTTTCCCTTCTTTATACGCCCAGTGTGCCGCAATCCCGAACTCAGCGATGAAATGCATGTCTTTCGTCCGAATTTGGACTTCGAGCGGCTCACCTTTCGGTCCAATCACTGTCGTATGGAGCGACTGATACATGTTCGGCTTCGGCATAGCGATATAATCTTTGAAACGTCCCGGCATCGGCTTGTACTGGGTGTGGATGATTCCGAGCACGGCATAACAATCACGAATCGAATCGACGATAATGCGGACCGCCATCAAATCGTAAATTTCATTGAACTCTTTTTTATGCTTCACCATCTTGTTATATATAGAATAGATGTGCTTCGGTCGACCGTTCACGTCGGCATCGATATGCACTTCCTCAAGAACCCCGTTCACTTCCGTGATGACAGAGGTGACGAGTGCTTCCCGTTCCGTCCGTTTCTGTTTCATCATCGAGACGATCTTATAGTATTGCTGCGGGTTGATATAACGTAACGAAATATCCTCGAGCTCCCATTTGATTGTCGAAATCCCCATCCGGTGTGCGAGAGGCGCAAAGATTTCAAGCGTTTCTTCCGCTTTTTGGACTTGTTTCTCTTTCGGCATATGCTGCAGTGTCCGCATATTGTGGAGCCGGTCCGCAAGTTTGATCAAGATCACGCGCACGTCTTCTGCCATGGCGATAATCATCTTCCGGTGGTTTTCAGCAAGTTCTTCTTTTTTCGATTTATATTTAATCTTACCAAGTTTCGTGACGCCATCGACGAGCATGGCCACGTCTGGACCAAAATCGTCCGTCAATTGCTGTAACGAAACATCCGTATCTTCGACAACATCATGCAAGAGCGCTCCAATAATCGTTGTGGCGTCTAAGCCGATATCAACGAGAATGCCGGCCACTTGGACCGGATGGAGAATATAGGGCTCGCCCGAACGTCGGAACTGACCGGTATGATGAAGTTTTGCGTATTCGTAAGCGCGTTTCACTTCGGCTATATCGTCGTCACCCATATACTCCCCGAGCGCGTCGAGAAGATCCTCAATACTTACGATTTGTTTTTTGGTCATAACATTCGACACCCTTTTTCTAACCGCTCCAATCGCCTCGGATTCGTCGCAGCATGGTAGTAGTTTGTATTCAAGATTCTGTGATTTTTATAACCATTATCGAAAAAATCTGACGACCTGTCAAAGGTTGTAGGTTATTTTCCTTAAAAACTATTCAAAAACGGGAAGCATATCGCTTCCCGTTCAAATTAGTCTTCGTAGCGGATGAGTGAGAACACGTCGTATCCTTCAAGACGCTCACGTCCACCAAGTCCGTCGAGTTCGATCAAGAACCCGATTCCTGCCACAACACCACCGAGTTGTTCAATCATTTTAATCGTTGCTTCAATCGTACCACCTGTTGCGAGCAAGTCATCCAAGATGACGACTTGTTGTCCAGGTTTGATTGAATCTTTGTGCATCGTTAAAATGTCCGTTCCATACTCAAGACCGTATGAAACTCGTACTGTCTCACGTGGTAACTTTCCTTCTTTACGTACTGGTACAAACCCGAGTTCGAGCGCATACGCTGCCGGGCAACCGACGACGAATCCGCGTGCTTCCGGACCAGCGATCAACTCCGCTCCACGTTCACGTGCATAAACGACGAGCTCATCTACTGCTTTCTTGTAGACTTCGCCATCTTGCATGAGTGACGTGATATCTTTGAAGCTGATTCCTTCCTTCGGATAATCTGCTACTTCTTTAATATGCTGTTTGAAATCCATTTTATGTGTATGCCTCCTGCATCTTGTTCGATCGCAACGATTGTAACCGCTCTTTGAGCTCCGCCAATGACGCGTATACGAAACGCTCTTCGAGTTGTTGGCGCCCAATCCGGCGTTGATAGCACGGCGCCTCGGTCAAATCGCGTTTCGGTGCTTCTGGATTGACTCCAGGCAGTCCGTCTTCCATTGTAACAAGAAATTCGAGTTCAGAGAATACTTGATGCATAAATTGAATCGTATTTTTTGACCATTTTCGCTCTTTTGACAGACGAATCAGGTTTTCACGAAGATTTTTCCGTTCGCATGTTGCCATATGGACATAATACGTTCGGAAATCCTCACGGGACGGAAGACGTTCAAAGAACGAGTCTCCTTGACCGAAGGCACAATAAATACGTTCAATCCCCTCATGAAGTTTTTCTGCGAGCACCTCTTCATCGTCCGGAAGATCGAGCAGAACGACGAAACGGTTGAGCGGTTCATCTCCTTCATGGAGTGGAAAATCTTCGTTCGTCCCTTGGAAAGATAAAAATGACGTCTGTTCTTTCGGCAAATCTTTCAACTCTTGCATTGATTTTTTCTTCCCACGATAGTCAAACACTTGGAAGTCATCGACCCGTAAATCTTGAATCATGAGCTGCGGTTTACGCATTCCGTTCCATTCGTTGACTTGAAGACTTCCCATCACCGAGATATGAGCCATCTTTGAAATCTCTGAAACGACGTGCCCGAATCCAAATCCGATGCCATCGAGCTCACGCTTGTCACCAGCGAGCTGTACTTTCAAATGCGTGGCATCCCGTCCGATTTGGCGAATATCTCGCAGTTTCGCATCTGCGACGACGACACGAGGGGATGGATTCCCCATACCAAACGGCGCGAGCTTTCCGATTTCTGAGATCAAGTCGAGCGAGACGTCGTTGACGGAGAGTTTCAAGTCGACGTTCACCCGTGGCACAAACACGTCATCAGGGATAGAATCCGCTTGACGGTTCAGCCGCTCTCGTAGTTCGGCGACATGTTCCGACTGAAGGGTCATCCCGGCGGCAGCGGGGTGCCCACCAAAGTGTGGCAAAATATCTTCATTCTTCGAAAGTTCCTTGAAGAGATCAAACCCATCAATCGAACGACCCGATCCTTTCGCCTTACCCGTCTCAGGGTCATGGCAAAGGAGGATGACTGGACGATAGTACGCCTCGACGAGACGAGATGCGACAATCCCGACAACTCCAGGATTCCACTTCTCACTTGCCACGACGAGTACACGGTCCTCGGTCATCGATGCTTCGACGAGTTCTTTCGCTTCAGCAGCGATCGTCTTGACGATGTCTTGACGTTCTTTGTTTTGCTTATCGAGCTGTTTTGCGAGCTCGAGCGCTTCCTCGACATGTTCAGCCAGGAGCATTTGTAATGCCGGCATCGCTGAATCGAGTCGACCTGCGGCATTGATGCGTGGACCGAACGCGAAACCGACCGACTCTTCGTTCAATACGCTGTCACCGAGACCACATACTTCACGTAATGCTAGAATACCTGGACGTTTTGAAGCCTCGAGCGCGACAATCCCCTTCTTCGCGAGCAATCGATTCTCTCCGTCGAGTGGGACGAGGTCGGCAATCGTTCCGAGGACGGCCAAATCAAGGAGTTCTTCCGGCATTCTCCCTAAAACGGCGTGCGCCACTTTGAGAGCGACTCCCGCACCGGCGAGTTTATCGTATGGATATCCCGGGTCGATATGTGGATGAATGATTGCATAGGCGTCCGGCAATGTCTCTTTCGGCTCGTGGTGGTCCGTGATGATCAAATCGACGCCAAGGTCTTTTAAGAGTGTGGCTTCTTCAATCCCAGAAATTCCACAGTCCACCGTGACGACCAAGGTGAATCCTTCGTTCGCTGCCCACTGGAACGCTTCTTTGTTCGGTCCATAACCTTCAGTGAAACGGTTCGGGATATAACACTCGGCCATGACGCCAATTTCTGTCAACGCATGCCACATGACAGATGAGGCACTGACCCCGTCGACATCATAGTCACCATAGATGAGCACCATTTCCCCATCGTCTGCTGCCCGTTTGATGCGGGTGACGACTTTCTCCATCTGTTCAAACAAATACGGGTCATGAAAGACGAGTTCATCCTCGGCATACAAGAATGCCTTGGCCGCTTCTACGTCTTGATGACCACGCTGAACGAGCAACGTCGCCAGTTGTGCTGATATATTTAATTCGTTTTGTAAACGCGTGACGTCGTCCGGATTTGTTTCCGGATAGAGCCACTGTTTTTTCGAATGGTACATGTCCTTCACTCCAATCAATTGTAGATTATAGCAGACCGCGTGAAAGATGTGCCGTCTTGACATTTGAAAAGGTCTCCCGATTGAAGGGAGACCCACTTGTTACGCCTCTGTGACCGGCGTATCTTTTTTCTTGTTGATTGTCGTACGTTTGATGAGGAGCCATAAATACGATGCAATGAAGATCGAAGAATACATCCCCATGAAAAGTCCGACGATGAGCGCGAGCGAGAAGCTACGAATCGACTCTGCCCCGAATACATACAATGCAATCGCTGTAACGAGTACCGTGATGACCGTATTCACGGACCGTACGATTGTCTCTTGAATCGACTTGTTAATGATTGACTCATAGACGTCCATCGACTTGATTTTTCGTTCCTTTTCATACGACGTGATGTTCTCGCGGACCCGGTCGAACGTTACGATTGTATCGTTGACCGAGTAACCGATGATGGTCAAGATCGCGGCGATAAAGTACAAGTTGACCTCGATCCCAAAGAGCGAGAACGCGACAATCATGAAGAAGGCATCGTGTAACATCGCGATAACAGTTGCAAGTGCATATGAGAATTGGAAACGCACCGTGATGTAGAGAATAATCCCGATCGACGCGACGGCTACCGCATACAAAGCATTTTTCGCCAAGTCACGACCGACTTGAGCCGAGACGGTGCTGATGTTCGGGTCGTTCCCGAATTGTTCAGTGAACGCCGTCTTGACGTTCGCGACTTCCTCTTGTCCCAATTGGCCAACGAACGTCACGTATGCCAAGCGACCTTCATTTGCATATTGGACGCTTGAAATCTCTTGGTCAACTCCGGCATCGTTAAACGCTTTCGTGAATTCTTCTTGCGACACACGTTCTTCCGTTAGTACTTCGACCCGCGTCCCTGAAGCAAAATCGATTCCGAGGTTCAACCCACGGAAGAACAAGAGACCGATTCCGAGAACGACGATTGCCGTCGAAACCAAGAACATCGTGCGCATATGTTTCACGTAATTCCATTCAGTAAGCTTAAAGTTCACGGATTTCACTCTCCTTCACACCAAACCATCCTTTGCGTTTGTCGAACAGACGACTTGAGACAAGGAGGTGCATCAAATAACGTGAGATGAATACGTTCGAGATGAACGTCATCCCGATTGAGATCATGAGCATGACAGCAAATCCCTTGACCGAGCTTTGTCCGAAATAGAACAAGACCGCAGCCGAGATGAGCGTCGTCAAGTTGGCATCGATGATCGTACTGAGGGAACGACGGTTACCTGCACGGAATGCCGATAAGACCGATTTTCCAGAGCGGAGTTCGTCTTTGATTCGTTCCGCGGTAATGATGTTCGCATCGACTGCCATACCGACCCCGAGGACGAGTGCTGCAATCCCTGGAAGCGTCAATACCGCATTGATTCCGTTAAAGAACAACATGATCAAGTTGATGTACAGAACAAGCGTGATGATCGATACGAGTCCTGGGAGACGATAGAAGAACAACATGAAGAGGAATACGGCGATGATTCCGATTGTTGCGGCAAATACCGTTTCTTCTAAAGCATCTTGACCGAACTGGGCCGACACGGATGTCGAGTAAATCTCATCTAGTTTGACCGGGAGCGCCCCTGCGTTCAAGATGTCCGCAAGGCGTTGACCGCTTTCCGCGTCAATTCCACCACCTGAGATGATGGCTTTATCCGATAAGATCGGACTCGTTACCGAAGCATCTGACACAATTTTCGAGTTCTCTTTTTGAACTTCTTCCTCATATGTGTCGCCCTCTTCATAGTCGAGCCAGATGACCAGACGGTTCTCAGGAGCTGGACGTTGTGCAATCTCAGATGTCACTTCACCAAACTTGTCGGCCGATTGGAGTGTCAGCTCAACGACCGGTTGTCCTTGTTGGTTGTAGCTGAGCGCTGCCCCACGCGGCGCCAAGTCTTTCCCATCGAGCAAGACGTTGTCGTTCACGTCACGGAATGTCAATTGTGCCGTTGACGAGAGAACCTCGCGCGCTTCGTTTTGGTTCGATACGCCCGCGAGCTGGACACGGATGCGATTGTTTTCTTCGATTCGAACGTCCGGTTCGGAAACTCCGAGGACGTTGATTCGGTTATTGATGGCGCGAACGGTTGCATTCATCGCCGACTCGTCGATGACGTCGCCGTCTTCGAGCGGTTGTACTTCATACAAAACTTCGAATCCACCTTTTAAGTCGAGTCCGAGGTTCGTGTTCTTGACGACCCATGGCGTCGTGAACACTGCGAGCAGGATTGTCGCAATCATGATGATCGCAAAAATCGCAATGTTGCCTTTTTTGTACATACGACTATTTCCTTTCTAAACCACTGTTCTTGATAAAAACTTCTCTCGTTAACATTACAAATTTTCTAAACATTTATCAATCATTTTCCTAAAATTGTAACGACCTTCACGAATTGTCCGACCGAGTTTGCATGTAAGACTAAATGTTGCACATGGGCAAAACTTCATGTATGATGTAGCTAACATCAAAACATCAAAGGAGTCTTTCCATATGGACAGCACAGTTATTTATGCCTTTCTCCTTACTCTATTCGCCGGTCTAGCTACCGGAATCGGGAGTATGATCGCATTCTTTGCGAAACGGACGAACACGGCATTCCTCTCCATCTCGCTTGGATTTTCCGGAGGCGTCATGATTTACGTGTCGTTCATCGAGATTTTCCCGAAAGCGCTCGAGGAACTCGTCGGCGCACACGGAGAATATACGGGTACAATCTACACCGTCCTCGCATTCTTCGGTGGGATGTTCTTGATTGGCATGATCGATAAGTTCATTCCGAAAATGGAGAATCCACACGAAGTCAAGTTTGTCGAGTCGATGCAGAATGACCCGACAACACATGAACTCGCAACGACGACGACAAATGAAGCGGCTCCAATCAATCATCCAGAGGTACAAAATCGACTTAAAAAAATGGGGATTTTCATGGCACTCGCCATCGGGATTCACAACTTCCCAGAAGGACTTGCGACGTTCGTCTCGGCACTAGATGACCCGGCCGTCGGCTTAGCTATCGCCATCGCCATCGCCCTACACAACATTCCGGAAGGGATTGCCGTCTCCGTCCCGATTTATTATGCGACGGGCTCACGGAAGAAGGCGTTCAAGCTTTCGATGTTGTCAGGGCTTGCCGAGCCAGCTGGAGCGGCCATCGGATTCTTGTTACTCATGCCGTTCTTGAGCGACACCGTCTTCGGACTCTTGTTCGCGGCGGTCGGTGGCATCATGGTCTTCATCTCGCTTGACGAATTGCTCCCTGCCGCCCGTGAATACGGACACGCCCATCATTCAATGTATGGAATGGTTGCTGGTATGATCGTCATGGCGACAAGTCTAATCCTATTAATGTAACGAGCAATGCCCTGACGCGCGCGTCAGGGCATTTATTATGTCGTTTTAAACACATGGACGACATCTTTTAATTCAGACGACATGTGACTCATCGTTTCAGCGATGCCGTTGATCTCTTGAATGGCGGCAAGCTGTTCTTCGACGTTCGCACCGGCTTCTTCGACGCTTCGCTGTGTCGAGACGGCGTTTGTCGACATATCTTCAACAGAGACGGCAACTTCAGTCGTATTGGCACTCACTTCTTCTGTTGCTGCCGCAATCTCACTCATTTGACGGGACGTCTCTTCGATGACCGATACGATCTCACGGAACGCCTCGGCCACTTCTCCCATTTGCGATACCCCATTCTCCACATGTACGCTCGATTCTTCGAACGCCGATTCGACTTGCTCCGTGTCACGTTGAATGTCGCGGACAACGGTCTGGATTTGAATGGCGGATTGTTTCGATTCCTCGGCGAGTTTCCGGACTTCAGCCGCGACGACGGCAAACCCTTTTCCGTGCTCACCCGCACGTGCTGCTTCAATCGCCGCGTTTAAGGCAAGCAAGTTCGTCTGTTCCGTGATCGCCGTGATCGAACGGGTGATTTTCTCGATTTCAAGCGATTGGTTCGATAGACGGTTCACCATCTGTTGAGTGAGCTCGTTGGCACGGCGAATTTCTTGCATCCGTTTCTCTGCCAATTGAACGGTCTCAAGTCCACCGTTCGCCGCCTCAAGTGTATGTATCGTCTGCTCATTCACACCTTGTGAGGCCGCAGCGATTTGATTCAATCCATCCACCGCTTGATTGACCCCAATCGTCCCTTCTTCCGCTCGCTTCGAGGATCCTTGCGCAGCCACGTTCATCTCTTCGAACAACCGGGACACGCCTTGGGTCGTTGTCGCGACATGGTCTGTGCTTGCGTAAAGTTCTTCAGAATATGCAGTCACTTTGTCCGACGCTTCACCAACCCGACGAATCAAGCCGACCAGGTTGTGCTTCATTTCATTGAACGCCGTAACCAGGTCTCCTAGTTCATCGTTTGAGGCGACCTCGATATCTTCTCCTGTCAAATCCCCTTCTGCCATGATGCGTGCTTGACGACCGAGTCGATTGATCGGTTTTAGGAAAAGCCGTTGTAGCGCAAGTAAGGAAAGAATCCCGATCACAACACCACCAACACTGATGATGAGCATCCAAAGGATTGAACTTTCTGCATCTGCTTGTACCGCTTTCGTCTCAGACTCGAGGAGCTCCCCTTTATATTCGACAAGGTCGGTCACGGTCATGCGTACCCGATCCGTCGTCGGTGTCACACTCGTGTTGAGAACGGTTTTGAAGCCAATTTCGTCTTGTTGTTGACGAAGTTCGACGGCACGATTCATCTCACGGTCTAATAGCTCGTTAAATTTCTCCAAATCTCCCAACCAAGACAAGATCTTCTCATCTGAAGAAGATGCCTTGAGTGAAGCCATCAATTCGTCTCGTTGTTCTTGAACTCCCTGGAGACTGATGAGCGTCTTCGGATTGGCTACAAGCATATAGTAGTTCAAGTAGCGTTCGGCATCCGTCACCGCTAATGATAGATTCTCTGCAAGCAGCATCTCCTGCGTGCCTTCACTGAGTACCCGGTCATAGGCGGCAGTCGATTGTCTCAATTGATAAGATCCGAGCGCGCCGACAATGACGAGCGTAATGATCGTCGGAATGAGCGCGATGGACATACGTCGTCTCAGCGATGAGCGTCCTCTCTGTTTCGTACCACTTCGTTTTATGCTCCATCCTTTCCACTTCTTCATCTGGTTAATCAATCGTTTCACGTCCATGTCATTCGTTCTCCTTCATCTCGGATTTCTTCTCAATTTGAGGTTAGTGCAAACGTTTTCATTAATCAAATCGATTTTTCGAAATGAGGTGGATAAATTTTGAATCGGATTCGTTTTGACAAAAAGAAGTCATCTTTGTATACTTTAAATCGTAATTATTACGCTTTGAAAGGATTCTCTATGATTGTGGAAAATACGAAGTTATTAATCATTGGTGCTGGTGTACACGGAATGACCCTCGCCATCTCATATATGGAACAAGGCGGGTGCTTGGAGGATTTGATTATTGTCGACCGTCTCACTGACCCATTATCGAACTGGAAACAACAAACTTCATCCATCTCTATGTCGCACCTGCGTTCGACCCGAGTGCATCACGTTTCTTCGAATCCCCATGCGTTGAAACAGTTCGCCTCGCGATATGCCTATCGTTCCAATCATTTCAAAGATACGTTCGGACGTCCATCGCTCGAACTGTTCAACGACCATGCCGAATCGTCATGGAACGCGTATCGCCTTGATGAGCGGTTCCACGGAAATGAACAGGTGATGACTCTCCGCAAAGATGGCGCACACTATCATGCCCGAACAAATCATCGCCTCATTGTCGCGGACTCGGTCATTGTCGCGATCGGTCAATCGGAAAATGTCGTGTTACCTGAATGGGCCGACGAACAATGTCGACACGTGTTCGAAAAAGACCAATCGGATGAATCGGATCAAGTGACTGTCGTCGGCGGTGGCATCACAGCACTTCACTATGTCGTGAAGCGTGCCAATCAGGGTCACCGTGTCACCCTTGTGACGAGACGTCCGCTCGAAGTGAGTCAATTTGACGCTGATCGACAGTTCATGGGACCGAAAGGATTAGATGACTTCCATCGTCTAAAACAAGACTGGACGACAAAACGATCATTCATCGCCCGTGAACGAAAACCGGGATCGGCTCCGAACGATCTCGTCTTAAAAGTGAAGCGCCTCATACAGACGAACGCTGTGACGCACATCATCGGAGAAGTCGAGCGGGACAGTGGTTCGCTATTTGTAAACGGTGAACAACTTGCCGGAAAAGAAGTCGTCTGTTGTACGGGAATCAGACCTCATCCTGTGAAAGAGACATTTCTTCAGCCCGTGATCGAACAATTCAACCTACCTCTCACCCCATGTGGCACCCCTGTCCTGAATGAGCATCTTGAATGGACGCCTGGACTTTACTTGACCGGTCCTTACGCCGATTTGATCATCGGCCCGTTCTCAAGAGCCATCTATGGTGGACAAGAGGCCGCTCGTAGAATTCTCCCCCAACTTCTAGCCACACAAAAAAGCGTCTGACCATGATGGTCAGACGCTTACTTGCTTATTCCTCAAATGAGGCATTCGCTTTTTTCACGACTTCCGCAACTGCGCTTCGGTTGAAACGGAGAAGCGATTGATCGCATTTCAAAACGACATGTGTGTCTTCGATTTGATGAACGACGCCGTGTAAACCGCCGATTGTGACAACGCTGTCGCCACGCTCGAGGGCGTTTTGCATCGATTGTACTTCTTTTTGGCGTTTCGTCTGTGGACGAATCAAAAGGAAGTAAAATACGACGAAAATCAAGATCATTGGTAATAACGCAACGAGTGTTTCCATGAGTAACATTCACCCTTTCCTTCAATATCAGGTTCATTATACCGTGAAACTGAAGCATTGTCACACAATGTCCGACACGTTTCTTTAGAAATTCTTCGCATTCGGCTTGTTGTAGCCGTATTCTTCGAAGAACTCTTCTTTGAAATCGAGCAAGCGGTCTTCGCGAATCGCTTGACGAACCTGCTCCATCAACTTCACGAGGAAGTGAAGATTATGTGTCGTACACAAGTGAAGGCCAAACATCTCATCCGCTCGAATCAAGTGGTGGACGTACGCACGCGAGTAGTTCTTACACGTATGGCAGTCACACTTCTCATCGATTGGACCAAAGTCCGTCTTATATTTCGCTTGTTTGATCGTGACGCGACCTTTCGACGTCATGAGCGTTCCGTTTCGTGCGATGCGAGTCGGCAGAACGCAGTCGAACATGTCGATTCCGCGAATCGACCCTTCAATCAACGCATCCGGTGAGCCAACACCCATCAAATAACGTGGTTTGTTCTCTGGCATGAGCGGTGTCGTGAATTCGAGGGCACGATACATGACATCTTTTGGTTCACCGACCGAGAGACCACCGACCGCATATCCTGGGAAATCAAGAGAGACGAGGTCTTGGGCGCTTTGACGACGAAGGTCCTCATATTCTCCACCTTGGATGATGCCGAAGAGCGCTTGGTCTTCTGGACGTTCATGTGCCTCGAGGCAACGTTCCGCCCAACGGCTCGTCCGCTCGACCGACTTCTTCATGTATTCATGCGTCGCCGGATAAGGCGGACACTCATCGAACGCCATCATGATGTCCGACCCGAGCGCGTTTTGAATCTCCATCGCCTTTTCCGGTGACAAGAACAACTTGTCGCCGTTCAAATGGTTACGGAAATGAACGCCTTCCTCTTGGATATTTCGGAGGTCGGCAAGTGAGAACACTTGGAATCCACCCGAGTCCGTGAGGATTGCCCCGTCCCAGTTCATGAACTTATGAAGTCCACCGGCTTGTTTGATGACCTCATGTCCTGGACGAACCCAAAGGTGATACGTGTTCGACAAGATGATGTTCGCACCCATCGCCTTGACCTGTTCAGGTGCCATCGTTTTGACGCTCGCTTGCGTCCCGACCGGCATGAAGACCGGTGTCTCGAACGACCCGTGCGGCGTATGGACGATTCCGTGCCGCGCTCCGGTCTGTTTGCATGTGTGGATGTGTTCGTATGTGACTGCATGTTTTGTCATTTTGTTACTTCCTTCCTCGTGATGAGCATCGCGTCTCCAAAGCTGAAGAAGCGGTATCGTTCTGCGACCGCAGTCCGATAAGCGTGTAAGATGATGTCGCGCGTCGCGAATGCCGAGACGAGCATGACGAGCGTTGATTTAGGGAGATGGAAGTTCGTGATCAATCCATCGATTGCCTTTAACTCAACACCAGGGTAAATAAAGATATCCGTCCAGCCCGATGACTCGACGAAGTCCCCGTGATCTCTCATGATCGTCTCAAGCGTGCGCGTCGATGTCGTCCCGACCGCAAAGATGCGACCGCCATTCGCTCGAATCTCTCGAAGCGCAGCTGCCGATTCAGCCGACAACTCGAAATATTCACTATGCATCGTATGTTCCTCGATAGAATCAGCCGTCACCGGACGGAACGTCCCGAGGCCGACGTGAAGTGTGAGCGGGATCAACCGGACACCTTTCGCTTTGGCCGCTTCAAGCAGTTCCTCAGTGAAATGAAGACCGGCTGTCGGAGCGGCCGCACTGCCTCGTTCACGGGCATAGACCGTCTGATAACGGTCTTGGTCATCGAGTTGTTCGCGAATATACGGCGGGAGCGGCATCGTTCCAAGCTCGTCTAAAATCTCATAGAAGATGCCGTCATAGTCAAACTTGAAACGACGTCCACCTTCTGGGAGCTCCTCGACGCATTCTGCGCGGAGAAGGCCGTCCCCGAACTCAACGATGGAGCCGACACGAACTTTTTTCGCCGGTTTGACGAGTGCTTCCCATACATCATCTTCCGTCTGCTTCAACAAGAGCAGTTCGACTTTCCCGCCTGTTTCTTGCTTTGCCCCAAAAAGGCGTGCCGGTAAGACGCGCGAATCGTTGACGACGAGCGCATCCCCCTCGTTCAAATAATCGAGCACGTCACGGAAATGGCGATGCTCGATGTCCCCTGTCTCGCGGTCTAATACGAGCAAGCGTGAGCTTGTCCGATCGAGCAATGGGACTTGCGCAATCAACTCTTCTGGCAATTCAAAATCATAATCGTTTACGTTCAATTGAATGTCTTGCATATCTTACTCCTCTTCCTCTTCATAACCAAAATGCGACTTGGCAAACTGTGTGATCATCCGTCCTCGCGGCGTGCGCTGCAAGAATCCTTGTTGCAATAAATAGGGCTCGTAGACATCCTCAATCGTCTGAGCGTCCTCACCGATGGTCGCAGCGAGCGTCTCAAGCCCGACCGGTCCACCTCCGAACCGCTCCACCATGGCTCTCAGTAACCGATGATCGACTTCATCGAGTCCGAGCGCATCGACGTGTAGCCGGTCGAGCGCATCAGATGCGAGCACTGGATCGATTTCTTTCGTACCAGCCACTTGTGCGAAATCACGGACACGACGCAAGAGACGGTTTGCAACTCGTGGCGTCCCTCGTGAGCGTTTCGCAATCGCACCGCTCGCCTCCGGTGAAATCGAGAGACGGAACAACTGGGCCGTCCGGCTGACGATGGCCGCTAACTCATGTGTTTCGTAATATTCGAGCTTCAACGTGACGCCGAAACGGTCACGTAAAGGCGCCGACAACATCCCGGCCCGTGTCGTCGCCCCGACAAGCGTAAACGGTGGTAGGTCGATGCGGACGCTACGAGCCATCTCCCCTTGCCCATAGACGATGTCGAGACAGTAATCTTCCATCGCCGGATAGAGGATCTCTTCAATCGTCCGGCTCAAACGATGAATCTCGTCGATGAACAAGACGTCTCCCGGCTCGAGTGTCGAGAGGATTGCGGCCAAATCACCCGGTCGTTCAATTGCCGGTCCTGCTGTCGTCTTAATTCCGACGCCCATCTCGTTGGCGATGATTTGGGCGAGCGTCGTCTTCCCGAGTCCCGGGGGACCGTATAAGAGCACGTGGTCGAGCGTCTCACTACGAAGTTTAGCGGCCTGAATGAAGACCGACAAATTGCCTTTCGCCTTTTCTTGCCCGATATATTGCTCGAAGCGCTGCGGACGTAAGCTCCACTCTTCAGAGTCTTCATATTGCTGATGAGATTGTGACAACAATCGTTCGTCCATAGCTTCCTCCTTATTTCAGTAACAGCTGTAGCGCGCGTTTTATGTACGCGTCGGTCGTCAATATTTCTCCGCTCAATGCTTTGCGGACTTTTAGGATTTCCCGTTCAGAGTAGCCGAGCGCGACGAGCGCCTCACACGCCTCATCGAGTTCAGATGCACCTTGGGCGAACAACCCTTCGTTCGGCACGTAATCCGGTGCGAGCTCGGATAACTTCCCTTTCAAGTCGAGCGCCATCTGTTTGGCCGTCTTCTTGCCGACTCCCGGGAACTTCGTCAAATACTTCTCGTTCTCGGTTTCAATCGCATCGATCAACGCGTCGATATCGCCGGACGCGACGATGGCAAGCGCACCCTTTGGTCCGATCCCGCTCACGCTGAGGAGTTTATTGAACAGCTCACGCTCACGACGTGACCGGAAACCGTATAACGTCTGTTGGTCTTCACGCACATAATGATGCGTAAACACGATTACATGTTCGTCTTGTTCACGATAAAAAAACGGGTTAGGCACATGTACTTTGTAGCCGACGCCCGAGACATCTAACGTTATATATTCCGCACACACATAGGCGACGGGTCCTTTTACGAATTCAATCACGATGTACTCTCCTTTTTGGTCGGAAAAACTGCATTTATTGTACCATAATGGGCGACACGAAAAAAGGACAGGCGTTTACCTGTCCTGAAGCGATTACCGTGCAAGCATTCGTTCAAGTGCGCGTTTCGACCACTCTGTCGTCTCATGATCGACGCGAATGACGTTCACAGGGTCCGTCTCGAGTGACTCGAGCGCCCAGAGAAGATGTGGCAAGTCGATTCGATTCATCGTGAGGCACGGACACATGAATGGGTTCAACGAGACGATATCAAGATGTGGGTACGTTGCCGCCAACCGGTTGACGAGGTTCATCTCCGTTCCGACCGCCCACTTCGTCCCAGGTGCACTCGCATCAATCTTGTCGATGATATATGACGTCGATCCCGCCTCGTCTGCCAATTGGACGACGTCAAACGTACACTCCGGATGGACGATGATGCGACGATCCGGCTCACGGTCACGGAACGCCTGAATTTGCGATACTGTGAACTTCTCATGGACAGAACAGTGTCCCTTCCATAAGATGACTTTCACTTGCTCGTCTTCGCCTTCTGAGACCAATTCTTCACGGAGCGGATCCCAAACAGCCATCGCCGCGAGCGGAATGCCGAGGTCGAACGCCGTGTTCCGCCCGAGATGCTGATCGGGAAGGAACAAGATGCGTTCACCTGCCTCAAGCGCCCACCGGACGATTTCATGGGCGTTCGACGATGTGACGGTCGCCCCACCGTGACGACCAACGAACGCTTTGATGGCCGCTGTTGAATTGACGTATGTAATCGGGATGATGTCCTCTCCAAATCGTTCCGTCAGTTCTTCCCAAGCAATCTCCGTCTGATCGATATCGGCCATGTCTGCCATCGAACAGCCGGCACGCATATCAGGTAAGACGACAATCTGGTCGTCCCGTGTCAACATGTCTGCCGTCTCTGCCATGAAGTGGACACCACAAAAGACGATGAATTCGGCTTCGCTCATCTGTTCTGCGAGTCGTGCGAGCTGGAGCGAATCTCCTGTCGCGTCCGCGAATTGAACGACCTCGTCTTTTTGATAATGATGGGCCGGTAAAAAGAGACGAGTCCCGAGTCGGTCTTTGACCGCCTGAATCCGAGTCTCCATCTCCTCCACTGACAGGTTAGCGTACGTCGGTGGAAGTGTTCCGAGTAGTTGCATCTTTCATTCCCCCTTGTAAATTCAAACTGCAATCAAGCGCGCGGATCGAATGAGTCAATTGACCGAGCGAGATGACATCGATGCGAATGCCTCGATAATCGTCAATCGTGTCGAGCGTGATTCCACCAGACACTTCAATTTTGATGTGCGTCGGTATATGACGGACCCAGTCCCTCAATTCATCTGGCGTCCGATTATCAAGCATCACGATGTCCGGATCGGCTTGAACCGCCTCCATCAGATGTTCGAACGACTCGATTTCGATTTCAATCGGGGTCGTATGACCGACACGCTCACGCGCGACTTGAATCGCGTTCGTTACACCACCCAGTGCGACGATATGATTGTCTTTGATCATGACGGCGTCATCGAGTCTTAAACGGTGATTGTATCCCCCACCGACACGTACGGCGTACTTCTCAATCATCCGAAGTCCCGGAGTCGTCTTCCGTGTATCGGTCACGTGTATCGAGTCATCATCTAGCGCATCGATGCACTGCTTTGTCATCGTCGCGACTCCACTCGCATGTTGGATTACATTCAACAGCACACGCTCCGTCTCTAAAATTGCGCGTGTCTTTCCTCTCAAGACGACGAGCTCGTCTCCAGGGACAACCGCTCTCCCGTCTTCTTGGCAAAAGACCAATTCAAGCCGCTGCATAGTTGCCAGCTCTTCTACGATTGGCTTCCCACAGAAAATGCCCTGTTCTTTGGCAACAATCGTTGCGATCGACTCGTCCTGTGCATCAATCAGCGCACTCGATAAGTCCCCATAACCGATATCTTCAATCAAGAACTGACGTAGCTGTTCGCGTAGGTATATCGTGTTCATCATACCGCTCCATTTCGAGGATGCTTTGCGCGAGAAGACGCGCCGCATCGAGTTGTAAAGTTTGTTCACTTAATTGTCTTGTCACGTGTTTCGTCATGGTCAACGTTTGGGTATTTTGTAAGAAACCTTTCAATTCATCAAGACTTGGTGAAATCGTCAACCATCTTCCAATTTGAGCACGGAACGCTTGAAACGCCAAAGGTGAGATGTCGTACACCAGCGTCTCCTTCGTCACCATAGCCGTCCTATTCAAACGCACCGCCCGCGCGACTCGTTTTCCAAATACCCAACATTCTAAAAGTGAGTTCGAGGCTAAACGATTCGTCCCATGTATGCCCGCATCCGCCACTTCACCGACGGCATATAATCCGTCAACGCCTGTCCGTCCCATATCATCCACTTCGATTCCACCCATATGAAAATGGAGACCTGGACGTACCGGAATGCGGCGAGGATCAATCCTAAGTTTGTCACATGTCAAAGCAAGTTTTGGAAACCGTTCACGAAGCCGTGTCACGTTTGTCGTATCGAGATAGACCGTTCCCATCCGTTCTGTCAGTACCCGTGCCACGTCATCTCGAGGCGCGAGACTCCCGAGCGGATGATGCGCCATCACGTGATTCCCTTCGTCATCAACGAGCGTCGCTCCGGCTCCCCGGAGCGCCTCGGTCACGAGGTGAGGCGTTTCGGTCGCCAGTAAGGTGGGGTGAAATTGGATCCGCTGTAAATGTGTCAGCTTGGCCCCACATCGATTTGCCAGAACGAGACCATCACCGGTCACGGTACGCGCGTTTGAAGTCCAATCGATCAGCCCACCGATGCCACCTGTCGCCAATACGACAGCGCCGGCTTCAATTCGAATGGGCACTTCATCACGAAACGCCATCGCGCCGACGACTTTCCCGTCTTTCGTAATGAGATCGTGCACGAGCACCCGTTCCAATACGTTCACGTTATCAGGCATCGACTGACGCAATTGCCTCATGACATGACGTCCCGTCTCGTCGCCACCGACATGAAAGATCCGATTCAATCGGTGTGCGCCTTCTCGTCCGAGGGCATAGCCGCCCTCTTCATGATCGAACCGGACACCGAATCGTTCCATTTCTCCAATCGCTTGACGCCCTTCTTCTACGAGAATGTCGACGCGCTCAGCGCACGATGTGTTTTTAGAAGCGAGCATTGTGTCTTCTTTATGGGCAGTACTCGATTTCTCAAGATACGCGCTCGCAATCCCGCCTTGTGCCAAATCGGAGTTGCTCTCTGTCATCTCACCTTTTGAGACGAGAAGAATGGAGAATGATTTTGATAGATGCAAAGCCGTTGCGACGGCGGCAAGTCCCGTTCCGATAATCAAAATGTAAGTTTTCTCTATGTGTAAAGACAATTGTATATCACCTGTTTTTCATATGTAATGTTGACTTGTAAACTAGTTTCGCATAATTTTGTGTAGAAGACAACATGAGAAAAGGGGAGTCCATGATGAACCGCTACTTCGACTACGCCGCTACACACCCGATGACGCATGCAGCATTAGACCATTACGTGGCGATGGCCAAAAACGTTTATGGGAACCCATCATCACTCCATACCCAAGGTTATATGGCAGAAGATTATTTGACAGAAGCAAGACGCTTGATCAAACAGGCGCTCGGTCTTGATATGTTACGAGGAAAATTATTATTCACTGGGAGTGGATCGGAGAGCAATTACATCGCACTGACAAGTTTACGTAAACGGATGAAGGGCAAAGAAGTGATCACGTCTTGGCATGAACATGATTCGGTCGCCCTCTTACTTGAAGAGTGGGAACGGGAAGGAATAATCGTTCATCGGTTGAAACTGAAGGATGGGAAGTTTGATTTAGATGCATTCACACACCTACTCGACCGTGACATCGGGCTCGTCACGCTCCAGCATGTCAATTCCGACACAGGCTGGGTGTTACCGCTCCACCACATCCAATGCCTCTTGAAATATAAGAAAATCCTCTTCCATGTGGACGGGGTCCAGGCACTCGGGAAAATCCCGATTTCTGTCGAAGGCATTGATGCCTATTCGTTCAGTGCTCACAAAGTAGGTGGACCGAAAGGAGTCGGCGCCCTCTACATGGAACGTCTGATTCCTCCCCCATACTATCCGGGGCATCATCAATACGGGATTCGTCCCGGAACGATTGACGTTCCTGGAATCAGTGCCTTTGCAAAAGCACTCGGAGAACGTCAGGAACAATTGACACGTTTTCAGAGAAATTTCATGGCGTTTCGTGCTATCTTGAAAGAGAAGACGTCAGCGCATGTCCATTGGCTCGAGTTTGATGAACAAAGTCCCGCCATTTTCTCCTTCGTCTCCCATCAACGCGACGGACAATGGTGGATGACCGAGCTCGACGATCTCGGGTTCCAAGTATCGGCTGGGTCGGCATGTCGAGCAGGTCAAAATGGACCAAATCGCATGCTCGAAGCACTCGGATATGAGACGAGCGCCTGTCATGGACTCGTCCGCATTTCCTTCGGCGCGCAAACGACCGCCGAAGACACATCGGCCCTCGCCGATGCCATCGTCATTTTAGCAAGGAGAGTCGAACATCATGAACAAACGTTTAGCCGGTGAAGAACGCCGTCGCACACTATTACAATTGATTGAATCGAGCAATGAGCCAATCACAGGATCTGAACTGGCAAGACATGTATCCGTCAGTCGTCAGGTCATCGTCCAAGACCTATCGTTGCTAAAAGCGAAAGGCCATCAAATCGTCGCGACCGCTCGTGGGTATGTCTACTTGCATGGAGACCTCACCCCCTCCACCTATTCGAAAAAGGTAGCCTGTCGTCATACGGCAGAAGAGATGGAGACGGAGATGAACGCCATCGTCGATGAAGGGGTCACCATCAAAGACGTCATCATCGACCATCCTGTATACGGGTCTATCACGGGACAACTCATGGTGAAGAGTCGCCGCGACGTCCGCGCCTTCCTCGAACGAGTGAAGACGCATGGGGCTTCCCCGCTCTCCCAGTTGACGGGTGGCTTCCATATCCATACGCTCGAATCAGACCATAAAGAGGCAATCGATGCTGCGGTAAAAGAATTGGACCGCCTCGGGATTCTCGTATCCGAATTAGATTGAAGAGACGTCACGAATATGTGACATCTCTTCTTTTTCTTTTCAGTCATGTCCGTTATACTGATGGATGGAACATCTTTCCTGAAATCATTTGAAAGGAGGGCTAAGTCTTGAACGTCCTCGAGCATCTACTCGCCGTCTGTGGGGTCTTCAGCATTCCCATCGGTATCTTGGTTCAATTCATCCCGAACGAACTCGTTCTCGCATACGGAGGCTTCCTCGTCGACTCGCATGACGCGCCCTTCTTCCTGACGTTCCTACTGGCGTGGGTCTCCTTCACGCTCAGCCAAATCGGTCTGTACTGGATCGGTCGATATGGTGGGCGTCCCGTCGCGCTCAAACTGTATCGGTATTTTCGAATTCGGCAAGACAAGCAACTCCGGGCCGAGCGCTGGTTTGAGAAATACGGTGCATGGATCGTCTGTCTCAGCCTGTTTTGGCGTCAATTATTCGCCGTGAGCGCCGGGGTGATGCGTCTATCGTTCCGTAAGTTTTTGTCGGTGACGACCTTGATTTTCGCCGTCTGGTCATTCATCTTCATCCATGTCGGGATGATGCTTGGTAGCAACTGGCGCATGATCGGCCACTTCATGGACGATGTCATCCCCTTCTTGGCTCTTGCTGTCGGGATTATCCTCGTCGTTCGACATGTTCGTCAGCAACCAAAACGTGTGAAAGAATCAGCTTAACTGAAGCTGATTCTTTTTTGTTGGAAAGGGAAACGCTAATATCTGTCGAATAAGAACCATGTAAGCGAATCGCGGTCATATATATAGGACACCGCACAACGAAAAAGGAGGAATCATCATGTTCCATCGCCGTAAAACGTATACGATTCGACCTGAACGCCTGCAAGAATTCACCGACTTTTTCCATACATACATTTATCCGATCCAGGCGTCGCATGGCGCCCGCCTCGTCGGACGCTGGGTGACCGAAGACAAGTCCGAGGTCATGGCATTATGGGAATACCGGGACCGTGAACATTATGAGCAAGTCGAACGGGACTATCGGGGCAGCGCCTTACGACGGGAAGCGATGAAGAAGCGGGCCCGACTAGGCAAAGATTTGTATATCAAGTCGAGTGAAGAATTCATGATGCCGACCGGTCACTATACGCCACCCCGCACCATCGTTTCTGTGACGGCGTACATTACGAACGAAGCAGGCGAAGTTCTCCTCGTCAAAAATATGCATCGGAACGATTCGTTTGAAATGCCTGGCGGACAAGTGGAAGAACATGAGTCCATCGTGGATGCCATCCATCGTGAAGTACGCGAAGAGACCGGTGCGGAAATCAAAGTAGAAGGGATCACCGGGATTTATCAAAACGTGTCGTCCCGCGTCCTCTGTGTCACCTTCCGCGCCACTTATGTATCAGGTGACCTCAAACCGCAGGCTGGCGAGACACAGGAAGTTGGATTCTATAAAGTTGACGCAAGCAACATCGGCGACTACATCAAACGAGAGCATTTCCAGATGCGCTTCCTCGATGCCATGGACCCGACCTATATGCCTTACGCCATTTATAAAGTACGACCATATGAACTGATTGAGCGCATTGAACGCCAATCCGTATGACGCAAAAAGGGATGATCCGCTATGTGCGAATCATCCCTTTTCTTTATGCTTCTTGCATGTCTTCTTGTTGAGATTGTCCAGTCTCCACTAACAGTTTCCGGACACGGCGTTTCTCCACATGGAGAACGGTGAACGTCATGTCTTGATACGTGACTTGTGCACCTTTCTCCGGGATGTCACCGAGCAATTCAACGAACCAACCGCCCATCGTGTTGGAATCGACGTCTGGTTCTGCAATCCCCATCTCTTCCGCGAATTCATCAACGTTCATGTCAGCCATACACTCATAGACCCCTTCACGGAGACGTCTGAGATAGACGACGGATTCGTCGTGCTCATCCCAGATGTCGCCGACGAGTTCTTCAAGCATGTCTTCTAACGTGATGAGACCCGCCGTGCCCCCGAATTCATCGAGGACGACAGCCATGTGAGATTGTTTCTGCTGGAGAATCGGAAGTAGTTCAATCAATTTCGTCTGCGGTGACACGTACGTGAGCGGTCGGATGAGCGAACGGACATCCGTCACTTCATCCTTCATCATCGAACGCAAGAAGTCACGTTCCGACAAGACACCGATGACGTTGTCAATCGAGTCTTTGTAGACCGGTAAACGCGAATGTCCACCACTGAAAATCGTGTCTTTGATTTCATCGAGCGAATCGTCGATGTCGACGGCCAGAATATCGATTCGTGGCGTCAGCACATCATCGACCGTAATATCGTTGAAGGCAAAGGCGCTATGGACGAGCTCTGCTTCCGTCTCTCCGAGCACACCTTCCTCTTCTCCCATATCGACGAGCACTTTCAACTCTTCTTCGGTGACGGATGGCTCCTTGTCTTTCATCCCGATCATCCGCAGCGTCAACTTCTTCAAGCCGGTGAAAATCATCGTCACCGGTTTGAGGACTTTGACGAGGAACACAAGGATTCCACTGATGAGAAGCGAATACTTCTCCGCAAACTCTTTCGCGAGCGATTTCGGTAAAATCTCACCGAAAATCAAGATGATGACCGTCGTCGCGAACGTTGACACGAGAAGACCGGTTCCCCCACTGAAAATAGATGTGGCGATGGCGGTCGACACCGTCGCCGAACCGATGTTGACGATGTTGTTCCCGACGAGAATCGTCGAGAGGGTATCATCAAAACGGTCGACGAGACTGAGGACACGTTTTGCGGCTTTATCACCATCTTCCGCCATCCGAATCATCCGGACCCGGTTCACACTCGAGAGCGCCGTTTCTGCCGATGAGAAAAACGCTGACAACATGACGAGAACTACATATAGAATTAAACTTGACGAGGGCACAGGGTCCACGTTAGCTTCACACTCCGTTTCTTCTTAACAAATAATTTTTTTATTCCACAAACTCGAATTCGAAGTCGAGGATTGCCACGACACTACCGTCCTCGGCACCCAACTTACGAAGATCGTCATCGACGCCCATTTGACGCATTTGACGAGCAAATCGTTTGATTGACTCATCATGGTCAAAGTTCGTCATCTTGAAGAGTTTCTCGATACGAGGGCCCGTGATCACGAAGCGATCGTATTCATCGATGTGGATTTGATAGCCTTTCTCTTCCTTCTCATAACGATACACGACACGAGGCGTCGCTGTCTTCTCTTCGAGCTCATCGAGTGGGAATTCTGGTGTCGTATCGACAAAGTTAGCCACTTCGATCAACAAGTTACGAAGACCATCTTGAGCGAGTGCTGAGATCGGGAAGACTTTGACATCGTCCCCTACCTTCTTCTTGAACTCTTCAAGATGTTCCGCTGCGTCCGGCATATCCATTTTGTTCGCCACGACGACTTGTGGACGCTCGAGGAGACGTAAGTTGTACGACTCGAGCTCACGGTTGATCGTCGTGTAGTCTTCGAACGGGTCGCGCCCTTCCATACCACTCATATCGATCATGTGAACGATAACTTTCGTCCGTTCGATATGGCGAAGGAACTGGTGACCGAGACCGACGCCTTGGCTCGCCCCTTCGATGAGACCTGGAAGGTCGGCCATGACGAAACTACGGTCGTCCGCTGTCTTGACGACACCGAGGTTCGGTGTGATCGTCGTGAAGTGGTACGCACCGATTTTCGGGCGTGCCGACGAGACGACAGAGAGAAGCGTTGACTTCCCGACAGACGGGAATCCGACGAGACCGACGTCTGCGAGGAGTTTCAACTCGAGACGCAACTCACGTTCTTGACCTGGTTCCCCGTTCTCCGCAATTTCCGGAGCCGGGTTGGCAGGCGTCGCAAAACGACAGTTCCCGCGACCACCACGACCGCCTTTGGCGATCGTCGCTTGTTGGCCGTGCTCGGTCAAGTCTGCGATGACGGTATCCGTTTCGGCATCGAACACGATCGTGCCAGGTGGGACCTTGACGATGAGCGGTTTCGCTTTACGTCCGTGCATCCCTTTTGACATCCCTTTTTCGCCATCATGGGCGATAAACTTCTTCGAATAGCGGAAATCAACGAGCGTCCGCAATCCTTCCTCTACTTCAAAGATGACGTCCCCACCGTGACCACCGTCACCACCTGCAGGACCACCGTCTGGAACGTATTTCTCGCGACGGAAAGCGACCATCCCTTTTCCGCCGTCTCCAGCTTTTACAAAAATATTAACCTGATCGACAAACATTTATTTCCCCTCCTTTATGTGAAACGTAGTGGTATCTACGTTCTGTTCGTACACATCGGCTGATGCCTTCACATCGTCCGGGACAGCGCCCGTGACGCGAACCATCAGTCCGTCCGTGAACGTCACATGAATCGCCCCATCCGTGTTGTCTAACAAGCGGACAAGCATCTCTGCCACTCGCGCGTCATCGATGGCGAGTTGGTCGGTTGAAATCGTATACGTCATCCGTCCCTCCCAATTCGCTTGAATCACGACTAGGCTCGTCTGTGGCACGTTCAAACGAACGAGCGCACTCTCTTCGTCGGCCTGTTTCCGATAGCGTTCGTAAAGTTCCTCGAGCTTAGTCGGATCGAGAGCCACATAGAGCGAGATCAATTGAAGCCGATTCATCCATTCGTGACGGACGGTCGATAAGAGCTCGAGTGTCTGTTCTGAATCCATTTGATCCTCTCCTAGAAAAAAAGACTCTAACCAAATAAGTGGCTAGAGTCTTCTGCGTCGTTCAACTTACGCGACTGGGTAAACGCTCACTTGTTTCTTGTCGCGACCAAGACGCTCATAGCGTACTACGCCGTCAACTTTCGCAAACAAAGTGTCGTCGCCACCACGGCCAACGTTTTCACCTGGGTGAATCTTTGTACCGCGTTGGCGGTAAAGGATTGATCCAGCTGAAACTGTTTGTCCGTCAGCGCGTTTTGCACCGAGACGTTTCGAAATTGAGTCACGACCGTTTTTAGTCGAACCAACTCCCTTTTTCGAAGCGAAGAACTGAAGGTTCAATTGTAACATGAGGTCCACCTCCTATTGTTCAATTTGGATATATTCACCGTAGCTTTGGGCGATCGTGTCTAACTGCACGAGCATCCCTTCTAATAACAGTTGGGTGCGTTCCATATCCTGCGGTGATAAGTCAGGATACGTCTCGACATAAAAGTAACCACCCTCTGTTTGATCTGCCATTTCTACAAGAAGCGATTGACCCGCAAGCGTTTCGACGGCGTTATAGGCACCAAAGATGATGGCTGAAACACCGGCGCACACCAAGTCAGAACCAGGTTCTGCAAAATTGGCATGACCAGTCACTTCGACGGAGCGAATCGACTTCGCCTCGTCTCGTCTTACCTTGACCCGAATCATAGCTTACGCTTCGATTTTCTCGATGCGAACTTTCGTGTAAGGCTGACGGTGACCTTGCTTACGACGGTAGTTTTTCTTAGCTTTCATTTTGAAGACAGTGATCTTCTTAGCGCGGCCGTGTTTTACCACAGTACCGACAACTTTAGCGCCTTCTACGAGTGGAGCGCCGACTTTAACATCGTCACCACCAACGAAAAGAACCTCACCGAATTCTACAGTACCTTCGACATCAGCATCGAGTTTTTCGATGTAGATCTCTTGACCTGCTTCAACTTTGATTTGCTTACCACCAGTTTTGATGATTGCGTACATATACGTGCACCTCCTTGTTAAACTCAGACTCGCCATCCTGGGCAGGGCAAAAACCTTTAAAAACCCGTTCTGTGCGGTTGTAGCCATTTGGGTGCTTCCAAACGAACTAACGTTATAGATAATACCATTCTCAATTAATCATTGTCAACGACGAGATAAGAAATTCTGACATTCTTCGGACGTCCCATAAAAGACGAACTCCGGCTCCCCTTCGACGAGGTGCACCTCAATGTCAAATCCGTGCCAAGAAGCGTCATGCCACTTATTAGGGAGTGAGAGCACGACCGCTTCGTATTGATCATTCAAATCAAGGAGCGACCGTTCAAACTGTGAGAAGATGGCCAATTTTGAAGGCTTGCCGGCATGAAACATCCGGTCTTGAATCGAGCGCCCGGTCCGTTCCCGCGACAGCTCGAACAGCCCCATCCGTGTGAAGCCGTACACTTCGACACGTCGTGGGTCACGCGCCCCGAGTTCTTTCATCTTTTTAAGGAGACGGGTCTGCCCTTCCTTTGAACCTCGTAAGAAATCGATGATGACCATGCCGCCGATATTTCGCAGACGCAACTGCTCCATGATCGAATAGAGCGCGGCTTCATTGATGGTATCGGCCGCACGCCCCTTGTCTTTGACGGCGACATTTTTGCCACTATTCACGTCGATGACGGTCATCGTCTCGACTTGTTCGATCAAGACGAACGCCCCACCATCCAACCAGACGGCACGACTCTCCAGTTTCTCGATGGCTCCATCGAGACGTTTCGCTTCAGGCATCCGCCCTTTTCCGATATGACGTTTCACCGGGACATCCAATCGTTCGAGTCGCGTTTGCCCTTCTTTGTCATTCAACAGCACGGACTCGACTGCATGACGTCTCACGAATTGTTCGCATAGTAGCTCGTCTTGCCCGAACCGTTGCTCGATCACTATGGTCGAACGGTTACGCAATCGATTCAGTTCTTCCTGTAACGCTTCCGGGGCCACTTGTCCGGCTTCCGTCCGAAATAAGACCCCTTCCTCTTCCGTTAAGTCGAGCGCCTTTGAGAGGCGGTCCTGCGTGACGAGGTCGAGTTTCCGGCTGAACAGTTGACGACGTCCAAATGGGAAATACACAAGATATCGCCCACCGAATCGAATGTTCTCTGTCACTTTATGATGCTTGCCGTTGATTCCTTCTTTTGTCACTTGGACGAGTCGCTTTTCTCCGACGACTGCCGCTTGCCCGATGGCGGGCACTTCCGGATACGAGGCGAGCGCACGTAGCGTCTCTGCGATCGGGAGAAAGTATGTCGTCTCCCCATCCGTCAAAAAGGCTGCCCCGAGTGACGGGTGGATCCTTTCAATTCCGGCTTCGACGATGGTCCCGACAGACAGTTGGTCGACAAACCGTTCCTCGACTTCGAGTAATCGTTCGCCGTCCACGAGCATCGCCCGTTCGATGGAAGGTGTTCGTTCGTAGATTAGCTTCATCTGCATCACTCCTTTCGACAGAAAAAGGCAACTTCCGTTGCCTTTACGCTTTTTTCATTCCAAATTTCATCATGAGTCGTGCCCAAAAGCCGACCGGTGCCGTCTCCGTCTGAATCGACATGAGCGGGACCGATTCGCCAAGAATACGGCGCGTGATGTTCCGGTAAGCCTGCCCGGCATAGTTGTCCGGATTCATCGTGACCGGGACACCGCGGTTCGCGGCTGCGATGACTTCCTCATCGTCGATGACGACACCGAGTAAGTCAATCGACAGGATGCGCATGATGTCATCGATGTCGAGCATGTCGCCCGATTCGACGAGATGATTCTTGACTCGGTTGACAATCAGTTTAGGCGCATCGATATGTTCCGCTTGCTCGAGCATCCCGATGATTCGGTCTGCATCTTGAACCGCCGCTTTTTCAGGTGTCGTGACGACGATCGCCTCATCCGCACCGGCAATCGCGTTCATGAACCCTTGCTCGATTCCAGCAGGACAGTCAATCAAGACGAAATCATATTCCGTCTTCAACTGGTCAACGATTTCTTTCACTTGTTCAGGATTCACTGACGTCTTGTCTTTCGACTGTGCGGCCGGGAGTAAATACATCTCCTCGAAGCGTTTATCGCGGACGAGCGCCTGATTCAACTTACATTGACCCGTGATGACATCGACAAGGTTATAAATGCTCCGGTTGTCGAGACCGAGAATGATATCGAGGTTACGCAATCCGATATCTGTATCGACGAGACAGACCGAGTGTCCAGACAAGGCGAGCCCCGTCCCGATGTTGGCGGTCGTCGTTGTCTTCCCGACGCCCCCTTTTCCTGATGTCACGACGATGGCTCTGCCGTTTTTAACTTCTTTTTCTGTATGTACAGGCTCCACTACTTGCTCCATTCCACTCACCCTCTCTGTAATTCCATTGCATATGCGTCTTTCAGACCTGTCATGACGTGGCGGAGACGTGTCATCTCAATCCCATCACTCGTCTGATACGCACAACCCATCTCAATCTCAGGAAGTTCTTCCCCGTCATCGGCTGTGAGTATACGTTCGCCGATTGCTAAAAACTTCGGATGGAGCAGGCTCGCGGTGATGACCGCTTCTTCCCATCCTTCGACACCGGCGCGTACATTTCCTCGTATCGTCCCTAAACAATAAATACTTCCTGTCGCCCGGACCTCTGACCCAGGATTGATATCCCCGATCACGAGCACAGAACCGTCAAACGTCAAGACTTGCCCACTCCGAATCGTCCCGCTGTGATAGTGGAATGTCTTTCTGCCGTACGTCGCTTTCGCTTCTTCTGTCAACATGACATCGCTCGACAAGTCTTCAATATAAAAAACGCCATGACGAGCGACGACCTCACGAATTTGACGTGACAGCTCCTCGTCAATATAACGAGTACCCGCGTGCAACTTCAGGGCAATCTTTCCGGACGGCGGCTCCATTTCTTGTAATGTCGCTTCTAAGTCCGTAAGCACCTCGTCGATGCCACTCTTCGGATTGAAGTGAATGGCAATGCCGTTGCGATGTCCTTTAATCGTAATGTGTCGTTTACGCTCCATCATGGCTACCCTCTTTTCGCAACAGGGCGTGTCGTCACATAACGCGTCATCGGATAATAAAGAATCACGATGGCGATGGCATTGACGAGCATCGTCCCTGGAATCTGTTCAACCAATAGTGTTTGAATCGTCATCAACGTCCCACCAATCGCCGCCATGATCCCGTAAATCGCAAAGGTGAAAACGAGAATCATAAACGTGAACGTAATGGTGACGGAGAAGAAGTTCTCACCTATATATTTTAACACGAAGCTGGCTAAGAGAGGAATGAGTGAAAAAGTAAATACATAGATTCCAATCAGGTCGGTGTAGACGATATCATACAGCAGTCCGAAGACAAGCCCAAACCCGAGTGCCGTCTCCCATCGACCGTACAGACTGACAAACATCAACCCGATCAGCGTCAACAAAAGAAACGGCGTGGCGTAGTGCCAAGAAAAAATCGATGCCCATGTTCCTTCAATAAGAAAAAGGAGGAACAGGGCGATGAACACTTTCATGTTACTCACCCGCTGCTCCTCCTTCCTCGGGACCCGTTAAAAACGGTTCGTCTAGTGTCCGATCAATCACGTACATTTGTGAGAACTCATTGAAGTCGGCCTCCGGTTTAATCCGGGCGACTTGTGAGACGCCATATTCATCCGTCTCGATCGATTCGATCGTACCGATGACGAGTCCAGCCGGATAACGTCCACCGAGTCCGGACGTCGATACGATTTCTCCTTCTTTCAGCTTGACGCTATTCGATACTTTCGTGAAGAACAATTCATTCGTCTCCGTGTCGAATCCGTCTACCGTCCCATACGTCGGTTTGCCGTCCGCATCTTTGACCACAGCCGAGACGTTGTTCGTCCGGTTGTTGTCGCTGAGCAGTTGAACTTGCGACGTATAAGCACTCGTCTGAATGACACGACCGACCATCCCGCTCGCTGCGGTCACGGCCATGCCCTTTTCAACGCCGCGTTCTGAACCGACGTTGATGGTGACGTAGCGTTGCCAATCGTTCGGTGTCCGACCGATGACCTCCGCCGGAATGAGGTCGAAGTCACGTAACGACTCGTCTCTTGCTTCGACCATCTTTCGAAGCTCCTCATTCTCACGGCGCAAATCATCCGCTTCAACCGATACCTCGGCGTACTTCGCCAAATGTTCTTTCAGCTGGCGGTTCTCTTCGTAGATATCGCGGACATCTGAGATGGACGAGACCGTTGAGTCCATCCACCCGATTGGTACCGCGAACACTCGCTGGAACGTGCCGACCACATCACGCGTGACATCTTGGTACCAGGCTGATTCCGATCGTCCTCGAATCGAAACACCTAAAATGACGAAAAACAAGATCAGTACAATTAGCGTGATGATGAGCTTTTTATTACGTACGAATCGGCTCATCGTGTCTCACCTCTCATCGACGTGACGAGATGCCTGATTTCGAACGGAGGACGTCCATCATTTCAAGAGATTTTCCAGTCCCGACCGCTACGCAGTCGAGTGGCTCATCCGCAACGAGTGTCGGGATGTGTGTCTCGTCTGAGATCACGTCGTCCAAGTTTTTGAGGAGGGCGCCGCCGCCAGTCAAGACGATTCCGCGGTCCATAACGTCAGCCGCAAGTTCTGGAGGAGTTTGCTCAAGCGTTTGTTTGACCCCTGCTAAAATCGCTTCGACTGTATCAGAAAGAGCTTCACATACTTCTGCAGATGTGACTTCGATTTGTTTTGGAAGTCCTGTTACGAGATCGCGACCACGGATTTCCATCTTCTCCGCTTCGTTCGATGCATCGATGCGCGCCGAACCGACTTCCATTTTGAGCGTCTCAGATGTACGCTCCCCGATCATGAGGTTGTACTTGTTCTTGATGTAACGAATAATGGCATCATCCATTTCGTCACCACCGACACGAATCGATTGGCTTGTCACGATGCCGCCGAGTGAGATCACTGCGACTTCGGTCGTACCGCCACCGATATCGACGACCATCGAGCCAGTCGGTTCCCAAACTGGGAGACCTGCACCGATTGCTGCCGCGAACGGTTCTTCGATTGTGTATGCTTCACGAGCGCCTGCTTGTTTCGCAGCGTCTTCCACGGCACGTTTTTCAACAGACGTGATACCGCTTGGGACACAAATCATGACGTTCGTCTTCGATGAGAACAAACCGCCTTTTGATTTTTGAGCTTGCTCCATGAAGTATTTGATCATCGTCGCTGTCGTTTCGAAGTCAGCGATGACGCCGTCTTTCATCGGACGACGTGCAGAGACGTTCCCCGGAGTACGTCCAATCATATCTTTGGCCTGGTTACCAACGGCCTCAATTCTACCTGTATCTGTGCGGAACGCCACGACGGACGGTTCACGAACAACAATTCCTTGACCCTTTACATAAACGAGCGTGTTAGCCGTTCCAAGGTCGATTCCGATCTCTCGGTTAAAACTACGAAACATAGGTGTTGCTCCTCTCTTCATTACACTATTTTTTATTATAACGGAAAAATCATGTTTGAAAACGTTCATTCGATTACAGGTTATTTACAATAACCGCATCTCAGTCCTGTCTCACCGTCTATTAGTTTGCCTTCTTTTCGGCAAAAAGGCAAATCAAAAAAGCAGACGCAAGTGAGCGTCTGCCTAAGGAGAGAACGGTTACAATCCCGGTTGGAGCGGAAGCAGTAACATCGCTCCGTAAAAGAATACCGAGAAAATCAACACCGGCCGAAAGAAGCGGGATGGCTTGAGTCGGGTCGCTCCTGCCAAAAAGCTCGATGTCGTCACAACGAAAATGTAAATTCCGATGTACATGAGCAGGAGGCGGACGAGTACCGTCCAGATGCCGAGTTGATTGAGTTCATTGAAAGAGAGCACGATCATACCGAGATAAGCGATGAGCGATAGAACTCCTACGCCAACACCAACGAGCGGCGAGACGCGGTCGAGCCAGTGGTCCTGATCGAACCGCATAAATAGCGCTGTGCTCACAAATAAAAACAGGATGAACACAACGATAGAGAAGATGGTTGGTTCTAGATGTATGTAACTCACAAAAAGCGATAATCCGACCATCAGTATCCAAATTATTTTTTCCATAAAAACACCTCATTTGTTTTCTAATCAACATCTTGATTCGATTAGAGAAAACTACTTTAATTGATCACATCACAACTTTTTCAGTGTGACGAGAATAGATTGTTGGATCAGATCATGCCGCTGTTCTTCGTTTAAACGGACATATAGACTCTTCAAGAATGTTTTCACATTATGGACGACGTACCAATATTTTTCCTCATCATCAAGATGTTGCTTACATTCTTCTAAGTGATGTGGAAGCTGCTCTACATAGCGATGAATGACTTCAGAATCCATCCCTCGTTCGAGTAAACGTAGGAGCGGATGGATGAGACGTTCGTCTTCATCATGCGCCAATACCTCAGAACGCATGATTTGATTGATAATGACGTGGAAGAGTTCCGGAAATGACGCTGGATCCAGTTTCGGATTTGCGATCAGTTCGTCCACCGCATCTGCCGCGTGGGCAATCGAATGGGCCCATCCCTTGCCATTCACATAACCTCTTGTATCTCTCTCGAGCTGAAGATAACGAATCAAACCTTCTGTTGCCAGCCGGAATTGGTCTTCTGTCAAAAAGTCCTCTTCAACGTCTCGATGCAGAATCAAAGCCATCAATAGAGTCGTGAAAGCTCTCGTGAAGACAGCGTCCGACTGCGTTTCCTCAATTCTATGAAACAAAAGAGCATGCAAGGACGTCTCAAGGAGTTCACTCATCTTGTCGAAATCGATGTCTTTTTGTTCGATGATGAAGCGAAAGAACATCGTGTATATGAGTCGATCACGGAGTTCGCCGTCCGGTGACCCGATATGCTGAACCATGCTGGTGAGAATGGCTTCATTGTTTTTTTCGTAATACGTCAAATCCCCATCTTTCATCATCTGAAGGGCTTCTTTTAATTCGTTTTCCGACAGTACATTCATATGCGTACACCGCTCTTCTCAATTTGATTCATCATCTACTCTTTAGCCAAATGACAGTTTAAATAGCGCTGTTCATTCAGACCTTTCATTCGGATGTTGTGATGATTCTTCTTCTCCGGAATAGATCATCCACAAACTCAACATCAAACAAATCAATCCGCCCAGACCAGTCGTGATCAAAGACAATTGCTCACTAAAAAAGGATTTACTGACTGCTAAGAAAAGAAGAAATCCCCATCCGATCACATTCCATATCGTGATTCGCGACATTCGGTAACCTCCTATGTACAAACTTATGCATCATTATTTCTACGCTCTTCAAATTCTACACTTCCATTCATCGTTTTCCAACTATATCCAAAATTTAATGAGGTTATACGCATTATCCGAAATCAGTACAATTGAATAGTGAAGGAAGATGACTGACTTGTTTTTAGTCTATTTGAAACTTAACTGTAGATGAATAACCCTGAGCAATAAAGAATCGCTAATAATGATGATTAACACTTTTTACGAAGGAGGATTTATAGTGAAAAAGAGAATTTACACGACTTTAACTATATTTGTCATCATAATCATTGGAGGGTGGTTCCTCTATGTTGATTCGAAGAAGGAACAGTTAGAAGAAATGGTGTACGAACATTTAGTGGAAGATAAGCAAGTCCCTAAAAATGAAATCATGAGTGTTACCGCGTTTAATGCAAACCTTCCAAAAGATAAAAATTACTTAGTAAGTGTCAAATTAATGAATGACCCTAACACCTATTATTACTACCGAGTATCGAACGGCTCCATAGCTCTAGAATCTTACACGGACGAGAACAGAGAAGAACATGTATCACCTTAGTCCATCAGAGTTTTTCTATTCATTGTATTCTAGACTTTTATGAGAATGTGAATGAAATCCAAAAAAGCAGACATCACGATGCCTGCTCTCTACTCCTTACCCATTCATATATCCCCGCTGCTTCATGCTGACGTAATGGTCTTCCCCGATGATGACGTGGTCGAGACAAGCGATGCCGACGATATTGCCTGCTTCGACCAATCGTTCAGACACCTCGATGTCTTCCCGACTCGGGGTCGCGTCCCCGCTCGGATGATTGTGCACAGCGATAAAGCATGCCGCCGACAACTTGAGCGCCTCACGAAACACATCACGCGGGTGGACGATTGACGAGTTGAGCCCTCCGACGAAGAGCGTCTTCCGCGCAATCAGTTGGTTCTTCGTATTCAAATACAAACAGACGAAATGCTCCTGATTCAACAGTCTCAATTCATCTCGCAACAACTCATAGGCGTCTTGCGGTGAACGAATCGTCGGCATACTTACTTTCGGTTCCTCGACGTATCGAATCCCAATTGTGAACGCGGCGAGGAGTTGCTCTGCCTTCTTCTTCGTCATCCCTTCGATTTTGCACAAATCGTGTACGGACGCTTGCGACAACGCCCGTAACGTCGGGTAGACGTCCGAGATACGACGAGCCGTCTCCATCGGGTCCGGTCCCCGTCCTCCGATTTGAAGCAATCTGGCGATGGCGGTCTCTACACTACGGTCAAGCACCATGGTCATTCCTTCACCTACTTTCAAGTTCACAGGAAGCGAGGCGTCACCCCATGCTGGTCGAGCGTCTTGACGAGCGGATGGATCGGCAATCCAACGACATTATAAAAATCCCCTTCGATTCCTTCGACGAAGAGACCACCCGATCCTTGGATCCCATACGCACCCGCCTTATCGTAGGGCTCTGTCGAATCCAAATAATCCGCTAGCCAGGTTTCAGGAATCTCAGCGAACGTCACACGCGTCGTCGTGACGAACAAATCTTGGGACTTACCGATGATGCTCACACCCGTCAGCACTTCATGGGTCGAACCGGATAATCGTTCAAGCATCCGTTTCGCATCCTCCCGGTCTGTCGGTTTCTCTAAAATGATGCCGTTCAAGACGACGACCGTGTCCGCGCCGATGACGATGGCATCACGGTGATGCCTTGCCACGTCCATCGCTTTCTCCCGGGCCAGACGAGCGACGTAATCACTCGGTGTCTCCCGACCGTCCGTCCCTTCCGTCACGGTAGATGGGATGACCTCATGTTTGATTCCTGCTTTCGTCAATAGCTCGGTACGTCGCGGTGACATCGAGGCGAGAATGACACGCTTCTGTGTTGAATTCATTGTATCGACTCCTTCTCTTCTTCCAAAACGGCGTTCCTTCCCGTTTCGGTCTTCACTGTTGATTGTAGGAAACGTGCCTCCTAAACACAATTACCCGCGACGAAAAACACGCCCCTTCAATTGCGAAGGGACGTGCTGACTTATGGTGTCGTATAGTCGTATACCGGGATATCCTTTTGCTCAAACGCCGGTTCCGGAATGTATCGGTCTGGAACGAGTTGGTCGAGGTCCGGACGATAGAAGGCATCGAGCTCGACTGTAAACTCGAGCGACTGCACTTCTTCGACCGTATTCGGTCCCGTCTCGGCAGGTCCGGTAAATTGAACCGTCCGTAACACGTGAATCCGATTCATCGACTCGATCGACTCCAAGAAGGAGACGAGCGCTTCATACGTCTCTGCTTGCAAGTTGACCGTTGAACGGACCGTCGAAGCGTTGACAGGTGCAACGTCCGTTGGTTCAGCCGGTTCATTCGTCGCACTCACATCAGCCGGATTGAACGGCTCGACCGTTTCCGGCACTTCTGACTCAGCCACAACGCCATCCGCAAATGCGATACTTGTCACATTGACACCCGCAAGAAGACTTGCCTGCGACAACGCCTCAACGACCGTGTCGAGGGCAGGAACTGTTGGAACCCGTGTCTGAAGCGTCTGAGAGTCCGCTACATCAACGGCTTTTCCTTCTTGGCGCAATAACTCCAGTTTTGTTTGTTCGAGCGAGAGGTCGCGTTCAAGCGCTTCGACCTCTCCTTGTTTGACGTAATACGTATAGCCAAAGTAAGCCGGTGCGATGATTGCGGCAAGGAGGCAAATCGCAAATAACGCGTAGATTGTCGAACGTTTCATTGACTCACCACCTCCTCATCCGTGTCCTCTTCCTCTGTCAACTCGTCTTCCACGTCTTGGAACATGAACGTAAACTCTCCGATATAGCGTGGAAGCGGATCTTCTTCTAATGAGTTTTCCTCTTCTTCTGCATCCACATCCGCTTTCAACTCCGTCGTCACACCGAGGAGTTTGACGTCGAGGAACCGCTCATCGGTCATGAGCGAGCGCTGGAATGCGTTCAAGTCTTCTAACGTCTCGAATTGGGTTCGGACGCTCATGATGGAGCCATCCGCGTAGTTATACGTCAAGACGTAGCCAGTAGGCGGCAACTGCTCAGTCAACGCGCGCAGTGCTGGGACCGCATCCTTTTCCATGTCGGTCAACGCCGTCACGGTTTGGTCGAGCGAGAGCACTTGTTGCGCTTTCGAATTCACTTGTTCGGTTTGGTAAATTTGAACGAGCTGTAACTCTTCTTCGATTCGCGTCTGTTCTGCTTTTAGTTGGTCGACCTCATAGTACAAGTATCCGGCCGCTCCTCCTCCGAGAAGAAGGGCGACGAGACCTGTCACGATCGGCCAACGGAGTGTCACGTCCGTCGAATTGATGAAGTTCGTGTCACGATCGCGCTGAAGCGTCGCCATCCCAAGGAGTGGCAACATTTGATGCGATAGCGGTGTCCCATGGGCGATAGCGAGCGGTTGCTCGACGCGCGTCACCGAGACGAGGGATTCAGACTGAATCATACGGACGAGGTCATCGACTTCCGGGACAGTTCCCGAAACGTATAACTCATCGATAGCCCGACCGTCCGTCCGCAGAGAATACCGATAGAAGTCGAGGAAACGAGCGAGTTCGTTCAACCAGTCATCCAACTGATTGGCCTTCATCTCGCCTGTCCCATCATATGTATAGGTCACGACACCATCTTTCGTCCCGACTTGATACGGGAGGTCCAGTTCGATCGAGCGGATGAAACGGATCTGCCCTTCCTCAAGGACGAGCAATTGATGTGAAAACGGCGTGATATGCCAGAGTAATGTCGATTGAAGCGGATCAATCTCCGATAAACGTATGACCCCATTGGCGACCGCGACAGAACGTGGCGTGATTTTCTTCAACGCTAGACCACGTTTTTTCATGTACGCACGGAGCGATTTCGTCAATTCGATCGAAACAGCATGCAACATGACGTCCGTCTTGACTCCGTCTTCTCCTAACACTTCGTAGTCGAACGACACATCATCGAACGGCAAGATGATCGAGCTCCCGATTTCCATGAAGAGGTAGCCACGAATCTCGTCCTTCGGAATCGAAGAAGGAATCTCCACTTTCCGTGACAACACCTCGGTCTCGTCCAATGCCACGGCACACGTCATCCCGCGTCGCACCTTCAATTTGCGACAGAGTTCATCGAAAGCGAGACTGAACGCCGTCTCATCGAGAATCTTCCCTTCTCCATACGCATCTTTTGCTAACTGAACCGAGGCGCTTCGTTTGAACACCCCTTGTTTGATGACGGCCCCGTGGATGCTGAGCGCATCAAACGAAAAATACGTGACCGTCCCTTTCTCTATCCCACGACTCATGATCGTTTCCCCCTACATCAACTCAAAATACCAATCAAAAAAACTTTCACTAAACCAAAACGTCAACATCGTCCCGAGCGCAATCGACGGGACGAACGGAATCGGTTGCTTTCGCCCGATTTTTTTTGTGATCATCAACCCGATCCCGACAATTGCCCCAATCAAACTCGATAGAAACAAGGCAACTAGCACGTCACGCGGACCGAGCACAAGACCAATCATAGTAAACAATTTGACGTCCCCTGCCCCAAGTCCCCCTTTTGACACGAAAAAGACGGTCGCTAGGAGCGAAAATCCGAGCAACGCCCCTACAAGTGGCGTCCACCAAGATGCCCCTGTCAGATAGGTGAGGAGGAGTAATACCGGTGCCGTGAATTGCAAGATGACATTCGGCACGAGCATCGTCGATAAATCAGACATCGCCAAAGCTAGTAAGGTCGACAAGAAAGCGAACGCGAGAAGCGTCGTCACACTAAATCCGTAGAGTGAAAAGCTATAGCCATATCCAATGGCTCCGAGTAATTCAAAGATCGGATACGTCGGCGCGATCCGCTCGCCACACCCGTGACATCTGCCTCTTAAGGCGAGATAGCCGAAAATCGGGATGAGTTCCCACGGTGACAATTCGTGACCGCAAGACGGACAATTTGACCGCGGCGTCACGATCGATTGCTGACGTGGCACGCGGAGCCCGACGACGTTGGTGAACGATGTGATGACCGCCCCGAGGACGATGCTATATAGGAATCCAATCGATTCAATCAAGGAAGGATCCTCCTTTGTCAGTATATGCCAAAAATAGAAAACCGGCTAGGCTGAGCGAGTGCCCAGCGCCAGCCGGCATAAACAAATATTAGTTAACTGAGTCTTTCTTCAATCCACTACTTGCAACCGTGCCTGCATCCGTAGCTGCAGTTCCGATATCTTTGGCTCCATCAAGCCACACTTTATACGTATACTTATTGTCTGACCCTTTTGTGACATATACAACCCCGTTATTGTAGTTCGAACCGAACGGATCTTTCATTGTATCAATCATATTTTTAGCGTCGAGTTCACCAGTTCCTGTTGTTCCGACGAATCGAATCACCGCTCCGTTGCCTACTTCATTCGAAGCAACATACAACTTCGCCGCACTAACCATTTGTTTCGCATCGGCGACCATTGCATCTTTCTTCGAGTTTTCGATGATCCCACCAATCGCAACGACTGCGATGGCTGCGATAATTCCTAAAATAACGACGACGACGAGTAACTCGACGAGTGTGAGCCCACGCTCATCTTTTAACTGTTTGGCATCTTGCCAAATCATTTTCAACTTCTCTACCATGATTCATTCTCCCCTTTTGCGTAATGTGCTGTGTGTAAACTAGATAAATTACTTTAGACCTAATATAGAAGTAGAACAATTTTACTATACCTTCTAAATATAGTATTGAAAAGGTATATTTTCAAAAGCTTGCATATTGCTTTACTGATTCTGAATATCACCATAGATTTGGAACATCGGGACGACGATCGAGATGACGATGACCCCGACGACACTTGCCAATACGACGATGAGAAGCGGCTCGATAATCGACTTCAGACGGTCGGTTGTCGTCTCGACCTCCGTCTCATAAAACTCAGCGACTTCGTTCAACATCGAATCCAAATCACCGCTCTCTTCCCCGACGGCGATCATCTGAGTCATGAGCGCCGGGAAGTTTGCATTTCGCATGAGCGGCTCGTGAAGCGGGACCCCTTGCGCCATCATGTCACGTGCCTCCGTCAGTCCTTTCCGGATGACGCGGTTCGATACGATACGTTCGGTGATTTCAATCGCCGTCAAAATCGGGACGGCCGCTTGTAGAAGGACCGCTAAACTTCGCGTTAGCAATGCAATCTGAGATTTCATCACAATCGTTCCGAAAATCGGCATCTTCAATAGCAAGCCATCGATGACGAATCGTTCCCGGTCCCGCTTCAACATCCAGGTGAAGGTGAGAACTCCGAGAATCGCGAGTCCGAGTAACAACCACCAAAAGGCCGCGATGAAATCGGAGACCGCGACGACAATGCGCGTGATGAGCGGAAGCTCACCGCCGAGTTGACCAAAGATGCTCGCAAACGTCGGGACGACGTTCACCATTAAAAAGGCGACCACGCCGATGGCGACGATGGAGACGACCAACGGATACGTGAGGGCAGAAATGACCTTCCGCTTCACATCATATTGTTTTTGAAGTTGGAGCCCGATTTGATCGAGCGCCTCCTCCAAGTTCCCGCTCGTCTCCCCGGCAAGTGCCATCGAACTAAAGAAGTTCGAAAAGACGCGTGGGTGCTTTTTGATCGCCTCGGAATAGGCAATCCCTTCCTTCAAATCATCCTCGACTTGACTCAGTGCTTTCTTCAATACGTTCGACTCGGTCTGTACCCGTAAGATTGAAGTCGCACGAACAATCGGGACACCCGCCCGGATGAGCGTCGCGAACTGACGGACGTACATGATCAAGTGTTCGATTTTGACTCGTTCTGGCAGCAAGTTGACCTCTTTGTTCAGTCCGGTCGATTCGAGCTCGGCCAAGTCCGTTACGAGAATAGATTCTTGACGCAACTTTTCTTTCGCTTCCCGAAGCGAGACGGCCGTGACGCGACCTTTCTTACGCTTTCCGTTCAGGAGCTTTCCTTCATACTGAAATATCGCCATCACTCATCACCTCATCTCTTCTGTCGGGACGGCGTTCGGATTGATGATCCCTTGCCGAACAAGTTGTTCGATGGCAGCATCCATCGACTGCATCCCGTGCTGGCGACTCGTCTGGATGACGGTCGGCAACTGGAACTCTTTTTCATTTCGAATCAAGTTGGCAACAGCCGGATTCCCTAACATGATTTCCATGGCGGCGACGCGTCCTTTCGGCACATCAATCCTTGGAAATAACCGTTGACTCACGACACCGAGTAAGACGTTCGCGAGTTGTGTCCGGATTTGGTCCTGTTGCTCAGCTGGGAACGCGTCGATGATTCGACTCACCGTCGACATCGCACTCGATGTATGGAGCGTTGCCATGACGAGGTGCCCCGTCTCTGCAGCGGTCATCGCCGTCGAGATGGTCTCCAAGTCACGCATCTCCCCGAGCAGAATGACGTCAGGGTCTTGCCGTAAGGCGGCCCTTAGACCACTCACAAATTTCATGACGTCAGAGCCGATTTCCCGTTGGTCGACAATACTTTGGTCGTGGGAATGTAAATACTCGATCGGATCTTCTAGTGTGATGATTCGTTTTCGCTGCGTCCGATTGATTTCATGAATCATCGCCGCGAGCGTCGTCGATTTCCCTGAACCCGTCGGACCCGTGACCAAGATGAGACCATGTGGTTTCTCAATCAGACGCTTCAGTACCGTCGGCAGATTGAGTTCGTTCAAGGTCGGGATTTCCCCGGAAATGGACCGGAACGCGATGGCAATCGTGCCTCGTTGATAATAGGCGTTGACCCGGAAACGGGAGACACGTGGGACGCCGAACGAGAAATCAAGATCTCGTTCATGCTCGAGACGTTCGCGCATATCGTCGGTCATGATTTCTTTTAAATATCCTTCGAGATGGTGCGGCAACACCTTCTCCTCGCCCATCGTAATAAGACTCCCGTCTACTCGAATGATCGGAGGAGAACCGGCTGTCAGATGAATATCCGAGGCACGTTTCTCGACCGCATTCGTCAAGATGGTTTCGATCGATTGATTAATCATAAGCATTCTCCGTAATGACCGTTCGTAATATTTCCTCGGTCGTCGTCAAACCGGCGGCGACTTTTTCTAATCCGTCCTCAAGCAGGAATGTCGCTCCTTGTGACTTGGCATAGTCGACCATCTCAGACTCGGTCGCCTGGTTCATGATCATCCGGCGCAAGCCTTCATCAATCGGGATGACTTCGTGAATGGCGAGGCGCCCACGGTACCCTGTGAAGTTGCATGACGAGCATCCTTTTCCTCGAACGATGTGGTCGATGTGTACACCCTCTGCGTCGAACAGGCTACGTTCACTCTTCGATACCGGTTCGACTTGACCGCAGTCACGACAGACGCGTCGAACGAGTCGTTGTGCCACGAGTCCCGTCGTCGAAGCGGCGACGAGGAACGGCTCAACCCCCATATCGACGAGACGGGTGATGGAGCTGATTGCTGAATTCGTATGTAGCGTTGACAACACAAGGTGACCGGTGAGCGAGGCACGAATGGCAATCTCAGCTGTCTCCGTGTCTCGAATCTCTCCGACCATGACGATGTTCGGGTCTTGACGTAAAATCGAACGAAGCCCTGACGCGAACGTCAAGCCGACTTTCGAGTTGACCTGAACCTGGTTGATGCCGTCAAGTTGATACTCGACCGGGTCTTCTACCGTAATGATGTTTTTCGTCTCATCATTCAGTTCTTTTAACGAAGCATACAATGTCGAGGATTTCCCTGAACCGGTCGGACCGGTGATCAAGATAATTCCATTCGGACGTTTCAGCATGTCACGGTACGCCTGTTCGTTTCGTTCGCCAAATCCGAGTTTCGTCAAATCGGTCAGTCCTTGAGATGAGTCGAGGACCCGAATAACGATTTTCTCTCCATACATCGTCGGGAGCGTCGAGACGCGGAAATCATAGGCGCGATTGCGTAGCGTGTACTTGATCCGTCCATCTTGTGGCAGACGACTTTCTGTGATGTCGAGGTTACTCATGACTTTGAGACGCGTCAGCATGACGCTCTGAATCTTTTTCGGATAGACCGTCTCGGTACGCAAGTCCCCATCAATTCGAAAACGGACGTGGAGTTGCTTCTCATGTGGATCGAAATGGATGTCCGATGCACGTTGGTCGATTGCGCTTAAGAACAATTGGTTCACGAGGCGGATAATCGGTGCATCGTCTCGACTGATTGTTTCTTGTCGTTCGATTTCGGGAGCATCCTCTTTCAAAATTTCGACGAGGGAGTGGTCCATCTCGTAGTAACGACTGATTGTCTTTCGAATCTGCTCTCTCGTGGCGATTCCGATCTCGATGTTCATCCCGGTCTGAAGACGGACGTCATCAATGGCAATGAGATCGAGTGGGTCGGCCGTCGCGACATGAAGCGTATTCCCGTTTAATTCAAATGGCATGATATCGTGCTTTTGTGCCAACGCTTTCGGTACGAGCTTCGTGACCGTCACATTGATGTCGTAGGAGTACAACTCAATGATCGGCACATGCAGCTGTTCGTGAATCATTTGAATCAACTGTGTCTCGGTAATATGGTTTAGTCGAATTAAAGCATCCCCTAGTTTTTCTCCGGGACGCTTCTGTTCAAGCGCCTCATCGAGCTGACTCGTCGTAATGAGCGCAGCCTCGATGAGCATCTCACCTAATCTTCGTTTCGTTCGTCTCACGTTACTTCACCATCCTTTGAGGAGCCTCCTCCTGCTCGGTCTTGTCGTTCCGTTCTTCGACAAAGACGCTTGCAGCCACCCCTCCAATCAATGCAACGATAAGAATCACCCATGCCCACCATGTTTGAACGAGTGATTCTTCTACCATCAAATAGACGCCACCAGACAGAAGGGCAGTCCACAGGCTGATGACAAGCTTCGTTTCACGTTTTCTCGTCATCGGAACGGATAAAGCGAACAGTGTCAATGTGGCGAGTACCCAAAAGCCGAGTAAAATCAAATAGCCGATCATCCCACTGCCTCCTCTTCTGCAGGTTCTTCTAATACGGGCGGTTCTGCCTCAAATGGGTCGTCGTTCGAATCATTCGGGAACGGGTCTTCTTCCTCGTCCTCATCCGGGAATGTCGGGATGACCGGTTCGACCGGATCCGGTGGCGGAAGTGGAACGGAACTCTTCGTCACGATTTCCGGTGTCGGTGCATAAAAATCAAACCCGAGTAATTCCAACGTCTCCCCTTCTTCAGTCACAGTGACCCGGTAGAGCTTACCTGACTGTCCATCTTGACCTGACTGGGTGACCGATGAACTGCCTGACGGGAGCGAAGATGAGAAGCGCACGACTTTTTGATGCGGTACCGTCTTCACTTCTTCAACTCTCGCTTCGAAAGCGGCGTCAAACGGTTGACCGAGCAATTGAACCGTCACAGAACCCCCTTCATTCAAGACGAGGATGGCATATGATGTGTCTTCTCGGTTTTGAACAGCAAAGTTCGAGCGCTCATCTACTTTCGTGTCATAGCCTAGCTCCACCCCGGAAGGAAGTGTTTCGTGAGGCACACGTTCGAGAATGGCGAACGGTGTCGCCGCAAATAAGCGATAGAATGAAGACCCTAGTGTCGTGAGCGCTTCGTAATCTTCTCCGAACGATTTGAGACTAAAGATGTCTCCCGCTGCCATCTCGAATCCGTTCATTCGATCAAGGGCTGACTGCATAGCCGGTGTCGGGCTCACAGTGAACGAGGCGACGACTTCATTTTCTGCCGCGACTTGCTCTAATGTCACAGATGACTCCAACATCGATGCGGCATCCATCAACGCCGGGGCAATCATCGTCAGCGTGACGGGTTGACCTTCGAGATAAGGATCGACTTTCGTTTCATCTACGGATGTCAACAGTGGATAGTCACCTGTATCTTTAATGGAGTCTAACGTATTCGATACATCGAACGTCACGACTTCTTTTCCAATCTCCATGACCGTCCCATCCATCAAATTGATTGAAAAGGGTGTCGTATTAAAATCTTTAATCGCATTATCGAGACGAACGTCCGCTTCTTCTTTCGTCATCCCTGATACGTCGACACCTGCGACCGTCGTATCTTTTTTGTATGTAGCACTCGACTCAGCAGACGCATCTAAGTAATTGACGAGTCCAATCGTCGGTAATGTCACGAGTACGACGAGTCCAATCAAAATGATAAGATGCATCCCATACCGCTTCATGTAAAATCCCCCCGTGTCTAATCCGACTTCTATTCTATATATCCGTTCAGCGTATAACTTTAGTATAATATGTATTGTACAAAAAATAACATTTAATTCAGTATTGCATACGTTATTTTCCGATTGTTTTACTTTTTTTGAATAGGAGGTCAATGTCTTGTCGCATTCCGAAAAAGGTTTTACGCTCGTCGAAGTGCTCGTCTCCATCGTTGTTCTTTCAATTGTCTCATTCTCTTTACTTTCGATTTTCAGCCAAAGTTTGAAGACGACACACGACAGCCTCAATCAAACGATTGCGAACCAAGTGGCGCAAAACACGTTACATACTTTAAATCGACGGGCCGCGTCCGTTGATGAACCGCTCGAACTGCGTCAATTGTTGAATCGGGACGGGATCAGCTCGACGTGCGACTTCTGCGAAGATACCCGAATCCATGGGGATACGTATATCGCAACCATTCAATCGCTGTCCACTTCACCCGGACATACAATTGAAGTTGAAATTTCGGTGACGACCGACCGTTTGCAAACGCCCGTCACCTTGAAAGGAGTCATTTCGAATGCGACATTGCGCGAACCGTTCCCTGAAACGGCTGTCCCGACAACTGACTGAGATGGAGAAACGTGAAGACGGCTTCACGCTCGTCGAGTTGCTCGTCACAGTCGTCGTCGCTTCGATTTTAAGTGGCGTCATTATTACGGCCTTTATCACTGGAACGCTCGGTTTTCAAATGACGAACGAGACGAGTGACCTTCGAAGCGAGGCCGACTATTTGATTGCCTCCGTGCTCTCTGACGTGAACCGGACCGAATTCGACGCCGTGACGGAAGTGGACGGCTCGTTTCAATTTTATCGATTGTCCGCTCCAGACATATCGGAAGCCGGAATGATTTATCGGGAGGCGGGATACGTCCCGACCGACTTGGTTCTCTCAGAGGATTCGTTTACGCCTTCTAATCCACAAATCACAGTCGAACGGATGACCATCCAGTTAAAAGATCCCGTGTTCGATCCGAGACGCCCGACTTACATGACCGGTGGACTCATCGAAATCGAGATGGATTTGACTCAATCAAACAATCCCGATTCTGTTACGACATTTGAAAGCTCCATCCCATTCTAAGAAAGGAGGCATCCTGATGCGAAAACGTGAAGACGGATATGTCCTCGTGCTTGTTCTCGTGACGATGGCGGCTCTCGCCGTCCTCTCGCTCGCCGCCATGCAAGTCAACTTGGCGTCGAATAAATTGACGGTCATCCGTACTGAAGATACTCAACTGAATGAAGATGCGAAAAGCGCACTTCGCCTCATCGCCGATGAGGTTCGGACCCAGTTCCCGCTTCACGGAGAAGCGGAAGTCCCGACTCATATGGAATCGGAAGCGGCATTCCAAAGCAAGGTTCAGTCGCTCATCGTCAGTGACGAACCGTTCACGGCATTGACTACGGATAGTGAGGTCCGCTATTCCATCGAGCTGAAGAAAGATGCTACGGATACCGCCATTCAGACGGCGCCGTTCACGACGATTCTCCAAGTGAACGTCACGGCATCGCGACAAGTGAATCCGGAACAACCGATGCTTACCGTTGAATACACGCAAGACTTATACTTGACGGCTCTCCCGTCCTTTTTATACTACGTCCTCGGGTCCGACCAACAGTTGGACGTGAACGGCATGCCGACGATTCAAGGAAATATCTATTCAGGTGGTCCTCTCGCTTTCATACGTCAAGCGAACTTCCAATTGGATGGTGTGGCGAAGCAGATTGAAAATGTCGATTCTAGTCGTCTTCACTTGAATGGCCGAATCGATTTAGTCGAATTGAGCGATTGCTTGAGTTGCCAGCAAGAGAACTACTTCACGGTAGGTACGGAACAAGCTGGCGAGAAGGCGGACGCCGGGGTGTCCCCGAGTCGCTTTTCTCCATTCCAATACGACTACTCAATCATCGAATTTTTAAATCGACGACTCGACACACCGCTCGCATACACAAATGACGTCGATTCAAAAATCTTTGAAGAAGGCCTGATTCGCTCGACCAATCAAGTGTTCGAACTCGAGCGCGTGCTCTCGGAAGATGGGACCTCGATTATCGAACGCCCGACTTCGTACTTACGGGCGGATGCCTACAACGCACTCACCGACCCGACCATCGTGACATTACCGGATGCCATTTCGGATCGCGCCATGTATGTCACGGAATCCATCACCGAGTCGAATGCCCCGCTTCTTTTCGACGGGGACGTCGTCATTGAATCACTCGAGAAGCTGACGATTGCACGGCCACTGATCGTACGTGGTGACTTGACCATTAAAGGGAACGTCTCCTTCAGTTCGACAGTCTACACGCTCGGTGATACGTTCATCGACCGAGCCAATATTCTTCCGATTGATGCAGACAAAGGGAACTCACTCATCCTGTTATCCAAAGGAAAGATTCTGTTGAACCGAATCAACGAGTTTGATGACACTCCGACGACGCTCCAGGCGTTCATGTATAGTGACTCGAACGAACCGACCTATGTGTATGCGGTCGGATCTATTCTCGAAGTCAACGGAGGTCTGTACAGTAAAGGACCACTCGAAGTGAACGTCTTCCGTGGGACGTTTAACGGTGGGAATGACTTAAGCCCAGCAAAGAACTTCGACCGTCAAGTTCCAGCTCACGAGGCCGAAAAGTCTCGATTAAAACTGACGTATAACGATTCCGTGTTCAATCAACTTGAAACATTACCGGTCACGAATCAACTTCAATTCTTCGTCAGTCATCCGGTTCAATTGAAATGAATTCAAAAAAATCGGCTTCCTCTCTGATTGAGAAGAAGCCGATTTTTTTAGTTCCCCATCTTTAAAATGAGGTCCGAGTTGTAGTCTTTGGCCGTCTGTTCCATCGCTTTCGTCCATTGCGCGCCGTTATCAAGAAGCAGTTGCGTCAACTCGACCTGATTGTGACGGACCGGCTGCAATAACACCGATTCGGTATCTTGAATCATATAGCCTTGTCCGAGGAGTTCTTTGACCGCATCAAGGTTCAACGAGTCGACCGCGATGCCGAGAAGTCGATCGTCTTCAACATAACGCATCGCCAGCTTCCATTGATCCGGACTGCCGTTCGCACTGAACAATGGTGTGATAACGGGAATCCCTTCCACTTCCTCGAACGGGTCAATCCCTTGCTCGAAGTATGCTTCAATCACGTCTAGAGGTGCGAGCGTCACTGCTGTGGCGAATTGCTCGGCTGTCGGCACAACTTTTTGGTCCTCTAAAACAAGTCGGACGGCCTCCCATTCTTCCCTTGCCTGTAAATCTGTCAATTCTTCTTCTGTCACCGAAGAGCGTTGACTCACTTCTTTTACTAAATCGTCACCGGATAACTGCGAGAGCTCAGGTTGGGATTGACTCCAGTACAGGAGCCCTCCCAATCCGATGACGAGAATCAATCCGGTGATGCCAATCATTATTCGCTTGCGATTCATCATTCGCCAACTTTCTGCCATTCACTTAATAACGGTCATCATCCTGTCCCGAGGCATTCGTTTGGATGATGCGTACATAAAACGTATCCTTCACGGCTTCAAACGGTTTTCCAGCCGGAAGCGTCGTGTAGACTTCCACTTTCGCCACACCAGGTTTCACAGGAATCAACTCTTTTCCTGATCCACTCACTTGAACATATTCTTCGCCGGATACAATCTCCATGCGATAGTCACGCCAAGTCGAAGTCGTAGGCCAGTACTCAAGGAGAGGTAGTCGTGGTGCCGTCCCTTCACCAATATTGATTGTCATGTCTTTTGACATCAATTGGTTCGGATATTCGTTGACACGGACAATCGACGTGTTCGAACGAATGTTTCGTAACGCACTGTCATCGAATGTCGTCTGAATTGGAATGTCAGTCACGACACCATTATTTCCGTAACCATGGTTGGCACGTAATTCATATCCTGTCGCACTTTGTGTCACCGTCAAAGCAGATGGGATGGACCCGATTCGTTCAAACGGAATGGATACGGTTGGTGTTGAGGTCACTTGAATCGAGGCGACTTCGTTCACGCGTTTTTCTTCATCCAAACTATCCCATACCCAAAGGTCGAGTTGGCTCGGTGTTTGGCTCAAGGATGGTGCCTTGACTTGGATGCTAAAGACGGTGCTCGGAGTAGCGATATTCAAGCCACCGAAGAGGTCACCGACATCCACAGTCGCCTTAAACTGAGTCGTACCCGGTTTCAGTCCAATGATGTTCAAGTTGTTGCCAACTTGTTCAAACTTCACACTATCCCCAGATTCGACGACATAGCGAACCGACTTGTATTGAGCTGTTTCGGGCATGATTTTTGGTGTGACCGTAGTCGTTTGACCGACATACAACTCTTTCGACTGAATAGTAAGTTGCTCAGGCGGACTGATTACATTGACTTTCGACTCCGCTACGACAAGGGGTCTCTTATCGCCCGGATCGATTGTCAATCGCAACTTCGCAGTTCCTGTTTTCAAACCGGTCACAATCGCATTGTTCCCTTGCGTGACGAGTCTCGCGACACCGCTCGCATCGACGATTTCCCACTTCAAGCTACTCCATTTCGGGTTCGTAAAGGTGTTTCCTTTCGCATCCGTGATGGTCGGACTCACAATTTGCTGTGCCCCAATTTGTAAGGTGACGTCAGGAATCTTCGCTTCATACGCATACGGCGCCCCGATATTGATCAGCAAGTCTGGGAACGATGATTGAACCTCTAATTCCTTATCCCAGTCGTTGAGTTTATCTAAAATGTGATCTTGCTTCTTCGAATACTCAATTAACGTCGTTAATTGGTTATCCGCTTTTTTCAACTGGATGAGTGAGGCAGAAGGCTCGATGGCTCGGACGACTACTTCAAACTTCATGGTCCGGTCTCCACTATCGTTCGGGAGGAAAATGTTCGTGTTCCCATTTCGTTCATAGTACAAGTCCGGCTTCAACTGTAACTTGATTTCATTCGGCTTCGTGACAGGATATTCATTTCCGTTCGTGTCACGAATCGCCACGACTTCGAGTTGACTTGGCAGTTTTTCTGAGAAAGAGGTTGAATCCACTCGTAAAAACTTATCGCCCAACTGATTCGGCAATCGATCGAAACGTTCCGGATATTGAACTTGATAGTGAATCGTTCCCGTTTCGTACAAGTTGATTGTCGACGGGTCAATCGAACGGGACACTTGAATCAAGTCGGAAACATTCTCCGCACGTTTGACGTTGATGGTGAACGTATCGATCACCTTCGCATTCCGTTGATCGGACGTCTCGATTTTCACTTCAATCGGCCGATCTGCGACAACATCCGCTGCCGGAATCGTAAACTCTTTAACTTCGTAGTTGCGTAAGTTATCGAATGCGACCTGTTTACCGTTATACGTGATTGTTGAATTGAGGAACAAGTCTTGGAAGTCATAATCGCTCGGCCGCCACATCAATTTGACATCTTGTCCCGCAGTCACTTCTACAGACCCGGCTTTTAAATCAGCAGAAGTATAGGACTGGTTTGAATCACTGACGGACTCAATCACGTTGTAAGGTTTATGATTCGCTCCGATAAAGGCGCGATACATCGTATTGATGAAGATTTTCTTCTCATCTTCTACCGAAAACTTGTTTGTGTGCCCAGCACCGGAGTAGGTGAAATTGTTTTTTGTATACGTATAGTAATGGTTGTTTGCATCTCCATATACACGATTTCCACCTGTTGAATACAGGTTGTACCAAGGCGTCACATCCGGATCATTCAAATCGAGAGTGAAATATTGGTTATGGGTATTTGAGATATTTTTAATCGAATCGTCGAGGCGATACGGATAAGAAGTGAAAATCCCATCCTGTACCTTGACTGCCTTATTGGTTGTTTCAGGAGCACCAAATCCCATGTTCGTGTACATTTTTTGCCCTGAGATATTCAGTGAAGGATTGGCATTCACAAATTGACGTTCCCACTCGGACGTAGGCGATGATGAACTATTCGTACGGAAAATCGTATCGTGCGTCAACATGACGCCTTGTCCTGTTTCACTGAAACGTTTGACTTTCGCAGTGGCCGCAACATTCATGCTTCCATAAACGTTGTACGAATCTTGGAAACCAAAGATCAGCATATCGTAGTCGTTATTGAGTAATGCCTGATCATAAGTACCACCCTCAAACTGACTCGTTGTACCGTCCGTTAAATTGAATTCATAATTCCCAGACGGGTCTACTAACATATTAGATAAATAGCTTGAAATTCTTCCGTTCGTGCCGGTTCCTGCAGTGAGCTGTAAGATGTTCGCTTTCACTTTTTCATCGAGGTAAAGAATACTCCCCTTACGATAATCCGCTCGACCTGTCAACGAATCCTTGACGACGAGCATCCAGTTCTTCGGTCCGCTAAACGTCGGACGCGATAATGTGAAATTGAGCGTTCCCGATTCTTTTGCCTGTTGCTCAATGACTTTTTCATCCGCATCAAATCGATCGTTATGGTCGTAATCGATATACAATTCTACGAATGCCGAAGGAGTTGGTGGTTGCGATAAAGTATAGGCAAAGTTGATTGGATGACGGACACCATCTTTTACTTGAATCGTCTGATTGCTAATCGACTGATTGTTGTACTTCACTTCAGTTGATTGAAATCTCGGACGGGAAATGGTGAGTTGATTCAACTGCTGCGCCATCTCACGATCGACATTCTGTTGATCATTTCGATTAAAGACTTTCACGTTCGCATAATCACGTTGATAGGCTGCCAAGCGTTTTAACTGTGTATCGCCGTTCGCAGCATCCTCATGCATCAGAAGCGGCAAGCCGACACGGACAACTGTATTGAATAGTTCCGTAGCTTTCAATTCTGTCAAATCGTTCAATTGATTTGTCGTGTCATGATTTTTCGAGTTGACGACAAGCGTCCCATTTTTATATTTCTCAGTTAAAGGACTGCTCCCAATCATGACCGCATCGAATGCACCTGTCATCGGAAAACGGGATGCGTTAAATTGTTTAATTGTCATGAATTGCGCATTCACTTTTGCAGTATTTACATTCAGTGAAGCACGATACGAATTCACCGCATTATTGTATTCAGTCACTGAAAGTACTTTCGAAGCAGTAAAAGCATCACGAAGAATCAACACGTTTAAAATCGGTTGATTGGTCTCCGCAACTACTCTCTGTGGAATAATGGATATGATTAATACGAGAACCGCTATGTATTGCATGAGTTTACGCAATGAATAGTCCTCCCTATTTTTAGTCTTCACTACTAATTATCCCACCCACTTGAAAAAATATACATCTATTTCTTTGACATCAGGTAAATGTTTTAGCTTAGGAAACGTCTCACTTCACTGATGAAATAAAGAGACCCGGTCACAATCAACGTCTCGCTTGTCGGCGACTCGACCCAATTCTGTAGCCATGCTTTCCATTCGACAAAGCGCGCCCCATCTTTCTCTAGTTGTGCTTTCGTTCTAGCACGCGGAAAGTCAAATGTCGTTTCGTAAACGTCTCCAATTTCTTGAAGCGCGTGAATCATCTTGTTACGGTCTTTATCTTCTAAAATCGCCGTCAACACTGTCACGTCTGTCTCATATTTGGCTTGTAAAACCAAGGCTTCGATGCCTTCCGGATTATGTGCCCCGTCTAAAATGATACGCGGTCGTTTGGAGACGAGCTCATACCGCCCCGGATGTTGTGCTCGCTCGAGCCCTTTTTGGATGGCGTCATCGCGCCAACCGAGGTGACGCGCCACCGCCACGGCACACGCCCCGTTATACGCTTGATGATGTCCTGTCAATCCGAGCACGACAGATGGCATATTCTCATACGTCACAACTGTGTCTGCCCCGTCCACAATTTTCTTCACGAGTGGACGAACATCATGAATGGAAGAACCTACATCGTCCCCTTTTTGATGCAACAACTCAACCAATCGTTCCTCACCAATACTATGAAACATCGGGACATCGCGTTTCATGATGCCGTATTTCTCTTGTGCAATCTCTTCAAGCGTATCGCCGAGAATGCCTTGATGGTCATGTCCAATTGACGTGACAATGGTCGCAAGTGGATGCGTCAACACATTGGTCGAATCAAGTCGTCCCCCGAGACCGACTTCCCAAATGATCAAGTCAGGACGTGTGTCATCAAAATAGCACCATGCCATCATCGTCAATAGCTCAAACTCCGTCAGCGTCTCTGGCGCCTCGTCCGCACGAGCTTTGACACGGTTCGCCACGTCGATGAGCGCGTCTTCAGGAATCGGTTCCCCGTTCAACATGATCCGCTCCTCGAACTGAATGATATAAGGGGAGGTGAATGTGCCGACAGATAAGCCGTTCTCCATCGCCATCGCCCGTAAAAACGCGACGGTCGACCCTTTTCCGTTCGTCCCGGCCACATGGATGGATCGGCGTTCTTCTAACCCTAATTGCTCAATCATCCAGCTCATCCGCTCAAGACCCGGTTTGATCCCGAAGCGAAGCTGTCCACTCAACCAATCGAATACATCTTGTCTCGTCTTCATCTTCCACACTCCTACTGTTTACACTTCTGTTTCATCTTATCAAAATTCACGACAGCCGTTATGGAAAACAGTCTGTGCTATACTCGAAGCGAAGAAGGAGGCATGCGCCATGACAACTGACTGGAACTTCGAGGCGACGTACCTCGAACTACGTGACATCTTTTACGACCGCGGACCCATCCATCCGGTCGACAATCCGACACTCGTCTTGTTTAACGATGCATTAGCCGCTTCGCTCGGCCTTGATGCGCAAAGTCTCAAACAAGATATCGATTTACTTGCCGGCAATCGTCAAACAGAGACGTCTTTCTCACAAGCATACGCTGGACACCAATTCGGCAACTTGACGATGCTCGGGGACGGACGCGCCCTCATGCTCGGGGAACATGTGACTCCGAACAAGAAGCGTGTCGATGTGCAACTGAAGGGATCCGGACCGACGGAGTATTCTAGAGGTGGCGACGGACGAGCCGCACTCGGGCCGATGGTACGCGAGTTCATCATCAGCGAAGCGATGCACGCCCTCGGCATTCCGACGAACCGGGCGCTCGCCGTCGTTCAGACAGGGGAGGCCATCATGCGTCAAGGTCCGAAGCATGGAGCGATCCTGACTCGGGTCGCCTCAAGTCATCTTCGTGTCGGAACATTCCAATTCGCAGCAGGCGCCGGCTCCATCGATGACGTCATCGCTCTTACTGAAGTAGCAATCAAACGACACGATCCAGACTTGATCGATGCAACGAATCGCTATGAACAATTCCTCGGACGCGTCGTCGAAAGACAGGCGAGACTGATTGCCAACTGGCAACTCATCGGGTTCATTCATGGGGTGATGAATACGGACAATATGTTCATCAGCGGAGAAGGTCTAGATTACGGACCATGCGCGTTCTTGGACACGTATCATCCGGAGACGGTCTTCAGCTCGATCGACCGAGAGGGACGTTACGCCTATGCGAATCAACCATATATCGGGTCTTGGAACCTCGCCCGACTGGCGGAGACGTTGCTGCCGCTACTTGGCGAAACGAAAGAAGAAGCGGTTGATGTGGCGAACAAGCAACTCACCCGTTATACCGAGTTGTATAAAGAAGCGTACTTTACCGGACTCGCACATAAGATTGGCTTATTCGTTCGAAAAGATGGTGACGATGAGCTAGCGGATGAACTGCTCCGCTTGATGATGGAGACGGAGGCAGATTATACGAATACGTTCCGCTCGCTGACGCTTGGTGAGATTGAATCTCTCCCATTCTCAACCCGGGAAAATGGGAAGGCGTGGATTGACGCTTGGCAGAAACGTTTGAGTGAGCAAGGTCTCCCGGACGAGGACGTCAGTCGAATCATGCGCCAATATAACCCGGCCGTCATTCCCCGAAATCATCATGTCGAAAAAGCGATTCAAGCAGCAGAACGCGGTGACTTCGGTCCGACCGAGGCGTTACTCACCATTTTGCGTGACCCATATAACTACGACAAACCGGCTGAATATGTATCGGCAGGTCCACCACGAATGTATCCGTATCAAACGTTTTGTGGCACGTGATGAAACAATCCCTCGAACACTTCAATCTGTTCGAGGGATTGTTTTACATTACATTTTAATTCAAAGACCAAAATGAATCATATCTTTCCCTTCATCTCGCGCCTTGATAATTTTTATAATCAGCTGCCCCAATTCCGAAGTTGCCTGATTGTTCATTCTATTCAACACAACTTCAAAAAAGAATGATAAAGATGCATGCGGAATCAATGTAATGCCGCACTCATCCAATCCATGGCCAGGACAATGATATGAGTGAAAGAATGTGCGCATGTCACTTAACTGTTCAATCCATTGCTCCACTTCTTCCCCATCCACCACAACACATCCGTATCTTTCCGGCATATACTGCACATGAAGCTCTTCCCCATGAATGGAATCGATTATTCCAAATTCGTGATAATAAGACACAATACTCCCCCCATATCTTTATATACCAAAATGAACTACATCCTTTCCTTCGCGTTGAGCTGAGAGAATGAGGGTTGCCAAGTCATTCAACTCCTCGGCATGAATGAAAGATTGTGATTCTATGACAATCTCATAAAGATGTGGCAAAGATTCGTTTGGGATAATGGTTATGCCGTGATAACACAATCCAAACCGAAAGCGATTGTATGAATGATAGTAGGTACGTACAATCGAACACGCCTCCATCAATTCCTGGATCAATTCGTCATGAACCTTCGTATATGTAGGATGATTTGATACGTAGACTGGTAAATCTAACTCTCGATGCCATGTATCGAATTCATGGATTGGCAAAATATATGACGTCCTTCCATCGTTTTTTCTGCTCCAATTTGAATTTGAAAAATGCTTTCTTTATTTCCTACTAAATGGACTTATAATAGCCTGTCCCTGTTCCATCAAAGCCCATCTTTTTGTAGAATACGTGTGAACCCGTTCGTCGATTTCCTGTATTGACCGCTATTTTCATTATGCCATGTTGATGTGCCCAATCTTGAACATGATTCACTAAAGAAGCCCCGACCCCATTTTTTTGATGAGATGCCTTCACTACAAGAGCAATGATTCGAATGTAGGATGCATCTACTTCATAAGACACTCCTCTAAAAAAACCAATCATCCCTACAATTTCTTGATTTTCCACCGCTACAAATGTGTGATAATTCGAATCTTGTTGAATATTCATCAAACGGATTGCCATCTGCTTTTCTGTAGTCGGGTATCCCAACTCTCCCATTAATTCTGACAGTGCAGCTACATCATTCATTTCAGCAGTACGAATTCGTAGAATCATTTCCTTTCGATTGAGCAACAGGCCCCCTCCTTTTCATCGGTTCTATAAGTGTGCGTGTTCATCTTTACTCCGGATCATGAAACGGAAACGATACGGACGAAGGTTCCGGTAGCGAGTCAGTGAGTACCAATAACTCTTCTTCTGAGATATTTCCTGTCACGATAATCAGTCTTCCTTGTGATAAATAGTATAAACCGTTCCCATATGATTGTTCCAAAACATACGGTTCTGGCTGTTCCGACATCTCCCCTTCTACTTCAGTGAAAGAATCCGTCACAATGATACTGATGAGGCGTGTCTCGTCATATAACGTCCAAAGCTTCACCGACCAATCGCTACCTGAATAATCCGTACTGATGGCCTCCATCTCTTTATTAGGAAGATCTAATCCGTGAACGAACGCTGATGATGTTTCTGGAATCCCGAAACGTTGCATTCCACGCTGCGCCCACTCATTTCTCACATCGTAAATGAATACGCCAAACGGGTTCTCACGGTCAGGGACGGTCATCGCAACTAAACCAATTCCTCCGACCATCGTCTCCGTTAAAATGTGATCTTTCGATAAATGTCTCGTCGACCCATCTTCATATTGAAGGGTCGTTTGTGCCACAACGGCATCTGAAATCTGTTTCGTTCCTGCTGGCACTTCAACAATCGTCGTCCCCGTCACTTCTACGTCTGGAAATTGGGATTCATCAATCACTCTCTCCTTCTCGATCTCTTCCACATCCATCACATCCACTGTTTCGATAGATTTCGTCTCTTTTGGTGTCATACACCCCGCTAGTCCCAACACAAGAACACATATTACCCCGATTCGCTTCATCTCATATCCCCTTTTCTACGCCCATCTCTCCAAATTCTACCAAAACACAAAAAAACCTTCTTCAGAGAATCAATCTCCAAAGAAGGTGTGAGTCTTACTTACGCAACTCTTCCAAACGGGCGCGGACCGCGTCACGCTTGTCGAGGTAGTCTTTTTCTTTTGCTTTCTCTTCGTCGATGACGTGAGCCGGCGCCTTGGCGATGAAGCCTTGGTTTCCGAGTTTCTTCTGCACGCGCTCGACTTCTTTCTCATACTTCGCCACTTCTTTTTCAAGACGAGCGATTTCTTCTTCGAAGTTGATGAGGTCTGCGAGCGGGATGAAGAGCTCCGCTCCCGTCATGATCGCGGACATCGACTTGTCCGGAGCCGTGAGACCACGTCCGATCTCAAGCTCTGTCGCATTCGTGAACTTGCCGATCGTCATTTCGTTCGCGCTCAAGTAACCTTGTGTCGCATCATCACTCGTCGAGATGAAGAGCTGGATCGGTTTCGACATCGGTGCGTTCACTTCGGCACGGATGTTACGAACCGAGCGGATGACGTTCATCACAGCTTCAAACGCTGGAACCGAGTCTGCGAAATGAAGATCGTCACGACGCGTCGGGTAGCTTGCACGAACGATTGAATCGCCTTCGTGCGGCAAGTGTTGCCAAATTTCTTCTGTGAGGAACGGCATGAATGGGTGCATGAGACGCATGATCGAATCGAGCGTATGCGCGAGGACCGAACGTGTCGTGTGCTTCGCCGCTTCATCCTCACCATAGAGCGTGAGTTTCGCCATCTCGATGTACCAGTTACAGAACTCTTCCCAGATGAAGTTGTACAAGTAACGACCAGCTTCACCGAACTCGTACTTGTCGACGAGGCGTGTCACTTGGTCAATCGTGTCGTTCAAGCGTGTCAAGATCCACTTATCGGCAAGCGTCTTCTCGCCCGTGAGGTCGATGTCTTCGACTTTGAGCCCATCCATGTTCATGAGCGCGAAACGACTTGCGTTCCAAATCTTGTTCGCAAAGTTCCATGTCGACTCGATCTTCTCCCAATAGAAACGAAGGTCGTTCCCTGGTGTCGAACCTGTGAGGAGGAACCAACGGAGTGAATCCGCTCCGTATTGGTCGATAACTTCCATCGGGTCAACGCCGTTACCGAGAGATTTCGACATCTTGCGTCCTTCCGAGTCACGGATGAGACCGTGGATGAGGACATCGTTGAACGGTTGCTTCCCTGTGAACTCGAGTGATTGGAAGATCATACGCGATACCCAGAAGAAGATGATGTCGTATCCCGTGACGAGCGCGCTCGTCGGGAAGTAACGGTTGAAGTCCGGTGCGTCCGTATCCGGCCAGCCCATCGTTGAGAACGGCCAGAGTGCTGACGAGAACCATGTGTCAAGAACGTCTTCGTCTTGTGTCCAGTTCTCACTGTCCGCTGGCGCCTCTTTCCCTACATATACTTCACCTGTCTCGTTATGGTACCAAGCCGGGATGCGGTGGCCCCACCAAAGTTGGCGGCTGATACACCAGTCGCGGATGTTCTCCATCCAACGGAGGTATGTGCCTTCGAAGCGCTCTGGGACGAAGTTGACTTTCGTATCGTCGTTCCCTTGTGCTTCAAGTGCTGCTTTCGAGAGTGGCTCCATATCAACAAACCATTGTTTCGAAAGATATGGTTCGATGACCGCGCCAGAACGTTCCGAATGACCGACCGAGTGCGTGTGCGGCTCAATCTTCACGAGTGTGCCGTCCGCCTCAAGGTCTTTGACGAGTTGCTTGCGGCATTCGAAGCGGTCGAGCCCTTCGTACTTACCAGCATTCTCGTTCATCTTCCCGCCTTCATCCATGACGAGGATGCGTGGAAGCTCGTGGCGGTTTCCGATTTCAAAGTCGTTCGGGTCGTGTGCTGGCGTGATCTTCACGCAACCTGTACCGAACTCCATGTCGACATAGTCGTCGGCAACGATCGGGATTTCACGGTTCATGACTGGAAGCATGATCGTCTTGCCGATGAGGTGTGTGTAACGCTCATCTTTCGGGTTGACGGCAACCGCCGTATCACCGAGCATCGTCTCGGGACGTGTCGTCGCGATCTCGATGTGACCCGAACCGTCAGCGAGTGGGTATTTCATGTGATAGAATGCACCCTCGACTTCTTGGTAAATGACCTCGATATCTGAAACGGCCGTCTTTTGAGCCGGGTCCCAGTTGACGATGTATTCGCCACGGTAAATCAAGCCTTTTTCATAAAGACGGACGAATACTTCTTGAACGGCTTTTGAGAGCCCTTCGTCGAGTGTGAAGCGCTCACGCGAGTAGTCGAGACCGAGACCAAGTTTTGACCATTGGTCGCGAATCGTCTTCGCGTACTCGTCTTTCCATTCCCACGTCTTCTCGAGGAACTTTTCACGTCCGAGGTCGTAACGCATGACGCCTTCTTCACGGAGCTTTTGCTCGACTTTCGCTTGTGTCGCAATCCCGGCGTGGTCCATCCCTGGGAGCCAGAGCACGTCATAGCCTTGCATACGCTTGAGGCGTGTCAATAAATCTTGGAGCGTCGTATCCCAGGCGTGACCGAGGTGAAGTTTCCCGGTAACGTTCGGTGGTGGGATGACAATCGTGTACGGTTGTTTCGAATCGTCCTCGTCTGCTTTAAATACATCGTTCTCTAACCAGTAGTCGTACCATTTTGACTCCGTCGCACTTGGGTCGTACTTCGTCGGCATGGTGATTTCATTTGTCTCATGGGCCATGTGTAGCGCCTCCTCTATGTTATTGGTGAACACAAAAACGGCTTCTCTCGTCCTATACGCTAAGGACGAAAGAAGCCGTGATCTTCCGCGGTACCACCTTAGTTCGCCAAAAAGTGGCGCACTCAAAATCGAATAACGGTCGATGGACCGAACTTTCCTACTCCATTCAGAAAGTCAGCTCCGAGGCGACTTCCGCGTCCATCCCTCGCAACCTTTCACCAAGCGGTCGCGTCTCTAAAAGGAATGGAGGATGCGTACTACTCCTCATCAATGCTTTTCATCGTATCTGTTAAATAATTGTAGCGACAGAAACGTCAGCAGTCAAGATTAGAGTGAAAACTCTTCTTGAAGCTCCTTGAACGTCGCCTCGACCGCTGCGATCGTCTTCTCGATATCCTCGTCCGTATGAGCCGTCGATAGGAACAATCCTTCGAACTGTGACGGTGGCAAGAAGACGCCGCGCGCCGCCATCTTCTGATAGTACGAACGGAACATCTCGAGGTTTGCCGACTTCGCTTTCTCGAAGTTCGTCACTTTCTCGTTCGTGAAGAAGAAACCGAACATCGAGCCAGCACGGTTCGTGTCGTGTGGGATGTTGTATTTCTCACCAGCCTGCGTGAAGCCTTCCGCGAGACGGTCTGCTTTACGCTCGAACTCGGCGTAGTGCTCAGGTTTGAGTTGCGAGAGTGTCGTGTAACCGGCAATCATCGCGAGAGGGTTACCCGAGAGCGTACCTGCTTGATAGATTGGACCTTGTGGTGCAATCTGTTCCATGATCTCGCGTTTCCCACCGTATGCACCGACCGGAAGTCCGCCGCCGATGACTTTTCCGAGACATGTGAGGTCCGGTGTGACACCGAAGTACCCTTGTGCACAGTTGTACCCGACACGGAAGCCCGTCATGACCTCATCAAAGATGAGGAGCGCGCCGTTTTGTTCCGTGATCTCACGAAGTCCTTCGAGGAACCCTGGTTGTGGTGGCACGAAACCCATGTTTCCTGCTGCTGGTTCGACGATGACGCCAGCGAGATCATCACCGTATTTTTCAAAGGCGACGCGGACTGCGTCCAAGTCATTGTAAGGAACCGTGAGCGTATGGCTCGCGAGCTCTTTCGGTACACCTGGTGAGTCTGGAAGACCGAGCGTCGCGACGCCAGACCCGGCTTTGATGAGAAGCGAGTCACCGTGTCCGTGGTAACATCCTTCGAATTTCAAAATCTTTGTCTTTCCGGTATAGCCGCGTGCGAGGCGAAGTGCCGCCATCGTCGCTTCCGTTCCCGAGTTGACCATGCGGACCATCTCGATCGATGGGACACGGTCGATGACGAGTTCTGCCATCTTCGTTTCAAGCTCGGTCGGCGTCCCGAACGTCCAGCCTTTTTCAGCTTGTTCTTGGATCGCTTTCGTGACGACCGGATCACGGTGACCGAGGATGAGTGGTCCCCATGAGAGGACGTAATCGATATATTCGTTGCCATCGATGTCATAGACGCGTGAGCCTTCACCACGTTCGGCGAAAATTGGCGTCATCCCGACCGATTTATAGGCACGGACCGGGCTGTTGACACCGCCTGGCATGAGTGGACGAGCTTGTTCGAACGCTTCCTGTGAGCGCGTTTGGTTGTATGTCATGCGTAGTCTCCTTCCAAGTAGCGACAGACGTCTTTTGCGAAATACGTGACGATGAGATCGGCACCGGCACGTTTGAATCCGACCATCGTCTCCATGACGATGCGTTCTTCATCGACCCAGTCGTTGAGTGACGCGGCTTTGATCATCGCATACTCACCGCTCACGTTATACGCCACGATTGGCATATCGAGTGAGTCGCGCATGTCACGGATAATGTCCATGAACGCGAGAGCCGGTTTGACGATCATGAAGTCGGCACCTTGTTCGACGTCCGATTGTGACTCACGGAACGCCTCACGACGGTTCGCCGGGTCCATCTGATACCCTTTACGGTCGCCTTCACCAGGAGCCGATTGGGCTGCGTCACGGAACGGTCCGTAATACGCAGACGCATATTTGACGCCGTAGCTCATGATTGGAATGTGACTGAATCCGTTTTGGTCGAGACCTTCACGGATAGCTGCGACGAATCCATCCATCATCGAGCTCGGTGCGATGACATCGGCACCCGCTTGTGCTTGCGTAATGGCTGTCTGGACGTGAAGTGGAAGTGATGCGTCGTTATCGACGTCCCCATCTCTCACGAGACCACAATGACCTGTCGACGTGTACTCACAAAGGCACGTATCGGCGATGACCGTGAGCTGTGGCGCCCACTCCTTCACTTTACGAATCGCTTCCTGGACGATGCCGTGGTCATGATACGCTTCGCTGCCTTCCGGGTCTTTATGTTCCGGCACACCGAACAAAAGCACAGATTGAAGACCGAGGTCGACGATTTCTTTAATCTCTTCTTCGAGTCGGTCAAGTGAATAATTGAAGACGCCAGGCATCGAGCTGACTTCACGTTTAATGTTAGTCCCTTCAATGATGAAGAGCGGGTAAATCAAATCTTCTTTTCGAACATGATTTTCACGTACGAGGGCACGCATCGACTTCGATGAGCGAAGACGACGGTGACGGTCAAACTGGTTCATGAAAAATCCTCCCCTACACACTGTATTAATGCATCCATAGTATAACATTCTGGCACTCGTACCGGTAATGTCGACACTTGTCGGACGGCGCGTTCGGTCACTTCGCCAATGGCGTACCACGTCCCGTTGAAGTGGGACAAGTGTGGTGTGAGCGCATCGACGGCCGACGGACTCAAGACGAGTAACGCCTTCACCGTCTCGAGTTGTTGTTGTTGGGCCGAGGTCAATCGGATTGGAATCGTCTCATACACGACCCAGTCATACACGCAAGGCAGCATCGACATATGCGACATGTTCGCCAAATTGCCACGTGCAAACAAGACGACATCATCGGTCGAAACAACGTCAGATAACTGCTCAAAAAGCGCCTCACCCGTATACGTCTCCGGCATGAGTGAGACGGTAAAGCCCTCCGCTTCAAGCGCCCGCTTCGTCTTCTCTCCGACAGCGGCGACCTTGACGTCACGCGTCAGATTCCGAAGGGCTTGCACCGCGTTTTGACTCGTGACGACGAGCCAATCGAATCGTTCCACGGGTGGCGGTGTATACGTCTCTCTCGTTTGAATGAGCGGGACATGATGAACGGAAAGACCGCTCGCCTCGAGCCGTGCCCGTTGCGAAGCGGTCATTCGTTTCGTTCCCGTGTACCAAACGTCACTCATTGACCGAGGCGAGGATTTCACGCCCGCCACGACCGAGCAATTCTTCTGCGACGTCCATTCCGAGTGCGATTCCGTCCGTTGACGTTTTCGTCACGCGAAGCACTTCTTTCCCGTCCACTGACGCGATGAGACCTGTCAGTGTCACGTCGTCACCGTCGACCGTCGCATAACCGCCGACCGGTACGTGACAACTTCCTTCGATCGCTTTTAAGAAGGTGCGCTCTGCTGTAGCCGCTTTCGCCGTCACATCATCATGCAACAATTGAAGCACTGCTGTCACTTCTGCATCGTCCTTGCGGCTCTCGATGGCGAGTACGCCCTGGCCGACAGCCGGTACCATGACGTCCGGGTCGAGCGCTTCAAAATCGACACGATCCGTCCATCCCATCCGCTCGAGTCCTGCTTTCGCGAGCAAGATGGCATTGTAGTTCTCGGAGTCTAACTTCTTCAGACGCGTGTCGATGTTTCCACGAATCCATTGAATCTCAAGGTCAGGACGGGCTGCCAAGATTTGAGCACCACGACGGAGTGAGCTCGTTCCGACAATCGAACCTTTTGGAAGCGTCTCGAACGTGTAGCCGTTCTCACAGATGAGGACGTCACGCGCATCGACACGTTTCGGCATGCAGCTAATATAGAGTTCTTCTGGTAGTTCGGCCGGAACGTCTTTCATGCTGTGTACGGCGAAATCGATGTCCCCATCGAGCATCTGTTGTTGAATCTCTTTGACGAACAACCCTTTCCCACCGACTTTCGACAATTGCACGTCGACGATTTGGTCACCTTTCGTCACGATTTCTTTAATCTCGAACTCGTTCTTTGCTCCAGCTTGCTTCAACTGCTCGATGACCCATTTTGTTTGAGTCATGGCGAGTTGGGAACGGCGTGAGCCGACAATGATTTTCCGCATGTTCAATCTCTCCTTCATAGAAAAAGGCGACACGCGTCGCCTTTTTGTCTTGTTAGCGCATCAATGCGCGAAGTGGTGCTTTGGCAGAAGTGGCATCTGTTTCTTCCACTTCGTCTACAGGTTGTTCCGGCAACTCGACATCAAGTCCGAACGTCTCGATGAATTGAGCGATTCGAACGTTCGCATCCGGTTGAGCCGCTGCATCTTTAATGTAGTCAATTGGGTCACGAAGCATTTGATTGATGATCGACTTCATGTGCTTCCCGATGACTTTCTTGTCTCGTGCTGACAAATGGTCGAGCTTACGCTCAAGACTCGTCATCGTATCTTCTTGAATATCAAGGGCACGAGCACGCAACTCGTTCATGATTGGCACGACACCAAGCGTGATGAGCCATGTTTGGAACTCTTGAATCGCTTCATCGATTTTCATTTCAATCTTTTCAGCCTCGACGAGACGCGCTTCAAGATTTTTGTTTACGATTCCGTTCAAATCATCGACATCGAACAAATGCACACCCGGAAGTGTCGCGACCGCTGGATCGATATCTCGCGGCACAGCGATGTCAATGAGAAGAAGCGGACGTTCGCGGCGCAACAACTGTGCAGCCGCTACATCGTCGTATCCAATGACGGCATCCTTCGCCCCGGTCGAACTAATCAAAATATCTGCATCAAGTAATCCACATGCGATTTCACGAATCGAATGGGCACGGCCTTTGAACTTATCCGCTACAGCTTTTGCTTTGCTCTCCGTCCGGTTGAAGACAGCGATTTGTTTCGCACCTGCTTCAAATAAGTTGAGTGTCGTCAATTCACCCGTCTCACCGGCTCCGACGACGACGACTTGTTTGTCTTCAAGCTGTTGATACATCTCTTGTGCGAGCGTCACGGCAGCCGAACTGACCGATACAGACATTTCCCCAATTTGCGTGTCCGTATGGGCGCGCTTGGCGAGTGTGACCGCTTCTTTGAATAATTTGTTGAAGACCGTTCCTGTCGTTCCATGCTCCTGGGCACGGAAGAAACTCGTCTTCACTTGACCTAAAATTTGTGTTTCCCCGATGATCATCGAGTCGAGGCCCGAAGTGACACGGAACAAGTGGCGAATCGCCTCTTCCCCTTCTCGAATCGACAAGTATGGTGTGAACTGCTCCATCTCTAGGTTGAACCAGTTCGCCAAGAAACGTTTCGTGTAATAACGTCCAGTATGGAGTTGATCTGTCACGACGTACAGCTCCGTCCGGTTACACGTAGACAAAATAACCGACTCGAAAATGCTCTTCTCTTCGCGAAGTGCAATCATCGCATCCACGATTTCTTGCTCCCCAAACGAGAACTGCTCCCGAATCGCGACAGGGGCTGTCTTGTTATTTAGTCCAACTACGACAATATGCATGTATCTCTTCCCCTCATCTAAAATCCACCGACGGTTGTCTCTTCTTTTTTTCAATCTCTACCGTACATTATAACAGTTCTTATCTGGTAACTATAATCTTCTGTTTGATTTTCCTGAAATAAAATAAGAACTTTTTGTGACAAAAAGAAGTAGAAATGGCGAAACTCCATTCCTACCCTTTTTTCTTATGGATTTGGCGAGTTCGGGTCCGTAATAATCGGACTCTCGGGCTCCTCTTTGTCTAAATAATGCTCACGTTCTCGTAATTTATAGATGCGAACGATATTCTGGACAACCGTTTTGGCGACCGCATAAAACGGTACAGCGATGAGCATTCCGATGATACCGGCCAAATTTCCTGCCACGAGCAAGACGATGATAATCGTGAGCGGGTGTACTTTTAACGACTTCCCTTGAATGAGTGGCGAGATGACGTTCGACTCAATTTGTTGCACGACGATGATGACAACGATGACCCATAATACCTTGATCGGATCTTGAATGAATGCCACGACCACTGCCGGTGCAGCCCCTAGGAACGGTCCAACGTAAGGGATAATATTTGTTACCATCATGAAGAGTGCGAGCAAGATGGCATAATCTACACCGACGATCCAGAGACCAATCAGTGACGTGATTCCAACGAAGAATGCGACGAGCAACTGAGCGTTGACGTAACTCCGCACCGTCTCGTGCATGTCATGCAAGATGTGACGCGTTTCCTTTTCATAGCTCGATGGGAGCAATTTGACGATTGCGTCCGGTAGACGTTTCCCGTCAAGCAACATGTAGAGAAGCATGAACGGGATAACGACGATCGTGATGACCGCTGACGTCACGAATCCGACGACTTGACCGAATGATGAGGCAATGTTTCCGAATAAGTCTCCTAAGTACGACGTGATGTTCGTCGTCAAGTTACGGAACATCTCGTCATTTTCTGCCATGAAGCGTGCAAAGAACTCATTTTGTAGCAACGTGTCACGGACAGCGAACGCCTGTTTCTGAAGTTCTTTTGCGATACTCGGCATAGCGTTGACGAGCGACGTAATTTGTTCGCCTAAAACCGGTCCGAGAATACTGAAGACAAGTGTAAAAATAAGCACGAGTCCGATCAGTGTGATGGCTACAGCTAACGTTCGCTTCCCTTTTAAGCGTTTCTCTAAGAAGTCGACAATCCCGACCAGGAAATAAAAGAAGAGTCCGGCCACAATGAGTGGAACCGTGACGAGTGCCAAGATGACTTGAATCGGTTCAAACACGAATGAGATCTGTGTCCCGACCCAAATGACTAAAAAGATGGTCAGCGTCCAAAAGAGGGCGCGATACCATTTGTTTTCAAACATGCGTTGCATTTCTCCACCTCGTTTACAATGATGACTATGTACTAACTATGATTATACGATAATTACCCGCTTGCGGGCTGACAAAAACAAAAAGGCGAAGGAATCCCTTCGCCTTCTCCTTATTCGCCTTCTGTGATGAGTGCGTAAATCGCTTTCCATGCCTCGTCTTTTCCTTCTGCCGTTTCGGCCGAGAAGGCGACAAAACGGTCAGATGGATCGAATTGAAGCTTACGTTTCACCGCCGCCTCATGTTTTTGACGCTGACTCTTCTTGATTTTATCGAGCTTCGTTGCCACAACGATGACCGGAATCTCATAATGTTTCAAGAAATTGTACATCGTCACATCGTCACCCGTAGGATCATGACGGATATCGACGAGTAAGACGACGCCACGAAGCGCCTCTTGGCTCGTCAAGTACTGCTCCATCATGACGCCCCACTTCTCACGTTCCGTCTTCGAGACTTTCGCATATCCGTATCCCGGAACGTCAACGAACATGATTTCATCATTGATGTTGAAGAAGTTGAGGGTCTGTGTCTTCCCTGGTTTCGAAGACGTCCGTGCGAGCGCCTTCCGTTGGCAAATCTTATTGATGAACGACGATTTCCCGACGTTCGACCGCCCGGCAAGTGCCACTTCCGGCAATTCATGGACCGGGTAATGGTCTGGCGCGACGGCACTCGTCACGAACTCTGCTTTGTTGATCTTCATTTAATTTCCTCCAAATGCTACATCTAGTACTTCATCGAGTGTCGTCACGGGAACGAACGTCAATTTCTCACGAACCGTCTCTTGAATATCATCGATGTCTCGCTCATTATCTTTCGGAATGACGATGGTCGTCAACCCGGCTCGATGAGCAGCGAGCGCTTTTTCTTTCAATCCGCCGATTGGCAAGACACGTCCACGGAGTGTGATCTCACCTGTCATCCCGACATCACGATGGACTTTCTTCCCGGTCAATGCGGAAATTAAGGCTGTCGCAATCGTGATTCCTGCCGACGGTCCGTCTTTTGGCACGGCACCCTCTGGCACGTGAATGTGAATGTCTTGTCGCTCATAGAACGTCGGGTCAATCCCGAACCGCTCTGCGTTTGCACGGACATAGCTATATGCTGTTTGTGCCGACTCCTGCATCACATCACCGAGTTTACCCGTCAACTGAAGTTTGCCTTTCCCTGGAGCGAGCGCCACTTCGATTGTGAGCGTGTCGCCACCAAACGCCGTGTAGGCAAGGCCTGTCACCGCACCGATGGAGTCCTCGGTCTCCCCTTTTCCGTAGCGATACTTCGGCTTCCCGAGATACGTGATGATCGCCTTTTTCGAAATCGTGACCCGTTTCTTCTCCCCGATGGCGATTTGTTTCGCGGCTTTTCGGCAGAGTGATCCGATGACGCGTTCTAAGTTCCGGACGCCGGCTTCACGTGTGTAACGACGTACGACTTCATAGAGCGCATCTTCTTTAATCGTCAACTGACTCTTCTTCAATCCGTGCTCTGTCAACTGTTTCGGCACCAAGTGACGCTTCGCGATCTCTACTTTCTCAAGCTCCGTGTACCCACCGATTTGAATCAATTCCATCCGGTCAAGAAGCGGTGCTGGGATTTGTGAGACATCGTTCGCAGTTGCGATAAAGAGAACGTTTGACAAATCGAACGGTTCTTCGATGTAGTGGTCAGAGAAGGAGACGTTTTGTTCCGGGTCGAGTACTTCTAGCATCGCGGACGCCGGGTCCCCTCTGAAGTCAGAAGCCATCTTGTCGATCTCATCGAGCAAGAAGACCGGATTCTTGCTTTCCGCTTGCTTCAATCCGCGGATGATTCGTCCTGGCATCGCACCGATATACGTACGACGGTGCCCGCGGATTTCCGCCTCATCGCGCACACCACCGAGCGAGACACGAACGAAGTGACGTTCAAGTGCCGACGCGATTGAGCGGGCGAGTGACGTCTTCCCGACCCCTGGAGGTCCGGCGAGACAGAGGATTGGTCCACGAAGCGAGTTCGTCAACTGACGGACGGCCAAATACTCGAGGATACGGTCTTTTACCGATTCTAAGCCGTAATGGTCATCGTCGAGGACGTCTGCCGCATGTTTCACGTCAAGCTTGTCTTCCGTCTCAATGCCCCATGGAAGAGAAGTGACCCAGTCGAGGTAGTTACGGATGACCGCATACTCCGGAGACGTCTGCGGCACGACGTTCAATCGTTCCGCTTCACGCATGACGTTCTTTCGCGTCGTCTCTGGCAAGTCGAGCGCCTCTAACTTCTCACGAAGGCGGTTCGGTTCTGACTCTTGCGTCTGGTCTCCGAGTTCTTGCTGAATCGTCTTCATCTGTTCCCGTAAGTAATACTCGCGCTGCGACTGCTCAATCGACTTCTTCGTCCGCTCGCGCATCTCTTGCTCGAGTTCGATCACTTCGACCTCATGTGCGATGATTTCAAGCAGTTCAAGCCCTCGTTTGACCGCATCTGCTTCTTCAAGCATCGCTTGGCGAAGTTCGACGTCGACATCGAGTTTTGACGTGATATAGTCTGTGAGCGATTCGAGTCGCTCATACATCTCGAAACGACGACGCTCATCTGGCGACATGCCCTTGATGTTTGCGACAAGTTTTCCGAACTGCTCTTTCAACAGACGGACGAGTGCCGTACGTTCGACCTCTTCTCCTTCAGCAAGTTCAAGTGGTTCGACGTTGGCGAACCATCCTTCATCTGTCGATTCAATCGAGTCGACACGGACACGCTCTTTCCCGACGATCCGAACCCGAATCGTTTCGTTCGACAGTTCACTCATCTTCGCAATGTGGACACGTGTTCCAACCATGTATAAGTCTTCCGGTTCCGGTGACTCGTTCCCAGTTTCTTTCTGCGTCACGACAATCAAATCTGTTTCATGCTCCTTTGCGGCAAGGAGCGCCCGAAGGGATAATGGGCGTCCGACATCGATGGTCACACCGATGAGCGGATATACGACGACTCCTCGCAAAGGAAGGATTGGTAATTTTTCCATATACAATGCCTCCTGTGCAAAAAGGCTCAAAACTCGGATGTGCCGAGTGTTTGAGCCTTCTTCGTTAAAGAATTATGCTGTCTCTTTGTTGTCCCCTGTCTGTTCGACAGTACCGTCACGAAGGACGTATTTCGGACCGGCAAGACCCGTAATCGTTTCATCCGTGATGATGACTTTCTCGATATCGTCACGCGATGGGACAGTGAACATCACATCGAGCATCATTTCTTCGATAATCGAGCGGAGACCGCGCGCGCCAGTCTTACGTTTGATTGCAAGTTTGGCGATTTCGATCAATGCTTCGTCTGTGAACGTCAATTCGACATCGTCAAGCTCGAGCATTTTCTCGTACTGACGGACGAGAGCATTTTTCGGCTTCGTCAAGATTTCAACGAGCGCTTCTTCATCGAGTGTCGTGAGCGTCGCCATGACTGGCAAACGTCCGATGAACTCAGGAATCAAGCCGAATTTTTGAAGGTCTTCAGGGAGTGCGCGGGCGAGCAAGTCCTCTTGCGTCAACTCGCGATTCTCTTGATCGTTTCCGAAACCGATGACTTTCTTCCCGATTCGGCGTTTGACGACCGATTCGATGCCAGCGAATGCGCCACCGACAATGAAGAGAATGTTTGTTGTGTCGATTTGGATAAACTCTTGATGCGGATGCTTACGTCCACCTTGTGGCGGTACGCTTGCTGTCGTGCCTTCAAGAATTTTAAGGAGCGCCTGCTGAACGCCTTCACCGGATACGTCACGCGTAATCGATGGGTTTTCAGACTTACGGGCAATCTTATCGATTTCATCGATGTAGATGATCCCTTTTTCAGCCTTCTCGACATCATAGTCAGCCGATTGAATCAATTTGAGCAAGATATTCTCAACGTCTTCCCCGACGTAACCTGCTTCCGTCAAGCTCGTCGCATCCGCGATTGCGAATGGGACGTTCAAGACGCGAGCCATCGTCTGAGCGAGAAGCGTTTTTCCGCTACCCGTTGGTCCAATCATGACGATGTTCGACTTCGCAAGTTCGACATCATCCGAACGGCCACCGGCGTTGATACGTTTATAGTGGTTATAGACAGCAACTGAAAGCGCACGTTTGGCGCGGTCTTGACCAATGACATAATCGTCTAGGATGTTACGAATCTCTTGTGGTTTTGGAATGTCTTTGAATTCAACTTCTTCCTCTACACCGAGCTCTTCCTCAACAATTTCATTGCAAAGTTCGATACATTCATCGCAAATGTATACGCCAGGACCGGCGACTAACTTACGAACTTGTTCTTGCGATTTTCCGCAAAACGAGCACTTGAGTTGCCCCTTTTCCTCGTTAAATTTGAACATTCGATACACCCCTTCTGTGGTGAAAATGGATGTAAGTGCGATAAATCGCGATTTGAATTTTCTGGTGCGATGCACCGCGAAAAGACATTTTACATCTCTGCGTTGAAATAATTGTAGCATGAACATATTGCGACTTCAAAGAATTACACATGCAATGTGCTGTGACAGAAAAAAGGACGACCGCTAGGCAGTCGTCCTTTCGAATATCAGCTTACTTCGCTTTACCGTTTTCAACGAGGATGTCGATCGCTTTACGGAATTTGAGGTCACCTTTAAGTGTCTCAAGTCCACCTTGCGGAGCGAGCATCGTACGGAGTTGGTCCGGGGCGATGTTGTAAAGTTTAGACATTTCTTCAAGCTCTTTCTCAGCATCTTCGTCAGATACTTCGATTGCTTCTTTGTCAGCGATTGCTTTCAAGACGAGACGAGCTTTTACGCGCTCTTCAGCTTGCTCTTTCATCTCTTCGCGCATTGCTTCTTCAGAAGTACCAGTGAGCTCGAAGTACATGTTAAGGTCGATTCCTTGTGAAGATACACGTGAACCGAACTCTTGTACCATGCGGTCAACTTCTTGTTCAACGAGAACTTCCGGTACGTCGATTGTCGCGTTAGCAGTTGCCTGCTCTACGAGTTGGTCGCGCATTGTACCTTCAGCTTCTTGTTTCTTACCAGCTTCTAAACGCTCACGGATGCTTGCTTTCAACTCGTCGAGTGTCGAAACAGACTCGTCGATGTCTTTTGCAAACTCGTCGTCGAGTTCAGGAACTTGTTTTGTTTTGACTTCGTGAAGTTTGACTTTGAATGTCGCTGGTTTACCCGCCAAGTTTTCAGCGTGGTACTCTTCAGGGAATGTTACTTCAACGTCTTTTTCTTCACCAGCAGTCATGCCGATCATTTGCTCTTCGAATCCTGGGATGAATTGACCAGAACCGATTTCGAGTGTGTAGTTCTCAGCTGTGCCGCCTTCGAACTGCTCACCGTCAGCGAAACCTGCGAAATCAAATACAGCTGTATCGCCGTTTTCGATTGCACCTTCTTTAACAGCTAGTTCTGCGCCTTGCTGTTGAAGTGCTTCAAGTTCTGCTGTTACTTCATCTTCTGTTACTTCAGTTGAAACAGCTTCGTACTCGAGGCCTTTGTATTCGCCAAGCTCAGCTTCTGGCTCAACCACGAATGTCACTTTGAAAGCGACTGGTTTGCCTTTCTCGAGCGTGCCGTCTACATCGATGTTTTCGAGCGCGATTGGTTCGAAACCAGCTTCTTCAACCGCACCTTGGATTGTGTCGCGGTAGAGAATGTCGAGCGCATCTTGATAGAGTGCTTCTTCTCCATACATTTTGTTGAACATTGGGCGTGGCAATTTACCTTTACGGAAGCCAGGCACGTTCAAGTCTTTGACGACTGTTTTAAATGCGGCGTCAACTGCTTTATCAAAAGCTTCTGCAGGAGCTTCGTACGTGAGTACGCCTTGGCTACCTGATGTTTTTTCCCATTTTGCTGTCATGCTAAGTCCCTCCAACAATTCGTTTATACCGTACAAAAATGTACAACAATCCGTATTATAGCATAAATCCTCGGTAAGCACACAAGGATTTAGTCTAATAACGCCTGTGTAAAGCGAAGATCCGCCTCTAAAATCTCCGCGGCTAAACCGTCGACCGGTTCGTCATGTAAAATCGCTTGTTTCGCCTGTACGAGCGCCTGTTCCACATCCGCTTTTTCGGCTGGCACATCCGGATAATGCGTATACATGTAATTCATCAACAGCTGGGTCCCGATCTCATCGCCTTCAACTGATTTTTGAAGAGAAAAGACGGTCTGCTCCCACGTTTCAATCTGCGCTTTCGCTTCCGTTCGTGTCATCTTGTTCGAAACGTCCCCATCCGTCCATTCGATGACATCTAGTTCGGCGAACGCTTTTTCCAACACGATCAGTTTGATGAGCTTCGGACGCTCCGACACGAGCAGTTCATGTAGCACATTGTCGAGCACCGGGTCGATTTGAAAGTGAACATGTTGTAATGCTTCAATCTGTTCCCCCGTACTCCCTCGCGTCAGCGTTCGTTTCAACTTGGCAATTGCCGCCGGAAACTCGGTCATCTTCAACACTTGAAGTACCTGATGTGCCTGTGTGTTGACCGTATCCTTCTTGTCCTGCCATTCGAGATACTGGTTGATCCAGTGCGCCGCTTCAAACGGTTGGTCACGCATGATGTAATACTGCGCAATCTGTAACCCTCCTGAGGCCGGTTCTTCCGCCTCGGACATATGGATGCTGACGAGTTCCTGCAGCTTCTCGAGTGTCTCCGGATCGTCCGGTCGTTCCATTGCACATTGGAAGATTTCCATGAAAATAAACGGGTCCCCTGGAATCGTCTGATACCAATCCCATAAAATCGGTTCGATCCGCTGTCGTTCCCCAGAAGCATCTGCCTCCTGAATCATCTTATGCAGACGCGCCCAATTCCCAGGGAACGGATAGTCCTGATCCTTTTCCTTCTCCATCTTCCCTCACCCTCTCTTCCATTCCCCTTCATCTTCCGTTAGGACGCGATTCCTTGTCAATCGATTTCCCGGAAAATGAAAAAAGAGACGTTCTCCGTAGAGAGCGTCTCTATTTTAATGGAAGCGTCCCAAGAGGGATTCGAACCCCCGACCGACGGCTTAGAAGGCCGTTGCTCTATCCTGCTGAGCTATTGGGACATTGACATGAAAACTATAATAGAAAAATGGTTTCCTGTCAATCGATTTCCCGTTCGAAACTCATAGTTTTCCTGAGATGTCCAAGTCTTCGACGTGAGAACCGTCTTCTGAGCGATAGAAACGCACTGTTGCTTCCCCCGCTTCGAGATCGAGTAACGCATACGTTTTGTCCGTTCGTCCTCGCGGCATGCGAATCGAACCTGGGTTGATGTAGACAACCCCGTCCTCGATCAGCGCACCCGCCACATGCGAGTGACCGAACAAGACGACATTCGCTCCCACTTCTTCCGCTCGATACCGTAGACGGTTCAAATCGAATTTGACGTCATGATGGTGCCCGTGAACGATTAAAATCGTACCGGCATCCGTCGTCTCGATGCGTTCAAGGGGAAGGTCTCCACCGAAATCACAATTCCCCCGAACCGTTCGATAAGGTAACAAATGTTCATCCACAAGAGCGAGTTGTGAATCCCCGCAATGGAAGGCGTCATCAATTTCCGCCTCGTGCCTTTCAAAAATCGTCGTCAACTCTTCGGTCAAACCATGACTATCACTCACTATTAGAAAACGCATAAGCTTCATCCTTTCATGAATGGTATGATTTCTGCCTCCAGTTTTCGTAGTGCCTGTCCACGGTGGCTGACGACCGCCTTCTCGTCACGCTCCAACTCTGCCGCTGTCTTATGAAGCGATGGGACGATAAAGAGTGGATCGTATCCGAAGCCATTTTCGCCTTGTGGGGAATAACCGATTGTCCCTTCGATCGTTCCACGAACGGTCAACGTCTCTCCGCTCGGTTTCGCAAGACAGAGCGCACAGACGAAACGCGCCGTACGATTCGTTTCTCCGTTCAATTTTTCAAGAAGAAGCGCATTGTTTGCCTCGTCTGACTTTTCTGGACCTGCAAAGCGGGCTGAATATACTCCCGGTGCCCCGTCAAGTGCGTCGACTTCAAGACCGGAGTCGTCCGCCAGAACGGCATGTCCAAAATAAGCTGCCGCCTCGGTCGCTTTTAACGCCGCGTTCTCTTCAAACGTCGTGCCGGTCTCTTCCGTCTCTGGTGCATCCGGATAGTCGAGTAGTGATTCGACCTCGAACCCGAGCGGCGTCAGCATTCCTTCGAGTTCTTTCACTTTTCCAGGATTGTGTGTCGCAATGATCAACTTCATAATGTCTCCTCCGAACGTTCTCCGACGTACCACCAAGAAGCACCGAGTGCCGCTTCCGCCGTCTTGAATAATGATTCGATGCCGTGTTGCGCGAGCGCGAGCATCTCGTTCATCTCTTGTAGCGTGAACGTCGCCTCTTCCCCTGTACCTTGTACTTCGACGAATCGACCGCTTGCCGTCATGACGACATTCATATCGACCTCTGCCGCAGCGTCTTCTAGGTAATCCAAGTCTAAGACAAGCTCGTCCGTTCGCCCGACCGAAATTGCGGCCACACCTTCTTTAATCGGTGTATCTTCAAGTTTCCCTTGGCGAATCAAGCGGTCGACGGCCAACACGAGCGCGCAAAAGCCACCTGTGATGGAAGCCGTCCGAGTCCCGCCATCCGCTTGAATGACGTCACAGTCGATCCAAATCGTTCGTTCGCCGAGACGTTCTAAGTCCACGACCGAGCGGAGCGACCGACCAATCAGACGCTGAATTTCCATCGTTCGTCCCGACTGTTTTCCGCGTACCGCTTCTCGGACAGTACGGTCTCCCGTCGCCCGTGGTAGCATCGCATATTCTGCATTGATCCAACCTTGTTTCTTTCCACGAAGGAAATTTGGTACGCGCTCTTCCACAGTTGCGGTACAGATGACTTTCGTATCGCCGATTGAAATTAAAACGGACCCTTCCGCATGTTTGTTCACGTGCGGCACAATCTCGACTGCGCGCAGTTCATCAAATCGTCTCGCATCACGCAATGCCGGTCACCTCGACTTTCTCCGCATGAACCGGACGTCCGAGCCATTCGCTCGCGAGTCGGTCAAATAGTTCGATGTCACCCGTCGCATAGAAGGAATGTGCCGGGACTGCATCCAACCCGTTTTCAAGTTCCTGATAATCGAGCATCGCTGCCACTTCAAGTGCCGTCTCGTCACCTGATGAGATGAGGTGGACGTCCGGTCCGACCACATCTTGAATGACCGGAGCAAGTAGTGGGTAATGCGTACAACCGAGAATCAACGTATCCATCTCGGATGGTTGAAGTGGACGAAGCGTCTCCTCCACCACTTGTCGCACGCGCTCTCCAGACACTTCTCCAGCCTCTACGAGCGGGACGAACGGTGGGCACGCGAGTGAATACACATCGACCTCACCTGCTACGTGACGTAACGCCTTCTCATATGAACCGCTTTCAATCGTCATCTTCGTACCAATGACACCAATATGCTTGTTGCGCGTTCCTTTGACAGCCGCGCGGGCACCCGGGTCGATGACACCGATGACCGGGATGTCGAGACGTTTGCGTGCCTCCTTCAATACGACCGCTGTCGCCGTATTACAGGCGATGACAATCATCTTGACGTCTTTCTTCAATAAAAATTCAATCAATTCCCATGTATATGCTTCAATCTCATCGTGCGGACGCGGCCCGTACGGACAGCGTTCTGTATCTCCGATATAGACGATTTCTTCTTTAGGGAGTTGGCGCATCAATTCTTTGACTACCGTCAACCCACCGACTCCTGAATCGAGGACTCCAATCGCTCGTTTCATTTGCATCACTTCCATTCTCACCTATCTTACCAAAAAATCTCGGACGGAAAAAGAAACGTTCCCATGACAAAAAAAGACGAGGTCGCCATTGGCGCCTCGTCCCTTACCCGAATTACTGAGCAAGACCTTCGCTAGTGAGCATGTCAGAAAGCGTGTTGATCGCTTCTTCTGCATCTTCACCTTCAGCAGTGATCTTGATTGTAGAATCTTTTGCGATACCGAGTGAAAGTACACCCATGATCGACTTCAAGTTAACTGTTTTACCATTGTACTCGAGGTTGATGTCTGATTGGAACTTAGAAGCTGTGTTAACTAACTGAGTAGCTGGACGAGCGTGAATTCCTGAATCAGCAACGACTGTGAACGTTTTTTCCATGAGATGATGGTCTCCCTTCAAAATTCAATTCTACAGGCGAACCAGCAGAATATTTTTTGTTTGTGAACTCATTATCAAATGATAGCGGATTCGCAAAAATTCTGCAAGCGGTTTTTATATTCCGGAGTCCATTCCGTAGGACGGCCTTCCTTCGTTAAATGAACGAGGCTTGTCCGTCCGGCGAAGAGGAGTTGCTCTCCGTCATATGCCCCGTAATGAATATCACATGAAGTGTTTCCGACCGTCAAGATATTGGCATGCACAGTCAGCTGTTGACGTGGCATGACTTGTCGAACATAGTCACATTGCGCATCGGCGACGACGACGAATCCGTCCTTCAAGGAGAATCCTGTCGCCTCTAACAACTCGATCCGGGCATCTTCGAAATAGATGAACGGAATTGTGTTGTTCATGTGACCATACGGGTCGCACTCCGAAAAGCGGACTTTCACATCGAGCGCGATCCCTCTTTTGACACGTGTTTCCCAACCTGGCTCTCGAAAGTACTTGGTCATCGGCTCGCTTACGCCTCGACCGCAGAACCGGTGCGACCTTTGTCACTACCGAAGAACTGTTTGAACGAGTGAAGCGTCGTTTGACGGTTCATCGAAGCGATCGACGTCGTGAGCGGGATGCCCTTCGGACAAACTTCGACACAGTTTTGTGCGTTTCCGCACTGCATGATGCCGCCGTCTTCCATGAGTGCCTCGAGGCGGTCTTCCGCATGGAAGGCACCTGTTGGATGTGAGTTGAAGAGTCGGACTTGCGAAATCGCCGCTGGACCGATGAAGTCCGATTTGTCGTTTACGTTCGGACACGCTTCAAGACAAACACCACACGTCATACATTTCGATAGTTCGTACGCCCATTGACGTTTGTTCTCCGGCATACGCGGTCCTGGACCGAGGTCGTATGTGCCGTCGATTGGGACCCATGCCTTCACTTTTTTCAACGCGTCGAACATGCGTTGACGGTCGACTTGAAGGTCACGGATGACCGGGAACGTCTTCATCGGTGCAAGACGAATCGGTTGCTCGAGTTTATCGACGAGTGCCGTACACGACTGGCGCGGCTTCCCGTTGATAATCATCGAACAGGCACCACATACTTCTTCAAGACAGTTCATGTCCCAGTTGATCGGTGTCGTCTTGTCCCCGTTCGCATTGACCGGGTTACGGCGGATTTCCATCAATGCCGAGATGACGTTCATGTTTGGACGGTATGGTACCGTGAATTCTTCCGTATACGTCGCTTGATCCGGTCCATCTTGGCGTTCGATAATGAAGCGGATGTCTTTTTGTTCAGATTGCATTGGCGTCGTCATTTCGTCTTCGCCCCTTTCTTCGAGTAATCCCGTTTACGTGGCGGGATTAACGAAACATCGATGTCTTCATACGAGATATCGACTTCCCCATCTTTGTAACGTGCCATCGTCGTCTTCATGAACTGCTCATCATTACGTTCCGGGAACTCCGGTTTGTAATGGGCCCCACGGCTCTCGTCTCGCATGAGTGCGCCAAGTGTGATGACGCGTGCGAGGTCGAGCATGTGGTCGAGTTGTCGAATGAACGATGCCCCTTGGTTGCTCCAACGTGCCGTATCCGTAGCTGAGATCTTATGGAAACGTTCACGCAATTCTTGGATTTTCTTGTCGGTCGCTTCAAGTTTGTCATTGTAGCGAACAACTGTGACGTTGTCCGTCATGAGTTCACCGAGTTCACGGTGGATTTGATAAGCATTCTCTGTTCCATCCATCGCAAGGATGTTGTTGAATCGCTCGATTTCTTCACGTTCATTGAAGTTGAAGAGCGCTTCTGAAACACTTTCTGTCGCTTGATCGAGACCACGCATGTAGTTGACTGCCGCAGGCCCTGCTTCCATTCCGCCATGAACGGCTGAAAGAAGAGAGTTCGCACCTAGACGGTTCGCACCGTGCATCGAGTAGTCACATTCACCGGCTGCGAAGAGTCCTGGAATGTTCGTCATCTGATCGTAGTCGACCCATAGTCCGCCCATCGAATAGTGGACTGCCGGGAAGATTTTCATCGGTACTTTACGCGGGTCGTCGCCTACGAATTTCTCGTAGATTTCAAGGATTCCACCAAGTTTGATGTCAAGTTCTTTCGAGTCTTTGTGAGACAAGTCGAGGTAGACCATGTTCTCGCCGTTGACGCCGAGTTTTTGGTTGACACATACATCGAAGATCTCACGTGTCGCGATGTCACGCGGTACGAGGTTTCCGTATGCTGGATACTTCTCTTCGAGGAAGTACCACGGCTTCCCGTCTTTGTATGTCCAGACACGTCCACCTTCCCCACGAGCCGATTCACTCATGAGACGAAGTTTGTCATCCCCTGGAATCGCCGTCGGGTGAATCTGGATGAACTCCCCGTTCGCGTAAACCGCGCCTTGGCGATAAACCGCTGCCGCTGCTTGTCCTGTGTTGATGACCGAGTTTGTCGACTTACCGAAGATGACCCCTGGGCCACCTGTCGCCAAGATGACCGCGTCCGATGGGAACGCTTTAATTTCCATCGAGCGCAAATCTTGACATACCGCACCGCGGCAGATGCCTTCTTCGTCGATGACCGCACGAAGGAACTCCCAGCCCTCATACTTCTCGACGAGACCTTGCGCTTCGTAACGACGAACCTGCTCATCGAGTGCATAAAGAAGTTGCTGTCCTGTCGTCGCTCCGGCGTATGCCGTACGGTGGTGAAGCGTTCCACCGAAACGACGGAAGTCTAAGAGACCTTCTGGCGTACGGTTGAACATAACGCCCATCCGGTCGAACATGTGAATGATTTTCGGAGCATTCTCCGCCATCTTTTGGACAGGCGGTTGGTTGGCGAGGAAGTCGCCTCCGTAGACCGTGTCGTCAAAGTGTTGCCAAGGAGAGTCACCTTCCCCTTTCGTGTTGACGGCCCCGTTAATCCCACCTTGGGCACAAACTGAATGTGAACGCTTGACCGGTACAAGCGAGAATAGTTTTACCGGAACACCCATCTCTGCCGACTTGATTGTCGCCATGAGTCCAGCTAGACCGCCACCGATGACGATCAAACTTTGATTTGCCATGTAAAATTCCCCCTAATTACAAGATGCCTGCAAACGTCAAAATCGAACGGATGCCGACAAAAGATAGTGCCAAGAACACGACACCTGATACGTAGCTCATGAGACGTTGCGAACGAGGTGACTGTGTGATACCCCACGTGATCGAGAACGACCAAAGACCGTTCGCGAAGTGGAACGTAGCCGAAAGGATTCCGACTATGTAGAAGATCAACATGAGCGGGTTGTCGACGATGTTTTGCATCATCTCCGCATTGACTTCTACCCCGCGCAATTTCGCAAGACGCGTTTCCCAAACGTGCCAAGCGATGAAGATCACGAGGAAAACTCCTGTGAAGCGTTGGAAGAGATACAACCAGTTGCGCGCGTATGAATAGCGGTTCGAGTTGATTGACCCGAGAAACGCGTAGTACACGCCGTACACCCCGTGGAAAATCATCGGCAATGCGATAATTGTCACTTCAAGGAAGTACAAATACGGTAAGTTCTCCATGAATTTTGCTGCTTTGTTGAATGACTCCACCCCATCGACGATGTAGTAGTTGACCGATAAATGGACGATCAAAAACAAACCGATTGGAATGACCCCAAGTAGCGAATGGACTTTACGACTGAAATAGTCACGATGCGCTGCCATTCTAGTTCCCCCTTTTCACGAGCATTGGCTCGTATTGTCAATAAAAGCGTTTTCAAATGCAGATATAGCTTTCTGTCTCCTATTCTACTCTTGTGAAAATTGTATGACAAGACAACCTAGCCGATTTGTGCCACATTCTTTTCAAAATTACAGGATGACCAAATTCCAATTGGTCGTTATAATGATATAGAGAGATTGGAGTGATGGGATAGAATGGAAACGATGAGCCAACCAACTTTCGCGATTGAACTGCTTCGCGACTATGTGTTGACGGATTTGCTTGGCGAAGATTACGCCCAAGTCATCTATTGGTCAGGAAAACGGGTCGCCCGTAAGTTCCCGACGATGTCCGACGATGAACTGACTGCTTTCTTCGCAGAGGCAGGTTGGGGAGAGTTGACAATCAAGAAGGAACGTGGGAGCAAGTTTACTTATGAATTGATCCCACCACCTGCGACTCAGACCAAAGCGACAGGTTATTATCAGCTTGAAGCTGGATTTTTAGCCGAACAGATTGCTGGTCGTTTCCAGTGCGTCGCGGAAGGTTACGCCGATCCAACCCGAAAAGCTGTCCAAATCACCGTCCAACTAGACCGAAAAGACGACTACAAATAAGAGTCGATGCCAACGCATCGACTCTTATTTTTGTTTCCGCTGAAGTTGTTGACACATGTAGCGACGGAATTCATTGAGTTCTTGTCGATGAAACGTCACACTTCCCCCTTCATAGCTCCGAGTCGCCTTACGAACAACTTCGACAATATTTCCTGGAAAATGTCCGTTATTCACTAACCAATGGAGTGCTTCTTGTTTTGAGAGCAGAACACGTTCTTGTTCATAGGCCAGGCCACGTATCAAGTTCAATACGCTATACACCGTCTGTTCTTCAATCGAGTCAAGAGAATCGAGCGCATCCGCTCGAATCGCATCAGAAAAATGAGCTGAATCGAATCCAGAAAGGAGTTTATGAAGTGGTTGCCCTCGCCATGTGATACCACGCTCTAAAATCACTTGGACGTGAGCCGCCAAATCAGGATCGGTGAATCCTTGTTGCAATTCGGTTCTTTCTTCCCTACTAGCTTCTTCAAAACGTGAACGCCACCCTTCACTATAGTGAAACTCGAAAGGACTTGGATGATACCAATCTTTTAGCTGCGCCATCGTCATGATGCTCAGTTCGAGCGGATATGGTTCGTTGGAGTACGAGAGACAGCAGTCGATGAGTTTTTGTCGTTCCTCCCGAGTCAATGCGTTTGATACGACGAGCAACAAATCTACATCACTTCGTTTCGGATGAAAACCACCCATCGCTAATGATCCATGAATATATATATGCTGAACGGTTGGTAGAAATTCATCAATCGCTCTCACGAATGAAGCGATTGTATTCTCCACGTCTGTCGTAATCTGTCTCATTCATCCGTCTCCTCATGCACGTATTGAAGCACGGTCTCCGCTAATTTTTCCGGCAACCCCGCTTCCTTCAATTGTTCGAGTGATGCCAGACGAATCTGTTTCATCGACCCGAAATGGCGGATGAGCTGTTGACGACGCTTCGGACCGACACCCGGAATCTCATCGAGTATCGACTTCGTCATCTTCTTCGTCCGTAGGCTGCGGTGGAACGTGATGGCGAAACGGTGGACCTCATCTTGCATCCGCTGCAACAGATAAAAGGCGCTCGATCGTGGATGGAGCTCGACAACGCCCCCACCTTCTCCGAACAACAGTTGGCTCGTCCGATGTCGGTCATCTTTTTTGAGCGAGCCGACCGGCAAGTCGAGCCCGAACTCATTTTGAATGACGTCGAGCGCCGCATTCAATTGCCCAATCCCCCCATCAATCAGTAGGAGATCGGGTAATCGTTTGTCTTCCGTCAAGAGACGGCGGAATCGTCGACGGACGACTTCACGCATCGTCTCGTAATCGTCCGGTCCTTGGACGGTACGAATCTTATATTTCCGATATTCTTTCTTGAGCGGCTTCCCGTCTTCAAAGACGACGAGTGCCGACACGGCGTCCGCGCCCTGAATGTTGGCGTTGTCGATGATGTCGACACGTGACAAGTTGGGAATCCCGATCGCTTCACCAAGTTCACGCATCGCAAGCAATGTCCGTTCTTCATCTCGGGCGAGCAACTCGAACTTCTCGTTCAAGGCGATTGTCGCATTCTTCGTCGCCAAATCAAGCAGCTGTTTCTTCGCCCCTCGTTTCGGCTGCATCACTTTCGTTCCGATGGCGTCATTCAGTAAATCGAGCCGGACCGTCTCGGGTACGAGAATCTCTTTCGGCACGACGTTTTGTTCATAGAACTGAACGATGAAACTTTCGAGTTCTTCCGAAGGCTCTCCGTGCATCGGGAAGAGAGAGACATCTCGCTCGATCATCTTGCCGCCTCGCATGTAGAACACTTGGACACACATCCAGCCACGGTCAAGCGTATAACCGAAGACGTCTCGTGCCGTCGGGTCGGCCGTAATCATATTCTGTTTATTCATGATCGATTCGACCGCTCGAATCTGGTCGCGCAGTTCAGCCGCTCGCTCGAACTGCATGTCCTCAGCGGCACGTCCCATCTCGACATTCAGCTTCGCGAGCGTCTCACTCGTCTCACCATTCAAGAAGCGGCGAATCTCGTTGACAATCTCTTTTTGCGAATCCGTATCGACTGCGAGCTCACAAGGTCCCAGACATTGCCCAATGTGATAATACAAACAGAGCTTTTTCGGCATCGGCTGACATTTACGGAGCGGGTAGAGTTTATCAAGCAGACGTTTCGTCTCGTTCGCCGCATAGGCGTTCGGATACGGTCCAAAGTAATGTCCGCCGTCTTTTTTCAATTTCCGTGTCGTCAATAGACGCGGATACGGTTCGTTCGTAATTTTGATGTACGGATATGTTTTGTCGTCTTTGAGGCGAATATTGTACTTCGGGTCGTGCTTTTTAATGAGCGTCATTTCAAGTAATAACGCCTCGAGTTCGCTCGCCGTCACGATGTACTCGAAGTCACGAATCTCTGCGACGAGGCGCATCGTCTTGATGTCGTGTGCGCCCGTGAAGTAAGAACGGACCCGATTCTTGAGGTTTTTTGCCTTCCCTACATAGATGACCTCACCATATTCGTTTTTATGCAGATAACAACCCGGCTCATCCGGGAGCAGCGCTAATTTATGTTTAATGTGGTCGGTATGACTCAATTCCATTCACCTCAGTTTAGCTTCCTCCTGGACGGGAAAAAGAGTGTGATATCTCGTCAGAGGAGGATTTTATATTATGAAACGATACGACGTCATCATTGTCGGTAGCGGCTCCGCAGCGGGTCAAGCCGCTTCCATTTTACGCGAAGCCGGTAAAGAGATCGCCATCATTGAGAATTGGACGTTCGGGGGAACATGTCCTCAACGCGGATGTGACCCGAAGAAGATGCTTGCCGAAGGAGCAGAACTCCTTGCCCGAACGGAACGTATGCGTGAGCTTGGCGTCGAAGGAAGCCTGTCACTGGATTGGTCGTCCTTTAAAAAGCGGATTGATGAGTACCGCCTCTCTATCCCAACATCCAAAAAACAGCATTGGGATGAGATGAACATAGACTTATATCAGGGAGAGCCTCACTTTATCGATGAGGATTCAATCGTCATCGATGGTCACGAGCTCTCTGCCAATCAATTTTTAATCGCTACGGGTCAAACGCCCCGCCCTCTCGATATCCCAGGTGGCGAACTGGCGATCACTAGCGATGATGTGTTCGACCTCGACGCGTTGCCTGAATCGATTCATATCGTGGGGGGAGGCTATATCGCCTTTGAATTCGCCCATATCTTCCGACGATTCGGAAGCGACGTGACACTCCTCATTCGTTCACATGCGTTGAAGGCATTCGACCCGAACGTCGTCCACCGGCTCATCGAAGAATCGAAGCGAATCGGCATCACCGTCCGACATGACGTCGAGCCAATACAAATCGATGGCAACGTCTTAACGTTATCAGATGACTCTACCCTAGAAGGAGTTGTCCTTAACGCTACAGGACGAATTCCAAGCATCGAGCGACTTCGGCTTGAAGCGGCAGGTGTCACAGCTGATCATCACGGTGTACATGTGAACGAGCATCTGCAAACAAGTAACCCGAATATATACGCCGCGGGCGACGTCGCCAAAAGTCCCAATCCTGCACTCACTCCATTCGCCGGTCAGGAAGGGCGCCTCGCCGCACTCAATATGCTTCACGGGAATACAAGGTCACTCCCTGAACGTCCGGCCCCGACCATCGTCTATGCGACACCACCGATTGCCAAAGTCGGTCTTACGGTCGAGGAAGCGGAAGCTGAGGGCATTGACTTCGACGTGAAAGAAACGGACATGTCGCACTTCCTCACCTATTCACGAATCAACGACGCAACCGCCTATTCAAAAGTGTTACTGAGTGCAGAAGGGCACGTCATCGGGGCTCATTTGATTGGTCACCACGCCCCTGAACTCATCAATCTGTTCTCTTTCATTATACAGAACAAACTGTCGCATCAACACGTGAAGCACTTAGAAGTCGCCTATCCGACCGCCGCCTCCGACTTGAGCTATCTCATTTAAACAAAAGACGGGACTTGCCTCTTGGCAAATCCCGTCTTTTTCTTATTCGATTCCTTTGTCCTTGTCTTCTTTCAGCGCGTCTTGTAACGACTTCTCCCAAAGTGGAACACCTTTCGCGTGCGCCGCACGCGAGATAAGGTGACCCCCAACAGGAGCTGTCAAGAGGACGAAGAAGAGACCGAGCAAGAGTCTTGCATCAAACACCCGTTCATCGACATATACGTGAAGGACGGCTGCAAAGAGGACGAACATGACACCGAGTGTCGCACTCTTTGAGGCAGCGTGTGTTCTCGAATAAATATCTGGGAGACGGATGAGACCGATCGCGGCGACGACCGTGAAGAAGACGCCGATGATCGTGAAGATGCCGGTAATGAGATCAAAGATCATTGTCGCGGTCATGTTGGATAATCTCTCCCCTCTCTAAGAATTTCGAGAACGCCACCGTTCCGATGAAGGCCAAAATACTGAGTAGCAAGATGACTTCAAAATACAAAGTCGTATCGAGCAGAATCGATAGTAACGCAACGACCGAGATAAGCGCGATCCCGATGGAGTCGAGCGCGATGACTCGGTCTGCCGTCGTCGGTCCTTTGACGACACGATACAACATCATCAACATCGCAAGCAAGAGAATGGCGAGCGAGATGTAGATGAGAATGTCTAGTAAATCCATCACTCTGTCGCCTCCTTAATGCTTGATTCAAAGTTATCATAAATGTCTTTTTGTAGCGCTTCTTTATCCGGCATGTGGAGTGCGTGGATATAGAGCACGGAATTGTCTTTTGACACCTGAACGACGAGCGTCCCTGGTGTGAGCGTGATCAGCATCGAGAGCAAGCTGACTTTCCATCCTTTGTCGAGCGACGTCTCATAGCGGAAAATCCCTGGTTGGATTTTCAACTTCGGACTAAGGACGAGACGCAGTACCTCAAAGTTCGCGAGGAACAATTCACGGATGAAGATGAGAAGCAGTTTAAACAGACGCCAGACGCGTGTGAAGTAAAAGCCGCCCCCACTAGATTTAAAGAATCGGCGCATCATGAACAAGATGAGTAAGCCAAGTAGATACCCGACGAAGAATCCGCTCGTTGTGAACGATCCCGTGAGGAACATCCAGATGAACGCCAAGAAAAAGTTAATCAATAGTTGATAAGCCATCTGTCATTCACTCCTTTATCACGGCATCGATATAGATTTCTGGATTGACGAGCGGCTCAATCGCTTGCGTGATATACGGATGGATGGCTTCTGCCCCAAATCCGTATGCGACCGCGATGATGAGCAACAAGAAGACCGGTACAATCAAACGCTTCGTATACGGTACGAGCGGTCCATCATACTCGCGCTTCGCCTCGCCCCAGAACCCGTTCAAGAAAATCTTCATGACCGAATAGAGGACGAAGAGACTCGACAAGAGGACGAGAAGTGGTCCGAACAGCTCGCCTTCGTCCATCCCACCTGAGACGATCAACAATTTCCCGAAGAATCCACTGAGTGGTGGAATCCCAGCGAGCGAGAGCGCTGCGACGAAGAACGTCCATCCGAACAACGGGAAGCGAGTGATGAGTCCACCCATATCACGGAGTTGACCGGATTTGGTGATTCCGATCATCATCCCGACGAGCATGAAGAGAACGGCCTTGATGATCATATCGTGAATCAAGTAGTAGAGTGACCCTTCAAGGGACGTCTGCGTGTTGACCGAAATCCCGTATAAGATGACCCCGACTGCGATCATGATGTTGTAGATGATGATCAACTTCACGTCGTTATAGGCGATGGCCCCTGTCATCCCGATGAAGATGGTGAGGACAGCGAGCACCATGAGGAACGTCTGTAAAAACTCACCGTTCCCATCAAAGAGTAGCGTGTACGTCCGCAAGATCGAGTACACCCCGACTTTCGTCAAGAGAGCCCCGAACATGGCGAGAATCGGGGTCGGTGCGACCACGTACGCTCCAGGGAGCCAGTAGTGAAGTGGGACGAGTGCCCCTTTCATCCCGAAGACGATGACGAATAGCACACCGATGACGGTGATGACGTCCGGGTTATCGACAAGCGGGATCTTCATCGCCAAGTCCGCTATGTTGAGTGTACCTGTGACACCGTAAAGCAAGGCGACCGACATGACGAAGAGCGCCGAGGCAATGATGTTCACGAGCAAGTATTTGATTGACTCACGTAACTGGACGCCACGTCCACCGAGTACAATCAATACGTATGAGGACATCAAGAAGACCTCAAAGAAGACGAACAAGTTGAAGATATCACCTGTCGTGAAGGCACCGTTCACCCCGACGAGCAAGAAGAGCATCGAGATGTACAAGTAGTTTCCTTCATATGAGTCAGAGAAATAATGGACGGCGAACCACACGATGAAGAGCGTGAGGAGAGTCGACGTCGTCACGAGTAGGGCTGACAACATATCCGATACGAGCGTGATGCCGAACGGTGCTTGCCAGTTCCCGAGGTTGAGGGTTTGAATTCCCTCCGTGGAGACCGTATGCACGAGAAAGAGTGACACGATCGCCGTAATAACTAAAGCTCCAAGAGCCATTGCGCGCTGCAGCTGGACCCGTTTTGGCATAAACATCATAAGGATGGCCGCAAGCGCAGGAATGACGATTGGAAAGACCGGTAAGTTAATCATACGATTCTGTTCCTTTCATTTCTTCCATATTGTCCGTGCTGAGCTCCTGATACGTGCGGTAGGCAAGTACGAGGAAGAACGCCGTCACCCCGAAACTGATGACGATTGCCGTCAAGACGAGCGCTTGCGGTAACGGGTCTGTGAATTCCGTCACACCGTCGACGAGAACAGGGGCAGCCCCTGTCTTCAAACCTGCCGTCGTCAAGACGAGAAGGTGTGCCGCGTGACTGAACAAGGCAGTGCCGATGATGATGCGTAACAAACTTCTTGAGAGAACAAGATAGACGGCACACATCGTCAGGACACCGATGATGATGCTAACGAAGATTTCCATTATTCACTCTCTCCAATCGTTTGTATAATCGTCAACGTGATTCCGATGACTACAAGGTAAACCCCTAAGTCGAACGCAATCGCCGTGTGAAGGGTCTGTTCACCGAGAAGTGGTAAGTCAAACTTCCCGTATGCGTGCGTCAAGAACGGACGACCCAAGAAAACCGAGTGAAGACCTGTCGCAAGGGCAATCAGTAATCCGGTCGCCGTCATGAGACGGTAGTCAATAGGGAGCACGTTCGCGAGCGTTTTCGAATCAAATGCGAGCAACAGTAAGACGAGTGCCGCGGATGTCATCAATCCACCGATGAATCCTCCACCTGGTGAATAGTGACCGGCAAAGAACAAGTCGATGGAGAAGATGACAATGATGAAGAAAATGATAATCGCGGCCGTCTGCAAAATGACGTCATTGACGCGTCTGCTGTTTTGCTTCATGTTCACCTTCTCCTTTCGTACGTCGTGTTGTTCTAAATTTAATCATCGTGTAAATCCCGAAAGCCGCAATCCCGAGAACCACGATTTCAAACAAGGTATCAAATCCACGGAAGTCGACGAGAACGACGTTAACCATGTTTTTACCTGCTGCAAGCTCATACACGTTCTCTTTGTAATACTCTGAGATCGAAGTGAGCGATTTGTTTGTGAGCGCCATGAAGCTGAGAAGCGTCACGGTCGTCCCGACGAGAACAGCCACGATGGCATTCCCGACTTTGAAACGCATCCGTACTTCCTTCTTGCTGATGTCCGGCATGTGATAGAAGACGAGCAAGAACAATGCGACCGAGACCGTCTCGATGACGAGCTGCGTGAGCGCCAAGTCCGGTGCACCGAAGAAGACGAAGAACAGTGCCACGCCGTATCCAACGACCCCAAGTAGGATAATAGACGGGAGACGCGACTTCATGAAGAGAATCGCGAGCGCCGCTAGCATGACGACAGCTCCGAGCACATATTCATAAGGTGCAATCTCAGCCAGGTTCTCAAACGAGAAGCGGTACATGTCGAACCACCAAATGCTGAAGAGCATCATACCTGAAAGGAAGACGAAAATATAGATCAAGTACGACCGGATGAAACCAGTCATGTAGTTGTCTTTAAAGCGATATGCCGCCTTGTTCGACCATACGAGCGTACCATCGTACATCCCGTTGAGCGTCAAACGATGTGGGATGCGGTTGTAGATGCCCATCCATTTACCCATTTGCCAGAACAGCAATGAACCGAGAAGGATCACCCCGATTGTCATATATAGTTCAGGCGTCAAACCGTGCCAGAAGTAAATATCTACTTTAACATCTTGCCCTTGCGCGACGAGTGTCGGATAGATCGACTCGACGGCTGGCTTGATGAGCGAGTTCGACAACACGTTCGGGAAGAACCCGAGACCGACAACGAGAATCGCGAGGATGACCGGCGAAATTAACATGCCGATCGGTGCCTCATGCGGTTGTTTCGGCAATTGATCGAACTTCGCCTTGCCCATGAACGTCCGCGTGAACAGCATGATGCTGTAGATGAACGTGAACACACTTCCGACGAAGGCGATGATCGGGAGTAGAATCCCAATCGTATCGAGCGCGAAGAAGTCTGCCGAGAAGACTTTCGTCGTCGCCTTCAAGAACATCTCTTTACTCAAGAATCCGTTAAATGGCGGAAGACCAGCCATCGATAACGAACCGATGACGGCGACCGTGAATGAAATCGGCATGACGGTCATCAGACCACCGAGTTTACGAATGTCACGTGTGCCCGTCTCATGGTCGACAATCCCGACCATCATGAAGAGCGAGCCTTTGAACGTCGCGTGGTTGATCAAATGGAAGATCGCCGCAATCGTCGCGACCATAAAGATGTTGTCATCCATGCCGTCATAGTGGAGCGCCGCCGCTCCGAGTCCAAGGAGTGACATGATCAACCCGAGCTGACTGACGGTCGAGAACGCTAGGATTCCCTTCAGGTCGGTCTGCTTCACGGCATTGAATGAACCCCAGAACATCGTGAACATCCCGACTCCGGCAATCGTCCATAGCCAGACGGATGATTCTTGGAACACCGGGCTCATGCGGGCCACAAGGTAGAGACCCGCCTTGACCATCGTTGCTGAGTGGAGGTACGCACTGACCGGAGTCGGTGCTTCCATCGCGTCAGGCAACCAGATGTGGAACGGGAACTGCGCTGACTTCGTGAACGCCCCGAGCAAGATGAGAATCATCGCGACGAGGAAGAACGGACTCTCGGCGATGACGCCCGAGTTCGCGACCATATCGCGAATGCTGTACGAGCCGACCATCGATTCGAGTAAGACGATCCCTCCGAGCATCGACAATCCGCCGAACACGGTGAGAAGCATCGACTTCTGCGCCCCATAGCGGGAACGTTCTTTCTCATACCAATATCCAATCAACAGGAATGATGAAATCGATGTGAGCTCCCAGAACATATACATAACAATCATGTTATCCGAGAGAACGACCCCGAGCATCGCACTCATGAACATCAAGAGATACACGTAAAAATGCCCGAGCGACTCTTTGTCCTTATTCAAATAGTAAATCGAATAAAGGACGACCAGTGCGCCGATTCCCGTGATGAGAAGGGCGAACAAGAGACTGAGTCCATCGACGTATGCCGTGAAGTTAATCCCGAGGGATGGCATCCACGCAATCGTCTCTGTCACGACGTCCCCTGCACTCGTGATCGGAATGAATCCGGCGAAGTAGGTGACGAGCACGACCGGAACGATCAAGACGAACCAGCCTGTATGAATTTGTTTCATCCCCCGGAACAAAAGTGGGATGAATGGTGCCGCAAGAAGCGGCAACAAAATAGCTAAATGTAACAGCGACAAGAAAATTCCTCCTTCGAACAGAGTCGTACAATAGATTGAGCCGTAAAGTAAGGTCACTTGACTCCATCATGTCTTCCTCATGAGTATAGCGTAAATTTTCAGTCTGTTTCCATGATAAAAGCTTCCAGTTCAAGCGCTCCCCCGTCAAAATTTCGAATCTGTTAAATATGAAGGAAGCCGACGGAATTTCTTCAAAAAAAATTTGAAATCAGACGTTATGTATCGGAATATGACCGGATTGAGGGTGCGTGGAATAACTCATCCTATTCCCTACTTGCCTGTCCTTTTCCTTCTTTTCTACTCAGTAAAACAAAAAAGCAGCCGATCTCAATCGGCTGCTACGCAATTATTGTGCTGTCGCGATAAACTCTTTCAATGCTTCTTTTGGTTGGAAGCCCATTGTTTTCGAAACAGGCTCGCCATCCTTGAACATCATGAGTGTCGGGATACTTTGGATTTGGAAAGCACCTGCGACTTCAGGGTTTTCGTCGACATCGAGTTTCACGATTTGGACTTGGTCACCCATTTCTTGATCGAGTTCTTCAAGAACTGGCGCGATCATGCGACATGGTCCACACCAAGTTGCCCAGAAATCTACGAGGACAACGCCCTCTTTTACATCTTGTTCAAACGATTGAGTCGTTGCATGTTTAATAGCCATTTGTAAAAACCTCCCCAATAAGATGAGAGAGTCCTGATAGAGAACTCTCATGCAATTCATGTTCAGAGTATACCACGGAGGGTAACAACCCCAAAACGTTTTGCTTATTAGCTATTGACGAGGTGCTTACGGAACTCTTCTGTCAACATCGGGACGACATCGAACAAGTCGCCGACGATGCCATAGTCTGCCACGCTGAAGATGTTTGCTTCTGGGTCCTTGTTGATGGCGACGATGACTTTCGCGTTACTCATTCCAGCCAAGTGCTGAATCGCTCCTGAGATTCCACATGCGATGTAGAGGTCTGGTGTGACGACTTTACCCGTCTGCCCGATTTGAAGGGCGTAATCGCAGTAGTCAGCGTCACATGCTCCACGTGAAGCACCGACTGCTCCTCCGAGAAGCTCAGCCAACTCTTCAAGCGGTTTGAATCCATCTTCGCTCTTCACGCCACGTCCACCTGCGACGATGACTTTCGCTTCCGCCAAATCCACTTTCCCAGTCGCCTTACGCACGACTTCTTTGACGATCATCGCGAGGTCTTTCAATTCGACCGCCGGCGTTTCAACAGAGACGCTCGCGCCCGCTTGACGTGCAAGTGCGTCGATGTTGTTTGGACGGATTGTGAAGAACATGACGGAATCTTTGAACTTCACTTTCTCGAACGCCTTCCCTGAGTAGATTGGGCGAACGAACTCTGCGTCGCGTCCTGTTCCTTCGATAGAGACAACGTCACTGATGAGTCCGGCATCAAGACGTGCTGCAAGTTTCGGTGCGATATCTTTCCCGAGAGCCGTGTGTCCGAGGACAATCATTTCCGGATTTTCTTGCTCGATCAACTGGCGGAGCACTTGACCGTAGCCGTCAGGCGTATAATGCTTGAGGCGATCATCTTCGACGACGAGGACGCGGCTTGCACCATACTCCCCGAGTTCTTGTGCGAGTGATTGCACGTGATCCCCAATCACGACTGCCGTCACATCGTCTGTCAATTGCTTCGCCGCAGCGATGGCTTCGAATGATACGTTACGTAACGCGCCTTCACGCGCTTCTGCGAGTACTAAAGCTTTCATCTATGATCTCCCCCTTAAATGACTTTCGCTTCCGTGCGAAGAAGTTGTACGAGTTCGCTCACTTGTGTCGACATGTCGCCTTCAAGGATACGGCCCGCTTTCTTCTCTTCTGGCAAGAATCGTTCAATCGTCTCGATTTTCGCTTCGATTTTATCTTCATCGAGATCGATGTCCATGAGTTCGAGTTCTTCGAGCGGTTTCTTCTTCGCCTTCATGATTCCTGGCAAGCTCGGGTAACGTGGCTCGTTCAACCCTTGTTGTGCCGTCACGAGAAGTGGGAGTGCGACTTCGATCACTTCCGTATCCCCTTCGACGTCACGTGTGACCGTAGCCGTTGTACCATCGATTTCAAGACCCGTGATCGTCGTCACGTAGTTCATGTCGAGAAGTTCTGCGACACGTGGTGCGACTTGTCCGCTACCGCCATCGATTGCCACGTTTCCTGCGAAGATGAGGTCTGCGTCCTGTTCTTTCAAGTATGTGGCGAGCACTTTTGAAATCGTGACATGGTCCGCATCCTCGACATCGTCCTCGATTGAGATGCGAACGGCTTTGTCCGCACCCATTGCGAGCGCTGTACGTAATTCTTTATCCGCATCTTCTGGTCCTACCGTGACGACCGTGACCTCTCCCCCGAGTGCGTCACGTTTTTGAATCGCTTCTTCGACCGCATATTCGTCATACGGGTTGATGATGAACTCAGCGCCGTCTTCTTGAATTTCCCCATTCTCGAGCTGAATCGCTTCCTCAGTATCAAACGTACGTTTCAGCAAAACAAAAATATTCATGGTTGATCCCCCTTTAGTCAATTCTTTCCATCATTCATGAATCAGCATTCATTTTTTGAGCTAGTGATAGGGCTCACTGTTACGTAAGCCCTTTTTTCAACATATGGTGCACATTTGGAAGCGTCGACAACAGATCATACTTGAAGCCGCTCGCCATCCAACTCGTCACAACCTCATCGATTGTGCCGAAAATCATTTGACGGGCGAGTCGATAGTCTAAATCCTTGTCAAACTCTCCTGTCTCGATTCCATGTTTGACGACAGAATCGATTAAGTTCAAATACGGTTTGAGCACTTCTCCGATTTTTTGGCGAAGTACCAAGTTCGACTGCCGCAGTTCGATTTGTGTCACGACGGCGAGGTCGTAATCTGCCGACAGTTGCTTTAAATGTGATTCAATCAACTGATACAACTTACTCCCAGCTGACGTCTCGCTCTCGATTTGTTGTTTCGAGTAGTCGATGAACAGCCCCATCTTCGCTTGGAACAATTCGATTAAGAGATGCTCCTTGTTTTTGAAGTACAAATAGATCGTGCCGTCCGCGACACCCGCCTCTTTGGCGATGGCTGTCACCTTTGCACCGTGATAGCCATGATTGGCAATTACTTTGACCGCCGCATCAATGATTCGGTCACTTTTCGAAATATGATTTGTCATTAACCCCAAGCTCCTTACCGTTGCAGAAAAATGAATGATGGTTCATTCATTTATTATTCTATCATGCGTACGCTTGGTGTCAACTGCTTTGTTTCACTTGTTTGGCCTTCTCTTCGTCGACGAGGACACGACGTAAAATCTTACCGACGAACGTCTTCGGCAACTCGTCGCGGAACTCATACAACTTCGGCACTTTATAGGCCGCAAGCTTCTCACGACAATGTTTGTCGAGTTCTTCTTCCTTCACACTCGAGCCATCGCGAAGGACGATGAACGCTTTGACCGTCTCACCCCGATATGGATCTGGGACACCGATACAGACCGCTTCCTTCACGGCCGGATGTTCGTAGAGGACTTCTTCGATTTCACGCGGATAGACATTAAAGCCACCTGCGATGATCATGTCCTTCTTCCGGTCGACAATATAGAAGAACCCGTCCTCGCCCATGTAGCCGAGGTCACCGGTTGCGAGCCACCCATCTTTCAAGACGGCTGCCGTTTCCTCCGGTTTCTGCCAGTAGCCTTTCATGACTTGTGGACCGCTCAGCATGATCTCCCCGATTTCACCGATGTCCGCCTCTGTTTCTCCGTCTGCTTTTACTATTTTAGCAGAAGTATCCGATAACGGGGCACCGATTGAGCCAACAATCCGTTTATCCCACAAGAAGTTCGCATGCGTGACCGGCGACGTCTCAGACAAACCGTACCCTTCGACAATGCGACCACCCGTGATCTTCTCAAATTCCTCTTGCACCTCGATTGGAAGCGGAGCCGAACCCGAGATACATGCCTCGATCGAAGACAAATCGTACTTCTTCAGTTTCGGGTCGTTCAAGATTCCGACATACATCGTTGGTGCGCCCGGGAAGAAGTGTGGCTTTTTCTTCTGAATCGTCTTTAAGACATCCGTCACTTCGAAACGTGGCACGAGGACAAGCTCATAGCCGTTCGTGACCCCAAAGTTCAGACAGCAAGACATCCCATAGACGTGGAAGAACGGCACGACACACAATACGCGTTTCTCGTCCCCGCGATTGTACTTATAGAATAAGTTCGTGATTTGATCGGCGTTCGCGGTCAAGTTGAAATGGGTCAACATGACGCCTTTCGGAAGTCCCGTTGTCCCCCCTGTATATTGAAGAACGGCGACATCTTCTTTCGGTTCGATGTCGAGTGGCGTGATAGGGTTAAAGTCTTTATAATCTTTGAACAGCGTCGATCCGGTCGTATCGATGACGATATTGTTCTCACGTTTCACTTTGATTGGATACAGTTTGTTTTTCGGGAATGGTAAGTAATCAGCGATACTCGTCGTGATCACGGTTTGAATCTCCGTCTTCTCACTGACGCGAAGCGTTTTCGGATATAACAGATCGAGGGTGATGACGATTTTGACACCTGCGTCCGTGACGAGGTTTTCTAGCTCACGTTCCGTATAGAGTGGGTTCGTCTGGACGACCGTCCCTCCTGCATAGAGTACGGCATAGAACGAGATGACGTATTGAGGACAGTTTGGAAGCATGAGGCTGACGCGGTCGCCTTTTTCAAGCCCTTTCGCTTGAAGCATCGTTCCGAGTCGACGTGCGGCATCATCGATTTCCGCGAATGTCCACTCCTTTCCGATAAAGGAGACGGCCGTACGATTTGGATAATCCTTTGCTGCGCGAGACAACGCCTCATAGAGCGGCTTTACCTCATAATCGATTGACTGGGGCATTCCTTCTGGATAATCTTGTAACCACGGTTTGTTCATCGCTGTTCCTCCTTGGAAATGAATACTCATTCAGTTAACCCTATTATAATGCTAAGAAAACGCTTTCATCTACCCTTTACCCGATAATTTTCAGAAAATATCAAAAAAAGCGATTGGATTTGTCATCCAATCGCTGTCATACCCGCCTAAAATAGGAATCTTTCGAATCCAGTTTTTCAAGCTTCTGATTCATGAGTTGTTGCAATTCTTTTTCATGACGAATATTTGAGAAGTCAGTCCCGAACCATGCCTCCATTTCAGGTCGAGAGAAGGCATAGGTCCGGTTCGGGAAAGCAAAACGGACGATTTCGGCGTTCGGGATGAGAGTGAAATAGGCAGCCGCATTCCTAATCGCCAGATGTTCTTGTTCCGCTCGTTCCATACCCGGGTCTTCGTAACGGACGGTCAACCCATAAGGACGCTTCTTCGTCTGCAGTTCGACCGATCGATAGCATTCATGTAGCGGCAAACTTCCGGCAATGCCGACGACGGCCGCATTGTCCCCGACTTTCGCCCCTTTGTATTCAAAGGCGTCCGGTTCGGGGTTCATACACCCTGCCAGTGAGATGACGAGTACGAGCAACAGACAGAAGCGTTTCATAGGTGTCCCTCCTTACGATTTGAGTCTCAAGTTGAAGCGGTAAAGCAAACGCTTAGCGAGTAAGTGTGCTAAGAACGCTCCGATCACAAAGCCTACGATGTACAACATACTGTTCGCTTGATACGTGAATGTCGTGAACACAATTCCTGTGAACATCGCGATACATCCAACGATGATAATGTGGACGAGCCATAACCAGTTGTTGAACATGAAGAAACGACCGTTGTTTTCTTGCGGTGCACGATTGTACATCCAAGCTCCTAACCATAATGACAAGACGATAAAGACGATAGACGATGGAATGCTAATCGTGACGAACTCTTGCCAATACTGATCGGATCGAATGTATTCATATAAAGATAAATTCATCAAGTTACCGAGTGGTGAGATGGCTTGAATAAATACACTTTCATAAGCTGAATCGATTAACCAACTCAACGCATCACCTCGACCAGTCAGCGAGTAAGCTGATCCTTGAATCAATGCGAGAATTCCTAACGGGAAAATCAAGGCGACAAACGACCACACTGATTGAGAAATCGATTCCCCACCGAACGATCCCATCCATAAAGCCAACGAGAATAACGAGATCCCAATCAAGGCGATATACAGGACGATCACGATCGATTTAAATACGGTCCCTTCTAATAAGAAGGAATAACGGGAAGTGGCGACCAATGCAAACATCGCGATACTTCCTAACAGCGTGGACATGATAATCCCACTTGCCCCCAACACCCATTTTGATATGTACAGCTGGGTGCGGGTGAAGGGGAGCGACATCGAAAAGTCCGACATTTGACTGTTTCGTTCGGCACCAATGAGCGACGTGGCCATGAGCGCACTAAACACGACGAATAAGAATACAACTGGTCCTACCGGAATGACATCACCTATGTCACCAAGATAGAAAGCTAAACTCGAATCAGGGTCGAAGAAGGACTCAACCGTCAGGCGATCTCGTTCTTCAAACGGGATCCCGTAATCTACAGAATTCGCTCGTGCATCTTTAATCTGCTCATCAAACTGTTCGAATTGTGTCCAAGCCGGCACAGTGAAGGCGACGACGCCTAAGAAGACGAGCAGCATCCAAAGCAACGACACTTGTTTCCAATCTTTCTTTAACAATACTTTAGACAACATGGGCTTCTCCTCCTAACTGGACACGGAAGACGTCTTCAAGAGACATCGGAATCTCTTCGATGAGCATCGGATTATATGAATCGATGAACGTCTCGAGCTCTTCCGTCCGTTCTTTCGCCATGAATAGCACGACACGTCCCGTCACGCTGATGATTTCGATATCTTTTCGTTCGAGCAGTTCGACCGGGACATGGTCGTTGAAGACGACTTGCCACTTGATGCTGAGGGCACGTGCCTCTTCGAGTGACAAGATCGCTTTGACACGTCCATTCTCAATCATGATGATGCGGTCAGCGATGCGTTCGAGTTCATGGAGTTGGTGACTTGAGACGATGATCGAGCAGTTCCGATTCTCGACTTGGGCAATCATCAGTTTTAACACATCGGATTTGGCGACGACATCAAGTCCGTCCGTCGGTTCGTCGAGCAGGTAGTACTTCGCTTGGACGGCGAAGGCGAGTGATAACGTCACGAGTGCCTTTTGTCCTTTAGAAAGCTGGCGGATCTTTTTGTTGTCGATGTTGTATCGTGTCAATGTCTCACGGAAGACGGTACGGTTGAAGGATGGATAAATCGATTCATACAGGTCCGTCGCCTCGTTCACCGTATAATTTTTGAGCGCATCGGCTGAATCCGGTACGAAGATGACGTCACGCTTCAATCCCGCATCTTTAAAAATACTTTTCGAACCATAGAGCACGTCGCCCATATCTGGGCGAATGATGCCGACCATCGTGCGGAGAAGCGTTGTCTTACCGGCACCGTTACGTCCGACGAGCGCAATGATTTCTCCAGATTCGACCGTAAAGTCGATGCCATCGAGTATCGTTTGACGGTCAATTTTTTTACTTAACTGTTCAACTTTCAGCATTGGATTTCCCTACTTTCTCATATTCCGTTCGCAATACGTCAATGGCTTCGTCTAACGGCACGTTCGCATAGTGGCAATCGATCGCAATCTTTTTGATCGAGGCGATGACCGGCTCACGTGCCGCATCATCGTCCACCCAGTCCTCGGAGACGAACGTCCCACGTCCACGTCGCATCTCGAGCAGCCCGAGCCGTTCCAACTCCTGATACGCCTTACTGACCGTATTCGGATTGATGACGAGATCGGTGGCGAGTTCACGCACGGACATCACCTTATCTCCTGGTCGTAAAATTCCACGGATAACAAGTTCTTTCGTTTGATTGACGATTTGCTCGTATAGCGGTTCTGAACTTTTCATATCGATTTTGTATAACATGGGTCACACCCTCTCATAATCAATGTTACTCTTTAAGTGTATTATATGTATTAGTACACGCAATTACAATAGTTCTTTGAGGGCACTTTTAGTTTACAGCGAAATGGAAATGATTTGAATAAGACTTTGGACCGAGGTATTCTCCTTCAATATCAGGTAGATTGAACGAGAGGTGACGAAATGATTAAAAAACGATTACTGGCAGGTATGGCCGGTGGGTTTCTTGCTGGCGGCCTCTTCGTATATACGACGCTTGAAAAGTCAGAGGCACGGGAGACTTATACCGCGTATGTGAAGGAAACGTACAACGAACAAGCCGATATCGAACTGTCTCGCGACTGGCATATGGGCGGTTATATCGGGGAAATGACATTGACGAAAGAACCATTCGTTGGAACTTACTATCTTGAAACGTATGGTGACGGCTCCATCCACGATAACGTGCTCGAGACGTATTGGGAACGCGAGGCAGAGCGGACGATTCACGAGCGACTCGTGTCGCAAGGAATCATAAAAGAAGAAGAGACCGTCCGTGCGGAAGTACCGACCGGAGTGTCCGATGATGCGCAAGCAAAAGTCAGCCCGACCCCGACGTCCATTTATGAAACGAATCCGAAGACATATCTCGACGTCTCGATCATGTTTCATGAAGACTGGAACAATACGGACGAACAGAAACAACGGATTCTCGACGTCATGCGCGTAGTGGAATCCGATGTCTATTGGATTCACTTCTCGTTCGATGGAAAGCCTGGAGGAAATGACGATTACACAGAACGGTACATGATGTTCACGCGCAAAGCGTCTGACATCGACCCGTCCTTCCTCGACGTGCGGACGATTGAGGACTTGAATGCCTACGACCGAATGTATGGATTCGACGAGACGACATTCACGACAGAATATCGATTTGATGGCACTCCCATCGAAGAGGAGACGACACGATAATTTGGTGTCGTCTTTTTTGAGCGTTTGACTTTACAGGCAATCCAAAACGTTGTATCGTTTGACAAGTCAACGATTGATAAGTCAATTGAGAAAGGTGGGACGCTATGGACCTACGTGAAATCAGCCGATTACTTTACCAAATCAAGTTGGCGGAACAAAACGTCGCATCGTCGTTCGAACGGGAGACAGGATTCAGCCTGACCCGCTACGAGATGCTGCAAGTCGTCAAAGAACGAGGCGTTTGTTCGCAACGCTTGATTAAAGAAGAAATGAAAATCGACAATGCCGCCATCACCCGACATTTGAAAATCCTTGAAGAGAAAGGGTATGTCGTCAGAGAGCGGAACGCGGAGAACCATCGCGAGATGTTCGTCCGTGTGACAGAGAAAGCAGAGCAAGACCTCGGGCACTGCGAGCGAGACGAACGGGCCAACCATCTCGTCTTACAAGCCTTGTCCGCTGAAGAGATTCAACACTTATCCGGGCTGCTTCAAAAATTGAACAGTCACGCCTAAACAGAGAAAGAAGGAATTCACCAATGGCAACTACATTCGAAAACAATACATTTACAGACGTCATGTTCGGTCGTAAATCAATCCGTGTCTATGACGAGAACGTGAAAATCTCACAAGAAGAAATGCTCGAGATGATTCAAGAAGCAACGACTGCCCCATCATCGGTCAACATGCAACCATGGCGCTTCGTCGTCATCGAGAGCCCAGAAGCGAAAGAGACGCTCAAACCACTCATCCGTTTCAACACACGTCAAAACGATTCGTCTGCAGCGATGCTCCTCATCTTCGGAGACATGGAGTGCTACGAGTACGGCGAACAAATCTACGATCAAGCGGTCGCAGAAGGCAAAATGCCACAAGAAGTGCGTGACCAACAGCTCGGCGCAATCATCCCTTACTACAAAAACCTCTCGAAACAAGAGATGAACGACATCGTGAAGATCGATGCGAGTCTCGCTGCGATGCAATTCATGCTCACAGCACGTGCACACGGCTATGACACGAACCCAATCGGTGGTTTCGAGAAAGACCAACTCGCAGAAGCGTTCGGTCTCGACAAAGACCGTTATGTACCAGTCATGATCTTGTCTGTTGGGAAAGCGGCAGAAGAAGGTTACCAATCTGTACGTCTTGACGCTCAAACGGTCACATCGTTCAAATAATTCACCACACAATCGGAGGAATCAACCATGATCTTAGTCAACGCCACATTCGATATCCAAGCATCACAACGCGAGAACTTCTTGCGTGACATCCAAGTCTTGATCGACTCATCAAAACAAGAAGCGGGCTGCGTCGGATATGACCTATACGAGTCAACGTCTGTCGAGAACCGTTTCGTCATGATCGAGAACTGGGAAGACCAAGCCGCTCTCGAGCAGCACAACCAAAACCCGGTCCTCATCAACTTCGCACAAAACGTGGCGAACTACGTGTCTGCAAAACCAGTCGTACAAGTAGCAGCGGTCAACTAATATGTCGACGCTCACCCTTGTGCTCGGAACGCTTGTCGCCATCGAATTCTTCTATATCTTCTATTTAGAGACGATTGCGACGGCATCCTCGTCGACGTCACGCGTCTTCCGTATGTCGAAAGACGAGCTAACGAGAGACTCGGTGTCGGTTTTGTTCAAAAATCAAGGCGTCTATAACGGATTGATTGGGGTCGGGCTCTTGTACGGACTCTATCTTTCCCCCAACCCGGTCGAGATTGTCACCATGATGCTGACCTATATCATTCTCGTTGCCCTATATGGCAGTATCACGAGTGACAAGAAGATTATCCTGACACAAGGTGGGCTTGCCATCTTGACGTTGATCTCGATGGTGATCTTATGACAGAAAAAGCGTCCGACCTGAGAAATGGTCGGACGCTTTTTGTTTGTATCCTCTATACTAAATAGTGAGGTGATGATGGTGAGATACACATGCCCATGCTGTGGCTATCAGACGTTAGAAGAGGAACCACCAGGCACATACGACATTTGTCGAATCTGCTTTTGGGAGGACGACGGGGTTCAATTCGACGATCCCGATTATGAAGGCGGTGCGAATACGGTGTCGCTTCGACAGGCTCAACAGAATTACATCCAATTTGGTGCGAGTGAACGGCTCTTCTGTGATGATGTCAGAAAACCGAATAAACACGACAGAAAAGACCCAGACTGGAGACCCTTCTCTAGCAAGTTGACTTAATACAAGGTCACCCATATAAGAAGTGACCTTGATCATTCATCTAATCTAATACGCTCCCACATCTCTTCATCGACGACAAAGAACGATTCATGGGAGCATACCGCGAGCACGCACGTATCCCCCGCATAAAACATCAAGTCTTCCGGGAGTTCCGGATGGATCCAACTGAATAATGATTGACTCCGTTCTTTTAAGAACTGTACCGTCCTGTAATTCATATGGAACGAATATAAATACGCCGTATCCCCAGACAGTCTTGTCGTCTCCCATTCACTTACGATAGTTCGTTCGATCAAATCCCAACGAATCTCTTCAGTCAGCACTTCCATATACACCAAACGCTCGTCTTCGATTTCCATTCGGCGTCTGTCTTCCACGAACGCAAAGTGAGTACAATGCTTGAACAGAACATCAATGAGCGCCTCATAGTGCTTTCCCTTTACATCTTGAGTGATCGTCAGCATGCTTCAAGCCTCCTGTGGTGAAGTAACAAAGATTCCTGTCTCTTCCATAATCTCGAACGAATCTTGATTCCATCTCACTTCAATCGTTCCGACTCGTTCGGGTTCTTCGACACTTCGGTATAATCCCCTTACCTCTATGTCGAAAGTGAAAAAGCCACTGGGTTGTCCCATATACCCCTCTTCATTCACATATGTATTTTTCTGATCCCCAATCAGGTTGAACGAATCACAGCTGTCATCTTCACATTGTACCGAATACGTTTCCTCGAACCAGTGCACAAAGTCAGCCATATCTGGACTAGTCGTATCGATTGGTGCAATCTAAACTCTAGCTATAATCAACCCAATAAAACCGATGAATCCCCATTTTTTCATACGCTCCCCCGCTTTCACTATCCAAAGTCTACCATATCCAAATCATCAAATAAAAAAACCGCCCTGACCGAAGTCAGAGCGGAATGGATGTCTTATAAGACGAAAATCGCTGCAGATACACCGACGACACCCACGAGTGCCATCGCATATACCGGTACTCGTGGCATTTCGCCATTGTTGTCGAGCGCTTTCCCAAACATGTAGAAGACGATCGGATGCACGAGGAACGGCATCGAGAAGATGAGCGGGATGAGAAGTGACGCTTCCGTTCCGAACATTCCACCTTGAACCGCTGCGAACAAGCCGAAGTGCGAGATCGCTGACGATTGTGCCATCGTCGTGTAATCAAACGCAATTGTGCTGAACGCCAAGATGACGAGACCACCGAAGACGGCCATCATCTGCCACCCGAACGAGAACTGCATAAGGGCTTTGACTTCTTTGAAGTCTTCCCCGTTCGCCGCGCGTAAGTTTTTCAACGCGAGCGCAGTGAGTACGAGACCGACCAAAACGATGATGGCTGTCGGCCAAATCCAGAGCGCACCGTTGTCGGCACTGACCGCGAGGATTGAGAAGACGAAGATATGTCCGAAGAACGGGATGTTGATCATGATCGGCGCACGTTTCGCTGCTACTTGACCGAAGTCACCAGCCGTACACGCTCCTGTGAGACCACTGTGTGAAAGTGACCCTGCCATACCTGGTGCGAGATTACGGATGTGACCCGTGCGAGCGAACCACATGATGAGTGCGATTCCACCGAACATCCAGAACAACTGACCGAAGAAACCGTACACGAGAATCGAATTCATGCCTTCGATTGCGAACGCATCACCGATTCTTGAACCCCCGACCATGAAGTTGGCAGCCAAGACGACCGGAATCCCTGCGAAGAGAAGCGCGCGGACAGTCGGTCCATACGTCCAGTTATGGAAGATGGCACCGAGTGCTGACGAAATCAACATCGCGAAGAAGATTTGCGGAAGTGCGATAATTGGCTGAATCGCTGTCGCAATCAAGAACGAAACGAACAAGATGACAAGCAAGAGAACTGTCTCGATAAGACCTTTTTGCATGTATACTTTCTTGTCCTGAATTTGTGCTTTATGGTCGATGAGTAAGAACGACACGGCAAGACCGAGGAGTGCGAGGATTGGGTAGTAAAGAGCAATCCCTTCTGCCGTACCTGGCTCGATTGCCATACGGAAGAACCCTTCCAAACCAACGAGCAAGAAGAACGAACGAAGGATGAAGATGAACTGCGTACGTCCTGTCCCGAGGAACATTTCCTCTTTGGCAGGAATGACGATGTCCTCCATGTCGAGCTCTTGTTTACTCAAGATTTTACGAAGTTCTTGTCCGCCGACGAAGAATGAAACGACTAACGCAATGATCGTCGTCCGTGACAAGAAGTCGACGAGCGGGAATTCAGGAAGACCCGGCGTCGCGATACCGAGCTCGACCATACCGAATCCGAGACCGAGACCGAAGATGACGATGACGAGGATCGGTGAGAAGCGCGTCCCAGCCACGACCATACGAGATAAAATGACCATTGGAATGACGAAGGCCATAAGCAACCAGAATTGGTTGATGAGTTGCATTTGAGATAATTGCTGTACAAGTTCCATTGACTAACCCCTAACATAATTTTTAGCACACAATATCGAAGTGTACAGGAATGAACATTGTGTGACAATAGGGTGTGATGTTTTGTAAACATTGAAAGCGGAACCAAGTGAAATTGGTCCCGCTTTCGTTAGTTATTGGATTGTCTAAGACCCCAAATGCCTTTATTTCCCGTGGAATAAAAGAGGTCTTCTTTTCCGGTAAAGCTCGCCGAATCACTGGAATGCGCACGAATCTGTTTATTGATGTGCCCTTTCCAATCTTTATATCGATCGAGTTCGAGTTGATAGTATGATTTTTCGACATACGCATAAATGTCTTTTAAAGATGCTGTCCCACCGTGGTGTTGGAGGGCGAATTGGATTTTGCGTAGTAACAGGCGTTTCAACTCTTTCATCTCCTTATATAAATAGTAATTATGTATACCTAATTTATCCATACCCTTTCTAAAAAAGTTACAGGTTTTTAGTTGTATTTCCTTTATAATAGGAATATAGACCTGAATATCTCATGTTTGGAAGAAAGGAAATCGATATGACTCAAAAGCGTTACTCAAGTGAATTAGAAATTTTAGAAGAAGTATCTTCTCATCATCAGCTATCACCTAGTCTCCTTCAAAATATTCTCACCACTTCAAAAGCTAATTATTATGGTGAAGCTACGTCTCCGACTAAACGCCAAAAAGAATTAGAAGAAGAATTGAAATATCTAATTAAAAAAGGGAACTCATTAACACATTCCACATCATCTAATAAAAAATCTGGGTTGAAACTTGTTCGTATTCAATTAAATAATTACAAAACATACTTAAATTCTCAAACAATTAACTTTGATACACACACAGATGACAAAAACATCGTTCTGATTGGTGGTTTGAATGGCGCTGGAAAAACAACCATTTTAAAAGCAGTTCGTTACTTATTATATGGCAAGCGTGGCATGACCGATACGGAGTTTCAACAACAGTTTACAAATACAATTAACAATTCATTCTTCGAACAAGGTGGTCGCGAAGCTAGTGCTTCTCTCGTTTTCGAACCTGGAGATGGGCACCATTACGAAATTAAAGTCGTTTGGCAATACAATAGTAAAAAACAAGTTGTGTCTGAAAGTAAGACGTTCAGTAAGCGAACGATTGGTGCAGCTCGTCCAAAACGTAACGAACAGATTGGTTCACACAACGTAGATGATTTCAACCGTACCATTGATAAATTAATCCCATTTGAAGCTTCTCAATTCTTAATTTTTGATGGGGAAGAAATCCGACGCATTATTTCTTCTAGAAATTCTGCCGACTTTAAAGCGACAATCAGACGGATGAACGGAATGTCTTATTTTAACGAGTTAAAAGGTGACTTAGACAAAATCTATTCAAAGAAAGTCAACGAATTAGCTATCGCTCAGAAAAGTACCGAGTTGTTAAAATTCAACAAGAAAATAACTACACTCAAAGAACAATTACATGAGCTTACAGAAAAACGAAATAAAGCCGAGAGTCGAGTATCAACATACAATAAACAACTCGATCACTTTAAGAAACTTCGAAACGAGAAGCTCATGCAGAACAACGAGTCGAGAGAACAATTTGTTTCAACCATGAGTTCTTTAAAAGCACAGCATACTCAAGTTTTGGAGCAAATTTCTAAGTTGTTTTCTGAGAAGGGAATTCCTTCATTTGCATCTAAAAAAATTGATGCATTAAAAAAACGACTGACTCTTGAACAACAATTTACATCTGATCAGCAACGCGTGGAACAGATTTTAGCACCTTATCACCTATTTATGTCTAAACTTCTCTCAGAGCCAATCAATCCACCATTGACTGAAGAACAACTGCATCAGGTTGAGGAAATTGGTAAGAATATTTGGTTATCGAAGGAGAATTATAAAGCTTCTACTACTTCAGAAAATCAGCAAATTTGGCACGACCTTTCGCCAAATGACCGTAGACTGATTATGAATGTAGACGCATCTCGCACTAAGGAAATGATTGTTGAACTGGTCAAGAAAGAAAAGAATCTTAAGCATTCAATTGATCAGCTTCAGCAAAAAGTTGATTTAGCCCCTTCTGCAGTCAGTGTTGATGAAGAAGATAAAAAGATTCAAGAAATTACTGAGGTGCTCGGTAAAACTAAGAGCATTTATCTCAACATTAAAAAGAAAGAACAAGAGTGTATTCAAGAAATTCGTTCTCTAGAATCAAAGCTAAAAGGAACAAAGTCTACTGCAACAAATGCAATCGACTTAGCTGATGATGTACAGCTTTATGGAAAAATCAAAGAAGCAATTGATGAGTATTCAACAAAAGTACTAGACTGGAAAATTGATTTGATTAGTGAACAATTCGATCTGATGTTGAACAAACTTATGAGAAAACAAGATGAATTCGGGCGTGCTTTCGTTGATCGCCGTAAAATGATGATACGCATTGAAAATGAGCGCGGCGCCGAAATTTCAGTGGAAGAACGTTCAGCCGGTGAAATGCAAATTATCTCCTCTGCATTTATTTGGGGAATGATCAAAGCAGCTGATTTAGATTTGCCTATGATTATCGATACGCCACTTGGTCGCTTAGACAGCTATCATCGCAAAAATCTAGTCGAACATTTCTATAAACATCTCAGTAAACAAGTTGTGATTCTCTCAACTGATACGGAAATCACTCCGGAATATGTAGAGTTGATGAAGGAATATACTTCAAAACAAATCATGTTGGACTACAACCAAAAAGAGAAATATACGCTTATTCGCGAAGGTTATTTCGAATTAGTGAAAGGATAATATTATGGATTCTAAAGGAATTAAATTGTCACAAATAAGTAAGAATCGAATCGATACCATTATTGGACACATCGAACATTACGTTCCGAAAGACACGAGACCATTTGTTGTTAAACTAAGTCTGATGCACGGAATTGAAAATCACTCCGTTTCATCTGTACTCCCTACCGAATTGAGTTCAAGCGCATGGGAAATGGGCTCAATCATTAATGGAAATGATTACTTACTTGCTAAACACCTTATTATCAACGAGCTCCAAAAAGAAATCGATGACGAGAAAATTATTCGAGATCATATGAAGCGCTTTATTGAATTAGGTGTGAGAGACATCGCTTCGTTGCTCGAATCAGATGATGCAATCTTTGAAGAAGAATTTTTAATTAAACTTCTTTCCGTATAATCTCAGCGATTTCGCTGAGATTTTTATTACGAAAATTTCTATATTTTGTTGAGCTGTTCGCTTTTTTCATACGAACACTTATGTTAGACTTTTTGTATTAAAACATTGTATTTATTTAAAATTACGTACGTAATTTTAAATAAAGGAGGACATCTTATGGATCCTAATTTCAGCTATAACTTCCCCGCATTACGAGGAAAACAGGCAGAAAAAGAATATTTTGTCGTTATGTGCCCGTTAAAACTGATTCCAAAAATCTTCTTATTCGATGAAGAGGAAGTCCCACCACAATATCGCTCACAGCGAATTTTGAATAAATCTCGAGTCCCAGATATCACAAATTACATTGTAGATCAGTCTAAGGACTATGTATTTTCATCACTTACAGCTTCCATTGATGGTGAAATTCAGTTCACTCCTTTTTCGGATGAGCCGAACTTTAAAGACTTAGGCAAGCTCTCGATCGCATTAGATTCTCGTTTTTTAATAAATGATGGTCAACACCGGAGAGCAGCGATTGAAGAGGCTTTAAAAATTATGCCTGAATTAGGTAATGAAACAATTTCTGTTGTATTCTTTCATGATGAAGGTCTAGAACGGTCTCAACAAATCTTTTCAGATTTGAATCGACATGCCGTTAACACAACGTCATCTATCGGTATTTTATATGATCATCGTGATCAGTTATCGCTCCTAACTAAAGAAATCGTTGAAGAGATTCCGTTGTTAAAACGGTATACAGAAATGGAGAAAACGTCCCTCTCCAAGAATTCACCAAAACTTTTAGCGTTAAATCATATTTATAATGCAAATAAACGACTAATTAATAAGAAAAAAGGTGCTCTTTTAACTGAAGAAGACGCATTGAACATCAAAACGTTTTGGCTAACTCTATGCAATAGTATTCATGAATGGGAACAAGTATTTAATAAAGAAATCTCCCCTCGTGATTTACGTATGATTTCAATTGCGGGTCAAGGTTTATTTATCGAAGCAGCGGCTGAAGTTGCGCGCTCTTTAATTGAACAAAAACCTGATACATGGACAGCCTACCTTACAAAATTTAAAGATATTGATTGGAGCCGTTCAAACGAAAAAGATTGGAAAGGTCGTGCCTTTAACGAAAACGGCAGAATTTTAAAGAACAACTACACTATTCGATTGACTGCCATACGAATCAAATCGCTAATCGGCATCAAGCTCACGAAAGAAGAGAAAGATTTCGATCAACAATAATCAAGCATGAACGTATTATGACTGTTTTGGCACGAGAGGATGACAATTTATGACACAAGGTATTATTAGTAACTTATTTACTCAGCATGAAGGAGATACTGTTTCTAGACGCTCCATCGATTTGATCAAACGTGTGTATTTAAATGACACACGTCCATGGGTGGTCGGATTTAGTGGCGGAAAAGATTCTACACTAACGACTCAACTCATTTTCGAAGCGTTGCTAGAGCTTTCACCAGAACAGTTGCATAAGAAGGTATTTATCATTTCTTCTGACACTTTGGTAGAAAACCCACTCGTCGTTTCCATGATTAACGGCTCTCTACACCGCATGCAAGAAGCCGCTTTAAAATACAATCTCCCTATTGAAACACAAAAAGTTAAACCACTTACAGAAAAAACCTTTTGGACGAATATTATCGGACGCGGCTACCCTACTCCGAACCAAACGTTTAGATGGTGTACAGATCGTCTTAAAATCGACCCTGCTAACCGCTTCATTAAAGATAAAGTGTCAAAATACGGCGAAATCATTATGGTACTTGGTGTCCGTTCATCTGAGAGCACGAGCCGAGGCCAATCAATAAAAGACCATGAGATTTCAGGTAGCGAATTGATGCGACACACATCATTAGCGAATGCTTATGTATTTGCCCCAATTAAAGAATTTGTTCTAGATGATGTATGGAGCTACCTTCTTCAAAACCCAGCTCCGTGGGGGGAAGACCATCATAAGCTACAGAAAATGTACATGGATTCAAGTAGCGAATGTCCATTAGTCGTTGACCAAAACATTAAAGAAAGTGCTGGTTCTTGTGGGAATAGCCGTTTCGGTTGCTGGACGTGTACGGTTGTCAATCAAGATAAATCGCTTACTGGCTTTATTCAAACTGGTGAACATGACTGGTTAAAACCATTATTGAAGTTCCGCAATAAAATGGTTCTCATTCGTGACGACCGTTCTAAACGAATGCATAAACGAATGAATGGTGCCTTCTATTTATTAGAAGTTCAACATGAAATCAAAGAAGATGGAATCTATATTGTTCAAAAGAAAAAAGGCGGTCGTGCTGCCACTTCTCATAAAGTAGTTGACCGAATTGAAGATTTGACTGATGAGTCTGTTCTTGCCGTTCCTAAAGCACAATTAAGTCAATTTATCGCAAAACACAATATTGACTTGAGCAAACCTGAAGAGTTCAATATTCAGTTTGTCGTTACCGAAACAAACGAGGATGGGCAATCTGTATACTCACACCTTGGTCTTGGTCCTTTCACGCTAGCTACTAGAACTGAACTAATGCGCGACTTATTGATTTTACAACGTGATTTAAAAGTTCCAAATTCAGTCGAGTACAAATTAATTCAGGATGATGAGTTACGAGCAATTCGTCGCTTATGGCTCCGTGAAGGTGATTGGAACGATACGTTACCAGAACTTTATCGCGAAGTATTCGGCGTCGATCTGGATTGGGAACATGATGATCGTCAGATTCTAACAAGTGACCAAGCGAATGATTTAGAACTTCTTTCTCAAAAGTATGGTCTTGATTTCAATATGGTTCAAAAACTATTTACAACAGCAAATGATTTTCTAGGTGTAAAGGTTAAACGAGGATTTAATAAAGATGTCGCTGCGCTATTGAGCCAAGACTATTTAAGCCTTTACAAAGAGCAAGGAGTTTTAGAGAGAGATGAAGATTGAATCGATTGTCTTAAAGAATATTGGAGCATATAAAAATCAAACATTTGATTTCAAGAATGAAAACTCTAATAAAAATGTTATTTTAATCGGCGGGAAAAATGGAGCGGGTAAAACAACCTTTTTAAACGCACTTCGCACTGGATTATATGGTAGTCAGGCGTTTGGGATTAAAGCACCTACTCCATCCTACTTCAAAGAAATTGAGAAGTTAATCAATAGCGAAGTAAGAGATCAACGAGAAAGATATAGTACCACTAAACAAATTTCAAAAATCCAAATTACGTTTACAACAACAACGAATCAAACTACATCACGCTATTTATTTGAACGATCATGGGGAATCGACGCTAAGAATATTAAAGAATACTTTAACATCTATCGTGATGCAAATACCTTTGCACTAGCAGAGAAGGACAAGAGTCAAGTCTATTCATTATTCTTAGAACGTACTCCCCTCTATTTGTTTAATGTCTCATTATTTGATGGAGAGACAATTAATCAAATTATTAATGAAGGGAAACTGTCTGAGTACCTAGATGATTTGATGAAAAGTGCATTTAAATTAGAGATTCCAGATTTATTAACGGAAACAATCGAATCACTTGTACGAGACGAAGCCAAGACTAAGCTATCTAAAGATAAATCAAAACGTTTAGATGAGCTTAAAAAACAGCTAAGTGAATCCGAACAAAAATTGCAAAACGTTCAAGTCGATAAATCTCAGCTTCTTCAGAAGATCGAAGTTAGTGAAGCCGAAATCACTGCCTTCTCTGAATCGTTACGCGCACACGACGTGATTAGTAAAGAAGAAGAAGCAAAATTGAAAGAGGAAATAAGAAACCTAGAACAAGAACGACAGAAATTAAAGCAATCTACGTCAGACTTTTTCAATGAGTACTACGCCTTTTCTATCAATCATCACTTGCTTGAAAAAGCTGCAGAACAAGTAGAATCAGAACTATTGATAAGAAGTGTAGAAGATTTAGAAAAAGTCTTCACCGATGAGTTCTATAAGAATGTTTCACGTAATTTAGGAGGATCTGTAGGACATGATTCACTGAAGAATGAATTCAATGCGGCTTTAAAAACGGCTGTTCCGAAAACTGAAATTATTCATGACGCTTCGTTCGGTTCGAAGGCAAAAGTTGAAAATATGATTTCTTCAGTAAACGCTCAATCTTCCTCATCTCTCTTGGCAAACATTAATCGCGATGACGAAATCATAGAGGAACTGAAGATATTACGAAGAAAACTAGTGATTCGAGAAGAAAATCATGCGGATTTTGAAAAACAATTTGAGGAATTGAATCAACTCAAAGTTAGTCATCTTCATTTGAACGAGCAGTTAGAACGTATTGTTAAACTTGAAGAAGAGCTCCAAAATCAGTACTCGATGTTAGTGGAAGAAAACGCCTCACTTCAACAAGAAATCGAGAAAATCACTTCAAAATCGAGCTTATTATCGCAAAATGCGACTTCAACATTAGCTTTACTAGAAGACTTCAAACTTCAACAGCGATATAAAGTCATTCGGAGTGTTGAAGAAAATGCGTTACGCATGTTAAAAACATTGATGCGTAAAGAAGATTACGTAGATAAGCTATCGATTCTACCCGAAGACTTCTCGTTAACTTTGTCATCTAAAGACCAGTCTCAAATTTCTGTAGCTACGCTATCTTCTGGTGAGAAACAGATTCTACTTCTTTCATTAATCTGGGCAATTTTCAAAGTTTCCGAAAATCAAATGCCATTTATCTTCGATACATTGTTAGGCCGATTAGATCGAGATCACCGTTATAACATTTTACGTAACTTACTTCCTAACTTTGGTGAACAAGTGTTAGTGCTATCTACAGACTCAGAAATTAGCAAAGATTACTACGACGTACTCAAACCATCGATTTCTAAAGAGTATAGTCTTCAGTTTGATAATGAACATTTAGAAACACGAGTCATTCCATCGTATTTTGAATTTGAAAACGCGCAGGTGAAAAACTCATGAACTACCGTCTTAAATTAACTGAACAAACGCATCTCTATTTTAAAGAGATTGCAAACTCAACTCATATCACACCGAACATCCTAGCTCGTTTCGCCGTTGGAATATCATTAAAAAACGAAAAAACTCCACCTAGCGTTAAAGGTCAGCCCATTTCTAATTTTGAAATAAATCGTGCCACTTTAACGGGAGAACACGACGAGATGTTTAAAATGATGATTCTTCAACATGCTAAACAGCACATAGAGGAAGAACGGTATTTTCCTGATTACTTTAATTCACATATTACTAGAGGTGCCGAAGAGCTTTATCAAATGTTCCAATTTTCTAGAAGTACCAATCAATTCTTAAGAGAGTTATTGGCTCTCCAGGAGGGATAACATGCTTTATCTAGACAACAGCTCAACGACACCTGTGTATCCAGAAGTACTTGAAGAGATGCTCCCCTATTTTCTTGAAGAGTTCGGGAATCCTTCGAGCAAGTATTATTCACTGGCAGAAAACTCTAAGAACGCTGTTGAACATGCTCGAGAACAGTTAGGTAAATTTCTTAACTGTTCTTCTACCGAGCTGTATTTTACTTCGGGAGCGACCGAAAGTAACAACTGGATTTTAAAGAGTGTTAGTTCAACTTTACCGGACCATCAAGTGATTACCACGGTAGCCGAACATTCATCTAATTTAGAAATCGCAAAGTATTTAAATGAGCAACTGAATATTCACGTTGAATACTTGTCAGTCGATCAATTTGGTAGAATCAATTTTTCTGAATTAGAGTCTTTACTAAAAAAACGCCCTACTTCACTCGTTTCAATCATTTGGGGAAATAACGAGTTAGGGTCGTTAAATGACATTAAGAGAGCTTCTGAACTAGTTGCTCAATATGGTGCGCTCTTTCACACCGATGCCACACATGTCGTCGGAAAGATGAGAATCGACCTGTCAGAACTGACGAACGTTCATTTCTTATCAGCTTCTGCGCATAAGTTCAACGGTCCAAAAGGTATTGGAATTGCTTATTTGAAAAAAGATGAGGACGGGATTCCAAGAAAATTGACACCACTTATTCATGGTGGTGGCCAAGAGCAAGGCATTCGAGGCGGGACTCTTGCTGTTCCTCTAATTGTGGGAATGGGAAAAGCAGCTGAAATGCATCAGGCATCCTTGTCTAAGAACATTCAGAAATTGCAAAAACTTGAACATCAGTTGGTTCAACTTTTATCTCAAAAATTTGGATCGAACATACGCTTCAATAGTGATCATACTGATAAAATACCGGGAATTGTGAATGTTCAATTTATCGGGATTAATAATGAAGTACTTGTGAAACAGCTAGCACCTGTCATGGCGGTCTCAACTGGATCTGCATGTAGCTCCAGTAAACCAAGCCATGTACTTCAAGCGATTGGATTGTCATTAGATGAAGTACGATCATCCATTCGATTTTCCCTATCGTCAAACATTGAACCAAAAGATTTAGAGATTTTTAATCAACTATAAATAGCTAAGTCTTTTTTTAAAATATCCACCACTTAAATCATATAATCATTACTTACTTATCATACCAAAAAAAGGAAGAGGTATTTACAGATGGAAGCTTTTGATTATCTAAGTAAAAAAAGACTTCAAATACATTTAGCAATCCCAACTATTTCGGAACCAGAAGGACTTGCTGTTAACTATAATTTAGAAACATTAGAGTGGAAAGAAATTAAATTTTTAGACGATACTGGCGAAAACTTCCACAGTCAAATTAATAATATTCCAAACAATACTGGCGGCCTTTATATGTTTCAAGTTAAGTCCGATATATTACCAGAATTAGTTAAATACCCTCTTTACATTGGACGAGCGAGAAATTCTGATGGTAATTATAGTTTAAGGTCTAGATGCAAAACATACAAAAACGCTACAACTAGACCGAAAATTAAACGAATGGTAGATACATGGGGACCACATCTCTATATATACTACACTGAACTTTCAGATAATCAACTAATTGATGATCTTGAAAAATGGTTAATTGGAACAATTTTGCCCGAGTTTAACTCTCGCATTGATAACGTTTCCATCAAAGATGCTGTGAAAATGTTTTAAAAGGAGAAAAATATGACTAAAATGCGACTACCAGCCCTTAATTTACGGATGGGTGATTGGAATTATTATAGTTCTACAATGACGTTTGAAGAAATTTCAACTAATGTTCGTAAAATTGATAATCAATTACATAAGTCTGAGAGACTGAGTGAACTCATACAAAGAAGCATCACAGAAAATTATATCAACATAAAAAAATATATTGATACTCATGAAGACAGATTTTTCAACTCAATTGTTTTAGCAGTTTACGAAGGAGATCCTCAATTTTTAGAAATTGATTTTGAGCATGAAAATGTGAGATATGGTCAAATGGGACTTTTAGATTTTACAGGACATGAAATTATTTTCCCAGTCGACGGGCAACATCGAGTAGAGGGAATAAAGGCAGCTTTAGATGATAATAGTAATTTAAAAGATAATCAAATCTCAGTAATTTTTATTGGTCATAGTAATACACCAGAAGGATTAAAAAGAACTAGAAGGTTATTTACTACACTGAATAGATATGCCAAACCAGTAAAAAAGAGTGATATTATCGCACTGGATGAAGACGATTTAGTAGCTATCACAACTAGATATCTGGTTGATAATCATGACCTCTTTAATGGGAAAAAAATTAGTTTAGAGCGTACTTTACAAGAAAATGATCAAATATCTTTTACCACAATTGAAACTCTATATGATTGTAACAACTTTTTGTTAAGTAATTTTTTGAAAGATAAAGGTATAACAAAAAAAAATTCGGATTTTAAAACAAGTCGTCCATCGGATTCAATAATAAGAGAATTTCAAAATTATTGTATATCTTTTTGGAATCATGTAACGTCTAGCTTTGATATATTGGATAACTATGCTAATAGTTCAGAGGAGTATCCCGCTGCAGAATTTCGTAATCGAAATGGTGGTAATCTATTATTTAGACCAGTAGGACTTTCATCATTCATTAAGTCAGTTTCAAATATAAAACAAATGCATGATTCGATAACATACTCAGAAATCCTAGGTTGTTATAGTGACGTACAGATGAATATGAGTTGCTATCCGTGGAAAGGAGTTATTTGGAATGAGCAAGATAATAAAATGATTCTTAATAATAAAACTCCTCTAAACTTAATTAATTTATTTATATTTGAGAAAAAAAATAATAACTCAACTCTCACATCCGGACAAAGAGAACAACTTATAGAAAGGCTATCAACTTTACTTTCTTTGACCAAAGACGAAGTAAATGCGGTACTAGATGACTTAATTTCAAATTAATTTATATTATATCAAAAAGCTTTGTAGTAGACTGACATAGCGATATGAGAACATATAAAACACCTTGGTTAGGCTGCTTGTACACCGTATTTTAATGGTATCAGGTAGCCTAATTTTTCTTTAATCCGTTCCTCGTTACAGTAATTCAAATAGTGTGTCACCAGTTCGTAGACCTCGTGATCTTCGAGTGAGTTGAATTTGACGTACTGGAACTCCTCAGACTTCAAGTTTGAATAGAATGACTCAATCACCGCTTTGTCCCAACAATGGCCTCTACGGGACATAATGCTGACCAAGCGATTCCTCTTCACAACTCTTGGAAGGGATAGGACGTATAGACACTTCCCTGATCGGAATGGATGATGACCCCTTAGGGATGGTCCTGGTTCACTAGCGCCATCTTTAACGTATCCTTGATGAGGGGCGTCTGTTGGTGCTCCTATATCTTGTAGGCGACAATCTCATTGTTGAATAGGTCCATGATGGTAGAGTGATATTTCGTCGTACTGCCGTATTGGATATAGGTGATGTCCGTCACCCACTTCTAATTCGGTCCACTGGTCGTGAAGTCTCGCTGGAGAAGGTCGGGGGCTAAGATAACACGCTCGCCCTACGATTTCCAAATGTGCTTGGGTTTAATCCGGCACTGGAGATAGTACTTCTTCATGATTCGGTGTTCCGATTGACTGACAACCGATAGGTTTGCTCTAACAGGATCTTGATTTTCCAGTGCCCGTTTCGATACTTCGACAGCTTAAAGAGTTCGATGATCGCCTCTTCTAGCACCTAAGGGGCTTCACGACTCCCTTCACGTACCAACGCACGCGGCACGCCTAGCATATTCAGAATGCTCGTGACAGTATATTTTTTCCTCATAAGTTTAACGATTTTCAGAACGACCTCTTTTTCAACTCGCTTTCGATTTCCATGTACTTTTTAAGATGTCGTTCTCTATCTTCAGATGAGACAGTTATCGTTCCTTCTTGTCGTCCTTACTCGCGGATTCAGGACAGTGCGCATAGGTATTCTGTTTCCCGCTCTGTTGGTCGAACCAATAGAGTTCGATTAATCGATACCATCTCATCCACGTATCGATTTGAGATTTGTTTTGCCCCCGTGTTTCTCCATGATTTCTCTCGTCGTCAACTCACCGTTCAGTTTGTATTTCACGACCGCCCATAAAACTTCGCTTGAATATACGTTTTTGCCCATACAAAAACACCTCCGTTACTAGTACTTTTTTCAAGTGTACCACTCCGAAGATGTTTTTATATTGTCTCAATAATTTAGATTAGCCCATAGAAACGTATACACCACAACGCTTTTTATTATGACAGTTTGTCAAATTAAGCGTCACAGTTCTTCTTTTGCATCTCATGATGCTGTCCGGCGTTGATCACGTTGTAGGAAGGATTTCATTTCAGCTCACGTGAAATTGTAGACGGCTGACATCCTAGATGCTTAGAAATCTTTCGAATTGAAAATCCAAATTCGAGATAGGTTTCTATTTTGACTCTTTCTGATGTGGTAACATGAACATTGTTCATAACGAATCCTCCGTTGAATAAGGTGTGGTAACTTTATTCTACACGAGGTCGTTATGAGTTTTTTTTAATAGGGTGTTGTACTCAGTATTACAATTCATCTTATACTAAAAATTAATTACTTTTCATTTTCTTAACAGAAAATGAATTTCTAAATGTATATTTCAGAAAGCATTTCTTCTCTTGGAATATCCTTTTTCCCATCTATAATTGACTGCCGGATTTCTTCAATCGAATACGATCCACCACTTATACCATACTGCTCTGGTAAATTAAGCAACAGAATGTCGTCTTCAACACGTTCAATAGACGAAGTTGTTTCTTCTGTTCTAAATGAAACGACAACACCTTTATTAAAGTACTCGGTTAATTCATTCGAAATTTCATAATCGCCCTTCATCAGTCTTTCGATAACGGAAAGTCTTTCCTGTTCAAAGTCATAATTTTGTTTTCTCTCGCTCCACAACTTTCCTTCAAATAGTTTTTTAGCATTTGCTAAGAAAAGATGTGCAAAGAACATACGATAGTATTGTTGAGAGAATGTAGTTTCTGCTTCCCCCACACCTAATTCTAAATCAAAGAGAGCTTTCGTTCGAACAACTTGGTTTCTAGCTTTATCTATGACATTACTCAAGTTTCTACCGATTTTTACTTCAATTGGATAGAAGTGCATTTTTAACTTACCGTCCGTTTCCTGCATCCCAATCAACAGTAAATCATCTGAGTAACTACCTGACTTACCTAACGCTTTCACAGTGAAAGGTGAATTCGCGTGGTTTAACCCAATTGCTTTCGCCACTCGTAAAATTTCCTCAAGAGAGATTGGGACCCAAGTAATATCATCGGTTGAAAACATCGCCAATGAATATTTAACGGCTGCCAATAAGCTGAATTTTTCACGACTCTTATGCACGTTACGAGCTGTTTCATTACTTAAACCTTGTTGAATCATTGAAAGTAGCCATTCTCCGTTGATCACATTGAACGTTTGAATGATTTCTTTAATACTCTCATCTGTATTCAAATCCGGTTTTTCATGATTCAAGTAATCTTTAATCACTGCCTGATATTGTGCTGTTTTCTTCGTAACTGTAATAGCATCATATCGGTAAGAAGAAGATTGATCATTATAATGAATGATAATCAATTCATTATCCGGGTTTCCTTGCTTAGAAGAAAAATAGCCTAAGTCGACAGTAGGTTCGATTAATGTAACCCAGTGTGAACTTTCATAGATATTTTGTAACTTATAACTATCGCGTGCATCTGTAATACTAGCTAGTGCTGTTACACCATGTGCAAATGAGCTACTCCCGTTATCTTTCATGTGTACGTTCAATTCATTAAATGATTTGGCACATCGTAATAACAAGTCTTCTTCCTCAATTGCATAACCTCGAAGACCAAACCCCATACTAAACTGACCATCTTTGACTGTCGGTGCAAGTGTCGAATACAAACCATTCATGGCATTACCACTCTTGATATACTCCATTTTGTCTGTGATTACTTGTTCTTCACCACTCATCTTATAGAAACTAATATGAGCATATTCAAAATCATTAGAAGATTTATTTTGAATGTGGTAGTGATTAATCAGCGACTGAATTTTCTCCGCTACTTCTTGCGGGGAGAGAATGAAGTTTTTCGGAATGAGTGCGTACAGATATTCGAACTGTTCCCAGTCATCTTCCATAAAATCTTTTGCAGCAAATTGATCGAAAGCACTTCTATATCGACCTGAATCAGAATAAAGTTTCACTTCTACGGGGATTACTATATCTCGATTTTTCTCATAACTATTCTTTAATTGACGGAACATCCATTCAACTATACCTTTCAGTACCATCTCATCATTACGAATTTCAATTACATTTAAATAAAGTGGTGCTCTAGCGATTTGATTTGTCTGATTAAAGAGTGACGTAAAATGATCGACAAACTGATTTAACTTTTCTTTGACTACTTCAGATAAAAAGCGGTCCGCTTCAGCCACGACAACCTCTTCTTTTACTCGATACACCATCCACTCTGGCAAATCTGATTGGGATTCTGCCTTGTAAGTTTTACCTTCAAACCATAGATATGGGGCTAATGCATCGGCTCGTAGACGTTTCAGTACACTTTCCGAGATTTCCTCTTCTCCAAGTTGCGTATTAAGTTCTAATTGAAATGCAACATTAATCGGATGGAATGGAGTAAAGTAAACAATTTGCTCTTTTTGATTATATAAGACACCTAATTTTAAGATTGAATGCCCCACTTCAAACAATCGATCTGCTTCTTGAATCGATTCAATCGCTTTTACATACGCTTGAACATAATTTAAAGCAACTCGTTTGTATTCATCATCCCAGTAAGCCAACATGGGTACAGTTTTTTTAATCTTGAAGTGGTTTAAGAACAGATTATACGCTTCTCTTAATTCATAATATGCTTTAAACTCCAATTCAATAGGACTGAGGACGCCTGCCGAAAGAATAGCAGTTTGCATACTTTGATTGACCCATTCCATTTCGAAGTCCAAGAAGTCTTTATACTCGTTTTGGGGATAGTAAATTTGATTCTTCAAAATCAATTTCTCATCCGCACTCAGTACAATTGATGCTCGCTTCTCACGTTTTTCTTTATACAACCGTATATTCGGAATCGGATGCGGTTTTGATGCATCGACACTTAATTTAATATTAATTGGTTGCGACTCTCCAACAACTAGCTGCATAAACTGATCGTCTTCAAACAAATCCTGATCAAAATGATACGTAATATTAGGCTCCTCGGATACTTTAACGAGAACTTGATCTTGGTAAATTGGTTCTTGTGAGCCGTCACCTAAGCGTAATTCACCTTCTTTATTGCCTAGTGTCAAATACTCGGTACCGTTCCCAGTTAAACGCTTCACTTCATAAGTTCCCGCATAATCCTTAAGAACTTCATTAGAGAATGGGAAAATCATAATATTTAGCTCTGAATATAATGTACTTTCATTTTTTACTTTGTACTTTATAGTACATTGCGCAGTATTTTGAACTTGATTTGAAGTTAGTGTCAAATAAAGATTGTTTGTCTTCACATTTGAAGTTACTTCAAGTAAAGGATTACAATACTCAATTTTGACTTGCGACTGTTCTAAGCTTTTCCGAACACCCTTACCCTCAATAAGATATTTAAACTTTAGATTAATTTCTCTTTCATGAGAAGGATTAAAAATTGCAATGTAACGTATGCGTTTTCCTGTCTTTGTCATTTTATGTGGCCGATCCCAAACCACTACCGAGGAATGCTCATTAACTTTTGTAACTTCATCAAGCTCAAATACTTTTTTATTCTTTTCTGCTTTGAGTTTAATTACTTCTTGCAATGTTAATTCATTCCAATGATCATGTTTAAGTTTATTGACACCTTGCTCGTTAAACTTTTTCGGTAATTGCGCCTCAGTCGTTTCATTAAAATGACTCTCTTGTACAAATTCATATAAATCTCGGTTCTCACGAAGTCGTTCACGAATCTCTTTTTTGGATGACGTTTGGATAAACGAATCAAGCTCCTGGTCGTGGAAAAACCTTAACTTTAGAAAATCTTTCTTTGAAAGTTCTGTTTTTTGCATGAGAGAAAGAATTTCTTCAAAATCAAAGAATGATACCCCTTTAAACGAGTTGAACTCTTCTTCGATTTCCTTCAAGTGAAAATTAATCACTTCAACCAATGCACCTTTATTGTCCGACATTTGCTTCAATTCATGCTTAAGTTCTTCTAAAATCTTTTGAGGATTTAACGGCATCCCTTCTTTTTGAAGATTTGCTCCACCACCATCAATACTATCAAGTTGCCCGTGATAAATAACAAGCAATGAGCGATTTAAACCTTCAGCTTCTTGTTCACTAACTAAATTTCGAAGTTTAACGAAGAAGTCAGGTTGAATTCCTTCGCTTTGAGTAGCAATGATTAACTCACTTGTCCCGTAGTCAATCGTAAACGTTTCATATTCAGTAACTCCGTTTAATTTATATTCAAAAGCTTTAACCTGATCTTTTGCTTCCTTCTCGAGATATTCCTTTAAATATTGAACATGGCTCTCTTCTTCGAGTTGCAAATAATACTTATCTCCAGGCTTAGGCGTGTTTACTAAAAAATGGCCATTTATTTTTTTCGTTACATACTCATAAAATTGGTTTGACATACTGTGCCTCCCCACTATCGCTCTTCTTATCGATAACATTAATTTTTTCTAGTAGTTGTAAAAGGGCAGTTGATGATTCGTTATCAAAGTTGATGCCTCTTTTACTTAATCTTTCTAATAGTTCTACAAATGTAATTCGGTCATTTTTACAACTTACAGCGCACATCAGAATTAACATCTCCTGGTTCAGAGACAATACATATCCAAGACGCCCACGACGCTTCGTAAAGTGCGATTTAGCAATATTTTTTGCATGATCTCCATAACGAGACTGCGCTTCTTTCGGAGTCGTCAGTTTCATCGCATTGAATAGTTGTTTAGCTGCTTCGTTAAAAGTTTGACTGTCATTCACATTGCTCTCTAAACCTGCATAAGTAAGAATTCGTTCAGTCTGCAAATCAATATCTTTCAAAAATTGAACCTGATCTGTAGCACTAAGGATAGTAAAATGTTGAAAAATTTCATCATATGTCATGATTTTTGATTTCTCATTCTCTAATGATTGGTTAACAGAGTTACAACTCAACTGAGCCATCGTCAACTCATGAACAAATAAATTTTCACTCGCACTCGTCAACAGTCCCATCCCCGAGTTCATCGTTTTTCTTCTTGAAGTAACAGTCGTCTCGTTATGAATTGTGTAGTACATTTTCGATGGATGATTCCAGTTAGACGTCTCGAAGTTATTAATTTTCACTGTTGTTTGAGAAACAATATAGTGTAGGTAATACTTTAATAAATTATTAATTTCTTTCAAAAAGTATTGCGGATGCTCAGCTAAATAGACAAAATCTTCTCCTAATAGTTTTATTGGTAATGAAGAATAAAGAGCATGCTCGGCTTTATATTCTTTGTTCGTTAGACTCGGTAATAAATTTACAATCATCTTGTCTAACAGAGTTTCATTTTGGCCTGCTTTAAAAACCTGTTTAATCTTTTCGATTTCTCCTTCATCTAACGCATGTTGCGTCAAATCCGCTAGAAAAGTACCCAACTTCTTTTTCGTTGCAGGATTGCCTTGGATGTACATGAACATACTTGGATGAGTAACGTTCAACCCTCCATCCCGTTGTAACAGTAATTCACTAAAGAAAGTATGAATTTCATCTTCATGCTCAGGTTGATTCTCGACTCGCTCTAGTACACCTTCTAACAGATAATCCGTATTGAAAGACTTAGCTGACAGTTCTACATTCAGAAGTCTTCTAGAATAAGCACCGATTTCCTTTTCCCAATCGGAAAGAGCGTTTTTAATTGAATCGCTCTTTCCTGTTGTGAAAGGGAGTATTTGATAAAAATTCGAAGTTTGTCGCTTCGTTATTTTTTTCCGACTTTTGTCTAAGACAATAACTTGTTTTTCATCGAAAATTTTCTCTGGTAATAATCTCATTATTTACACCCGCTTTCACAACTTACATTTTACTAAATACGATTTTTTCTTCATTACTAAATGGATCTGCTTCTTGTTTTAAAACGAAGGTTTCTCCAGTTTGGACAACATAAATCAACACTTCTTCGTTATTTGTATTATGTGTACGAATCGCATTTGCGAATTCACTGAATCGAATGGCATCGTCGAAATCAATCTTAGAAGGTTGATATCCTTTATCTATTTTTGAAATTAAACTGAACATCTTATAATCGATTTCTAGCTTAATTCTTTGTTTGCGCTCACCCACTACAAATTGAATGAATAAGGAGTTTCTAAATTGAACCACTTGCTCTTCATTTTTTATCGCCATACTGATTGGATCCAATGTAAAACTAACTGGTTTTGCTATACGATAACGCTTTGAAATTTTTGCATTCGAATCAAACAAATAATTTTTTTGATCTTTTTTAAATCCAAACCATAACATAAGTGCATTCTCAAATTTCTCGTAGAGAGTTTTAAGTTCATATTTTTGACCAGTGTAATAAGCAAATAGATATTTTGAGAATGATTCAATCGTTGTCTGTGTAATATTCATTTCTCTCGGGTTAGACAAATAGAGTAGTCTTAGTAATGATTGTGTGTACTCGTTAACCAATTCACGATCTAATAGATCAAGTTCATATGTTTGACGAGTCAATTCGTCAAATCTAGAGATAAATCCACTCACATCTGACTCTAAATTGATTTGAAGAATGATTTCATCTATCTCTTTGGAACGAGAAGCAACCGGATCTTCATTTCTTAGCATGATTGATATAGGTGAGTCATTCTGAGCTGTAAATATTTTTTGATGAAGGCCATGTATAAGTAACGTCTCAAGTACAATTTTTTGTTTACTGATATTTGTCCAATTTCCTGGAATCATAATTTCGTATATTAAGTTAAAAAATTGGCGCATAGATAAAACTGCTTTTTCTTTTAAAAGAGAACTTGCGATGATGTTTACGAAGTTGCGTTTCACTTGTTGATTACCCATAAGTAAAAAATTGCGATGGATAATCGAATCGATCCCTCTCTTTACATCTTCTTGATAGGCCAAATAAAATGGGTTTTCTTCATTTTGATCGAACATTTTTGATAAAATACCCATTAAGAAATTCGATTCTACGCCGCCTTTAGTAAGTTCATACATTGGATAATCTGAGAAACTGACCATGGAAAAATGATCATGTTGCGTTGCTTGGGAGATCTCATTCTCAAAAATACCTGATTGCTCAATATATGAAATCAATGAATTGAACGTGTAATGATTATCGAATGAACTCACGAAGTCATATAAAAATTTATGTAATACCCCTAAGTTGATCGCCAGTACAAACTCTTCCGAACCTTCATTCAGGTGCTGATCGGAAAATGGAATTAATTTTTCAAGTAAAGTCTCCATTGCAGTCTTACGAGGAGAAAGACTTTCTGTCGCATCATTCCAAATTTTATTTTTATATCGATTCATCAGTTCAGGTTCTGCCGATTGAAGATGTGAAAGAATATGCGATTTTCCATCCCCTACACTACCAATTAATAGCGTTAATCGTTTTTGGGCAGGTTGCTGAAGCATCTGAATTAATTTCTTTTCGATCGGGCGTTCTACGTGTAAATACTGCTTTAATGAACTCAATGGGAGTTCTGCACTTTCAACCGCCTCTTTTGAAGATTCATTTAATCTTGACATCAGGTTATACAAATAGCTTTCGCCATCTGTTTCAATTTGAGGTAAAAAATCAAATAGCTTATTTGTTTCTTTTTTCTCTCCCACGATTCTTTTTTCAATAGGATCTTCTTTTGTTGAAGCAGAACTGAGTGCTTTTAATTTTTCTTCTAGTTGCGCTTCCAAGATTTTTAAGATATCATCATGCCCTCGATCACTGTTCTTTTCAGCTGGATGAGTCGGTGGAGCGTATCTAGGTATAGATGGTGGGTTTTCATAACTAAGGACATAAGACTCAACAATGTTGTATAAACTCGACCAGATTTTCGGTAGAATTTCATGCGCCTCTTTAGTGAACAATTCATGTGCAGCACTGTTTCCGTTTCTTCGAACGTAATGAAGATCCGAAGCCAATTCGCGGTCGATGATTTCTTCAGACTGTAACAAACGAATGTTATCATTTAAGTTGTATGTATTTTGCAAACCACTTACTTCTAGCCATTCATTCACGATTGCTTCAATCATTTTTCTGGCATTTAGAAGAGCAAAGTCTGTTTCTTTAGAATAATATTTATCTTCTACAATCTGGGCCAACTCTTCCGCTTTTGGATTAATTGGTTTTAGAAATGAGAAAAAGTATTCCATGTTATTCATTCCTTTCAATCACCTTGATAACTTTTTTATTAACTATATTCTTTATTATATCTATAATAAGGGTATATGGTAGGTTTTACCTACTCCTATATATGATAAAGGAGCTATTATATGGATTCAAGAATTCTATTCCCTTCTTTACCAAAATGGTTCACTCCACGAGACTATCAATTGGAAGCTATACAAAAGTGGTCTGAAAACGACTACCGCGGTTTACTAGAGATGGCTACGGGTACTGGAAAAACATTAACCGCTCTCACAGCCATAACAAAACGGCATGAAGAAACGAATCGGTTAGCAATCATCATTTTATGTCCTTATCAACATTTAGTAGATCAATGGGCGAAGGATGCTGAATCCTTTGGGATGAATCCAGTTCTATGCTATGGTTCAAAATCTCAATGGACATCAATTCTATCTGGAAAAATCACTCAATATAATTTTAAAATACAAAATTTTATATGTGTAATTACTACGAATAGCACATTTAAAAATGTTCATTTTCAAGCTCAACTTAATCGAATTACGGATGGCGGAATGATTGTTGCCGATGAGGCGCATAATTTAGGTACAAAGCAATCGCTTCAATCGCTTCCTACAGCTTTTAAAAATCGATTAGCACTTAGTGCAACTCCAATTCGACACCATGATGGTAGCGGAACTGAACAGTTATTAAATTATTTTGGTGGGTCAATATATAAGTTTACTTTGGAAGAAGCGATTAAAAAAGGGTTTTTAACAAAGTATTATTACTACCCACACCTAGTCTCCCTTACAGAAGATGAACTGGAAATTTATCATGAGCTTACGAATAAAATTTCAAAATTAGTTAATCTATCTGACCAACAATCAATTGAATCGACCGGAAGTACTACTGGGCTACTTGAAATGTTGTTAATTAAGCGCGCTCGATTAATTAATTCAGCTAAGCAAAAAGATATTTTGTTAAAGAAACAACTGAGTATGCAAGAAACTCTTGACCACACTATAGTGTATTGCGGAGACCATTCTATAGAGGACCAACGTCATGTAGATCATATTACACAATTTTTAAACGAAGATTTGAACATATCAGCGAAAACTTTTACCTCAACTGAATCGAAAGAACTTCGACAGATTCTGTTAAAGGAGTTTTCAGAGAACGCGATTCAAGCGCTTGTTGCTATCCGATGTCTAGATGAAGGAGTAGATGTTCCTTCTGCTGAGACTGCTTATATTTTGGCTAGCACAACCAATCCAAAAGAGTTCATTCAACGTCGTGGACGAATTTTACGTAAACATCCTGGAAAAGAATATGCGTATATTCATGATTACATTGTCATTCCACGTCCTTTGACAGAAATTGATTTACTAACTGACAAAGAATTTAATATTGAACGCCGGTTATTGATGAATGAGTTAAAAAGGGTAAATGAGTTCGCATCAATATCTGAAAATCATTACCAAGCACTACAAGTTTTAAATCCTATAAAAGAGGCATTTAATCTAGTCGATCTATAACCAATTGAGAGGTGAACATGATGAGTCAAAACCATTCAAACAGCGAAAATGATGTGTATGCACTGTTAAGCGAGTTATCCGAAACAGAACAACAAATTCTACAAAATATCATTCGCTTAGAAAAAGATTATTTAGATAAAGAAGGTTCATTCACTGCTGCGCAATTACCTGATGAATTTTCTAAATTAATCAAAAAGGAGTTTATCTGACATGATTCTCAAGCAAGTAATCATTGAAAACTTCCGTCAATATTATGGGCAGAATACGATTGAATTTGCACACGGATCAAGCAAAAATGTTACTGTCATCCACGGTGAAAATGGAAGCGGTAAAACAGCATTACTTACAGCTTTGATTTGGGGATTTTATGGACGAGAACTTAAATTACCGAATCCTGAGTCTATTTTTAATAATAAAGCTGTTCAAGAAAATACAAACAATAAAAATGACTTAATCACAGCGGTACAAATTAAATTTGAACATAACGATTATGAATACGAACTACGTCGTATGTTATACGCGAAGTTTGATTCTGAGCACAATATTCTTAATTTGCCAAAGAATAAAACAATCAATCAAAAAGTTGAATTGACTAAACGGAATGTAGCTACAAATCAATCTACTAAAATTAGAGATATCTCATTCGAAATTAATCGCATTTTACCGTATAAATTGCATACGTTCTTCTTCTTTGACGGTGAACGAATGGACCATTTAGGAAAGAAAGAAGCTTATTCGGAAATTCGTGATTCCATTAAGAGAATGATGGGATTGGAGTTATTCGATAACTCTATTGAACATTTAAGTAAAACTATAATTAAACTTCGCGACGAAGTATCTAAAAATGTAAAAAGTGAATTGAGCGACAAGTACTTGCGCATAAATCAACTTGAAGATGAAAAAATAAAGAAGAAACAGCAACTTACTGAAACAAGACAAGAACTTTCGGCTGCCCAAAGTGAATTGAAAAGTATTGAAAATGCTTTACGTAACGGTGAAGAAACGAGAACCTTTCAAGTCACACGTGATCACTTAGTTGAGTCAATTAAAGAAACGAAAAATGCATTTGATGAGAAATTAAATGAGTTGAGAATCCTACTTTCCCGCTCAAGTCACTTAGCTTTTTCAACCTTACCAATGAAAAGATTCCAGCGCATTGCATCTACAAATGACCAGGATTCAATTGAAAAATTGATTCATCCTGATTTGATTCCTTCTTTAGTGTCGAAAGGGAAATGTTTGTGTGGACAAGAACTTGAGACAACATCAATTGCATCATTAGAAAAAGTTCAGCAAGAGGTCTTAAATTTATCGAGTTCAAAAAATGAAATGGATCAACTTTATTTCCGCTTAAGTGGTTGGGAAGTTGCTAGAACCCATTTTTACACAGAAATGAGACGACTCGTTAGTGAACGTGAAGAATTGAGAGAAAACCTTAGAGGATTGGAAGACGAGTTACGAGAAATTGAGGAACGTATGAAAGCAAGTTCACGCAATATCGAAAATTCATCCAATTTAATCGAGAGAGAATCCTCGATTCGAACTGCAATCGTTAAAGCAGAGGCTGCTATAGAAAGTTTACTTCGATCAATTGAGGAAATTTCAAAAGAAGAAGAGTTATTAAATAAAGAGGTCAGTAAACTGACTAAAGCAGAAGAAAGACAATTAAAACTTCAACTTGCTCTAGAGTCTGCTACGAAAGTGAAAAACACTTTGATTGGGCTTTTAAAGCTCAGAGAATCCCAAGTAAAAACCGAATTAGAAGAAAAAATCAAACTAACCTATTCTCAGTTATTACGAAAAGACTATCCAATCTCACTTACTGATAATTACGAACTTCTCGTTTCAGATGTAAACGGAGGAAGTATTGGTTTATCTCAGGGAGAATCACAGATTACAAGTCTTGCTTTCATCGGTGCTATAGTAGATTTAACTAGGGAGTACAAAGACAGAGAAAAAGGTCACGCGTTAGATGAAGATTTAAAACTCGGAAATATTTTTCCACTTGTAATGGATTCTCCGTTTGGAGCACTCGATGCAGACCATCGTTCTCGCGTTGCAATAAATTTACCAAAATTATCAGATCAAATTGTTGTGATTGTATCTACTTCACAATGGCGTGGAGAAGTGGATGAAGCCATTAATCATCGGATTGGAAAATCATATAAATTACTCAATCATACAAATGAAGGCACTGGGGAATATACGGAAATTATGGAGGTAATGTAATGGCAAAGCGTTCCGTGCGTCGAGATAGTACACAAGATCATATGTATACAGCGTTAAAAGAAGACGCTCAACTTTTTGAAACCTATAAAGATGCTTTCATGGCAGCATTATTGTTCGGTTATAGCAATGAACGAAGAAAAAAAGTAAAACCCGGTCCTGAAATTTTACTTGGCATTTTTTCAGAACAAGATTTGCAATTCATGAAATTGATCATGCATTTAGAAAATACATTTGAACGTTTTTCAATCGAAAATGATTCTGAGGATGAGTCAGATGTGACACTCGAGAACTATGATATTATCGAGGAATACGCTGCTGGCGGATTAGATGCTCTTTATCAAGAGTTAGAAATGTTCTTAACCGACCCTGAGTCGGCGCAAAATGCTTACTTAGATTTAATGCTTAAATATGAACAAAAAGAATTCAATACCGAAGATTTAATCAATGAACTTCCATTTAATTAATAAAAATTGCCTACAAATTCTCACTCATTTGTAGGCGATTTTTATTAATCCAATACCTCTTCCAAAAACAGACCTTTCTCAAATCCGCCCTTTTGCTCACGTTTCTTTGCTCGAATCGATTCCATTTCTTCGAATGAGGCACCGTGCATCTTACCAAGAGCATACGCTAGTTCTAAAATATCAACCAATTCTTCCAAACATTCTTCGTCAATATTGGCATCTTCATACTCTTTCAACTCTTCGTATAGTTTCAATCTAGCATTTTCAAACTTCTCAGCTTGATTCAAGTGTTTAACGATCACTCGTTTCCCCTCTGCCTGAATTAATTCAGGCACTCGATCACGCACCAGCTTATTATATTTCACTTTCGATACCTCCTACTCCACCACCTCAAACGCCTTCACATACGCCACATGATCCAACATCACAATCAACTCGTCCTCAAATTGTACGAATCCATCGCTCGCATGCCGAAACGATTGGAAAATCGACTCCAATGCCTCATATCGTGTATCGGCTTCCACCATATACGTCAGCACTTCTTCGTTGATTAAATGGAATTCAATTTCGAATGATTTCATCTTCTCTCCTCCTCACTCTTCTATACCCGTTCCCCATTTGAAAAAAATACAGCTATACATTGGAATCTTTTTCCTATAATCTAAAATAGTCAGAATATTACGTACCCTTACATATTTTCACTAAATATTAGTTAAAGGAGAGATTTCACGATATGGCCTATCACTTCACATGCGAACACTTAACAAAACGATTTGATACGGGTGACGTCAAAACGGTCGCCTTACAGGACATTAACCTCCGCTTCGAACACGGGGATTTCATCTCCATTATCGGACCATCTGGGTCTGGAAAGTCGACGCTCCTCAGTCTGATCGGTACACTCGACCGTCCGACCGAGGGTACCTTGCTCTTCAACGACGAACCAATCTCGACGCTCTCTGCGAAACAACTCGCGGACTTCCGATTCGAGAACATCGGTTTCATCTTCCAACAGTTCCACCTCATCCCGACGTTGACGGCGCTTGAGAACGTCATGTCCCCACTCTTCGGACGAAAAGTCGATTACGACGTCCACGAACGTGCGCTCGAACTGTTGAAAGAGGTCGGTCTCGCTGACAAGGTCGATTCGTTACCATCCCAACTGTCCGGCGGTCAGCAACAGCGCGTTGCCGTCGCCCGCGCCCTCATCCACCGTCCGAAATGGCTCCTTGCCGATGAGCCGACGGGGAACCTCGATACACATACGGGTGACGTCATCTTTGACCTATTGATCCGCTTGAATCGTGAGAACGGATGTGGCGTCCTCTTCGTCACCCATGACCCGGAACTCGCCGACCAAGCCAACCGAAAAATCGAGATGCGCGACGGGCAGGTCGTCGCCATGAGCGACGTCCATCATGCTTAAGTTCATTTGGAATTCATGGTGGCGGAATAAGGAACGATTCATCCTGCTCATGGTCGGGATGCTCATCGTCAGTACCGGGCTCAGCTATCTTCTCGGCGTGACCCAGGCGAATAACGGGACGGTCGTCAACGAGCTGCAAAAACGTTGGGATTCGTCTTATCACATTGTCGTCCGTCCGGAAGGCAGCCGAAGCGTGACCGAGGGCTTGAACTTGCTCGAGCCGAACTATATGAGCGGGCTTGAAGGCGGGATCACGCGCGAACAGTACGAAACAATCCAACAGATTGCCGACATCGATGTCGCAGCTCCAATCGCGATGATTGGGTCGACTTATTCGAGCTCGTTCACGCAAACGCACACTTTTGATAAAGCGGGTCTCTATCGCCTTAAGATGAACACACTCATCGATACAGGCATTGAAAAAATCAATGACTTCCAAGACTTGAAAGCCTACTTTTGGGTCGGCTGGATGCCAAACGGTGATTCCACTCACATCGGCATCGGCCCGACCGCCCTATATGAAGAATTCCCACTCAGTTACGGAAGTGATGTCATGCTCGCCGGGATTGACCCGGTTGCCGAAGCGAAACTCGTCGGGTTAGACGATGCCGTACAAGCGACAGAGTTCAGTCGTTACTTCAATGAAGAGGATGTCCCAGAGCCTTACGACGAAGACATCACGACGATTCCAATTTTGATGAGTACAAAAGACTACGTCGATGCCTCAATCAACTACACCATCGAAGAAGTCGATGCCGATACGAGCGACGCAGAAAAATTCATCAATACGTATTTAGAGAACGGAAAAGAGGAATACCTCGATAGCCTGAAAGGTACAGAGGTTGCCTCATACGACTTTACAGCACAACAAATGCACGACAACATCACGAAACATATTTTAGAAGGAAAATCACAGCCACAAGATCCTCGTCTCACCGTGGAATACACTTGGCTTTCCGAGAAGGCGTCACCTCTTGTCTATGAAGGCGTGACGAGCCCGTTCCCGAAACGGTGGCCATATTCGTATCAAATCAAACCGTTCCTCGCTGAGGGTCAAGTGAAGTATGGGCAAGAAAGTATGTATCGTAAGTCCAATTTATACGCAGAAGACCTCAACGAAGTGCCGAAAGTGAAATATAACTACATCGGCTTATTCGACCCATCGAAACTGAAGCTGTCGAAAGACCCGTTGACGGAACTTCCGATGGAGACGTATTTCCCGGCAAGCGCCGAATGGGTCATGAACTCGAAAGACGAGCCGGTCAACCCACCGACGACCGTCAAACCGACGAATAACCCATATAGCTTCTTGACGAAGCCACCGTCAATGTTGACGACACTCGATGCGGCGTTCGCCATCGCCGGTGACAAGGCCATCTCGGCCATTCGCGTCAACGTAAAGGGCGTGGACGTCTTGAACGAAGAAAGTGAAGCGAAGCTCCAAGCAGTCGCCAAGGAGATCGAGGATAAGACCGGTCTCATCACCGATGTCACGCTCGGTTCGTCTCCACAATACGCCGTCACCTATCTCCCTGGTTTAAAAGGAGAAAGTTCGCTCGGTTGGATTCAGCAGCCATGGATTAAAATCGGTTCATCGATCACGATTTTCCAAGAAGCGAAACTCGGCTTCTCCGGTGTCGTCGCGAGTGTCATCCTCGTCGCGATGCTGTACGTGTTCAGCTCGAACATCATCATGTTGTACGCACGGAAGAAAGAGTTCGCCATCCTCTTGTCACTCGGTTGGCGGCCGAGTCAGCTGTCGAAACTGTTATTCTTAGAAGCCACAATCCTCGGGTCGATGGTCGCGCTCATCTCGTGGATGATTCTCGGAACGTTCCTTTGGACGGCGGCGGGCTCGACTTCGATTACCCGTATCTTATTGATCGGGCTAGCCGGTCTCTTGATTTACTGGCTCGGGACACTCATCCCGATTCGACTCGTCCGTCGCATCAAGCCATATGAAACGATGCAGTCTGGTGAAGTCTCAAAAGGCCGACGTCTCGGCCGCTCTCGCTCGAGCATCGGCATGAGCTTGAACCAACTCGTGACGTATTGGCCACGGACGTTGTTGTCGATTCTCGCCATCGCTTTACCGACGAGTCTGTTCGGCTTCTTCTTGTTCGTCACGTTCCGCCTCCAAGGTGTCTTGTATACGACGTGGATTGGGGAGTTCGTGGCACTTGAAGTCGGGACGATGCACTACGTCGCTATGGGTGTCGCCCTACTGATTGCGATGCTCACGACGACCGAAATCATGTGGCAAAACGTATCCGAACGAAAGCCACAACTCGCCGTCTTGAAAGCGCTCGGTTGGCAGAACACGTCCATCCGTCGTCTCGTCTTGACGGAAGGTGCATTGACCGGATTCTTCGCCGGATTACTCGGTGTGACGTTCACCATCATCATCGTCACGATCATGTATCAACAGTTCCCGACGTCAGAGCTACCGTTCTTGTTTGCGACCATCTTCATCCCGGTCGTAACAGGTATCTTAGGTGCACTCCTTCCTGCTGAACGTGCGGTGCGCATCACGCCGGCTGAAGCGATTGGTGGGCATGTCGTCAACCAAAAACAAGTCGAGAAACGATTCCGCTTCGTCCTCGGGACGACGGCGACGGCACTCGTCGTTGGAATCATCAGCTTGTTCGTCTTCACATCACCAGAAGTCAAGCCGGTCACGGAAGAAGCGAAAGCGACACCAGCCCCGACCGCACAGACGACGGGTGCGAAACAAGCTGATTTAAAAGCAGATAAGCCGAAAGAAGCCAAAGCCACCACACCGAAAGAAGATGATCTTCAAAAAATCATGAACCTCGGTACGTTCCAAACGTTTATTGGGGATCCACAAATGAAGAAACGTGAATTCCAAGTGGGTGAACCTGTTTACGCCTCTCCGGATGGGACCAAACCGGAAGATGGCAAACGATTCGTCAGCCTACCGATCTCGTTGTACAATGAACCAGATCAGTATGAGGGCACGATGGATTATCGTCCAAACGGTTTCCGCATGTACACGCCAGATGGCACAGAATACAGTCCGGTCGACATGGTCAACCATAACAAGAAAGCATTCCGTGGTGGATTCATTTATACACCAGGCGAGAAATCCGAAATTGATTTAGTCTTCCTTGTTCCCGAGAAAGCGAAGACGCTCATCTTGTATGCGTCAAGCGGCGCCATGCCGAAAGTGTATACCGTCAAAATTGACGTGCCGTAAACGAAACAACGTCGCCCCGGAGTCGAGGCGACGTTGTTTTTCATTCGGCTTCTTTCACGATTTCAACACGTACTCCTGTGTCCCCGACTTTTCCTAGGTTTTCTACGGTCGGGTCTTCATACGCCAACACATGAAACTCCTGCTCGATCGTACGGATGACATAATGCGCGAGCGCGCCACGGTTACGGTTCACCGGATGAATAGCCATCCGTTCACTGGCGAATGACATCAGGCGTGATGCGGACAGTTTTACAATCGGATGCTCGTTCCATAACCCGTCTTCTTTCATTCCGTGCTCTTCTTGTGTCCCTAAAAAGACGGCGTACTGTTCGAAGCGAACTCGGATGAGGTCGCGATTAGCGTCCCATGTGAGGAGCATCGTCGGATTCGCCGCTCCATAAAATGTCCACTCTAACGGGTAATACGCCTCATTCTTCATCTGAAACGATTCCATGTCGAGTACGTAGCGCTCGGTCGACATCAAGTAGTGTAAGTCTAGATTCATGAATAATCCCCTCCTAGAACATACGATATCTCCTTATATGACTCCCCCGTCATTACGTGATCCCTCATCAATTTCTACAAATTCTGCTTCGATGATTTCAAGATTTTCACGCTTGACTGTTTCCACACTTTCAATAAACTCCGCTTCCGTCATGTTGACTCCTTCTTCAAGTGCATGCATGAGACGATTGCCCATCTTCGTCATCGATGAGTACGTGATCCCTCCTGAGATGACACCACCTGCGAGTGGGATCATCTTTGAGATCCCTTTGGCGAACGTATCTTTCGTCATCTTCACCCCGATCATCGCCGACATTTTCTTGATGATTGGATAGTACACTGTTTTCATCAGCGCTTTGTTCGGGATTTTTTTCAAAGCTTCTTTCGATAATTGTGCGGACAATGCCTTGATGGTAGCCGTCGCACCGCCCACTCCGAACATGACACCTAAAAAGAGAATTAATTCTCCATTCACCCGTTCGACATCTAATTCTCCATCTTCCCAAAAGTCATCGTACCCATATAAATACCCGATTTCTTGCGCTAAACGGAGGGCGAAACCGAAGAATTGCGCCGTATCGGCCGGAATCGTTGCGGCGAGACCGATGCCTCCAGGTAGACCGGCTGCAAACGATGCACTCGAACTTTTCATCGTCTGATTGGTAATATTTCGCTTCGCTACTTTTTTGATGACTGAAAGAGGGACCTTTGCTTCAAGCGGTCCCTTTTCGACAACCTCTGCCAACTGAGTCGCTGGCACGTACTTACTGAAACTTTGGGCTAAAAATTCTTTTCGATCTACTTTCACTCCAGGCAATTTCACTGCATTCGTCATCAAGACTTCAAACACTTCTGACCCGTTCGCCATGACCTACACCTCAACCTTCTTATGTATCTCGTTCCATAATCTAGTTTTAGTATATCGATTTCCTCACACGAATTGTAAAAAAATTTCCTTTCACCCATATATTTTATATTCAAGGTCCCTGAAATCAAAAAAAGGGAGCATCCAAACGGATTCTCCCTCTTCCCTCAATAAAAGATATACCATAGTGCCGCTGCCACTAAGAACAGCCCGGCCCCGATGAACAAAATCTTTGCCAATCGTTCGTATACCATGTCTTCACCTCACCAATGCCGCGCCGACGACGAGGGAGACCCCAATCGACAGCAAGAATGCCAACAACCCGACGGCGATATTCCCTTGTTGAATCTCATCGTTCACCTTCAGTGTCGGTGTCAAAAATTCAAACAACCAGTATGTCGCGAGGAGCAAAATGAATCCAAAACCACCCCCGACGAAGATGTCGATTGTGCTATCATGATGGCTCTCGACGACCCGGAAGATGTTGGCGAGACCGACAATCTTCCCGCCTGTCGCCAAGGCGACGGCAATATTTCCTTTTTGAATCTCACGCCAGTTGCTGTACGGCGTTGTCACCTCGAAGATGGCAAGACCGACGACAATCATCAGTCCCGCCATCGAATAGAGGCCGAATGACTCCAGCATAACGGCAAACGTAATCGTACCCATTCCCGACTCCCCTTACTTCAGTTCGACGACCGTGACACCGAGTCCACCTTCACCCATTCCTCCTGGGCGCTGGCTCTTCACGTGACGATGTCCTTTTAAAAATTCTTGTGTCGCCTGACGCATCGCTCCGGTACCTAATCCGTGGATGATGCGGACGTTATCATAGCCCGACACGAGTGCTTCATCGATATACTTGTCTAGACGCATGAGTCCCTCTTCGACACGAACGCCACGGAGGTCGAGCTCGGACTTCGTCGAGCTCTGACGTTTAAGCGAGCTGCCTTTCGACTGAAGCGACTTCTCTTTCGATGGACCGATCTTCTGAAGGTCGTCCGCTTTGACGTTCACTTTCATGATGCCAACTTGGACGTTATACTCATTGTCGTTGATTTGTTTCACGATGTAGCCTTTTTGATTGAACGTCGTCACTTTCACTTCTTCGCCCTTACTGAACGTACGTTTCTGCTGGGCTTTTTGTTTCACTTTTTGAATCTTTTTCTCTTGAAGCGTCGGTTTTGCCGATTCGAGCTCTTTCTTCGCCGCGATAATCTCGTGCTCTTTGACGATTCCTTGCTCACGTAGCTTCTTCAAGCGGTCGATGACTTCGTTCGCTTGACGCTTCGCCTGTTCGACGGCCTTCTCGGCTTTCGCCTCGGCCGCTCTATACAAGTTGTCGCGTTCGCGCTCAAATTCGGTCATCTTCGCTTCGAATTCGGCCTGCTCTTCTTCAAAGTCATGGCGCTTGACGATGAGCTCTTGCTCGAGCTGCTCGGCGCGTTGTTTCGCTGCTTCAAGCTTATTGATCATCGATTCGACTGATTCTGCATCACTACCGACGTGGCTACGTGCCTTGTCGATGACTTGCTCAGACAGTCCGAGACGACGACTGATCTCGAAGGCGTTCGAGCGACCCGGTACGCCAATCAAAAGACGGTACGTCGGGCTGAGCGATTCGATATCAAACTCCATCGAGGCGTTCATGACACCTTCGCGGTTATAAGCGTATGCCTTTAGTTCCGAGTAGTGTGTCGTCGCAGCGACACGTGCCCCGCGGCGTTTCACTTCATCTAAGATGGCGATGGCAAGGGCAGCCCCTTCTTGTGGATCCGTCCCGGCACCGAGCTCATCGAAGAGGACGAGTGACATGAAGTCGATTTTGTCGAGCATGCCGACGATGTTTGTCATATGCGAGCTGAACGTCGAGAGACTCTGTTCAATCGATTGCTCATCCCCGATATCGGCATAGACCGCGTCAAACACGGAAAGCTCTGTCCCGAACTCTGCCGGCACGTAGAGACCTGATTGCACCATCAATTGAAGGAGTCCAATCGTTTTCAACGTGACGGTTTTCCCGCCGGTGTTTGGTCCGGTGATGACGAGTGACGTGTAGTCTTCTCCGAGCTCGACTGTGATCGGTACGACCTCATCTTTCGGGATGAACGGATGACGTGCCTGTTTCAACTTGATTTCTCGATTGTCGTTCAACTTTGGCTCGGTCGCTTTCATCTCTTGTCCGTATGCGACTTTCGCAAAGATAAAGTCGAGTTCGGCCAACACCTCGAGGTTCGTCATGATGGCATCATGGACCCCACCGACCTCGTTCGAGAGAGCACTTAAAATCCGTTCGATTTCAGCACGTTCTTTCAGACGAACTTCTTGAATCTCGTTATTGATGGAGACGATGGCCTGCGGCTCAATGAAGAGTGTCTGACCAGAAGCCGACTGGTCATGGACGATTCCACCGAACGCTTGACGGTACTCTTGTTTGACCGGTACAACATAGCGATCGTTCCGGATTGTGACGATGGCGTCCGAGAGCATCTTCGCATTGTTGCGGAGGATGTTGTCGATACGTGACCGGACACTCCCTTCAAAGCTCCGGAGCTGTGTCCGAAGTCCACGGAGTTGTGGACTCGCGGAATCTTGGACAGTCCCTTGGTCGTCAATCGCATGACGAATCGCCTGTTCGACCTCGATGAGCTTCGTCAACTTGTCCGCATACTCGTCAAGACGTGGAATGCGAATCTCTTCGTTATCCTCGTGAAGCTTCTCGAAGAAGTTCTTCACTTGGCGTCCGCCATACATGACGGCAGCGACGGCGAGCAATTCGCTCGTCGAGAGGACCGAGCCGATTGCGGCCCGTTTCACTTCCGCACGGACATCCGTAAGCCCACCGAGCGGCAGACGGTCACGGAGACGAACGACCTCGGTCGCCTCTTTCGTCACGTTCAAATTCGAGAGCACCCGGTCGTATGAGTAGTCAGGTTGCATCTTCAGCGCCAAATCTTTTCCGAGCGAGCTCGCCGCGTGACCGGCAAGCTGTTGGCGCAATTTTTCATATTCTAATACGCGTAACGCGTGGTCCATCTAGCATGTTCCTTTCTATCGCTTCGCCGCAAAGAACGCCTTGGCGTCTTCAAACGTGAAGCAGTTGATAATATCTGATGGTTCGAGATAGGCTTTCCGTGCGTGCAACACACCGAGGGCCATGTCTTCCATCATATCTGGGTGGTGCGTGTCCGTGTTGATCATCACTTTGACGCCCGCTGCCTTCGCCTTCTTGAGCGTGGAAGCTGTCAGGTCGAGGCGGTTCGGGTTGGCGTTCAACTCGAGCGCCGTCCCTGTTTCTTTCGCGAGCGCGATCAACTTGTCCTCGTCGATTGGATAGCCGTCCCGACGACCGATGAGTCGACCCGTCGGATGGGCGATCACGTTGACGTACGGAGAACGACAGGCGTTCTCGAGACGAGCCATGATCTCGTCGACCGATTGGTCCATCTTCGAATGGATGGAGGCGACGACGTAATCGAGCGTCTCTAGAAACTCGGGTTCATAGTCGAGCGTCCCGTCAGGACGGATGTCCATCTCAACGCCTCGTAACACGTTCATATCATGTGTCTTCGCGGCCTCGCGGATTTCTTCCCCTTGTGCTTCGAGCCGTTCCTCGGTCAAGCCATTGACGAACGTCAAATACTTCCCGTGGTCGGTGATGGCCATCCATTCATAGCCGCGATCTTTCATCGCCACGACAATTTCGTCGACGGTCAACTTCCCGTCCGACCAGACCGTGTGCATGTGCGCGTCAGCCTTGATGTCTTCGAGCGTGACGAGCTTCGATAAGTCGTGCTCGAACTCTGCATGCCCCTCCCGAAGTTCAGGCGGGATGAATGGGAGACCGTACCGTTCGAACAATTCTTCTTCTGTTTTTGGTTGCCACAATCCGTCTGCTGTCTCGACCCCATATTCGGAAATGGACTCTCCTTTTGCTTTCGCGAGTTGACGCATGCGGACGTTGTGGTCTTTCGAGCCCGTGAAATGGTGAAGCGTCGCAGCGAACGCGCCTGGCTCGACCATACGGAAATCGACCGATACCATCTCTTCACGTTCGAGGACGAGCGAGACTTTCGTCTCGCCTGCCGCAATCACTTCGTTGATGAACGGCAAAGCGAGCAGCTTCTCACGTAGCTCAATCGGCTCCTCGGTCGCGATGATGAAGTCAAGGTCTTTACACGTCTCTTCGGCACGGCGGAAGCTTCCTCCGACCGAATGACGCAAGACGAGTGTCTCCTTCTCTAACACCTCATTGATTTCTTCAACGATTGGTCGCATGACTGCATAAGCCAATCGTTCTGGACGTGATTCGAGGTTCTTCGCGGCGGCGAGTAATTTCTCCACACTCTTCGCCCCGAAACCGGGTAGTGATGCAGCCGTCCCGTCTTCGAGTACACGGATGAGCGACTCCAAGTCGACGACACCGATTTCACGGAGTTTAGCAAGTTTCTTCCCGCCGAGCCCTTGAATTTTCAAGAGCTTCATCAAACCGAACGGAATCTCTTCTTGCAGTGCTTCAAGTACTTCACTGCGTCCTGTGTCTCGATACTCTTCAAGGACTGCAGCCGTCCCTTTCCCGATTCCTGAGATGGACGTCAAGTCGTCGATGTCCTCGAGTTCAAGGTCCGTGTTCTCTAGCGCTGTCGCCGCCTTGCGGAACGCATTGATTTTAAACGGGTTCTCCCCTTTGATCTCCATATATTGCGCGATTTTTTCGAGCAACATTATCGCTTCTACTTTATTCATATGCTTCCCCCTCTTCACACAGAAAAGACCGAGACACAAGCACTAGCTTGCATTCCGGCCTGTCGTGTCACAACATCTTATTTGAAAACCAATCCGATAGATATGGCGTGTCTTGAATGATATATGTCGCTAGCGACGATTTGTCGACGGCGTTTTGAACGCTCGCCATCGGCACGAACGCGATCACCCAAAGGATGAAGAATGTGATGACATATGCCTCGAAGAATCCGAGGACAGCTCCGATCACACCTTTTAATTGGCGCAAAATTGGCAAGTCCGTCAAGAAGTCGAGCATCGCCAAGATGAGATGCAAGACGAGTTTCGTGATGAGGAACAAGACGACGAACCAAAAGACGTTATAAAATGTCATCTCAATCCCTGAAAGGGAGTTGAGGTCCAACACGCCACCTGGGAGCGTCCCGTCGAGCTGAGACGGATACGGGATCCACAGCTTGAACGCTTCGGCTAACTCTTTATAGTACGTATTGGCGACGAGAAAACTGATGATGAGCGCGACCCAATGGCCGAGCTGTAGAATCGCGCCACGACGGAAGCCGTTGACGATTCCGATAAACAAGAAAAACAGTATAAGTAGCGTAACCATGGATTGATTTATTCTCCCATATTTCGTTTAGTTTTGACGTGGTCGCTCGCGATTTGAATCGCAGCCAAGACCGCTGCCTGACGAGCATCTAGATGAGGGGATTGTTCACGAATTTCGCGGATCTTACTGTCGACCAAAAAGCCTACTTCCCTCACGTGGTCAGCGGGTTCTTCGCTTACGATCGTATAGTCTTGACCCGCAATGTGAATCGTTGTTCGTTGTAACTGCACGCGCACCCCTCCTTTACGTCTGTCAGAATTAATCATAACATCGTTTTTATATTAGGAAAAGGAGAAGCCCCTTCCCTTGATATGTACAACATTTTCTAATACCCTTCTAAACAGTTGTCAAACGTCTTTCTTTAGAAAAATTGTAAGAGAAGGTGGCAACATTCCGTAAAATGTGCGAAAATATCAACTATTCAAACAAACAGAAAGGGTGATTGATTTGAAATTACGTATTGGCCTCTTAGGTCGCATCATCATCGCGATCGCTTTCGGTATTTTACTCGGGAGCATCGTACCAGAAAGTCAGAACTGGATTGTTCGGACGTTCGTGACGTTCAACACGGTCTTCGGGCAGTTCTTAGGCTTCGCTATTCCATTGATTATTCTTGCTTTTATCATCCCGGGTATCGGGGAACTTGGAAAAGGAGCAGGAAAGCTGGTCGGACTCACAGCACTCATCGCTTACGCATCAACCATCATCGCCGGAACATTAGCATACTTTGCAACAAGCAACTTGTTCCCGCAAATTTTGACACGGTCGACGACAGGAGCCGAAAATCCAGAAGAAGCCTTGTTGAAAGGGTTCATGGAATTTGAGATTTTACCTGTATTCGGTGTCATGACCGCACTTATCTTAGCTTTCGTCATCGGAATCGGGATTGCCGCGATCGAAAGCAAACGGTCACTCGACCTCGCCATGGATTTCCGCGATATCATCGAACTCTTAATCAGTAAAGTCATTATTCCATTACTTCCAATCCACATCGCCGGAATTTTCATGAACATGACGTACGCTGGTCAAGTCGCTGAGATCCTATCGGTCTTCTCGCTCGTCTTCGTCACAATCATCGTCCTTCATTTGACGATGCTCATGATTCAATATTCAATCGCAGGTGGTCTTAACAAAGAGAATCCGTTCAAGTTGCTCAAGACGATGATGCCGGCTTACTTCACAGCCATCGGGACGCAATCATCGGCCGCGACGATTCCAGTCACGCTTCGCCAAGCGAAGTTGAACAACACGGACGAAGGTGTCGCGAACTTCGTCATCCCGCTCTCGGCAACGATCCACTTGTCAGGGTCGACGATCACACTCACATCGGTCGGTGTCGCGCTCATGTACTTGAATGGCATGGCGTTATCCTACGCAATCATGCTTCCATTCATCCTCGCACTCGGTGTGACGATGATTGCAGCACCAGGTGTACCAGGCGGGGCCGTCATGGCATCGCTCGGATTGTTCGGCTCGATCCTCGGGTTCGACGCGACGATGCAAAGCTTGGTCATCGCGCTCTACTTGGCACAAGATAGCTTCGGGACAGCAACAAACGTCACGGGTGACGGTGCCATCGCGAAAATCATTCATTACTTCAAACACAACACAAAACTTCTCGACAACACGTCGTCGAAACAAGAAGATATCGCATAATGAACGACTCATAAACGGGCAAGCCATCAGGTTTGTCCGTTTTTGTCTACATATAATAAAGGAGAGAACCATATGGAATGGATTGAATGGAAAGACCCTGATCACTTCTCAGACCGCGTCATGACGGCATTACTCGACGAGGAGGCAAAGAATAGCCTCATGATTGGCGTCTTGAATAACGTCAAACAAGGAATCTATGAAACGTTTCATCAGTTCACAGTCGAAGAGGACGGGGAGCTTCTCGCCATCCTCCAAGTGACACCACCGCATCCACTTCACTATATCGTCGTGAAGACGGAGCGCTCGGACCTTCTCCCGTCTTTCATCATCCCCCACCTTTTGAAAGAAGCAGTCCCCTTCGCGGAAGTCGTCTCGGAACGACAGCAAGCGGAACGTTTCGGGAAAGTATGGCAGGAGTTGACGTCTGGGTCGAGTGAGATGTTCATGTCCCAAGGTCTTTATCGCCTCGACAGCGTGGAAGACATCGACATGGCAAAAGGCCACATGCGAGAAGCGACGAAGGCCGACCAGGCACAGCTCGAAGCTTGGTATAGTGCCTTCGAAGCCGAATCAGGTCTCCGATCATCTCCACCAGAGAAGGTGACGAAGGCTGTACAGACGATGCTCGACAGGGAAGAGGCTGTCTTTTGGGAAGTCGACGGACAGGTCGTCTCGTGTGCGAAACGCGCACGTCCAACTGAGAACGGAATCACCGTTTCATTTGTCTACACATCACCTGATGCACGTGGTAGAGGTTACGCGCGAAGTCTCGTTGCAGACCTTAGCCGCCAATTACTTGAGACGAAATCGTTCTGTGTCCTCTATACCGACTTGACGAACCCGACATCGAACAAAATCTATCGGGAAGTCGGTTACCGACAAATCATGGACTCTGCTTGGGTCCGACTCGCTAGATGAAACACATCGCCTCCCCTATACTAATAGAGGAGGCGATTTTTCATGAACAGATTATTCGGTTGGTGGCTCCGTATCCCCCGACAGATCCGATTGACCGCTTTGACACTTGTCACGCTCGCGATACTCGGCTATATGGTGTTCCTTGGAGGCCGGAGCATGCTCGATGACCCAAACTTCGAAACGCTATGGCTCAGTGTCATCGGTGCCTCCCTTTTGACGTTCATCGTCTATAGGGCAACAAAAAAGTGATCGACGCGTTCGTCGATCACTGTCTTTGTGTTTAGAAGAATGATGCTGGGTTAACTGTGCTTCCCGCGCTCGATGAAGAGTACGAATAGCCGCCACGGTGAATCTCGAAGTGAAGGTGTGAACCTGTCGAGTTCCCTGTGCTACCCATGCCGCCAAGGTTTTGTCCTTGTGACACGCGTTGACCCGCAGAAACTGATACCGAGCTCATGTGAGCGTATACTGTCGTCCATACTTGCCCGTTGATCACGTGTGCAATCATAACATGGTTTCCGTATGCGCCACCCCAACCTGCACGGAGGACCGTACCTGTTTGTGCTGCATAGATCGGTGTACCGACTGGACCTGCGATATCAAGACCGTTGTGGAACGAGTAGCCGTTCGCACCGCTTGCTGGACCCCACCCTTGTGAGAGGCGACCGCTTGCTGGACGTTGGAACATGCCACCGCTTGCTGGTGCAGACGCTACCGGTGCTGTTGAAGCACTTGAACCGCTATTCGAGCTTGAACCTTGTTGCTTTTTCGCCGCCGCAGCTGCTGCCGCTGCACGACGTGCTTCTTCTTCAGCACGACGTTGCGCTTCGATTTCTGATTGAATCGCTTGTTCTTGAGCTTTGAGCGTATCTTCCATCTCTTGAAGGCTCATGAGTTTCGATTCGAACTTCACTTTTTCAGCTTCAAGTTTCTTGATTTTCGCAGCGCGCTCTTTCATTTTTTGATCGAGCTCTTTCTGACGTTTTTCAAGTTCTTCTTTTTGCTTCACGAGTGAATCGCGCTCTGCTTTCAAATCAGCTTGCGCTTTCGCGAGTTTTTCTTTCGTTGCTTCGTATTCTTCGAAGATTTGTTGGTCGTTCTCTTGGATCGTACCAGCTGTGATCATGCGTGTGATCAAATCACCGAAGTCTTTAGAACCGAAGATGAACTCAGCCCAGTTGACTGACGAGCCACCGTTCTTTTGCATCGTCGCCATACGATCTTTCATAAGATCTTCTTGTGCTTTCATTTTCGCTTCGTACTTTTTAATTTGTGCTTGAAGCTTTTTAATCTTTTCTTCAGTTGCACGAATCTCAGCTTTTTTCTGAGCGACATCGTTGATGACGTCTTGGAGTTCAGCATCTAACTTGTTGATCTCTTGTTGCTCTTTGCTGATGGCTTGCTCACGTGATTGAATCGAAGAGTTTGCTTTCGACTGTTCACTGCTATTCTTTTGTCGTTGTTCTTGTACTTTCTTCTGCTTCTCTGTAAGTGAGGCTGCATAAGTCGGTGACGTTCCGCCGATCAAGAGTGCGCCTAGAGTGACTGTTGCTGCAAATTTCTTCAAGTTACCCAATGTGCTTCCCTCCGCTGATTCCCGTGTAGTTTTTATCTATAGTCGTGCAATTATTTTTTATAAGATAAGTCGCGACATTTCGTTCGCTCTGTGACTCATTATAGCAATCTAAACCAAAAGTTATTTTACACTTATATTTCATTCGTATGACATTGACCTAATTTAGGTTTTATCCTTTAAAAAACGTGGGTATAGACAATATTTTGTTTGGTTCGTTGTCACAAAATAGTTTTAAAAAGAAAAAAAGCACTTCAAGAAAGCGCTTTTCACATAGTAACCCATTCATTTTTTTGACTACCTTAAGGCAACATAACCGGTCCGTTTGCTATTTTTCCGTTTCGAACGAAGTAATAACAACCCACCGAATAAGATGACACCTGCGGCAGCACCTGTACTATCCAAAAGGACATCTTCTAACAGCGCGGTCCGTTCAGGAGTCAAACTCTGATGATACTCATCAAAAATCGCCACCGTGTTCGCAAGTGCCCAGGCGAAGAGTAAGTTCAGTCCCGCATGAAGATTCGTTCGCGAGATGGCCTTCACGAATAATGCACCGAGAACGAGGAACGTGACGACATGTGCCGTCTTCCGCATAAAGAACTCAATCAATCCTGTCGTCCCCAACGTATCGAGCGAGATTTCCTTTCCTGCATAGTCGAACTGCACGTTCGCTAGCGTTGGTTCGATCCAGCTCCAATTGAATCGCTCGAGTGGCGAAACGATAGACTGGTCCGAGTAAGGCGTCGCACTTGATAAAAAGAGTCCGATTAAAATAAGCGCAATCCATATAAATTCATTTTTTAAAAATCGCATAACACCGTTCCTTTCTACAACGTTTTTCATTATACGGATTCTTTCTTCGGAATGATGTAACAGCGACATCATGATTTCATAACAATTTGATTGCACGCAACGCGTTCAAGTTCGAGTCTGTCTCCTTCTCTTGGTATACTACAAAAAAAGGGGGAATTATCATGATTTATGATTTTGAAGCAGTAGACATGAAAGGACAATTACAACCGTTAGCTACATATAGAGGCGACGTCTTACTCATCGTCAACACGGCGAGCAAATGTGGATTCACACCGCAGCTCGAAGGCCTCGAGTCACTTTACAACACCTATAAAGGACAGGGCCTACAAATCTTAGGTTTCCCGTGCAACCAGTTTGGTCATCAAGACCCGGGCTCCAATGAAGAAATTCAAGAGTTCTGTCAACTGAATTACGGGGTATCGTTCCCGATGTTCGCGAAAGTCGACGTGAACGGCAAGGATGCCCACCCACTCTTCACCTATCTCTCAAAAGAAGCGCCCGGGCTTCTCGGGTCGAAGGCGATCAAATGGAACTTCACGAAGTTCTTAGTCGATCGTGATGGAAACGTCATCGAGCGCTTTTCGCCACAGACGACACCGGCTGAAATTGAGGATGCGGTGAAGAAACTGATTTGACCTCATCCTGAAGGCGTAGATTGATTTCTCTCTACGGTCTAATTGGCGTTTACACTTAAGCCATCTATCATATTCTATGCACAGTAAATCGTGAAGGAGTGTCACACTTGTATAGAATGAAAAAAAGAATAGTGCTGGGAGTCAGCGTACTCCTCGCACTTTCAGTAACTCTTGTATGGCTTGCCCAAGGAAGAACGGACCCCATTTTCAAAGATGAATATGATGAAAAAGCCAAAAGTTCTCGATATACATCTAGTTGGGTTTGGCCCGAGAAGGACAGTGTCTCACATCGTGGAGGAGAAGGTAGCGGTGTCTCTACCTCCCCTTCAGGATATGTCTATTACTTACACCGCAGAGATGGAAGCTATGCGAATGAAGAATTAATCACGACCCCTACAATCACAGTGTTTGATCCAAACACAAACGAGATTGTCGATGAATTTGGGGACAACCTGTTTCAATCTCCTCACGGGATCGAAGTGGACGCTCAAAACAACATTTGGGTAACGGATATCATGTTGAATAAAGTTTTCAAGCTGGATGAACGTGGCAATGTTCTCGCTACGTTTGGGGACGATTATCGCCTCGGCACTGAGACAAGCTTACGGATTCGAAATGAACTGCCTAACTTCCCTGTCCCGATGAATGAATATACTTTCGCACGGCCAACTGATGTGACCGTAATGGAAGATGGTTCATTCATTGTGGCTGATGGATACCGAAATCATCGTATTGTAAAATTCAATCGTGATGGGAACATCCAATGGGAAGTTAATGCTTATGGTTCTTCCGATGGTGAGTTTAACTTGCCTCACGGAATCACTCACGATCAGTCAGGGAACATATATGTGGCTGACCGAAATAATGCTCGCATTCAAGTGTTTGACCAGGATGGACAACACCTTTCCACATGGGATGACACCGAAATCGGAAGACCTTACGGAATCGATGCAGGGAACGATGGCAACATCTATCTTGTCGATGGTGGCGATTATCTGAACGGGGAACGTGAAACTCCTAACAGTCAAATTGTCGTTTTAAGTCCGAAGGGAGAAGTCATTGAACGATTTGGTTCTTGGGGGAACAAGATGGGTCAATTGCGCATCCCCCACGATCTCACTGTACAAGAGGACGGAACAATTTTTGTCGCCGAACTACTAAACGAACGACTTCAAAAATTCACAATCACTGAATAAAGCAAACGAAAGAACGCGCTAAATTCGTCATTAGCGCGTTCTTTTAACGTGGTGTGATGAAATTAATTGTATAGAAAGGACTACCGTCGTCGTTGTAAGCGAGCCCGACGGCAGCATGGGTGAAGCGCGGCTGCATGATGTTCTCACGATGCCCTTTCGAGTTCATGAGTCCCCAATGCGCATGGAACACGCTCATCTGTCCCATGGCCAAGTTTTCGCCGGCCATCGAATACGAAAGTCCCGCTTCGTCCATTCGATCGAACGGGTCTTGTCCTTCTGGGTCCGTATGGCTGAAGAAGTCGTTCTCCGCCATGTTCTGACTATGCGCCCGTACGACCGGATAGAGCGGTTCATAGTCGGCTAAAGCGTTCAATTCAAACTTTTCACGGTCCCAGTTCATGAGGATGCGCATCAACTGCTCATTGGCGACCGTTCCCTCTTTCGACAAATCACCATAGTACCCCTCACTCGCCTCTTCGACACGGCGGTCGACCGACAAGATCCCTTTCAGGAGGTCATCATCATGCTGGTCAAAAAAGAAAGTGACATACTGACCATCGATTGCAAAAACGGAAAACGATGGATCGTCCGGAATCAAGTATCGATTCAATCCTTTATTATACGAAGTCACCGCCTCGAAGCCGATGTCCTCGACTTGATCACGGGTCGTTTCATTCAGTACGAGACCTCGATACGTGCTGCCTGTCTCGAACTGATAGAATCCTTTTTTCGCACCGTCCTCATCAATCAGTTCAAGTCCGCGGTCACCGCCACGTTCGACCAAATACCAGTCATGCCCGGCATACTGACTTGCGAACTTTGGCGTGTCTGTCGCTCGTTCGGTCGCCACCTCAGACTCAACCTGAATGCTCGTCGGGGCAGAGACGTTCGGCATCTCATATTGCCAAGCCATATAAAGTCCAATCCCCATCAAGAGGATGATCAATTTTCGAAACATGGCTCCTCCTTCCTTACTGCTCGCGCTGACGCTCCCCGAAATCGTGTAGTCTCGTCTTGATATCGGTAAGCATCTCCATGTATGCGACATACGTCGCTTCGTCTATATTCAGCATACCACTTACTTGTAGCGGTACATTCGCCGCCTGCTCACGCAACGCGCTACCGCTTTCGGTCAAACGAACGATGATTTTTCGTTCGTCGTCCGTCGCACGACTTTTCTCCACATAGCCGATTTGGATGAGCCGTTTGACGAGCGGCGACAATGTCCCAGAGTCGAGGGTCAACCGCGATCCGAGTTGTCGCAAATCGATTCCATCCTCTTCCCATAAGACAAGCATCACGAGATATTGACTATACGTCAGGTTTAGCGGTGCTAAAATTGGGCGATATAACCGGGTAAGCTCTTTTGAGGCGGTATACAATTGAAAACAGATTTGATGTTCTAACTTTAACGATTGGTCCATACTTAATCCTCCGTACTCTTCTTTAGCCAAGCATATCACTTGCGAAACTTTTTGACTGCTCTATAATTTAAATTGTGCACAACTTAATTGTTAAAAACGAAATGGAGGAATTCAATCATGAAATCACTATTCACAGCATCAGCAACAGCAATCGGTGGCCGCGAAGGTCACGTGAAATCAACTGACGGCGTCATCGACATGAACGTCTCGATGCCTGGCGCGAAACACGTCGACGGTGCGACAAACCCAGAACAACTTTTCGCAGCTGGCTATGCGGCTTGCTTCGGTAGTGCCCTCAACCTCATCATCGGAAAAGAACGTGTGAAGACAGATGGTTCAAGCGTCACAGGTCACGTCACATTAAACCAAAACGATGAAGGTTTCTTCATTTCAGTTGAACTTGAAGTCGAAATCAAAGGTGTTGACCAAGCAACAGCAGAACGTCTCGTTGAAGAAGCACACCAAGTGTGCCCTTATTCAAAAGCGACGCGCGGCAATGTCGACGTCAAATTGACAGCGAAAGCAGCATAATCTTCCATCCCGCTCGTAGGAGCGGGATTTTTTTTGCTTAACCCTGCCTATCGGAGTAAGATTAAAGACACGATTAAGGAAGGAGGGAGCACTGATGAAGAAACATAAATCGACTCTTCTTTTTGTTGCACTCGGCATTTTGTTGTTCACGGCGACGTACAATGGGTTGACCGTCCGGACGTATGACGTGACGTCCGATAAACTGTCAGCAGATGAGTCACTCCGCATCGTGCTCCTCTCCGACTTACACAGCGCCTCATACGGTTATAAACAGTCGATTTTGATCGACCAGGTTCGTGCACAGAAACCGGACCTCATCGCTTTACCGGGCGATTTACTCGACCGATATCGTTCACCTGAACCCGCCTTCGAACTAATCGAAGGGCTTGAAGGGATTGCGCCGATGTATTTCGTGACCGGCAACCATGAAATCGATGGATCGGATGACTATGTCCGTCACAATGTGAAAGACGTGTTTCGCTCATACGGTGTCAACGTTCTCGAAGACGAATGGGAGACGGTCACCATCAATGGAATCGACCTCGTCATCGGCGGGCTAGAAGATCCTCTTCGTGGGTTCAGAGAAAATATTTATACGGATTGGGATGCGGAGTCGACTGCGGCGATGCAGGACATCGCCCCCGATGAGACGTTCAAGGTACTTCTTTCGCACCGTGCCGAACAAGTCGATACGTATGCTAAACTTCCATTCGACCTCGTCTTGTCCGGACATGCTCATGGCGGGCAAGTGAGAATCCCTTATTTGATGAACGGATTATTCGCACCTGACCAAGGATTCTTTCCTGAATACGCCGGCGGACTCTATGAGCATGAGACGTTCACCCATGTGATTGGACGGGGATTCAATTACAGCTTCAACATTCCACGTGTTTACAATCCACCAGAGATTGTCGTGATCGATGTGAACGGAAAATAACGGACACTCAAGCGAGTGTCCGTTTTTCTTACCAGATGATTCGTTCTTCACAACATTGTCGTTCCCGTTCAATCTGGACCGTCGAACGTTCGAACGTCCCGTATTTCCGGATTCGTTCCGTCACTTGTCTCAAGACGTCTTGATCATCCGTCTCTTCTCCAATTAAAACGTGACAAGTAGCCGCATGTTCGCTCGACGAGATGGACCAGACATGCAAGTCGTGCACTTCTTTCACCCCGTCAACTTTAGCAATCTCTTCTTGCATCGCCCGGACGTCAATCTGTTCCGGCGACCCTTCCATCAAGATATGAATGGCGTCACGCGTCACACGATAACCACTGATTAAAATCAAAATCGCAACAAAGGCGCTTGCGACCGGGTCCGCCCACGTCCATCCGAACAACATGATGAGGATTGCTGCCGTGATGGCTCCGACCGAGCCGAGCAAATCTCCGAATACGTGTAACAACGCACTCTTCACGTTCAAATTATCTTTCTCCCCGCGCATTAAAATCCAGGCGGCAAGGATGTTGACGAGTAGCCCGATGATGGCGACGACAAGCATTCCACCACTTAGAATTTCTGGTGGCGCGCTGATTCGTTGGTATGCCTCGACAAGAATATAGACCGAGATGACGAGTAGTGTCAGCCCGTTAATGAATGCCGCTAAAATCTCGAAACGTCGATACCCGAACGTCCGGTTCGGTGTCGCCGCTTTCGCCCCAAATCGGACAGCGAGGAAACTGAGTCCTAACGCAGCCGCATCTCCTAGCATATGACCCGCATCCGATAATAGCGCCAAACTGTTCGTCCATAGTCCGCCGATCACTTCGACGACCATGAACGCCGCAATCAAGAGAAAGGCGAGTAAGAGCGCCCGCTGATTCGTCGAATGATGGTGATGGTGGTCGTGATCATGATGATGTCCCATAACTGACTCCTCCTTCTACTGTTTATCTTATTCCATTTTAACCAAACATTCAAACGTTCATTTGAATGAAAAACAATAAAAAAACGGGAGAATGAACTCTCCCGCTTTGTCTCATTTTTGCTCCAGACGGACACGCATGACGCCGCTATAAGGGAACAGTTTCAATTGGACCGTCTCACCCTCGAACCAAATTCCGGTCGCTTGTTCGCGAGTCGGTTGTAAGTCTGGCGTCGCGGTTACTTGTTTGTCCCAATCCACGGCCCGTACTTTTTGGTCCCGGACCATGAGGAAGAATCCATCATAGAAATGATACTCGTTCACTTGGTCACGTTGAACGGCAGAAGGACTGCCAAGCTCCGCACGGACGGTTTCGAGATCTTTCCCAATCCAGTCGAGGACGGACTCCGAAGCGTTTGGGACGACTTGTTGCCAAGCGGCAATCACCTCGTCATCCGATAAAGCTGTCGCCTCTGTCGTCACACTTTCTTCTGTGACCCAGCCGGTCAACCGCTCGTTCAACTGAACTTTCACAAATCCACTTACCGTCTCCAACCGTTCAAATCGATCACCCAAGTCGGCTTCATAAACGACCGTGACCCGGTCATCCGCGTATACTTTCGTATACGGTTGTCCGATATAAATCTTATCTGCTGATTCCGTCTCAGCATCAGCATCAGCATCAGCCGGTTGTTCCGACTCGGAGTCGACCATTTCCGTGGCAATCTCATCAGATTCCGGTAAAGCCGAGTCCTGTTTCTTGTCAATCAGTGCCGCGAACGCGATGATCCCGACCAAGGCGAGCATTAATGCCAATGCCGTCGTGATACGGAACACGCGTTTACGCTTCCGCGTCGTCGCACGCGACAATCTTCCTCCATTCATGTTCTTCACTCCTACTCGATTCGATTCATTTCACTCGTTTCGTCAAATGGTAGGAGGTTTCCTGCTTCATCAAAAAATTTCAATTCATCTTTTGTCAATTCGTCCATCGTTCTGACCATTTGTTCGACATCGACCGGTTCATCGCGCTCATCGTTCTCACATATGACAATGTGCTCTCCTAATTCAATCGTGCGCGAAGTCAGACGATGAAAGTAGCGGTCGTGGGAAATCAACAATAATCCACCCGGATAGACGGATAAGGCCGCCTCGATTTGTTCGCGTGTCGCCACATCTAAATAGTTCGTCGGTTCATCTAATGCCAACAGATGGGCATCCGAGAAGTACAAGATGAGAAACGCGATTCGACACTTTTCCCCCATGCTCGCCTCGGTAATCGGTCGGTGCACTTCATCTCGCCGGAACAAGAAGTGAGCGAGCAACGTTCGCGCCTCCGTCTCTCCGATCTCACTATTGGCGAGTAACGCCTCAAGTAACGTCCCGGTCTCCGGGAGACGCTCGAGCGTTTGAGAGAAATATCCGATCTTCAGACGAGGATGTCGCTTAATCACGCCCGAGTATGGTAATCTTTCGCCGATCATCACGTTTAATAACGTCGTCTTTCCGCTTCCGTTCGGTCCGATAATCGAGATCCGCTCTCCTTTATTCATCGAGAAGGAAAACGGTTCATAAAACGGATTGTCGTATCCAAACGTCACATCCTCACACGTCAGCCACGTCTTCGCTTCGAGCTCATCCGCCGCAAAACGGACGGAGATGGGTTTCTCCTCTTTTGGTTTTTGTGGACGATTGTCTTCGAGCTGCCTTAACTTCTGTTCTCTCGCCTTCATTTTGACTGCGAGATTGGCCGCTCCCTTTTGCGCTCCTGGACTGCGGACACTCGCTGTCGCTTTCGCCTTCAAATGCCATCCTTTATATTGGGCAATCATCTCGAGCAGTTCTGCCTTTCGGTTCTCGTATCGAGCACGAGCTCGCTCATCACGCACGCGTTCTTCTTCTTTTTGATGCTTATACGCCGTATAGTTTCCCTGATATCGTGTGACCCGGCCTTCTGACAGTTCAAGAATGGTCGTTGCGACATCGTCCATCAGTTGACGGTCGTGTGAGATGATGAGCACTGTCCCCTTGAACTGGTTCAACCACTTCGTGAGCCAGTCAATCGACTCGAGATCGAGATGGTTCGTCGGTTCGTCGAGCAGGACGAGGTCCACCCGCTTCATCGTCAGTGTTGAGAGCTGAGCTCGCGTCTTCTCGCCTCCGCTTAACTCGTTAATGTTTCGGAAGAGGTGCTCCTCCAGCCCAAGTCGAGTCAATGCTCTTGTCGCCTCTTGTTCCAAGTTGTACACATCGAGTGCGAGCGCCCGTTCATAGGACCGCATGACACGCATCTCGTCACCAGAAGAAACATCTTCATAGAGCGCATATCGTTCTGGATCACTGCGCATCGTCCACTCAAGTACGGTCATGTCTGTCGATTCGATGGTCTGTCGGACGAGTCCGACCTCTCCTTGACGTTCAATCTTCCCGGCTTGAGGGGTCAACTCCCCTGTCACGAGTCGGAAGAGCGTCGTCTTCCCGCTCCCGTTCAGTCCGAATAATACGGCACGCTCTCCAGCCGCGACCTCGAACGAGACCGCGTCAAATAATGGTTTCCGGTCATAGTCAAACCGGACTTGTTTTACTGCTAACATCTGTTTCACCTCGCTTATGAATCCGATACGCGATGAAACAAAAAACACCATCCGCTTCAAAGCGGTGGTGTGAAGGAATCCGTTCAAAGAGGAAAACGAGCGCTTCCCGTATTTGAAAAAATGGACACACTTCACCCGTGACTGTTCAAGCGAACAGTGATGATTCGTCTCATCGTTGGAGTGAACGTGTATTTTTCATGGCACGGTATACCTCTCTTTCCTAAGTTACTGCCACCTTATCAAATTGAAAGCGGATTCGCAAGAGTGTACCCCACAATCTCCCATTTTTTCTACTCCTTTAGGCGGATGCGGTGCACCTGTCCTCGCGATATGATGACAGTATATTCGAACAGTGAGGTGATGCATGATGCGTCGACGCATCCTCGTTCCGAGTGCCGTCTTGGCGAGCGTCGGAACGTTTCTCTATACACGATTCAAACGACGGCTCCCCCGTCCGCGTTTTAAATGGCCTGAACGTCCAGAACTGACAACCATTGATGAGACGCATGTGCAGGCGACGTGGATCGGGCATTCGACGGTCCTCATTCATTGGTATGGGCTCAAGATTTTAACAGACCCCGTCTTCTCAAAACGAATCGGTGTCCATCTCGGACCGCTGACAGTCGGCATGAAACGTCACACCGCTCCGGCCCTCTCCATTGAGGAGGTCGGCCCGGTCGATGTCATCCTACTCAGCCATGCCCATATGGACCACTTTGACCATAAAAGTTTGAAGCGACTCATCACTCGCGAGACGATTGTCGTCTCTGCTCCTGGGACGAGCCGCCTGTTGCGCCGATACCCAAGTCTGCAGACGCTCGAACTGCATCCACATGACAAAGTGACACTTGCGAACGGGCTCGATGTCCGCGCCATTCCCGTCAAGCATTGGGGCAACCGTTTCCCGTGGGACAAACATATGGGGTACAACGGGTACCTGCTCAAATACAAAGGGATTCGTATGCTCTTCGCAGGAGACACGGCGTACACCGACTCCTTCAAAGGACTCGCCGATCGTGAACCGATCGACCTCGCCTTTTTCCCCATCGGTGCCTATCAACCGGACTCGTTCCAGGAAGCGCACTGTACTCCGGAACAGGCTTGGATGATGTACAAAGAGAGTGGAGCGAAGCGTTTCTTCCCGATGCATTGGGACACGTTCGTCCTTTCTTATGAGCCTGTCGAGGAACCGTATCATCGTCTCGTCGCGGCCGCAAAACTCGACCGTGACCAAATTGTGATCAAGGCGCACGGGGAAAGCATCCGTCTGTAGTTTTTCCTTTCCCTTCATCCAAAATTTCGGTAACGTTATAGACGAGAGGGAGGGATTTTTTATGGAATGGACGACGTTGAATAATGACGTCAAGATGCCGATGCTCGGGCTCGGTGTCTATAAGGTCGAAGATGGCGCGGTGACGGTCGATACGGTCAAAGCTGCGCTCGATGCAGACTATCGATTGATCGATACGGCTGCGATTTATCAAAATGAAGAGAGTGTCGGACAAGCGCTTCGTGAAGCAGGCATCCCACGAGAGGACGTCTTTGTGACGACAAAGCTTTGGAACGAGTTTCACGGATTCGACGAGGCGCTCCAAGCGTTTCAGGATAGCCTAGATCGGCTCGGACTCGAGTATGTCGACTTGTTCCTCATCCACTGGCCGATGCCTCGTTTCGGTAAATTCGTCGAAACGTACAAAGCACTCGAACAATTGTATGAAGAAGGACGCGTCCGAGCAATCGGCGTCTCGAACTTTGAGATCGAGCATTTGGAACAAATCATTCAATCTTGCTCGATTGTCCCGGCCGTGAACCAGGTCGAGATCCATCCATATTTGTCTCAGAAAGAACTAATTGCATTCTGCAAACGATATGACATCCAAATTCAAGCGTGGAGTCCACTCATGAAAGGACGCGAAGCGCTCGAAGATGAGACGATTGTCAAGATTGCGAACGCTCACGGCAAGTCACCGGCTCAAGTGATCTTGCGTTGGCATTTACAGAACGGAGTCGCTGTGATTCCAAAATCGGTCACACCGAGTCGAATCAAAGAAAACATACAGGTATTCGACTTCACGTTGACGAAAGAAGAGATGGCGGCCATCGATGCGCTCAATCGTGACGAGCGGACCGGGTCCGACCCGAAAGAGATGCATAAAATCCATTACTGAGGAGTGAATGACATGTTCAAAAAACTAGCTTCTGATTTGACTGGCTTCAGCGACATCGGTGAGGTGATCGACCCGTCCGATTTCGATAAGGCGGACTCGGATGATTACGTCCTCCATGAGGATAACGAAAAGATCTACTTCTTGATCAAATCAAAATCGGATGAGTACTGCTTTACAAACTTAGGAATGATTCACCTCGACGGGACGAGCGCGATGAGTTCGAAACGAGTTCTGTATCGTTACCCTTACGCACACTATCCGATTAAGCACGTCATGTTCGAGACAGCCGGTACCGTCGACCTCGATGTCGAAGTCAAATTCACAATCGGCGACAAGCCATACTCAATCGATATCAACAAGAAGCAAATCGAGCACGTGAAAGATTTGTACAAGGCACTCCTTGCGATTGAAGAGATTCAGCGAGAAGGCCGTCGCATGATGGAGTATGCGAATACGTCGCTCACACACTCGGTGTCGATTTTGAGCGGACTCCGTGAAGGTGACATGAACGTCCCGAACACGTTCAAGGAATTGAACGAGCAATCGTTCGATTGGCTACAACGTCACTATCATGAATGGAACCGTAAAGACTTCGGTACGGTTTACGAAAAATACATCAATAACTAAAAACAACTCCTCCGCAGACGATTTGTCTTCGGAGGAGTTGTTTTAGTTCTCATCAATTAACTGCTCGGCCAATCGCTGATACAAGTGGCTCATGTGAACGGCAGACGCAATAGCGAGCGACCGCTGGATACCATTCTCTTTTTCGACCGATGCATTCAAAAGCGTGTCCGCCTGAACTTCGAACGCTTCTAAATTCTTCACTTTCTGCGCCTGATACGCCTCGTAGAAGTCCTCAAGTGAAAACGTCTCGTCCGACTCGTTCAAAGGGCGGAGTGTCTCCTTGATGTCACTGATTGACAGAAGGCCTTTCATCTCATAAATCAAACTGAGCAACATCAGATGTTCATTCGTATACTTCTTATTTTTGACAGGATGGAACAACTTACCCTTCGCATAGTTGTTGATCATCGTCTTCGTCAAAATAGTCTCATCTTCGTTCCGCTTCATCTTGTCATAATGTTGCTCGAACAATTGGATGACCTGATCCATGTATAAATCGATTGTCGGTAACACTTCTCTCGGAAGCGTCCCTTCCGTCTCGGTAATCTGTTTTGCTTTCATCTGTCTCACCTCACCTCTTCAGTATAATGAAAACTGCGACTTGTCGAAAGGTATACCTTGCTGTTTGTCCCTTTTCAGTATATCATGTAGTTATCGATACTACATGATGTGATAAGGAGTGTTTTACATGAATTCGATTTTCCGAGAACCGATTAACGCGTTGACGCATCTCGCCGGCGCGGTACTCGCTTTCATCGCGCTGATTGCCATGGTCGTCAAAGCCTCACTACTTGGCTCGCCACTCGCGATTATGGCAGCGATTCTATTTGGGATCAGCCTCGTCTTTCTCTATTTATCGTCCGGTCTTTACCATAGCATCATCGCCTCGCCGAACGTCATCGCTTTCTTCCGGAGAATCGATCATGCGATGATTTACGCATTGATTGCGGGTACATACGCGCCACTCACGTTACTCGCTCTCGAGGGACCGACGCGGTGGGTCCTCTTCGGTACCGTACACGCACTCGCCTTGTTCGGCATTGTCTTCAAACTCGTTTGGTTCCATGCCCCGCGTTTCTTGTCGACCGCGCTCTATATCGGAATGGGCTGGCTATCCGTCTTCTTTATCGGACCGCTCCATGAAGTGATTGGCAACGCCGGCATCTTCTGGCTCGTACTCGGGGGCGTCATGTATACCATTGGTGGACTCATTTACGGGTTCAAGCCAAAATTCGTCAACTGGCGCGGCTGGGGCTTCCATGAGGTGTTCCATCTGTTCATCTTGTTCGGAAGCTTCGCCCACTTCGTCTGTGTGTTCTGGTACGTCTTTTAAGTCCTCCTCGTGGAGGGCTTTTTTTCATGAGCCGTTTCCTGTACTTTGAATTCAAGATTTCCTACACTAAGGACAGGAGGGATTCATCATGAAAATTGAAGTATGGTCAGATTATGTCTGCCCGTTTTGTTATATCGGTAAGCGTCGTCTAGAAGAGGCGCTCGAACAGTTCCCACAGGCGGATCAAGTGGAAGTCGAATTCAAGAGTTTCGAGCTCGACCCGAACGCCCCGACGAATGATTCACGTACCATCTATGAGGCACTCGCAACGAAATATCGGATGCCGATTGAACAGGCAAAAGGAACGACAGCACAAGTCGCTGCACAGGCCCGCGAAGTCGGACTCGATTACGATTTTGAGAACATGGTCGTGACGGGTACGCTCGACTCGCATCGTTTGACACATTACGCGAAAACGGTCGGGAAAGAAAAAGAATTGTCGGAAGCGTTGCTGCAGGCGTATTTCGTCGACGCGAAACACATCGGGAACCACGATGTGCTGCTTGAAATCGCGACAAGCGTCGGACTCGATCGTGACGCCGTGCGTGACGTCTTGACGACTGACCTGTATACGGAAGACGTACGTGCAGAAGAAAAACGCGCGAGCGACCTCGGCATCACTGGTGTCCCGTTCTTCGTATTCGACAACAAATATGGGGTGTCTGGTGCTCAGCCGACGGAAGCGTTCACGCAAGTGCTCGAAAAAGTCTGGTCTGAGAACAATCCGACGATTCAAGTCCTTTCGAACGGCGCGACGTGCACCGACGACAACTGTGATATTTGATTTTTGATTGATGAAGAAGCCGACGTTCGGCTTCTTTTTTGTGGCTAAATGAATCATTCTCAAGCATAATTATTATCAACAGATAAGAATCGAGGAATACATTTATGTGGAAAAATCGGAACGTCTGGATCATCTTGACGGGCGAATTCGTCGCCGGTCTTGGTCTATGGCTCGGCATCATCGGGAACTTGGAATTTATGCAAGACCGTGTCCCCTCTGACTTTGTGAAGGCGGTCATTCTCGCCATCGGCTTACTTGCCGGGGTCGCCATCGGTCCGCTCGCGGGTCGCTTGACCGACCAAGGTTCTAAGAAAAAAATCATGCTCATCTCGAGCATCGTCCGGGCGCTCAGCGTAATCTTCATGTTCGTCGCCATCGAGACGAATTCGGTCGTGTGGATGGTCGTCTTTTTAATCATCTTACAAGGATCGGCCGCTTTTTATTTCCCTGCCCTCCAGGCAGCGATTCCGCTCATCGTGAAGGAACGGGAGCTTCTTGCCTTGAACGGCGTTCATATGAATGTGTCTACCTTGTCGCGTGTCATCGGGACGGCGATTGCAGGTGTCCTTTTGACACTGATCTCGCTCCGTAACGTCTACGCGCTCTCGCTCGTCGCCTACCTGTTGCTAGCGGTCGCGACGCTCTTCTTGAAACTCGATGAGACGAAAACGCCCTCGGCGAAAAAGGTCGATGCGAAAGCGTCGAGCGGTTTCAAAGACGTCTTCCCAATCATCAAATCGATTCCAGTCATCTTCATGACACTCGTCATGACGCTCATCCCGCTCCTCTTCATCGGAGGATTCAACTTGCTCGTCATCAACATCAGTGAGTTGCAAGATTCGACGGCGATTAAAGGATGGATTTATACGGCAGAGGGACTCGCCTTCATGACAGGTGCCTTTATGATTAAACGGATCGGAGAAAAATTCTCGGCGTTCTCGATTTTATTCTCGTTCTCGTTTTTAATCGGTGTCGCCCAACTGATGCTCTATTTTGCGGACATCCCGTTCATGTCCATTGCTGCGTTCGTTCTCTTCGGCTTCTCGGTCGGATGTTTCTTCCCGACGGCGGTCACGATTTTCCAGACACGGATGCCAAAAGAATATCACGGTCGTTTCTTCTCGTTCCGAAACATGCTCGACCGGATCATCTTCCAAGTCGTCCTTCTCGTGACAGGATTCTTCCTCGATTTGATTGGACTTCAGCTCATGGTCGTCTTGTTTGGAATTAGTTCGATTGCGATGACCTGCGCATTTCTTGTATACACGAGAAAGCATCAATTGCATATCGAGGAAGATTCCACAGAGAAGATGTCTTCCTAACAAAAAAACAAGCGGTGACCGAGGTCATCGCTTGTTTGCGTCTTCGAGCTCTCGCCACCACGCCGTCGTATCATTCCGACCGTCGAGCGTGATTCTCTCCCCGATTTTCGGAGTGAGGACGACTTCTTTTGGTAAAAGAGACGACATCTGTTCTGCCGGGTCGAACCAATCATGAAACGAGAGCGTGAACGCCCCCCAATGGATCGGCATCATTTGGTCGGCCCGTAAATCGTGAAACGCTTGCGCGGTCTCTTCCGGCTGCATATGGACGTCTGGCCAGCGCACATCATATTGCCCGCATTCGAGTGCAGCGAAATCAAACGGTCCGTACTGTTCGCCAATCATCTTGAAATGCGGAGCATAGCCACTGTCCCCACTGAAGAAGAGCCGATCCGTCTCACCGAGGACGACCCACGACGCCCACAGCGTGCTGTTGCGGTCCGTCAACGAGCGACCGGAGAAGTGACGCGCCGGCGTACAGACGAATGTCCACGACCCGAACGCATACGACTCGCCCCAATCCCGTTCTACGATTCGTTCTGCCCCGACACCCCATCGTTTCAAATGACTCCCTACCCCGAGCGGTACGATGAACATGGCGACCTTGTCTTTGATGGCAAGAATCGTTCCATAATCGAGATGGTCGTAATGGTCATGCGTCAATAAGACGACATCGATTTCGGGCAAGTCCTCGAGTTCGAACGGCAAGTCTTCACTGAAGCGTTCGTTTTTAGCGAACGGGAGTGGGGATGGGCTACGTCCAAACATCGGATCGACGAGCATCGTCTTCCCGTCCATTTGTACCATGAGCGCCGAATGACCGAGCCAATAGATTCTTGTGAAACTCGAGCCCGTCTTCTCCTCAAAATCGATTGGCACGATCGGAAGACGTTCGGTAGGCTTACGCAGTGACGTCACATCACGATAGTCGCGCGCCATCGACACCATGTCTTGCGTAGAGAAGTTCATCGGTGTCTCATATTGATTACGGAACTTTCCATTGATCCGGTTCGGAGATTGAAGCGATTTCGGCTTTCGTCCAAGTGGTTTGTACTGTGTCAGAATCGTTCCGGTGACAGCCGCCATTCCAACCAATGAGAGCAACATCGTCTTTTTCATGTAGGTCCTCTTTTCTAATAGTTCGTTGAATTGATTATAGCGTGCCTTCGCCGTTTCAATACGAGAAAGTATATTGATTCGCCTATCTTTCAAAAAATGGCGTGCTCTTCATTGAGCATTCTGCTTATTCCATTATAGCAGTTCTCTTAAACCAAAAAGACCTGCCCACCCGTGTTTGGTGGAGCAGGTCTTCGGTTAAGATTTTTGCAAGATTTTAATGTCGTTGATGATGTCTTCGGTCGGAACGTTTTGGAAACCAGGATACGCCTTGATGATTTTTCCTTCCTGGTCGACCAAATAGAAATACGTGCCGTGGTCGACTTGTGTACCTTCGTCAGGCTTCCGGACGAGCGCCTTGAAGTTCTGTTGGGCAAACGTTTCAATCTCGTCTTGCGAGTAGCCTGAGAGGAACTGCCAATCTGCTTTCGCAAGGTCATAGCCACTCATAAACTCTTTCATCTTCTCCGGAGTGTCCACCGTCGGGTCGACGCTGAAGGAAACGAATTGCACGTCTTCGACGCCCTCTTCTTCAAGCGCTTCATTCAGCTTTGTCATATTGTATGTCATCGGTGGACAGACTGTCTCACAGCTTGTGAAAACGAAATCCGCCATCCACACTTTCCCTTTTAAATCGTCAAGACTGACCATTTCTTCATCTTGATTCGTATATTCGAACGATTCGACTTCCCAGTTGAGCGGATCCTCAATCTCTTGACCACATCCTGCTAGGACGATGAGCATCGTCGTCAAACCAATCATCCACCATTTCTTCACACGTGCCAACTCCTTATCGCTTTTTGACGTTCCACATGAGGATTGTGATGAGCGTGAAAGCCGTCAATGCGAGGAACGGGATCGTGATGAACCCGAGCCAGTTAATGTATTGACCGCTACACGGAACTCCTTGTGCACAAGGTTGAATTTCTGCAAAACCTGGCACTTTCTGTACCAAGTAATGGTAAAGTGATACGAAACCGCCTATGATAGTAAGCGGTAACACATATTTCCGAACCGCCCGATCGTCCGTGAAGACGGCAATTCCCAAGAGGATGGTCAGCGGATACATAAAGATACGTTGAATCCAACATAGCTCACATGGCACGAACTCCCGAATCTCACTGAAGTAGAGACTGCCGAGCGTCGCCGTCAACGAGACGAGCCAAGCGAGGTATAACCCATACTTTTCGAGAAATGATTTCATCTTACAAATCCTGCTCGATCAGCTCTTGGATTTTTTCGTAATCGAACGGGTCTTCGAGCATCACGCCGTTGATCATGATGGACGGGGTGAATTGAACACCGTTCTCTTTTACAAGACCGTCATCCGTACTGACTTTTTCAAGTACGGTCGATTCTTCCCCAAGGTCTTGCTCAAACTTCGCCAAGTCGACCGATGTCGTCTCGCCTGCGATTTCTTTCAGCTTCTCGACGGTCACCCACGCATTGTCATGTTGTTGTGATTCCGGTTGCGCATCGTAGAGCGCCTTATGGAACTTCCAGAACGACTCAGGGTCTTGCTCGTATACCGACTCGGAAGCGAGGGATGCCAAGATCGATTCTTGTCCGTGGAACAAGACGTTAATATAGCTGAAGCTGACGTCTTCCTTGTCGAGATAATCCGCTTTCAGTTGCGGGTAAATCGTTTCACCCCACTGTTTACACGAAGGACACTTGTAATCTCCGAACTCGACGACCGATACTTTTGCGTCCGGGTTTCCGAGTGTCGGTTGTCCTTCAATCGAGACGTGATCGCCACGCTCAGCTGTCGTCGACTCATCTTGGTTGAGTAAGACGAACACCAATGCGATTAATGCGACCGCGACGATGGTCAAGATGACCAACAATTGATTCTTTTTCATTCTCTTCACCTCTATCTATTTTCGACTCGTCTTTCATTATAGCGGAAGCTCTTCTTCCTATCATGATATCGACTCGTTTTTCATAATTCTCTTTAATTCAAGCTTTAGGAGGTTTATTTACGCATGATCAAGTCTTTTACGATGCGCCTCGGACTCATTTTGGCGCTCAGCATTGCCACGCTCGTCTTTTTACTGACGATCGCACTCACTTCCCTCATCAGTCACCGGGCATCTGACGCGCTCGAGAAAGAAATCGGGGAACGCCTCTCGACGACATCACATCAATTGGCGGACAAACTCGATTTTTATATGTGGTCACGCTATCAAGAAGTCCAACTCTTACAAGGCCTCGATTTAGAAGACCGAGACGAGACACGTCGACTCCTCGACCAAGTCCAATCAAACATCCCCGCCTTCTCTTGGATGGGCATCACGGATGCGGACGGGACCGTCGTCGCTTCGACGAACGGGATTCTCGAAGGGGCATCGATTGCGGAACGACCGGTTTATCTTGAAGCGCAAGATTCCCCATTTATCGGAGATGTCCACGAGGCAGTTCTCTTAGCTGAATTATTGCCGAATCCGACGGGAGAACCGCTCCAATTCGTCGATATCAGTGTCCCGCTTTTCCAGGACGGCTCGTTTCAAGGGGTACTTGCCACTCATTTAAGCTGGGCCTGGGGGAAAGAAGTACTCGAACATTTCAATCGAACGCTTCATGAACAAGTCGATGATACGGATTTATTCGTCATCAGTGAACGAGACAGTGTCGTGCTCCTCGGTCCAGACGACATGGTCGGAAAACCACTCCCTGTATCCTTTACAGAAGACGCCTCCGTGAAAGAGTGGGATGACGGTCAAGACTATCTGACAGGCATGTCAATCGGAGAAGGATATGATGAATATCCTGGACTTGGTTGGCAGGTCGTCGTCCGTCAGCCGACGGCAGTCGCGTTTGCACCAGTCGAGACACTTGAAACGAGAATTCTATGGATTGGTTTATTGGCCTCACTTGTGACGGCTGTACTCGGTTGGCTACTCGCTTCGATCGTGACGAAACCGTTGAAGCGAATCACCGAAACGGCTTCGCTCATGGAACAAGGGAAAGCGAACACGTTCCCCCATCAATCAGGAATCGAAGAGATTGAGTCGCTCGCGTTCGCGCTCGAATCGCTCGTCACCTCCCTGACAGAGTCTGAATCGGAGCGGGTACACTTTGAAAAACTAGCAAACCGTGACGCACTGACCGGTCTTTCAAACCGGGTCGCCCTACGTGAACAGCTGAATCAACTACACACCTCGCAAGAACCGTACGTCTTCTTTTATCTCGATCTCGACGGCTTCAAGGCGGTGAATGATACATATGGTCATGCGGTCGGGGACGAGGTATTGGTCGAGGTCGCACACCGGTTACGGACGCTTTCCATCGATGAGGTTTACCCCGTCCGATTGAGCGGAGATGAGTTCTTCCTCATGTTCCCAAGGACTGAGCGTTCGACCCAACAGATTCGGGAGGTCGGCAGCACACTCATCGAGATGATTTCTGAACCGATTACGCTAGACATCGTATCGGTAAAAGTCGGGGCTAGTATCGGGGCGTCCATTTGGAGTCCACCGGAACCACCACACATCGCTATCGAACAAGCGGACGAAGCATTATATCTGTCAAAAGCGAACGGGAAACACCAACTTTCCTTCCATGAGTCGCTCTCATGACATCGTTTCCCCATGCAAAAGGAGTTCATTATGAACTCCTTTTGCTTATTCTTCCGTTTCCGTATCCACGTCTTTTTTCTGCACGTGTCGCCAGTCCGTTCAAGAATCCAATGACAGCATACATTTCCTCTAACAATACGTCCTGTTCTTTATCGATTTCATCGAAGATGGCTTGTCCCCATCGTTCAATGATTCCGCCGAGTTGAAGATAGTCATCGTTTTTGATTTTATTCTTGTCGCGCAACAACTCCAAATAGTCACGAACCTCTTTCAGATTTTCATGTGTCATCGAGATGGCACCCGCTTTTTCTGTCGCCAAGACTTTTTGATGGGTGATCAGTTGCATCGCATCGACGCGATTGTCTTTTCTCGTTGATTTTCATCATAAATATTTACTCAACAAAAAAAACTATAATAAGATTTTTTCTAAAACCTGACGTAAAAAAGCACTCGCCCCTATATAGGAGCGAGTACTTCCTGTTCTTACGCTTCGAACAATAATTGTTCTGGATCTTCAATCATGTCTTTAATGTGCTTGAGGAATGTCACAGCCTCACGACCATCTACGATTCGGTGGTCATACGAGAGTGCCACGTACATCATCGGACGGTTCTCCATTGTATCCGCATCGATGGCGACTGGACGGAGTTGAATCGAGTGCATCCCAAGGATGGCGACTTGCGGTCCGTTCAAGATTGGTGTTGAGAGGAGTGAACCGAACACGCCACCGTTTGTGATTGTGAACGTACCACCTGTCAAATCACTCAACCCGAGCTTGTTGTTACGCGCTTTGTCCGCGAGGTGAAGGATATCTTTCTCGATTTCCCCGAAGTTTTTGCGGTCCGCTTCACGGACGACCGGAACGACGAGACCATCTGGAGCCGATACGGCAATCCCGATATCATAATATTTCTTCAAGACGATTTCGTTGCCTTGGATTTCAGCGTTCAAGTAAGGCATCCGCTTGAGAGCTGCCACTGCTGCTTTCGTGAAGAACGACATGAAGCCGAGTTTGACATCGTTGTCTTTCACGAACTTCTCTTGGCGACGTTTACGAAGTGCCATGACCGCCGACATATCGATTTCGTTGAACGTTGTGAGCATCGCTGCCGTCTGTTGCACTTCGACGAGACGGTTCGCAATCGTTTGACGACGACGTGTCATTTTGATGCGCTCTTCTTCTTTTCCACTCGCTGCCGGTTGTGGTGCCGGAGTGGCAGCAGCTGGTTTCTGCTCTTTCACGGCTGGTTTGTCTTCATGTTTTGAAACGTCATGGACGTTGATGCGACCGATTGGATCGTTCGTTTGGACAGCTGAAAGGTCGATACCTTTCTCTCGAGCGAGCTTGCGTGCAGCCGGTGTCGCGATTGGTCCTTTACCCGGGCTCGCCACGTGCTCTTCACGTTTCTCGACTTTCTTGCCTTCTTCAATAGACTCTGTCTTTTTCTCAGTCGGTGCTTCTGTTTTCGTTTCTGTCGCGTTTTCCGTTTTCGTCTTCGTCGCGACAGCCGTTCCGCCACCAGAACCTGAACCGAGACGTGCGATGACTTCACCGACTTGAACCGTGTCCCCTTCTCCGGCAAGTTGTTCTTCTAACACACCCGCTTCGTCAGCCGGGACTTCGATATTGACTTTATCTGTCTCGAGCTCGACGATTGCTTCCCCTTTTTCGACTTGGTCGCCTGGCTGTTTGAGCCATGTCGCGACCGTTCCTTCCGTAATGGACTCTGCTAATTCCGGTACTTTGATTTCGATCACAATGAGTTCCCCCTTAACTTATTTACGATCTTTTTGATATGTGCTCGTGCCTGCACCGCTCGAGACGACGTCACGAGAGAGTGCTTCACGGATGATGCGTGCTTGTTCTTGTTTATGAGCTGTCGGATTCCCTTCAGCCGGACTCGAACGACGGCGACGGCCGATATAACGGACATCGAGTCGGTTCGTTGTGACCGCTTCTAAACGAGGCTCGATATATGTCCAAGCTCCCATGTTTTTCGGTTCTTCTTGAACCCAGACGATTTCACGCGCGTTCGGATAACGGCTGATGATGTCACGAATCTCACGAACCGGGAACGGGTAGATTTCTTCGACACGGACGATATGCAAGAAGTCGAGTGACTCTTCTGACTTGCCGACCGCTTCCGCGAGGTCGATCGCCATTTTCCCTGTGCAGAAAACAAGACGTTCAACTTTCTCTGTGTTTTCCCCGAGACCTGGCTGTTCGACGATTGGTTTAAAGCTCTCTTCCGTAAACGCCTCGACTGGTGACGTGGCGAGCGGGTGACGAAGCAGACTCTTCGGTGTCATGATGATCATCGGACGAATCTCTTCTTTCCCGAGCATCTCTGCTTGACGACGAAGAATATGGAAGTATTGTGCCGCAGACGAAAGGTTTGCGACCGTCCAGTTTTTCTCCCCGGCAAGTGTCAAGTAGCGTTCCATACGTGCACTTGAGTGCTCCGGCCCTTGTCCTTCGTAACCGTGCGGCAAGAGCATGACGAGGCCTGATTTTTGACCCCACTTCGCGCGTCCCGCTGAGATGAACTGGTCGAACATGACTTGCGCCGAGTTCGCGAAGTCACCGTATTGCGCTTCCCATAGGACGAGTGTATCTTGTGCGAATACGTTATAGCCATATTCAAATCCTAGCACCGAACCTTCTGAGAGCGGGCTGTTATAGACCGAGAATGATGCTTTCGCCGTCGACAACTCATGGAGTGGCGAGAATTTTTTACCTGATTCGACATCGTTCAACATGATGTTCCGTTGGGCGAACGTTCCACGCTCTGAATCTTGACCGCTCAAGCGGACCGGCGTACCATCTGAAAGAATCGACGCGAAGGCGAGCGTTTCCGCATGACCCCAGTCAATTTTCCCACCTTCGCTGAACGCGTCACGGCGACGGTCGAGCACTTTTTGAAGCTTATGGAAGACACCAAAGCCTTCCGGCCAGTTCAGTAACTCTTCGTTCAATTGCGTGAGGAATTCCCGTTCGACGCTCGTGTCGACTTTCGGGAATCCTTTATGAACCGCATCCGGTAATACGATATCTGCATCTTCTTCTTCAGAAGGAACGAGATCACGTGCTGCCTTCAAGGCTTGTTCGATTTTTTGTTCAATTTGCGCTTTCTCATCTTTCGTCATGATGCCTTCTTCCTCAAGTCGTGCAGCATAGACGTGACGGACGGACTGGTGTCCTTTGATGGCTTTGTAAAGGACCGGGTTCGTGTTCATCGGTTCGTCCATTTCATTGTGACCGTAACGACGGTACCCGATCAAGTCGACCAAGATATCTTTATGGAACTTGGCACGATACTCACTAATCAACTTCGCGACGGCAACACATGCCTCCGGATCATCCGCATTGACATGGAAGACTGGAATCTCGTAGCCTTTGGCGATATCACTTGCATAACGCGTCGACCGCGAATCGTTCGGGTCCGTTGTGAAACCGATTGTGTTGTTGGCGATGACGTGAACCGTCCCACCTGTACGGTAACCCGTCAAGTTTGTCATGTTGAGTGTCTCCGCGACGATACCTTGTCCTGGGAAGGCCGCATCTCCGTGGATCAAGATTGAGGCTGCCAAATCGTCGTGCTGTACAGCCGATCCTTTTTCAGAACGGTCATCTTGTGCGGCACGTGTATATCCTTCGACGACCGACCCGACGAACTCGAGGTGACTCGGGTTGTTCGCCAAGTTGAGACGGACTTCTTTTTGCTGTTCGACCACTTTCCGGTCAAGACCGAGGTGATATTTCACATCGCCTGACCAACCGAAGTTGATGCCGATTGACCCTTCAGATGGAATCAATTCTTTGTTCGGCGCGTGTTGGAACTCCGCAAAAATCATCTCGTACGGTTTGCCGAGAACATGGGCAAGTACGTTCAAACGTCCACGGTGGGCCATTCCGATATTGATATGTTCCGAACCGCTCGAAATGAGGCCTCCGACCATCGCATCGAGAAGTGGCACCATCGCATCCAATCCTTCGATTGAGAAGCGTTTTTGTCCGACGTATGTTTTATGAAGGAATGATTCAAACAGTTCGGTTTCAGCCAAACGTTTGAACAACTCGACTTTTTCTTCTTTCGAGAAGGTTTGCTGTAACGCCCCTTGTTCGACTTGACGACGGATCCACTTCTTCTCTTCCATGTCATCTAAATGACGGAGTTCGATGGCGACCGTTCCTGTATAAACGTCAAGCAAGTGACGGAATAGTTCTAAGGCGCTCGCGTTTGGTTTTGGTGCATCGTCTGATAAAAGGCGGGCCGGAATTTGTTTTAAGTCTTCTTCTGTCAAATCATAGCGTGACAGTTCGAATAGTTCCTGCTCGCGCGGGTGATCTTTTAGTGGATAAATATCAGCTGCTTTATGACCGAAAGCACGGATGTCGTTGATGAGCCGTGTCGCCGAGACGACCTTCTCTAAATCAAACGATGGACCCGAGACCGGCACTTCTGTCGGTGACGACGTTTCCGGTGCCCCAAATTCGTCAAAATATCGACGCGTTTCTTCATCGACCGATGATGGGTCTTCCAAATATTGTTCGTACAGTTCAATGATGTAGCCTAAGTTAGGACCATAAAATGCTTGCGATTTCTCGTGAACATTCGACGACTCTCCCATTGAATAAATCCCCCTTATCCATTCCTAAACGTTCAATCTGTGAACGCTTTCATTTTAACATGTAGCCCGAAGCAGTTCACCTTTCTCCTACCCTGGTGAACAAAACCAAATCTTGCCTCTTACGCTCAACTTCATACTACACCTTTCGTCGCAGAAAGACCCTTACAAATTCACAATTCGTCCATACTATTTCAATAAGTTTTGCTTATCGATAAATTGTGTCTTGATGTATTTGTTTCAACAATTTCAAAAAAAGATGAAACCTTATTTCAAACAGCCCCGTAATAGGGAGTGTAGGCATTACACTATTACTCTTAACAGAAAGCTAGGTGACCACATGTTATCCGTACAAAATGTCCATAAAAAGATGGGAAAAGCAACGGTATTGACAAATGTCAGCTTTGACGTCGTTCCAGGAGAAATTTTCGGATTCCTCGGACCGAACGGTGCCGGGAAGACGACAACTATTCGAATCATCACAGGCCTCATGCCTGCGACGCACGGGACCGTGACAGTCGATGGGTATGACGTGGCGAACAACCGCCAAGAAGCGCTCAGCCGAATCGGGGCCATCGTCGAGAATCCTGCATTCTATCCGTACATGACGGGCCGGGAAAACTTGATTCATGCGATGAACTTGATTCCGAACTTGAAAAAAGTCGACTTGAATGCACTCGGTGCCCTCGTCGGACTCGACGGAAAGCTCGATATGAAAGTCAAACAGTACTCACTCGGGATGAAACAGCGCCTCGGGATTGCCCGTGCCTTGTTGCATAACCCAAAAGTGCTCATCTTAGATGAGCCGACGAACGGTCTTGACCCAGCTGGGATCGCCGACCTTCGGAATTACTTACGCCACCTTGCGGACCACCGCGGAATCGCCATCCTTATCTCGAGCCATTTATTGAGCGAGATGGAATTGATCACCGACCGTTTCGCAATCATTGACCAAGGACAAATCAAGTCAGTGGAAGACGGACAGACGAAGGCTGACAGCGTCATCCTCTGTAAAGTTGCCAAGGAGCAGATGAACGAGGCACTTGACGTCGCAGCACTCGCCTTCGATGATGTGAAAATCGTCCAGCAGTCTGCCGAGTCGTTTATCGTACCGCGTCAAGAGACAGACATTCCGGTCTTACTGAAACAATTAATCGAGCGCGATATCGCCGTCTATCAGATTGGCATGAAACACGAGTCGCTCGAAGAACAATTCTTGAAATTGACGAAAAAAGAAGGAGGTACGAACAATGCGTTCATTACTCAGCAATGAATGGATGAAATGGCGTCGTACGATTAAACCATACGTCGCCCTAGGCGTGTATACGGCAATCATCCTCATCGTATACGCTGTATTGGCCAGTGGTGAAGGGACACCAGAAGCGGCATCGTTCTTTGAATTTTCAACGATGGGTGCCATCGCTTTCTTGAGTATCTTTACGATTGTCTTTACGGCAGAGATGGTCGGGAACGAATTGAAATTTGATACGTTGAAACACCTGTTGATGAGCCCGTACTCTCGCGACCGCATCTTATTGTCGAAGCTCGTCATGGCCGTCCTCGTCATGTTGCTTCAATTCATTTTCATCTTAGTCGTCGCGTTCGGGTTCTCACTCACGTTAGATGGCTCTGTCACATGGGATGTCGTCCGTCCGATCCTCATCAGTGTGAGCGGACCGATCTTCATCATCTTCTTGACGCTCATGTTCTCGGTCGTCTTCAAGTCGGTCGGCGTCGTCATCGGTTTCACGGTACTCGCAAACTTCGCCTCAAGTATCATCGGCGGTCTTCTTGTCGCTTGGAAACCTGAGCTTGCGAAATGGATTGTCTTCTTGCATACAGACCTTTCAATCTATGACGTCAACCCAGAGTTTATGAAAGCGATGGACGCTACGATGGGCTTCTCGATTTTCTATGTCGCCCTTCATATCATCGCCTTCTATCTCATCACGGCATTTATGTTCCGCAGTAAAACGTTTGCAGAATAAACAATCAAACCCTTTTGATTCCGTAAAATCAAAAGGGTTTTTTCTTACGCATTTCGATTTGTGTGACGCTTCTCCCTCACCTTTGTCACACAACCTCAACATTCTGTCAAAAGTCTCCCAACTGTATGCGATATGATGAAGGTGACAGCATTTAAGAAGGATGTGATATTATGGCTCTCACAATCGGATTAGCATTGCTCGTTTGTTTGATTGCACTCATATTCACCATCATGGTCGGGCTCGGGAAAGACCGCTCCTCGTACAGTCAAAAGAAGAGTTGGTCGATGGTTTCTTGGCTCTACATCATCTTGCTCCCTGTCTCGTTTATCGGGCTAGGACTTCTCTACTATTTCATTACGAAATAACGCAAAAATCACGACGCCAGAAAATAGGCGTCGTGATTTTTTCATGCGATTAAGTCGCTCCAAATTTTGATGGTACTCGCTAAGATGAGTAGCGCTAAAATCCATTGGAGTGCTTTCGTATTCATATTCTTCCCGACATTCGCCCCGATTGGAGCGGCAATCAGGCTCGCGATAATCATAATGATGGCCGGACCCCAGACAATTTGATCGGTGATGATTTTACCGAACGTCGAGCCAATCGACGAGATGAAGGTGATGGCGAGGGAACTCGCAATCGCCATCTTCGTCGGGATGCGTAAGACGACAAGCATGATCGGCATGAGAATGAAGGCTCCCGCTGCCCCGACGATTCCTGCCGCAATTCCCACGACGAATGCTGAACTTGCTGCAATCACTTTGTTGAACTGTACTTGATCAAGCGGCATGTCGTCCACTTTCGGCTTCGGCAAGAACATCATGATGGTGGCAATCGTTGCGAGTACGGCATAGACGACATTGATCATCGTTTCCGAAAGAATCGTCGATCCGTATCCACCGATGAAGCTACCAATTAATACCGACACCCCCATGTAAAGAATCAACTGCTTGTTTAAGTATCCACCTTTACGATAGGCATAAATCCCACCGATTGTCGCAAAGAAGACTTGAATGGCACTAATTCCGGATACTTCGTGCGCGCTAAAAGCGGCAAACCCTAGAATCGGTGGAATGTATAACAACATCGGATACTTGATGATCGATCCACCAATCCCGACCATCCCTGAAATAAACGACCCGATAAATCCAATTAGAAAAATTGTAATGATAAACCCGAGCTCCATATAAACTCCTCCATTTGCTCTCGTATTCTCTACTTATTCAATCGATTCCCAAGCCATCATTCCGCCTGATATGTCATAGATTTCCGTATAGCCAGCAGCCTGTAATTGACTAGCCGCCTGGGCACTTCGGTTACCGCTTCGACAAATGACGTAGATTGGTTCGTCTTTCGGATACGACAGTTGGTTTGCATCTAATGAAGAAAGTGGTGCGTTCACTGCCCCTTCGATATGCCCCCCCTCGTATTCAGACGCTTCTCTTACGTCAAGAAGCGTTATTTCCTCGTTTTCCAATTTGTTTTGTAGAGTTTTAACGTCAATTTTCGTAATTTCATCCTTTCCTGATGTGATTACAAAGATAAAAATCGCCATTAAAACCAAAATCCCAACAAATAAGGAAATCCTCTTCATATTTTCCCCTCCAATTCTTTTCACTTGCGCTCATTATACCTTAGGGGGTATATTAAAGCCAACGAAACATTCTCGTTGCCAAAAACCTTAACCATGAAAAGGAGATCAAAGACTCATGAAGACGATTACGACTACTGAATTAGAAGCGTTACTTCAAGCTGACGACTCACTCAACCTCATCGATGTACGAGAGGTGGATGAATATGCTGGAGGTCACATCAAACAAGCGAAAAACGTACCACTTTCTGAATTCGGAGCAAAAGTCGATGAGCTCGATCGCTCTAAACCGATTCACGTCATTTGCGCAGCCGGTGGACGCAGCATGAACGCATCTGCTTATCTTGACTCACTCGGATTCGACGTCACGAACGTCGACGGTGGGATGATGAGCTGGCAAGGCGAAGTCGAATAAACGATTACTTTACTCATAGGGGGAAATTTATATGCTATTACGTTATTTTTATGATGAGAAACTAGCACAAGCTTCATATATGGTCGGTTGCCAAATGACGGGAGAAGCGATCGTCATCGATCCGGCCCGTAACATCGAGCCTTATCTTCAAGAAGCGACAAAAGAAGGCATGAACATCGTCGCAACGGCAGAGACGCATATCCATGCGGACTTTGTGTCCGGTTCACTCGAACTCGCGAAGCGCACAGGTTCGAAAGCCTATCTATCAGACGAAGGTGATGCTTCTTGGAAGTATGCATTCGCGAAAGAAATCGACGCACAACTCGTCAAAGAAGGCGACACGTTCAAGATCGGAAACGTGACACTCGAAGTCATGCACACACCTGGTCACACACCGGAACATATTTCGTTCCTTCTTTATGACCGCAACCAGACACAACCGATGGGGATCTTCACAGGAGACTTCGTCTTCGTCGGAGATATCGGTCGCCCTGACCTTCTCGAAGAAGCAGCCGGTGTGAAAGGAACGACGGCAATCGGTGCGGAACAAATGTTTGATTCACTCAAAAAATTCATGGCACTTCCTGACTTCGTTCAAGTCTGGCCAGGACACGGCGCAGGTAGTGCTTGCGGGAAAGCACTCGGTGCGATCCCAACATCGACGGTCGGTTACGAGAAAGCGACGAACTGGGCGCTTCAAATGACGGACAAAGATGCCTTCATCAAAGAATTGACGACGGATCAACCAGAACCGCCGAACTACTTCGCCATGATGAAGAAAGTAAACAAAGAAGGCATTCAAGTGACGACGGATATCGCTCGTCCTGAAGTCGTCGGGTCGGACCGGCTCGATACACTCGTCGAAGAGACACAGGTCGTCGATACACGTAAAGGTGAAGATTTCGCAAATGGTCACGTACCAGGGACAATCAACATCCCTTACAACAACAAGTTCGTCTCTTGGGCAGGCTGGCTCGTCAACTTCGACAAAGACATCACGGTTATCGCAAGTGCAGAAAACGTCGATCAAGTACAAACGGACCTCCAATCAATCGGTCTCGACCGTCTTCGCTTCATCGTCCCAGTCGAAGAACTCGATGCATCACTTTTGACGGAAACGTATACGGACGTGACGGCAGAAGAAGCGATTGAAGCTGCTGAAAAAGGTGACGTGTTCGTCCTCGACGTTCGAAACGCGACAGAATGGAACGCGAGCCATTACGAAAAGGCAGAACGTATCTTGCTCGGTAAGCTCGCACGTGACCACGAAGGTCTTCCGACAGACCAAACGATTGCGGTGCATTGTGCGTCAGGCGTCCGCTCACGCATGGCGGCAAGTGTCCTTCAATCGCTCGGCTACAAAGATATCCACAATATCCTCGGTGGCTACGGCGCGATGAAAACTGTCTTGAACGCTCAACAAATCAAGTAATGCTATACTGACTATGAATATGGCGCCCGCTTCGAGAGGGGCGCCTTTTGTTTAGGAGGGAAAGACGTGGTCGCCATCGGTCCACTCAACATTCGTTTCGATTTACTCATCTTTTTACTAAGCCTTGCCGTCCTTTACGGCATCTTCCGCTTTCTCGGGTTGTCGAGTAAACAGCGTGAAGCCGTCATCGGGACATGGTTCTATGGTTTTCTTGCCTGGAAAGGAAGTGCCATCGTCATCGGTCTGTTGACGACACGTGACCTATCGCTCGCTCTTTACGCCACAGGAGGCGTATGGTCTCAATGGATTGCAGCTGCTGTCGTCCTTTGGTTCGTCTATCGACTCGACCGGAACCTTTTAGGGTATTGGGTGCTGAGCGGACTCCTCATTTGGTTCGGAATGACACTCGCGGTTCCAGTATACGGGACGATTTTGAACCTTTCCGACCAGCCGATTCATCTATGGAGCGCCATGCTCATTTTTCTGCTACTCGGAACGACGTGGCGCTGGATGCATGAACCGACTCGTGGAAACATTCTTTGGACAGTATGCGGTGCATCCGGCATCTGGCTATTTAAGTCATATGCGGTCGGACAGATTCAATGGTGGATAATTGTCATCGCCCTCGTCCTCTTCGGATTGACGGTCTATCTCGCCCGCCCTTCAAAGAAAGTGATTCAAATTAGTGTCGGAGTCCTGGTCGTTCTCGCGGTCGTGAATGCTGTCCTGCCAGAGAAAGCGACACAATCTGTCACGACAGAGACGGCGTCAACCGGTTTGAACATCGGGCAAATTCCCCCTTCGTTCGAATTACAGCGAACCGATGGGAGTACATTCGACTTAACTTCACTACATGGTCAGCGCGTCGTCGTCAACTTTTGGGCGTCCTGGTGCCCGCCTTGTCGGGCGGAGATGCCGGATATGGCGGCGTTCGCGAAAGAGCGAGATGACGTGACCATCGTCGCCGTCAACACGACGACGAGTGAACGCGACCCCGCCGATGCCGTCTCGTTCGTCGAACCGTATGAAGACGCATTTACCGTCGTCTATGACCGTGACGGCCAAGTCGGAGATGCGTATCGGATTCAAGCGATGCCGACGACGTATGTGCTCGATGAATCGGGTGTGATCATCGCGAAGCAATTTGGTGCCATCGACAAGAATTGGCTCGACGCCCAATTGAATTGAACATGACAAAACCGCCGACAAAGAGTTGTCGGCGGTTTATCTTATTGCTTCAAATAGCCTTGTGCTTTCAAAAAGTCTTTGACGTCAAGACGTGTCGATTTCGACAACATGCGTCCCATTTGGCCAGTCCACGTGTCTTTACGCGGATTCGATCCCCGGACCATGTAGTAATCATGGATCAACGCGTCGTAATCCGAAAGTGACTGTTTGATCCGTTCTGGATTCGCCTCGTATGCGTTCTCATGGTAGATATGATGGAACGGTAGACGGGGCTTTTGATCTTCGACTGAAGCCGGTACACCGACGGCCATGCCAAAGAGCGGAATGACCCGTTCCGGCAATGCGAGCACTTCTTTCACCGCAAAGAGGTCGTTCCGAATGCCACCGATATAGCAGACTCCGAGCCCCATCGACTCTGCCGCCACTGCAGCATTTTGTGAGGCAAGTGCAGCGTCGATCACAGCGACAAGCAGTTTCTCATCGGTCTCAAGTGTTGCGGACACTTCTGTTTCTTGCAGTTCACCAATCACCTCATGGCGATGCAAATCCGCACAAAAGACGAAGAAGTGACCGTTCTCGACCACGTAATTCTGGTTGCCCGCAATCTCAGCGAGTCGTTTCTTTTTCGCTTCATCGGTCACCCCGATGATGGAGTAGGCCTGGATAAAGCTAGACGTCGATGCCCGTTGTGCGCTCTCGACGATGGTCTGGATTTGTTTGTCTGTCAATTTCTCGTCCGTAAAATCGCGGACGGAACGGTGGTTCAATAAGGTCTCAATCACTTCGTTCATACGTTCTTCCCCCTTTTTTTCAATCTTGGCATAAGCTATCTGAATCCACAAATGAGAGGAATCCATCGGGCACATTTTGAAGGGAGGACGCTCACATTTCGTTTTCTTATGCTATCATTATAAGCTACATAGTAAATACGATAGCGTAACTTCGAATAAGGAGCGATATAGATGAAAAGAATACCATTTTACATCCCATTCCTACTTGGGGTGCTATTCCTCTCAGGCTGCACGGATGCCGACGTGAGTGTCTCGACGTCGACGTCAACCGAAGAAACAGTTGAAAAGGAACCTGTACAAGAGGAACAAACCACCGAGCCCCCTAAATCTGAAGGCGATGTATTTGAAGGCTATACGAAGATCGAGGTCGATGGCGGCGATCAGTCCGGCACACGGGAGGCGAATGTCGTCGTCGATATCGGCTTTGGCGACCGAGAGTACTGGGCGTTCACGAACGAACACGGTCAACTGGTTCGCGTGATTGCTGATGAGATCATTCTTCAAAACGACGAGACCGAAGACGTCAATTCTTCAGGACGCTATTATGCAGACGAGGCGAAAGTTCCGGGTGTCGAAGACCCTAACCTCGACGAAGGCCATATCATCGCCGATTCACTTGGCGGTGTCTCGAACGCCTATAACATCACGCCACAAAACAGCGCACTCAACCGTTACGGCGACCAGGCATTCATGGAAGATGTCATCCGGAAGGCTGGCGGGGCGAAAGACTTCGAAGCCATCATCACCTATCCGAACACGACGACTCAGATTCCTTCCCGCTACCAATACACGTATACCGTACGGGGCAATACGGTCACCGATACGTATGATAACGTGGATCCGGAGGAAGTGAACGAATCGCTCGGATTGACGGATGATTCCCCTCCTGCAGTGACGACGGAACCAGTCGAGGAACGGGAATTATCCGATATCGACCTTGACGGAAACGGACAAGTGACAATCAAAGAAGCAAAGAACGCCGGATTCGAGATGCCGATCACGCGTGACCATTGGCTGTATCAATACATGGACGACCGAGACGGTGACGGGATGGTCGGGGAATAACTATGACGAACGAGACGTTTCTCCACGAGAGAGGCGTCTTTTCGCATAGAAAAAAACCGCGGTGTAAGACCGCGGTTACGTGTTTAGTTCGACATTTGATTCAAGAATGGTGCGAGATCGACATTCAACTCTTTCGAGAGACGCTCTCCGAGTTCACGGTCCGCACGATAGAAGTTGCAGATCAAGAGGAGAACGGTCTTCTCGTGACGAACTTCTTTGATATGCGCCACGAGGTTACGAACGAGCGCATCCTTCTCTTCCTGAGAATAGCGACGATACACCTCTCCGGCTTGTCCGAAGTCATTCGTCTTCTCAATCTTCTGACGACCCGTCACGCCTGTGATCGGTTGCGGCGTCTCGATATAGTCCGCATTCGGCTTCGGCGCGTCTTCGTAACGGTTCGGCTCGTAGTTGACCGGGCTCGTCTGTTGCTTGAACGGCATCGCCCCGTCACGCTGGTTGTTCGCGACTTGAGCGAACGGGCAGTTGATCGGGAGTTGGAGATAGTTCGGTCCGATGCGGTAACGTTGCGTATCCGAATACGAGAAGAGTCGTCCTTGGAGCATCTTGTCTTCCGACGGCTGAATCCCTGGAACGAGAACACCCGGGTTGAAGCCGACAGATTCAGTCTCGGCAAAGAAGTTGTCGACGTTCTTGTTGAGGGTCATCGTTCCGACCAATTGATACGGGATGACATCTTCGAACCAATCTTTTGTGGCATCGAGCGGGTCGAAGTCAAAGTTGTCCATGTCCGCTGGGTCGAGAATCTGTACATATAGATCCCATTCCGGATAGTCTCCATTTTCAATGGCGTTGAACAGATCACGTGTCGCATGGTTGAAGTCTTCTGCTTGGATTTTCGCCGCTTCTTCCATCGACAAGTTTTGAATCCCTTGCTTCGGTACCCAGCGCATCTTTATGTACACCGTGTTGCCGAATTCATTCACCCACTTGAAGGAATGGACGGATGACCCTCGCATGTGGCGATACGATGCTGGGATTCCCTCGTCACTGAAGAGATGCACGAGCATGTTCGTTGATTCCGGTGTGAGCGACATGAAGTCGAAGAAGCGGTCCGGGTCTTGAAGGTTCGTTTGTGGGTCCGGCTTGAGCGAGTGAATCACGTCCGGGAATTTAATCGCGTCACGGATGAAGAAGACCGGTAAGTTGTTTCCGACGAAATCATAGTTCCCTTCTTCCGTGTAAAACTTGACGGCGAAACCGCGTGGGTCACGAAGCGTCTCCGGTGAACCTAATCCGTGGATGACGGTCGAGAAGCGCGCAAACACAGGCGTCTCTTGCCCTTCTTCTTGCAAGAATGCGGCTTTCGTATAGCGTTTCATACTATTTTTTACAGTGAAGACACCATGCGCCCCTGCGCCTCTCGCGTGAACGACACGTTCTGGTACTCGTTCACGATCGAAATGCGCTAATTTCTCAATTAGTTGATAGTCTTCGAGAAGCGTCGGGCCCCGACGACCCGCAGTGATGGAGTTGGCGTTATCCCCGATTGGTACGCCTTGGTTAGTAGTTAGTTGACGGTGTTGATCCATATGATTGCCTCCCATTATTTATAATCATTACAATCTTGATATTAATCAAAGATTAGAATGATTACAAATAAAAAGCTCTTGAATCACGAACTTTTTTTCATATGTCTCTTTTGTTTGGATTTTTCACGTTGATGGAGCGTCACGACGAAAAATGCTGCCAAGATACCGCCTAGGGACCCCGCGATGATGTCGACCATCGTATCGTCATTCCCGTTCCCTTGCATCGTCGTGTTCAGGACGACGTCAGATGTGAATTCATACATCTCCCAAAGCGCCGCCCCAGCCATGGAAAAGACGACAATGTATACGAACAAAAATCGTTTCGGGATCTCGGTCCGAATGTCATCATCGAGCCTACTGAAGAAGTCGAATCCAAGGAATGCGAGAAAGATTCCGCTTAAGAGATGAAGGAACGTGTCCCACCATCCATTCCCGTATAGTCCGACAATCGATCCTAAATACTGGGAGGCAAACAAGAACAGGATATACGCCACCTTCATCTTGCCATCGAGTTCTGTTTTAAACGTCTTTTCAATGAAGAACGGGATGAGCCCAGAAATGATTCCGGCCCCCGCTACACTCGCATCGAACCATGATTCTTCAATGATTGATGTGATAAGTATGATCGCCATGAACAAGACGAATCCAAATTCGAGGATACGTCCTTTCGTGAGCTTCATGATGCTTCGCCTTCTTTCGTCTAGTTTGTTCTCTATATGCTCTATTCCCAACTCTGAATCGTGTTCAACCACACAATTGAATTTAGTTGGACTCTCTTGCTATTTACGAACATACGTTCTATAATTAATATTATGAATTCGAGGAGGAACTTGCTATGCCGATCAATCCGTATCTCAACTTTAATGGGAATTGTCGAGACGCCGTAACCTTTTATGCCGATGTGTTCAACCACGCCGTTCCAGACATTATGACGTTCGGTGATCAACCTGGTCCAGACGGTCAACCGGTGCCGAGTGAAATGGCCAATCTTGTGCTGCATACCCGACTCTCGGTTCACGGCTCATCGCTCATGTTTTCTGATGCGATGCCTGACGGACCGGTCACATTCGGGGACAATGTCACGCTCGCTGTCGTCACAGACGACCTCGAGGCCATCCATCGTGAGTTCGAGGCGCTCTCTGTGAACGGACGTGTCTTGATGCCGCTTCAAGAGACGTTTTGGAGCAAGGCGTACGGCATGCTCGAAGACCAGTTCGGCGTCCAGTGGCAGTTCAGCCACGAAGCATAACGACAAAAATCCCCGATTCGTCAGAATCGGGGATTTGCTTATTTTTGGGCAACGAAGAAGATGCGCTCGGCATCCGCTCCTGGTGCATGTTCGGTGAAATCAGAGGTGACCGATTTGACATGGAAACCGGCACCAATCAACCATTGCATGTACTGCCCTGGTTCATACGTCCGTTGTTCATGTGTCTCCTCAATTCGTTCATACGTCCCATCTTCAAGCGCGACGAAGAACGTTAAGTCATGAACGACCGACAGCGGGGCTTCTCCCGGGTCGGCAAACCAAATATATGAGCAATCTTCTCCGTTTGACGCATACGTCTTTTGGTTGAAGAGCGTCTGCATCTTGTTCGGAGCATGGACATCAAAGATGAACAAGCCGCCTGGTTTGAGTTGATTGTAGACAGATACAAACGTATCAATCACGTCCGCCTCGTCTCCCAAATAGCAAAGGGAATCGCAAAGAATCGTCACCGCATCGACCGGTTCCGGTAACTCCAACTCACGCATATCTTGTTCCCAAAGCGGCAACTCGATTTCGGCCTCGAGCGCCTTTTCTTGTGCGACTTCGAGCATCGACTCGGATAAGTCGATCCCCATGACATCGTAATGTTCAGCGAGGCGAATCGTCGCCGACCCGGTCCCGCACCCGACATCCGCGAGTGTCGCGCCATCTTGGACGTGACGACGCACGAAAGCGACCCACTCATCATACGGCGCGTCTTTCATCAACTCGTCGTATACATAGGCGAATCCTTCGTAAGCCATTAGCCGACTTCCACTTCGACGTGTGGCGCGTCAGCCCACAATTTCTCTAGGTTGTAGTAATCACGGTCATCACGATGGAAGATGTGGACGACGACGTTTTCAAGGTCAGCGAGGACCCAACGTGCCGTGTCCATTCCTTCGAACTTGTGGAGCGGTAAGCCGTTTTCGCCAGCAACGTCTTTGATTTCACGTGCGATCGCTTCGACTTGCTTCTCCGAGTTCCCGTGACAGATAACGAAGTAATCTGCGATTGGCGAAATCCCTTCCATGTCGAGTACAACGATTTCCTCGGCACGTTTATCGTCAGCCGCTTTAACAATCAATTCTAATTCTTCTCTTGCAGTCATATTGACCCTCCTAAGGTATATTCACAAAATCGTTATACGTTTCAATCGTCAGTGGAAAAATACGCACCGACTTCTTCAATAAAAATTCAATCGTTTGTTTCAGTGTCGCGACAACCGCCGCTTCGAGCGAACGCTCCACTTCTGCCCGCAACCGGTCGACGCCGGGATAATTCCGATTCGGTTCGATGGCATCCGCCACGAACAGAATTTGGTCGAGCCGAGACATCCCGGGCTCTCCCGTCGTATGATTCCGAATCGCCGAGAGCACCGCGTCATCCAGGTCGTATTGACGGGAAAGTAAAATCGCACCGACCGGCGCATGAAGTAGTTCGTCCCCGTACTCAAGTAGATTCGGGTCTAACCCTTCTTCCACGACGACTCGACGCATTTCTTCGACGTCAAAGTACTTCGCATAATCATGAAGCATGGCAGCAAGACGAGCCTGTTCGACCTCTTCACCGAATTGAACCGCCATGCGTTCCGCCGTCTCGACGACACCGAGCGTATGGATATAGCGTTTTTCTGGCAGCGTCTGTTTAATCAACTCGTGCGCTTCTTCAAACGTCATACAACTTATGCTCCTTCACATACTCCTCGACTGGCGTCGGGACAAGATATTTGATGGATTTGCCTCGTTTCGCCCGTTCCCGGATGTCCGTCGATGAAATCTCGAGTTGCGGCATGTCAATCGCGTGGACGTCTGCCTTCTCCGGAATCAAATAACGTGTCCCTGGCCGTGCGACCGCACCGAACGTGACAAGACGGATGAGCGTCTCATAGTCATACCAGGATTCGAGCGAAACGAGTGAATCGGCACCAATCAAAAAGTAGAATTCATCATTCGGATACTGTTCGATCAGCCGTTTCATCGTCTCGACCGTATAAGACGGCTCACTCCGTTCAAACTCAATCAAGTTCAACTTGAAGTCGGACTGATTTTGTATGGCGCGTCGCGTCATCTCGATTCGGTGGTCTGCCGAGCTGAACCCGACCTTATGAGGTGGAATCGCAGCCGGCAGGAACCACACCTCATCAAGTTCAAGCTGTTCACGCGCTTGTTCCGCGATTAACAGATGTCCGAGATGCGGCGGGTCGAACGTTCCGCCCATCAAGCCGATCCGGCTCATGGGAGTTTGATTTGGCGATTTTCTTTCTCGGTCGCCTCTTTGTACAAGACGATGACTTTTCCAATCACTTGAACGACTTCAGCCTGTGTGCCTTCAGCTAACTCACCAGCGACATCTTTAGGCGTGTCCATGCAGTTTTGAAGTACTTGAACTTTAATCAATTCACGTTTCTCGAGTGCGTCCGCGATATCTTTACACATCGCTTCGCTGACTCCATTTTTCCCAACTTGATAGATTGGTGAAAGATGGTGCGCTTCTGCGCGTAAAAAGCGTTTTTGTTTACCTGATAACATAGTATATTATTCCTCCAATAATCCTTCGATTAACTTTTTTCCAATGGTTTCGTCCGGTTTCACGCCCGTCCATTTCTCGAACGAGAGCGCGCCCTGCCAGACGAACATGGCTACACCTGTCACAACTTTGGCTCCGCGACGTTTCGCTTCTTGAAGCATCGGGGTGACAAGTGGACGATATATGATATCACAAACGACCGTGTTTTGTCGTAATCCTTCTAATGAAAGTGGTGTCGATCTCTCGTCCATCCCGACAGAAGTGGTCTGAATGATGACATCATATCGAGAGACGTCCATCTCATCAAACGTCGTGTAGACGACTCCGAACGTGTCGGCGAGCGCTTTTGCCCGTTCCACAGTTCGATTGACAATCGTCACGTCACGCGTCGGGAGAGCTTGGACAATCCCCCGAGCCGCTCCTCCGGCACCGACAATCAGGACACGCCCTGTAAAGTCTGTGTATGGCATCAGCGCTTGGACAAGACCTGCCCCGTCCGTATTCGTCCCGATAAGTCGCCCGTCTCGTTTATACACCGTATTGACGGCTCCAGCATGTTTCGCCGCTTCGTCAAGGTCATCGAGATACCGAACGACCACCTCTTTATAGGGAATCGTGACATTGAATCCATCCCAGTCCCCTTCTCGCATTGCCGCAAACAAGGCTGGGAGTTGATCTGGTGTGGCATCGATGGCCTCATAACGCCCGAAAAGCCCAGACGCCCTCAACCACTGCTCGTGCAGTTGGGGAGAGAGCGAATGAGCAATCGGGTGACCGATGACGGCCAGATTCATACGAGCGCCTCGCGAAGTGTGACTGCGACGCCTTTTGGAGCCCATGCTGCGATACGGCCACCTTTTCCGTGAATCGCGACCCAACCGAGACCACTGAACACGATATCCGTTTTCACGCCGTCCCGTAAGCTGAACTCATGACGGACGAGTGGCGGTAAGATTTCGAGTGTCTTCTCATTCGGCGGGTTGAGCATCTTCCCAATATGTTGGTCATAGAGCTCATCGGCACGTTCGAGTTTCGTACGGTGTGCTTTCAATTCATTCGACATATAAATGACGAACGATCGCTTATTTCCTTCAAGATAATCTAAACGTGCCAATCCGCCGAAATAGAGCGTCTGCTGCGGATTCAACTGGAACACGTGCGGCTTGATTTCTTTCTTCGGTGTGATCGTCTTCAAATCTTTCGCATCGACATAGTGTGCCATTTGATGACGGTTGATGATTCCTGGTGTGTCGTACAAGTTCGCATCATCGTCGAGCGGAATGTCGATCAAGTCAAGCGTCGTTCCCGGGAAATGACTGACGGTGATGATGGCTTCATCCTCTTCACCGAAACGTTTGATCACCTGGTTGATGAGTGTCGACTTCCCGACATTCGTACAACCGACGACAAAGACGTCTTTGCCTTTGCGGTAGTACTCAATCTTTTCAGCGAGTTCATCGATACCATGTCCTTTTTTCGCACTGATCAAATGAACGTCGATTGGGTTCAAGCCGAGTTCTTTTGCCTCTGCCTTCACCCAGTTCGCCATCCGGTTCGGGTTGACCGACTTCGGTAACAAGTCGACCTTGTTTCCGACTAACAGTACCGGGTTCGATCCGACTGAGCGTTGAAGACCCGGAAGCCAACTGCCATTGAAGTCGAAAATGTCGACGATTTTGATGACGAGTGCTTCTTTTGAACTGATACCATTCAAGATGCGCAAGAAGTCATCATCTGATAACTCCACATCTTGAACTTGGTTATAGTGCTTCAATTTGAAGCAACGTTGGCAAATGACAATCTCACGGTCAAGTGCCGATTTCGGTGCATAGCCGACCCCGTTCGGGTCTTCCGTTTGGATGGCTACGCCGCACCCAGCGCAATATCGTTTTGTTTCTTCCATAGTTATACTTACTGCCGTTCAGGTTTCCCCTTCTTCATTCACCGTAGCACCTCGCTGCTACTCCTGAAGCGTTAATTCCGACGCCTTGCTCGCCGTACATGGGCAGCCTCCTTCTTCCTGTGCGTTCGAGGTCTTATTCATCTTTTTTATGTGAATCTTCGGAACGTGGATGCATGGCCTCACCGATTTTTTCAGCGACCGCGACTTTTGCCCGTTGTGCGTCAACGGCAAGTTCTTCCACTTTTTTCGTGATCAATACATACTTCCCACGACGCTTCATATGGGCGAAGACCACTTTTTCGAGCATCCGGTTAAATTTCGTGACGAGTCCGTCCGTTTTGACGACCGGTTGCACATGAATGACATGAATGCCCGCCATGTTTGCCCCGAGAACGTCTGTGAACAGCTGGTCCCCTAAGAAGATGGCTTCCTTCGGCGAGTACCCATATTTCGAGAGTGCCGCTTTAAATCCAGATGGTAATGGTTTTCTAGCACGAGCGACATAATGAAGGCCGAGCGGCTCCGTAAATGTTCGTACACGATTCTCGTTATTATTTGATACGACAATCACATCGAAACCGTATGATTTCACTTTTTCAAGCCACATCAATAAAAGCTCTGGCGCATGTGGGACGTCCCACGCCACGAGTGTATTATCAAGGTCCGTCAAAATGACGCGCACCCCACGGTCTTTCAATTCTTGTAGGTCGATGTCAAACACAGACGCGACGAACTGTTTCGGATAAAGTCGATTAAACACGTAAAATTCCTCCAATTAGCTAAACGATTCAACTACTTATACAAGTATTGATATCCCTTCTATGGTAAACGAAAACCGACCAAACGACTAGTCTATCGTTCGGTCGGAAGAAAATTGACACAAAATTAGTTGGATTTGATTGTCCCGATGACTTCACCGAGTCGAACCGGACCGATCTTTTCACGGTCCATTTGAATCGTATCCTTCTCAAAACAAAGAACGACGGTCGAACCGAACGAGAAGTATCCCACCTCTTCTCCTTTGCCCGCCTGGTCTCCTTCGAGCGTCCACTCAATCGTGTTGACGTTCAAGGCACCGACCATGATATGTTCGTACGTTCCGGCTGGGCTGTCGAAGCGCGTCACACGACGGTAGTTGCGTGAGAGCGGTCGAACCGTCTCCGTCAATCCGATTTCATTCACCGGTGCCGAACGGTCCCCGAGCTCATAGTGACTGAGCACACGACCAGAGAGCGGTGTGTGGACGCGGTGATAATCGCGCGGACTGAGGTAGAGAACGACGACCGTCCCCCCTGCATAACGTCTTGCTTCTTGTTGAGAACCGAGTAACTCCGCAAGCGTATACGACTGACCTTTCACCTCGAAACGACTGTCTTCTGAAATCGATTCGATGATCGATAACTTTCCATCACACGGTGATACGAGGGTATCGGACGACTCATCAATCGTACGTGCTCCCGTCTTCAAGTGACGGGTAAAGAACGCATGCAATGATGGATAGGCAGCAAGCGGTTGCTCTGCCTCTTCTACCGCAATGTCATATACTTTTGCAAACGATGGAATCAAGTGACGACTCACATCTGATTCTGCGAAACGCTTGAGGCGTGTGGCGATCCAAGGCGAGGCGTTCAGCTCAAATAACGTTTGGTAGAAACGACGCTTCATTCCTCTTTGGCCTCCTCATTTTTAAAGAACGTCTCATATTGTTGTTCAGAGACCGCTCCTTCAATGCGACCGACCTCTTTTCCATCTTCAAATCGGATGATAGTCGGCGTACCTTCAATCCCATACGTCGTCCATACGTTATGGTCAGACAAGTTGATCGAGACCGCATCATATTCTTCGATAAGGGGTTCGACATAAGGCTTCACTTGCTCACAGTATTCGCAGCCCGTTTGCCAGAAGTAAGCGACGACTTCACCATCTTGGTCTAATTGTTGTTGCAATTCATCTGCTGTGACGGCGTTGACACCATCGTCAGTATTGTTTCCATTTAAAAAGTACAACAAACCGATTCCGATGACGATAATCGCACCGATAATGGCGAACGTGATAAAATTCGCGCGTTTTTCAGGGTTTTTCATATGTGTGATCCTCCTCTATGTTGGATAAAGAAAAAAGACTGACTCATGCACGAGTCAGTTTGATTGTAGACGGCTTACTTCTCTTGTGCAACGTCGCTGATTCCCATGTCTTGATTCAAGACATCGAGAATTGCAACGAAGATTGTGATGGCCACGCCAAATCCTGTCGCGAGCATCGCGTTGAACTCTACACCATCAACGGCAGAAATGATAAATACCGCTGTATTTGAGAGCACAATCGCCCAGATCAATGTCACTAAATAACGCATTGAACGTCCCCTCCATCTCACAGATGATTCGTAAAAATTCATACGACATTAGTATAGCATTGTTCGAATAGAATATGCGACTTCGATTGTATATTCTTTCCGTCAAATCGAAAAATGTGATACGGTCGTAGAAACATCATTGTGAAGAAAAGAGGATGACTGATGTCACGTTATTTAATCGCAGTCGATTTAGATGGAACGTTATTAAGAGATGATAAAACAATCAGCGAACGAAACCTCCGCGCTCTTCAAGCAGCGCGTGAAGCTGGTCATGAAGTCATGATCGCCACAGGGCGTCCAAAGCGCCATTCGATCATGTACTATGAGCAAATGGGATTGACGACGCCACTCGTCAACTTCAACGGTGCGCTCGTACATCACCCGAAAGATGCGAATTATGCGGTGACACACCGACCGATTCCGCTCAAGACCGCCCATGACATCATTGAAGAAGTAGCGGATACGAAGGCACACAATATCGTCGTCGAAGTGACGGACCACGTCTACTTCCAAAAAGACCCGCAAGAGTTCTATAGTCCATATGCAGAACGTGCGCTCAGCGTCACATCAGGTAACTTGTTGAAGCATTTGCAGGACGAGCCGACGTCCTTATTGATTCATGCGACAAAAGATCACGTCGCGCACGTCCGCACCCAACTCGACGACATTCATGCGGAGGCGGTATTGAACCGTCAGTGGCGTATGCCCGAACATATGATTGAAGTCATGAGCAAAAACACATCGAAGGCACTTGGGCTTCAAGAGGTCTCGAAGCACTTAAACATTGACCGGAAGCACATTATCGCGTTCGGTGACGAAGAGAACGACCTCGAGATGCTCGACTATGTCGGTACCGGTGTCGCGATGGGGAACGCCATCGACCAATTGAAGAATGTAGCCAACGAAGTGACGGCTTCAAATATGGATGACGGGATCGCCCTCTTCTTAGAAGAGCGACTTGGCATCAAGGCATAACGAAAGCACCGACTTAGAAAAGTCGGTGCTTTTTGTGATTCATTCATGTTTAGCGACGGAACGTCCCTTCGACGTCCTCTGTCGGTAAAATATTGATCCAAACCGATGGGTCTGCATCCTTACAGATGCGCGTGATCTCACGCACCTCGTGTCGTTGCGCGACCATCATGAGCGTCGCTTTCTCGACTTTCGAGTATGTCCCGATTGCCGGCATGAGCGTGATCCCGCGGAACACGTGTTGATGTAGTTCCTTTGTCACCTCGTCCGGGTGATTCGTCACGATGAAGAGCGTTTGACGCTGTGTATTCGTGTAAATCTCATCGATGACTTTTGACGTCACATACAAGAAGACGATCGTATAAAGCGCTGTCGGCCATCCGAACAAGGCACCTGCTGCGAGGGCAATCATCATGTTCATCAAGAAGAGATAGACCCCAACCGAGTTGTTCGTAAACTTCGCGAGAATCAGCGCAACGATGTCAAAGCCACCCGTCGAGGCTCCATACCGAATCGTGATCCCCGAGCCGATTGCCAAGAGCACACCGCCAAATACAGCGTTCAAAAGTGGATCGTCCGAGAGAAGCTGCGATTGCGGAAGCAAACGAATGAACAACGTGACCGAGGCGACACTGACCAGCGTATGGATCATCATGTTCCGCCCGAGCATAAAATAACTGACGACGAGCAGTGGTGCGTTCAGAATAAAGAACCAGAGTCCTTCCCCTAATTCAAGCGGTGTACCCTCTAACAATTTCGTCAAGATTTGGGCAAGACCCGTAAATCCTGTCGAATAGACGCCAGCTGGAATTAAAAATAATGTCATGGATAAGGCAACGAACAATCCTCCGATGATCGAGACAACCCCGATTCGTGTATGTTCTTTAACGGCTTCCGTCAAGCTTCAACTCCCCTTTCTCAAAATAGCTAAGAATCAAGATAACATAGATTATTCATGCTGCATACAGCAAATATGCAGGAAATCCGATAAGTTTTTCACACAAAAACAAGCCGACCGAGGTCGGCTTGTTCGTATGAAACGATTGGTCACGCTTTCACTGTCTCGATTGTAATCGATTCATTCGCAGGAACCGTTACCGCATTTCCATACACATGGATGGTCACGTCTGTACCACCTGTTTGCTTGATTGTCACTTGTTCACGTGATGATGTGACCGTCAAGTGATGGCCGCGCCAGAGCATATTGAACGAGTAACCGTTCCAATCCTTCGGAGTCATCGGGCTGAACGAGAGGTTATCCTCTTGAATGCGCATTCCAGCGAACCCATGAACGATGGACATCCACGAACCGACCATCGACGTGATGTGCAATCCGTCTTCCGTGTCATTGTTATAGTTGTCGAGGTCAAGGCGCGCCGAACGTTGGTACAATTCGACCGCTTTGTCTTCATAACCGACTTCTGCCGCAATGATCGAGTAGACACATGGTGACAAGCTCGATTCGTGAACCGTGCGTGGCTCGTAGAAGTCAAAGTTTGCACGTTTCTGTTCGACCGTGAAGCGGTCACCGAACGTATAGAGTCCTTGGAGGACGTCAGCTTGTTTGATAAAGTTCGAACGAAGGATGCGATCCCATGACCAGTTTTGGTTGAGTGGAAGATGTTTCGGATCGAGGTCTTTCACCAAAATCTGCTCTTTATCCATGAATCCGTCCTGTTGCATGAAGACATCTGGAACGAGATCATCTTTTGGATAATACATCTTCGTTTGGATGTCCGCCCACTTCGCAAGTTCAGCGTCCGTGATGCCGAGTGTCGACACGAGCTCTTCGAGACGTGCAGGTTCTGCTTCTTTCAAGTAGTTGTACACTTCCTGCGTATATTCGAGCGTCCATGCGGCGATCAAGTTCGTATACCAGTTGTTGTTGACGTTGTTGTCATATTCGTTCGGACCTGTGACGCCTAGGATCATATACACGTCTTTGTGCGGGACAAAGTTGACGCGGCTAGCCCAGTAACGCGAGATCTCGACCAATACTTCCAATCCGTATTGTCCAAGGTACGACTTGTCGCCTGTGAAGTTCGTATAGTTGAAGATAGCATGGGCAATCGCACCGTTACGGTGAATCTCTTCATGCGTGATTTCCCACTCGTTGTGGCACTCTTCCCCGTTCATCGTGACCATCGGATAAAGCGCGCCTTCCATACCGACATTCTTCACAGCATTCTCTTTTGCCTGTGGCAGTTGATTGTGACGGTATTTGAGCAAGTTCCATGAGACTTCTGGTTTGGCTGTCGCCAAATAGAAGTGGAGGCAGTAGGCTTCAGTATCCCAATACGTCGCACCGCCGTACTTCTCACCTGTGAATCCTTTTGGACCGATGTTAAGACGTGAATCTTCACCTGTATATGTTTGATACATGTTGAAGATGTTGAAACGGATTCCTTGTTGTGCCTCGATGTCTCCATCGATGCGAACATCCGCATCTTCCCAGCGTGCGAGCCATGCTTCCGTCTGTTCAGCGAGAAGTGTCTCAAATCCTTTTTCAAACGCCGCTTCGACACGTGTCATCCCAGCTGACTGCAATGCTTCAACCTCGTGGTCGCGGTTCGTGACGACCGACACATACTTGTAGGCTGTCGCTGTCTCACCGGCCGTTACGTTGACCGTGAATTTATTGGCAACAAACAAATCTGTCGCTTCAAGCACTTCACAACGAGCACCTTCGACGTCCGCAATCATCGATGCCGTGACATGCCAGTCGAGTTTCTTCGTCTTCGTCGTAACGAAAGCGAAACGCTCTTCCACACCACGGTCGACCGGAAGCCAGAACTTCTCATCGTAGTTCGAGTCTTCGTTGACGACATCGCCATCTAAATATGGAGTGAACTCAATTTTTGCTTCGTAGTTGACTGGTGTGACGTTGTAACGGATTGCCAAGACTTCTTTATCCACGATCGAGAAGAAGCGGACGACTTCCACTTTCGTCTCTTCTGTCCCGTTCATCAAGGTGAACGTCCGTGTGAGGACACCACGCTGCATGTCGAGCTCGCGAGTGAAATCTTTCACTTCCCATTTTGCCAAGTCGACCGGTGTACCATTGATGACCACGCGGAGACCGATGACGTTTGTCGCATTCAACACTTTGGCAAAGTATTCAGGGTATCCGTTCTTCCACCAACCGACACGTGTTTTGTCCGGGTAGTAGACGCCCGCCACGTAGAATCCTTGGTGCGTATCATTCGAGTAATCTTCCTCAAAGTTTCCTCGCATCCCCATATGCCCGTTCCCGAGCGATGTGATGGATTCTGCAAGACGGTTCTCTTTCGGGTGAAGACCTTCCTCTGTTACTTTCCATTCATCGACTGCAAACAATCGTTTCATCTGTCTGCCACTCCTTTTTTCTCTACAAGGCTACCTTCGACGGACAACTAGTTCATGCAACCGTTTGTCTATGAAAGCGCTGTATTTAATCTCACCTTTCATTTTACACAACTGAAACGAGAATGCAATCGTTTGCATAAAACTTTTTCTTTCTTTTTTTCATCACATTTTACAATCAAAAAAACCGCCTCTCATCGAGACGGTTTCAATCAATCTTTCTGTCCATTTTCCGGATTATCACCAAACGCCGCATTCGCTTCGTGTCCCTCGAATACCGCACTTCGCCCATCATTGAATCCGGTATCAGGTTCGTCGATGACAAGTGCATATCCCCCTTGTTTGATTGTAGAATGCGCCTGTTCGATTTCGTCGTCCGCGATCCCTAAATCGGTGAGCGCCTGTTTCGTATCCCGATCCTCGCTTCCCCCTCCGTTGAGGTTGTCTAACCAAGATGTGTCACCTTCTTCTACGTTTAGGTTCGTCTCTCGTTTAAGAACGTGAACGGCTTCATCCCGCTCCGTTACGACAAATAGTTCCCCTTCATCGTAGCCATTTTCTTTCAGCTCATTAATTTTTGACAATAGGCTTTCTTTTGTGTCGAATGTCCCGACAAATCGTCTTTCGCTCATCTCTATCCATCCTTTCGATTTCGATTCCTTCGTGAAACTTGTTCCCTACTTCATGAAGCTTCAATCAAAAGGATATGCAAAAGACGACTCCGCTATGGCGAAATCGTCTGATCAATCAAGAATTCGATTCTAATGTTTCCGTCGCTTTACTCTTCTTCTGCCCACATGATTGGCGGACGACCAAATAATGTGGCACGATGACACGCTTCCCATAAGGTGGAGCGTTATCACTGATTTGTTCGATCAAGCAATTCGTCGCCTCGAAACCGAGACCGAAGATGTTAATTTCGACCGACGTGAGCGGCGGGTTCGAGTGCTCCGCGATATAAACGTTATTGAAACTAACGACCGCGACGTCCTCTGGGATTTTGAGCCCCATCTCGCTTAACGTACTGATGACACCGAGTGCCATCATATCATCACTGACGACGACAGCTGTCGGTGGTTCCTCGTTTTGTAACAGTTCACGGACGGCCTTCGCGCCACCCTTCGTCATGAATTCAGCCCGGGCGATGTAATCTTCGCATACCGGGATTCCTGCTTCCATGAGGGCCGTCGCGTACCCGTTCCGACGATCTTGTGTTACGGCGAGTTTATCCGATCCCCCGATGAAGGCGATACGACGATGACCTAGGTTATAAAGGTGCTTCGTCACTTCACGACCAGCCAAATAGTTATCCGTATCGACGTAAGTGATAGAAGAAGCGTCCCCGAACGGCTTCCCGACCACGACGAACGGAAACTTCGTTTGACGTAAGTATTGGACGACTTGGTCGTCTTCACGTGAATAAAGAACGATGACACCGTCGACACGGCGTCCTTGAACCATCTCGATCACACCGGACAAAACTTCTTCTTCTGTCACGCCGGTCGTCATATAAAGCGAGTATCCATTCTGGTGCGCCTTCGTGCTAATTCCTCGTAGCACTTCTGGAAAGAACGGGTTTTGAAGTGTCTTTGTTGCCGCGCTCGGCATGACGAGACCAATCGACTGCGTCGAGCGGTTAGCGAGACTTCTCGCATGAATGTTCGGATGATACCCGAGCTCTTCCATGGAACTTCTGACCCGTTCTTTTGTCTTTTGACTGATTCTTGGGCTGTTGGCGATGACGCGAGAGACTGTCGACGGCGCGACGTTCGCGTGCTTCGCCACATCTTTGATTGTGATTTGCATGGTGTTCCCCCCTGCTTCCGTGAGTTCGATTCGTGCCTTGCGGCGTTTCATGTCTTTATTTGCGGCGCTTCCACATGACCAAACCAGTCAAGAAAATCGGAATCGTTACGACGAGCAAGCCCATCATCCACGGATTGACCGAAGATTCCTCAACGATGTAAGCGTTCGCACTTTCACCAGATAGTTCAATTGTAAACGTTCCGCGCTGATCTGTGACCAGTTGTGAGAATAAAAGACCACGAAGTCTCATATCTTCCCCGATTTCACTGACATCGATCTCAATTTCTCGATTGTCACGATTCATGTTGATTGCATAGAGCGCAACGTCATCTCCGTCTTTCCGTTCGAAGACAGCCATCCCATCTTCCGAGGCGATCATGCGTTGCTCTCCTGTCGCAAAGACCGGATACTCTTCCCGCATGCGGTTCATGGTCGCAACGTATTCATGCAACTCCTCATTTCCCGGGAATTCCGTCATGACACGGTTCGCCGGGTCGGTTCCACCGGTCTGCGCATTTTCTGTCCCTTGGAAGACGATCGGCATACCAGGTGACGCATAAAGCGCGAACAAACCGAGGCGTAAGCGTCGTTCCGCCGATTCCACACCACCGAGTTCTGCCATATGCATGAAGCGTTCGACATCGTGATTATCGAGGAATGTCGCCATCTGATTCGGGTCGTTGAAGAACGTTTCGGCATAGCTTGCGGCAACGTCAATCTCGTCGACGTTCGCTTGCTGTTGCGTCATCGTTTTCGACACACGGTCATAAAATGTAAAGTTTGTGATGCTGTTGAACCCGAGATCGTCATATTGCGCGACGTATTGCGGATCTGGGTCGAACACTTCGGCGAGTAAGTAAAAGTCTGGGTCGACCGACCGCACACCTTCGACAAAGTCTTTCCAGAATGCTTTATCGACGTGACGAACCGTATCGAGGCGATAGCCGTCGATGTCCGTCTCTTCGATCCAGTACTTCGCCGCATCAATCAAATACGATTTGACTTCCGGATCCTCTGTTTTGAAGTCAGGTAAGTCGAACAACCAGTGCGTCTCGACTTGCTCCTGGTCTTTCCAAAATACAATCGGTAACTGTTCATGGAACCATTCCGGCTTTTCTTTAACCCACGGGTGGTTCGGACCGACATGGTTGACGACGAAGTCGAGAATGACTTTCATATCTCGCTTGTGCGCTTCCTGAACGAGTTCCTGTAAATCCTCTTTCGTTCCAAACTGTGGATCGATGTTATAGAAATCTTTAATCCAATACCCGTGATAGCCGTCCGGCATATTCTCAAAAACGGGCGTCAGCCAAATCGATGTGAAGCCGAGTGATTCGATATAATCGAGCTTCTCAATGATTCCACGGATATCACCACCGTGAAATGCTTTCGGATCATCTTTGTCCACCTGTTCATTGTTGTCCGGATTTCCGTCAACAAATCGGTCGACCATAATAAAATACATGCGTTCTTGTTCCCAAGTAGCGGCTTCCTTTGCTCCGACGACGGTCGGAAACAAAAGAAGCGACAGGAGCACGAGCACGACGCCTCGCCTCATATCGCTTCCTCCTTTTACGAGTATTATCCTTTCGTACCACCCGCTGTGAGGCCAGAAACGAAGTAGCGTTGGAACATGAAGAACAAGATGACGATTGGAAGGGCTGATAGAACTGCACCTGCCGCAAATAACGTGAAGTTATTATCGAACTGTTTCGAAATCATGTTGTAAAGACCAACTGCCAATGTTTGTTTCTCTGGTGAACGAAGGACGAGCGATGCCAAGATAAAGTCGTTGAATGGTCCCATGAAGTTAAAGAGAGCAATCGTTGCGACAATCGGCTTCGCGAGCGGCAAGATGATTTGCCAAAAGATTCGGAGGTGACCAGCACCATCCATGCGGGCTGCTTCGTCAAGTTCTTTCGGAATCGTGTCGAAGTACCCTTTCGCCAAGTACGTGTTCATCGGAATCGCACCACCCGCATAGAGCAAGATGAGCGCTGTATGTGTGTCAAGAAGGTTGAGCATGTTGAGCAACACATAAATCGCGATGATCGCAACGAACTGTGGCACCATTTGAAGGACGAGGAACAAGACGAGCGAGTTCTTCCGTCCGACGAAGCGGTAACGTGAGAAGACGTATCCGGTAATCGTCACCAAGACGACTGAGAGTGCCATCGTGATGAAAGCGATTTTCAACGTGTTCACATACCATAAACTATAATCCGAAATCGTTAGGTCAAACAAGTTTTTGTAGTGAATGAACGTAGGATTTGCTGGAATAATCGTTGACGTAATCGTACGCCCTGGGTTGAACGATGTGCCGACAACCCAAAGCATCGGATAGAGAATGATGATCGACGCAAGCGTCAAGATGACATACGAGATCGCCAAATTGATTCGTTTTTGTTTTTTCATATCAGATCATATCCTCGTCTTTGAAAGATTTTGTCCGACGGAACTGGATCACGGCAAGCGTCATGATGAAGAATGACAAGATGAGTGTGATCGCAGCCGCAAGTCCGTATTGCGGGTTGGCACCGAGAGACAATTTGTAAATCCAAGAAATCAAGATGTCGGTACCGCCGGCCGTTTGTCCAGGTACAGCAGGGCCACCGCCATTAAAGAGATAAATGATGTTGAAGTTGTTGAAGTTGAACGTGAACTGCGTGATCAAGATCGGTGCAGTTGCGAACAAGAGCATCGGCAATGTGATCAAGCGGAACTTATCAAAGATCGTCGCTCCGTCAATTGTCGCCGCTTCATACAAGTCACCAGGAATCGACTGAAGCACACCCGTCATGAGCGTCATGATGAACGGGAAGCCGAGCCACCATTGAATGAGAACGAGTGCCGTACGTGTCGCCGTCGGATCGGTCATCCAGTTGACTGGGTCAAGACCGAGCGCCGGTAAGATTGTCGTATTGAACACCCCGAACGACTCGTTGAACATCGAGCGGAAGATTAAGATCGTGATGAATGCTGGGACCGCCCATGAAAGAATCAAGATTGAACGGAACAAACGACGGAAGCGAAGTCCTTCTTGGTTCAAGAGCACCGCAAGGAAGATTCCGATCGCGATGACACCTGTCGTTGAAGCGACCGTCCAGACAAGCGTCCAGCCGAGTACTCCGACGAATGTGTCACGGAAGATATCAATTTCAAAGATACGCGTGAAGTTCTCGAATCCGACCCATTCGACGAGTTTCGCTGGTGGTGCGTTGTTATAGCGATAGTTCGTGAAGGCGATCAAGAACGTGAAGATCAATGGAAGAATAACTGTAAACACTAACAAAATGAGTGATGGGATTAACATTAAGTATGGGAATCCATGGTCACGCAAGTTGCGAAGTTGCATTTGGAACGATGGAAGGTTTAGATGCTGATCACGAGCGCGACCGACACGATAGGCGTCACGAATGTTCCAAACATAGAACGCGATTCCGAAGAAAAGTAAAATTAACGCGACAATCCCCTCGACCATCAAGAAGATGGAGTGGTCGTTACGAGGTCCTGGCACTTCACCAAGCGTGATCAATCCCCAAAGTCCTCCACGGTCACCTGGTCCGGCGCCCGCCCCTTTGAAAAATAGATCATAGTTTACGGCAAAATAAGATACGACGACGATAAAGAACGCTACCGCCTTCGCGTATTGTTTGTTGTATAACTGTCCGAGTCCCGGAATGATGGAAAGTAGTCCCGCGTTCCGAGCATGGTTTGTAGGCTTGTCCGGGCGTTGGTCCGGTGATTTAGGGTTCGCAATTGCAGCCATCCTCAGTTTCTCCTTTCGATTTGAGCAAATCAATCAAGCAAACGTTTGCTCAATGCTAGAAAATGATGGGGAACGCCATGTGGCGTACCCCGTCATCTCAATTCCTTATTGGTTGTTCGCTTGGATTTGTTGTTCGATGACTTTCACTGCATCATCTGCAGATTTTTGTGCATCTTGTTTACCAGTTGCTACAAGCTGAAGCGCTTGAGCCATTGGCTCCCAGACTTGTCCCATTTCAGGAATGTTCGGCATTGGGATTGCGTTTGTTGCTTGGTCGAATACCGCTTTCGCAACTTCGTTCGACGTGATTGTCTCGTTCGACTCGAGTGCTGCTACTGGTGGGATCTCGTTGTATGCTTCAAACATTGCCAATGCGTTTTCTTCATTCGTCAACTCTTGAAGGAACATTTCAGCCCACTCTTGGTTTTCTGTGTAAGCTGAAAGGGCATATGTTTTCACACCCATGAACGTCTTGATTGGCTCACCGTTCGGAAGTGTTGGCATTGGAGCCGCTCCGAGGTTCACGCCTGCATCTGTGTAACCAGCTACAGCCCATGGTCCGTTCATGACTGAGTGAGCTTTCTTCTCAGTGAAGAGTTGGTCCATCGCTTGGCCGCCAGACTCTCCGATCAACCCTTTAGGGAAGAGGCCTTCTTCGTACCATTTACCGATGTATTCGAATCCTTCAACTGCGCCTTCGTTGTTCAAACCGATATCCGCTGGGTCGAGTGCGCCACCGTCTTCTTTGAACACGTATCCGCCGAATCCAGCGACAACACCGTGTGCGAAGTAGAAGTTATCCCAAAGTGCAAGGAATCCGTACTCGCCGTCAGCTTTTACATCGTTTGACAACTTGTAAAGGTCGTCCATAGATGCTGGAGCTTCAGCCATCAAATCTTTGTTATACATGAGAACTGGTGTCTCAACTGATTTTGGATATCCGTAAGCTTGGCCATCGAACATGACAGCTGATTTCGCAGCGTCTGTGAACGCGTCAAGCGATCCTTCGTCAGCGATTGGAGCCAAGTGACCTTGGTCTGCGATTGTACCAATCTGGTCATGTGGTACGAGCACGATGTCTGGACCTTTTCCAGCTGGACCGTCAAGCGCGAGCTTGTCTTTTTGATCTGTCATCTGTACTTCGACAACTTCAACTTTTACGCCATGCTCTTCTTCGAACGCCTTCGCAACTTCTTTCGTTGTTTCAGACTTTTCGATGTCTTCCCAGATGACGATCTTTTCAGGTTTGTTCTCGCTTGAAGAACCACCTTCGTTAGAAGATCCGTTGTCCGTTCCGCCACCACATGCAGCAAGTGCACCGAATGCGAATACTGCTGTTGAAAGTCCTGCTACCATTTTTTTCATCTTCATGATGAAAAACCTCCCCAAGGAAATAGTATGGTCAGATTTGCGCAATCGCACGACCACGTCAATTTTAAAACTCCGCTACGAAATTGACACGGTAGTGAAAACGTTTGCATCCTCACCTCAATTTTTATTATACAGTTGTGAAAGCGTTTTACAAGTCTTTTTTTACACTTTTTTTACGTCTGTTGACCCATTTATGTAATTTTTAAATGTTTGTTCTCAATTCTTCACTTTTTATGCGTTTCAGCAATTGACAAAATGTAAACGCTTTATTAACCTTTGCTTGAGCAAACGTTTTCGCAACATCTGTTTTCTTTGATTCCCGATGTTGTAAAATGATGTCATCCCCTATAAAGAAAGGAATGTTTTCCTTATGATGAAAGAAGCGATTTATCATCGTGCCATGTCCCCGTTCGTCTACAAATATGATCGCGAGACAATCCACATTCGTTTCCATACGAAGCGAGGCGATATCGAATCTGTCGATTTGATTTGGAACGACCCTTATGATTGGCACGCTGAAGACCCAGCCATGTGGAACTTCGATCCGGATAAGCCGAGCTACTGGCGTACATACGAGACTCCAATGGAGAAAATCGGGTTTGACGACGCCTACGACTATTGGTTCATCTCCATCAAACCGCCGTTCCGACGTCTACGTTACGGCTTCCGTTTGAATGATGGACAAGAGACGGCCATTTATACCGAAAAAGGATGGTTCGAAGAGAAGCCGCTCGATGATACGGGTTACTACTTCTGTGTCCCATTCATCAACCCAATCGATATCTTCCATGCGCCTTCTTGGGTGAAGGATACGGTCTGGTATCAAATCTTCCCGGACCGTTTCGCAAATGGCGATGCTTCGCTCGATCCTGAAGAGACGCTCCCATGGAACTCGACAGAGCCTACGACGACAAACTTTTTCGGTGGCGACTTCCAAGGAGTAATCGACCATATCGATCATTTAGTCGAACTCGGGATCACCGGCATCTACTTCTGCCCGATCTTTAAAGCGACGACAAACCATAAGTACGATACGCTCGACTACATGGAAATCGATCCACAGTTTGGGACGAAAGAGAAATTTAAAGAGATGGTCGACCTCTTGCACGAGAACGGCATCAAAGTCATGCTCGACGCGGTCTTCAACCATGTCGGATATCATCACCCATGGTTCCAAGACGTCGTCGAAAACGGTCCGTCCTCTGAGTACCGTGATTGGTTCTACCTTCGCGATTTCCCGGTTGTCACAGAACCGAAGCCGAACTATGATACGTTCGCATTTGAAAAGAACATGCCGAAAATCAATACAGAACATCCCGAATTAAAAGCTTACTTATTAGATGTCGCCCGTTACTGGGTCGAAGAATTCGGCATCGACGGATGGCGTCTTGACGTTGCCAACGAAGTCGACCATGCATTCTGGCGTGACTTCCGTAAGGCCGTCAAAAATGCGAACCCGGAAGCTTATATTCTCGGAGAGATTTGGCACGATTCACAACCTTGGCTACAAGGTGACCAGTTCGATGCCGTCATGAACTATCCGTTCACGAACGCGAGCTTGAACTACTTCGCCCTCGACCGGACGACCGCTTCGGAGTTCCGTAACGAACTGACACGTGTCGAGATGATGAACACGATGAACGTCAACGAAGTCACGTTCAACTTGATCGATTCGCATGACACCCCCCGCGCGTTGACACGAGCGAAAGGACATAAAGGCAAGTTCAAACTCTTGATGACTTCAATGCTGACTTATACGGGTAGCCCATGTATCTACTACGGGGACGAAATCGGACTCGAAGGCGAACAAGATCCAGGTTGCCGTCGCTGTATGCCGTGGGATGAAGCCGAAGAAGACCGTAATCTCTTCCGCTACATCCAAAAGCTCATCCAGCTTCGTAAGGAACACCCTGCGCTCGCCAATGCCGGCTCATATCGCTTCAACCTGGTCGACGATGCGAACAATGCAGTCATCATCGAGCGGTGTACGAAAGATGAGACTTACTTGGTGTACTTCAATAACTCGGACTCTGCCTCGAAACTGAATCCGCTCGGTTATACAGGAGCCGCCACGGACCTCTTGCATGACCGTGACCTCGACTCACTCGAAATCGAACTCGCTCCATTCAGTGCTGCTATTCTGAAATTGAAATAAATTCGAAAATCACCTGATTCCTTCGGGTGATTTTTTTGTTGAAAATAATTTAGCAAACCCCTTTCTTTTTCATTTCATAAGGAGTAAGATGACCTTTGACATTTTTATAAAACAAATAGTTAATAGAAAGAATTATAGAGAAAAGGGAGAATACACTACATGCAGACGAAACAAACGGAACAGCTGACCCTGTTCAAACTGTCGTGGCCGATTTTCATCGAACTTGCCCTCCACATGGGAACCGGGATCATCGCCACATTGATGCTCGCTCACTACTCAGACGCCGCTGCTTCGGCCGTCGGGGTTGCCAACCAAATCTTAAACGTGTTCTTAATTGTCTTTAGTGTGACGTCTGTCGGGGCGACCATTTTAATCGGTCAGGCCATCGGGGCACAGCGCATGAAGAAGAGTCGCGACTTCGCACGCTCCGCCGTCAGTTTGAACATGTGGCTCGGTGCAATCATGGTCGTCGTCATCTTCTTGTTCGGTGAAACGTTCTTACGCCTGTTCGGTCTATCAGACGAACTGTTTGCGCACGGGCTGTTGTTCCTGCAAATCGTCGGCTTGTCGTTATTCACCGAAGCACTGATCATGGCGCTCAGTTCGATCCTCCGGAGTCACGGTATGACGAAGCACGCTATGCTCGCGACGCTTTTGATTGATATCATCACCGCTGTCGGTGCCATTTTTGCGGTTACCGGCTGGTTGGGACTTCCGGTCACAGGTGTTGCCGGTGTCGCTTGGGCCATCGTGATTGCACGATTCGCCGCTATGGTTCTCTTGTTCTGGCTCGTCAAGCGGAAGCTCATGATCCGCTTCCCGTTAAAAGAAGTGATTCGTCCGAAGAAAGACGACATCCAGTCACTCCTTCAGATTGGAGTCCCTTCTGCCGGAGAGAATTTATCGTATCAGGCATCCCAAATTATCATCACTGGATTTATCGCGACGATGGGCGAGGCTTCTCTCGCTGCTCGCGTGTACGTGATGAACTTGTCAATGCTTGCCTTCTTGTTCACCGTCGCCGTCGCGCAAGGAACCCAGCTTTTGATTGCACGGGATATTGGGGGGAAACGGTTTAAAGAAGCCTATCATCGTGCCGTCAAGACATTGAAGATTGCCATGTTCGCCTCGTTCGTCGCCTCTCTCGGTTTAGCGGTGTTCAGCGAATCGCTACTCGGTCTCTTCACATCAAACCCTGACATCATCGCGGTCGGTGTGCCAATCTTATGGGCGACGCTCATTTTAGAGCCGGGTCGCGCCATGAACATCGTCTTGATGGGGTCATTGAAGTCTGTCGGGGACGTCCGCTTCCCGGTCATGATCGGGATCGCCTCGATGTGGGGCGTCGCCGTGGCGTTCAGCTACTTGTTCGGTCTTCAAATGGGACTCGGCATCCTTGGGATTTGGCTCGCCTTCTCCCTCGATGAGTGGTTCCGCGGATTCTTCGCGTTCCGTCGTTGGAAATACGGGACGTGGCAACAAAAGGGCTTCCAGTTCGAAGCAAAATCAACCACGTAAAAAAGCGGCCGCAGCCGCTTTTTTCATTTCATCAAGAATGCCTGCATCGCTTGGCGGTGCACGTCCGTGTCCCCACACTTCCGTTGCCATTTGATTTCTTCATTCAATCCGTCCTCAAATGAAGCGGCTCGAATGAGCGCCTTCATCCCTTGAACAGCGACCGGTGACTTCCTAGCGAGTGTCTCCGCATATGAAGTCAATCGCTCCGTATACATCGCATCTTCCACGAGCTCAGTGACGAGCCCGAATGTACGCGCGGCATCCGAGTCAATCGTACTGCCACTCCAGAGCCAATCTAATGCGAGGTCGTCGCGCATGAGTCGACGTAAGTGATATGGGCCGCCCGCATCCGCGACCAACCCGATTTTAATGAACGCCGAGCTGAACTTCGTCGACTTGGCGACGATTCGAACGTCTGCCGCGAGTGCCAAACTGAGTCCTGCTCCAGCCACGACACCGTGAATCCCTGCGATGAGTGGTTTCTGACATGAGAAAAGCGTACGTACGAGTGGATGATACACGTCTTCTAAATATTCCCCATAGTCCGCATCGCTCTCGATCGTTAAATCTTGTCCGGATGAGAACGCTCGTCCCTCTCCGACAAGAACGATGACACGAACCGCGTCGTCCTGTTCAAATGTGTCGATTGCCGTTTTCATTTCACGAAGCAACGTCTCGTTCAAGGCGTTTAGCTTTTCAGGTCGGTTCAGTTTCAACCATCCTACTCCATTGTGTGTCGTCAATTGAATCGTCTCCATTTTCATTCCCCTTTCAAAATGAATCACTGTTCATTTCTTCGTCATTCCTTCAAACTCCTTCCTTTACTGAAAAGTTTTTTGAAGTTCAATTGCCGGGAAGTTGGTTGATTTGCTATTCTAAAAGGAGTCGGTCACGAAAGGATGAGTCAGATGCAACTGACAAACGCCGCTCGGCAACTGAAACAGAAGAAGATTCCGTTCACCTATCATACGTATGAAGTTGATGACACCGATGTCTCAGCTAAACATGTGGCGATGACATTGAATAAACCGCTCGACGAACTGTATAAAACGATTTGTCTCATGAACGAGAAAAAGCAATATGCCTTCTTTCTCATCTCTGGAGAGCGTGACATCGATTTAAAAGCAGCCGCAAAAGCTTGGGGGGCGAAGAAAGCATCGACCGTCCCGATGAAAGAGCTCGAGACATTGACCGGTTATATTCGAGGAGGAGTCTCTCCGATTGGGGCGAAGAAGCCGTTCCCTGTCTATCTGCACGAAGCAGCTCAAGACAGAGAGACGATCACCATTTCTGCCGGAAAACGCGGCTATCAAATCGAATTAACACCTGAAGATTTACTGCAATTTACAAACGGGCACTGGTTCAGCCAATGACCTTACTGGGGGCAAAATTATGTGGAAAGAACGTATCCGTTCGTGGGTCCCAAACTCCTTTACGTTCGGAAATTTATTTTGTGGTGTCGTCGCCATCGTCTACGCCGCACGTGGTGACTTCTCAAACGCCACACTGTTAATCATCATCGCGATGATGCTCGACAGTTTAGACGGGCGCCTCGCCCGTATGCTCGGGGTCGCTGGCGATTTTGGGAAAGAATTGGACTCACTCGCTGACATCGTAACGTTCGGGGTCGCACCGGCGATGCTCGCTTATTACACCTTCTTTATTGATTACGGCAATTATGGATTGTTTTTTGCGGCACTTTTCCCGCTATTCGGCGCCTATCGTCTGGCTCGCTTCAATTTATCTGCGACAAACGTTGCAGCGAGTTACTTCTCTGGTGTCCCCATCACGGCCGCCGGGGGACTTCTCGCTGTCATCACAACGTTCGGTGACCGCGTCAGTGAACTGTTGACACCGATTTTCTTCACAGGGCTCGCCTTGTTGATGGTCAGCCGTGTTCGTATCCCGAGTTTTAAAGATGTACCATTGCCACGTCACTCGTTCATCATTACCATCAGTCTCGTCTATGTGACGTATATGATGTTCGCACGTTGGAAAGAATGGCCGACATTTTGGTTCATCGCCATCCCGTTCTATGTCTTATTCATCGCCTTCTCGTTCGTGAAAAGACGAAAACGGATGGCCAATTGAGAGTCTCGTTCAGCGAGGCTCTTTTTTGTACATGCATTTGTTAGACGAAGACTTCAATGAGCTTTAGAATAAAAAGTAGAGGTGATGGAATGAAAGTGTATCCGTTTATTTGGAAATGGTTTATTGTTTGGTATTTCATTGGGTTGATTTTAGTTGGATTCGACCTGCTTCCACCTTGGCTCGAGTGGGCAAACCCCGTCTTTTTATGGCTAGCCGGGGCGATAGGTGGAACAATTCTTTATCAAGGAATTCGACAAGGAGCTTGGATTGTTCCGTTTATTTTCTTCGGTTCAATCGCTGTGGAGACACTCGGCGTAAAGACGGGATTCCCGTTCAGTGAATACGTTTATGCTGAAGCGTTCGGTCCGACAGTTTTTGGAGTTCCTGTCACAATCGGTGCGGCATGGCTTGCCGTGATTGGCTCTAGTTTTGCCGTTGCCCGTCTCTTCACATTCCGCCACAATATTTTATGGCTCGTTCCGATTCTCGCCGTATGGCTCGATATGGCAATCGATCCCGTAGCGGCAAACGTGAAAGGCTACTGGGAATGGGCGAATGACGGCTTATACTATGATATCCCGACACAAAACTTTATCGGTTGGTTCGGGTTATCCCTTATTTTCTCATGGTTGTTACAGCGTCACGAACGCGCTGTTGATTCCTTGTTCATCCGGCACGGCGTCTATTTGTTCGTCATGCTTCACGCACTCTTCGGTGTCACGGCTGTCAATGCAGGTCTCTACGGTATCGGGCTCCTCAGCATCCTCACATCCGGAGTGATTCTACTTGAAAGGAGGGGTCGCGATGATCGAGTCACACAAAAAGAAATGGTTCAATAACCTGTTCTCGACGTTCGTGCGGGAACGTCAAATACGTCCCACCTTCCATAACATTTATATCCGAACGGACGACGTTCCGACCCCCGGATTATTTTTAAGTACACATAGCGCGTGGTGGGACGGTCTCATCATGTATATGATCAATGAACATTTTTTACGACACGATATTCATGTGTTGATGGATGAGGATGGACTACGTCGCTTCCCGTTCTTTCGACACCTCGGTGCCTTCTCGGTGAAAAAAGGAAGTCTCTCCGATGTACGGGCCTCACTGGCTTATGCGAATGAATTGCTCGCGTCCGGGAAATCCGTCTGGATGTTCCCTCAAGGACAAGAGATGCCACAGGAACTTCGACCTGTCGAAATCGAGTCTGGCGCAACGTTGTTACTGAACGACCGCCCCGTCCAATTATGCGCCATGTACTATTCGTTTGAGAACCATGCGGAACCCCTTGTATATGTCCGCTTTCGAACAGTAGTCGTGACGTCGATGACACGACGAGCTCAGAAGCAGGAAATCGCGCAAGCACTCGAGGCGCTCTATGACGACGTGCGACAAGACGCCATCATTCGGTCTGATGCCTATGTGCCGCTCTTTCGACCACGTCGTAATCTTGCTGAATGGACAGAAACGATGTTCCGACTTGGGAGGGGACGTTCATGATCTTATGGCTGCTCACCCTCTCGATGTTTATCTTTACCCTAATCAATCTTTCGTTCTTGAGACCGCTCGCCGACCCAGGACGCACACCGGCGACAGCCGTCTGCATCCCGATGCGCAATGAGTCGCGTCACGTCGATCGACTGATTTCGAACTTAAAGCAGGCGATACCGGAAGGGACTCACGTCTATATCTACGAGGACCGCTCTGAAGATGATACATATGAAAAATTGAATCATGCAATTGGGAGCGATACCCGTTTTACCGTCATCCAAGGTGTTCCTTTGCCCCATGACTGGGCCGGAAAAGTTCATGCTTGTCATCAACTAGCATCACGCACGACTGAACCGTATCTTCTCTTTTTAGATGCGGACGTCACGATCGATTCGAGTTTTATCGCCCGCATGCATGCCACGCTCGCTCGAGAGCAGGCCGTCTTTTTATCAGGTTTCCCTCAATTTCCGACGTCAACATTTCTCGGGAAATTGTTGATTCCGATGCAACACGTGCTCATCGCCCAACATCTGCCTTTGTTTTGGCGTAAAGTGAAACACCCCGCATTTGCCGCGGCGAATGGCATGAACGTACTCGTCGAGCGGAACAGCTACGAGGAAGTTGGCGGACATGCTGCTATTCGAACGTCGTTGATTGATGATATCGATTTATGTCGAACGTTCAAACGTCATCAAAAAGTCACGTCACTCGTTCAAGTCTCCCCGTTCATCTCCTGCGACATGTATGAAACGAATGAAGAAGTGTGGACCGGGTTTTCAAAGAACGTATTCAAGGGAATGAATGAATCAGTAGGACTCGCCTTGTACTTCATGACATATTACGGCATCCAGTTGACGGCTATGCTCGCTTGGATCTTTTCACCGAGTTGGCAGACGATTAGCGCAGCGATTTTCGTGCTCCTCGCGCGTCTCGCTGTCGATCTGAAATCAAATGGGTCCGGTACATGGTACCATCCACTTAGTTTAATCGCTTACTTGACCTTACTCGGGAACGCCGTCATTCGTAAATGGAGACGGTTGCCCATCACGTGGAAAGGTCGTCACTATTCCTAAGCAGACGTCTAAAGGGGGACAATTGTATGAAACAAATCGTAGTGATTGGGGCTGGTCTCGGTGGACTAAGCGCCGCCGTCACGCTCGCAGCACGAGGTTATGACGTCACGGTCATTGAAAAGAATCAACATGTCGGTGGCAAACTCATGCCCATTATAACCGACGGTCACCGGTTCGACTTTGGTCCAAATACGATCACGATGCCGGATGTATTTCGTTCAGTCATTCGAAATAGCGGGGCCAATCCGGATGACTATTTTGAGTTAATCAAGCTCGATCAACATACCGTCAACCACTACACAGACGGGTCATCCTTCACGTTCAGTGCCGATCGGGCAAAACTTGAGGTCGAAGTACGGCGTTTGACCGGTGACCAGTTGAAACACAATCAGATGCGTGCCTATCTAGATGAAGCGGAAAAGCTGTTCGACATTGCGAATAAGCGCTTCTTCACACAAATGGACACAAAGTTGGATCCCGGTCTTTGGGCGGACATGGTCAAAGTGCATCCACTTCAAAGTTTGCACGCCCTTCACAAGAAGTATTTCAAGGACCCACGCATTATTCAGGCGCTCGACCGCTATGCGACGTACATTGGTAGCAGCCCATACGTGACGCCAGGTACGTTCGCCCTTATCGCACATTTGGAATTGAATGAAGGTGTCTATTTTGCGAAAGGTGGAAACTGGAATATCGCAAAAGGGTTCGCCAAACGGGCGAGCGAACTCGGAGTGACGTTCCGACTCGGTCATGAAGTGACGAAAATTGATGTGTTGAACGGAAAAGCACATGAGGTCGTCGTCGATGACCAAGAAGTCATCTCGTGTGATGCCGTTCTTCTCAACGGTGAACTCTTGACGCAATACCCGCGACTCGTTGACGCGAAAGACCGCCCATCTTTCCCAGTCCCGACACGCGATACCGTCGAACCTTCGATTTCCGCATTCGTCATGATGGTCGGATTGTCCAAACGATTGAATTTGGCACACCATAACGTCTATTTCTCAGACGACTATGAAAGGGAATTTAAAGCACTTTTCCAAGAAGAACGTTATGCAGACGAACCGACAATCTATATTTCGAATTCATCCGCAACCGATCCGTCGATGGGCGAGGCAGGAGACAACCTGTTCATCCTCGTCAATGCGCCGGCACATCTGACCGAAATTGATGCAGATACGTATGAGCATTTGATTCGCAGACGATTACGTATGTTCGGTGTGGATTGGGAAGAAGAAGAGGTGCTCTACCATAAGCGGGTGACCCCACAAGATTTGACTCGCGATTTTTATGCGTATTATGGCGCACTTTATGGCACGTCGGCCAACTCGAAAAAAGGGGCATTTTTTAGACCTGCACCGCGATCGACAGATGTATCGAACATCTGGTTCGCTGGCGGTTCGACTCATCCTGGCGGTGGCAGTCCGATGGTGACGCTTTCAGGACAATTCGCTGCACGATCGATGTTAGAGGACATACCTCTGACAATATGAACATTTTGTGAACGCGAGTTTCGACACTTGTCGACAATTGAAAGACGTGATAATATCATATTCGAGTTCAAGCAGTTCTGTAACGTTTGTTACACCTGTAGCGATCGAATGGCTTCCCCGAGCCTCATCGCGTTTTGAACTTGTCACACCCGAGAAAAAGTGATGAGCGAGTTTCCCCACTCGTATCCCGTAGTTGAGACAGCTTGCGTATGATGTTCCCCCTTAGTCCATCAAGCATCCTGTTTCGACGAAGATGTCCCAACTGATTCATTCCCCATGAATCCCGGCACATCTTTAGGGCTTCATCACAAACCGATTCATTCGTTTCCCCGATGAATGAATCACATAACGCTTACGCCACTTTTGGTCCCCCGCCAAAAGTGGTTTTTTTTGCGTACAAAAAACTGTAGACGCCATCGAGCGTCTACAGGGAATCGAATCGCTTATAGTTTTGCCAACAACTTTCCTTTTTGTAAGGTCGATACGTATGCCCGCTTTGTGAAGACGTCATGTCGATTCGCACGTGCCGCATCAAGAATCCCTTCATAGAGAAGAGCCGCTGCTTGTACCGGCTTTCGACTCGCGAGTGGATACAGATGATGGGTTTCGCGTGCCCGTTCATACAAGAACTCTGCACGATTCGCCAACGCCTCCCATAGATCGATAAAGACAGGGGTCACTTCTCGTTGGTGTAACATCGCTTCACTCACACCGTACTGACGCATCATCGTACGGGGTAAATAGATGCGGTCTCGATTCAAATCTTCACCGACATCACGTAAAATATTGGTCAGTTGCATCGCAATGCCAAGGTCGATGGCGCCTTGCCTTAGCTGACGTGTCGTCGCAGCGTCCTGATTTGGGACAAGGATCGGGAGCAGCATCAGACCGACCGTGCTCGCTGCATAATAGCTATACTGCTCGGTCTCTTCGAGCGTTTCATACCGCGACTTATGTAAGTCCCATTTCATCCCTTCCGCCAATTCAAAAAATGGTTCGACGTCCATGTCATAACGTTTCCACACATCACGAAGGGCAACCCATAGTGCTTCATCTTGGTCGTAACCAGCTAAAAAGCGGTCGAAGTCATGCAAAAATGCTGTCAAACTCTCTTCTGGACGGTCTGATTCATCGACCGCATCATCGAGGGTGCGACAGAAAGTATATACTGCCATGACCGCTTGACGGTCTGGTTTTGAGAGCAAAGAGAAGGCCCGGTAAAAGGTTAACGAGCCCTTCTTCATGATTTCCTCACATTGACGATACGCTTCTTGTGTCGTCACGATGCATTGCCCCCATTTCTTCTTCCATTTTTTTCACAAGTAATTGCGACCCAATCATAACGATAGGGACGCCACCGCATGGATGGACGGATGCGCCCACCGCATAGAGACGTTCGATTTTCGGGAATGGTCTCGCTTGCGGTTTGAAGGCGGCTGACTGAGATAACTTTGGTGCAATCCCAAAACTTCCTCCTTCGAACAATCCGAATCGCTCAGCATCCATCGGTGTCCGGACTTTCATCTCGATGACGCGTTCACGGAAATCAGGCATGAATGCCTCGATTCTTCCTAATAGGTGTTCGATTGTCCCTTGTGCCTCAAAGTCTTCTCGTTCCAATTTTCGAGGAACCGGGACAAGAACATATAATACACTCGTTCCTTCTGGCGCGAGGGTTGCATCCATTCGCGATGGATTAAAGGTGTACATCGCTGGATACTCACTTAGTTTACCATCCTCAAAGATCGTACGCATCGATCCTTCAAAATCATTCGGTAAATCGAATTGGTGAACCGGTAAGTCGAGTTCGCCGTTGACGGCGAAATAAAGAAGTAACGTACCGCTTGACGGTTCATACGTCTTTGGCGTCACACCATCAATCAGGCGCTCCATGAGTGGAAAATCACCGTTCACGACGACTGCATCATACGGTACATATTCGTCATTTACCGTGACTCCATTGGCCACCCCGTCCGTGACATGGACACGATTGACGGTAGCATTCATCTCGAAACGAACACCTCGACGCTTCAACTCTTGTTCCATTTTCGTCGCTAGCGAAAAATATCCTCCTTTTACATACCAGACTCCTTCTTCTTGTTCACGATAAGGAATGAGTCCATATAACGAAGGAGTGGCATAAGGATTTCCGCCGATATAGAGCGTTTGTAAACTATAGGCGACACGTAAACGTTCGTCTTCAAAGAAGCGTTTCATATTCGCATGAGCCGTCTCATATGCTTTTAACCGCATGAGAAGGAGAAGTAGTTTAGGCTCGAACAACTCCGCTTTTGAGGCATAACTACGATCTAAAAACGTATCGAAGCCAATCCGATACTCTTCTTTCTTTTGGGACATGTACTGACGGAAGGCATCTCCTTCGCCGAAAGTTCGTTCGATTTCTTCCGCCTGTCTCTCGATTTCCCGATATTTATAGAATGATGTCCCGTCTTGATAACGTAAGCGGTAAAGTGGATCGACTTCAATCAACTCCACTTCATGTTCAGGAAGACCCGCCTCAATCAGTTGTTGTTTCAATTTACTCGGCAATAAGACGATGGTTGGACCTTCATCGACTTTCGCCCCATTATCGAATTCAACGTAGTTCAAGCGTCCACCGACCCGGTCCTCTTTCTCATAAATCGTGATTTGAAGTGACGGATTGCGTTTTGTCAATAAGAGGGCGGCATATAGTGTACCGACCCCTGCTCCGACAAAGCTAATATTCATCGGCCGACACCTGCCCGGTCACGCAAAAGGTTCGTCGTGATCCGCGCTGATTCAAAGATGGTCGGCAGCCCACTTCCTGGGTGGGTCCCACCCCCGACGAGCCAGACGTTGTCGAGCTCTTCGAATTGGTTATGCGGGCGGAAATACATCATCTGCGATAAGTTGTGCCCTAGATTGAACGTTGCACCTTCATATACACCAAACGCTTCCCAGTCCTCAGGCGTCAACGCCTCCATCACCTCGATGTGTTGACGGATGTTTCGGTAAGGGGAACGTGTCTCAAGCGCATCGAGAACGCGCTCTGTCATGGTCGCTTGTAACGTCTCCCACGGGAGGCCAGATAAATTGTTCGGCACCGGTACGAGAACGTAAAGCGATGACTTGCCAGGAGGCGCAAGTGTCGGGTCGATACGTGAGGCATTCTGTACATAAAACGAGAAGTCCTCGCTCAATTTCAATTCTTGTGTCATCTCTTTGACATTCAATTCATAATCGTCCGCGAAGTGAATCGAGTGATGCGCCACATCTTCGTAGACATGGTCGAGCCCGAGATAAAGCATGAATGTCGAGCACGAGTAACGCTTCTTCTTGAGTTGAGTCGGACTCCACTTCGTTAGTTTACCGTCTGGAACGAGCGACGTCATCGCATGTGCGAAGTCAGCACCAATCACGACTTCATCAAACGCATAATGGACACTCCCAGACACGAGACCGGTCACGTTTTGATCATCCATGAGAAGACGCTCTACCGGTTCGCCTAAACGAATGACGCCTCCCTCTTCTTCAATCACTTTCGCCATCGCATGACACAGCTGGTTCACTCCGCCAATCGGGTGATGCACTCCGTAGGCGTGTTCCATGTAAGACAAGATGGAGAATCCACCCGGACATTCCCAAGCGGACATCCCCAAATATTTAGCCTGAAACGTGAACGCATACTTCAGCTCTTCGCTCGTGAAGTACTCGGACAAGACGTCATAAAGCGATTTACCGATCGAGAGGAACGGTAGCGCCTTGAGCACGCGTAACGAGACATAGTCGGTAAGCTTGTCATGTGCGGTCTGAAGCACAGGCATCAATTTAGACAGTTTGATCGCCTGTTCACTCATGAACCGTTCGTAACCTTCGCCATTCCCTGGAAATTGTTCTTCGATGGCGCGATACATCTGATCACGATCTGTTGTCATCGAGAGTTGACGCGTCCCACGGTCGAAGTACAAATCATACATCGGCTCCAACTGCTTCATCTCGACATAATCATGCAGATTACGCCCTGTCTCTTCAAAAATTTCTTCTAAAATATAAGGCATATTCAAAAACGTAGGTCCTCGGTCGAACGCAAATTCACCTACTTCTAAGCGCGACGTTCTTCCGCCTACAAACGGTTGTTTCTCAAATACGGTGACGTCTACACCGCGATGCGCCAGTAGCATCGCTGCAGCCAATCCACCTGGTCCTGCCCCAATAACGGCAACTCTTTGTTTCGACACACTCAACAACTCCCTATGTGAATAGTCTCTTATGCTTCTCTATCATTATAGGAATGACGGGAGACAAGTTCAATTTTGAATCGGTTGATTGAGCAGGTTCGTCTTTCCTCGCTCAGCGATGACGATATACCAAGAACCTTCCGGAATGAATGGGATGAAGCGGATTTGATCAAAACCTACTTCTTGCATCTGCCGGCGCAATCGTGGAATGGTCGGAAGCGGGTACAGATTATCGTGGAGTGTCATGAACGCATTGAACGCGGAAGCGAATCGTCCACCGAGCGCTGTTTCGGCGAGCGGGGTCACGAGAATGGCGACACCCTTTTCTTCTAAACGCTCCCGTAGTCTCTCAAGCAACTTGATACGTTCTTCTGGTGAGAAGTAATACAGCATATTGTTCATCATCACCGCATCGAATTGCTCTTCTGTTTCCCAGTTCATGAAGTCAGCTACTTCGAAATGAATGTCGCCACTCTCGTCTCGCGAGCGTGCCTCTTCGATTACCTCTTCCTCTAAATCGATGCCTGTCAGTTCCCAACTCGGTTCGAGCGCTTGGAGTTTACGTAAGTAGCCGCCGTGCCCACATCCAATATCGAGCATCGATTCGACATTTGCCTGTCGTAAAAGTTGTTGCACGATTGGAAATGCGACCGTTTCGACGAGTGTCGATGTCTTCGCGACGACTTGACCGTGTTCAGCTCCATCAAACGTCTTTTGCTTCCCAGACTCTAGAAATTCCGGATAAGCGATTAACGCGGGGATATGAAGCTCCATCATTTCTTGAAGCATGAACCCGATGCTCCGTTCATCGTTACCGGATAATTGATATTTTAATCCACGCGTCGGATAGTAGCGCCAGCCTCTCTTTTTCAAATGACGGACGGCGACCCCGACTTCTAACCAACGCTCTAGCGCAAGTTGTGTCAATGGGCGTTTTAGACGTAAATTCATCTCCGCCATGCTCGCGCCACCTTGAAGCGCATCGAATAGTCCGAACTTGTAGCCGATATAGCCGTGCCATAAGGGTAAAAATGATTCAGTTTGTTTCATCCATTTCCGTGCGTGTAAAACTCGTGTCCATTCCATCATCTGTTGATCCATCGTTTCACCTCATCGTCGTAATTACTGATTTTTTTATTTTCCCCTAATAATTTGTGTACAAACAAAAAAATCCCACTTCGGTGTGCGAAGTGGGAACGTCTTATTGAATAAAGCTGTTGAAGAAAGATTGTCCATAAGGCAATGCATAGCCGATGAAAATCGTAATGAGTGCCAAGACGATAAACCCGCCAAATAGTCCGTTTGACGGTTTTTTCTTTTTGACTTTGACGAGCGTCATCTCACCGAAGATCAAAGTTAATAAACCGACCGTGATTTTCACGTGATAGAATGTCCCGCCACCATTCAACTGAAGGTAGAGATAAAGTCCTGTTCCGAATGCGATGAGTAACATGAGTCGAAACGCCATATGTGCGATCTTTCCACTCTTGTTGCCGTTCTTATAACCGATATAGGCCACGGCAAACAAAATAAGTAACAAAATCCAGCTCGTAACGTGCGTGTGCAAGAATGCAATCAGTGGCATTCAAATGCCCCCCTTTATGATGTTGTACAGTCTTCATTGTACACGAACTCTCTCCCGATTGGTCAAGCGAACGATTCTAAAAAATGAGCCATCCTCAAGGGATGGCCCATACATTATACAGGAGTCGTCTCTGCCTCTTGGACAGCGTACTCATAGCTTGGGATTTCAACGATGAACGTCGAGCCCTCATGCTGAATCGATTCTACATGGATTTGGCCGTTGTGACCACGGACGATTTCCTGACAAATCGGTAATCCGAGTCCCGTACCGCCGATTTCACGACTGTCGGAGTTGTCGACACGATAAAACTTATCAAATAAGCGATCGAGCGCGTCACTTGGAATCCCGATTCCTTCGTCCTTCACTTTAATGGACACGATTTGCTCGTGATGCGCAAGTTCGACCGTGATTTTTCCACCTCTTGGAGAATACTTCACGGCGTTCGACAATAGATTACTCATCAACTGTTTGAACTTCTGGCAATCGACGAATAATTCATATGGACGTGCATCATCTGCAATCAATTCGAATTCATGTTTCAACGACGATGCCTCATAGAACGTCAACATGTCTCGGACGACCGGCTCGATATCAAGCTGTTCCCGGTCATACATTTGACTACCGGATTCCATTCGTTGCACATCGAGGAAGTCGTTGACGAGATGTGTCAGACGCTCCGTCTCGGAGTGAATGGTCTCCAAGTATTTAGCTTGTTTTTCATTCGGCAACTGTTTTTTGACCATCAATTCCGTGAATCCATAGATGGACGAGAGCGGCGTACGCAGTTCATGCGAGATGGTTGAGATAAACTCACTCTTCAATCGCTCCGCCTCTGTCTCACTCGTGATATCTCGGAAGACGAGAAGCGTACCTTTTGAAAGTCCGCCGACAATGATGCGCTCTGCATACATCTGCAAGTTCATTTCGCCCTTACGAATCGAGAAGCTTACACTGTCATGTGGGAAATCTTCGGTGAACAGGCGATTCGTATACTTCGTAAAGTCCTCCGCTTGATCGACCGTTTCAACAAGACGATTCCGCCATTCTTCCCACGTTTCTTCTTCAAGGTCTTGTGAACTGACGTCACTTAACTCAGGGAACATCTCATAGAGTGGACGGTTGACGAACACGTCATTCGTCGAGTGGTCGATGTAGACGACCGCTTCTCGAATCGAATCGAGAATTCGCTCCGTCTTTCCTTTCTCACGTTTCATCTCTTCAAATAGACGCATCCGTAAGAGAGAAAGCGAGAGCTGACGAGCGAATGACATGATGTCGCCCATCTGGGTTTGGGTGAAACGATCTTTGTATCGGACCAGATAGATGAAGGCAATGATTGAATCATCTGTCGGGTCATGGACCGGTACCGCCGTCTCAAACATATAGTACGGATACGGGAGCGGATGGTCGCTCGCGACTTGTTTCGACGAGTGTACCGTCGTCTTCAATGTCATCGCGCGCGTCAATACGGAATTTTCGCTATCGAGCAACTGACGAGACAACGTATCGTTCAAGCCGTGGCTCGTCACGCGATACGTACCCGCTTCATCCACGAAAACGAGTGCACCGACCTCTGAATCTGTAATCGTGACCAGTTTCTCAATGATTTCCGGATAGGCCGTAAGCGAATCGCGTGACGCTAACGTCTCCGTCAATTCATTCCGATACGCGAGGTGTTGCTCGTTTTGTTGCGTCTGTTCTAAAATTTCTTCTAGTTCTTGTTGCTGTGCCTGCAATTCTTCTTGTTGGGCAATCAATTCTTCTTGTTGCGCCTGTAGTTCGTGGTTCTTCTCAATCAAATGACGTTCGTTGTCACGAAGTGTCTCAGCCATCTTATGGAACGATCGAGACATCGTCCCAATCTCATCTTCTCGTTTCATCTGATCGCTCAAATCAACGATTTCCCCTTTTAACAAGCGGTTCGATGCGATGGAAAGTCGTGAAATCAAACGTGTTTGACGGCGTAGGAACGGCTGGACAAACAATAAGATCAATACGGCGAACGAGGCGATGCTCATGATCCACAAGAATTGAAGCATATTGTTGTTCTGTCGCCATTCAGCGTAGACGGCCTCTTTTTCAGATGCCATCAACTCACGATATTCTCCGAGGGCAGACTCTACCTCATCAATCGGTCCGAGGATGTCGATTCCACGTTGTGGATTAAATTGGACGAGTCCTTGATCAATCAAGCGCTGAGCCGTCGGCAACTCGGCAATCGTTTGAGCATCGATAAACGTCTCTGTGACTTCCCCATCTTGTTGCGCTTGGGCATATTCATACGTCACCGGAATGATCACATCATAGTAAAAGTCGTGGAACTGCTGAAGATCTTCTGCGAACAGCTCACCTTGACGCGTCTGGACTTGTGTTTTGAACCAATTGATTTCTTGTTGAAACTTCGCCTCGTTCGCACTTGAACGTTCGAGCGACGCGGTGTCACCGAACAAGAGATAGCCTCGTGTATCATATTGGTCAGCCTGCCACTCATCCCAAAGCGTAGTCAAACGGTTAACGCGTTCGTCTAACTGACGTAATCTCGCTTCATTCGCCTCTAAGCGGTTCTCGATGTAGACATATGTCAATGCCGATCCGACCAACGCAATGACGAGGAAGGAATAAAGGACGACCATGATGTCGCGTCCGAGTTTTTGTTTAAACCACCTTTTCACTTCACGATGCCTCCTATGATTTTGACGAGTTCAAGTGGGCTGAACGGTTTAGAAATGAAGTAGTCGACACCAATCTCGTTCGCGCAATCACGGTCAGATTGTTGGCTTTTCGCCGTCAACATCATCACTTTCGTCTCTTGCCGCCCTGGTAACTTCCGTACTTTTTCAATCACTTCAAGCCCTGTCATGCCGGGCATCATATGATCCACAATGACCAAATCATATTCATTTTCTTCAATCAATCGATAGGCCTCAATTCCATCTTGTGCCTCGTCGATGTCATATCCTTCATCTTCTAATGTATCCATAACAAGCATGCGTAGCACTTCTTCGTCTTCCGCAAGTAAGATTTTAACCATAATTGTTCCTCCATTTTTTATCCCATTTTTTTATTTTAACGGATTTGTAATTGTTACACAAAATAAAAAGACGTACGAAACTCACCTCGTACGTCTTTTGCCTAATCACATTGCCCCAAAACCTGTATTCTAGTTATACGACTTCTTTTTCAGCGAACTGACTATTGTAAAGTTCTTCATAAAAACCACCAGCTTCAAGAAGCGATTCATGTGTTCCTTGCTCAATGACCCGACCTTGGTCCATAACCAAAATCAAATCCGCATCTTTGATGGTCGATAAACGGTGAGCGATGACGAAACTCGTCCGCCCGTTCATCAGCCGTTTCATCGCCTGTTGAATCAAAATCTCAGTACGCGTATCCACACTCGACGTTGCTTCGTCTAAAATCATAATCGGTGGGTTCGCCAATACTGCTCGCGCAATCGTCAGTAACTGTTTTTGACCTTGTGAAATGTTATTGGCCTCTTCATTCAACACGGTGTCGTATCCGTCTGGCAATGTTCGAATGAATGCATCCGCATGCGCCGTTTTCGCCGCGTTGACGATTTCCGTCTCAGTCGCACCCGTTTTCCCATAGGCGATGTTATCACGAATCGTCCCGTTGAATAGCCACGTGTCCTGTAAGACCATTCCGAACGTATGTCGCAAATCTTGTCTCGACATTTTACGCGAGTCTTTCCCATCGATGAATATCTCTCCACCATTCAACTCATAAAAACGCATGAGGAGATTAATCAACGTCGTTTTGCCGGCGCCTGTCGGACCGACGATGGCCACCGTTTGGCCCGTCAACACATCGAGATTCATATCTTGAATGAGTAGGTCGTCGCCGTATCCGAAATCGACATGACGGAACGTGACATTTCCTTCGGCACGTTCTAATTGATAGGTCGTCACATCTTTCACTTCTTCTTCTTCATCCAGCAGTTCAAATACACGTTCCGCCGCGGCAACCGTCGACTGGACGATGTTTGCGATATTCGCTGTCTGGGTGATTGGTTGGGTGAACTGACGTGTATATGTGATAAACGCTTGAATGTCCCCGATGGAGATGCTGCGCTGCGTGACCAAAATACCGCCGACGACACTAATCAATACATAGCTGATGTTCCCGATGAACATCGTCATCGGCATGATGATTCCGGAAATGAATTGCGCTTTCCGTCCTGCATCGTAAAGCTCCTCATTCACATCGTCAAACTCACGCACAGCTGTCTCTTCCCGACCAAACGCTTTGACGACCGCGTGCCCTGTATACATTTCTTCCACATGGCCGTTCAGTCGTCCAAGGTGACGCTGTTGATCGGAAAAATATTGTTGCGACCGTTTCAAAATCGGACGAATCGCAAAGATCGTGAGCGGAAGGGACACAAGAGAGATAACCGTCAACAGAGGACTGATCGACAGCATCATAATCAAAATCCCAATGATGGTGACGATGGAAGTAATGAATGACGTGACACTCTGTTGTAGCGTACTCCCAATCAAGTCGATGTCATTCGTCACCCGGCTCAATGTCTCCCCGTTCGAGCGTCCGTCATAATACTTGAGCGGAAGTCGTTCTAACTTTTTGTTCACGTCTTCGCGCAAATCATAGACCGTTTTTTGGGCAACACCGGACATCAAATATTGTTGCACGTAGTTGAATAGACTACTGATGACGTAAAGGCCAGCGAGGAGCGACAAAATTTGTCCGATTCTCGTGAAATCAATTTCTGCCCCTGGCACACCTGTAAACTTCGCATATGCCCCTTCAAACAGTTCGGTGATGGCGATTCCCATGATTTTCGGACCGGCAATCATAAAGATTGTACTTAAAATCGCCGCGACAAACACAGCAATCAACGTGTTTCGCCGTGGTTTCAAATAGGCAAGCAAACGACGGAACGTGACTTTGAATGCTTTTGGCTTTTCGCCCATCATCATCATATTTCCACCGCCCGGACCTCCTGGACCGCCGTGTCCCCCATGAGTTTGTCGCGTATTTGCTTGTTTCTCACTCATGCGATTTCCTCCTCAGACAATTGCGATTTCACGATTTCTTGATAGACCGCATTCGTCGCAAATAATTCCTCATGTGTCCCGACTCCGGCAACGGCTCCATCTTCTAGAACGATGATTCGGTCGGCGTCCATGATCGTGCTGACACGTTGTGCAACAATCAGTACCGTCGCATCTTTCGTTTCTTCTTTTAACGCTTTGCGAAGGGCGGCATCCGTTTTAAAATCAAGTGCCGAGAAACTGTCGTCGAATACATATAAATCCGGTTTCCGAACGAGAGCTCGCGCAATCGACAGACGCTGTTTTTGACCACCCGACACGTTTGACCCACCTTGTTCGATCACAGCCTCATATCGGTCTGGCATCTTCTCGATAAAGTCACTTGCCTGCGCGATGGATGCGGCATGAACGACTTCTTCCACTGTTGCATCGGTCTTCCCATATCGAATGTTCTCAGCAATCGTACCTGTGAACAGCAACGCCTTTTGTGGAACGAACCCGATTTTCGAACGAAGTGCCTCTTGTGGAACCGCTTGGACATCAACACCATTCACGCGAATTGTCCCCGACGTCACATCGTAAAATCTTGGAATCAGATTGACGAGTGTCGATTTACCTGACCCCGTACCCCCAATCACCGCTGTGACCTCACCTGGATTCGCTGAAAAACTCACATCGGATAGCGCTGGTTCTTCAGCACCCGGATAGTAGAAGGTCACGTGATCAAATACGAGTGTCCCTTGCTCAATGTCCGCAGTCTTTGTCCCGTCATCAATCAGTGAAGGTTTCATCTCGAGCACTTCGTTGATCCGGTTGGCAGACACAGAAGCCCGAGGAACCATGATGAACATGACTGATGCCATGACGAGCGCGAACATGATTTGCATGACGTATTGAATGAACGCCATCAAATCTCCGATTTGCATCGCACCGTTATCAATCCGAATCCCCCCGAACCAAATGACGCCGACAACCGTCAAGTTCATCACGAGCATCATGACCGGCATGAGGAACGCCATGATTTGGTTCACTTTGATTGAGACGTCCGTCAACCGTTCATTCGCCTTCGTCAATCGAACCTGTTCTTCTTTTTCACGGTTGAAAGCTCGGATGACACGGATGCCCGTCAGATTTTCTCGGAGAACAAGATTGAGCCGGTCCAATCGATTCTGTACCTTTTTAAACAACGGCATCGCCTTCCAAAAAATGAGGAAAATCGAGATGACGAGTACCGGCATTGCGGCAACAATGACAAGAGACAACGTCGCATCCTTCGAGGTCGCCATGATCAATCCACCGACAAACATGATCGGCGCACTCACAACCATTCGTAGCATCATGATGATGACCTGTTGCACTTGCGTGATGTCGTTTGTCGTCCGTGTGATGAGCGAAGCCGTCCCGACACGATCGAACTCTTCAAGCGAGAAGCGTTCCACATGATTGAACACACGTCTTCGTAAGTCACGACCAAATCCCATCGCCGCCTTTGAAGAATAAAAACTGGCCACAATAGCAGCAAGTGCTCCAAGTCCCGTCACACCAAGCATGATTCCGCCCATTTGCCAAATGTAGCCGGTATCGCCCGTCACGACCCCATTATCGATAATGTCCGCCATCAACGTCGGTAAAAATAAATCTGCTAACGACTGCGCGAACACAAACAATAAAACCATCAGAACAGCCCATTTATAAGTAACGAGACGTTTCAATAACTTAATCATGTCGACACACTCCTTCACAATCTGTGAGCCCTTCGTTCAATCCATCCGCAATATGTTGATGGGCTGTAAGCATATGATGATACGTATCCTGATCGAGACGAGACAAAATTTGATTCAATTGATATTCCGTCCCTTCTTCTTGTCGCTCAATCTCCTCAATCAAGCGTTTACCTGATTGGTCAATGGTCAACACAACTTCTCGCCGATTATCCGGGTTGATATCCCGACGAATCAATCCTTTCTCCACGAGACCATCTAATGATTGACTTAACGTGCTCTTTGGCATTCTCGTTCGCTGAACCAGTTCCTTTTGCGTAATCGCACCCTGTTCATTCAACATCATCAGACCGTGCAGTTGAGGTAATGTGAGATCGTTTTGTTGCGCCGTCTGATGCATGAGACGAATCAGGACACGCTGCACACGCCAAAATGATTGCATCATCTCCCGTGCCCGATTTGTATTTGTCTCGGTCATTCTTATTCACTCCTTTATCGTTCCGAATCGAATTGTTCTAAACAGAACAATTCTTTATATAAAATAAATTACTCCTCTCCAACTCGATTGTCAACGAAATCGAATGTGAATTTGCACATAGGAAAAGAGCGATGTCCTATAGCTGACATCGCTCTTCATTTATTCACATTTATTTAGTCGACACGGTCACGATTTCCTGCAGATCAAGCGAATAAATCAAAGTTCGCTCGACCCGAATATTCCAGATCGTCTCAATCGCCTCTCGATATAATTGTAGTTGAATCGCATATCGATCTCGCAATCGCTCATGTGCCTCTTCCCGGGAATCGGATAGATGCGTGACAGCATCCGATTTATAATCGAGAAGCACATACGAATCCCCATCGAAATACAGACAATCGATAATCCCTTGGATCAAGACATGCTCATCCGTAAAGTGTCCATTCGGATTGACGCGTTCGGCCGGCACCGTGTAGGTGAAAGGTAGCTCTCGCCATGCCGTCCCTCGCTCTAGTGCACCAGCGAGCGCTTGACCGACTTCTGTTTGGAAAAACATCTCGATATCCGGGATGGCGAGGCGTGCCGTCTCTGCCTCGATCGGACTGAGCATCCCTTGCATTTCCCATTGATTGATTTGGTCGACAATCGGTTGGTTCGGGTCAGCCAGTTGGAAAATCAAGTGTAACGTCGTCCCGCGTTCCGCACCGGTCTGTTTGACTTGACGCCATTTCGGTTCCCGATAAGGGGTATCGACCGGACGTACCGGATCTTCGAAAGCGGCCTGTTCGAGTTGCATCGCCCGCTTCAGTTCGGTCACCGTCTGTTTCGCCGCCGTACGTACCGCATCCTGTGCAGGGTATTCGTAGGTCAAAGCTTGTTGTACGGCACGAATCGTCTCTTCTTCATTTTGAATCGGAAAATCGATTGCTTCAAATCGTTGGACGTGGTGCAACTGTGCCATCATCTCTTGTAGAGTCGCAATCTCCGCAAGGTCCGCTTCTCCGATGACACGATAAATCCATGAAGTCGATTCTTGGAAAGTAGAGGGAACCGTGAAGCCGAATGATTCGATAAACGAAGTGGCACTCGGAAGGCGTAAAAGCGCCGGTGCAATCCAATCGAGATACGTTTTTGCCTCTCGCCTCGCCTCACTCGCCAATAAACCTCCAGATTGACCGACCTGAAGCCACTGCTGAAGGTGTTTGAGTGGTTCGCCTACCGTTCCCACGAGAATCAATTTTTCTTTCGCACGTGTCAAGGCCACGTAAAGCACGCGCATCTCTTCTGCTTTCATCGTCGCATCTAAATCTCGTCGAATCATCTCTTTCACGAACGTCTCCGATTTCGTACGTGTCACGACGTCAATCGCATCGAGTGAGATGCCGTACTGTTTGTGGAAAATGACACGTTGCATTTGATCGCGTTTATTAAATTGTTTTCCGAGTTGGGCAACAATCGTGACCGGAAACTCAAGTCCTTTCGACTTGTGCACGGTCATGATACGAACGACGTTTTCCTCGTCCCCGAGCGACCGCGCCTCTGACAAATCTTCACCAGTATCCTGTAGTCGGTCCATCACACGTAAGAAGCGATAAAGACCTCGATAGCCACTACGCTCATAGGCTAGGGCCCGGTCATAAAGTGCCTTCAAGTTTTCCTGCCGCCCTTTTCCTCCAGGTAATCCCCCTGAGAAGTCATAAAACCCGGTGTCATTGAATAACTGTTGAATCAATTCCGACAGGCTATGATTTCGTGCATAAGTACGCCAACGGGAGAGGCGGTCAAGCATCTCGCCACATTTTACGCCAAGCTCATCATCGTCATCCGCTTTCGCCTTGAGCGCCTCATAGAAAGAATCTTCTGATTCAAGTCGAATCCGTGCCAACTCGCTATCATCAAAACGGAACATCGGGGAGCGCAGCGCACCGGCAAGTGGGATGTCTTGAAGTGGATTATCAATCACTTTCAAAAGTGCCAGGATCATCCGAATCTCGGTCGCTTGAAAATACCCGCCATCCGAGTCGGTGTAGGCCGGAATATTGTACTGTGTCAAAATGTCCATCAATTGCTCCACACGTTCTTTTTTCGAACGAACGAGAATCACGATATCCCGATATTCACAGTTTCGGAGTTGACCAGTTGATTCATCCGTCACTTTAAACGGTTCGTCTCCCGATACGAGTTCTAAGATGCGAGTAGCGATCGCCCGCCCTTCTACTTCTTGCTTCGATAACTCACGACTCGCGCCATCGACTAAAATAAACTCAGGGTCCGCCGGAATCGGTTCATACTCACGTCCAGGAACAAGTTGTGCCGCCTCATCATATGCGATTTCGCCGACCTCTTCGTCCATGAGCTGGACGAACAAATCATTGATCCCGTAGAGGACTTCGGAACGACTTCGGAAATTTTGAGAGAGGTCAATCCGTTTCCCTGTGTTCGCCTGTCTAAAGCGTGTCGCCTTATCGATGAAAAGACCCGGTTCTGCATGGCGGAATCGATAAATCGATTGTTTGATGTCGCCCACCATAAATAAATTCCCGATTTCCTCTCGTTCATTTGCGACCAGGTTGATGATTGTTTCTTGAATCTCGTTCGTATCTTGGTATTCATCAACGAGTACCTCAGCGAAACGTTCCTTATAGAGCGCTGCAACATCGGACGGTCCCCCATCTTGTCGTAAAATGGCGAGCGCATAATGTTCCAAGTCACTGAAGTCGACAAAGGCACGGTCGCGCTTCGCCTGCTCATAGGCTTGGGCGAACGCACGGACGGTTCGAACGAGTGTTTCAACGAGCGGTTGTTGCATCGAGACGCTCTCTAATAAGTCCGCCCCACTGACCCGAGCCTGTTCGACCGCTGCTGTCAATTTTTTCTTCGCTTGGTCGTAAGCCGGTTTGAGGATCTCGTGGTAAATCTGGTGCTCTTCTTTCTTCGGAACAGCCTTCATCGTGCCAAACTTCATCGCACGAGCCGCCGTCTCGAGTTCACTCCAGACAATGGTCTCCCCTTCAAGTTGTTCGAACGGAAAAATTGCTTGCCGGATGTTTTCAGACTGTGGCTCATACCCAGCGACCCGAAGCTCCGCTTCAAGTTTCCGAAGATCTCGTACGGCTTTTTTGATGTCATGCCACAGCATTTGTCCAAACTCAATCAGGATTGCTTCCTCATCAGGATCTTCTCCGAACGTGTACATGGATACGAGATGATCTAAATAAGCATCAGGGTTTGGGAGAGTACGCGCATAGTGATATAAGCCAAGAATCAAATCCTCGATTTCGCTGTCACCCCGGTCTGACGTATACGCATCGACAAGAGCGAAGAAATCGGTATCTTGTTTCCCGTACTCTTCCTCAAGCACTTCTTCTAAGACGTCATCCTGCAAGAGGACGAGGTCTCGTTCTTCCGCAATCTTGAACGCCGGATCCAAATCTAACAGGTAGTAGTTCTCACGAATCACCTCTAGACAAAATGAATGGATGGTCGTGATGAGCGCCCGGTTCAACATTTGTCGCTGTTTTCGGACATATTCATTTGTCGGGTCGTCGCGCAACGCCTCTTCAAGTGCCTTTGCGATTCGTCGTTTCATCTCTGCCGCTGCCGCGTTCGTAAAGGTGACAACGAGCATCCGGTCTGCCGTGAGTTCATCCGTTTCGTCAAGCAATCGACTAGACAACCGCTCGACAAGAACTGCCGTCTTTCCGGACCCTGCCGCAGCCGAGACGAGCACGTGACTCCCTCTTGCTTCAATCGCGGCGAACTGATCATTCGTCCATTTCACGGTCATCGCCTCCTAACTCCTGAAATACCTCTTCTTTCTCGAGCTTCTTCAATTTACGAGGCGCATTCGAGAGCGCTTCGTCAAAATGACAGACACTCTGATACGGACACGTCTGACACGGGCGCCGTTCTTTATATTCATAAGGTTCTACGTCAATTTTTCCTTTGTACATCTCCTCGGCACTCGCTTTGACGACGTCGAACGCATGGTCCATCAACTGCTCAAGTTGAGGGGGCGTCACAATTTTCTTCAAGGTGTTGGCGTCAGGCGTACCATCTTTTTTATATTTGACCGGAATGACAATTGATTTTTTGGATGAGCCTTTCGCCGAGCGGTCCATCATCTCTAAAATTTCCGGGTCATCTACTAATAGCCCTTGCATCTGATACGACTCCAATACTTTTTGACGCGTTTCTTCTTCAGAACTAGCAGGTGGAACGAGTGGTCGGTGCACGTGGAAATAGAGCGCCGCAGCAGGTGCGACGTTCTCTTTTGTCCACACCTCTGCCTGCTCAATCAATACCTTCAAATAGATGAGCATCTGCATCGCCAGACCGTAATAAATTTCTGCAAAGTCGACTTCACGTTTACTCGACTTATAGTCGACGATTCGGACGTATAGCTGGTCGTGGACCATCGCAGTGTCCACACGGTCGATTCGACCGACTAGTTCACATGTCGCCCCGTTCGATAATGTGAACGAAACGGGTGGAAATTGTCCGCTGCCGAACGCGAGTTCAAACGCTTCCGGGTCAAAGCCGTCTCGTTTGGATTGTTCAATCAACACTTCTGCCGTCTTACTGACGACGTCCGTCAATTTTTTCTTTAAGTAGGCGTAACGATTCGAACTCATCAAGATGGCATGCTGAATCTCTGGGGTCACGAGCTCGACCGCCTGCTCCGCTAAATGGGAGCACTCGTCAGGAGTGACATCTCGCCATTCCTTTCCGTCCATCTTCACCGTCTGCGACATATGTTCGATGGTCCGGTGATACAGATTCCCGATATCCGGGGCCTCGAGTCGATACAACCGTCGTTCCTTCAGACGCAAGCCATAACTTGCGAAATGTTTGAACGGACAGGCTTGGAATGTCTCGAGACGTGAGACACTCGCCCGAATCGACGGAGTATATAAGGATTTTGCGACACGATCATCCAACGATTCCGGGATGTTTTGATAGAAGAGCGCGCTCGTCAACAACTGGAGACGTTCCCGTCCATCCGGATGCTTCAACAGTTCATTATAGACAGCAAACCACATATCTTGAATCGGATAATGACGACTCAACCGCTGAAGTTCAAGTGCCGTCACCGCCGCCGTCTGATTCACATTCGTCAAGAAGGCGAATTGATCACGTGGTCGGTGCTCACCTGCTTCAGCAAAATGAGTCTTGATGACGTTTTGGTGAAGTCGCGCCTTCAAGTCAGCGATAAACCGCGCCGGCTGAACGGCTTTCCCCGTTCTGTCGACTAGTGCGTAGCTAATGTATAAACGCTCGCTCGGTGCCGTCACAGCTTTGTATAGGTAATACGTTTCATCATCGAACAAGTGCTCTGTCGCCTTACCGGCACGAAGTCCATTCTCATGCATGAAATCCAAATCTTGATCGGTCAACAGTTTCGACTGTGTCGTGACAAGAGGAATTTGATCTTCATTCGCTCCGAGCAAGAAGACGACTTTCTTATCTATCAATCGACCACGCACATAATCCGTTATCGTCAATTGATCAAGCGAAGGTGGGATCAAGGCATAGCGAAGACTATCTAGTCCGGTGTCCATCATCTGGAGGAATAAGTCCGTCGACAACGTCTCTTCCGGAGCTGCGGCTTCTAGCTGCTCGAGCAAGTGCAAAACCGCGTCCCATACTTGAGTATGCTCACGCGCTTCGAGTAGTTCCGCCTCTTCAATCGCCTCATCGCGCCAGTGCGTCAGACAGTCTGATACACCGACACGCTCTAGAAAGGCATACATGGCGTGCGTATAAGCCTGCATCGTCTTCGCCTGTTTTAAATCTGATAGAAATGGATCAAAAGTTTCGATAACACGTTCCCGAGACCGATTCAGCTCAGCCTCAATATCGAGTTCTTCGCTCGTGAGGCGTGCTTCCTCCCCGGAACGACGACGCAACTGCCATTCGTCGTGCCAATGATAATGTTTGATCCCCCGTTCGATAACGAACGCTTCAAGCCGGTCAACGGACGTACGACGATGTACCGGATCGAGGACGACGAGTTCTGTTTTAAGGGCACGGAATACGGACTCTTCTCGATATCCACGTAGAGCGATGTCAATCGTCGCTTTCAACAGTTCGACAAGCGGGTGGTCGAGCATTGGTTGCCGTTCATCAAGGAAATAGGGCAGTCCCATCTTTTGTAGCGCCTGAGATGCCAAATCACCATATTCGTCGAGTGAACGCGATACGAGTGCGATATCCCGATAACGATATCCTTCTTCACGTGTCAGACGAATGACTTCTCGAACGGCCGCCTCCACCTCGACGGTTCGGTCGACTGCGGCATGTAAATCGATTCGGTTCTCTGAACCAGTGTAAGGTTCCGCCGTCAATTGGTCGAATGTAGCCTCTAGATAACGGAGACTCGGATGCGTATAACGATAGACGGTATCATACAGCTCGTCTCGAGAAGGAATCTGCCGTTCTGTCAACAGTTCTTTGAAACGCATGAGTGTCCGCTGCGTCGGTCCAAACAATGGATTTAGACGATACAAGGAGATAGGATCGATTGTCAGCAATACATCGACATCGACCTTCTCTGCAAGTGCAACGAGCACCGCCAACTCCTGCTCTGAAAACTCGTTGAATCCGTCCACATAGACACGCACATCCGTCAAATCTGTTTCCGGAAGGATTTGCAACATGACGTTGAAATAGTCTTCTGCATGAAGTGACTTACCTTCCGTCATCTTTAAAAATCCTTCATAGATGATGGAAAGGTCTTGTAACTTCAAAGCACGGTGCTGCGCCTGTTCGCTTAACCGCAACAAGTGCTCCGGTTCAACAAGCCCTCGCTTCAGCATCGAGATTAATTGGTTCAATTCTTCATAAAATCCGAACTGATTCATCGTACGGCGGAACAAGGTCAATCGTTCTTCGCTCATCTCGACGACCCTTCGTAACAACAAATGGGTCCCCGTCTGGTCTAAGAATTGATCTGTCGCTACACCGGCATCTCGCATCATCAAAAAAGCGAGACGACGCATCGAAAGGACTTGAATGCGCGTCGAACCATGCAAACCATCGACTGTCGCCATTTTCTTTTCCATCTCAAACGACATCTGGTCCGGTACGATCACATAAATCGTCGGCCCGCTCGGGTTTTGTTTCAGTTCTTGAATGACCTCATGGATCATTTGTTCACTTTTTCCCGTCCCCGATCGACCAACGTGAAAGGTCACTGTCATTTTAGCGAACACTCCTTCCCTTTTTTCTTCATTATGAACCATCCCCAAGCATTTGTAGAGGGAAACCTCTTCTACACCTTGTCCAAAAAAGTAACAGCCTACATCATTCCCTTTTTCGATTGAAATCGATTAGACTGAACGTATGAGGGGGAATATATGTGAGTGCCTATGAACAATTTGGAGGCGAACGTGGTGTACAACAACTCGTTGACGCGTTCTATGACCTCGTCTATGCCGATCCAATTTTACTTCCACTATTTCCGGAAGATCAAGATCGAGTCAAACAGCACCAATTTGAATTTTTAACACAGTTGCTCGGCGGTCCAAAGTTGTATTCGGAACGTCGTGGCGGTGGAAACTTGGCGATGATTCATCATGAGCATCCCATTTCTGAGACACATGCCGGCCATTGGCTTGGATGTATGGAACAGGCGCTCAAGACCGTGGATGCCCCAGAATCGATCAAACGTCAGTTATTTCAACGGTTGATCATGTCATCTTCGAATGTCGTCCGTGTTTGTTCGCATCATTTTGAGTAGTCACAACTATAAAAAGTGGGTATGATAGGAAAGTAAGCAAAGGAGGTCGTTTCACATGACAGAAGAAGAAAAAAAAGAAGTCGTCTCATCTGAGGAAGAGACGGAAGAAAAAGAAGAAACGGTAGTCCTCGCCGACGCGCTTGATGAAGCTAACGAAGCTGCTGAAGCAGAAGAAGATGAGGACGATGATGAGGATCAGCCGGAAGAGAAGAACATGGACCACATCAAAGGCGTCTTCAACTATGATCATGAAAATGGTCGTGAATACCGTGTCGTCTTTTACAACGATCGCAAAAACTTAGTGTTCCGTGAACTCGGTAATGGCAAGGTTGAATTTGTCGGCCGTTTCTCGGATGATGCATACGATGAAGAGAATGAAGCAGAAATGCGTGAACTCGGTCAACGTGAACTCGAGCGCATCCTCGCTGAACGCTTCAACTAAAAAAATCGCCGAAAGTTCGGCGATTTTTTTTAGTTCTTCTTATTCCGTTTCTTTTTGCGAAGTGCATAGGCGACACCGGCAATCCCACCGACGACCGCGAGTCCAGCAACGACCGGAACGAGAACACGTTTCGTTGGAATCATCTCTTTCACACGTTCATATGGCGTTGGTGTCGAGAACTCTAATTGTACGGCTGTATCGCCATGTCCATGCGCCCGCGCTTTGCGTGATGCATCCGTGACGACCACACGTCCCGTCGTCCAGCGACGATTGCCGTATTCGTCTACGTACGGACGACGTACACGTTTCACATCACGTACCATCTTCCCACGTGCGCGATCTGGTCGGACGACGCGTTCACTCGACCACGAACGGCTCCCGGTCACACTGTACGCTGGTCGTACTTTGCGGCGATTGAGCCAAGTATATGAATCGTTCATCTTCAATTCCCTCCCATACTGTTCAAAACCTCTCTTCTAATTATACCCATACAACATCACCCAAAACATGTGACAAATGGTTCAAAAAAAGATGTGACACCATACGGCATCACATCTTCAAGCTAAATCATTCTGTAAATGGTTTGTCCTTATGACGACGTTTCGCCAAAATCAGGTAGTACGCCGGAACAAGAACGAGAGTCAATACAGTCGAGAATAGAATACCCGATACGATGCCGATCGCAAGCGGTTTGAAGAGCGGGTCTTCCCCAAGTGCGACTGGTAAGAGGGCAACGACTGCCGTGAGCGCCGTCAAGAGAATCGGACGAATCCGAGCGCGCCCTGCTTCGTAAACGGCGGTCGTGACCGGTAATCCTTCACGAATGCGTTGTTCGATAAACTCGAACAGGACGACTGCGTTCCGGACGACGATTCCCGCAAGCGAGACCATCCCCATCGATGCCATGAAACTGAACGGTGTCTGAGTCACGAACAATCCGACGACCGCTCCAGCGATCGCGAGATAGATTGTGAACAAGACGAGTAATGGCAACGAGAGTGAGTTGAACTGGAATGCGATGATCAAGTAAATCAAGAACAAGACGACGACGAACAATGTCGCAAGCTCTAAGAAGAACTCGTTCTGCGTGTCGCTCGCACCGGACTGGTCGAACGTGATCCCTTCATCCTCTAACCCCGACTTCGCATCATCCAACACCTGCTCGACATCTTGTTTAAATGCCTCTTCATCCATGCCTTCGCTCGCATAGATTTGGAGTGTGACCGAACGCTCCCCATTCTCACGAGGAATCTGCTGAATTTGTTCTGTTGTCGTTTCCGTCACGAATGTACTGAGTGGGGCAACGGGCGGACCTGCTTCTGTTTGGACAGGAACTAAAATCTCGTCAAGGGCGAGTGCTTCGCGGTTCGCCTCTGCATCAATGACGATTTTCACGTCACGTTGTTCCACTCCGTCATCGAATGTACCAATTGGAACACCGTCTGTGACGAGACGAATTTGGTCACTGATTGTTTTTGCCGTCACGCCGGCCCGTGCCATTTCCTCACGATTCAATTCGTATGTGAGTGTTTGGAACGGTTCTTTAATATTATCGAGGACGATGGCCCCGTCAATTTCTTCAAGGTCGGCTTTCACTTGGTCACGTGCAGCCACGAGTTGATCAATCGTCTCGCTGCGCATCGTGAATTCGACAGGTGCGGATGCCGGCGGTCCTTGTTGTTGCGTATCTAAGAAGATTTCGGCGTCTGGATAGTCTTCACGCAACACGTTCGTATACTTATCAATCAATTCGATGGCATCGATTGATTCGTTGTCGACACGAACGACCACTTGTCCCGTGTTTTCACCAGACTGATCGAGTCCACCCGTGAATAAACCAGGGAGACCTCCTCCGGCGAAGACGGATGTTTCCACGACACCCTCTTCTTCTTTAAATCTCGCTTCAATTTCTTCAAGACGTGTCTCTGTCTCTTCCAAATCCGTTTGAACGGGGAAGGTCACACTCGTCACGACTTCCGGACGGTTCGCGGCTGGGAAGAACTCAAACGGCGTGAGTAAAATCAAACCGTACAATGCAGTCGTGATGACAAATCCGACAATTCCAAACGTCCACGGACGCTTCGCGACACTCGGTAAGAGGCGGTCGGCGTAGAAATTACTGAGTCGGTTAAGCGGTCCGCCGAGCCAACCTGATTCACGTTTTGATACTTTCACTTCTTTACGATTCAAACGATACTGCGCAATCGGTACGAGCGTTAAACTGATGACCATCGAGGCCAAGACAGAGAGGGCTAGAACCGTCGGCAAGGCGCGAATGAAGTTACCGTTTGCGCCCGATAGCAAGGTGAGCGGAAGGAAAGCAAAGACGACCGCGAGTGTCGACGTGACAATCGAGCCCCATACCTCTTTCGTTCCTCGGACTGCTCCAAGCATCGCCGAGTCTCCGTTACGATACCGTCGTAAGATGTTGTCGTTGACGACAATCGCATCATCAACCAAAATCCCTAAGGCGATGATTGCCCCGATAATCGAGATTTGGTTCAAATCGACCCCGGTAAACTGTAACGGGATCAAGGCGATCAAGAATGACAACGGAATTGCCAGACTGACGATAATCGAGCCAGAGAATGTTAGACCAATCGTCGTCACGGCAATGACAGCAATGATGGCGACAATAAATTCACGCGTCAGCGATGAGAAGATCGCATCGACCGCTTTTGCCTGCTCATAATATGGAACGAGCTCAAAACCGTCTAAGTCTCCAAGACCATCTTCGACTACCTCGTTGACACGGTCTTGCATCGTTGGAATATCCAAGCCCGACTCAATCGGAACTGTAATCGAAACAGCCGGCTTTCCGTCTAATGAAACGAGATCGGTTTCACTTTTCGCTGTCTCTTCGACCGTCCCGACATCTGCTAGTAAGACCGGTTCCCCATTGAATGAGCCGACGATGACTTGCTCCATATCGTCTACATTCGTCAAGTTATCGATTGCCAGTTGATAAATCCCCTCTTCAGTCGATTGACGGCCGAGCGGTGTCGTCTTGTATTCTTCGTTAATGGCCGTCAATACGTCCGGGAAGGCAAGCTGACGTGAACTCAGCTCTTCCGAGTCAAGTGACACAACATACTCCTGCTCTGGTAACCCTTTGATCGTGACTCCCGTCACGCCATCCGTTCGCAAAAGTTTCGACTCTAATTGTTCGATGTCTGATCGAACATCCTCAAATGATCCACGATCGTCTGCTGTCAATAAATACGATGCGACAGGTAACTGCCCGAGTGAATCATTGACCGTTGGCGCAAGCGCGTTTTCAGGAAGTTTAGGTGTCGCATCCGACAACGCTTGTCGAACGTTCGCCTGAAACTCTGCCTGATCGGTTCCATCCGCATACTCGACCGTGATGTTCGAGAACTCTGAAGCCGAAATCGACGTCACGTTCTCTACTCCTTCTAAACTACGTAGTTCCTCTTCTAACACGCCGGTAACATTCCGTTCAACCGTTTCCGCTGTCGCACCAGGATACGGTGTTTGAACGAGTACGATATTGATCCCGGTTTCCGGAATCTCACGTTTAGGGAGCTGGAAGAACGTCAGCACACCCACGACGATTGCGACGAGAAGAAACACGATAACCAGTTTCCCTCGCTCAATCATTTTTTCAAAAAACATAAAAACCCCTCGCTTTCGGATGATGTGCAAATACACATATGATATCTCTTCTTCATCATAGAGGGGTTTGTCATTGAATTCAATCCTTAAGCGTGTTGCAATGTGCTGTCATGGAAACGTTTTTGAAAAGCGTACGATAATTCGATTGACCGTTGTTTTTGTCTCGACACGGTATGGTCGGACACGTGAACCTTGACCGATTCCCCCGTCAAAAACTGAATGAGAGTCTCTTTTCCGTCTTTCTTGATGGCCGTCACGTGTTGAAAGTTGATCCACGCACAATCTGGACTTTCTTTGGCAATCGTCGGAAAGAAGACGGCATCCGCATGCCAATCCATGACGACCGGTGTCTTTCGATGTGGTCCGAGGACGTGTCGCGCTGCCTCGATTCGACCTTGAATGCTCGACCCGTAGTATAGACACGCGTGTTCTAATAAGTCGATTGGCGACCCTTTTACTCGCATGACGCCTTCTGGTTGATACACAAGTGTTTCCGCTTCGCCAAACTCGTTAAATACAGGAATTAAAGCTCTCGTTTCATTGGTCAATCTGCTCATCTTTTCATCCCCCATAACGTATGTAATGACTTACATGTCATTCATACCAGGATTCGATGCGCCCCGCAAATCGGCTTTTGTCTATTTCCCATGAAAAAACCAGCCGTTTCCTGGCTGGTTTTGAAAATCAAGCATTCGAATTTAAAGGTTGGTTCGACTTGAGTCGGGGAAAGTAAAATCGCACTGCTGTTCCGTCTCCTGTATTTCGTAGAGACACTTCCCCTGTGTGAAGTGTCACAATTCGCTGCACAATGAACAGACCGAGTCCGAACTTCCCTTGCTTCCCTCGAGAGAATTGGTGGAACAAGTCTAAACTCTCATCAACTGGCGGCCCGTCGTTAAAGATGGTGATTTCCACGCCAGCGTCATCTTGGTGGAGGTCGATGCGAATGCAAGATTCCGCGTAACGGAGTGCATTGTCGAGCACGTTCTCAAATGCGACCCGGATCTGTTCCCCGTCGCCAAGCATTTCGCCGCCTTCGCCATTGATTTCCCAATCGAGCTGGCCTCTAAGTTTGAAGCGCGCGACGAGCAGTTCCATCAACTTGTCGAGATTGATTGGTTCGAGTTTCATTTCCTGTCCCTTGAAATATTCAAGTTTTGTGACGTACAACAAATCGACGACTTTCTTTTCGAGTCGAGACGCTTCCTCATCAATGACCTCGGCAGAACCTTTCAAGTCTCCTGTCGGATAAATACCGTCCCCAATCGATTGGGCATATCCTCGAATGACCATGATCGGTGTCTTTAAGTCATGCGATATGTTTTGAAGCAACGCTTGTTGTGCCAAATCCTGCTCTTTTAATTCCTTACGCATGGCATCAATCGAATGGGCCAACTGACCGAGCTCATCTTGACGATCTAATGGTAAAGCGGTCTCCCACTGTCGATTCGAAATCTTCTCAACGGCCCGTTCCATCTCCACGATCGGTTTCGTCAGTTGACGCGACATCAATAAAGCTGGAATCAGTGACAAGAGGCTGATGATGCCAATCAGAATCGAGATTCGCAAATATAATGTCGACACCAACTCACGACGATAGGCATCCCATGCGTAGGAGGCTTGATACACAATCGTTCCATCGTATTCATTTTGACGAATGATGTAATAGACGTCCTCTCCGTCAATCGTGGTCTGATACCGTTCGACCTGACCACTTTGATTTAACGCTTCCTGATACATGCGGTTCGTCAATTCAAGCGGTGCCGATCCGTAGATGATCCGTCCGTTCGGGAGAAAGATCAATTGGTTGACCGAACGGGACTCTTGTTGGCGTCGGTCATACTCAATCGGGTTTTGGGGATAATTCTCTAACTCATTCGTGTTCCCTAAATAATAGTCCACATCTCGTAACGTCTCATATACTTGTTCATCGATGAACTGGGTGATGGATGAACGGACCGTAATCAAAATCATGAGCGCGAGCGTCACGATGATGAGTAAGATGAGCACCCAAATCTTCCACATGAGCCGCTTCGGTTTAAGCGCGTCCATCATGGTCTGACGAGACGGTAACCGATACCGTAAAGCGTTTCGAGCTCGAGACGGTGTAATTTTTTCCGGACACGACGCACCAAGTCATCGACGACGCGGTCCGATCCGAAGTAATCGTTCCCCCAAACACCTTCTAGAATCTGCTCACGTGACAAGGCAGAGCCCGGATGCTCGAGGAAGAGTAGCAGTAAATCGAATTCTTTCGAAGTCAAATCGATTTCTTCTTCTCCGTGCTTGATTAGACGTTTATCCGGATAAATCGTGTACTCCCCGTATTCGATATGCTCGTTCGATTTCGAACCATAGACACGATCAATCAATTTTTTGACGCGGATGACAAGTTCCCTCGGAAGGAAAGGTTTGGCGATGTAATCATCCGAACCCATCTCAAGCCCGATGATTTTATCGATATCCTCATCGCGCGCCGAGATGAAAATCGTCGGCGTATTGGCATTGACGGCTTTGATTTGTTTCAATAATTGGAAGCCATCCAGGTCCGGCAACATGATATCGAGCACCCATAAATCCGGTTGGTCTGGAATCGCTTCTTGTGCAGATGTCCCGTCCGCAAATGAGCGAACGTTGTATCCTTCTTGTTCTAGATACGTGACGAGCATTTTGTTTAAGTTTGCTTCATCGTCGACTAAGTAGATTGTATACATTCAAGTCACCTCAACACGTTTTTTCTCATCATATCAAACAATTGTCGTGAAATGATGGGAAAGAAATGAAGTCAAAGAAAAAAGAAGGTCACGAAACCGCACCTTCTTCACCGTACTGAATTTGTTCGTAACTGTTGCGTCAAAAATGCTGCGCCCCCACTAATCAACGCCAACACTCCACTGATCATGATCATTTCCATGATGTCCGCCTCCCGTTGATACCGATTCTCATTATCAACTTAAATATAGCACACATCTTATCCATTGGATACCACAAAAAAGTCCCGATTTCACTCGGGACTTACCATGATTATGCTTTTACATCGTATCCTTGTTCTTCGACTGCTTCCACCATCGTCTCAAGTGAGACAGAATCTTGATGGATCACGTCGACTCGATGCTCTTGGAGAGATACCGTCGCTGATTCGACACCGTTCAATTCATTCAATGCCCCCTCAACGGCAGCTTTGCAATGATTACATGTCATACCTTCTACGGTTAACGTTGTTTCTTTCATGATGATGATCCTCCTTGTGTTTTTAATCGTAATGCGTTCAAGACGACAGACACCGAACTGAACGCCATCGCCGCTCCAGCAATCCATGGGGCAAGTAACCCTGCTGCAGCGACCGGGATACCAAGACTATTATAGGCAAGGGCCCAGAACAAGTTTTGACGAATGTTCTTCATCGTCAAACGACTCATATTCATCGCTCGACTTACGCCTTCAATGTCTTGCCCTACAATTGTAACATCTGCCGCCTCGAGTGCGACATCCGTACCACTCCCGAATGCGATCCCAACGTCCGCCACCGCAAGTGCCGGGGCATCGTTCATGCCGTCCCCTACCATGGCAACGCGACCGGATTGTTTCAATCGTTCAATCTGCTCCGCCTTCTCGACAGGAAGGACTTCGGCAATGACTTGACGATGCGGGAGACCAAGTTCGTCGGCAATCGCGTAGGCGACTTCTTTCCGGTCACCTGTCAATACATACACGTCACGCGTTTGGTTAAGGGCTTGCACGATTTCACGACTTTTCGGTTTCAATTGATCTTGTAGCCCGAACGCCCCAACAATCCCACTTTCATCCGCGACATAGACCGGGGTCATCGCCCCCATCGACCAATCTGGCAAGTTGTATCCGAGCTCTTCCATCATTCGAACGGACCCGATGACGAGTTCTTTACCATCCACAACCGCTTTAACACCTCGTCCGGCCAACTCCTCCACTTTCGTCACGACACCATCGCCTGCTTCCCGACCAATGGCGGCCGCCAAAGGATGTGTGGATTGTCGTTCTGCCATGACGGCGCGTCGGAGCGCTGCCTCGTCACCAAACGTTTCCACTACTTCTGGCTTCCCGTTCGTCAACGTCCCTGTCTTATCAAAAACAACGATGTTTGATTCATTGAGTGATTCGAGTTGCCCCCCACCTTTGAACAATACACCTTGTTCTGCCGCTCGTCCCGTTCCAACCATGATCGATGTCGGCGTTGCCAAACCGAGGGCACACGGACATGCGATGACAAGTACTGCGATTGATGCTCGAATAGCCGTATCGATATCATTTAACAGGAATGCCCAGACCACGAACGTGACAACACTGATGGCTACGACGATCGGTACGAAGACACCCGAGATGCGGTCAGCCTGACGTTGAATCGGCGCCTTATCCGTTTGTGCCTGTTCGACGACACGTACGATTTGAGCGAGCATCGTCTCTTTCCCGACTCGTTCCGCCCGCATGAGAATGCGATGAGACTGATTGATTGTTCCGCCGACAACTTCGGCGTCGACAGTCTTTTCTGCTGGAATCGATTCCCCTGTCAACATCGATTCATCAATGACCGTCTCTCCCTCGATGATTCGTCCATCGACCGGAATCTTCTCTCCCGGACGTACGACGAGAATGTCTCCTACTTTGACGAGTTCGACAGCGACAGACCGTTCTTCACCCTCGACAAACAGAATCGCTTCTTTCGCCTGAAGCGACAAAAGTGATTTCAACGCATCAGTCGTCTTCTCTTTCGCTCGTCCTTCTAACCACTTCCCAAGTAAGACAAGTGTGATGAGGACGGCACTCGTCTCAAAGTAAAGATGTGGATTCATCGGGTGTACGATCATTTCAAAGATGGAGTAAAAGTATGCAGCAGACGTCCCCGTCGCGACGAGCACGTCCATGTTCGCCGACCCGCTCTTCAAGCTCTTATACGCGCCTTGATAAAACTGTGCCCCGATCCAAAACTGGACAGGTGTCGCAAGGGCGAATTGCCACCATGGGTTCATCAGCCACGGGGCATGAAATCCGAGTCCTGGTATATGCGTCAACATGACGAGGAGTAACGGGGCCGATAACAGCGCAGAGATGATGACTTTCCGCTTTAATGGACGCAGATCATGCGGCGGTGCCATTTCCACTTTCGGCTCGGCTCCGTATCCGATTTTCTCAATCCGAGCAATCAGCTCTTCTTCTGTAATGCCTTCATCGACACGAATGGTCGCCGTCTCGAGCGGAAGGTTGACCGTCGCTTCGACACCGTCCATTTTGTTCAACACTTTTTCAATTCGTGCCGAACAAGCCGCACAGGTCATTCCTTGTATGGATAACTCAACGGTTTTCATGAAATCCCTCCTTATTTTTTGATGCGGCTGACGATTATCATCAATTCATCAATGTAAGGTTCCATGTTTTCCGTCTCACTTGCGTGAACCAAACACTTGCGCATATGACGCTCTAACAGTTGCATCTCGACTTGCTTCAGAGCGGCCTGAATGGCTGACGTCTGTGTCAAAATATCGACACAATAGCGGTCGTTCTCGACCATCTTTTGAATCCCTCGGACTTGTCCTTCGATTCGTTTTAGACGTTTCCCGAGTGCCTCCCGTTCAGCATCATCACGCGGAACGAGTGGTTGGTCATGTATAAATTCTTCCATGTTGATCACCTCACCACCAATATACCCCTACCCCGTAACAGTGTCAAATGAAAAGAATAAAAAAGAGCGAACTAAGTCGCCCTTCTCTACTCAACTATTTTGAAACGCTTCGCTCTTTAAGACCGTTCGTAAAATCTTACCGGTCGTATTTCGTGGAAGCTCATCAATCAATTCGATATAGGTTGGTTGCTTGTATTTTGCTAATTTCGTTTGTGTGAATGCACGAATGTCCTCTTTCGTCACATTTTCATGTTTCGTGACGACGAACGCTTTCACCGCTTCCCCTTGTTCTGCATCCGGCACACCGATGACGGCAGCTTCGACGATATCCGGATGTTGATACAATACTTCCTCTACCTCACGAGGGTATACGTTATAGCCTCCAACGATGACCATATCCTTCTTCCGGTCGACGATATAGAAGTAACCATCTTCGTCACGTCGCGCCAAATCGCCTGTATAGAGCCATCCGTCTCGAAGTGTCATCATCGTTTCTTCCGGTAGTTTGTAATACCCTTTCATGACGTTCGGTCCTCGTACAATCAACTCTCCGACTTCACCGACGCCGACTTCTTCCCCAAGCTCGTCGACGACTTTATTTTCGACGTGAACGATTGAAGGTCCGATCGACCCGGATTTTCGCTCGCCATGGAGCGGGTTGAAGCAAGTGACCGGCGATGCCTCGGACAAGCCATATCCCTCTAGAATCTTGCACTCAAACATCTGTTCAAATGACTCGAGCAATTGAACTGGTAAGCTTGCTCCTCCTGAGACGAACACACGGACATGCTTCAACGCAGACGTGTAGGCCGGTACTTTCATTGCCGTCTGTAACAAGAAATTGTACATCGTCGGCACTCCGGCAAACAACGTCACACGGTGCTTCGGCACCAAGTCGAACACATCTTGTGGAGAGAACTTCGGTAAAATGACAATCGTCGCCCCTCGGAGGAGTGGTGCATTGACGATGACCGTCAAACAGAAAACATGGAACATCGGCAATGCCGCCAATGCTTTATCCTCTGGAGTGATGTCTAAATACTCTCCGATAGAATGTGCGTTTGAGAACAAGTTTCGATGGGTGAGGAGAGCTCCTTTCGGTTTTCCGGTCGTCCCACTCGTATAAAGGATGACGGCAACTTCATCCTCGTCCACTTCGATGAACGTCCCTTCTGTTTCAGCAAACGCTTCTGCGAATGGGATGAATTCAATCGTCCCCTCCCGCTTTAATGCCGGAACATCGGCATATGGAACGGAAATCACGAGTTTTAAGTAAGGCAACTTCGTGAGTGCCGCTTCCGCCTGTGCGACGAGCGGTGATAAGCCAACAATCCCTTTTACATCCCCATCAAGCAGAATGTAGGCCATTTCATCAGGCGTGTATGTAGGGTTGATCGGAATGACGACCCCTCCACGTGACAACACAGCGAAATATGCAATTAGGAACGCAGGACTATTTCCGAGAACGAGGGCGACGTGATCGCCTTGTCCAATTCCTTTTTGCTCAAGTGTCGACGCCATCGCCTTGACTTGCCCATAAAACTGTCCGTAACTCACCGTGTCTTCCCCAAACACATACGCCGCTTTCTGCGGGTGAGCAATCACTACTTCTTGTAGTGACTTGACTAAGTTTGCCATGGTAATCCCCCTTTAAATGAATGATGATTCACTTTTGAGCCATAAAAAAGAGCACGTTGCCCGCGCTCTTTTCAATTACTTCTATTGTACATGAAATGTTTCAATAAGAAAACGCTTCCAAAAAGTTCGCATGCAAGTGAAACAATCCAGCTCGACTTTTCACGTGTACGAGCGCTTGGAGAGATTCATCATCCATGAGCAAATCATCAATCAGTTTATGATAGCCTTGTTTTTTTGATTCATTCGTAGCCGTAATGAATAATATCGCTTTCGCTTGAATCGTCTCTCCCGTGATAGTTTTTACTTCACACGTGTTCAGCAGATGAAGAAGGGAAATACCGTCTCGTTTCGCTATGGAGATAGGAACATCAATGACCGCAACCGGCACAGCGACATCACTCACCCCAGAAGGAATGATCGGTTCTTGATCGAGAACGACTCGCGTAAATGAAGAACTGACCATGCCTTTTCGTTCTAATTCAAGACCTACCGCCATAATCGCACGTTCAAACGTCGATTGTTCCGTCACCCACATCCGACTCGGGTCCATCCATTCACTGAGCCTTCGATACATTGTGATTCCTCCTATTTTTGATCAGCCTCTACGAAAGCGCTTGCACAAATTATGATACGCCTTCTCCCATCCAGGTGCAATCCGTACGTTCAACGTTCACGAAACTGCCAAAAAAAGGCGACCTCCGTAGAGACCGCCATGACTAACTTAACTAATCAAATCGACTAATTCCTCGAGCTCGACATTTCCGAAGTAATGTTTCAAATCGAGTTGCATCAATTGTTCACGGATGGCCGCACGTTCGAAACGCGTCCCAACGAGCGCTTGCTCGACATCTTGGATGTCACCGACACCGAAGAAGTCACCGTAAATCTTCGCTTCTGTGATTGTCCCTTTGTTGACGTTCAAGCGGACATCAATCGTCCCGATTGGGAAACGACGTTTCGACTCGACGTCGAACTTCGGCGACTTCCCAAAGTTCCAGTCCCAGTTCGCATAGCGTTCTTTCGAGATATCATGGACGATTTCCCAATCCTCGTCACGAAGCACATAGCGTTCCGGTTGTTCTCCATCATAAATCGAATGGAGAAGCGCTTCGACGAAATGTTCCATCTCCATTTCACGCTCTAAAAATTCAGTGATGTTCGCCACACGGCTACGAACTGACTTGATTCCTTTTGAACGCATTTTCTCTTCCGAGACGTTAAGTGAGTTCACGACCTCTTCAATGTTCGAGTTGAACATGAGCGTCCCGTGGCTGAACATGCGTCCACGCGTCGTGAATTGTGCGTTCCCACTGATTTTGCGTTCTCCGACCTGAATGTCGTTACGACCTGTCAGCTCTGCCTCGACACCGAGGTTACGAAGCGCATCCACGATTGGTTGTGTGAACTTCTTATAGTTATTGAACGAGTTGCCATCGTCTTTTGTGATGAAACTAAAGTTCAAGTTTCCTTCATCGTGATAAACGGCACCTCCACCAGAGAGACGTCGAACGACATCGATGCCGTTCTCTTCGATGTACTTCAAATTGACCTCTTCTGATGTGTTTTGGTTTTTCCCGATGATGATGGACGGACCGTTAATATAGAACAAGAAGTAATCTTCATGGTCTACGTTCAAATGTTTAAGGATATACTCTTCAACCGCCAAGTTGAGCTTCGGGTCGCGGATATCCGGATTAAAAATAAATTTCACAGTTTATTTCCTCCTAGTCGGATGTTCGTTACTCGTATTATACGAAACGAGACGAGCCCTCGACAAATCTTTTACTTCCACTCACCTGTCATCACGCGCTTCAATGCGTTCGCCACACCAAACTCATCATGGCGTTCGGTGACATGGTCGCTGATGGCAATCAAGTCTTCATGGCTATTGCCCATCGCAATCCCTTTACCGGCCACTTTGAACATCGGAACGTCGTTCAAGTTATCCCCGATCACGACGACCTCAGATAAATCGATGCCATAATGTTCGGCAAGTTTTGTCACACCGTTCCCTTTATCTGCACCGTGTGCCATCACTTCGATGTTATCATTGCCTGAAGACGTGACATACACCCCTTCGACTTGGTCTTCGATTTCTTTCCAAAGTCCGTTCATTTTCTCAAGGTGGCTCGAGAAAGCGATGAACTTGTAGACACGTCCCGCTTCTTCTCGGATAAAGTTCTCAATGTCATCAACAATTTTGACGTCTTCGTTGACGTAGTAGCGATTCTTAAAGAATTCGTACATCTCGAGCGAGCGGTCGTCACCATTCGCTTTCAAGTTTTTCATCGATGCTTCAATCAAATCGCCACGGCTCGCCACGAGTCCCGCTTCTGTGTACATTTCGTAAAAAACGTCTGCATACTTGTCATCTTGATGAAGGACATCGATGACTTGAAGTGCCTCTTCAATCGTCAAATCGATTTCATGAAGGATTTCTCCCGACGTGTCGAGCACACGTCCCCCATTCGACGAGACGATCGGGCAAGAAAGTCCGACCTCGTCTAAAATCTGTTTCGCATTCACATAGTTGCGCCCCGTCGCAATCGCAAAGCGAATTCCTGCCGCCTCTGCTTCACGAACGATCTCCGCTGTCTCATCCGCGATTTTGGTGTGGTTGTGCAAAATCGTACCGTCCATGTCTGATACAAAAAGTTTATACGTTGCCATCTTCCATCACTCCTTTTTCTCTTTCGCTTTTAACTATAACAAAAAGAGAGGGTTGCGGAACAATCCGAACCCTCCCTTCATCAAATCTCAATTTTTTTCACGCAATGCCTTCACTTGTTCCCGAATACTCTTCACACAGTCCGGCATCCCAATTCCGTCATAGGCGATTCCGGCGAGAATGACGCCTGGGTATACCCGGCTCATCTCGGCCCGAAGTGCTTTTACGCGGTCCGCATGAAAGACTGCATAAGGAGGCAGCCCATCACGGAGTCTACTGACGACGGTTTGAATCGGCTCACGATGGATGCGCATCAGGCCTTGAAGATCGTGTAATGCCGTCTCGATGATTTCTTTGTCAGATGCTTCAACGATATCATCTGCCCCGGGGCGCCCTAAAAAGACACGAAGAACGTGATATCCTTCAGGCACCGCATGCGGCCATTTTTGGTCGATGAACGTACACGCAGTAATGGTCACATCTGCTTCTTGACTCGTCACGAAACCTGTCCCGACAAAAGGAAGCTCAATATCTTCTTTTTTGAAGACAAGTGAGCACGTCGCCGTCGCATGCGGCTTCATATCCGCTAAGAAGTCACTATCGACTTTCGGGAGGAACTGACGTATGAGACGCGGTGGGACCGTCAAAACCAGATGGTCTGTATCGATGTCTCCGCGATTCGTGAAGAGGCGGTACCCGTCCTCACGCTCGGATACTTGTTCAACGGAACAGTTTAATACGATTTCAGTTCGGTCCAACCGTTCTGCCAAGCGGTCCGTCAGTGATTTGAGTCCACGTTTCAACGAGGCGAACTGACCAACCTTCTTCGCCCCGACTTCCGCGACTCGTTGTTCAGGACGTAAGTGTCGCATCCCTTCATACAAGTTCCCGTATTTCTTTTCTCCCTCGATGAACTGTGGGAATGTCGACATCGCACTCATTTGATCGATGTCCCCGGCATAGATACCAGAGAGTAGCGGTTCAATCAATCGGTCGACAATCGGATCTCCGACACGTTCACGAAGGTACAGACCGAGTGAAACGTCCGAATCAGGTGCTTTTACATTCGGTGGTGACAGCAACATCTGTTTCAAGTCCTCGTGCTCTTCTTCGGAAAGCAACGTCGTCTCACGAAACGCATTGACATCGAGCGGGATCCCCATCACCGTCTGCTTCGGAATCGGATGGAGCCCGTCATGATGAAGGACGTAAGCCTGACCGACTCCATTGCGGACAAGTTCATCGCCTAAGCCGACGTCCTCAATCAATTCCGTCATCGCAGTCTTTCGAAAGACATACGAGTCCGGACCACGCTCCACCGCAAACTCGCCCGTCTCATACGTATCAATCTTTCCTCCGAGGCGATCGGTCGCCTCGAGCAACGTGATGGTCACGTCTTCCGGCAAATAACGCTCCGCATAAAAAGCGGCGGTGAGACCTGTGATCCCACCACCGACAATCGTGAATTTACGCATGATGCACAATCACGCTTTCCATTCGATCCGCGATGGCTTCGATGAAGCTTCGCTCTGCATTTGGCATAGCTGGACGTGCGTAGTGAACACCGAGGCGGTCACAGACAACCTTACACTCGACGTCGTTATCGAACAATACTTCGAGATGGTCTGCAACAAAGCCAACCGGCGTATAGACGAACGCCTCGTAGCCATGCTTTTCATAAAGTTCAGCCGTTAGGTCTTGGACGTCTGGTCCGATCCATGGGTCCGGCGTGTTTCCTTCTGACTGCCAACCAATCTCATAATGCGGGACGCCTGTTTCAATGGCAATTTTATCAGCTGTTTCTTTCAACTGATCCGGATACGGGTCGCCACCAGCCAAGATTTTCTCAGGGAGACTATGCGCTGAAACGATGAGACATGTCTTTTCAGCCGGTACAGGCAATGACGCATACGTATCGTTGATCGCATTCGCCCACCATTTGATAAACTTCGGCTCATCATACCACGACTCTACCGAACGAATGTCGATGCCATACTTCGCTGCTTCTTCATGAGCACGTCCGTTGTATGATTTGACGCTATATGATGAGTAATGAGGTGCTAAGACAACCGACACCGCCTCTTTGATGCCGTCGTTCGCCATTTGTGCGACCGCGTCTTCTACGAACGGTTCGATATGCTTCAATCCGATATACAGTTTGAACTCGATTTCACCTACATGACGCTCGTTCAAGATGTCACGAAGCGTCTCCGCTTGATCGATCGTGATTTTTGCGAGTGGAGATACTCCACCAATCGCTTCGTAACGTTCCGTCAAATCTTGAAGTGCTTCCGGTGACGGTTTGCGTCCGTAGCGAATGTGCGTGTAATACCGCTCGATATCTTCTGGTTTGTACGGTGTGCCGTACGCCATGACAAGTAGTCCGACTGTTTTCATGATTCGTTGCCTCCCATTTTTTCGCGTGAGTAGTCGTGAATGAATGCCGTCAATTTGACGAGTACGGCCGGGTCGACTTCAGGGAACACCCCATGTCCCAAGTTGAAGACGTAACCTGGCTGTTTCATTCCTTCATCTAAAATTTCCTTTACCTTCTCTTCGATGACCGACCATGGAGCTAACAAGAACGACGGGTCTAAGTTTCCTTGAACCGCCTTTGTGATGCCACGGTCCCGTGCTTCCTGTACTGACAGACGCCAGTCAAGTCCGACCACATCAAGGGGAAGGTCGTGCCATTCCTCGATTTGATGACTCGCTCCGACACCGTGCATGATGAGCGGAATGTCGAGTGAACGTAGTTCTTTAAAAATACGCTCCGTCGTCGGTTTGATGTAACGTGCATAATCTTTGCGACTGAGCGTCCCGACCCACGAATCAAACAATTGGAACGCTTGAATGCCGGCATCCGCTTGCGCCTTCGCATACGTGATGACCATGTCGCCGAGTTTTTCCATCAATGCATTCCATACATCCGGTTCTGCATACATGAGTGCTTTCGTACGATGGTAGTTCCGCGACGGTCCCCCTTCGATCATATAGCTCGCCAATGTGAACGGTGCGCCTGAAAAGCCGATAAGCGGAACTTCTAGTCGTTCCCGTAGTAGACGGATTGTGTCGAAGACGTATGAGATATCTTCCGGGTTTAACGGTTTTAAGCGTTCCACATCTTCCATCGTTCGATACGGGTTATCGATGACCGGTCCAATCCCGCTCTTGATCTCGACATCGACTCCCATCGACGGCAGTGGCGTCATAATGTCTTTATATAGAATGGCCGCGTCGACTCCGAGTTGTTTCACCGGAAGTTCCGTCACATATGCACAAAGTTCAGGATCATGCGTGATCTCGAATAGTGACCTCGTCTTTTTAATCTCTCGATATTCCGGTTGGTAGCGTCCGGCTTGGCGCATGTACCATACAGGTACATAATCTGTCGCCTCTCCTTTAAACGCTTTTAAAATAGTATCGTTCATACGTCGCGTCATTCCCCTCTAAATTTCTCCTACACTCTTTATTCTCGTGTTTGTGAACTCAAAAACATTATACAGAAATTAATTAGAATTATGCTAATGTGAAGCATTTTCATTGTGTTTTCTTTGTGTCATTTTTTTGTCGGAAATGTTCGGAAGGCAGAATTCAATTGACCTCGAATCAAATCATCACGCTGTTTTGTCGACAATCGTCGTTCTCGTTCCTTAATATCTTGAATTCGCCATCCATCCTCTAGTTTAGTCGCCACTTCGACCAAACGTTCCACGTCATGGAAAGAATATTTACGTGAACCACCTTTTGTCCGTTCCGGAAAGACGAGACCTTTTGCTTCATAATACCGGACTTGACGCTCCGAAAGTCCCGTCAATTCAGTCACAACGCCAATCCCGATCACTTTCTTCGATTTATAGTCCATTCAGCCTCGCCTCCTTAATAAAAAAACTATGTCAGATAATCTGACAAAATGCAATCCAGCATGAATTTTTCGTTTTACACTGAAGTCAACTTTTGGAAAGCACCTAAGAAAAAGGAGGGCATGAACATGGAAGACATTCTCTATTATATGGACACGCTGTATGTACTCATCGCTGCATTGCTCGTATTGACGATGCAATTAGGTTTCGGATTACTCGAGACAGGGACGCTTCGGGCGAAGAACGCCGGTCACGTCGCGGTCAAACAAATTATCAGCCTCTCTGTGGCGGCACTCGCTTTTTGGGCGGTCGGGTTCGGTCTCTCGTTCGGTGACGGGACGACTTGGTTTGGGACAGAAGGATTCTTCTTAAGCGGATCATTCACAAGTCTCGACTGGGCGAACGTCTCCATCGACATTAAATTCTTATTCCAGTTATCATTCGTTGCAGTTTCCCTTGCCATCGCGTGGGGTGGATTTGCGGAACGGGCTAAGCTTTCTGCCTACGTTCTGTTCGGTATCTTCTTCGTTGCCATCCTCTACCCAATCGTCGCTCGCTCAGTATGGGCTGGCGGGATGCTTGGATCGATGGGGATGCAAGACTTCGCCGGATCAGCGGTCGTTCATCTTCAAGGTGGGATGGCAGCGCTCATGGCGACAATCATCTTGAAACCACGTCGGAAGACGGAATCACTCGCTGGTCATAACCACGTGTTGACGGTCGTCGGTGGACTCGTGCTTTGGCTTTGCTGGTTCGGATTCAACGCCGGTTCGACGATGTCGGTCGCTGACGGATTCTTCGGTTACGTCGCGTTGACAACAATGCTCGCCACAGCAGCCGGTGCACTCGGTGCTCTTGCAATCGTCATGCTCCATCGGAAGACGGCAGATATCCCGACAATCGTGAACGGAGTACTCGGAGCACTCGTTGCCATCACGGCAGCATGCGCGTTCGTCGAACCGTGGGCAGCTGTCGTCATCGGTGCACTCGCATCTGTTGCAACATACGGAACGAGCATCTTGATGGCGAAGTATGTGGATGACCCGCTCTGCGCCTTCTCCGTACACGGAGTCGCTGGGATCATCGGAACACTCGCACTCGGTTTCTTCGCATCTCCTCGACTCGTTGAGATTACAGGGATCGGTTCTGCTGGACTCTTCTACGGTGGCGGATTGACACAGCTCGGTGTGCAGACACTCGGTGTATTGATCGCGATGGTCATCGCCGGTGGTGGAAGTTATGCCTTCTTGAAACTTCTCGACGTCACAATCGGACTCCGTGTCACAGAAGAACAAGAAGATGTCGGCCTCGACATCGCAGAACATGGTGTATCAGCATACGGTGAAGTCGAAGAAGCAACTGAGAAACCAGGACGCCTCCCGAAGATTCTCGGTTCGAGCGTATCCGTCATGTCACCTAAAAAATAATCTAATCACGTGAGAAGGACATCCCGCACAGGATGTCCTTCTTTTTATTTTAATCGACTTAAGTAATAGCGTGTGACCAAGATAGACAAGACCAACCCGACCGCCGCATCCCATGTGGCACCGAAAGCGACAGATGCAATCACTAGAGCGACGGACTGGATGACGAGCAGTCGCATCGCCCACCACGAATACCCTGCGATTCGCTCATCGCGTGTAATCGGTAGCCAGGAAACGATGGAAATCGCTTCTAACCGTTTAAATAAAGGAACGAGCTGTAACGCGGTCAAACCTACAAAGAGTGGCGTAACCAAGCCGACGTACCATCCTCCCGACATCCACATGACAATGAGCGCCACTACGGTCAAACGCAGAATTAAATCAAGTGAGTCGTTCGAACGGAGAATACGAAGTCCGTACACGTAACGTGAAGCGTCCACGCGCCGTAGGACCCGATTTTCTAGAAGCCGAGTCAATAGCCGGCGCTCTCGAACCTCTTCTTTCAAGGTCGGCAAATCGACGAACCAGCTGATCACCCGTTCAAATTGTGCCCGACTCTTCTCTTCGAGTGACAACCAATGGAGAAGCGGAATCCGCTCATTACGCTTCAGATGCAAGAGAATGAAGGGAGCGAATGCGGGGATCCATGCCCACTGTGTCCAATTCATCAATAACAAGACACCACTTCCAAGTGCAAACGGCAGGATTGTCCATTCGCGCACTCCTTCCACTTTTGCCAACCGACCTGCAGCTGACAACATGACCATCGTCACGACGAAGGATAATACTTCAATACTCGAATAACTCTCTGTCCGTACGAGGAGCGGAAGTAAAACGAGCAGGAAGAGCAATCCACGTAGTGCAGCAAAAACAAGATTAAACAAACGCACCCCGATCATATAGGAACGAATATCTCCTAACTCTGGAAGTAAAAACACTTGATCCGCCTCCTGGACGAATGTTCGCGGGCGATGACCGAGCGGCATGATTAAAAGGACCGCCGCAGCAATCCACGTCCCGGGGAATGTCCCATCGATTCGTTCTAAGAAGCTATTGTAGACGAACGCCCCGTAAATCAAGGTGAAATAGAGCGTGAACAGCAGTCCCCCGTTTGCAACGTAGCGACTGTACTTGACGACCTCTTCCATCCAGGTCCCGAGCCTTGCTGTAAATCGATTCATGACGACCGTTCCTCCGACGCGATTGCTTCTACATATATGTCATCAAGTGTCGCATCAGGTGACAATCGATACACGTCACGCAACTCCGCCGCTGTTCCGCTTGCGATGACGACTCCTTGATGGAGGAAGACGAATCGGTCGCAGTGCCGCTCTGCCGTTTCGAGGATATGGGTGGACATTAAAATCGCACAGTCTTGTTTATATTCATCAAACAACTGAAGCAATTGACGAATCGCTAGTGGGTCGAGACCGACAAATGGTTCATCAACAATCAAGAGCGGCGTTTTCGTCACGAGCGCACACAAGATCATCGCTTTTTGACGCATCCCTTTTGAAAAGACGGAAGGGAACCAGGCGAGTTGTTTTTCCATTCGCATCTCTTTTGCCAAACGTTTCGTACGCGCAGCCAACTCTTCCGGATTCACATCGTACGCCTTCCCCATTAATTCAATATGTTCTTGCAAGGTTAACGTCTCATACAATATCGGTGTTTCCGGTATGTAACTTACTTTTTTACGATAGTTCTTTTCAGAAGAATTTAATGTCTCACCATCAATTTCGATTTTTCCGGAGAGGGGTGACAATAACCCCAAAATGTGTTTGATCGTCGTCGATTTTCCAGCTCCATTTAGCCCTATCAACCCAACGAGCTCCCCTTTTTTTACTTCAAACGAAATGTCATGCAAAACTTGTTTACCGAGATATCCGCCGTTCAATCGATCGACGTGCAGCATGAAAACCACACCTTTCATTTTCATCTTTTTTTCGTGGTATATGTTTTAAATGTTGTCACATGGGAATAATCTGAACTGTAAGGCATTTTAAAATAAACATCAATACTTCCATTGTTCCACAAAATCGTTGTAAAGAACAATGGGCAAAAAGAGGAAGGAGAAATGAATGATGGGGTTTATTCTTTATTTGATTATCGGGGGTATCATCGGTTGGTTAGCAGGATTAATTTTAGGTAAGGACGTACCAGGTGGAATCATTGGTAACATCATTGCGGGGATTATCGGTGCATGGTTGGGTGGACTTATCTTTGGTAACTTCGGACCAATCGTTGCGGATATCGCGATTATCCCGGCTCTTATCGGTGCGATTATCCTAATCTTGATTGTATCGTTCGTTATGAAATCAATGCGTAAAAAATAAGATTATGTATCGGAGGGGCTTCCATTATGGAATGTCCCTCTTTTTTCATTGGATCAGTAAATACATTGCGTCGTTCTTTTCGATAAACTGTTTCTCGGTCTCAAGACCAAAGAACGTAAAGAATGATTCGAAGAACGATTGACCGTAATCCCACTCTGTTCCGAGTGGGTGTTCCGACTTCGCTTTCGGTTCACCGAGGAGGGCAATCAAATCATCCGGTCGTTTATCGAGGTCGACCCGAATCGATTCCACTTCCTCATCTTTAAACGTGACAGCCAATCGCTCATAGTCCCATTTTCCTTCACGCTTTCCAGCCGGTTCACCAAGCGTTTCTTGAACTTGCTGACTCGACTGCCCAATTAAAGAATCGACCGTTTCGAGTGAGTGACCCGTTTGCGCCTCCACTTCAATTTCAATCAACTCAGCCCTCTTCAAATCAAATTGTCCGGCAATGGCTTCGTTCGATTCAGGCATAAGGGCATACTCAATGGATTTAGAAGATATCAATTGAATCGTTTCGGTTTCCGTGACCGTCTCTCCATTTGTCACCGCTACCGCTTTGACATCATATTGTCCCGGCATCTGTTCAAACGATAACGTATCATCGGCTTCATCAATCCGTCCTACCTGTTGTCCATCAATCCAAATATTCGTCAATGGTACATCCGAGGTCACATCAATCCGTTGTGGGAGTAGTTCAATTCGATAGTCAGAAAAGCCATACCGTCCTTCCCCCGTGTCGATCAAACGAAATAATCCGTCCGCCTCCATACCCGACGTTCGGTTGGCTCGGTCTTTCGCAACTTCTGCGATAGCCTCTCCTCGAATGGACTTTTCATCGTTCAACCACCCCATGAATCGTAGAGCCTCCGCTCTCGATAAAGGTTCTCCAAGATATTCGACTTTCTCCTCAAAAAAGGTACGGTCTTCTTCTAATAAGGCCTCTTTGAATGCGACGTGAATTTTATCTTGTTCTGCCGCCGGCTTGTATGCATATATATAGAAAACAATGGCTCCAACTAGAATCGTGAAACTAGAGATCAAAAGAAAGACTTTCGGACTCCGCTCTTTTTTTCTACTTCTCGTATAGGGCATGTGCTCACCTCCTTTGCGCTCACTTATCTTCATTATAGAAGGAATCCATCTCGCTTCCTATCGTTCTTGCGCCCGAACTTCCGTGTTATGATGGAACAGAAACGACATTTAAGAATGGAGGAATGAAGATGCATACAGATCCGACCTGTATCTTTTGTAAAATTGCAAAACAAGAAATCCCATCCTATCGGGTATATGAAGACGAAGCGGTCGTCGCTTTCCTCGACCTTTCTCAAGTGACGAAAGGACACACGCTCGTCATCCCAAAACATCATGCGAAAAACGTATATGAATTGCCGGAAGACGTGGCGGCAGATGTCTTTAAACGCGTCCCGACCATCGCCAAAGCGATTCAACGTGAAACGGGTGCCATCGGAATGAACGTCTTATCGAATGCCGAAGAAGTTGCCGGACAAACGGTGTACCACTTCCATATCCATTTGATTCCGCGCTTTGGACACGAGGATGGATTTGGTGCGCAGTGGATCACGCAAAACGGCGCCTTCACGTCGGAAGAACTCACTACCCTTGCATCGAACATTCATGCCCACGTATAAACAGACAGAGACCCGTCGACGACGGGTCTCATTTATGATTGATTGATTGAATCACGGTGGCGTTTTCGTTCCTCTTCCAATTGCGCACGCTCGACCTGAAGCTTAATTGCCACTTCGTATAGCTGTTGACGCGTCTTGACAGATGTCGCTTGTTCAAATTCTTTTCGTAATTTCGTTAGACGGGCATCTATTTCAAGCATCCGCTTTTCTCGCATCGATTCTTCACGTGCCTGTTCCGTTTGCTTCGACGCCTCGTATCCCGCCTCTAGTGTATTTATAATGGATTCGGCCCAAGTGTCATCTCCCAGTCGTTTCGCAGCGAGATACAGGTCAAGCATGTCATCTACCCAACGCTTCGCTTTCTCCACTGAGGATCACCTTCCTTTACCTGTATTTTAAAATAAAATGATTTTTCGGTCAAAAATGAATGTTCTGAAAAATTTTATTTGCGATATAGGTTTTTAATCACTCTTTTTTGGTAAAATAATATGAAAAGAATGTAATTCTGATTATCCGAGCTTGAGGAGGGGAATGAATTGTCGAGTCGCCAACGTCGAGATTGGATTGCTTTCGGCTTTGTTTTAGCATTTTTAGGAGTCGCCACAGTGAAGAAATTGGCGCGAGGAACTGCAAATGATGCCGCTGCTCAACAACATCGAGCATCCACAATCACTACGCTAAAAGAACAATTTGGGAATGTGGCGAAACATGCATCGCAGTTTGCCGCCGCAGGAAAACTGCAAGGAAAAGAATTGACTGACCAAGTGAAAGCCGAAGTCGAACGCTATCAACAAGACATTCAGCCTTCAGTCGAGCGCATCCAAGGGAACCTTCAGGAACTCTCGAACGTACAGTCTGCTATGACTGACAAAACCGTCAATCAAACACAGTGAGTGTTTGAGGTCATCGTCCGTCGATTACATTTGACTTTTTATCCGGAAAGGATGGATCGAGATGGAACACGAAAAAGAATTCACTGGCCCTGAGGCCATGCTCTATAGCCACAAAATCATTCAATTGAGTAAAGCTTTGTGGAAAACCGTCGAAAAAGACTGGCAAAACTGGATCAAACCGTTCGACTTAAATATCAATGAACACCATATCTTATGGATTGCCCACGCTTTAGGCGGTGCATCGATTTCAGAAATTGCGAAATATGGCGTCATGCACGTCTCGACTGCTTTCAACTTCTCGAAGAAGTTAGAAGATCGTGGATTACTTACGTTTTCTAAAAAAGAGACGGACAAACGAAACACGTACGTTCAATTGACACCTGAAGGCGAATCGTTATTACTCGAAACGATTCACGCCTTCGACCCAGAAGGGAACGGCGTATTCCGCGCTTCCCTTCCGCTCCAAGAACTGTATGGAAAGTTCCCTGACTTAACAGATATGACGGCTATCGTGCGTCGCTTGTACGGGGATAACTTTATGGATATCTTTGCGGAAACGTCAAAAATGATCACAGAAGAGGCAGGCAGACGCCCTGATGAGGATGAACTCAGTCAAGAAGCCTGACCTGCCGATAAAGTGGTTCTGTGACGTCTAACTCGATTCCTTGTCGGACACATGCCTCAAGAATCGTTTTGACGTCAAGTCTCACATCTAACATACCTGCAAAATGGACGAGCAATGGTTCTATGGACGTGTATCCGTAGCGCAATTGCTCGTTTTGCTGCGCCCGAATCTCCTCAAGCAATTGATAAAATGACTCGACTTCTTGTTTCGTCAAATTCGCTCGAATCACCTCATATTCGAACGGACGGTCTGTCCAATCGACAATCTCGAGTAAGATCTTCATCTGATAGGCTAAATGCTCGACCTTCTCCTCTAGTGACACTTCCCTCACCCCATCATTTCACATTCTATTTCATCATTATACGACAGGATTGTGTGCTATGATACTGTACAGACAAGAGAACAGCTGTCATGATTAGGAAAATGTGATATAGTCGGACTTAGAAACTTTAAAGAATTATTAGGGGTGGAATACATGTCAAACGGAATGACGAACGAACCAAAAAAGCAAGATAAAAAATTCTCAACTGGCGCAATCGTCGGTGCATCTGCAATCGCACTCATTATCGGTGCTGGCGGTACGTATGCGGCAACGAACGCAGGCGGCGGAGAGTCAGATAATTCAGCAGTCGTCACATACAAAGGCGGCGAAATCACACGCGGTGAAATCGCGGATATGAGCTATGACCGCATGGTACCACAACTCGCATTCCAAGAGACGATGAATGCACTTCTTGAAAAAGAATACGGTGACCAAGTCGACCAAGAAAAAGTAGATGAAGAGTTCAGCAAGACAGAAGAACAGTTCAACTCAGAAGAAGAGTTCGAACAAGCGATTCAACAAGCCGGCATGAGCGGTACGGAAGAGTTTAAAGAAGCGCTTCGCGGACAGATGCTCGTTGACGCTGCGAAATCGAAACTTGTCGATGTGACCGATGAAGAAATCGAAGCACAGTTCGCAAAAGAGAACGTGGAAGTGGAAGCTAGCCACATCCTCGTTGAAACAGAAGAAGAGGCACAAGACATCATTAAAGAGTTGAATGACGGTGCAGACTTCGCTGAACTTGCGAAAGAAAAATCAACGGATACTGGTTCAGGAGAACAAGGTGGAGAACTCGGTTTCTTCTCTGCTGGTAAGATGGTACCTGAATTCGAAGAGTACGCATTCAAAGAAGATGTCGTTGGTAAAATCTCTGAACCGGTTCAATCTCAGTTCGGTTTCCATGTCATCAAAGTGACAGACCGTAAAGAGAAAGACTTGAAACTCGAAGACGAGAAAGATCGTATTCGTGAAGAATTGGCAGCTGAAAAATCAGCTTCTGTCGATGCGAACAAAATTTACGCTGAGTTGATTGAAAAATACAACGTTGACGTAAAAGATGCAAAAGCAGAACAACAATTTGACGCTGTTAAAGAAGCGATTAAAAACGCAGACGAGTCTTCAGAAGAACCTGCAGCAGAATCAACTGAACAGTAATCACAAAGGGGCACTCCAGCAATGGAGTACCCCTTTTTCGTTGGTCACCTGTTATAAATTCGGGCGATAGAAAGCACGGTTATCGAGCGCCATGACACGCTCCGTGAACATTCCGGGCTCGACCCCTTCATACGCTTTCTCAAACATGTTCATGCGCGCATCAATATTATCAATGAAGAATAACATCTCCGCTTCAGGTAATTGTGGCGCATTCGCAGATCCCCATTCCGGCTTCCCGTGATGGCTTAAGACGAGATGTTGCAACAATGTCGTCACTTCGCGGTCCGTTCCAAGTTCCCGTGACACAACTTCAAGTTCCGATGCCATAAGTGACAAATGACCGAGTAATTTTCCTTCGAGTGTGTATTCTGGCGTAATCGCATCAGACAATTCGATGACTTTCGCCAAATCATGCAAAATCACACCCGCAATCAAAAGATCACGATTCAAGGATGGATACAGTTCACACATCGTATCCGCGAGCTTCAACATCGACATCACATGAAATGCCAGTCCCGAATAGACCGCGTGATGATGTCGAACGGCAGCCGGATACGTGAAGTATGCCTCTTCATGACGATTGACGACTTCCTCGACAAGACGGCGAATCTCATCGTGTTGAAGTGACGTGATGAATCCACGAATCGTCGTCTCGAGCTCTGACTTCGGAATCGGAGCCGATCGGACGTACGGTGCGATGTCTATTTCCTGCTCGATGATTGAAATTTGTTTTAGTTTCAACTGGGTGCGCCCCCGATAGTCCATCACTTCCCCTGCCGCATGGACGATTTTTTTCGTCGCATACTTCTCGGTATCGGCACTATCCCATAATTTCGTTTCGATTTCACCACTCTCGTCGCAAAGGATTAATGTTAAATAAGGTTTCCCGTTCCCGGCAAGTCCCTTATACGATTGTTTGATCATGACATATTGGTCTAGCGTGTCGCCCACTTTGAGCTGACCGATTTTTGTCGTCAATGAAAGCACCTCTCTCTTGTTCAGTACCTTCATCTTAACGAAAGTTTGAGACAGATGCCAACATTCCTGACAATTTGGGAATACTATCAATATAGTGAATTGGAGGAATGGATGATGGAATGGGATTGGTATACACGACCGGAAGATTATATTCATGTTGATCAGCTATATGCTCAAGCCTATACGTATTGGCTTGAACAATTGACGACCTCAAATGTGACGAAGATTGTCGTCGAGAATGGATATATGTATGGTTCACTCACACTCGACTATGAACAGTTAGAACGGGAACCACAAAAAATTGGACATTACTTCATTGGACCTGATTTTTTATGGACAATCGGCTTTGATGATTTGCACCATGAGTCCGTTTTCGCCAAACAATGCGATTCTCCAATCGAGGCGTTTTATGAGTTGCTTGCCGAACGGATGAACAACTACTTTCACGGTATCGATGAGTTTGAAGAACGTTTGATGGCAGCTCAACGTGAAATGACGGGACAAGTTCCCGCTACGTTCATGAATGAGATTTTTGGTCTTCGCAGTGAGATTGAACGGTGGTCGGATACGGTCACTCCATATAAGGAGCTTGTCATGGCCGGACGAGAAGCTTTTTTAACGATCGATTTGCAGCAGTTAAAATCGTATCAACTTGCCGATTATCGAGTCAATCGATTGCTGACACTCATCAATCATTATCAAGAAGACGTGATTGCGATGACAGATCTCGCCTCCACCCTGTCGAACTTTCGAGGGAACGAAATCATGAAGGCACTAACCGTCTTCACCGCGCTGACGACTCCCGTCGTTGCATTCGGTGCGGTTTGGGGAATGAACTTTAAAAATATGCCTGAACTGGAATGGCCGCTTGGATATGGATTCGCCTGGCTCATGATTCTTCTCTTCACGCTCATCATCCAAGTGTGGCTGAAACGGAAGAATTGGATCGGGTCATTGCTACAGTTTCCGAATCAGACGACTTCAACGAAACATCGGTCAAAACAAAAAACTCAAAAAACGAACAAAAGTTCGGTATAATGAAAGAAAAGTGATTCACACAAGAAAGGTGATGTTATGGAACGACTCATCATTCATGTGGACATGGACGCATTTTATGCCTCTGTCGAACAGCGTGACCGTCCTAACTTACGAGGAAAGCCCGTCATCGTCGGAGGCCCTCCCCACAGCCGCGGGGTCGTCGCGACATGTTCCTATGAGGCGAGGAAATACGGCGTACACAGCGCGATGTCATCACGTCGCGCTTTTGCCTTGTGTCCCCATGCGACGTTTATCAAACCACGGTTTCAGGCCTATCGACAAGTCAGCGCACACGTGATGGAGATTTTTAAGTCGGTCACACCGCTCGTCGAACCACTCTCGCTCGATGAGGCTTACCTCGATGTGACGGAGAATTCGTTATTGAGTACATCCGGACCCTTTATCGCCCGGTATATATTAGGCGAGATTAAGCGTCGCACCGGTCTCACCGCATCTGCCGGAGTCGCACCGTCAAAATTTGTCGCGAAAATCGCTTCAGGATATGAGAAACCAAATGGACTCACGGTCGTTCCGCTTGATGAAGTGGCAACCTTTCTGGCTCCCCTCTCCATCGAAGCCATGCATGGAGTCGGAAAAGTGACCGCCCAAACGCTTTATAAAAGTGGTTATCATACGATCGGTGACCTTCAACAAACTCGTCCTGAGCAACTGAAAGCCATCTTTGGACACGATCGTGGGCAACAACTATATGAACTGGCACACGGACGTGATACGCGTCCTGTCGTGGCCACGCGAGAGCGTAAGTCGATTGGGTCAGAAACGACGTTCGCATTTGATATCGATGACCCGGAAGAAGTGTTCGAACGGGTCATCCCAGAGATGGAGGACGTATTGCGTCAGCTCGATCGCCGAGACTTGAGCTGTCAAACGGTCACCATCAAAATAAAGACGAGCGAGTTTCAGGCTCGGAGTCATCAAATCAAATTAAACCACCCGACGCATGACCATGATGAGATTAGACGACTTGCCAGACGTCTTTTCGACGAGATGAACGTCATCGAGCCCGTCCGTTTGATCGGATTGACCGTATCCGATTTGATTCCCCGAACTGAATCGACACGACAGCTGACATTCGACGAACTGACAAAACCTTCTCTTGAAGAATGAATGGCCATTCATTAAAATGAAGAAAAGGGGGTCGTGTGAATGGAAACATACACGGTGACAGGATTTGAAAATGATGGCACGCTCGTATTGAATGAAATGTTCGAAGCGAACGACGATCAGTCGGCCAAACAACAAGGACTCGACATGCTTCGTGCTGCTGGACATGAGCATAAAGGGGCGCGTATCGTACGACGAGGGCAACTCATCTACTTCGAGCGTTGCAAATTACCGGGTAAATTGAAAGGGACAGCATCTTAACAAAAGTAGACCAGGACAATGATTGTCTTGGTCTACTTTTTCATTCACCATATTTTTTATTCCACGCATCCTGCCATTCTTGAAGATCGGGGTGAATATCCTCAAGCGATTCTCCGCTCAAACTATATCCGTTCCCTAAACCTGATCCATCTGTCACGGGGAATGATGTCCCGCCGATGACCTTTCCATCCACGATCATTACTGAGACAGCAATCTGACCGGCGGGAGATTGCTCACCAATCGGATGATCTTTCACCGTAAAGTTTTCGTAGTAGATGGTCTTACCCACGTATTCATCCGGTGATACGGTTTGTAGTCCCCAAACGTTCCGTTCACGATCCTCTGCCAGTTCCTCTAAGGTTAAAGTACTCGTATGCTCTCCTTCAAAAGAAACGATCGAGTACTGTTGCTCCTCGAGATACGCTTCGGCCACCTTCCCGCTCTGCGTCATCTCAGGTTCTGGTTCCGTCCCCACTTCTTTCCCACATGCCACAAGAAAGAGACAGAAGAAAACCAATATCCATTTTTTCATCATCGCCCGCCCTTTCATTTGCTGATACGTCTATTTTCGATACTCGTCCCCAAACCTCCTATTCAAAATGGGAAGAGGATGAGAATCATCAAAATTCCTACGATTCCCGTGATGAGTTGTAACGGCACACCGACTTTGATAAAATCCATGAACCGATAGTTGCCGATACTAAAGACCATCGCATTTGTCGGAGATCCGAACGGGGTCATAAAAGCGAGTGATGCCGAGATGGCGACCGCAACGACGAATGGAACCGGACTGACAGTCATCGATTCGGCGAGTGCAATCGCTAAGGGGACAAACAAAATAGCGGTCGCTGTATTCGAGATGATTTGACTAAGGAGCATGGTCGAGACGAATAAGACGACGAGTACCCATATAGGACCAAAGTCGGCAAACGTCCTTTCAATCCATTCAACGACCCATCCCATGATTCCCGCCTTTTCAAGCGCCGTTCCTACCGGGATCATGGCCGCAATCAAGACGAGCGAGGACCATTGAATAGATTGATAGGCGACGTCCATCTGTCGGACGGCCCCACTCAACACCATCGCTAGCGCAGCCATCCATACGGCAACGGTCGGATCGACCCATTCGAATATGAACATGAGCAACAACATGAGCATGATGATGCCTGCTGCAAGCTGATGACGCCCCGATACGACTCGATTGGCTACCTCGGTCACCCGTTCATTTGATAACAGGTCATGTGTCTCTCTTTCCATCCGCTCTAAATCATCCCATGTCCCCTGTACCATCAACATGTCTCCTTGCTTCAACGGGGTGTCTGTCAATCGCACGTGTGCGATCTCTTCTTGTGGTCGGATGACTTTTAAGACATTGACATGAAATTGATTACGTAACTGACTCTCACCGATACGCTTCCCGATTAATCGACTCACCCCTGGGACCGTGAACAGGAGAACCCCTCCGGTTTGATCATCTACACGGGTGGCCTCAATCGGTTCAAATGGTATCTGTTCTTTTTCAGAAAAGTTCCGAACGTGCCGTTCCTCACCGCTGACAAGTAATTCCCCCGCACGTAGTACGGTGTCTGCATGAGCCGTCTCATGATGGTGCCGTCCATGAACTCGTTCCTTCAAGACTATAACCCCTTCATGAGACCATGAAAGGTCACGTAACTGTTTCCCAATTAACGGATGACTCTTTGCAATCGACATCACATAGACGTTTGGACGCAATGGCTCACTTATCTCCGTCTTCAACCACAGTTTCGCCCCTTCTTGATGGAGTAAGCGATTCCCGATTAGACGGAAATAGATCAATCCAATCACCATCACGACCAGACCAATTGGAAACAATGAAAAGAATCCGAGCGGTTCATCCACGAGGCCGCGGAGTGCTTCTGCCGCAACGAGATTGGGAGGTGTCCCAATCAGTGTCATCGTTCCACCGATGCTTGAAAAAAAGGCGAGTGGCATGAGATAAGAATCCATAGATTGTTGGATTTTTCGTGCCATTACCATCACAACAGGAATGAGCAAAGCGACGGTCCCCGTATTGGACATGACACTCGACAAGAGCGTCACCGTCAACATAAACAGATAGAATAAACGCGTCGCATTCCCTCCCGCGTATGGAACAAGCAAAGAAGCCAACCGTTCCGCCAGACCAGAATGAAACAATCCCGCTCCGACCACGAACAGTCCAGCAATCATCAAGACGACCGGATTGGAGAAACCAGCCATCGCCTCACCTGGGGTCAATTGTTGTGTGAGCACGAGGCAAACAAGTCCAATCAATGCCACTAAATCCGCCCGTAACCATCCTGCTATGAAAAAGAAAATCATCCCTAAAAGGATTATCACCGTGATCATGCTGATTCACCCTTTCGCTATTGTCACAATTTCATTATAACCCACTTTATGTAAGCGCTTACTTAAAGCGTGTGACAATCTCATCAACAAAAAAACGGATGGCTCTAAAGCCATCCGCACATCATTTGTTATTGAACTTCGTTTTCGTTCACCATCGGGGCATAAAGCTCCTCGAGTGGTTTCATGATGATTTTCGTCACTTCTGTAACGAGTTGGTGCATGCGTTGCTCTTCTTGCATGAGCTCCATGATCAATTCGTTCTGTTGAACGTTCATCATTTTCGTTTGCGCATCCATCATTTCCTGCTCAGAGATTTCCTCTCCTTGCATCTGCTTTTGTTGAAGCGTCATTTGGATGTTACGGAAGTCAGCGAACAACTGGTTCGCTTCCGCATCCGCATTGACACGATCGTATAAAGAAGAGAGTGTTGTGAACTCTTCAGAATCGCGAAGTGCTTTCTCCAATTGGTAAGCTTGGTCGTACAAGTTTGTTTGTGACATGTAACGTCCTCCTAAATGCTATTAGGGCATAGAGCCATCACAAGATGGCAATCAACCCTTGAATCAACCCAATCATACCACCTAACAGAGCACCAAGCCATGTTATTGCCCGAAACTCTCGTTTCGAAATCGATAAGACGATCTCTTCGAGGTACGACGTGTCGAGTGATTGGACCTGCTCTTGCACAATCTTATCAATCTTCAATCGGTCCATGATTGTCTCCATTTGGTTCGTGAAGCGCTCAATGACAAGCGTGACACCTTGTGGAACGAGTTCGTCGACAATGCGGGATTCGACGGACTGTGTATACCACGATATCGGACGATTCAATAATTGTCCGATTGGCAAACGAGATACGACTTGGTCTGTGATGCCATCGATGAGTCGTGCTTCGAGTCGGTCATCGATTAACGTATCGACCGTCTTCTCACTGAATCGCTCAAATTCACGCGTAATCATCGTCGTCATTCCGTCACGGGTCGATTGACCACGTAAGATGTTGACGATTTCTGGTCGAACCATCTCGACAAAGTTCATGTTTTGAATGAACCCTGCGATAAATCCGAGACGACGCTGGACGAATGAGTCAACCATGTGACGAAGTTGCGCCTCACCTTCCGGAGAATAGAAATATTCTTCTGATTTGACGAGAAGCGCCTCAACGACTTCAGGAATGACTACTCGTACACGGTCCATCCCTTCTTCTCCAAGTAATTCAAACAGCTTCCGTTCTTTCACTTCAGCCATGACGCTCGATAACTCGTCACGTAATTTGTCATCTGCTAACGTGAGGAATCGTGCCTCTGCGTTCGGATAGAGAGGTTCCAACAACTCTCGAACCGTCTTATCCGAGCGTAACATCGTCTGAACCTCTTGTTGCGCAAAGTGCGTAATATGCGTCGTCACTTGGTCATCTAGCAATCGCTTCCGCATACCCTCTGGTGTCAATAAGTGTTTGACGACCGTCTTCCCTAGACTAGATGCCAGTTCATCTCGACGTTTCGGAATGAGTCCTGGTGTAAAAGGAATCCGAAATGAACCGATGTATTTCGGTTCATGTGGTCGGAACAACATCTTGATGGCGAGAAAGTTGGTCACGCCCCCGATGGTCGCCCCGATCAATATCATGAGTAAAATCTTTAATAACCCGTCCAAACTGCAAGCCTCCGATCTGAAATATGATACATTGTTGTTGAGGTGATAGTATTGAATACGTTTGATCGTATTAAATCGATTTTTCCGACTGCTGTCCATCGGTCGGAAGATGCATCTGGTGACCTTGATTGGTTCGAGACGCAAGATGGTACCCTATTCGGACTCCCCGCGTTCGAACTGAGCGAACGCGAACAAAAGCTGTTGGCGCTATGGGCGACGCCAATCCTTCAATCTGATCCCCATCAGCGAAAATGGCAAGCAACCCTTCAAGATGAAACGTTTCGTTTTGAGCAACCGTTTCGGCTCATCTCTCTTTCTCTCCAAGAAGCGGAAGAAGAAGCGTTCGAATCCTTCGTTAGTATCGTCCGTGACTTTATGCCGCATGCCGAGGTCATCTTGATGTCGACACGACATATCGAGCTGATTGAACAAAATCCATTCGTCGATCTTCAGGAGTTTGAGGACGTATTGCGCGCCATTGCGAGTGACTGTTTCATCGAGGCGCATGCGATCTATAGCGAACGTCCGCAAGGCTCGCTCGCCCATGTGTATCGTCAACATCAATTACTCATGCCATACGCACGTATGTCTACTAAAACTTACCCTGCTAGTCAATTATTATACCATTATTTACTACAACAGCAGGACTTAAAAGAGCGGATGTATATCACTGCCCCGTTAATGCAAATGCTCGATTTATCGACAATCGAATTATTAGAGGCGTTGTTTCGTCACTCGTTGAATGTCTCGCATACCGCCAAAGCACTGTTCATGCATCGAAACACGCTAAATTATCGGCTCGATCGTCTATTTGAGACGACGGGTTACGATGCTCGAACGTTCTATGACGCTAGCCTCCTTCAACTCATGGTCATGTTGCACAAATCCGATTAACGGTTTTTGTGCAACTTGTCCATATTCAATGCAAGCGGTTTCATCATATAATCGTTCTTGTAAGCGCTATTATATACACATAGATTCTTTAGGAGGCTAACGACATGGCAGAAATTCGTTTAGAACACATTGATAAAATTTACGATGGTGGCGTAAAAGCCGTCAGCGATTTCAACTTACACATCAAAGACCGTGAGTTCATCGTCTTCGTCGGACCGTCTGGTTGCGGAAAATCGACAACACTTCGTATGATCGCAGGACTTGAAGAGATTTCAAACGGAGACTTTATCATTGACGGGAAACGAATGAACGATGTCGCTCCTAAAGATCGTGATATCGCCATGGTCTTCCAAAACTACGCACTTTATCCGCACATGAGCGTCTACGACAACATGGCGTTCGGGTTGAAGCTCCGTAAGTTCCCAAAAGACGAGATCGATCGTCGCGTAAAAGACGCTGCCCGCATTCTCGGCTTGGAAGAATACCTCGAGCGTAAACCAAAAGCGCTCTCAGGTGGACAACGTCAGCGTGTTGCCATTGGTCGTGCGATTGTCCGTGACGCAAAAGTCTTCTTGATGGATGAGCCACTCTCAAACTTGGATGCGAAACTCCGTGTACAAATGCGTAAAGAGATCATCCAATTGCACAACCGCTTGGATACAACGACGATTTACGTTACCCATGACCAAACGGAAGCGATGACACTCGCTACACGGATCGTCATCTTGAAAGACGGAATCATTCAACAAGTCGGTTCGCCGAAAGAAGTATATGATCATCCAGATAACATCTTCGTCGCCGGCTTCATCGGTTCACCATCGATGAACTTCTTCCGCGGTACACTCGCAGAAGGCAAATTCATCACGAACGGTGAAGAAGTCAACGTACCAGAAGGAAAAATGAAGACGCTTCGTGATCGTGGCTATGTCGGAAAAGAGCTCGTCCTCGGAATTCGTCCGGAATCAATCCACGATGAGCCAATCTACATCGACTCACCAACGACACACACGTTCAAAGCGCACATCGATGTCGCTGAGCTCATGGGTTCTGAGTCTTACCTCTACGCTGAACTCGGTGGACAACAGTTCACAGCCCGCGTTGACGGTCGCTCGAACATCCACATGGGTGACGATGTTGAACTCGCACTCGATATGACAAAAGCACACTTCTTCGACGGAGAGACAGAACAAGTCATCCGTTAAGGTATACAAAAAACCTCGATTCGTCTGAATCGAGGTTTTTTCTTATCGAATCGCGTAACGCCGTTCGAGTTTGTGTTGACCGGCTTGGATCAAGGTCGATAAAATCCAGTAGATCGACGCCGAGAACAAGAGCAACGGCATGACTAAATACGTCGTGGCCGCAATTTGGTCAGACACGTACGTTAACTCCTGAACCGCGATGACCGAACCGAGTGACGTTGACTTGATGATGTCGATGACCGAGTTCGAGACAGGTGGGATGGCACGTGAGAGCGCCTGCGGGAAAATGATGTCTTTGAAGCGTTTCATTTTCGGAATACCGAGCGCGACACTCGCCTCCACTTGTCCTTTGTCGACCGAGTTGATGGCTGCTCGGAAAGCCTCTGAGATATAGGCAGCGAAGTGGAAGCCTAATCCAAAGATGAGCGCCTGCATCCCACTGAGTTGAACGAACCCGGTGAGCCCGACATACAAGATCAGCAACTGAAGTAAGAGCGGTGTTCCACGGAAGAACGAAATGTACGTCCGTGTGAACAACCGTACGATTTTAATCGGACTACTATGAAGTAAAGCGATGATCAGACCGAGCGCCAAGGCGAGAAGAATCGACAGGACACTGGCGATCAACGTGAGCTGGACGGCTTCAAGATAGACCGAGCGGTTATCTATGACGGTCGTGATCAGTTCATTCATTGACTGATATCCTCACCGAAGTACTTCTCACCGATTTCTTTCATCGTGCCGTCTTCTTTCATCTCTGCGAGCGCATCGTTCAACTTGTCTAGCACGTCGCTATCTTGACGTGTCATGAATCCAGCTTCACTTGTATTGAAGATGTCACCGACTGCTTTGACGTCATAGCCTGTTTTTTCGAGTTCCGTCAAGATGAAGAGACGGTCGTTGAGGGCCGCGTCCAAACGACCCACTTCGAGGTCTTGAAGGACTTGGTTCGCCCCTTTATAAAACTTGACTTCAGCGCCAGCTTCTTCAGCCATTTGCGCATAGACCGAACCTTGTGTCGATCCGACTACTTTTCCATCGAGGTCGTCAATGCCTTGGATTTCATTGTTGTCTGAACCGACGATGACTTGAGCTCCTGACACAGCGTACGGGTCAGAGAACGCATATTTCTCTTCGCGCTCAGGCGTGATGCTCATTTGGTTAGCAATCATATCGATACGCTCAGCATCGAGTGCTGGGACAAGTCCTTTGAAGTCCATTGCTTCGTATTCCACTTTGTAACCGGCACGTTCTGCCGCTTCGTTCAAGACGTCGATATCATATCCCATCAATTCACCTTTTTCTTTGTACGTGAATGGTGGGTATGTCGCCTCTGTTCCGACCGTGATGACCGCTTCGTCCGCTCCACTGTCTGTTTCGTTACCGCAAGCTGCAAGAAGCCCGACTGAAGCTCCGATTGCGAGTACGCTCGTTAATGTCTTTTTCATAATGATTCCGCCTTTCCTATAATCCTTATATGATTACACGGTTTTAAACAATATCCTCATCATACTGGCGCGATGTCTTCATGTCAAACAAAAAACATCACCCTATTTCTAGAGTGATGTTCCTCATCAATCAATCGCTTTCGCTTGTTTCATAACATCCGCTTCAATCGCTTCACGTTTTGCAGTCGTCTTCTCGGCACGATCCGCATGCACACTGAAATAAAACTTGATTTTCGGCTCGGTTCCAGATGGGCGAAGACAGAACCACGAACCGTCCGCAAAGACGAATTTCAAGACGTTTGATGATGGCAATTCAATCGTTTCCGATTTACCGGACTGTAAGTCGGTCGCCACTTGTTTCTTATAGTCTTCGAAACGAACGACTTCATATCCACCGACTTCTTTTGGCGGATTGGCACGGAACGCTTCCATCATCCGTCCGATTTGCTCGAGACCAGCTTTTCCTTTTAACGTCATCGACTGCAAGGACTCTTCGTAGAATCCATACTTCTCGTAAATCGACTGTAACGCATCATAAAGCGTCCGACCGTGCTGTTTATGATAAGCTGCCATCTCGGCTGCGAGTAAACAAGCCTGAACGGCATCTTTATCACGACAGAAGTCTCCAATCAAATAGCCGTAGCTTTCTTCATACCCAAAGAGGAATTCATATTCGCCTGATTCTTCATATTGTTTGATCTTCTCACCGATGAACTTGAATCCAGTCAACGTGTTTTCGAGATGTACGCCGTACGCTTTTGCAATCGCAGCACCGAGTTCAGACGTGACGATTGTCTTGGCGACAAATCCATTCGAAGGTAACGTACCTGTCTCACTCTTTTGCGACAGGATGTATTCCATTAATAGCGCACCCGTTTGGTTACCGGTCAAGACGAACCATTCCCCGTCCCGTCCGCGCACGGTTAAGCCAACACGGTCTGCATCCGGGTCCGTCGCCATGAGCAAATCAACCTCGACCCGGTCCCCGTATTCCATCGCTAATTTAAATGCAGCCTTTTCTTCCGGGTTCGGATAACTGACCGTCGGGAACGCACCGTCTGGCTCTGCCTGCTCTTCTACGATGGTCACGTGCTCAAATCCATACGCCTTCAGCCCTTCCATGACCGGACGGCGTCCCGTCCCATGGAGTGGTGAATAGACAATCCGAAGCGGGCTGTCCTGTATGTCATGATGAATCCGAATCGACTGGAGCGCCTCCATATAGGCTTCATCGACTGATGAGTCAACTGTGAGGAGTAGCCCCGTTTGTCGGAGCGCCGCTTCATCTTCAATCTGAATTTTCAGCTCGTCTTCAATCGCATTGACGTACGTCACGAGTTCATCCGCTTCCGCTGGTGGAAGCTGTCCTCCGTCTGCCCCATATACCTTGAATCCGTTATATTCCGGTGGGTTGTGGCTCGCCGTGATCACGATGCCACCGAACGCATTTAAATGACGAACGGCAAACGACAGTTCAGGTGTGGCTCGCAAACTTGGGAACAAATACGTCTTGATTCCGTTTGACGCCAATGTCCGCGCCGCTTCTAATGCAAACTCAGGCGAAAAATGACGTGAGTCATGGGCGATGACGACGCCGTGACGTTTCGCATCTTCCCCTGATGCTGAGATAAAATCAGCAAATCCTTGTGACGCTTTTCGAATCGTATAGACGTTCATCCGGTTCGCACCTGGTCCGATTTCTCCACGCATCCCGCCTGTTCCAAACTCGAGCGTCTTATAAAATGCATCTTCTAATGTGGTTTCATTTTTTGCGAGTTCTTCAAGTTCCGCACGTAAATGCGGCTCGAGCCCTTCGAATTGATTCCAACGGTCATACGTTTGTTGCCATGTCATGATTCATTCCCCTTTCACCCTCAAAAAATTCAATCGAAGTACTCGCCAATTGCTTCCATCTTGTATACGATGAGAGTAACGAAACCTCGAGGTGATATTAATGTTTCCAACAATGCGTGCCCAAGAATTAAAACAAATCGTGCATACGAACTCGATTCGTTTCATCGATTGCCGATATTCGCTAAACGACGCGTCCTATGGTAAATATGTCTACCGAAAGGGACATCTTCCGAACGCTATCTTTCTCGATTTGATGGAAGACTTGTCCGGTCCGCTCGGCGAACACGGCGGACGTCATCCGCTCCCTTCGAAAGAAGCATGGACGGCAACACTTCGTCGCATCGGCTTGAAAAAAGAAGATTTGGTCATCATTTACGATGACGGCTTCCCATTCGCAGCCCGTGCATGGTGGCTCTTCAAATGGGCCGGTCACGAACGGGTCGTTGTGTTAGAAGGCGGTATCCAATCTGGCATCACTTATTGCGGTGAGACCACTACGGACGTTCCACACTATCCGACAAGCGACTATACGCCAGACTTCCAAGACCATATGATTGCGACACTCGATGAAGTGAAAGCTGCTGCGAGCGGCTCGCTCTATGATTCACGAACCGAAGATCGCTTCAACGGCACACACGAACCAATCGATTCAAAAGCAGGTCACATTCCGAACGCATTGCTCTGCTCCTATGCCGAGGCCATCACAGAACTCGGGACGTTAGAAGACTTCCACGACTTAAAAGAACTGTATAAAGATGTTCTTCCCGTTGAGAACCCCATCTTTTACTGTGGTAGCGGTGTGACCGCCTGCGTCAATATTTTGGCGCTTCACGCTCTCGGAAAAGATGATGTCCGACTCTATCCGGGATCCTATTCCGATTGGATCAGCTATCCAGAAAACGAGGTCCACCCCTAAGGGTGGATCCTTTTTATTTTACGCTCGTCGGTTTGATATTCCAGACCGCGTTCGCATATTCCGTGATGGTACGGTCACTCGAGAAGATTCCTGACTTCGCCGTATTGACGATTGAGCTTTCAGCCCAACGTGATTGGTCACTGAACACCTCATCGACTCGTCGCTGTGCCCGCATATACGAGACAAAGTCTTTCAAGACGAGGAAGTCATCGTTATAGACGAGGAGAGAATCGAAGATGGATTGGAATTGATATTCGCCCACTTTATCGAACGTTCCGTTGACAAGACCATCGACCACGTCTTTGATTTCCTGATGTGCGTGATACATCTCTGCCGCATGATAGCCTCCGAACTTCTTATAGTTCATGACTTCTTGCGGAGATAATCCAAAGATAAAGATGTGATCATCACCAACAGCGTCACGAATTTCGATATTGGCCCCGTCTAACGTTCCAATCGTCAAGGCTCCGTTCATCATGAATTTCATGTTTCCGGTACCGGATGCTTCATAGCTCGCAGTCGAGATTTGTTCGCTCAAGTCAGACCCTGGGAAAATCCGTTCGGCCATGGAGACACGATAGTTTTCAAGGAAGATGACTTTAATGAATTGACTCGCCCGCTTGTCCTTATTGATGAGCGTGGCAAGGGCATTGATATAGCGAATGATCTCTTTCGCATAGTAGTATCCCGGTGCCGCCTTGGCGCCAAAGATAAACGTGCGAGGCACCATCGTAAACGTCGGGTCCGCTTGAATCTTCAAGTAAAGCGCATGGATGTGAAGGGCATTCAGCAATTGTCGCTTATAGGCGTGCAAGCGTTTGACTTGTACGTCAAAGATGGAATGAGGGTCCACTTTCTCTCCCGTTTCTTCTTGAATGTATGCCGCTAAGTCCAATTTGTTTTGTTGCTTCACGTCCATGACTTTTTCTTGGAAGCTCCGGTCTTTCGAAACATCCATCAACTTTTCCAAGTCGTTCGGATGTTCGATCCATGACGGGCCGATTGCTTCCGTAATGGCGTCGGATAATCCCGGGTTCGACTTCAAGAGCCAGCGACGGTGTGTGATCCCGTTCGTCTTGTTGTTGAAGCGAAGCGGGAACATCTCATATAAGTAACGCATCTCGCGCTGTTTTAAAATATCCGTATGAATTTGCGCTACGCCGTTCGTTGAATGAGAACCGACGACAGCGAGATTGGCCATATTGATCTGTTCGTTTGACACAATTGCAATCTCTCCCATATGGGATTCGAGGTGCGGATAGTTGACGAGTACGTCTCGACAGAAACGTCGATTGATTTCTTCGATGATCTGATACACGCGCGGCAGGAGGCGTTGGTACATCTCGACCGGCCATTTCTCAAGCGCTTCTGCGAGTAGCGTATGGTTCGTGAACGACATGACGCTCTTCGTAATCCGCCACGCCTCGTCCCAACCGTATCCATGCTCATCCATCAAGATGCGCATCAATTCAGGAATTGCGACGACCGGATGCGTATCATTGATATGAATCGCGTAATGGTCGCCTAACTGCTTAAGTGATTTATTTCGCTTCAAATAGGAAGCAAGCATCGATTGAATGCCTGCAGATACAAAAAAGTATTGTTGTTTCAAACGTAATACTTTTCCTTCATACGTCGTATCATCTGGATACAAGAATTCCGAAATCGTAGCAATCGACTGTTTATGTTTCAACAAGTCTTTATACGTCCCTTTCGTCTTCTCTAAATACGCCTCGTCGTCAAGTGGTGATTCGGCGTTCCAAAGACGTAATGTATTCACGACATCATTCTTATAACCGATAATCGGCATATCATACGGAACGGCAAGAACAACCTCGTCTGGATGATGGACGACACGCAATCGATCTCCGATTTGTTTCATCTCAATCCAGCCACCGAAATTAATTTCGACCGCTTTATCCTGACGTCTCGTTTCCCACATGTTCCCGTCACGGAGCCAGTTATCCGGCAGCTCGACTTGATAGCCGTCTACAATTTTCTGTTTGAAGAGTCCATAACGATAGCGAATCCCATTTCCATGCCCAGGTAAACTGAGTGCAGCCAACGAATCGAGGAAGCAGGCGGCCAGGCGCCCGAGCCCCCCATTCCCAAGACCCGGCTCTGGTTCCAACTCGGTAATGTCTGTGAAGTCGTATCCGAGATCTTGCAGTCCGTCTCTAACGAGCTCCAATACGTCTAAACTGAGCAAGTTGTTGTATAAGAAGCGACCTAATAAAAATTCTAGCGAGAAATAGATGACTTGCTTACTGTGTTTTTCTTCTTGACGGTCACGCGTGTGAATCCATTTGGGCATGGCCTGCTCGCGTACCATCGTTGCCAATGTTTGATACACTTCCTGCTCTGTCCCATCCTCGATCGACTTCCCGTTCAATGCGATGAACCGTTCTTTAAATGCGTCGACAAAGCTTTGTTTATCTGTGAACATAAATCAAGTTAGCTCCTTCCACTCATGCGAATAAATGATATAACTCACGATATTGCTTGGCGGATTGTTTCCAGCTATAGTCCGCGGTCATCGCCTGATGGACGAGGGCATGCCAGTTTTCTTTTTCATAGAAGACACGAATCGCTTTTTCGATCGTCGCCAACATCTCATGAGCATTGTAGTTCATGAATCCAAAACCGGTCCCTTCTTGCGTGAACTCGTTGTACGGCTTCACGGTATCTCGGAGTCCACCTGTCTCACGCACGATTGGCAAGGTGCCGTATCGCATGGAAATCAATTGACTGAGACCACAAGGCTCAAAACGTGACGGCATTAAAAAGGCATCCGATCCCGCGTAAATCAAGTGGGCGAGTTCGATGTCAAAACCGATATATGACCCGACTTTCCCTGGGTGAGCAGCTGTCATCTCGTGAACGATTCCTTCATATTCCGGTTGTCCCGAACCGAGGAACGCGAACTGGCAAGGAAGCTGTCCAAGTTCTTCACGGACACCGTTGATTAAATCGAGCCCCTTTTGGTCAACGAGTCGGCTGACAAAACCGATGAGCATGACATCGTCTCGCACTTCAAGACCAAGTCGCTCTTGTAATGCCCGCTTGTTGACAACTTTTCCTTCTTTGTAGGTGTCGAGATTATACGTCTCTGCAATCCGTTGGTCCGTATTCGGATCGTTTGTCGCCAAATCAATTCCGTTCAAAATACCACGTACGTCGACCGCACGATGACGCAACGCCCCGTCTAACCCTTCACCGTAATAGGGTTCCATGATTTCGTCGCGATACGACGGGCTGACGGTCGTGATTTGATCGGAATGGACGATGCCGGCTTTCATGTAATTGACGAGACCGTTATGTTGAATTCCTTCGGCCGTGAAATGTTCAGGACCGAACTGTAGCAATTCTCCAAGAATCTCTTCTGGGAAAATCCCCTGGTATTGTAGGTTATGGATGGTATACACGGTGCGAATGCGTTGATACGCTTCAATATGTTGATAATGGATTCGTAAGAAGGCCGGTAAAATACCTGTCTGCCAGTCATGACAATGCAGGACATCGGGTACGTCTTCCATCTTCCCAATCATTTCGAGTACAGCGCGAGAGAAGAAGGCGAATCGTTCAGCATCATCAAAGTGTCCATATAAGACACCGTCACGTTTAAAGTAATACTCGTTGTCGATGAAGTAATACGTGATGCCGTCCCGCTCTAACTTCAAGACTGCCCCGAACTGTTTGCGCCACCCGACCGGAACAATCAGGTCGAATAAATACTCCATCTCGTCCACATACTCTTCAGCGATCGAGCCATATTTCGGCATGACAACACTGACTTCTTCTCCTAGGCCCGCCACCGCTTGAGGGAGCGAACCGACAACGTCGGCCAGCCCCCCCGTTTTCATGAACGGTGCCGCTTCTGAAGCAACATACCAAATTTTCATAAAATCCTCCTCATACCACTGTTCGTTTCGCGATGACAATCGGTTCGTCGATTGTGCCTCGGATGACCTGTCCTCGTTTTACAACAACTTCTTTATCCAAAATCGCGTTTTCAACGACAGCTCCTTCTTCAATGATCGATTTTGATGAAATGATTGAGTTTTTCACGCGTGCGTGTTTACTGACTTCAACACCACGGAAGAGAATACTATTTTGCACCTCGCCATGAATCTTACATCCATTTGCCACGAGCGCCTCGTTTACCTTTGATCCTTTCAAATAACGAGTCGGTGGCTCATGTTTGATTTTCGTGTAGATATGCGGGAAGTCATAAATGATGCCTTCGCCACGGAGTAATCGCATGCTTTCATTATAGTAAGAAAGCACCGAGTGAATGACCTGCATTTTCCCGACATAATGGTACCCGTGCACGTGTAAACGATGAAGCTGGGGACGAATGACGCCATCCAACAGGTCATATTCGCCTTTAGAGGTCGCTTCATCAACGAGACGCATGAAGAGATTCTTCGACATAATGATCGTTTCTGTGTACGTGTACTCATCATCCGGTGAGAATCCGCGCTCAGAGATGCCGACGACGCGGTCATTCTCCCCAAGGCGTATCGGACGGCAATAGCCACATTTCTGTTCATGGGTCGTATAGGCAAGCGTGATGTCCGCGCCCATCGATTTATGATGTGCGAGCATGTCGGTATAATCGATTGTCGTCAAAACGTTCGAACCTGTGATGACCACATACGGCTGCTTGCTGCGAATGAAGTGTTCACGGTGCATCGAGAAGTTGGCCAAGTCGCCAAGATACGCTTCCCCGTCCGGTTTCAACGCTGGTGGGAAGATGTGGAGACCTCCTTGCGAACGGTCCAAATCCCACTCTTTCCCTGAACCGAGATGATCCATCAATGAGCGATACTTATCTAACGTAAAGATCCCGACTTGATTAATATTTTGTGTGATCATATTTGTCAAGGTGAAGTCTATCAGGCGATAGCGTCCTGAGAATGGGACTGATGCCAGATTACGATGTCCAGTAAATTCCGGAAACAGACCTTGTTCCGTTCCTAAGTTAATGACCCCTAATAAATCGTTCGTCAACAGTAACGCCTCCTTGCGTGTCTCTTTACTCGTATCAAACTCTTTGTTTGAAGACGGTTCCACTTTCAATGTTTTCGTGTGGTTCAATAACAACGATTTCACCACCCGGCTCACCTACTGTCGCGCCGTCTTCAATGACTGCACAGCTAGCGACAATGGCTCTGTGAATTGTTACATCCTTCCCGATTCTAGCTCCTGGCATAATCACCGAGTCTTTAACGAGTGAACCTTCTCCAACACGGACATCGTAAAATAGCACTGAATGTTGGACTTCGCCTTCGATATGACACCCTTCGTTAATCACAGACTGTTCGACACAAGCGTCTTTTCCAATATACTGAGGAGTCTGGTTCGGGTTGACCGAATAGATTTTCCACTCCGGGTCATATAAATCGAATGGAGGCTCTTCTTCCAAGAGGTCCATATTCGCTTCCCAAAGAGACTGGATCGTACCGACGTCTTTCCAATAGCCTTTGAATTTATAAGCGAAGACATCGAGCCCTTGTAAAAGGGTATTCGGAATGATATTTTTTCCGAAGTCAAAGCTAGATGTTTCGTCTTCAGCATCTTTGATCAAGTGTTCGCGCAAGACGCTCCAGTTGAAGATGTAAATCCCCATCGAAGCCAAGTTGCTCTTCGGTTCTTCTGGCTTCTCTTCGAACTCATTGATACGGAGGTCATCCGCTGTGTTCAAAATTCCGAAACGCGGCGCTTCGTCCCACGGCACTTCCATGACAGAGATGGTCACATCGGCTTGTTTTTCTTTATGGGCTTCGAGCATTTTCTCGTAGTCCATTTTATAGATGTGGTCTCCCGAAAGAATCAACACATAATCTGGATCGTAATCATCGATATAGCTCAAGTTACGATAGATTGCATTGGCCGTCCCCTCGTACCAGTTTTTCCCCGACTGTGCTTGGTAAGGTGGGAGAATGGCTAACCCCCCGTTGCGACGATCTAAATCCCATGCCGTCCCGATTCCTAAGTAACGATTCAATTCAAGTGGCTCATATTGCGTTAATACCCCGACTGTTGTAATTCCCGAGTTCGTGCAGTTTGACAATGGGAAATCGATAATGCGGTACTTTCCGCCGAAATTCACGGCCGGTTTCGCCGTTTTTCGCGTGAGAGGCCCCAATCGCTTTCCTTCTCCTCCCGCAAGGAGCATCGCAACCATTTCTTGCTTCATAAATAATAAGCCTCCTCAAAATCGTGATATACAACCTCTTTTACCCTTTTTCGCCCTTTCCTAAAGTATTCCTTCTCGAATTATTATATGATAACGTTTACATTTTTTATTTTTTTGTAAATTGGACGATATAATGTATAGAGAGAGGTGAAATAGATGAGAGCTTGGATTGGAACCTTATTTTTTGCTGGACTTTTGGCTGCTTCCTTGTCACTTGCCACTGCATTGAAAGAAGAGATTGATCAGGCAGATGAAATTCTATCTTGGGGACAAGAGCTGGTATCGGCACAACCACTCTCGTCAATGCATGCCGTCACACTCGCATACAACGGGGGAGAACAGCAAATCTACTTGGCGGGCCGCAGAAATGACGTGTCCCCGAAAGCGTTACCCGAACATATCCAAGATGCGATTACAACCATCGAAGACCGTAAGTTCAATGCTCATCCCGGTTATGATTTGAGCGGGATTGCCCGAGCATTTATCAATAACGCGAACGAGACATCTGTCCAAGGTGGGAGTACAATCACGCAACAGTTGGCACGGAACGTGTACCTCACACATGAACGGACATATGAACGAAAAGTGAAAGAGTTATTGCTTGCTCGAGCACTAGAAAAAAATTATAGCAAGAAAGAAATTTTAACAGCTTATAGCAACGTTATTTTTTTTGGACATAATGTATATGGGATTCAATCGGCAGCCGATACATACTTTTCAAGACCGCTCGACGATTTGAATTGGAATCAACTCGCTTACTTGTTGACAGTACCGAATAATCCGTCACTTTATGATCCGCTCAATCCATCTGATGCTTTTTTTGAGCGTAAGGACCGAATCTTGACGCAACTGTTTGAAGCGGGTGTTCTCTCGAAGAGTGCTTACGATCAGTATCATGGCGTCAAGCTCCAAGCATCGTTTCGCAGTCAAACGATTCAATACCCGGACTATATGGATACAGCCGTCCGTGAAGCGATTCAATTGGTACGGACACGTTACGACTTAGATGATACCGAGGCGAGAGAATATTTGTCCACGCATGAAGCGACGATCGAGACTTACTTATCCACCGGGAAGCAGAAACAAGCAAAACAGGTGATGAGTCAACTCCCTCCCGGTGTGAACGGTGGCTATACGGAACTGACACCTCAAGGGAGAATCGTGGCCATGGTCGACTCTGAGATGACGCAGGTCGGTGAGTTCAACCGAGCGACCCAGGCGTACCGCCAACCAGGTTCCGCAATCAAACCGATCCTCGTTTTCGCCCCATTTATCGAAGAGACAGGAGCGAAACTTGACACGGTACTTGACGGTCGTCCGGCTTGTTACGGTTCTTATTGTCCCGGAAATAGTCACAACCGTGTGTTAGGCGATGTCCTATTGAAAGATGCGGTCGCTTTCTCGTATAACACACCTGCGCTCGCCGCCTTCTCAGCAATCGATCAGGAACGCGCGTATAAGACAGCTGATATGATGTTCAGTCAATGGGATGAACAGGACGAGAACTTAGCGAGTGCCCTTGGCGGTCTCACACAAGGCGTCTCCCCAAAAGAACTCGCCGCCGCCTATACCCCGTTCTTAAATAAAGGCGAGTATACATCCGGACATACAATCAAACAAATCACATTCAAGTCCGGTGAACCAACGTTGACCCCGATCTTAACGGAAGAGACAGTCTGGTCTCCGGAAACGATTAGTGAGATGAAAAAAGCGTTATCGACCGTCACCTCATACGGTACAGGTCGCTATGCGAATCAGCTGAAACGTGAATTTGAGTATCTCGGAGGAAAGACCGGAACAACGAACGACAACAAAGATATGTGGTATGTCGGACTGACCGATCGCACCATCACCGCCATCTGGCTCGGTGCCGATACGCCCCGCCCATTCCCGGAACTCGCCAACCGTGCGTATCCGGCGATTGTCTGGACACAGGCACACCAATAAAAGGAGTCAGCCACTGAAAAGTGGACTGACTCCTTTTGCTTTATAATCGACGTTCGATTTGAAGTCGATATGCTCCCCAATGCTCCATTAACTCGTCGTGATTGATTAGTTTCCATGGATTGAAACGGACTTGACCATGTTTATTGAAATAGAGTCCTTGTCGCACACAGTAACTCGCATGGACCAGTTGCCCTTGGTCGCTCCAAAACGTCAGGACGTCATTCGGCCTCAGTGTATCATCCTTCACAGTTTCGTACCTACTTCGCTTTAATGTCTGAAGGAACGTCTCTGGATGAACCCATCGGTGAACGACCTGTTCGTTTCCCGTGACCGCAAACAACGTCGCCGCGAGACAGTTACTTCCATCCTGGATCGGAAACCGATTTGCATAATCCGCAATATGCGAAGCAATCGAGTCATCACAGGGTTCCCCTTCCCAACGATCCCACTCCTTCGCATAGTCGAGCAGGAGAGAATGACGCATCTCGATGTCGAGCTCATTCCAATTTTGCGGATGCAAAACGATGACACACGCGCCATCCTTCTCTATAATCATCTCATTCGATAGACGTTTCATCTGCTCGACTGATATCGGCAAAACAAGACCACGATGGGTCGTCACTTGAAATTCCAATAAACGTGTTTTGACGTGCTCCTGTAATTCCTTCAAAAAGCCAGAGAACGCATGGACGACATGGGTCACGTCCTGACCCATCTGCCACGTCACATATGGATTCGTGATATCGGGTCTGCGGTAAAGCGGATGACTAAAAAACTCCTGCCTCGGAATCACGAGACAGGAACTCGGTATATCCTCAAGAAACGAAGAATCAATCCAATACAAGGTTTCCTCTGGGACAAATGATTGACTCCATGCTCCAATCACATCCGAGGTCGGTTTAAAAGAATGTTTCATAAGATGATATCTCCGACAGAGTTGAACAAGCGAAGGACCGACCAACCTAACCCACTGATCAACGTCGCCCACATGACGGCCTGCATAAGCAATAAGCCGATGGCTCGTGGGACGGACATCGATTGGCTTACTTGCCAGACATAGTAAAAGAGATACATCAAGAGCGTTCCTACGAGGACGGCGATGACGGCGAGTAACGTGTTCAAAAAGAGAAAGCTGATTCCAGACCCGATGAGGAAGATGATGGCCCCAGGTTTGAGCCGATGAAGCGACGTGCCATTCGTCTCGCGCGCAAAAAAGGCGAAACCGAGTTGATTGAACGTATCGGCCACCAATTTGAATGCGCTAAACAACATAAAGAAAATCGTAAAGAATACGACGAGCACGAGCACTTTCGTCTCTTGCACGGATAATAGTTCGATAATTTCACTATATACGCCAATTTGATTCAGCCATTGGATCACGTACTCGGAGGTCGCAATCGCAAGTGACATCGAAAACAAAATAATTCCGATGAGTGGGGCATAGCTCAGTAAGTACACATTCGTTTTCATGTTCCTTCTCCAATTTCACAGTAATTTCTTATATTCAGTGCAATTCACCTACCAAGTATATTATACTATTTATAGTTATGGAGAATAAAAGGGGGATTTTTGGATGGGCCTATTATTGATGGTTGGAATCAGCGTCGTCTTCCTCGCAGCGATTTTGACAGCTGGATATAACCGTAAACCTGAGGGTAACGAATAAGAGCCGGGATTCTTACGAATCCGGCTCTTTTTTATTTCAATCCTGCATATCCCTGTTGGCGAAGCGCCTCATATACGATGATGGCTGCTGTATTCGATACATTCAATGAACGGACGAGGTTCGATTGCGGCAGACGGATGCAGCGATCTAAATTGTTCTCGATGACTTCCATCGGTAACCCTTTCGTCTCACGACCAAAGACAAAGAAGTAGTCACCGTCTACATCTGAAACGTCCAAATCACTCGGGTATTGTTCCCCGTACTTCGTAATATAAAAGAACTGACCATCCGGATGCTTCTCCCACAGCTCTTCTAACGAGTCATGATAGCGTACATCGACAAATTGCCAATAGTCGAGACCGGCACGCTTTAACATCTTATCATCCGTCGAGAACCCGAGCGGACGAATCAAATGAAGCACCGAGTTCGTCGCCGCACACGTACGTGAGACGTTCCCTGTATTTGCTGGTATTTCTGGTTGAAACATTACGACATGAATTGCCATGGTTGATTTCCCTCACTTTTTCATTTCAAATTCTAGAAGGCGTTGTTTCTCAGCCAATCCTCCCGCAAAACCGACAAGCTTCCCACTACTTCCAATGACACGGTGACACGGAAATAGAATCGGCAACGGATTTCGATTGAGCGCCTGACCGACGGCGCGAACGGCTTTCGGCCGACCGATTTGTTCAGCAATTTGCTTATATGTGCGTGTCTCGCCATAAGGAATGGTCAAGAGCGCATCCCAGACCTCCTGTTGAAACGGTGTCCCGTTCATTTCAACGTAGGCACGATCTGCTTCTTGAAACCCTGTCCGCTCGACTCGCGTCATAAGATCCCGCAACCACTCAGGCACCTCGTCAGTCGGCTCATGTGTTGTGAACTCAAGAGCCGTCAGTTTGCCTGCTGCGTTTAATTCATACGCTAACGTTCCCCATTTAGACGACACGATCTTCATGTGCCCACTCCTCTCGATAGATACGAATCTCTTCATGAACCATGTCAGACGTTTCATTCCGTTCAATCTCTTCAAATATCGAATCGGCCTCAGGTCCAAGAATCGCACCGATTGCCCAAACAGCCGTCGCGCGCATGTCTTCGCGTTCATCCTGTTTGATGAATTCCCGTAAGATTGGAATCGCTGAAGGCTCACGGTAGTGCGCGAGTGCTAAAATCGCATTTCGTTGAATCGGTTTCTTCCCGCGCCATGCGCCCGATAAATGTCCGAACTTTTGTTTGAACTCCCGGTTGCTCAATGTCAGAAGAGGCTCTAAGAGCGGTTTGACGATCTCAGCTTCCGGTAACAGTTCTTCGTGGTGACGCCAGTCCTTTTTGCGGTTATATGGACAGACTTGCTGACACGTGTCGCATCCATATAATCGCCCCCCAAGCTTCGACCGAAACTCTCGTGGCATCAACGTCTTCATCTGTGTGAGATAGGCGATACAGCGCTTCGCATCGAGGACACCCGGCTCAACAAGGGCCGTCGTCGGACAAGCTGTCATACACTTATTGCAATCTCCACATCCGTCTTCAATCGCTTCATCCGGTGGTAAGTAAACATCTAAAATCATTTCGCCCAAATAAAGATAGGACCCTTTCTCAGGAGAGATGATTGAACAGTTTTTCCCACTAAATCCAATCCCAGCTCGTTCTGCGACGGCACGGTCCACGAGTTCACCCGTATCGACCATCGAACGCGTCCGCACGTTTGGAACCAATTCTTCGATATACGCTTGAAGTTTGGCCAATCGATCGCCGACCGCCCGATGGTAATCGAGTCCCCATGAGGCCCGAGCAAACAACCCTCGTCTCTCGCCGGCGACACTACGGGGCGCATCTTTTAATTTACTTGGATAGGCGATGGCGATTGCAATGATCGACTGGGCTTCTTCAAGTAAGAGTTCTGGGTTCGTACGCTTCTCTAAGTCGGGCTCTTCAAACCCAGAGGCAAACCCTTTCTCTTGTTGCCGAATAAGTCGCTGTTTCATGACGATGAACGGATCAGCTGTCGTCACTTTCAACTCATCAATCCCGATGGTTTCGGCATACGCTAAGATTTGTTGTTTTAATGTGTACGGGTCCATTCCGTTCACCTCCTCTATATATTTTCGCATACAAAAAATCTCTCCGCCACTCGGCAGAGAGATATGAAGCGGGTGAAGAGAATCGAACTCTCGTCATCAGCTTGGAAGGCTGAGGTTTTACCATTAAACTACACCCGCATGAAATATTGTTGTCGTTCAAGCGACTATAGTTAATATACACCTATACTATTAATCTGTCAACAAGTATTCGTAAGTTTTTCTAAAGTCACTCAATAAAGTATCTCGCTATATCTTAATGGTTTAATAGTTTGATACACCATAGCTTACTAAAAATAGTAAATTCTCCGTATAATATTGTTCAGGATACTATTCACATAATAATAGTGAATTAAATCATGAATTAGTGAATCCTTAGCGCCAACAAATAAAATATCTATTACGACAAGTATCCAAATCAATCAGACTTATTTGGATTTTTTAATCGTGTTCACCACCCCAGTACTCTCTTTCAAATCTTTCAAGTTATAGTACCATCCTCCTGCATTATTTGATGGCGGATGAGGATTATTCGGAAGTTCACAAAGCAAACGCAATAAATAAAATTTATATTTTGGGGCCTTGTCAAAATCAAAATCTTTGTACCGACTAGTAATATACACTGTGAGTTCTTTTTTTATATTTTCTGGTATATCAAATTGATTAATTTCCTTTTCCCAACTTTTCATCTCGATAGGGAACGTTCGATCTATATTGTAAATTTTGTTCATTACACCACCATTCGCTTGACGGAATGTTATATATTTCGTAGGTGTATAATTATATCCATTCGAGATAGGATGAGCATGCACAAAGCATTTTTCGATTAAATGAATTGTTTGTCCAGCAGCAACTGACAAAACAATAGAGCTTTCACTTTCTGTTATTCTTGATTTCAAAACCATACCCCCATGACTTAGTTTTTCTATAGTTTTTCCTGATGTACTATTTCTTTCATAAATAATATGTCTAACTATTGATAGTTAGTCACAAAAATAGAACTCTTATACCGTTTCACAAAAATCATTTTATCGCTTTATATATATTACTTTAAATTACATTGATTTACAAATCAATATGGAATAAATATGAAATTAAAATAAAAAAAGACCCTAACCTCAGTTAGAGTCATACGGATACCGGTGGTCGGAGTCGAACCGACACTCCAGAGGAACACGATTTTGAGTCGTGCGCGTCTACCAATTCCGCCACACCGGCATATTATGTTGGAGGCGCCAGTCGGAATCGAACCGACGATAAAGGAGTTGCAGTCCTCTGCCTTACCACTTGGCTATGGCGCCAAAAGTCATTGGAGCGGAAGACGGGATTCGAACCCGCGACCCCGACCTTGGCAAGGTCGTATTCTACCACTGAACTACTTCCGCAAAATGGCTGGGCTGGAAGGGATCGAACCTTCGCATGTCGGAATCAAAATCCGATGCCTTACCACTTGGCTACAGCCCAATAATAATGGGGCGACTGAAGGGAATTGAACCCTCGAATGCCGGAATCACAATCCGGTGCGTTAACCACTTCGCCACAATCGCCATGATGAAATTAAAACAGGGGCAGCAGGAATCGAACCCGCGCTGACGGTTTTGGAGACCGTAGTTCTACCGCTAAACTATGCCCCTAAGTGGTGGGGGGGGGCGGATTCGAACCGCCGAACCCGAGGGAGCGGATTTACAGTCCGCCGCGTTTAGCCACTTCGCTACCCCCCCACATATGGTGGCTTTGGACGGAATCGAACCGCCGACACAAGGATTTTCAGTCCTTTGCTCTACCAACTGAGCTACAAAGCCATATGTAGTATGATTGATTTTAAAATAAAAATGGCGGTCTCGACGGGATTCGAACCCGCGATCTTCTGCGTGACAGGCAGACATGTTAACCCCTACACCACGAGACCGGACTTAATTGCGGGGGCCGGATTTGAACCGACGACCTTCGGGTTATGAGCCCGACGAGCTACCAGACTGCTCCACCCCGCGACGATATAAAATTAAATGGTGACCCGTACGGGATTCGAACCCGTGTTACCGCCGTGAAAGGGCGGTGTCTTAACCGCTTGACCAACGGGCCATTACATATTTGAAAAACTGGCGGAGAGCAAGGGATTCGAACCCTTGAGACGGTTTTGCCGCCTACACGAATTCCAATCGTGCTCCTTCGGCCACTCGGACAGCTCTCCAAAAGAGAAAGTGGCTCCGCAAGTAGGATTTGAACCTACGACCTACCGGTTAACAGCCGGTTGCTCTACCACTGAGCTATTGCGGAACGATCTTGCCTGG